>NZ_CADDIS010000031.1:0-606 GCF_902751245.1 Vibrio sp. Vb339 | reverse complement strand
GTCGTTATGTGACCGTTTTTGTCTAACTTCATGTCTATCGCAGACAACAAATAAAAGGGCGTATATGGACGTGATGCTGATTTTAAATATTGCCAGTAAGTCGGCTCTAACCATCTCTTGTCAATAAACCCTAATACCTTAATTCCGGTACGTTTTTGGGTTGCATCCCCTGAAGCTAAACGGCGAGCCGTCTTCATAATGAGGCTTCTGAAGCCACTGCGTTCATAGTTTAGACGTCTCGAAAGTTCTCCTATTTCAGCCTTTCCATAAACGTTAGCGAGCTCCTGTATGAATATGGACACAGTGACCGAATTTGGAAGCTCTCGTGAGTTTGGATCCCACCTTTGAATGTATGTGCTAAATTCAGGCAATGCTCTTTGCAATTCAGGGCTATAAACCGATTTATGAAGCATCATTGCTATCGGAACAACAAAGAAGAACACGGTAAATATCAACAAGGGAGACAATAGCTGCCATGTCACCATCTCATGCTTGTTCATGCTGCTAGGAGGATTGAAAGTCGAGATATCAATGGAACTATCTTGGTCAAAGTTATCGTCATTCATGTCTTGTCTCCCTGTCTCAGTTAGCCTTGTGACACCCAGC
>NZ_CADDIS010000030.1:0-838 GCF_902751245.1 Vibrio sp. Vb339 | reverse complement strand
AGTGAAAGGAGAATGGCTTTACTACTATCGAGCGGTCGATAAGTTTGGAAACGTCATTGATGATTATCTCAGCTCMAATCGCGATGAAGCTGCCGCGAAAGCCTTTCTGAATAAGGCGATAGCTCACATGGCCTCCCCGAGAAAGTGGTCATTGATGGGAGTAAAAGCAACCACGCGGCTATTGATGCAATGAACGTTCAACTCTGGTTAACGGGCTTCTTTATATTGTCACTGATTGAGATACTCGATATCAAAAAACTGAACAATATTGTGGAGCAAAGTCATCGGTGGGTAAAACAAAAAACACGCCAAGCCCTTGGATGGAAATCACTAGAAGGGGCAACGGCCCGTCTTCATGGTAAAGAATTGTGGACAATGATTAAACGAGGTCAAATTAACCTTGGGGGGAACAACGCCTTTGAGCAATTTTATGCCCTCGCAGACTAATTGCGTCTAGAAAATGGCTCTGCCATGTCGCTATCAAAATTTGCGACAGAACCGTATAGAGTCCTGATCAGAGTGAACTTTTCGGGGAAATGTGTATTCCCATAAACCTTACTCCAACGGCTCCAAAAACAGAGTTCGCTCGCTAGAGCATGAGTGCTTCCCAAAACCCCTGAGATTCATTATTTCTGAATTCATGGCTTTGAAAATTTTAGCAAATGGGGGAGAGGTTTTAGCGAGCACTTTCCAACTAAACTTAATGCATATCAGTTTGAGCCTGTTTATTATGTGTCATCCACGAATAAACCCACAGATGTTGATGCCAATAACTAAAGCAAAACGAAGCAGTGTCCGTTTCAAAGCGTTCCTACGTCACCCMAAATTGCGAATGCAG
>NZ_CADDIS010000029.1:0-936 GCF_902751245.1 Vibrio sp. Vb339 | reverse complement strand
GTGTGTAAGTGCTGCGAGGCATTGAGCTAACCTGTACTAATTGCCCGTGAGGCTTAACCATACAACACCCAAGGGGTTTTGTGGACTCAAAGAAATACCAAACGCTTGAATGAGTTTGAAGAGAATTTAACAGCTTTCCGAATTTTAAAATTTGCTTGGCGACCATAGCATTGTGGACCCACCTGATTCCATGCCGAACTCAGAAGTGAAACACAATAGCGCCGATGGTAGTGTGGGGCTTCCCCATGTGAGAGTAGGACATCGCCAGGCTTTAATTTCGACTTTGTCTACAAAGTAGACAAGTCACCATAGAGTTCTAAGTTTTCTTAGTATTTTATGTTGACTTTCAAAGTAGAAAGCGTATTATACGCGTCCTGCTTAAGTGCTAAGGCACTGAAAGCAAAGCTCTTTAACAATTTAAACCTATCAATCTGTGTGGGCACTCGTTGATGAATATCAAAACGTTTTATCGTTAGRTAARACAGWTWCTTCGGWAWCAAAATGATTTCAATGAACTGAGTGACCAATACGWWTAAYTACTTTCTTTRTAGAGAGGCGTTAWTYGGCACAGTCAATTCATTAYCATTCTGTTGGAATGRTAATAGCTTTARAATTACATAGTAGTTTTGAAGTCAGTATTCGTTGAGTCACAAAATCTTAAATTGAAGAGTTTGATCATGGCTCAGATTGAACGCTGGCGGCAGGCCTAACACATGCAAGTCGAGCGGAAACGACACTAACAATCCTTCGGGTGCGTTAATGGGCGTCGAGCGGCGGACGGGTGAGTAATGCCTAGGAAATTGCCTTGATGTGGGGGATAACCATTGGAAACGATGGCTAATACCGCATAATGCCTACGGGCCAAAGAGGGGGACCTTCGGGCCTCTCGCGTCAAGATATGCCTAGGTGGGATTAGCTAGTTGGTGAGGTAATGGC
>NZ_CADDIS010000028.1:0-994 GCF_902751245.1 Vibrio sp. Vb339 | reverse complement strand
GACATGCTTTGAGAGCAGGGATTTAATCATCTCACAATCACCTACGAACTCACCGCTATTAATCGCTATCCTCTTTTTAGCTGAAAGTTATACGTAATCAGGTTCATTTATGATGAAGTGTTGGGTTGATAACGAAAAAGAAATAAAGCTGCATCAAGTTTTGAACCAATTCATTGGTGCCCCTAGTCAGGCAGGTAAAGATTATTAGGATTATTGATATTTCAGGCTTGCCAAATGAAGTCGCAGGACCGCTTACCGCGCTAATTGCTAGGTTACTTTTTCAATATAAGGTATTCCAGACCCAACAAGAGAAAGAGAAGGACCCTATATTATTAGTGTGTGAAGAAACTCATAGGTATGTTCCCGATCATGGTGAGGCTCAATACGCAGCCTCTCAAGGAGCAATAAGGCGTATAGCAAGAGAGGGGCGAAAATACGGAATAGGCTTGATGCTGGTAAGTCAGCGGCCAGCCGATGTAGACAGTACAGTTATTTCACAGTGTGGTACGTGGGTTGTATTAAGACTTACAAATTCAACCGATCAACAGCATGTCGCACGATTTTTGCCAGATGGATTGTCTGGAATGGTAGGTGCGTTACCGATTGATCCGCACCAGAAGTTTTGGACACTGAGTTAAGTGAATACAATCACTAACGAGGTGGACAATGACAACTAAGAAAACACGAATCAAACATGCTCCTGAATTTAAAGCCGAAGCACTTAAGTTAGCAGAGAAAGTCGGTGTCGCTGCTGCCGCACGGCAGCTATCTTTATATGAATCTCAAATCTATGGATGGCGTAAAGCCGTAAAAAAAGACGCGAAAATCAGCGATAGAGAAAGAGAACTCACCACTGAAAATGCCAAGCTCAAGCGATTATTAGCAGAGCAAGCTGAAGAGCTAGATATCGTAAAAAAGGCCGCCACCTACTTCGCGAAAAATCTAAAATAGATTGCTATGAGTTTATGCTCGAACACCTGATGCAATATAGGAT
>NZ_CADDIS010000027.1:0-1191 GCF_902751245.1 Vibrio sp. Vb339 | reverse complement strand
ACGAGCCACTAAAGCCATTATGCAGCTTGGTTATACGCCACAAATGACAGAGTCGATGACGCTGATGACTTGGATAAAGTTCAGTCAGGTAAAAGGTGTTGTACAACGTATGGGAATAGATGGCGGAAGCTTCAAAAAGCTATTTTTAGGTATTGATCAAGACGGTGACATGTACGCCGGCGGTGGAAGTAACGCCATTTCCAAAGAAGACATTACATTTGCTGCTAACGATTGGGTGCATCTAGCTCTGGTTGTCGAAGAAGGCGGCAGATTCGACAAGTACACAGTATACGTTAATGGTGAAGTCTTTGACGATTTTTYAGGTTATTCAAGAGAGAGTCGTAATACTCGTAACTTAATCATTGGAGCTCTCAACAGCGAGAGCGGTGTGCAAGATCATATGGATGCTGTCCTCGATGATGTRCAACTGTGGTCYCGGGCACTAACCAAAACCGAAGTTCAGAGCTACATGTTGACACCGCCTTTACCCGGTGAGCAAGGCTTGCTTGGGTTCTATAACTTCAGTCGAGTACGTGGTCAATGGGTAGAAAATGTAGCAACAGGTGAGTTTGATGCCTTCCTGACTGACGCGTCAACTTTGAAGGTTGACGGTGTGCTGCCAGACAGTGATGGCGATGGCCTCACCGATCGTCAAGAAATGGCACTATGCACCGATGTGCATACAGCAGACAGTGATGGCGACGGGTTATCTGATGGCATAGAAATGGGGGCAACGACAGGCAAAGTCATTGCTGATCCGTGCTCAACAGACAGTGACCATGATGGAATGGGCGATTATTGGGAATATGACGCAGGCAGCGACCCGTTAGTGGCGGATGCAAATAAAGTCATGGAATCGGGCGGCATAACTTATTGGGAAGCATATGTACTTGCTCAATCAAAAGTAGATACCGAAGCAGGGGTTGCCATAACAACTGGTGACAGGGAGCTAGATTTACGAGCCACTAAAGCCATTATGCAGCTTGGTTATACGCCACAAATGACAGAGTCGATGACGCTGATGACTTGGATAAAGTTCAGTCAGGTAAAAGGTGTTGTACAACGTATGGGAATAGATGGCGGAAGCTTCAAAAAGCTATTTTTAGGTATTGATCAAGACGGTGACATGTACGCCGGCGGTGGAAGTAACGCCATTTCCAAAGAAGACATTACATTTGCTGCTAACGATTG
>NZ_CADDIS010000026.1:0-1367 GCF_902751245.1 Vibrio sp. Vb339 | reverse complement strand
GCCTTCGGGARCTCTGAGACAGGTGCTGCATGGCTGTCGTCAGCTCGTGTTGTGAAATGTTGGGTTAAGTCCCGCAACGAGCGCAACCCTTATCCTTGTTTGCCAGCGAGTAATGTCGGGAACTCCAGGGAGACTGCCGGTGATAAACCGGAGGAAGGTGGGGACGACGTCAAGTCATCATGGCCCTTACGAGTAGGGCTACACACGTGCTACAATGGCGCATACAGAGGGCAGCAAGCTAGCGATAGTGAGCGAATCCCAAAAAGTGCGTCGTAGTCCGGATTGGAGTCTGCAACTCGACTCCATGAAGTCGGAATCGCTAGTAATCGTAGATCAGAATGCTACGGTGAATACGTTCCCGGGCCTTGTACACACCGCCCGTCACACCATGGGAGTGGGCTGCAAAAGAAGTGGGTAGTTTAACCTTTCGGGGAGGACGCTCACCACTTTGTGGTTCATGACTGGGGTGAAGTCGTAACAAGGTAGCCCTAGGGGAACCTGGGGCTGGATCACCTCCTTATACGAAGATATKCACGATRAGTRYCCACACAGATTGATAGGTTTAATAAGTTAAGAGTAGGAAATACTTTYCCAGATGGGGCTATAGCTCAGCTGGGAGAGCGCCTSBCTBGCAGCGAGGAGGTCTGCGGTTCGATCCCGCATAGCTCCACCATCTTTAAGBGTTYTTCCYTAAGAATCTTTAAAAATGGTTATTTCTWTTGAAAYATCWAGCTCTTTAACAATTTGGAAAGCTGACTGATTGATTACTTACGAGTAATTCAATCAAATTTAAAAGTTCTCAATGTTTAYCTTTCATTRGATAAACACAACAAACACATTCAAGTGTCTTGTATTCGATTCAAACTTAGTTTGAATCACAATTGAGTCCGGCAAACAGTYATTGAGAATTAACCCTTCTTAATGACAACCAAAAACCTTGGTTAGTTGCCATACACTAAGACCCTTTCGGGTTGTATGGTTAAGTGACTAAGCGTACACGGTGGATGCCTTGGCAGTCAGAGGCGATGAAAGGCGTAATAACTTGCGATAAGCCCAGATTAGGTAGTAATAACCTTTTGAGTCTGGGATTCCTGAATGGGGAAACCCACTTACATAAGTAAGTATCCTGTTGTGAATACATAGCAGCAGGAGGCAAACCGGGGGAACTGAAACATCTAAGTACCCCGAGGAAGAGAAATCAACCGAGATTCCGAAAGTAGCGGCGAGCGAAATTGGATTAGCCCTTAAGCTTTTAATGATGCAGGTGAAGAGTCTGGAAAGTCTCGCAATAAAGGGTGATAGCCCCGTAACCGACACATCATAATCAGTGAAAACGAGTAGGGCGGGACACGTGATATCCTGTCTGA
>NZ_CADDIS010000025.1:0-1750 GCF_902751245.1 Vibrio sp. Vb339 | reverse complement strand
GCTATCACCCTTTATTGCGGCACTTTCCAGAGCCTTCATCTGTCTCATTAAAAGCTTAAGGGCTAATCCAATTTCGCTCGCCGCTACTTTCGGAATCTCGGTTGATTTCTCTTCCTCGGGGTACTTAGATGTTTCAGTTCCCCCGGTTTGCCTCCTGYTGCTATGTATTCACAACAGGATACTTACTTATGTAAGTGGGTTTCCCCATTCAGGAATCCCAGACTCAAAAGGTTATTACTACCTAATCTGGGCTTATCGCAAGTTATTACGCCTTTCATCGCCTCTGACTGCCAAGGCATCCACCGTGTACGCTTAGTCACTTAACCATACAACCCGAAAGGGTCTTAGTGTATGGCAACTAACCAAGGTTTTTGGTTGTCATCAAGAAGGGTTAATTCTCAATGACTGTTTGCCGGACTCAATTGTGATTCAAACTAAGTTTGAATCGAATACAAGACACTTGAATGTGTTTGTTGTGTTTATCTAATGAAAGATAAACATTGAGAACTTTTAAATTTGATTGAATTACTCGTAAGTAATCAATCAGTCAGCTTTCCAAATTGTTAAAGAGCAAGAGTTTTTAAAGCATTAAACTTTTAAAACCATTTTTAAATACACTCAGCTTTCTATTACTAAGAAAAGTGTGCTTAAAGATGGTGGGCGATACCGGGCTCGAACCAGTGACCCCCTGCTTGTAAGGCAGGTGCTCTCCCAACTGAGCTAATCGCCCATAAAAGTTTCTTTTTGTCTTCACTTTTTAAAAAGTGAAAATAAAAGCCATTCTTATGGAAGGAATGGTGGAGCTATGCGGGATCGAACCGCAGACCTCCTGCGTGCAAGGCAGGCGCTCTCCCAGCTGAGCTATAGCCCCATATTTTTATTTCCTTGGGAGGAAATGGTGGGCGATACCGGGCTCGAACCAGTGACCCCCTGCTTGTAAGGCAGGTGCTCTCCCAACTGAGCTAATCGCCCCAAATTTTATTTCCTTGGGAGGAAATGGTGGGTCGTGCAGGATTCGAACCTGCGACCAATTGATTAAAAGTCAACTGCTCTACCAACTGAGCTAACGACCCTTTTTACTTCTTGAAGGAAGTGGTATCCCGTAGGGGAGTCGAACCCCTGTTACCGCCGTGAAAGGGCGGTGTCCTAGGCCTCTAGACGAACGGGACACTGCAATTTATCTCTACTTTAAAAGCAGAAACAAACTTTGAAGAACCTTGGGAGTTCTTCATCTCTTTTTCTTTTTAAACCTAATCAATCTGTGTGGGTACTCATCGTGCATATCTTCGTATAAGGAGGTGATCCAGCCCCAGGTTCCCCTAGGGCTACCTTGTTACGACTTCACCCCAGTCATGAACCACAAAGTGGTGAGCGTCCTCCTCGAAAGGTTAAACTACCCACTTCTTTTGCAGCCCACTCCCATGGTGTGACGGGCGGTGTGTACAAGGCCCGGGAACGTATTCACCGTGACATTCTGATTCACGATTACTAGCGATTCCGACTTCATGGAGTCGAGTTGCAGACTCCAATCCGGACTACGACGCACTTTTTGGGATTCGCTCACTATCGCTAGCTTGCTGCCCTCTGTATGCGCCATTGTAGCACGTGTGTAGCCCTACTCGTAAGGGCCATGATGACTTGACGTCGTCCCCACCTTCCTCCGGTTTATCACCGGCAGTCTCCCTGGAGTTCCCGACATTACTCGCTGGCAAACAAGGATAAGGGTTGCGCTCGTTGCGGGACTTAACCC
>NZ_CADDIS010000024.1:0-2265 GCF_902751245.1 Vibrio sp. Vb339 | reverse complement strand
CTCGCCAGTATCGATATCAGTGACAGTCAACGTACCGGATGTTTGTAATTTAGATTCTTCGGTGCCAGCTCCTGTTCTTGTTCTATCTTTGACTGCAGCGTCATTAGTGTCTAAGAGCGTGATCGTAACTTGATGGGGCGTGCCATCTGCAGAATGAACAGTAATAGTATCAGTAGCTGTTTTATTCACGCCTAACGCTTGAACGATAGGATTGGTGTTATCAAGATCGTACGTCCAAGCACCAGAATCGGTCAGATGTAGAGTACCTAAGTTGCCTACGATATCGGTGTTGGAGACACGTGCCGCGCGAGGATTCACGTCAGTAACAGTCAACGTACCGGATGTTTGCAATTGAGATTCTTCGGTGACAGATCCTGAGTTTGTTCCACCAATAATTGCTTTGTCGTTAGTGCCATTCACCGTGATCGTAACTTGATGCGGCGTGCCGTCAGCAGAATGGACAGCAATAGTATCAGTGGCTGTTTTATTCACGCCTAACGCTTGAACTGTAGGGTTAGTATTATCAAGATCGTAAGTCCAAGCACCTGAGTCGGTCAGATGTAGAGTCCCCAAGTTGCCTACTATATCTGTGTTGGAGAAATGTGCCTCGCCAGTATCGATATCAGTGACAGTCAACGTACCGGATGTTTGCAATTGAGATTCTTCGGTGACAGCTCCTGAGCTTGTTCCACCAATAATTGCTTTGTCGTTAGTGCCGTTTATCGTAATCGTTACTTGATGGGTGGTGCCATCTGCAGAGTGAACGGTAATAGTATCGGTAGCTGTTTTATTCGCGCCTAACGCTTGAACGATAGGATTGGTGTTATCAAGATCGTACGTCCAAGCACCAGAATCGGTCAGATGTAGAGTACCTAAGTTGCCTACGATATCTGTGTTGGAGAAATGTGCCTCGCCAGTATCTACGTCAGTGACAGTCAACGTACCGGATGTTTGCAATTGAGATTCTTCGGTGACAGATCCTGAGTTTGTTCCACCAATAATTGCTTTGTCGTTAGTGCCATTCACCGTGATCGTAACTTGATGCGGCGTGCCGTCAGCAGAATGGACAGCAATAGTATCAGTGGCTGTTTTATTCACGCCTAACGCTTGAACTGTAGGGTTAGTATTATCAAGATCGTAAGTCCAAGCACCTGAGTCGGTCAGATGTAGAGTCCCCAAGTTGCCTACTATATCTGTGTTGGAGAAATGTGCCTCGCCAGTATCGATATCAGTGACAGTCAACGTACCGGATGTTTGCAATTGAGATTCTTCGGTGACAGCTCCTGAGCTTGTTCCACCAATAAGTGCTTGGTCGTTAGTGCCGTTTATCGTAATCGTTACKTGATGGGTGGTGCCATCTGCAGAGTGAACGGTAATAGTATCGGTAGCTGTTTTATTCGCGCCTAACGCTTGAACGATAGGATTTGTGTTATCGAGGTCGTAAGTCCAAGCACCTGAGTCGGTCAGATGTAGAGTCCCCAAGTTGCCTACTATATCTGTGTTGGAGAAATGTGCCTCGCCAGTATCGATATCAGTGACAGTCAACGTACCGGATGTTTGTAATTGAGATTCTTCAGTCACCGCACCTGAGTTTGTCCCACCGATTAAAGCAGCATCATTGGTGCCATTCACCGTGATAGTCACTTGATGAGGCGTGCCATCAGCAGAATGAATCGTAATAGTATCGGTGGCGGTTACTCCTTTTCTTAATGCTTGAACTGTAGGGTTTGTGTTATCGAGGTCGTACGTCCAAGTACCAGAATCGGTCAGATGTAGAGTCCCTAAGTTGCCTACAATATCTGTGTTGGAGAAATGTGCCTCGCCAGTATCTACGTCAGTGACAGTCAACGTACCAGCTGTCTCCTATAGACATCTTACGCTGCCGGCGAATGGAGTTGTTCAACCCATAGTGGCCTTGGCGTTAGTGCCAAACAACGTAATCGTAACTTGATGCGGCGTGCCGTCAGCAGAATGGACAGCAATAGTATCAGTGGCTGTTTTATTCACGCCTAACGCTTGAACTGTAGGGTTAGTATTATCAAGATCGTACGTCCAAGCACCTGAGTCGGTCAGATGTAGAGTACCTAAGCTGCCTCTTATATCCATGTTACAGTAATGTGCAATGGCAGTATCGATATCAGTGACGGTCAACGTACCGGATGTTTGCAATTGAGATTCTTCGGTGACAGCTCCTGAGCTTGTTCCACCAATAATTGCTTTGTCGTTAGTGCCGTTTATCGTAATCGTTACTTGATGGGTGGTGCC
>NZ_CADDIS010000023.1:0-2602 GCF_902751245.1 Vibrio sp. Vb339 | reverse complement strand
CTTTTGCTCAGGCGTGAGGGCTTTAGTCGTTGGAGTCATCCCACCTCGCTCAACTTTGAGTTGGTCGACCCATCGCCGTAAAGCTGTTTCACCTACGCCCATAGAGTTAGCTGCTTCAGGTATGGAGTACCCTTGATCAAGAACCAAACTTGCAGCATCTAGTTTGAACTCAGCTGAAAATGTACGTCGTTGTCGTTTTGTCATTGAACACCTCATTTATGGTGGAGACTTTACCACCTAATTTGGTGTCCGGGATCATTAGACCACTACATATTCTATAAATGGGAGATTCAGAATAGTCGCTAGTTGAGCTTAGTGTACACACAAACTCTTTATGCCCGATCCCCCATTCAGCGGTGATGTTGAGACATTTATGCTCCTCAAAGCTACGTATCAAATAACTTCTTTCAGTGCATCTAATGTATATATGCGCTTTATCGTAGAAATGCTGCCATGCAGCGAGTGTTACATTGTTATCTTCGAATGAGTGACTTTCAGTTGGATAATCATCTTTAGTAGCGATCAGTGGAACTTTTTGGCATGTGATATTCGAGTTACTAACGGCACATTCTTTGGCAAGAATAGGCAAAAACTCATGACAATTTATCCCGCTAAACGCTTTGAAACGCCCTCTTTGAAGAGCTGGCTTTACTGACTCTAGAAGATTGGAATATTTATTATTAATCGTTTCTTCATTTGATTCATAGAACGCCCATAGGATGTCAAAGTTAGCCCCATTATCTTGAATAATCGAGAATAATACTTGAGTAAAGACGTCATCCCAACCTCCATACCCTAAAACAACTAGAGTTTTATTGTTCAAAAGCCTCATCAAAGATTGTTTAAATAATGGTCTATCAATGGTCAATTGAGCTGAAGTATGTAAGGTATCAGTATCCAACCAATATCCATGAAAATGAACTATATTTACGTCGGTACTCTGGAATTGTTCTATATTACTATCACCGTGAAGTACAGTTCTTGTTGGTGATTGACCTAATTGAGTTAATGCGATGGAAAGCAATGGATCGAAGTTTGGCGTCAATACCGTATTTGATATGCCATTTGAATTATTGAGTACTTCTGCGAGCCCTTGAGTCGCTGGCGGAATAGACCATAATTCAGTTTTTTCTTGTAACTTCTTAAGTGCATTGGCATCGTTAATATCGATATCTTGAGTATCGTCCATGTATGCCTTCAAAGTAGCTTTACGAATAATACCGTTAACAGTGTTAGGGCTAGTATTTAACCTTAAAAAGTCAAAGGAAGCTTGATACTTTTCTGTGTCAGCTTGGATGTGTTCAACTGATCTATGATAAGAGGTTTTAGTCCGTGACCTTTCCGATACTTTATCTTCAATTAGTTCAAGCATATCTTTTACGCCAGGAATGCCTTGAACCTCTCCATAAGAGCATGAAAGGGGGGAACCAACTAAAAAAACAAGTTCATTGTCACTAAAATCTATTGCACTTAGCAGTGCCTCTGTATCGCCAATCGCAAAATTCACTTTGGATCCTTCAGTATATTCTTAC
The DNA here is from genome assembly GCF_902751245.1 of Vibrio sp. Vb339. Lineage (NCBI taxonomy): Bacteria > Pseudomonadati > Pseudomonadota > Gammaproteobacteria > Vibrionales > Vibrionaceae > Vibrio > Vibrio sp. Vb339. Next base: position 1,070 of record NZ_CADDIS010000023.1, on the reverse strand, counting down.
AGTTTCGACGCTATATATCGGTCAAAAACATTATATAAGGCATTGTATCAAATGAGCTATTTTTCGATAGGTCTAACTATGTTAAGTGAACAAATTGAACTTGTAGCTAGGTTGTTAGGTTAGATGTGGTGAAATTCGATAAACAGAATGTTAATGACCTTTTACTCCAAATCACTTTGGGGCACTTTCGAGCTAGAAAGTGCCACGAGTAATAAATCAACCTGAGAAGCTTTTGGACAGAAGTGTTTTAGGAGAATGGTGCAACAAGCGTTGCACAATTGGAGCAGGTGGGAGTTTTTGCAGAATCAGCAACAACTGAACTTTTTCATCTCTCAGGCAAGTATTGCAAATTTGACAACAGTTCAACTGCGAGGAATTCTTATTAGTTGGAAAGCAACTGAGAAGGATTTCTTCCTAGTTGCCAGCACTAAATGGGGCAAAAGCTTGTAGTAATAAAGGTCACGAAAACACTCCATGCTCTAAACGGCCGATCAAATTGAGTACAGCCTTGGTGTCTTCGGCTGTCGAAAGCATATCAATTGGTCGTTTGTTGCCAAGCCCTCGAGCTGGATGCTTAAGCCAGTGATTAGCAGCTTCGTCACTCCCAAACAGTGCTAACGCAGCCTGAAATACTTTATCAAAATTCTTTTTGGTTTCTTTATTCACCTTAAACTCCACCTAAATTTATGTGATAAGTCTTATACACCATACCTACATTAGGAAAAGTTGGTCAAATAATGATTAGCTAACTTATAGATAGTAATGAGCTCAACTGTAGTGGTCTAATGATCCCGGACACCAAATTAGGTGGTAAAGTCTCCACCATAAATGAGGTGTTCAATGACAAAACGACAACGACGTACATTTTCAGCTGAGTTCAAACTAGATGCTGCAAGTTTGGTTCTTGATCAAGGGTACTCCATACCTGAAGCAGCTAACTCTATGGGCGTAGGTGAAACAGCTTTACGGCGATGGGTCGACCAACTCAAAGTTGAGCGAGGTGGGATGACTCCAACGACTAAAGCCCTCACGCCTGAGCAAAAGAAAATCCAAGAGTTAGAAGCCCGGAT
>NZ_CADDIS010000022.1:0-3226 GCF_902751245.1 Vibrio sp. Vb339 | reverse complement strand
CCTTTAAACATTATAATTCAGGGTGTCGAGTCGAAATTAGGTAAATATTAACCTATAAAACCAGACTTTGCGACAAAACCGTCAGACTTTATTGAGAAGTACGAACAGTTAAAAACGAATGTAATCATCATATTCTTAAATGGAGTAAGCGAAACGAGTTCACCAAGGAGTCGTGTATGATTTTGAAGTTAATACGAAAAGTCAAACGTCTGAAGAAATTAAAGCCTTCATTACTAATTAAGTTTTACTTCGTTTCTTTCTAAACAGTAGTGATTGACACGAGCTGTATGTCGATAAAAAGTGGGTTAAATATTTCAAACATACATAAAAGGATAGGTATGAGCTTTGAATGGTTAATTTCTGTATTCACCTTCGCCGTTATCACAAGTGTGAGCCCAGGGTCTAATACGATCATGATTATGTCGTTAGGGGTTAATTACGGCATGAAAAAAAGTTTACCACATGGTTTTGGGATATGTGCAGGTTTTCCGATTATGATTATTGCAGTTGGACTGGGATTTTACCGATTATTTGACATTTTTCCTACACTACATAGTATTATCCAAATTTTAGGCATTGTGTACTTACTTTTCTTAGCATGGAAGATAGCCATTAGTGATACTAACCAAGATGTAAAGATAGCTTCAAAGCCTTTAACTATCACTGAAGCCGCAATTTTTCAATGGTTAAACCCTAAAGCTTGGGTTGTTGCGGTCGGTGCTATTGCAGCTTATACCAGTTTAAACATTTCACTATTTACTCAAATATTATCTATCTCATCCATCTTTTTTGTTGCAGTAATCGTCAGTGTTGGAACATGGTTATTTTTTGGAAAAGTTCTGTCTCAATTTTTAACATCGGCAAAAAATCAGCGAATATTTAACGGAGTAATGGGGATATCTTTAGCGTTACCAGTGATACCTAGCATTGTTGAACTGATTTAAGCTCTAACCTTAATCCACTTTAAGATTATATCATGCGAAAAATTATAATCATGGGCTGTAGTGGTTCAGGAAAATCGACATTAGCAAGAAAGCTTGGTGGTTTGTTAGATTTACCTGTTTATCACTTAGATAATCTCTACTGGAAACCAAACTGGGTAAAGCCAGACAAATCTAGTTGGTTGGAATTACAAGATAACCTTTTATCTGAGCCGTCATGGATTGTTGAAGGAAACTATCAAAGTACTATCCAGAAGCGGCTAGATGCTTGTGATACAGTTATATTTTTGGATGTTAACCGTTTCTCGTGCATATACAGAGTTATTAAAAGACGGATTTATCAATCTAACCGACCAGATCTGGCAGAAGGTTGTGATGATAAATTAGACATTACATTATTAAAATTTATCTGGAATTATAACAGGAATTTTAAGAAAACTAATTTGGCTGCCCTAAATCGATTACCGAGTACAAAAAGAGTATTTGTGGTTAAGTCAGCTAGAGAATTACTTAAACAATTACAATAAGATATATTTTTTCTGATAAATGAACATAAATTAGTCTCACCTTTCCCACCTAAAACTTGAAATTATTCACCATTGGTGAATTAAAAATCAAAAACCTTTGCTATAGACCTCATGATACTCTTTGAGTCATAGACATTTCAAAAGTGACAATTTACGCTTATAAGTGTAATAGTGGTGCATTTTGCTCTCTAATAAATTGTTATATGATTAGGAGTGACACATTGAGTAAGTGGGATAATGTCGCAGATATTGTTGATTTCAATCTTGAAATTTCAACGGAATATTTCACAGCATCAGTACCTAAAAATGCCAAAGTTCCTGATTTCGGTTGTGGCTATGGGCGCATTACAAGTCAGCTATATGAACTAGGGTATCACCACTTAATTGGAGTAGATTCCTCACTTGAAATGATTAAAAGAGGTAACAATGATCATTCATCGCTAGATTTACGTCACTTTTCAGGGAGTATTCTACCTTTTTCTGATAACGAGTTTGACTCAATTGTTACCTGTGCAGTGTTTACTTGTATTACGACTCAAACTGAACGTAAATACGTCATAGAAGAGCTTCATAGGGTTTTAAGACCCAACGGCATTCTCTATTTAGCTGAGTTTTGTTTAAATAATAGCCTTCGTTTCGAGTCATTTAAAGACGTTCCAATGTGGCATAGTAAACAAGAAGAACTCGTGCTCATGCTTGAGGGGTTCAATATTGAGTTATCTAATGTAGTTGAAAGCGCAACAATGTCAGGGCATGCAAGTAAAGCTAGCCATATTATTGCACGCAAAATCATATAACAAACGAGTATGGTTTCAATAGCTATCTTTTGGAGTGATTGTGATCCCAGGGTGTACATTTTGTAGCATGGTGTTGAGTATCCCCACCATTTACGAACACAGGCAATGATAGCCACTTTTTTGGGGCTTACCAGCAGCAAAACGTTGGTATGTAGCTTTAAAAATAGGATTACATTGCTGATATAGCCCAATTATGGAACGGTTGAGACTAATGTAACGGAAGCCACTTTCCCTATGCCACTACAATTTAAGGTTTTAAGGTAATTTTTCAACCCACACCTAGCATGCTTAAATGCATATCTATGCAGTTTGCGTTATGTTCAATTTTCTTATTTGAAAACAATAATTGGGGCAAAATCATTTAGGAATTGACCAATTCAAATTGTGATCACCAAGCAATTCTGTCGTACATTAATTACCACTGAAAACCTTCTTAGACATAAACGAAATTTCACATGCCTTTATTGAGGTTCAACCCAAAAGAAAGATAGGTTTGTTGCTACAATTGTGTACCCAAATAGGATGGTTTTCCTAGCTAAAATCCTGCATCTTCAAGTGGAACGGGTATATTTAACGTAACTGCACTCATGTATCAAAGGTTTGCGACAAAAACGAAAAACTACACCTCTGAGCTATTTGCTACAGAACTGTAAAAAGTCTAATATACATTTTTTTTATCGATAAATTCTATTTGTAAGTATTATCTATATTTTCAATAGTACCTATCGCTAACCTAAATGGCAACCTAAATATCATGAATAAAATAACATTACTTGCCTGCATTTTGAGCACTCCTGTGCTGGCGGCTGATATATCCCCTCAGTTTTTTATTGGAGCTAAGGGGGGATATCAATGGGCTCTAGACGACAATTACAATCACTCAAATCCAGAGGGCACAATTTTAGGTCTCTATAGCGGGTTACAGTTTACTCCCTCTTGGAGTTGGGATTTAGGCTACCAA
>NZ_CADDIS010000021.1:0-3722 GCF_902751245.1 Vibrio sp. Vb339 | reverse complement strand
AGATAATGGAGAGGATTTAGCGATTCCGGCTTATATCCGTGACTTCCAAAAGGTGCATCACCTTATCAACCAGAACATTACAAATGCACGAATATTCATACCACCAACTACTGAAATCAACATTCGAAAATGCGCTTCTTCACCTTTACTTTAAAGTGAGTGCTTCCCGTAGCTTTATCAAAGAAGAAGCTCGAAACAAGATCATTATCGATTTTTTAAAGCCGAAGATTAAGCTGGGTCGATATAGCATTATTAAGAAAAAGCTGAAGACCATTTGCTTGATGAAAAACAAGTTTGGTTCAATTGAAAGGCAATTGCTCAACATTCTAAGCCAACATTACGCGATAGAAAGCAAAAACGATGTTGATAAACTTTACATTTTATTGGATTACTTTGAACGAGCAGGGTTAACAACAAAACTTATTGAAGAAACTCCTGAGCAAGAAGTCAATGTTGTTTATCTCGATAGGGCACATATTAATCATTGTTTTGATGAGGACAATCGCCAGATTGCACCTATCTCACTATTCATACATACCTATGAACTTGATTATTTTATAAAGTGTTTAACAGAACAGCTTTACTTTAAGTTCGAGCTGTATCAAGCCAATGAAAAGTTAAGTAACTACCACTATCAACTGCACCCTTATATCACATTTAATGGTGCATCATAAATGTGATATAAGATAAAAATAACGGTAAGTTCGGGCCTGTTGCAAAAATATTGATAAGTGAGTTCAGCCATTCCGTTTTCCATTTCTAATTGAAAACCACCTCAACATTGAAGAGGCGGTTCATGAAGGCAGATCTCTCCCGCGCAAGGGGTTTACGTTCATCACGACGTAACCAGAAATCAAACTGCCCTTTGTTTAACATCCGCTCGAAGCCGTCTCTCCTTCTTCAATCAGGTCATCGCATTGGCATATGAAGAATGCTTGTCGGTGTTTAATGTATGAGGCTGCCACTCTTTTTGATAGTGGTGCAAACACCGCTTAAGAAACTGATAAGCCGCCTATTTATTACGTTTATGGGATAAATAAAGTCCAGCGTCTCACCCTGCTTGTTGATAGCTCGGTACAGATAATGCCACTTTCCTTTTACCTTGACGTAGGTTTCATCGAGCTGCCACGAAGAGTCTGCTCGGATAAATTGACGACGGCGTAATTTTTTCCGTAATGCTGGGGCATATTCAATAAACCACCGATAAATAGTTGAACGGTTAACCGAAATTTCTCGCTCCTGCAGCATATTGCTGAGATTAGCGTAGTTCATAAAAGTTGAACATACCAACATAGATATCAAGGAATGATTTCAGGGGCAAAGTGTTTCCATTTAAACTCGTTCGCCATTGATTTTACCAATCATTACTACAAACAATGATAGTTTCAGCTTTGAGCTGATTTTTTGCAACAAGCCCCCTCTTGAGGGAGCAACCCTCTCTGAACCATTCTGTTTCCTCGCAAACTAAGTGTACCTGCAGCACGGGTCTGCCATGACCTAACTTATAATTGCGACACAACCTCAATGTATGGGAACAAAGGGGGCAAATTACAATGATAGGGACACAATTAGAGGTATTGTAGTTAGTGATACCGAACAGCTCATTTTGCTCTACAGTAAGGTGCATACAGTTCGTGATTTTAAACAAATATCAAGTAATAGTGGAGTGTTGGTAATTCACATCAAGAACGATGATATATTTCTGAGTGATTGTGAGCTTAATTGTTTGGCAGATATTCTACTTGCTGACATGGTTGAGCAGATAGTTTGGTGTGTTGATCGCAAAGAACTTTTCACAATTCTGGATGCACCGTGAAGACGATTACTTTTTTGTGATGCTGTCTGACAAAGACTATTTGAGAACCGGCCGTTACGACTTAACGTTGTTTTATACCCAGCCGAAACCCGATGCGGTCTCGCATTTTTAAATAAAAGTGAATGAGCATGAAAAGAAGATTACCAATTGTCCTGGGCGCCTTGTTAGGCGTAGTTGTATCGATTGTCGTGATGCAGATGTCGGTTTTACCGGCATGGATGGCGCATCCTGAATTTTTACAAAATCTGGCCGCTGAGTGCGTTAGCGGCCAACACAGGCAATGCGGTGTATGAAACCAAAGGCATGGACGCGTACAATGAGTATCATCGCGTCTTATTTGCGACAGGATACAATGAGGGGCATTTGACCCAAGAAGACATCCAAATGGCATTATCAAAAGTCTCGTTGTCGCAAGATGAACTGACGTTAGCGGATGACAAGACTGAGCGCGCCCTGTCCTTGTTCCAAACCTTGGGGTTTCAGGGGAGGCCAGCGTTGATTGTCATGCCGACGGTAAACCCAACAGCGGAGAACATCCACGTCATCTTTTCCGCAAACCCAACCCAAATCAAGCAGGCGGTCGCTGAGATAAAACGAGCGCTTTAAATAAAGAGATGAAGTCAACGAGCAATGACATTCAGGGGGACAAGCCTGACATTTTAACGCCAAACAAGCATAGCTTGTTGATGACAGTCAGTCTTGAGGGGCAAAGTTTACGCACTGACGACGCCCCAAGCTCTGGCTGGACACATGACACTCTCTGAAGCTGGTCGACTTTTTCCTGCCACAGTGGCGCCGAGGCTTTTCTAGGTGAACAATGGATAGGTTCTACCGAAATTTAAGTTATCCACCGTTTCGGGTGATAAGTCGTTTTTTTGGAGAAAAATCAAGTAAATGAAGACGAAATGAAAATCGCGGTAAAAGCCGTCTTAATACTGACACTGAGGGGCTGTCGCAAAAAATTGGACAGAGGATGACACTACCATGGTCTGCAGTAATGACGGGGGAAATCATTACTACAAACAATGATAGTTTCAGCTTTAAGCTGATTTTTTGCAACAAGCCCCTTCTAGACACGCTAGGTCTTAGGGAGAGAGATTGAAGATAAAGTGGGGATGTTACGTTATAAATCCTTAACGTAGGATAATTTACTAATCCCCTGTCTATCCCTCTTACCACTAAACGGTCTGTCACGTCTTTATTATGATTTGCGACAGACCCTCTATTTTATCTAATGCACCAGAGAGTTTCTGAATATAGGCCTTGTAAATATTTATCATTCAGTTCCGAAAATTGCGCACCTTACTCTTCTACCGTTGTTAATATCTACCTGAATCATTTAATACAAAAGTAAATTGGAGTATCAGATATGTTCAAAAATATGCATAAAATGGAAGAACCATTAGTTATTTGTAATGTATGGGATGTACCAAGCGCGAAGATCGCCGAGAGTGTCGGTTTTTCTGTCCTTGGTACTTCTAGCGCGGCTATTGCTAATAGCCTTGGGAAGGAAGATGGAGAAAATATCCGTTTCAAAGACCTTTTGTCGATTGTAAAAGCAATTGTTAAGTCTACAGAACTGCCTTTGACCGTAGATCTTGAATCTGGCTACGGAGATACGCCTGAAATTATAGCAAAGAATATTATTGAATTAGTTAAAGTTGGAGTTGTTGGAGTCAACATAGAAGACAGTGTCGTGGTAGACGGTGAAAGAAGCTTGCGTGACAGCTCCCTATTCGGTAAAACAATAGAAAAAGTTAAAGAATGCATTCGCGAAGCAAGTCTTGATACTTTTATTAATGTCAGAAGTGACGTGTTCTTACTTAATGTTGAAAATCCTCTTGCAACTAGTATTGAGAGAATTAATAAATATCAACAAGCGGGCGCAGATGGCATTTTTCTACCC
>NZ_CADDIS010000020.1:0-6713 GCF_902751245.1 Vibrio sp. Vb339 | reverse complement strand
GGGTACTACTCTGATGGTTCATCTCGTACATTGACGGGATTAAGTGTCAGTGATTGGCATACAAGCGATCTCGATACCGGTTACTTCAATACCCCTGGTATGTTGGTGGGCGGTGATAGTCCTGGCATTGTGGCGGTAACCGTCACGAAGGACGGCATTACCAGTAATACGGTGAGTGTCAATGTGACGGCCGCGGTGATTACAGCCATTCAAGTGATGCCTACAACGGTCAATGTCGCGAGAGGTCAGACTCAACAGCTAACCGCAATAGCCACATACAGTGATAATACATCATCCGACATCTCCAACTCTGCGACGTGGACATCAGACGATATAAACACAGCAACGGTAACATCTACGGGCTTACTATCAGGYGTTGATATAGGCACGATAACCGTAACAGCCACGAAGGGGGGCACTATCAGCAATACGGTGAGTGTCAATGTGACAGCAGCGGTGATTACGGCCATTCAAGTGACCCCTGCAACGGTCAATGTCGCGAAAGGTGGGACCCAACAGTTAACCGCAATGGCCACGTACAGTGATAACTCATCATCCGACATCTCCAACTCTGCGACGTGGACATCAGACGATATAAATACAGCAACGGTGACATCATCTGGTTTATTGTCCGCGGTTGAGGTGGGTAACACGACACTCACGGCCACGAAAGATGGCGTGACCAGTAATACGGTGAATGTGGATGTGTGTGCTGACTTAGCAAGTGCATGTGTTGATATTTTCGATACAGGTAGTGGTAAGCTATTTACCAACTCTCCATCAGTGTCCTACTTAGACAGTATTGGTGGGAGTGCAACAAATGGTATCTATACTGAAAATGGAAGCGCCGGACCAACAGGTGATTTTTATCTATTCACCTGGGATGATGCAAACACACTTTGCATCACCTATAACTCTCAGAAAATTGGTGGACGAACTAACTGGCGCTTAGCAACGTTTAACGAATTAAGAGTGGAGCTGTTTAATGCATACGGCAATATGTTTAATGCGCGAGGTTGGCCGGTTAACGACTTTTACTGGGTAGTAACGCCTGATGGTTCTAGCTATTACCTCGTGAATATCAATCTTGGTGGTATGGATAGCGCTAGACCGAGTAGTAATATATACTACGCATCCTGCGTCTCAGAGCTGTAACGTTTAAGCTTTTTGACTTTAGTTTGAAGTGCCAGAGTTGCCCCTGGCACTTTTTAGGAGCAGGCAAGTGAATATGGTTTTGTCGCAAAGTCTGGTTTTGTAGGTTAATATTTGCCCAATTTCGACTCGACACCCTGAATTATAATGTTTAAAGGCTGCCACTTTCTCTCTGAAGTTATTCTCGAAACCGTCCGTTATTACCTCGCTTACAAACTCAGTTATCGCGAGATTGAAGAGCTCCAGGGAGAGCGCGGTGTGAATGTGGATCATGCAACGATTAATCGTTGGGTTATCAAATTTGCACCTGTCTTAGAACATAAAGCTAGAGCAAAGAGCGACAAAACCGATCAAAATGAGGAGCAGATATACTTTATGTTTTGATATTCTTCCAATCCTTCTCTTCCGCCTTCGCGACCAATTCCGGATTGCTTCACTCCCCCAAAAGGGGCTACAGCGTTTGAAATCATGCCTGTATTTATGCCAACCATACCGGCACTCAATTTCTCAGCAAAATTTAACGCTCTTGCGTGATTTTTGGTGTAGAAGTAGGCAGCTAACCCATATTCTGAGTTATTTGAAAGCGACAGCGCCTCTTCATCTGAACGAAAAGACATCACAGCAACAACTGGACCAAATATTTCTTCATGAGCAATGTCCATGGAGTCATCGATATTTACAAGCAATGTTGGTTCAAAAAAACACGAATCTGTTTGAGTCTGCTGCCCTCCGATGACCACTAACGCACCTTTATCTACCGCATCGTCAACAAGTGCTTTCACTTTGTTAGCCGACTTGATGTCGATTAGAGGCCCCTGCGTCACACTTGAGTCGAGACCGTTTCCAACTTTAATGTGCCTCATCGACTGAACAAGTTGTTCGACAAACGACTCGAACACGCTTTCATGTACGTAGAATCGATTTGCACATACACACGTTTGGCCGCCATTACGAAACTTACTTGTCATAGCACCCGCTACCGCTTGAGTGATATCCGCATCTTCAAATACAACAAATGGCGCACTTCCTCCGAGTTCAAGGGAAAGCTTCTTCATTGTTGACGAACAGTCTGCCATCAGAATCACGCCAACTGATGTAGAGCCAGTAAACGAGAGCTTCTTGACTATGGGATTGCTCGTCATTTCCGCACCTATTTTTGAAGAGACACCGGTTACGACAGAAAAGGCACCTTCGGGAATTCCGGCTTTCTGAGCTAAATCAGCTAAAGCTAGGGCCGTAAGTGGCGTCTCTGAAGCGGGTTTTAAAACCAGAGGGCATCCAGCAGCAAATGCCGCCCCAACTTTGCGGGTTATCATTGCTGCTGGGAAGTTCCACGGGGTAATTGCAGCGCAAACACCGATTGGCTCTTTGGTAACTAAAAGACGTTGATTCGCCACTGGGGTAGGGATCTGCCTCCCATATGAGCGTTTACCTTCCTCTGCAAACCACGTTAGATAGCTGGCTGCATAATCAATTTCGCCAATAGACTCAGAAAACGGCTTACCCTGCTCAGTTGTCATTATCACTGCCAAGTCCATTTTATGCTCGTGTATCAGCGACACCCATTTGTGCAGTAAATCGGCTCTTTGGTGAGAAGTCATAGCTCTTAATTTAGGTACGATGTCATCAGCATATTCAATAGCCAAGCGAGTCTCTTTTTCTCCCAATTTAGGAACCGACCCAACAACCTCCATTGTCGCAGGATTAGTAACAGAGATAGTTTCTTCGCCATCTACCCATTTACCGCCTATATAACACTGGCTCTTCAACAAAGAATTATCTAATAAATTCATACTATTCCCCTAAAAACTTGACTGCGACATCTGCAATGCCTTCGGCATCGAGCTGATAGTGTTTGTATAAGTGAGTAGGTGGACCGATTAGCCCATATTCGTCATAGATTCCATGACGTAACAATTTAACTCCGATACCTTTTGAAGTGATTACCTCGGACACAGCGCTGCCAAGACCTCCGAGAACGTTGTGCTCTTCAACGGTCATTAACTTAGATGAACGCTTTGCTGCATTGATAATCGCATTTTGATCGATTGGCTTTATGGTGTGCATATCGATAACTCCCACCGAGTACCCTTCGTTTTTAAGAATTTCGGCAGCTGATATGGCATGATAGACCTCAATACCACACGCGATGATAGTTAAATCTTCGCCAACCTCATGCTCGATTGCTTTGCCTATTTCAAATTTAATATCTTGTTCACTATAAACGTTGGGCTCTTGGCCACGAGCAAAACGAAAATAAATGGGGTATGGATGCTTAACAGAGGCGCGAATAGCAGCAACAAGTGACACGCCATCAGCGGGATTAATGACTGTAATGTCGGCCATACTTCTAATTATTGCGATGTCTTCCGTCGCATGGTGCGAGGTTCCATAAAATCCCATCGAGATACCACTATGATGACCAATTAGTCTCACCGGTTGGCCACAATAGGCAACATCCATTCGAATCTGTTCACAACAAAGTAATGCTAGAAATGAAGCAAATGTGCCAACAAATGGTGTTAGCCCCGTTGTAGATAAGCCAGCTGCAGCGCTCACCATATTTTGTTCAGAGATCCCGAACTGAATATACTTTTCTGGAAATTTTTCAGCAAACTTAGAAAAATTGTTCGAGTACATTACATCTGCTGTCCCGACAACAATCGGGTATCCTTCTTCTGCTAACGAGATCAAGGCGTCGGACATAGCATTTAAACCTAGTGCCTTAGCTGCTACTTCGCGATATTGCCAACTTTTTTGCTCTTTGGTTCCAGCCATGTTTATTCTCCTCTAATGATTTTATAAGCGTTTTCTTCGTCAACAGAATCTAACCATCCAAGGTGCCATCCTGGTTCCGTTTCCATGTAATCAATACCTTTGCCCTTAATGGTGTGAGCAACCAGACAAACAGGTTTATCTCTGCTCTCGTCATCGCGAATGTCGCGAAGTGTTTGAATCGTTTCTTCCACATTGTGTCCGTCAATTTCATGGACTTCCCAGCCAAAAGATTCCCATCGTTCGCGAACTGAATTGATGTCGATGATATCATCAACTCTTCCATCTAGTTGATAGCCGTTTCGATCAACAATTGCGACTAGACTGCTTAGTCGATAAGTACTTGCGTGCATTGCTGCTTCCCAAATTTGCCCTTCCTGAAGCTCACCATCACCGAGCATCACATAGGTCAAAAAAGATTTTTTGTTGATTCGCGCGCCTTGTGCAATTCCGACGCCAACAGAGAGAGCATGCCCTAAAGAGCCAGAGCTAAAATCTATTCCTGGAACTTTTCGCATATCAGGATGATCACCTAGCGGGTTACCAACTCTCGTGTAACCATCTAGAACTGACTTCTCGATGTATCCCTTCTCGGCGAGAATAGGGTACAGGCCGACCGCCGCATGACCTTTGCCAAATAAAAATCTGTCGCGGTCTTCCCAAGTGGGATCACCTTCCTTAATCGACATGGTGTCGTAGTACAGTGCGGCAAGAAGCTCAGCACAAGAAAAAACTGATGCGTAGTGGCCGACTTTTGCAATTGATATCAACCGAATCGTCTCTTCACGAACAAAGCGAGCCTTATCGCTTATTAACTTTATCGTTTCCTGAGAAACGGCTTTCTTTTGGTTTAATCCCATTTTAGTCACCTTATGCAATAAAAATGTTGACAATATGTTAAGGATATATCATACATCTTACAGTATATACAACAGGATTATTTTATAAAACCGACAAAAGGGAAAGGTATGAGCAATAAATTACTGACCAATATGTCCCAAACTAAAAGCCGCATCGCGACTCTGTTTCTAATTAGTTTGATCTCATTGTCAACATCTTTAATGGCTGCACCACTAACCGTTGTAGGCTTTGGAGGGACGCTTCAGAAAGCACAACGCAACGCGTATTTTATTCCATTTGAAAAGCTAACTGGTGAGAAAGTCGTCGAAGACAGTTATCTCGGAGGTTACGCCAAGCAGAAAGTCATGGTTGAAACAAACAATGTAACTTGGGATGTCGTTCAGATGGACGAAAACGAAATGATTGCGGCATGCGATCAGGGCTTGCTAGAAAAAATTGATACCAAAAAGCTAACTAATTACGCCGAAATTTCAGATGGCGTCACGCCATGCGGTGTTGGCGCTATAGTTTGGTCAATGATGAGCACATATAACCCAAAACAGTATGGAACAAGTGGTCCCAAAAATTGGAAAGAGTTTTGGAATATAAAAAAATGGCCCGGTAAGCGAGGTCTGAGAAAACAAGCAAGACAGACTTTGGAAATAGCTCTCCTTGCTGATGGTGTCATGCCAAAAGACATATACACCGTACTGGGGACAAAAGAGGGACAAGACCGAGCTTTCAAAAAGTTAGATGAAATAAAAGACAACATTGTCTGGTGGGAATCAGGAGCCCAGCCGCTAGATTGGCTCAAATCTGGCATTGTGAGTGCTACAGCGGCATACAACGGGAGAATTTTTGCTGCAAATAATGAAGGTGAAAACTTACCTATGTCATGGTCTGGTCAACTCTACAATATGGGTTACTGGACTATCGTCAAAGGAACAAAAAACAAGCATAAAGCATATGATCTGCTTAACTTCATGAACAAAGCGGAAAATCAAAAAGCATTTGTTGAAAAGATCCCATATGGTGTCATCAACAAACAAGTTAAGTCGATGTTGACTAAATCTACTATCAACCAACTGCCTAATTCGGAACAAAACATTCTAGATGCTGTCCACCTAGATTCATATTTTTGGTTAGACCATGAAGAAGAACTTCAGCAGCGTTTCACCCGCTGGGTGTCACAAGGCTAACTGAGACAGGGAGACAAGACATGAATGACGATAACTTTGACCAAGATAGTTCCATTGATATCTCGACTTTCAATCCTCCTAGCAGCATGAACAAGCATGAGATGGTGACATGGCAGCTATTGTCTCCCTTGTTGATATTTACCGTGTTCTTCTTTGTTGTTCCGATAGCAATGATGCTTCATAAATCGGTTTATAGCCCTGAATTGCAAAGAGCATTGCCTGAATTTAGCACATACATTCAAAGGTGGGATCCAAACTCACGAGAGCTTCCAAATTCGGTCACTGTGTCCATATTCATACAGGAGCTCGCTAACGTTTATGGAAAGGCTGAAATAGGAGAACTTTCGAGACGTCTAAACTATGAACGCAGTGGCTTCAGAAGCCTCATTATGAAGACGGCTCGCCGTTTAGCTTCAGGGGATGCAACCCAAAAACGTACCGGAATTAAGGTATTAGGGTTTATTGACAAGAGATGGTTAGAGCCGACTTACTGGCAATATTTAAAATCAGCATCACGTCCATATACGCCCTTTTATTTGTTGTCTGCGATAGACATGAAGTTAGACAAAAACGGTCACATAACGACTGTAGATGAAGACAAAAAAGTTTACGTCGATATTCTGATGCGCACGATTTCGATTGCTTTCGTCGTAACATTTTTATGTCTTATCTTAGGTTATCCACTAGCGGCACTCATGACGCGCGCTTCTAAACTCATGAAAGCAATATTGTGGGTATCAATAATGC
>NZ_CADDIS010000019.1:0-7325 GCF_902751245.1 Vibrio sp. Vb339 | reverse complement strand
GAGACGTCTAAACTATGAACGCAGTGGCTTCAGAAGCCTCATTATGAAGACGGCTCGCCGTTTAGCTTCAGGGGATGCAACCCAAAAACGTACCGGAATTAAGGTATTAGGGTTTATTGACAAGAGATGGTTAGAGCCGACTTACTGGCAATATTTAAAATCAGCATCACGTCCATATACGCCCTTTTATTTGTTGTCTGCGATAGACATGAAGTTAGACAAAAACGGTCACATAACGACTGTAGATGAAGACAAAAAAGTTTACGTCGATATTCTGATGCGCACGATTTCGATTGCTTTCGTCGTAACATTTTTATGTCTTATCTTAGGTTATCCACTAGCGGCACTCATGACGCGCGCTTCTAAACTCATGAAAGCAATATTGTGGGTATCAATAATGCTTCCGTTTTGGAGCTCATTGCTTGCTCGCACAACAGCATGGATAGTAATGCTTCAAAATAATGGAGTGCTAAATAATGCGCTGTCAGCTATTGGTATAAAACATGGTCCTTTAGACCTCATGTTCAACCGTGCTGGTGTATACATTGTGATGGTGCACATTCTTTTACCTTTTGCTGTTGTCCCAATTTACAATAATCTTAAAAGCATTTCTCCGCATTTGATGAAAGCATCCGCCTCTCTAGGGGCACACCCTATAATAGGTTTTTTTAGAGTATACCTTCCTTTGAGTCTTCCAGGGATATCTGCAGCAGCGATTTTGACCTTTATCATTTCAATCGGTTACTACATCACACCTTCATTAGTTGGCAACGCTAGTGATCAAATGCTTGGCTACTTTGTGGCGTTCTACGCGAATCAAACCGTCAATTGGGGCATGGCCTCAGCTCTCGGTGTTGTATTGCTCGTGTGCGTCATCGCTGTATTAGCAGTAACTGCCGGAATTAGCAGGTTGTTCAAATTCAAGTGAGGGCTGTAATGAACCATTCGATTTTAACTAAATTCTCTATTTGGCTACATTCAGTGTTTGGCATATTTATGATCGTGTTTTTAGTTATGCCATTGATATCTGTAGTGCCACTGTCATTCAGCTCAAGTAGTTTTTTGTCATATCCTCTGCCAAGCTTATCAATGAAATGGTATTCCTCCGTTTTTGAAGATGGACCTTGGATGTCATCATTGCTGAATAGCCTGTATGTAGGAGTATCAAGCACCTTTATCGCTACGGTTTTAGGTACGCTCGCTGCATTTGGTTTATCACGAAATGACCAATCATCTAAGACCACAATCAAAGGTCTCTTGCTGGCGCCAATGATTATTCCCCCAGTTATAACTGGTCTGGGAATGTACCTCTTGTTTGGGCAGCTTGGGCTAAGTGCGACCTTTCCCGGCCTCATCATTGCTCATACTGTTCTTGTGACTCCGTTTGTAATCGTCACGGTTGGCGCGACATTAAAGACTTTTGATAAAACTCTGCTGCAGGCGGCAAGCAGTCTTGGTGCTTCTCCTGTCAGAGGATTCTTCACCGTAGCTTTGCCGTTGATTGCTCCAGGAGTCTTATCTGGTGCTCTCTTCGCATTCGTGACGTCCTTTGATGAGGTGGTTGTTACTCTATTTATTAGTGGGCCAGCTCAAAGAACATTGCCTAGACAAATGTTTGATGGGATCAGAGACAATATAAACCCTTCCATCATCGCCATGTCTGTCTTTTTAATGATTGTTGCCGTCATAGCACTTTCGTTCTACATGTGGCTTGAAAACAAAGACAAGAAAAATCACTGAACAAGGATATCAAGAATGAAAAAAATTGACGTAATTCTGGTTACCGGCGGGACACACGGTATTGGGGCTGCCGTGGTCAAACGATTGGCTGAAGAAGATATAACTGTCATCTTCAGTGGTCGCGATGAGAAAGCAGGTCTTGCCATTCAAGACTCTGTAGACAGAACAATTTTTATCAAAGCAGACATGTCGAGTGAGGAAGACATTATAGAGCTTGTAAATCGTTCATGTTTGGTTGGTAACTTAGTGGGGCTTGTTAATAACGCAGGCACTTCATCAAGAACGCCTTTTTTAGAAACGTCGACAGAAGAATGGGATCGCGTTTTTTCAATCAACACCAGAGCTAGCTTTTACACAATCAAATGCGCCTTGCCTTATCTTCAACAAACACAAGGTGCCGTTGTGAATATGGCATCTATTGCTGGAAAAGTAGGAGAAGAGGGTCTTGCTGCATACACCTCATCTAAGGCTGCAGTCATAGGCTTAACACAAGCTCTTGCTTTGGAATTTGGAGACAAGGTTAGATTTAACGCCGTGTGCCCAGGTCAAATTCAGACAAGAATGATGGATAAAGTAATAAACAACAAGCCTCACCTTGAGGCACTAACGCATCGAATTCCTATGGGAAGATTAGGACAAGCAAATGAAATTGCAAACGTGGTGAAGTGGTTGTTGTCTTCAGAGGCGAGCTTTGTCAATGGAGCAACATTAAGTGCAGATGGCGGCGAGTCATCTGGATACAGAACACCTAAATATAGTTGAAGTCATTAACATTATGACAAGCTAATAGGAAGCAACCAAAAGTTAAAAGGATTACAAGCATATGAACGACATCTCTGAAATCGGTCAAATAGATATAACTAATCATATTCACTCACAGACAATTTTGAAGAAGCACGAAAAGCTCGGTCCCTTAGTTATTGAAAAAGGTGAAGGCGTGTATGTTTATGACGAACATGGCAAGGCCTACATTGAGTCAATGGCTGGTCTATGGTGTGCATCATTAGGCTTTTCTGACAAACGCCTCGCTGAAGCAGCATCAGAGCAGTTAAATGTTCTGCCTTACTACCATACGTTCAATCATAGAACCAACAACGTAGTATCGAAGCTATCAGAAGAGATAGCTAGCATTGCACCGATGAGCAATTCGCATTTGTTTTTTGCCAATTCTGGCTCGGAAGCAAATGACAGCATGATCAAGATGGCATGGAACTATTTCATCGCTAAAGACCAAAAAGAAAAACGCAAAGTTATTAGTCATGAGAAGGGATTTCATGGTTCAACTATTGCTGGCGCGTCAATGTCTGGTCTTCCACACATGCATGAAGCTTTTGGTCTCCCTATGGATTGGAACATATATGTTCAAGCGCCACATTATTATCGAAGCGGCAGAGCTTGCGAAACAGAAGAGCAATTTACTCAGCGACTCATTGAAGATTTGGAAGCAACTATTGAGCGTGAAGGAGCGGACACCATCGCGGCATTCATTGCTGAGCCAATAATGGGGGCAGGTGGCGTTGTTACACCTCCGAAAGGGTACTTTGAAAAAGTGCAACAGGTGCTTAAGAAGAATGACATCTTGTTGCTTTCCGATGAAATAGTATGCGGCTTTGGTCGCACTGGTCATTGGTTCGGCTGTCAGTTGTATAACTTTGTTCCAGACATGCTTGTGTGTGCGAAAGGACTCACTTCCGGATATGCTCCAATGTCCTGTGTCATCGTATCAGAACAGGTCTATTCTGAAATAGCACGATATGGCGACGATTCGAAGGTATTCGGACATGGTTTTACTTACTCAGGGCATCCTGTTTCTGCTGCAGTAGCTTTAAAAGCAATTCAAATTTACAAAGAAATGAATTTGCCTAAACTGGCATCGAATCTTGGTAACTATCTTCATGACAAACTGTCACTGCTTGAAAGCCATCCACTAATCGGTGAGATTCGCGGCGCAGGTCATGGGTTTGTGGCGGGGTTAGAAATTGTACAGGACAAGAGAACCAAATTTCCTTTTTCTCCGTCAACCAATGTTGGTGGAAAAATTGAGGCTGCATGTCGCTTACATGGGCTAATAGTAAGAAACATGGGAGACGTTATTGCCTTGTGCCCACCGTATGTCATCACGTCTACTGAAATTGACACATTAGTTGAAAAGCTGACAATTTCACTAGACTTGGTCTGGAATGAGGTAGCGGAAAGCAAAGAGAAAGGCGAGTAGTTATGAGTTGTTTTATTGAATTCAAAAATATTTGTAAGTCATACGACGGGGCGACAGAAGTAATTCCTAATTTAAATCTCGAAATCCAAGATGGGGAGTTTTTAACTTTTCTTGGAGCATCTGGTTCAGGCAAGACAACAACACTAATGATGTTAGCTGGTTTTGAAATGCCTTCCTCTGGGGAAATATTAATGAATGGTAAGCCCATTCATGATGTGCCTCCTCACGAGAGAAACATTGGTGTAGTCTTCCAAAGCTATGCTTTGTTTCCACATATGACAGTGGCTGAAAACTTGGCCTACCCATTGAAAATGCGAGGTCTGGGCAAAAATCAGATAAACAGCAAAGTAGCAAAAGCCATAGAAATGGTTCATTTGGATGGCATGATGCATCGTAAGCCCAATCAGCTATCCGGTGGGCAGCAACAAAGGGTAGCTCTCGCAAGAGCTCTCGTTTTTGAGCCAGATTTGATTCTTATGGATGAACCGCTTGGCGCTCTTGACAAAAATCTCAGAGAGCACATGCAGTATGAGATTAAGCAGATACACAAAGAGCTCAATGTCACGGTAGTTTATGTAACTCATGATCAGAGTGAAGCCATGACGATGTCCGATCGTATTGCAGTTTTTAAAGACGGGAAAATAGAGCAATTGGATACTCCGATGAACATATATAATGAGCCATCTTCAGACTTCATTGCTGGATTTGTCGGTGAGAATAATTTGCTGGATGTTGGTTCTTTAGCAGAAAATTCAAATTTAACTAGTATTAAGACTCTGTCAGAGAGTGATCATGATGGAGCAATCGCAATACGCCCTGAAGATTTGAAGCTCGAAGAGGACATGAGCGAAGAGGATGACATTATTTTCCGATGTCAGTTAAGAGAGAAAGTATACTTAGGTGAGCACCTGAGACTAGTATGCGATCTTGGTCTGCAAACCGAGATTGTTGCAAAGATATTCGATAAGCAAAGTCACGAATCTATTAAATGCGGTGATTTTGTTAATCTAGTATGCTCTTCAAATAACGTCAGAAAATTCCATCGTACATAGTGTGCCATTTACGAAGAAATAGAGGAATATGCAAACATTTACGCGAAATCGCGATGTGGTGATTGACAGAAGCAATTTAGCAGAGCGTGTTTACATAAACATCAGAGAAGCCCTCATCTCAGGACAGTACCTCCCGGGAGATAGGCTTAGAATAGGCGAGTTAGCGAAAATATATGGAACTAGCAATACTCCCGTTCGTGAGGCATTACTTCGCTTGGTTAGTGAACACGCTTTGGAAATGCAAACAGCATCTAAGATTATAGTTCCTAACCTTAGTTTATCTCGATACCAGGAGATAAAGAAAATCAGATGTGAGCTGGAGGGGCTAGCAGTAGAGTGTGCCACCAAGTTCATAACAAAAGAAGATATCGAGACATTAAAGATTATCAATGAGAAATTTACCCTTGCCGAAGAAGAAGAAAAAGCGGTAGATATGTTTTATTACAATCAGCGTTTTCATTTCTACATATATGAGAGATGCAATCAGCCTATCTTACTCGCAATGATCACAAATATGGCCGCAGCAATGGGGCCAATCTTGAGATCTTTTTATAGCACTAATCAAAAAGGTTACAGAAGTGGCTGCATTCAGCACAAGAAAATGATCACCGCATTCGAGAATGAGAATCCAACTGCTGCGAGAACAGCTCTACTGCAAGATATAAGTATGATAGCACCTTTGATTGAACAGTTCTTAGGGGGCGAACAAGGGGTTCTGTAGTAAACTTTGAAGCTTTAGGTTAAGTTTTGCGGTTTTGTCGGTTGATATTTGCCCAATTTCGACTCGACACCCTGAATTATAATGTTTAAAGGCTGCCACTTTCCCTCTGAAGTTATTCTCGAAACCGTCCGTTATGACCTCGCTTACAAATTCAGCTATCGCGAGATTGAAGAAATCCAGAGGGAACGTGGATCATGCAACGATTAATCGTTGGGTTATCAAATTTGCACCTGTCTTAGAACATAAAGCGAGAGCAAAGAAAAAGCCCGTCTCTACTTCGTGGCGCATGGATGAGACCTACGTCAAAGTGAAAGGAGAATGGCTTTACTACTATCGAGCGGTCGATAAGTTTGGAAACGTCATTGATGATTATCTCAGCTCCAATCGCGATGAAGCTGCCGCGAAAGCCTTTCTGAATAAGGCGATAGCTCACATGGCCTCCCCGAGAAAGTGGTCATTGATGGGAGTAAAAGCAACTACGCGGCTATTGATGCAATGAACGTTCAACTCTGGTTAACGGGCTTCTTTATATTGTCACTGATTGAGATATTGGATATCAAATATCTGAATAATATCGTAGAGCAAAGTCATCGGTGGGTAAAACAAAAAACACGCCAAGCTCTTGGATGGAAATCACTAGAAGGGGCAACGGCCAGTCTTCATGGTAAAGAATTGTGGACAATGATTAAACGAGGTCAAATTGACCTTGGGGGTAACAACGCCTTTGAGCAATTTTATGCCCTCGCAGACTAATTGCGTCTAGAGAATGGCTCTGCCATATCGGTTACTAAAATTAGCAGAGTCCCATTAAGTGACTTATTTGAGCCACTGATATACCCATCCATCAGCGATTAAGGTCTGTTTGATTTTTGCTTTATCTTTGCGACTGGCACGATTGTAGATTGATCGGATCTCTTGCTCAAAGCTATCTTCATTAAACCCACGTTTAATTGCTTTTTGATACCACTCATGCCTTTGAGCAACATCTCCCAAGATCATCTTACATGCGCCAATTAGAGTGCATGGTCGGTAGTCTTGTTTAGTAAGTTCATGAGCTTGAGTACCAAATTGGATCGCCTTATCAAGCATGTTTAGATCACGCTTTACCCCACCACTTGTGGTTAAGAGTGCCGATTTCAGGCTCTTGTGGCCATTTGCGAAATTGAATGGGAAGTTTTTATTAACCAGATCGACCGCAATTTGAGGCTTCCCAGCCTTTCGGTAATCAGCAATAGCATTCACGAGATTCCAAGGTTTCTTCGTATCTTCCCATTTGCGCTTTGCTAGTTCAGCTCGATTCAGGTATTACAGCCCACTTACATATTGATTTTCAAAACCTTTATTGATTAACCATAAGTAATCGCTCTCAGAAATTGTTTGCCCTTTGGTCAATAGTTCGAGGATTTTTGCGGCTTTGGATCGTCTTCGTATCTTAACTACCTCTATCGATGGAAAATCAATATAGTCCCTCTCATATTGATCTTTTCGTTCCTTAAACATCTTTTCTGATGCTTCACGCTTCGCTTGCAGCTTTTGCTCTTGAATCTGGCGTTGTTCATTTCGTTGTTCTGAGGGAGTTTTGTTTCCGATAGAGACA
>NZ_CADDIS010000018.1:0-10682 GCF_902751245.1 Vibrio sp. Vb339 | reverse complement strand
GTCCGTCGGCGATCATCCATTGACGGAGTGTTTCTTTAGAGACGGATAGATTGTGTCGTTCAGTCAGTTTTTCCAGAGCGAACGTTGGTGAGAAGTCAGAGTAATGCTCACGGATAAGTTTCAGTATTTCAATTCTGAAATGTTCTGAGTAGCGTCGATTACTTGGGCGTCCACGCGCTGCGTGTGTAAGACTTTGAGCACCAAGAGAGACCAGTTTGTTCACCAAACGTCGGATATGGCGCGCAGACAGATTCAAAATTATAGCGGCGTCAACTTGGCGTAGTCGTTTTTCACGTACGTCAGTAAGCACCTTGAATCGATGAATATCTTTTTCACTCATAGTAATAAGCATCCGGATAACTCCTAAGCAGACCAATATAGGTAAGCTTAGGAGGACATTTTAAAATGGCTCAAACCGGACATTACTAAATTGCTCTAACAAGCCAACTACGTATTATGTGCATTATGTTAAATTCTCTTTGGCTGTAATCTTGTACACGTACCCTAACCGATCCATTATTAATCAGTGAGTTGTGTTTTTTATGTGTTACTAGCAAATAATAAAATCTACTGTTCTAATTCTGTACATACGAGCAAAATCTCCTAAGAGATTTTTGTACAGGTACATTGTTTAGCTTGGATTATTTATAAGTCTACCTCTAGCGAATCTGGCTATTCTTAGATAAGTTAAACAAAGTTGTTACTGCGAATGTTAGCTATATGGCTAACAAGGAAATTTTATAACTATGGCTTTCAGATCTGAAATTGGCTCAAAAATCAGAGATGCTCGTAATGGTTTGGGGCTGACGCAGATTCAAGTCTCTGAAATTACAAGGATTAATAAAACCACCATATCTGAAATAGAAAACGGCAGGTTTACTGGATCGTTCGACATATTTGAAAGATTACTTGATGCTATAGGACTTCAGTTTGAAGTTGTACCCAAAACCCATGAGCTTCCCGATTGGGATGAAATAGAAAAACTATTTGCCGAAGATGACGATTAATGGTCTTAAACTTTGGGTTGCTTGACACCAGATCGGGATTAGCATCTGATCGGGATTAGTATCTGATCGGGATTAGTATCTGATCGGGATTAGCATCTGATCAGGATTAGCATCTGATCAGGATTAGCATCTGATCAGGATTAGCATCTGATCAGAATTAGCATCATGCCGAATCAAACTGAGTATTGTTCTATGCTTCATTGTCCAACGATGGACAACGATGGATAATTCAATGTCTGATTTAACAACGTTCACGGTTTACTTTAAACATTGATATATATCTATTCATTACTGATTTTGCCGTACTTCTTTGAGTTTCCCTGATAATTTGTATCGGCATCTGAACCGTTAACTGGTGATAGTTCTCTATTGTCATACTTTTCCTCGACCGATCTTTGATTAAACGCTGTTGTGGCGAGAAACTCATATTCGCTGACTTACTGTTAAACAGTTCTTTCCTACCTTTCACCCTCGCCTATCTGTTCGTTAACATTAACTAGTACTTATTATCATCTCTTTCATTAGAATTTTTATTTTCGTACGCAAAAGAGACTAACGTTTTAGCTATCGGTGGAACAAGCAAATACAGTTTCTGAACAACTTAACTGGAGAAAATCATGATTGTTCAAAAGCTATTTTTCGTAACAGACTGGAAGAGTTATGCGATTGTTGAAGCTGAAAGCCATGAGCTAGCAATAAGCTGTGTCTTTAACAAGAAACGATATATTTGCATCCCTCAACAAGAACTAACAGAACTTACTGTTATTCATGCGATGTCTTGTGAGTACCGTGGCTTGATAAAATTTATGGTTGAGAAATGTGGAAGTAATTTAGATAAAATTTTGGTTATTGGTAATCGTCCCGAAACACAGCATTTTCAAATAGAGACCAGTTAATAACTAGTCCTTATTAACCTGTTAAACGCCGTCACAGGCGTTTTTATAAGTGTCTTTGTATAAAGTCACTCCATTTTAGACTACTTGAGTCGGTAGTAAGACCAAAGCCATAAAGTGAACTTAACTAGCGTTGTAGCTAACAAGTCATTCATAGGTGTTGAGGAGGAAATTATTCAATACAGGTCAATTTAAGATGTTTCTCTAAATTATCTGAAAATCTAACATTTGCATCTCATTAGATTAATATTACCAGAATATAAAACCATTACACTGTCACAACCTTGAGCTATAATGCCACATAATCATCTGTCTGTGGTTGTTTTTGCGGTCGTTAAACTTGTTATTTTTAACTAATTGGTCTTATATTCTGAGTTGTTGTGTTTTGAAAAAATATTAATTATGTGGGGCTTATGTATAAAGTTGAGAAATGTAACGAGGATTTTTACTGTCTCTTAGATGTTGTAACAACAATGCCTCCCCTATTAGCATTGAGATGGCTTGAACGAGATCTAATGGAAAATGCTTTAGGGACTCAAAAATCGTATTTGTATTCAATTAAGCTCTTCTATGATTTTTGGTTGGAAAAATTTGGTATTTCTCTTGACCTATCCTTTCATAAGTCAGGTTACCATGACATTGAGCTTATCACGCGTGAGTTGTTTGCATTCTGGGACTACTTACTAGCTGAAAAGCAAGTATCTAATGTTGCTATGTTGCCTACATATGGATTGGAGAGTAAAGCTCTAGCCAAGAAAAAGCGTACTGCTACTAAACACTGCATAACAATCTGTAACTTCATTCAATTTCTTTCTATAACTTACATATCTACTGATTACCGGGATGAATCGCCACTTGTGCTCAGACGCTATCGTTCTGATGTTCAGAACCGACTTGATGGGGCCAAACAAAAGTTTGCAAAATGGAGAACATCTAACAAAACCGCGAAACCTTATGACTCCCTTCATAGTTTAACTGAAGCACAGTATAAAGACTTTATTAGTGTTATCGCTCCTAATGTAGTGCGTCCTCTCCCATCAAAGCTCTCTGGTGGAAGGGTTGAAGTCAACTTTGAGCTCATAAAAGTCAATCGTTTTAATTCAATAGTGAGTTACGAGGTACAAATACGTAACTATCTTCTTATAACTCTATTAGTCAGGTATGGACTTCGAATCGGGGAATCGCTTTTACTTCGTAAAGAATCTTTCCTGAAATTCAAGTCTGATTCTTCAAAAGTGATCATGCGTGTGCGCAACTTAGAAGATAGTGGCTTCAATGATTCAAAAATGGAAGATGCTCGAAACTATAAACCAAAGATCAAAAACTTAGGAAGTATTCGTGATGTAGAAGTTACAATTGAAGATTACAGAAAAATTGAACTGTATTACGAATATATACGTTCAAAGAAATGCACTCATAGTTTCATTTTTTCTGCTTCAAAAGCACCATTCAAGCCTGTCTCTTATTCGACGATTCAGTCACAATTTTCAGCTTCTGTTAAAAATTTTCAAGAACACTTTCCTGAACACTTTTCCGTCCAATATGCCGATTCGATATCGGACAACATTACACCGCATTGGTTGCGTCATACATGGGCGTACGCAACATTGGCTGCTGTATATGAAAAGAAAAAGAAAGAGTACATAAATTCAGGAGTCGTAAATTTGAAAGGGCTGATGGACGACGCCCAGAACGATTTACGAGAACTTGGAGGTTGGTCTAAAAAATCTATATTGCCTGCTAAATATGCTAAGCGATTTATCCAAGAGCAGGCAAATAGCACGCTTATGGAAGTATATCGAGCCCATTACAACATACACAGTGACCCTTTAAATGAGGAGGAATGGAAAGATGTATTCAGCTAAAAAGAATTTAGATGTTCGAAGTGATTTTTCAACTCCTCAGATTGAGTTTATTAAAGCTGTAAGTGTTCCGAAAATTATGGAGATCACTGTTGGTTCAGAATTTGATACGGCATATGTCACCACTAACGACGACCGATGGGAATACGTACGTTTTGGCCGAACACACGTAGAAGTATTTAATTTAGATAAAAATACGAATAAATTATTAAAATTATTATCGGTTAAATTCACTGATAGTCATATGGCCCCTCTTGGTTCCACTAGATTTGACGCCTTGAAGAGGATTTTTAAAACAAAAGGTACTATTTCATTCTCTGTTTTCTACAACCGACTTGAAGTATTGGCAAAGCAGTGTAACTCAATGGATTACTTCTTGCTTAAAAGTGTAACAAAAACACTGATCCGCATTGGATTCCCAGGCTTTGATGTCGAGGATGAAGAAAAAATGTTGTGGTTATCAACGCCTAATGTTGCAGATCCATTTCTTCGCTACAGTGATATTGAAGATACAATGCCCACCCACCTCAAGAACCTTATCATAAATCGACTGGTTGAGTTTTCTACCAGAGGAGGCCTCAGCTCTTTATCAGACCCCGAGTTAAAGAACCTCTCGATTTTAGGCTTGTCGTACGCAGTAGGACTCCGACCACAGCAGTTTTCGATGTTAAAAGGATGTTCGATAAGTATCGTAACTAAAAATCATAAAACAGCGTTATCTAGATATCAGATATCAATACCGTTAGCTAAACAACAGAAAGTTCCAGCGAGTGAGTTTCAAGTTGCATTAAGTCAGGAGGTTGGAGTCATTATTGATGAGTATAAGAAACGCTTCAATATCGAACTAGCTTCCCCACTCTACCCTTATACATCTGGCTCCATCACATTATCTCAAGGTCTTCATGCAGGCCTCAATGCTGCTTTATTGTTCATACAACCTGACGAAGTCAAGCAGTCTATAAAACAGAATATTAGAGATAGACCAATTTATACGCTTTATGATTTTAGACACAATATTGGGCATTCAATGGCGATGCTGAATGCTAGTGCAGAAGAAATTGCAGCGGTTCTCGGGCATAGCTCGCTAGTCGCTGCTCAGCATTATATTAATGCTGTGCCTGAGTTAGCCATATTGAAGCACAAATGTCTTGGTCAAAATCCTGTTTGGAAAGATATGGTCTCCCTCCTTTTGACTGGTTACAAAGTTAATGAAAAAGACTGGGTTGGAAATACTGTATCTGGGGTCGTGAGAGAGCAACTTGTGTTGCGAATTGGTGGTTGCAATAGACGTCAAGAAAAATGTCATTTAGTTAAAGTACGTTCTTGTTATGGATGTTTCTATTTTAGGCCATTTAACGCTATCGATAAGCATAAAAAAGTTCTTCAAATATTCTCAGATGAGTTGATTGATCTTGTGAGGGTTTCCCACGACTCTGGAAACAAAGATAACCCTTTAATTGATATTGCGACACAGACCAAAAATGAAGTAGAGATGGTAATCAACCGACTAGAAGGTGGACTTCGATGAAGGCTAATTACCAAAGATACAAAGAGTTTATTGTAGAGCAAAGGTCTTTTTTTGAAGATGCATTGTTACCCGAAGTAAATAAGAATGTTCCCAAATCTGACCAGTTAGCTTGGGATTCTAATCAGTGGCAATATGGGGGGATGTCTAGTGGTTTTCTTTCGGGCGCATTACAATCTATCAATTTCGACGTTATAAAAGTTCACTCCATAAAAGGCTTGTTTGATAAAGACGAGAAGTGGGATTCAAAAGTTGTTAATTTAACAGAAACTTACTCTGAGTTTGTAAAGGCATACTGTACATTCATTAATCACCGTAGATCACCATCTGGGATGGTCGTGTTGGCACAACAGCTCTTATTGAAACGTGTCTATGTTCGTATGATTATGGCAGGCGTCGAACCACATCCAGTCAACATTACATCTGAATTCTTACAACGAGCAGTAGATTTGTTAGCTTCATCTAGAACAGGTAAATCCGCACGTTCGAATGCAGCGAAAGACTATGACGATGCCAGTGTTATTGCCAGAAATTTAAACTATATAGGTTTTCCGTTAGTTCAGGTCGAAATAACAAAAAAAGAAAAAGTACTTGCAAGGACAATGAAAAATGAAGTGGAGATCGATAATCAAATAGAAACGGCTGAAGACTTAGATAAAGATGATCATGACAAAAATCTCAGTATTCAGACGTTTTTAAATGTCGTTGCACTTAGAGGTATGGTGAAAAATGATGGTGAAAAGGTAGTATTAAACCTCGTTCTCTTGTTAATGGTGACTGGTTTTCGTCATATGGAGGCAGCAACTATTCGCTATGGAGCTTTCAAAGTCGTTGAAATCGAGAGTGAAATGACACGTAGGCAACTGGAGAAGCGTGGTATCCCATCATTTTATGTGGGTATAAGGTATTTAGCAGAAAAGCGTGCAGGTTATCGTACTCATTGGATTGAACCTTTAGCTGTAGAGCTAATTGAAGATGTTCTAGTCAATACCCTAGTATTAACAGAAACGATTCGAACTCAGTTAGAGCATATGAGAAGGATCAATTTTGTTTCCTTCTTGCCACAAAAGTATTTCTCCCCAACCAATGACGATAATATAGCCCAGTTAAATTCTACGGTGATTGATTTGGACGAGATCGTAGAGTCTGTTTATGAAAGTTACGCA
Organism: Vibrio sp. Vb339; assembly: GCF_902751245.1. Classification (NCBI taxonomy): domain Bacteria; kingdom Pseudomonadati; phylum Pseudomonadota; class Gammaproteobacteria; order Vibrionales; family Vibrionaceae; genus Vibrio; species Vibrio sp. Vb339. The sequence continues at coordinate 4,229 of NZ_CADDIS010000018.1, read as the reverse complement.
AGAACGGTTCAGAAACGTGGGAAAGGTTCTGCAAGAGATTATGCTACGAAGAAAATTAAAAACTCCAAACTAGGCATTCAGCCTATAAAAGAAGAGGTGTTGAGACCAAACAACAAAAAGCGTATTTGGTATAGTTTGGTTGATATTGATAAATTTATACGGGCTTCCGCTGTAGAAAATCAAATGGTAGCTATTGATTTTAAACATCGAACAAAAGACTCCGCGACCGGGTCTGTTCAAAGTATTCCATATGAAGATCTCTTATTTATCATACCTCAAGGTTCCGGAGCAGTTCGTCGCACAGCAGCGATGAAGTGTATACCTCAAATGATAGATAAAGTCATACTAGAGCCATTTCTAGGGTACGGTAGCAAACGTGCGAGACAAAATAGTATATTCGCGAAATATGGACTTGTAGAACAAGACGGTCAATTCACTTTTATGTATAGCCATACGCCACGACACGCTATAAATACTTTCTTCGCAATCACAGGTATTTCTGAACATCTCCAAGCTATGTTCATGGGGCGTAAGGATTTTACTCAAAATGAGACCTATCAACACCTTGCTATACAGGAAAAAGTGATCTGCTCCAGTTAGACTGGACACCGCATTAAGCGACATATTGTTTTTCAAAGTTAACTGGGCTTAGATACCCAAGAGCACTGTGCCTTCTTGTTCGATTATAATCAACTTCAATGTATTCAAAAAGCGCTTGGCGCATCTCTTCTCGGGTCATTATCGGCTCGTATTGGACGGCTTCTACTTTCATTGAGTGGAAAAAGCTTTCAACACAGGCGTTATCCCAACAATTCCCCTTCCTACTCATGCTTTGTTTTAGATTATGAGCTGCGATTAAATCTCGGTAGTCTTTTGAGCAATATTGGCTACCTCTATCACTATGGATAATCACGTCTTCTGGCATGCCTCTGCGGAACAATGCCATTGATAGTGCATCACAGACCAGAGTTGCGGTCATTCTGGTGCTCATTGACCAACCAACGACTTGCCGTGAGTACAGGTCGATAATAACGGCTAAATACATCCAACCTTCGCTTGTCGCTAGATAGGTAATATCTCCAGCCCATTTTTGGTTCGGTGCTGTCGCATTGAAATCTTGCTCAAGCAAGTTCGGGGCAACAGGAAGCCTATGCTTACTGTCTGTCGTACATTTGAACTTACGGGCGGCCTTCGCGACTAAGCTCTGGCGCTTCATGCTCGCGGCAATGGTTTTTACATCGTGCTTATTACCATTTGCCTCAAGTTCTTTTTGAATGCGCCTTGCACCGTCGCGTTGAGTGACTTTATGGCGATTATCAATCCAATAATAAAACCCACTTCGAGAAACCCCAAACACCTTAGCCATACGGACAATCCTATATTGCATCAGGTGTTCGAGCATAAACTCATAGCAATCTATTTTAGATTTTTCGCGAAGTAGGTGGCGGCCTTTTTTACGATATCTAGCTCTTCAGCTTGCTCTGCTAATAATCGCTTGAGCTTGGCATTTTCAGTGGTGAGTTCTCTTTCTCTATCGCTGATTTTCGCGTCTTTTTTTACGGCTTTACGCCATCCATAGATTTGAGATTCATATAAAGATAGCTGCCGTGCGGCAGCAGCGACACCGACTTTCTCTGCTAACTTAAGTGCTTCGGCTTTAAATTCAGGAGCATGTTTGATTCGTGTTTTCTTAGTTGTCATTGTCCACCTCGTTAGTGATTGTATTCACTTAACTCAGTGTCCAAAACTTCTGGTGCGGATCAAAGCAGTAACTCCAGCGTTAGTTACTGTTAGCAACCCTAACCTGCTCGCAGAAGAAGTGTCGGCATTAAACGCCATTAAAAAGAACTGCACTATAAGTGTAAGTAATAAGCTCTCATTAAAGAGTTCGTTGTCTCAATCTATGCATACCTTTACAACTGTTAAGGATAAGGTTTCATTCGTTCTCGATGTTGTAAGGAATTCAGATGCTGACGTGTTCTCTGAATTCGGTCAATTGATCGACTTTAATAATGAAGTCGAAAACGAACAAGTGATAAAGCCACACTCCGATTTATCCGTAATGAATATTGGTAGTTGTATGCGAAAACTCTCGACTTTTCAGTGTCCTTACAATCTGAAATGTCAGGATGGGGTTCCTTGTCCGTATCATACGCTTACGGGGCGTGAAGACGAGTTGTTCAAAGTTGAGAAGCTCGCTGAAAGCATTGATTCGGAAATCTCTGTTATCAATCAAATCGGCTTAAAAGGGATACTCGGTACTGAAGAGTGCCGAGAAATCTTAGAGGACTTAATGATAAGAAGGGAGAATGTTAGTTACCATTTAGAACAATCAAAAATATTCGAAAGCGAAAGCGAAAGCGAAAAGATCAACCTACTTATGCTTGATAAAATGAAAAAGCCAAAGATGCTGTCTACTCTTTTTGCTCTAGAACACCTTCAGGCTCAAAAGAAAACAGAAAAAAAATGAATGCATTTGGATAAATATAAGAGAATCTACTCAATCACTTGGAGGTAATTGCTATGAGTATAGGTTTAAAAGGCATAGAGTTGGATAGGGTTATCGAAAAAGAACTCATAAAAATGTGCGATGAGGGTTTTTTGAATTCCCCTATTACACAGGCTAATTTATTCAAGAGGCTGAAAGCTCAAGGAGTAATAAACTCAAAAGCGACATTAACTAATCGTAGACATCTCATTAATCATTTTATTCAACAACAGAAAGATGATGTTAAAGGCCCTTTGGGAGAGACTTTGAAAACAACCTCCTCAATGACACGGAAAGATCTAGAGAGAGCCAACGCGCGATTAAGTGAACAAAGTAAAGAGGCTCGAAATACGCTTAAACAGAATACTGACACCATAATTCAGATAGTGAAAACTATTCGACTGCAAACAAACGCTCGTAACATAGAGCGTTGTCTATCCCCTTATTTAATTCGTGAATTGCATCGAAATGAAGATTAATTAGAGAAAATTTGGCTGATACGATGATTGCTACAATTGGGTTCGGTACCTAAACATGCTTTAAGAAGTATGTTTAGGTACCTCTCCTTTACACCCGCGCTCAACTCGATTTACACATATGCAACACATGATGAAAAATTTGATGTTCAACTAGAAAAAACCTTACTAAACATATACCTATTCTTATGGATGGTGTATTGTTCATTAATTTTCTTCATGAAATGGTGGTTCATATGTTGGATAAGGCGAAACTATGCAGTGCCTATAGAAAGTATGGCTTTGAAGAGCAAGTCAGCCCAGACAAAAATGTTGCAGTATTTTCTATACGAACAGGTCATTACCATAATGCTGACATTGTTCCTTTGGTTAAAGAGCATGATGTAGAAACGATCTTTCAGCAGTATAAAAATTTGGCGTATGCATGCCAAATTAAAGTTTACGACACTATAGAGGATGTTGAACAAGAACTGTTCAACGGTTTCTTTAGTATCAAATCAACAAAAGAAAGATTAAGAAAGGAATATACTGCTTTTACGAACTCTCTAGTTAAGATCCATTCAGATAATGCTACATATTCATTCATTAACACTAGCTATCATATAGACAATAAACTGGGTGAACTATCGGTCGTAGATGAAATTGTTAGCCGAATTGATAAACCGAAACCTACCCTATTTCTAGTTGAAGCAGCAGCTGGCTTTGGTAAGACTTGCTCTGCATACGAACTTGTAAAAGAAATCGTAAATGCATCAATATCAAAAATTCCACTATTTTCAGAGCTATCTAGAAACAGACAAGCAAAAATATTCCGATATGTATTATTGGATGAAATTGATCGTAGTTTCCCCTTATTAAGCTCAGCTCTAGTGCGCTCAGAGATCAGAAGCGGTAACGTACCAGTAATACTCGATGGCTTCGATGAGTTGTTGCATGAGTCTTCATCGGAAGACCCAAGTAACTACGACTCTACAGAGCCAATGCTAGAGACTATAAGCGAACTATTAACTAATAAAGCAAAGGTTGTGTTAACTACAAGGCGAACAGCGATATTTGATGGTGACGAGTTTCACCAATGGATGTCATCGCATGAGAATGATTTTGATATAGTTCGCATTAGATTACATGAACCTAGCTTAGAGGATTGGTTACCTAAAGAGCGCATAGATCGATTAGAAAAATGTAACTTACCATTGGGCAATCTATCTAACCCCGTCCTACTATCATTCCTAAGATGCATTAGTGACACAGAATTTGAAGAAGTG
>NZ_CADDIS010000017.1:0-11992 GCF_902751245.1 Vibrio sp. Vb339 | reverse complement strand
GCCACATAGGCAAACTTTCTATGAAGGTTGAAAATGGGTGTTTAGCCAAACACCGTTATACCCAAGGGAAAAAGGAAATATAAGACAAACTATGACGAGGAAAAGGCTTTATCAATCGTGCACCATGTTTCTTTTTTTATCGGTTTAGTCTCCTCCTGTTTTTCCTTTCGCCATTGATTTTGAAAGGTACCAGCTAGGTCTTTGTAGCATCGCGGACAGCACTCATGTTTCGCTATAAAGTGCGCTTTCGGTGTTTGTGTAAAGTATTGCTGATGCTTAAGGCATAATAGTACAACAGGCGTCCGGCTGTTGATGTATTTTGTCTTTTGGTAGCCATATTTATCCCCCCATCTCTGTTGAGACTTTGTGATAAATTGTGATGTCGTTAACCGTGGCCTTGCCATCTACACTCCTATTTCCATTATATGGCTAACACCGCTGACTATGTTCTATGCAGTAGAAGATGGATCACTTCGTGCTCATCCACATGGTCGACTTCCACACGATAAATGCCATTGGCCTGCACCGCTTCAATAAGCGCTTTCAAGCGTTCGGTTTTCACCGTCATGGCCAGTGGTTTGATTTGGTTATTGTCTTCATCAAACCCATTTTCAATGCCTTTCTCTTTCATGTAGAGCGTATCCCTTTCAAGGTCTTTTTCTGAGTTTTCCAGCATCGATGGAAATTGATGTTGCTCAAATAGACCGCTCAACATGATGTAAAGTTCATCCGCCTGTGAAAATTTAGCCTGGTACTCAAGGTTAAGTCGATTGATACCCCATAACTTTTGCTCAAGGCTGCCAGTTGCGCTGCGCCCAATACTGAGCATGGTTTTGATTTCATTTTTACACGTCAAAAACTGAGGCTTTTTCAGTTTCGGTTTGATGAACTTAACCAATAGCTCATTTCTTTTTTTAGTTGTCCAGAACCCGCCTTGCTGACTCATGGTGCAATAAAGCGCGAGCAGCGCATTAGTCACAAGCTCATCAAGGGCTTGATAGTGTTTAAGGTTTCGACTCATGAACTCATTCTATCTATTCAATTGAAACAAGAGTTTACCAGAAAATACCCCACATCATCTGAGAGGAAGCATGAAGCGACGTTGCCTTATTTTAATCCCCCTTTTTATGTCTGTTTTTTTACTCTCGTCATTCGCTCCCAGTGCTGGTCGAGATTATAGCGGTTGGTCCTCATCGCAAGGGTGACCACTCTCAAGTGGCCCGTCCAAAGTTAAAGGCTGCCTTCGTTATTGCGAGACCATCAATAAATACGCAAAGCACTATCAAGCGCCTCCAGAGTTGGTGATAGCGGTCATTACTCAAGAGAGCCGTTTTGAAGCGCGGGCTCAGAGTCCCAAAGGGGCGGAAAGTTTGATGCAATTGATGGACATGAACAGCGTGGGTATCGACCCTTTTGATGTGGATTCCAATGTAGGGAGAGGCACCGCCTTACTCGCTCGATTACTCAATCAATACGATGATGTTCGGTTTGCTTTAGCGGCTTATAACGCGGGGGAGGGTAACGTTCGAAAGTACGGGGGCATTCGGCATTCCGCCCTTTAAAGAAACGCAGCACTACGTCAGTCGAGTAGTGGCTCATTATGGACAATTGAAAGAAAAAGATATTCGATGAAACAGTGGTTATTTAAGTTACTCAAAAAGTGGCAGTGTTTACCTTCAACGATGATAGACAGTCGCGAATTGGATTTTGCTCGAACGCTTGATGAGCGCAGAGAGCGGATTGGGGCGCTACCTTCTGTTTTATTGCAGTCAGACCACCTCGCGACCGTAGACCCTCTCTGTGAGAACTGGGAGAAAACCAAAGATGAATAAAAACTCGATAAAACTCATGCTCTCAATTGCTTTTTCGCCCCTGCTTTTGGCTTTCACTTCCACCGGTTACAGCTCACAAGTCAACGCAACGAGTGATGCTGAGTGCGGCATTTGGATGTGCTTGCCGACAGGGGGTGGACAAGGGTGTAGTGACTCAAAAAAGGCATTTAAAAAACGCATCAAACGTTTTAAGCCGGCCTTACCTAGCTTCTCTTCATGCCTCTCCAAGACGGATAGCGGAAGTACCACAGATAATTTCGATTCAAAGACCGGTTACGCCGTTCAAATAGGCGCTTATAAAGAGTGCATTAAGACAAGAGAGACGGGGAGTAACAGCAACAACTCAAGGACGATATGCGTTCAATGGAAAACGCATCCTGAGACCATCATTAAAGACACGACGTGTCGAATATCGAACCGTGATGGTGAACGTTCTCGCCCCCCAAAGCTCTGCACAAAGACGTTGCGATATACGGAAGCCTATCGCAATGGTCAACGCTTTGGAAACACACACTATTACTGAGTTACCCACCAAAACGGTGGACAAACGTCTAACAACAGGTGAATAAATGTCGAACACTATCATGACGGTGTTTGGTGAAGTTCCGATAGAGAAAGAGTACCAATGGTCCTGGGTAGAGGAATATTTCACGACACTCAGAGAGTTGTATGAAAACCCTGATACGACGGAAATATTCGTAGACCGTTTTGACTCTATATCAATAGAGAGAAACGGGCGGTTAGAAAAAACGCCCATTACTTTTGACAGTAACCAATCCTTTCAAGACTTCATCATTCAACTGAGTACCGCACTCAACCAGCCGCTCAATTCTTCTTCTCCTAATCTCGATGCGCGCCTTCCTGATTGCTCAAGGGTGTGCACCACTCTGCCTGATGTGACACTACAAGGCGCAACGATGACGTTACGAATTGCCCCTAAACAGCACATAAGAGCGGAGCAGTTAGTCGGGTTCGGAGCGTTGAATCAAGCCATGCTTGATTACTTAATTGAAGCAATCAAAGCGGGTAAGAACATCATTGTTTCTGGCAACACAGGGAGCGGTAAGACAACACTGTTACGCGCCTTAGCGCGTTACATCCCCTTGACCGAGCGAGTCATTATTTGCGAACACACGCAAGAATTGTATATCGACTGGCTTCCCTATGCCGTTTCGCTTGAGTCCCCCAAACGAAGCGATAGTGACGTGGAAATGAAAACCCTAATCGAAACCTCTCTACGGATGAGGCCAGATAGGATTTGGGTGGGTGAGATAAGAAAAAGCAGCGCAGCTGACGCTTTTTTGCAAGCCATCAACACAGGTCACAGTGGTTGTATGACAACGATTCATGCAAACGGTTGTGATGATGCACTGTCACGCCTTCAATATTTAATCGCGTCGCAAGGGGTGATTGATTTTGATTTGGCACACAAGCAAATCACCGGAAACGTCGATGTGTTCGTTCATGCCAGTAGGCATGAACGCTATGGACGAAAAATCACGGAGATAGCGGAAGTCTCGAACGGCACACTTATTCCGTTATTTAAGTTCAGTGGAACGACTCACGTCCCCCTTAAAGACGATAAATAAAGAGGCCAACCAGAACCCACCTTGCTGACTGATAGTGCAATAGAGTGCGAGCGGCGCATGAGTTACCAGCGCATCAAGGGCTTGATAGTGTTTAAGGTTTCGACTCATAAAGCATGCAATTCCATTATTTGGTCTACCAAAAGTGCGATATCTAACCAGGCTTGGTAGCTAACCCAAGTAAACGCCACCATCGCCAGTGTTATCGCGCCTTTTTTCCCACGGGACAAAGCTGGAGACAGCCAGACTAGCGGCAAAGCCAAAGGACCAATAACAAAAAGTAGGGTTAATACAAACCCCGCTCGGTAATACCACGGCGTCGTGGTGTCCAGCCTCATTTTTTCTTCCATTGTTTTACTCAACTGACCAACGAAACTCGATGGTATCGGACTTACGGTGAAATGCAAAAAGGATAGAGTCATGACCATTGAAAAACCAGATTACCCATCGCTTATCGATCAATTAGCCAAAGAGGCTCACCAAGGCTGTGGACTCAGTTATGAGCTCTCCGGCCAACGCTTTCAATTATCCGTCGATGCGCTTTTAGAACGTCTGCCTAACGACAAAAGGGACAGCGTGATTGCTCTTGCCAAAACGTATGACTACGTACATGAGCAATCCAATAATGCACCCGTTTCAGCGTCGAATTGGGATGATGAATATCATGATAAACAAAGAGGCCAACATGAACGAAATGCAGCTATCAAAATCCGAAGAAAAAGCACTTTTAAAACAAGAACAAGAGTGGGAAGAAGAAAAAGCTAAGCGCGACAAATCACAGCAAACGGTCTATCAAAGAATGGCAGGGTATGACTTTTTAAGTTACTGCCGTATGCCTTTGTATTTTCGCGCCAAAATCCGAGAGATGAAAATGGGTTGTTGTTTAAAATGCGAACGATTTAGCAAGCGTTCGCTCTTTCGCTGAATTCGGCAACAAAGCCTTGTACTTCCTTAACGTAGGATATTTGCCGTTTTCCCTCTCTACCCCTAAAGGCCAGTGGCAATTTCACGGTTGGCAGAAAATCATGAACATGGACTGTCACTTCAATCTGTTCCAAATAGCGAAAGTGCCTATCGAAAGACACGTGAAAATTAAGAGTTCTGCGAACCCTTTTGACCCTCAATACCAGAATACTTGGCGAAGAGAAAATCAAAAAGGCAAGCTCGTAACTCTTGGAACGACGCTACTCTAACTGCTTTATAGGTTGCTGGGTATCAAACGATGCCTTCGTGGAGGCTTGAGCCTAGTGCCGTGAAAGTTGCACGCTGGGTTCTTAGGGAGACGGCACTTGGTAACAAGTGTCGTCCACCCGACCATTATTATTTAGAGCTAATGCTCAACAGCTTTTAGGGGCGTACGTTTTCCCTACAAAATCTAATATCAAGTTCATGGATAATCCAGAATTCAGATAATAAGTGCGACACTATCATGGATAGGATAGAGTGCATATCTCGATGTATTTTCTATAATTTTTAGTGGCTTATGATATATTAAGCGAAAGCCGAGCAGGTAGAAAAACGAGCCGGCCTGTTATTGAGAATGTTATATTTATCCCAGTAATACCTGCCTAACGGTGTGGTATCCTGACCGTGTTTTAAAAACTTCTTAGGTGTTGGTTTGGAGATATATAGTAAACAATTTTTACGTATAATTACCGCAGTGGCAATCACTACTGGTGGGGCTGTTTTTGCAGGTACTAAATACCTAAATGAACAACAAGTTCAAGTTCTAAAGGAACGCCTTGAATTAGAACAAAGTAAACCAAAGGACACTGTTAGTGAGCCTATTCCTACAATCCAAGTTATTGTACCTCAGTCTGTACAAGACGATGCTCTTGCAGATCCCAAGACACGAGCTCTTGTAGAAAAAGTAGAGCTGTTAGAAAAAGAAAAGTCTGAGTTACTTAAGCAACTATCGAAGACAGCGGTAGTCTCACTAGATCCAAATAGTGAAGTTAGTATTTTGCTCGACCAACTATCAAAAGGTGTGAGAGTTGAGGATACCGTATCTACTTTGTTCAAAATTCAGTCGCCTATCTCATTTGAACCGATGTTGCAGTACTTTGTTGAACATCTTGACGACAGTTATTTTGTTGCAGGTGAGCTTGATACATTATGGTTGGAGTTTTTTCTTTCGGTAGATGAAGAAGCTGGGCTGAACTTTTCAATTTCCTTATTTGAAAATGGTAGTATATCTCCAGACAGACTTTATAGTTTCCTAAAGCGTAACCTTCGTACTTATAAAAGCTGCCAAATAGCAACACCTGGACTAGAGCGTATTGCGCAGACCAATAGTAACTCGGAGGTTAGAGGCAACGCTAAGCTGTTACTAGGGTGCCGTAATATCGGTAAACCTCAGCAGGAACAACAGTCAGGATATAATTCTGATGAGCTAGAGACTTATCACATTATTTATGATTTATTTGTCGAGCAAGATATTGAATCTGATTTCCACCTTATGGCTTTGGAGTCTAATCAAGTCTATTTTTGGTCGACTAGCTCTTTTCTCTATAGTAAAGCCATCAAATATCAGAAAAAAATAAGTACTTTATTGCATTGGAAAAATTGTCGACAAATGAAATGTCAAAATCGTCAAAAGCATTTTCTTTATTACTATTGAGTAAGTTGTACTCTTCGGTGGGAGATAAGCAAGCGTCTAAGAATTCCTTGAATAAGTGTCATGAAATTGCACCTATCACTTGTTCTAAATTAGACCGAAGCAAATAAATATAACAGATAAGGATTAAGCGTTGCGTAGCTAACGTTAAATCCCAAGTGTTGAACAAGCCCGATCCTCTATGAGAAGTAAATTGTGCGATCTGCTCTAGAAGGGTGGCAGCCTTGATGTTTTTCTTAAGGCGAGCGCGGTCTTCGAAAGGCAGAGGTTTCGACACATCATTCGTTGCGTTCTGCACGTCAGTTTTGCTATTTGCCATACCTCTAGTTATTCATGACTTGCTAATGTAAGGTTTTTCGAAACTCATTTTTGAATCACAACGGTTCTGTCGTAAATCTAGTTAGAGGTGTGACAGACCAACCCAACGGTGACAATCACGTCCTTCTGCTCTTTGACTGAATATTCAGCCTGAATATTGACAAGTTTTGGGGCGAGCAACGACAAGTAAAGTCTCTCAATAATGGGGTCCGACCACGCCCCCATCAAGAAGCTCGTTGTCGGTACCGGTGGTTTTAAAATACGAAAACGAGCCTGGTCAACCATTCAGGGATCCGAATCCTTACGGATGTTGAACAAAGGGCAGTTTGATTTCTGGTTACGTCGTAATGAACGTAAAACCCTTGTGCTGGAGCGCTCCGCCTTCATGAACCGCCTCTTCAATGTTGAGGTTGTTTACCAGTAATCATGAAGCCTATCACTAGGCTAAGCTGTATCATCTGATTTTTTGCAACAAACCCAAAAACAGCACCTCAGAAACATCTTCAGTTTTTGCCCCCCCTTATTGACGAACTTGGAGAATCAAACGTGTTTTTGAGGCAGATTCGATCTTCTCTTCCAATTCGGCTTTATTCTTTTTATCCAAAAAAGCGTCCCATTCATCAAGTAATAGCGTCTCTTGTGTATGGTTGAGTAACCATTCTAGGCATTGCTTGGTGTACTCTCCGTCAGAAAGGTCTTCTTTATTCAGCTCCGACTCCCAAGGCCAACATACGCGGTACGAGGGATTAAAATACAGAGCGCCAGAACTTCGTTGATAGTCTTTAAGGTAAGTGGTTTTTCCAGAACCGTTCGAACCAATAACAGAGAGATACCCGTTACGATAGCTCTGAAGCTCATTTGCGCTCACTGGTTTATGGGTTTGATTATCTTTGAGTTCAACAGTGTGCGTATCTATTTTAAATGGTGCTTTAGTGTCATTAAATTTGGTGAGTAGTCTAAGTTGCCCTTTTATATTAGGGAGTAGGATAATTATCGATACTAATTCGTTTGCCGAAGCAAGCAGATGGTAGATACGAGTCAGGTTGACCACAATCCCCAGTTTAATCGCTGCATCTATCTGAGGTGAAAACAGCAAAAAAACGACCAAAGAAGTGGTGGGTAAGAGCGAGAATAAAGAGGTGATCAGCATCGCGGTGTATTTACTGCGAGCCTCATTCATTCGAGATGAGAGATATGCCTCGGTACTCAGATGTGCATCACTCTGAAAACTGTCACAATTAATAGACGAGCCGTGATGATAGTTTTCATGGATGGCCGATAATTGATCTGCTCCAGTTAGACTGGACACCGCATTAAGCGACATATTGTTTTTCAAAGTTAACTGGGCTTAGATACCCAAGAGCACTGTGCCTTCTTGTTCGATTATAATCAACTTCAATGTATTCAAAAAGCGCTTGGCGCATCTCTTCTCGGGTCATTATCGGCTCGTATTGGACGGCTTCTACTTTCATTGAGTGGAAAAAGCTTTCAACACCGGCGTTATCCCAACAATTCCCCTTCCTACTCATGCTTTGTTTTAGATTATGAGCTGCGATTAAATCTCGGTAGTCTTTTGAGCAATATTGGCTACCTCTATCACTATGGATAATCACGTCTTCTGGCATGCCTCTGCGGAACAATGCCATTGATAGTGCATCACAGACCAGAGTTGCGGTCATTCTGGTGCTCATTGACCAACCAACGACTTGCCGTGAGTACAGGTCGATAATAACGGCTAAATACATCCAACCTTCGCTTGTCGCTAGATARGTRATATCTCCAGCCCATTTTTGGTTCGGTGCTGTCGCATTGAAATCTTGCTCAAGCAAGTTCGGGGCAACAGGAAGCCTATGCTTACTGTCTGTCGTACATTTGAACTTACGGGCGGCCTTCGCGACTAAGCTCTGGCGCTTCATGCTCGCGGCAATGGTTTTTACATCGTGCTTATTACCATTTGCCTCAAGTTCTTTTTGAATGCGCCTTGCACCGTCGCGTTCCTTTTTATCATCAAAGRCTTCTCGAACTTTGTTATCAAGCTGCTTGCGGTGCTCGTTGCGTTGAGTGACTTTATGGCGATTATCAATCCAATAATAAAACCCACTTCGAGAAACCCCAAACACCTTAGCCATACGGACAATCCTATATTGCATCAGGTGTTCGAGCATAAACTCATAGCAATCTATTTTAGATTTTTCGCGAAGTAGGTGGCGGCCTTTTTTACGATATCTAGCTCTTCAGCTTGCTCTGCTAATAATCGCTTGAGCTTGGCATTTTCAGTGGTGAGTTCTCTTTCTCTATCGCTGATTTTCGCGTCTTTTTTTACGGCTTTACGCCATCCATAGATTTGAGATTCATATAAAGATAGCTGCCGTGCGGCAGCAGCGACACCGACTTTCTCTGCTAACTTAAGTGCTTCGGCTTTAAATTCAGGAGCATGTTTGATTCGTGTTTTCTTAGTTGTCATTGTCCACCTCGTTAGTGATTGTATTCACTTAACTCAGTGTCCAAAACTTCTGGTGCGGATCACCCAGATAAACAAGAGTTCGAACTATCGAGAGAACCTCGCTTTCTCTTGGAGAGATATTGATCGATATCGAGTGCTTGTCAAACAACTCTGTATGCCCATCACTATATTCAATGAGGCAAGCCAACTCTTGCTGTTGTGTCGTCCCCTCCGGATTAGCATGAACAGCAATGATAAAGGCTTGGACATAAGAATTGTTATCAAAATTAGTCTTGATTGATAGTACGATCTCAGTTTGATTTACACTAGTAGAGCCGTATGATTCATGACGCACGACAGTACAATTAGCATGAGCTAGCACTTCTTCTGGAGCTAGAATAGTCATTTAATCTTTCCTTTTTAGTTCCCTACAGTACTTTACAAAAGTATGTATTGATAAAATCTTGGATCCCCAAACTTCACTTGGAATTATCAGAAACAGAAGCTCTGCTAACACTAAAGTCATTGCCTGATAACTGGGAGACAAATACCTTCAAATCAGCCGGTCTTTAACGGTGTAAAGGTATCACTTACGACACACCTTTAGAGCCCCAGATGATATTAGACAAGCGATTTACCGAATATCAGTAGAGTTACAAAAACCATCTGACCAGCGACGTTCTCTAAACAATTCAAATAAGTTTGACACGTAGAAGAGCGCACCGGTTCCATGCAATCGTCAGGAACACAAATTGCAGCAACTTTCATCTCTGGGTGAAGAGGAATTCGAATACGTTATTCTTTGATAAATTGCTGTAGCGCTAACACCATCAATCCTCCTAAAACTCTTTGGCCTGCGCAGCCTTTATCTTCTCTTTTTCTTTGTTAGGGATTCGCGCCCATTTAGTCGTGTCGTTATGCTTTCAATATCTATATCTTACGAGCCCATACATAAAGCCCACCCAAAGTGCATAAAGTTTTCCTTACAAAAAGTAACAAAATGTTTACTCTTCGAATGTGCAGCTGACTACTGTTCAAACGATCAGCTCTCACTAACCGCAAAGAGCGCCGTGGGGCGCGGGGTGCGTAATATCCCTAACTTTTAAATCACCTAATACCGCCTGCGTCTTGCTGGGGCGGTGACCATGTCTTCGACTGAGGCGACTGGGAATACCAGCTAATTTTACGCTCTTAAAGCACACTCTTTTGTAAGAGTACATAGCTTTGCACTTCCCTAATGCAAAGCTATGTCACGCTCAACAAGAGGAGTAATACGCATGAGCACTCTTCACATCGTGTATGGTTATTGCAAAGACCAACACAAAACAAAGCTCTATGAACACCTAACCCAAAACACCCCTATATTAAGGGTTAAAACCATCGGTCACATCGCAGACCAGGCCGTATTTGCTGCACTGACTTATTCACCGATGCCCCCTAATGTGAGTGACATTTTTTGGGTGCAACGCCCTATTCCTAACAAAAAGAAGACTGTACTTACTGACATAACAAAATGCCCCACCTTGTCACGAAAAAAGTACCATCAGTTCGAACTTTCCGATAAACAGATCAAGCAATTCCAAAAAGTAAGTCGCGTCTACCGTAAACAACACAATCAGACGCTTAATCAAAAAAACTGGCGTCAGCACATCAACAAGAAAGTCGTCTTACAAGAAGTTTCGAACATGTTTACCCCAACGCATAAGTCCACTTTTTTTCTTGCACGCAACAAACAGCCCACCCCTTACAGCACTTGTAATTAATTCAACTTAAGAAAATAAGAGAACACAGGGGCAAGAAACAAGCTTTCGTCTCAGCAATCACCTTGCAAAGTTTGATAAAAGCATGAAGTTCCGAAAACCAAGTTAAGATCTCGATGCTTTGTTACGGAATAAAAGATCCAACGTCAGGGTTTATTCCACTTTTGCACTTCCCTCCCTAATAAAGCTCGCTTTGAACTCACAACCTCTTTGTAGATACAAAAGTAGCGCCTCGCCAACGGGTTTATTTAGACAACGTCACCTAGGTCGTAAAACGAGGTGACAGTTGAACTGACAACCCTTTTACGCACCAATTTGCCACACATCTAAATTAATTAAGGACAATATTATGACCACACGCACTCTAACACTTGCTCTTGGATTGGCCGTGTCTACGCTTCTGGTGACACACCCTGCTTTAGCCGCCGATATCTTCGCTGGCGGTAAACAAGCAATGAAAGACTCCGCAGGTAAAGGCTCTGCGGTTGAAACCGCCATGCTGGGAACCGGTCTTGTCGGGGCCGTTGTTTCTGGTCTTATGACTCGTAATTGGTTCGCGGCGGTCGGTGGTTTCATCGGGGGATCCATTTTATGGAACATTGGCGCGCCGCTCGTTGGGCTGGGATAAGGAGTCTCTATGGAAGATCCCCATCAGTTTTTCTCTATACCCAAACACATGAACAAAGGGCACCGATGGCTCGGTTTCCCGGTTGATGAAATTGCTCCGGCCTTACTTATCTTCGGACTCTCCTTTTGGGTAAAGCATGAAATGATAGGTTTGGCCTTATCCCTCGGCTGGTTTGGGGGACTGCGCTACATCAAAACGCAATACGGTGACAACATCATCATCTTGTCCCTGTATTGGTGGGGCGCTTCTTTTATCAGCCCGACGTTCTTTAAACGCACCCCGTCAGCCTGCCGACGTTATTGGATTTTCTAAGGAGCTCCCCCTTATGGACCCGTATATTAAGCGGGATAGGTTAGCCATCAAAAGCCTGCTCAACTTCTTATTGGTTGCAGTGTAGTGGTCAACAAATTCCGGACACTGACTTAAGCCGATTTTCGGCATTCACTGGCGACAGCCCATCATTTGTTTGATGAGGCCGTTGCCGATTGTAGTAACTCATCAGGTAATGGCTGATGTCTTTCTTAGCTTGAGCTTGTGTCAGGTAACCTGTTGCTGGTATCCACTCGGTTTTCAAGCTTCTAAATAGCCGCTCCATGGGAGCGTTGTCCCAACAATTACCACGACGGCTCATGCTTTGAGTTATACGATATCGCCAAAGTCTTTGGCGATAGTTGCGGCTGCTATATTGGCAACCTTGATCTGAATGGAACATTACGTTCTTCGGACATCCTCGTTGCTCCCAGGCCATGTCCAAAGCTTTAGAGACTAATTCGGTATCGGGCTTATCGGATAAAGACCACCCCACAAC
>NZ_CADDIS010000016.1:0-12629 GCF_902751245.1 Vibrio sp. Vb339 | reverse complement strand
GTCAAGATACTCGACTACCCAAACGGTGAAATCGCCATCCAATACGGGCATCGAAAACTCGAATTCAAAACCTTCGACAAACTCGAGCACGTTCAACAAACCCAAATCGTCGACAACAAACGCCTCGGCCAAGTTTTAAAATTTGCTCAGCAACAACAAGAAGAATTCGAACAACAACAGCAACGAACCCGCAGTAAGAAAGCCCCCAAGCGCCGTGCACAACAAAGAGCCCTTCAAACAGCGCCTCGAGCCATCAACCCTGTCCTCACCGAACCATTCAAAGCTTCCAGTCGAAAGACCTAACAAGGGGACATTTCTATTTGGGACAAATGAGGACATTTTAAAGTGGGATTGACATGGCTAGTACTTTATTTGGGGTGGCTGTCATCAACGCTAATCCTGCTTAGGCCATTGAAATCACTTTTAATTCTAGTCGGTTTATGTTTGGTTCGCAGCTCGTCGGGAGGGTCCCAACGAGCTGTATCCCGGGGGTAATTCGACTAATTTGAAGGTCTTCACCTCCCTGCCTTTACCCTGCACGTATCATCGTATTTTTGAAGTGATATAAATCTAGGTCATTGCACAAAAAAGCCGAACCCTCTCGATAAAGGTTCAGCTTCCCTTCTCAAGGATATGCTCTCAAAAGGACAGTCCACTACAACTTAAATATGTGTATAGACACGCAACAATTTAATGAGTGTATTTCATAACGGCCACTACCCCTTATGATATGTTCTTTGTCAGTTTAGGAGCTAACCTTGGATCACTATAAAGAATATTTTGTAACCGACTGGAAAACTTGTGGTGTCGTCAAAGCGATTAATCACCAAACAGCTGTTGAAATAACCTATACACGTAAGCGCTATAGATTAATACCGAGCTCAGAACTAAACGAAGATACAGTAATCCATGTAATGTTTGCAGAATATGAAGGTGTCATTGAGCACCTACTTGAACGGTGTACAACTAACGTTGATCGGGTCTTAGTAATGAATTCGAGACCTGAAACTCAACACTTTCAAATTTTTTCCTCTAATTAATTTTGCCTCAGAAAGATTAGCATTACAAAAACATTACTGTGTAAGCCTGACGTTTAGAACAACACCGCCAGAGTTTTTGTGGTGAGTAAAGATATATGCCTGCTCCACTTGCTTCATTCTTGTTTTAGTTATCACAGAACCATCACGAGAAATTGCTACTCTGAATTTACAAACCTTGTCAAAGTCATTCGAAATACGATTTGCGAGGTCATCAAATGCACTAATAAATACTATAAAATTGAGAGCGGTTATCTCTTGTAGCCCTACTCCTAGCATGCTCTCAGCTTCAGCGGCTGTTTCATCGCTGTATCGTGATTTAGCGTTGACAGACATTGCAGCAACGATACGTATCAAACATAGTTTTTTATTAAGTGCCCTCCTCTGACCAAATATGTCACGTTTGAATAATGAGCCAATTGTCTCTCTATTCAAATATGAGATCAGTCGGGGACTACCTTTTAATTTTTGCTATAAGGTCCTCGGGAGTTTAAGGAGACGTGTTGAAACTTTTATCTCCAACTCAGACTAAACCCCAAAAGCGCTATCTCGGCCGACATTTGCTACGGCCTAACCACTTGGTCTGTAGGTATATCCATTCGGTCGAATAGCATTTGAACGGTTCCACCTCATAGTGCTTTTTTTGCTATTTTCTGTATGGGGAGTTTATAGCTTAGTCGCGTTATTGGTTCTGATGAGGGAAATGGAGGAAGCGCAAACGGTACAATTTGAACGTGTCGAACTTGAAGAAGATTCGAATTCGGCTGAATCGAGTATTCAAAGTGCTAGTGGTGTACGTTCTTCTGGGGTTGTTCCTATAGCGAGCGTCTTACCTTTTGACGGCATCTAAAAGCATTCATTTCCGGCATAAACTTTGCTCATAAGAATGGTGCTTCACGCATTGATTTGAGCCTAGAGAATTTCGCTGACGATGGTGTGTACTCTTTGAATGAACGATTCTTAAAAACGTATGACGTAAAGTATGAAGTGTTAGATGCGTGCCGGTTGAAGTTGAATCGCGGCCAGCTGTCTAGCTTAATAAACTTGCAAACCACATACGACCGCAACGGTAGAAACTGTAATAAATCAAGCGAACGTACAACGGTTTTAAATTTGGCAAACCCAAATTTTATAAACTAACGCGAAATACAAATACAATTTGTATTCAATAGATTGCATTTATAAAACCGAGACGACAACGAGGTTTTTGTTAACCACACCGATATAGTATTGATAATCATTTTTATTAAGCACTATTTAGGATTGATAGATGTACAGAAAACAGATAGTTGCAACAGCTTTGAGTATTTTCGCTTTGGCCTACTCACTCCCGACTTCGGCAGCAACATACCTCGAATGTTACAAATGCACACAGAAACAAGTTGAACAGAAAGTTCTAACCTGGGCTTTCAAAAATATTTCGGAGAATGAGGCTATTCGAAATATTACGAAAGACATTCACGTAGTTAATCTATACAACGTTGAGATACAGTCTTTTAAAGCACGAAAGAAAGCAATATTAGGCCCTCCACCACCAAACCCTTATATACCAAGAAAACGTGTGTTCGTTGCTGACTTTAAACGAATCAGTTCACCTTCAAATATCTCATCAAAACTAGAGAATATTAAGCGCGAACGTTCGCAACTCAAAGCTCAGGCTCAAGAACTGGTTATACCTTTAAGTATAATTCGTGACCCATGGGAGTTCGTCAAATGCGCTTACTGTGAAAATGCCGTTCAGAGCTACTTTAACAATTCTTTAAGTGGTCAAATTGCTACACTAGGTGCATCCATTACTAAAGTAGCACAAACACTCAACTTGATTAGTACAGCAATACCAGATCAATACCTTATACGTTTTGAGTCTGGAGGGTATGCCATATTTGGACTTACTGTAGTTGTAGGAGAACCGACGAGATTACTATTCAAGGTAAAAAAAGTAGTAGATATCGATAACAATACAATTCCAATGACGTCTAAAGAACTGCCCGGGCTCAATATACGAATCGCAGACCCAGCTAGAGGAGCCGTTATCAATAACTATATTCAAAGGTTTAATTACGCAGTTCCTACCAATGTGACGGGAGTCGTCACCATAACCGTGGTTGACTGTGTGAATAATGCTTCAAACTGTAGCTAGTAATATTGACTCCCCCTGTGGAACGTCAACTGGACGTTTCACGGGTAATTATTTGGATTCATGTGACTTATCAGATTACGGTGAGCGTGCGGAGCGTGTTGAATGCGCTCGCGCAGCAAGCAAAAGACCACCCCACCATGTTCACCAAATCAACTTGTGGCTCAATATCGCCAAGCCATACAAATACCTTTTATCCTAACAAGAAATCTTTGCTGTTGTTGGTTCGCATCCCCTTAACATATCAATTTAGGTTACAGCTTTGCTTAGGACGTTTCCGAACGAGTAAAGAACGACAAGCGAGGAACGCAACCTCCGTTTGTATCA
Source organism: Vibrio sp. Vb339 (assembly GCF_902751245.1). Taxonomy (NCBI): domain Bacteria; kingdom Pseudomonadati; phylum Pseudomonadota; class Gammaproteobacteria; order Vibrionales; family Vibrionaceae; genus Vibrio; species Vibrio sp. Vb339. The sequence continues at coordinate 9,128 of NZ_CADDIS010000016.1, read as the reverse complement.
CGGAGGTAAATTCGACAAACTTATTAAAGCTAATTTATCCCATGCCGTAATTTTTTTACGGCAACTTTAAAGCATGCTATAGTTTCTAAAATTTCCAATCTAGGTTCATCAAACATGCTTACCAAATTAGCAGTCAAAAACTTTAGAAACTTCAATGATTGGTTCGAAATAGACCTCAAAACTGATAAAGCCTTCGAATTTAATACTCATGCTGTTGTCAACAACACAATTAAGCACTCCATGATTTATGGCAAAAATGGCCAAGGTAAATCTAATGTCGGATTAGCCCTACTAGATATAACTTGCCACCTTACAGACGCGACAGTAATGACTTCACTAAGAGCAAACTACCGGAATGCTCTTACATCATCACCTATAGCTGAATTCGTGTACGAGTTTTCGATTGATGGTGTTAATGTAGTATACAAATACGGTAAAGAAGCATGTGACGAAGCGATCTATGAAACTCTACTCATTGATGGAAGAAGCGTTATAGAAATCGACCGAAGAATTTCTAATATTGCTAAATATGACTTTGATGGTAACGATAGTTTAAAAAATGATTTCACAGAACGTAAAATTTCAGCAGTCAAATATGTTAGTTCAAACGCCTTGCTAGATAAAAGTAAAATCAATGATACTTTCTTTAAGTTTATGGAGTTTGTTGATGGAATGATATTTTTCAGAACTCTCAATAGAACTAAAGACTATCACGGGCAGCCTGTTGATTCGAAAAGAATATCCCAAACAATAATAGAGCAAGATAAACTAGACGATTTTGAAAAGTTCTTAAATGACTCTGGAGTTGAATGTAAGCTCAAAAAGTCAGGAGCTTCCGGAGAAGAGATCATCGAATTTATGTTTGAAGGCAGAAACATTGAATTCTCGTTAGTTGCTTCTACGGGGACAATGTCTCTTGGTATATTCTACTTTTGGTACTTGAAGTTACTTTCTGGAAAAATTTCATTCGCCTATATTGATGAATTTGATGCTTACTATCACTTTTCTCTGTCAAAGAGGATTGTAGATTTGGTATCGCATCTGGATTGCCAATCAATAATCACAACTCATAATATTAGTTTGATGTCCAATAACGTCCTCAGGCCTGATTGCTATTTCGAACTGCGTAAAGAAAAACTTAAGCCATTGCATAAGCTAGGTATACGTGAGATCAGAAAAGGTCATAACCTAGAAAAAATGTACCGCTCGGGTGCTTTTGATGAGTAGTACTATACTTTTTATCTTTGAAGGGAAAAAAACTGAACCTAATATTGCTAGCAATCTAGCTAAGTTTTTTATTAATGAAGAGTCTAACTCACTGCTAAAAGCTTCTTATGGCTTCAATATATACCAATTATACAAAAAAATTAAAAACGATCCCTATAGAGAAATCTATGACGTAATCATCGAACAAATCAATAAAAAGAAAGATATAACACAAAGCGACCAAGATATATTAGACATTGAAGATTATGAAGAAATCAGTGATATCTACCTATTCTTCGATTACGATTGCCATTGTAGCAACGCCAATGATGCCCATTTACAAGAAATGTTAGAACGTTTCGACAACTCTCAAGACAAAGGACTTTTGTGTGTAAGTTACCCGATGGTAGAGGCGATACGACACCAGATTGATATGCAGCCTAACCAAATCCTACACTCAATTGATAGTGACTCTCTAAGAGGTTACAAGAAATGGGTCAATGCAGAGCAAACTCTTTCGAAAAATTATCACAACTGGGGTAGCTACGACTTAAACACTTGGAGAGAAATTACAAAATCTAACCTTATACGAGGTAATATCCTTGTAAATCAGTCAAGTGTGTTGCCCTCCAATCAGATCGGACAACTTAAAATTTTCTCAGAGCAACTCAACCAACATATACCTTTACAAAAAATCGCTGTCTTATCTTCATTTCCATTTATGCTACACGACTTTTATGGGGAAGGACTTTTTCCTCTTCTTGGTGAGAGATAAAGCACGTTACCTTAGGCTTCACATTAATGGAGCCTAACAAGCTATTGATTTATAAAACTTGCTAGAGCTTTTTCATATTGAAATAATTTTGCAAACACAAATTAGCAGCCTGCTCTTTAGTTAAATGACATTCCAATTATATTACTGATTTTAAATACTACACCTTAAGTCATTGGAATACTTGTAACCAAGCACGTTATACTTTTTGCGATACTATTCCACAGCGTTTGCGCTTCGAGTATTTAGGCTTTACCTGTTCTGAGAACAAAAAAATACCGTTCATCGCATCATGATTATTGACTCTTTTTTGATACGTACCAAGATATTATGAAGGTTGTAAATGATTATTTTTTCAAAAAAATGATTATTTCCTTATCTACTCCATTTTTATTACACACATAATATTTTTTCCCTTTATAAACAATAGTAAGAATTTGTTTTTTATCATGAAAAAATCCCCATCCGTCCCACAACCATGCATTATAATTGCTAAAAAAAGAAAAAGTTAAATCACTGAACCTACACGATCGATAACCCCAGTATGTTCTAATAATAATTTCATTTTTGACAATTTCCAATGAATAAACAGTTCTCTTTAATTGATAGCAATAATTTAATATAACTAACCACGCCAATATTATAAATGGATACATTATGATGGGTATCCCCCTTCCTGAAAAAATAATTATCAGAGGGCTCACTCCTACAAAAAACAGAGCGATTAAATTTATGATATTTCCTCTTTGTGTGATTGAGTTACAATATAAAATCATTATTTTCTCTTTCTATTATTTTTAGAGTCCATCAACCATGCCCCGATAGTTGAAGAAACACAATTAAAACAAGACCGAGGTCTATCATTTCTTTCTAAAGCTAATAGCTGTCTAAAAACATTACCAGCTATGTGCAGTTTATTAATAAAATCTCTGCCTTAGCGATCGTTTACGAAGTTAAAAAACCGAACCCACTTTCAATGAGTTCGGCTTCTTTCTCCTTGATATGACCAAAAAGGAGGACTGGTTAATCCCAGAAAGGTAGTATCCTGCCCAGTCGTAGTAACTTTAACAAGTAATTAGCTCATCATAGAATGTGATACCCACAGCTCTTAGTGGTTTGTATGGTGTTTACTACTCCGGGGTTACGACATTGATTTGCTGGCCTGACGGTAAATGCACCACGACTTCATATAATGACCACTCATCACCACTTTTGTATGCCTTAACGTAGGCTTCCCCCTCAGCCGTAGGGCCTTGTATCGAATACTGTAAAGAAGCTTCCCCCCCATCAGCTGACGTTCGAATATTTCCAAAAGTAAAGAAACCAGTTTCTATTGGCTCACCAAACGCTCTGACAACTTCAATATCATGAGTAATCGCATATAAAGATTGGTCATAAGCTTCCCCCTTCAAGGCACTAAAAAGAAATGAAAAAAGCAACGGGATCAAGAGTAACGAAGCAAAGCCCGCATTACGCCATTTTTTTTGTGTCGATTTAAAATGATCTACATCTCTCCATAGTCGATTTCTCCAAGCCCATTCGTTCCCTTTAAAGCCCAAGACAAATATCATCACTATATTAACGAGCGGTATAAACATCAAAAGAGCAATATACGTACCATTACCAACACCCCAAATCCAATTGAGCAGGAAAGCCCCCCAACTCCAACCCTTGATGTCCGGAGGTATAATTGAGGCTTTACCTAACCCAGAAACATATTCTTCTCTTTCCATTAGTAATATCCTTGATAACTTAAACACCTAACGCTAATTAGACCGCGCAGCAGCCGTTTTTCACTCTCACATCATGCCGTCTTTCACATATCGACTCAATTACTAATCAATACCTTATCAACAATACAAGGAAGTTAGAATACTAAGATATATAAAAGTTCCAAATTGGCGGATTTCACATTAACATGATTTGAATGAGTATTTACTCTGAATCACAATGGGGCAAAATTTAATTACATCTCAGATATTGTACTGGGTGATCACCAAGCAATTCTGTCGTACCTTAATTACCAGGCGACTTTGTCATTTAGTAGGGAAATAGTCAAAATTACCTCTAATAGATAAAAGAACCAGTAAAACTAACATGAGCATCACCTCCAGCACTCACATCGACACCAGCAGCATTTAAGTTTGGCTGTAAGTTACCTAAATTATTTAGGTTACCATGTTTACCTGAAAAAAAATCGGTACTGGAACTTGCTCCAAGCCCGTAAGGGCCAACATTAACTCCCCAATTAGCCTCCGTTCCTAATGATAGGTCTAGGCCGTTTGAGCATTTTTGTCTTGCTTCATCACCATTATCATTAGGATCAAAGCTAAATCCACCTCCGACTCCTACACCTGCGTGTATCTTTCCAAAAGCTTTGCCAGTGTTCGGGTTGAACCCAAAGCTCATGCCCCACCCAACTCCGTCATAAAAACTGAAACCCGCAGACCACCGACCATCCGGGTCAATATACCCTAGTGGATCCCCATTTACATAAGCATAGAGATTAATTCCACCTTGCTCTTGTAATGGGTCACGGGTAAGCCAGCGTCGTTGATAAGGTGAATAGAATCGATAACCAAAATATACTAACCCACTTTTGAAATCACTACGTTTCGTTGAGTAGCCAAAGGGTTGTTGGTTAAAATCTCCGCCTTCTACTTGACCATACGGAGTATATTGATAGCTCTCAACTTCCTGACCAGAAGCATTTAAAACTTTTTGAACATGGCCTAGATGGTTATACGCATAGGTATAGACGTTACTGCCTGTCTTCGTCACCAGTAAGCCACCAACGCCTCCTGGTGCCGACTTATCCCAGGCATATTCTTGAACCACTTGTCCCTGAGCATTGCGCTGCTGAAGTTCTACTAACCCAAGACGAACAAATTGCTTGTCCTCTACCAACATTTTATTTTTGTATAATTGATACTGCGCTAACATGTTATTATGCGCGTAAACAAATTCCTCTCGATAGTGTGTATTATCCCTTGTAAAGCTCAGTCTGGTTAAGCGGTTTTCCGCATCGTACTCTGCTTCAAAGGGAACCCCATCATCTAAGATACCTTTGATAAGGTTACCGTCTTTATCGTACAAAAACGCGTTAGCGTCACCATTCCATTCAGTGATCTGGTTTAATTCATTATACTTAGCACTAGAGGAAGGCTTAGGTAAAAACCATGCTGGCGTTCCTGTTTGTTCTGAGACTTGCCCTGCATCATCAAATCGATATTGATAGTTAGCCAGAACTGCGCCTTTACTCTTGTATGTGATTGAATTCAAGTCACCCGATTCATTAAGCATCGTTTTTTTGTAATGTCATTAGGTAAAATCTGGCTCATAGAGAACGCTAGAGGTGAATAATCATAACGATAAGTAAATCGTTGCCCCAGCGCATCTATCTCGACGACTCTTCCTAAATCATCGTACTGGTATGCAGTATTTAACCTCCCACCGACATATAATTCAGATAGTAAATTAAGTCGGTTATAATGTAGCAGTATGGTGTCATTATCTCTTGGTCCATCTATCTCTGTAAGACGTCCATTTTTTTCATATTTGTATTGTGTATAGCCGATACCGTCTTTAACTTTGCTAAGTTGACCGAGCTCGTTGTAGCTGTATTCAACGCTCGGCGTTTGATCACTATAATCAATCTTATCCAGCTGTTGTTTCTTGTTGAAATGAAAAGTTTTTGTGATGCCTCTGGCATTCGTTATCTGCTTGATCCGACCTTTGCTGTATTTGTACTTTAAAGTACTGCCATCGGAATAAGTCTTCTTACTTAGTGCTCCTGATGTCGTGTACTCAAAAGAAGTTTGGTTTTGATTTTGATCCGTCAATGACGTTATGAGACCACTTTTAGATCGACCAATTTGAATACGCCCTTTGGCTGGGTTAATCACCTCAATAAGTCGTTTCTGCGCATCGTACTGATACTGGTAGTCTCGATTACCTGGCAACGTTTCTTTTTTTAGCATGCGAGGACAACTGCCGAACTGGCGCTGTATTGTCCGGTCGGCTGCACTATTGATCTGCGTTAAAGTATCAATTTTGTTATAGTGGAATCGCGTTTCGTAGTCTGCAGCATCTTTCCTAGAAGTGACTCGCCCAATATCATCATAATTGTATCGGTTGATTATCTCTCCCCCTAAACGCACAGTTGCGATGCGCCCTATCGAATCACGCTCCAGTATAGTTACCACACCATTCGCATCAGTAATCGAAGTTAAGTTACCTTCAGGGTCGTAGCTATACTCAGTGTTTACCCCATTTTTATTCGTATACAGAGTTACTTGATGGTTTTCGTTATAACTATACTGTTCGTCACCAAATGGACTTGTGATTTTAATAACATCAACCCCATTGTCTGCGTATGTATACAGGGTTTCATTACCTAATTTGTCTGTAAACTTTGTCAGTAGACCTTTTGAGTTCCATTCGTACAGCTCCGTTAACCCATCTTCGTCAGTCACTGTTTTTACTTTGTTGTCGGAGTAGTAAGTAAGTTTTGTTTGTGTGCCATCCGGATTTGTAATTTTCGCGATCTTGCCTTGACGACCATTTGGAGCGACGTATTCATATGTCGTCTTTGCTGCATCTTTGCGGTTATTACTCCATTGATTTGAATATGGAACATAGTTGTCTGCATTTATATGCCAGCCACGATTACGAAGACCATTAAAATAGTACTCTTCCTTATTTCCATTCGGGTTCGTTACCGTAATACGGTAATTCTCCCAAGTAGGGGTCCCCGGAGGATTATACTCATCAGTGCCATTGGGAATACCATCTGCAGGTTCAATAAAGAATGATGTCGTTCCTTTGGCATCTGTAATGGATTTGATTAGGCGATCACTATCATAGGTAAGTGTGCTGGTATACCCTTGCATATCGGTAATTGAAATTAGATTTCGCTTATCATCATAAAGAAATTTAGCTTCTCGATTGAATGGGTCTCTTACCGTACTAATAAGCCCTTCAGCATTATATTCAAGTACCGTAAGACGTCCCAAAGCATCTTTAATATGAGTCATCCTTGCAGAATCATCATAATAAAAGGTTACCTTTCTACCAAACGGATCAACATTCTCTAACAAAAAATTTTGCAATGCTTTTGTGCCTTCAGGAACACCATATACCTTTTTACTGCCATCTGACGAAGTTAGAGTATAGAGACCGTTAGACTTAACGAGCGTTGTTCGGAAATAATTATCCGATTGATATACACCCTCTGAATTTTTAACAAAAACGTCCTCCCGACCATCGGGACTAAAAATAGTAACAGCCCCTCCAGGGTCTACAACAAGATAAGTACCGTAGTTAAACATCCACTTAACCCCGAAAGGTTCATTCTGAGCTAAAACACTTTGTGTGTTATAGCTGAGTTGGATGTTTATATCTGGTCCGATGGTATTCTTATACCAGAGCGGTGTATCTTTAATGTACAGGTTCATATTGATCATATTAATTGACCAAATAGGAGCACCTTGAGATGGTTCGCAAGACGGCTCTGGCTCCTCAGGATCTTTACCAGGCTCACCAGGCTCGCCGGGAGGTCTCTGTATACCACAGCAACCTCCATACGTACTTTCCATCTCAGTTTGGCTGAGTAATACTCCAACGCTATCACTAGGGCCATCTGACAAAAGAATTAGATTTCCTTTCCACTCTTTTGCTAGTTGTTCTTTCGTAAAAGTGAAACGGCGATTCATTTGCGGATCGAAGATATTAAACTTGCCATCATTGTAGTTTTCTAAAACCCAATAATGGCCCCGTCCGCCTGTGGTATCTCGATCGATTTAAAGAATGGACGGAGCAAGTACTTTAGTAAGCTCATCAACTGTCGCTTTTACAGCAATGGCTTGGTATCCATATTTTTCAGATAAAGAAACCAAATCAGCAATGCTAAAACCATCATGACTTGGGGCGTATCCCAGAACTTCTTCAGCTGCATCAAGTTGATTATTTTGTTTCAGTAGATAACTTAATGCGCGTGTACCACAATCAAGCAGACTCCCTGCCCCTTCTTCTAACAAAGATAATTTTCTAATCCAAGTTGATGCATAAGTTCTCAAACGCCAGTTTGGTGAGCTTTCTTTTACTTCTCTAAATAGTTTTTTTGCTTCTAATGGGTTATTTTCCATTAGTCTCAATACTGCTAGACGACTTTTAGCTTTCGCTGTCATCATCTGAGCACCAACATAATCTGATGATGCATTTTTCTCGATTACCTCTTGAAATAGTTGGTTTGCCAATGAGTACTGCCCTGTAAATCTAGCATTACAAGCCATATGTAAGGTAGCTTCAGACGTCCAAGCACTACTAGGGTATGTGTTCCTAAAGACATCAAATTGTTGAGTAGCTCCTTGGTAATCATGTTTATTCCAATTTTGAATTGCACGTCCAAAGGCCATACGCTCATTACTGTCGTCATCGTTTAATAGGTCAAACAAACTAAAGCTACTTTTCTCAACTTTATCTTCTACTGGTGCTGTTGGGCTGAGTACACCTCCCAGTTGCCCAGCAGCAGCCAACTCGGCATGAGTTGGAGCTGAACTCAGATCCATCACAACTAAATTTGGTTGCACTTCATTAATTTTGATTTCTTGCTTTTCGCTTCCACAACCGAAAAGAACACCACTTAAAAGCCCAATAGCTACGATACTATTTTTCATTTTAATCACTTCGCTCAATTTAATTTAGAGTGTGCTTATCAGCAATCGAAGATGCATCACTCAGGAAAGCATCAAACTCACCTGTTGCTACATTTTCTACCCATTGACCACGTACTCGACTGAAGTTATAGAACCCAAGCAAGCCTTGCTCACCGGGTAAAGGCGGTGTCAACATGTAGCTCTGAACTTCGGTTTTGGTTAGTGCCCGGGACCACAGTTGTACATCATCGAGGACAGCATCCATATGATCTTGCACACCGCTCTCGCTGTTGAGAGCTCCAATGATTAAGTTACGAGTATTACGACTCTCTCTTGAATAACCTAAAAAATCGTCAAAGACTTCACCATTAACGTATACTGTGTACTTGTCGAATCTGCCGCCTTCTTCGACAACCAGAGCTAGATGCACCCAATCGTTAGCAGCAAATGTAATGTCTTCTTTGGAAATGGCGTTACTTCCACCGCCGGCGTAC
>NZ_CADDIS010000015.1:0-14481 GCF_902751245.1 Vibrio sp. Vb339 | reverse complement strand
TTCCAAATCTACTGAAGCGTGAGTTTTCTGTGAGTACTCCGAATCGTGTTTGGTGTGGCGATATTACTTATATTTGGTCAGGTTCGAAGTGGACCTATTTAGCGGTAGTGCTTGACCTATTTAGCCGACGCGTTGTGGGGTGGTCTTTATCCGATAAGCCCGATACCGAATTAGTCTCTAAAGCTTTGGACATGGCCTGGGAGCAACGAGGATGTCCGAAGAACGTAATGTTCCATTCAGATCAAGGTTGCCAATATAGCAGCCGCAACTATCGCCAAAGACTTTGGCGATATCGTATAACTCAAAGCATGAGCCGTCGTGGTAATTGTTGGGACAACGCTCCCATGGAGCGGCTATTTAGAAGCTTGAAAACCGAGTGGATACCAGCAACAGGTTACCTGACACAAGCTCAAGCTAAGAAAGACATCAGCCATTACCTGATGAGTTACTACAATCGGCAACAGCCTCATCAAACAAATGATGGGCTGTCGCCAGTGAATGCCGAAAATCGGCTTAAGTCAGTGTCCGGAATTTGTTGACCGCTACATTGTTGCAAAAAAACAGGTAAGACAGAGCTGCCTAGTGATAGGTTTCATGATTACTGGTAAACCACCTCAACATTGAAGAGGCGGTTCATTAAGGCGGAGCTCTCCCGCACAAGGGGTTTACGTTCATCACGACGTAACCAGAAATCAAACTGCCCTTTGTTCAACATCCGTAAGGATTCGAACCCCTGAAGGGTTGACCAGGCTCGCTTTCGTATTTTAAAACCACCAGTACCGACAACGAGCTTCTTAATGGGGGCGTGGTCAGATTCAACGCCATTATTGAGATACTTTACTTGCCGTTGCTCGACGTCCGCTCGAAGTCGTCCCTCCTTCTTCAAGCGGGTAATCGCATTGGCATAGGAGGAATGTTTGTCGGTGTTTAATGTTTGAGGCTGTAACTCTTTTGGATAGTGGCGTAGGCACTGCTTCAGGAACTGATAAGCCGCCTCTTTATTGCGTTTATGGGAGAAATGGAAGTCCAGTGTCTCGCCTTGCTTGTTGATAGCTCGGGACAGATAATGCCACTTTACCTTGACGTAGGTTTCATCAACCTGCCACGAAGAGTCTGCTCGGATAAATTGACGACGGCGTAATTTTTTCCGTAATACTGGGGCATACTCAATAAACCACCGATAAATAGTTGAACGGTTAACCGAAATTCCTCGCTCCTGCAGCATGTCGCTGAGATTAGCGTAGCTCATAGGAGTTGAACCATACCAACGTAGACACCATAAGATGATTTCAGGAGCAAAGTGTTTCCATTTGAATTCAGGATTCGTCATTGATCTTACCAATCATTACAGCAGACGATGACAGTTTCAATCTTGAGGTGATTTTTTGCACCCCCCCCCCAGATGAGAGCTAAAATGTCTTTATCGGTATTGTGTCGTGAGGCGCAACACGCTATAGTATTTACATGATAAAATCATTTAAGCATACAGGTTTGGAAAAGTTCTTTGTTAAAGGGACTGCTGCGGGTATCCAAGCCAAACATATCAAAAAGCTAAGGTTACAGTTAGCTGTAATCAATACCGCAAGTGTTATCGCTGATATCAATAAACCTGGCTGGAGACTACATCAGCTAAACCCAAAGAAAGATGATATTTGGGCTATTGATGTTAACGGCAACTGGCGCGTTACGTTTCAGTTTAGAAATGGAAACGCTTTTATACTCGACTATAGGGACTATCACTAATGATTATGCATAACCCTCCACATCCGGGCGAACTAATCCACGATGTGTACCTTGAACCGTTTAACCTTAGTTCTAGAGCCGTAGCCAAGAACTTGGGTGTAAGCCCATCTACTTTCAACCGCATCGTGAAAGGCCAAAGCTCTATCAGCCCTGAGATGGCACTAAAGCTACAGGTTGTACTGGGCGGAACTCCTGAGAGTTGGTTAGCGATGCAACACCAGTATGATTTATGGAAAGCAAAGCAGACTATTAACCTCAAGGCTGTTAAAACTATAAATTTTGACCAGCTAGCTTTGGCTTAGTCAGATTAGCAAGAGATCAAATGAATCAGAACGGCTGTTCTGGTTAAACTCTAAGAGCGTGGTCAATATCAGTTGACAACTACAGTTCGCCCCGTGGGTTCATGGGGCGCATACAGAAAGCTCTGTCCTTTTATTAGACCCGAAATAGGGAATTACCTCCCTCACTTTGGGATATTTGACGAATGCTAATCCCTGATATAAGTACATGTTTTTTATTGAATATTACAAAGGAAGCCAAAATGAGCGTGATAAAATACGACAAAACTGGAGATTTCTACACGCCTCTTACTCAGCAATAAAGAGTAGAATGATGTTGACAAGCTTTATTTTTTATTGGATTGCTTTGAACTAGCAGGGTTAACAACAAAACTTATTGAAGAGACTCCCAAGAAAAAAGCCAACGTTGTTTATCTCGATAGGGCACATATTGATAATTGTTTTAAGGATGAAAATCGCCAGATAGCACCTATCTCATTATTCATACATACCTATGAACTAGAGGCTTTTAGAAGGAGCTTAATTAACAATACAGCTTTACTTTAGGTTCGACCGGTATCAAGTCAATAAAGAGTTAAACTGCCCCTTACCTCGAACGCGTAACGGAGCATTATGAAATTTGAGCCATTAGAGGCCTAACACATAGTGGAGAAAGCAATCGAACGATTCGCAAAAACATAAATAAAGATAATGTAGTGAACAGCCTATATCGGACAACCGAAGAAAAGCTCAATCGTGTACATTTAAAAGGGAGGGAGGCGATTGATTTGTAATTATTCATATTCTATTCGGTATTTATCACCTTCATTAACGTTCAAGGATCTCAACTCTCCTTTCTCTAAGTTTTCTGATAACGCAAACGTATAATATTTATATATTAGTATAAAAAGTTCGCTGCGGTGCTAGCAGTCGTCTTTGAATATTTTAGAGACAATATAGTCCTTATAGTTAATCCCGATTTTTACAAACTTAGTGCGAATCATAGCTCGGCATGAACTATGGATCACGCTCTCAGGCTTGCCTTGTAAATCATCATAAGAGATGAGAATAGAATGCAATTCAGGAGAGCCATCAAAACTATCGCGAACAAATAAAGTTGGGTCGAGATCGATAATGTTATGAATATTGTCAGCTCTTATTGCAACTTCCCCGTTAGCGTAAATGATACCATTAACAGTGTGCTCTGCACCGTCTCGAGGGTAACCCCCGGCAAACTCGGCTTTCCCGTTTGCTATTCCAGTAGCCACTACAATTCTACCGATCGTATCTTCCAAAGTTGAAATACGCGCATCAGTTTGAATACTTAAAAACTTAGGAACAGCAGTAGCTGATAAGATGCCGAGAATGCAGATCACTACGACAAGCTCGAACAGAGTAAAACCTTTTTGATTCATATTTTTAGCACCTAACCAAGCGAAGATTAATTATTTTGGTGCATGATATGCAACAAGATTTATGAAGTACACAAATTTTTATAAAATAAATCACCTCGCACTCTCAAAGTTAGGTTTTCCTGCTTTATCAAATAAGGTGGTTTCATACTTCAGGCATTTGTGGTTCGTCACCGTTAATAGACGCTTAGGCTTAACCGCTAGATTGGGTTGAGCGCTCTTGTCAAGGTAAGCGGTTTTTCAATCAGGATGGTTATTACCCCTCCCCCAGAAAATTTCGCTCTTACTCCTAAATAGCCTGTTTTGTATTGAGGACATAAACGCTTCTTCTGTCAGTTTTGATTCTAGAATTAAAACTTGTTGGTGAGACTAAATCGCAGACTTATTAGGGGCGATGATTTCTTTCGGTAGCACATTACAAAAATCTTGCCCTTGCGTTGTGGTTTTCCAAATTTTCTCTTTATCGCTGCATAACATCAATGTTCAATTCTGGCTGACGGGGGAGGTGCTCAATTTGATTGAAGTGTTTCAAGTTAAATATCTGAACAATATAGTTGAGCAAAGTCACCGGAAAGTGAAAGGAAAAATGCATCAGTGTTTGGGATGGAAAGTCTGATAGAGGGAGTTAGTTCCACGCTTGCTGGCTTACTCTGCTCAGGATTATTAGACCACTACAATGGCACTAGCGGTTGGTTTCTGGTAAACACACATCATGACCTTTCTTTTTATTGTTACTTTCTGGCCTTTTTCAGCAATATAAAAGACAATAATTTTTGCAGGAGAGTCACCTTCGTTGGCTCCATAATGATACTGATTCACCATCTCAATAATACTGTTGTTTGGAGTGTTAGCCTTTAAATGTAGGCTTTGCTTTTTATCTTCGGAGTAAACGGTCAATGAACCAGAAAGCAATACTCCAACATTAATGACAGGGTGAAGATGAGTAGGGAGAGTTTTATGTGGTTGAATGGTGATTTCCTTAACAGTAACGTCAGGATGACTGAGACTAATGTTTGATAATGGAGCACTATTCCAAGAGGTTGTAGACTTGACTAAGTCGGTTGAAGTCGCTGCTAAGAAGAAGTGCAGAATAGGGAGAGCAAAAGTAACATTAAAGTATTTTTCATAAATATATTCCCTTTTTTAGCTAACACAATGCTAGTCGAATGGGGTTTTGTTAATGAAAAATTGTTTTGCGTGACGAAATGCCGCTATCATTAAAGCTGATAGAAGTAAATCAAGAATTTGCGATTTGTACGACCATATCTATTAATTGCCATAGCCTCATGCTGAAACCTCGTTACAAAATAATTAACAGGAAGATGTACGTAAACGCCCCATAAACCCAAGGGGCGATCTGGCTAATGTTTGAAGTTCCAAGGTAGGAGCGCATGGTGATCGCATCAGCGCTATTGGGTGTATTCGGGAACAACCAATTCTTCTAGCCATTGACCGAGCGTGTATTTTATTACTTTACCCAGTGCTGTTCGTTGTTCAGAGGTAAATGGTTCACAATTAAGCAGCGTAAGAATTGATATTTCTATGGTTAAGCCTTCGGGTTATAAGGCGGAATGTTCTTACCAATAATGTATTTCTGGCGCAGGGTGCTCGATACCTTGTCTAGAGCCATGATCACGACCACCAGTACTAATGTGATGAATGTGACGACATCCCAATTCCAAAGACGCATGTTCTCCGCATAAACCAATCCGATACCGCCAGCGCCAACGAAGCCTAATACCGCCGCAGAACGAATATTCGACTCCAATTGGTAAAGCGTCAGCGCCAGAAAGCTTGGGAATGACTGGGTTAAGATTGAAAAACGCTGCTTCTGCAGGTTATTAGCTCCTACGGATGTCATGCCTTGCGAAGGTCTTTTGTCCGCAGCTTCATGACTTTCAGCATAAAGTTTGCCAAATAAACCTAAGTCTTGAACAAAAATGGCCATGACTCCAGCTAATGGACCAAGACCAACTGCACGCACAAAAATCATGCCCCAGATAGCCATATCTATCCCTCGACACACATCGAAAATACGACGCATAAAAGTTGCTGCAATACGAAACGGGCCTGTCATCACATTGCGAGCCGCCAGAAAGGACAAAGGTAGTGCAACAAGTGATGCGGTCAAAGTTCCGCTAAATACTATCGCTAACGTGATCCCAATTTGCTTAAAGTAGTATTCAAACGGCCAGTTCCAGAAGTCTCGCCAAACAAACATGCTTAGGAAGTACGTACCTATTTTTTCACAGCCCATGGCAAATTGCTCCTCAGAGACTCCATAAACCGAAAAAAACAGTAGATAGTAACCGATGGTAAGGACAACAGTAAGAGCCACTCCACGCAGATAGCGACTGTGCTGGGAAAAGATCTTGGCATTTTGTTGTTTGATTTGCGTAATTGCTTGCTGTTTCATTATGCGCCACCACCAATCGCTTTTTTTCGCAATACACCAGATAACGAATCGATGATGCCAACCACAATGATAATCAACATAAGTGTAATGCTGACTTGGTCATTGCGACCTAGACTAATATTGGTCATTAACTCCTGACCGATACCTCCAGCACCGACTAAGCCTAAGATGGTTGACGAACGAAAGTTAACCTCAAAACGTAAGAAAACAAATGAAAGCGCCATTGGTTTAACCTGAGGCCAAAAAGCAAAACGGATTCTTTGAATTGGGCTTGAACCACACGATGTTAGACCACGAACGGGCTTGTCAGAGATAGTCTCGATGGACTCATAAAACAGCTTGGTAAGGCTACCAATACTGTGCAGAGTCAGCGCTACAAAGCCAGGGAAAGTGCCTACACCAAAAGCCATCACAAACATTACAGCCCATGCTAGCTCAGGCATAGTACGCAAGAAGGCAACAAATGAACGGACCCCAACACGAACTGACGCTGGTGCATAACCATTACTGGCACACAAGAAGGCGAAAACGATAGCGACGGCAGAAGAAACTAATGTCGCTGCCATTGCGACGTTGATGGTTTCCCAAAGAAGTGGAATCTGAATGTGCAGGCGATATCCCCAGTAGAGCAGTGAACCTGGTACGGCGTGACCTGATTCATCTCGGCCAGTAAATAAATGCTGCCAAGAAAGGTCTGGAATGGTGTCGTAGATATACTCAAAAAGCGACGGGGCGTTATTAATAATCTGGTGAAGACTAAACTCGGCAAAGTGTCCAGAAAGCAAATAAAGCAGCATAAACATACCCGACCATGTGAGTGCGTCGATCTTTTGCTCACGGCGAACCTTCTGATAATATTGTTCAAATTGCATAACAATTCCAAAAATACAAAATTAATGAAGAGCTTACTGCCCAACCGTATTCATTTGGTAGTGGGAAGTAAACTGAGCCGCAAGCGGCATAGAGAAGGATTAACGCTTAGCGAATTTCGTCGCTTTAACAAGGTCTATGATTGATTGGTATTCAGCAACGCTTGTATCAGCTAGGTGTAGCGTGCCCCCCGCAGCCTTGCTGAAACACTCGTTGTGTTCTGCAGATAGCTTCTTAATTGCTGCTGTTAGGTCTGCTTTGAACTTAGGTTCAAGGCTATTACTTACCAGTGTGGGGCCATTTGCGATCAGTGGCGATTCCCAGATGATGCGGATTTTGCTCATTAGGTCTTTATCGTGATCAAGGTAGCGACGGATTGCGCCAGCGCTGTAGCCTTCGCTTTTTTCGCCTAGCATTGAAGACCAAGTGACTGCTGCATCGAACTGACCATTGATTACACCGACGATATCTTGCTCGTGACCGCCAGAGAAACCTACGGAGTTAAAGTAGTTGTTGTAATCGTTATCCATATTACCGCCTAACGATTGCTCAAACTGATGGTTTGGAATAAGGAACCCAGATGTCGAGTTTGGATCGGCAAATGAAAAATTTGTCCCTTTTAAATCTTTAATGGATTTGAACTCACTGTCAGACTTAACCAATATCACCGAGTGGTAACCACGTGAATTATCGGTATTGTCGACTGTGATCCCCACAAGTTCGACCGCTTCTGGGTCGTTTAGATAGATTTCAGCGAAAGACTTAGGAGACATGTTGATGACTAGGTCTATCTTGTTACCTAAAAGCCCTTGAATTACCGCATTGTAATCAGTTGAATTACGGATGTTAGTCTTTACCCCTAACTCTTTTTTTAGAAACTCTGCTACACACTGGTTGTCACCAATCTGCTGGGTTGCATTTTGGCCACCAAGAATACCGAGGTTGATTTCCTTTGGTGCTGCTTGAGCATTAAAAGTAGCCATTAAAGCTGCGATCATACCTAGGGCAAATAGCGTTTTCATTTTCTATCCTTAAATGTAAAAATTTTTAGTATTTATGCTCGTTGCGTGTATTAAGTGGAGAAATAAAACGTTTAGCTCACTTGATCGATTTCGTCACCGTACAGCTGGTTCAAAATCTCTTCATTCAATCCAGATGGGTGACCGTCATAAATCACACGACCTTTTGCTAGACCGATAACTCGTGTGCAGTACTGTTGAACCAGTTCAATTGAATGCAGATTCACCATCACACCAACACCATCAGATGCGACTTTTTGTAGTGCTTCCATAATGCGGACTGTGTTTTTAGGATCGAGTGAAGCGACTGGCTCATCGGCAAGTAGAATCTTGGGTTTTTGCATCATGGCACGGCATATCGCCACACGCTGCTGTTGACCACCCGATAGGTTTTCTGCTCGCTGAAGTGCATACGGCAACATATTGAGCCATTTGAGTAGTTCGATGGCTTCCGCTCGATCTTCGTCACTAAATACTTTGAGCAGAGATTTGAACGTTGAGGTAAAACTGAGGCGGCCAAGCAGTACATTAGAGATGACATCCAAGCGAGGCACTAAACAGAAGTCTTGAAAAATCATACCACAGTGAGTGCGCCAGTTACGGAGCTCTTTGCGGTTCATACTGAGTACGTCATCCGTCGTTAGATCAGTATGGACATTAAGGATATGTCCACTGGTTGATGGTATTGTGCCATTCAAGGTATGCAACAAAGTCGATTTACCCGCTCCCGAGCGACCAACTACAGCAACGAATTCACCACTTCTCAGCTCAAAGCTAATCCCATCCAGTACCAATTCCTCTTGCTGATACGCTTTGGTTAGGTTCTGGACCTCGAGCACTTTGCGCCCGAGATCGATTAACGGTGCTTCAAATGGGTCATCTACGTTCTCAAACAGCGGTGCAGCCATTGCCATAATGTTTCTCCATAATATTTAAAATACTGGAGCAATTACAATTCAAATAGTTGAAAGAAATTGTTCAATTTAGTGACGCTTAGGTTAATTAACGCGCTATACAAATATTGAAAATCATTAAGACTTTTGCCTAAACAACATAAGCTTACTGACAGCAGAGTCTTATTGGTACATACAATATGAGCAGCTATGAAAAGAAACCTAAAGGTGCTATCGAACACAGAGCCGCAATAAGTTGGTCATGAGAAAGGCTTAATCAGTGAAAAATAAAACGTCGCAGAAGTGAACGAGGTTCGTCAGCACCCGAACCTCGTTTAACACTAATTATGAGACAACGGGGCTTGTTGCAAAAAAAGCCGTTAAAACTCAGAATTTCGGCTTTCCCATCTAATCCAGCGATTCTATGACCAACCCTGAATTCAAATGGAAACACTTTGTTCCTGAAATCATTCTTTGGTGCCTTCGTTGGTATGGTTCAACCCCAATGAGCTATGCCAACCTTAGCGACATGCTGCAGGAGCGAGGGATTTCGGTTCACCGTTCGACCATTTATCGGTGGTTCATTGAGTATGCCCCTGCATTACGTAAGAAACTATGCCATCGTCAATTCATCCGAGCCGACTCTTTGTGGATGATTGATGAAACCTACATTAAAGTGAAAGGAAAATGGCATTATCAGCAGCGAGCTATCAACAAGCAAGGCGAGACGCTGTAATGCTTGTCAGTTAAGCATCGTTTAGCGTCTTCTTGGAGACCTTGTCGCATAGCGACAAGGCCTCTTTTTTACTGCTCTTGGGTAACTTCGTTCTCGCCTCTCAGGTAAAACAAAGCTTTCTGACATATCCAGTATGCAATTTATTACTTCGCGACCGCTGGTAATAATTGAAGCAGTCCAACAAGGAACAATGAAACCTGTTTAAAGCCGATTTGATAAGGCATCACTGACTTCTGATGATAGGCCATTTGACACATCATGAACCGCAGTAGATTGTAAGCAACCAGCATTCCCCAAAGCTCTTGATTCACTAACTCTTGCTTTTTGCTTCTTAACGTAAGTTGGTTCTGAAGCATGTATTGCTTCATCTCACGATCCCCCAACTCTATTTCCCCAACGATGGCTATATAGTTCGGCGATATCAGCACCAGGATATTTCATCGTGTCTATCATTGACGTTAATAGTCGGACTTCTTTTCCTTTAATCGTCTTTGTGATTATAACCTTTCAGCTATCGTTGGTGCTGGACTAGCTGGCGGACTCGCTGGACCTCTTGGAAACGGGCTAGGTAAATTTGTTCCCCCTTATCGCCCGCCGATACTGGGTCGTCCTTTAACGTCATCCGGAATTAATAGGTGACCGCAACACGTAGGAGGGGCTATTACTGAAGGGACAATAGTAGGCAGTGGTGAACAAATAGGAGCTACTTTTAAATGATGGTTTTATCTTTAATGGCAGTAAATGCTTTGATCGCAACCCTACTCATTGTAGTGGTAATGTTATATTGCAATTGCCTAATATTAATATCACGGCGGTCTCAACTGATAAAAGCTATTCTTAGTTCTATTCTTTACTTGCTTTTTGCTTAACAGTTCCGTTGCTTTTAATAATTTTGATATATATATCATCACTCAGTGATGCCATTGTCCACTGGGGAGCTGTTTTGGTAATAGTGCTAGGTTATGCTCTGGCTATATCTCCGGGGCTACTGATGTTAAAGATTAAATACTTACATCAGCTCAAAAGGCTTGGTTACTATTGTTAAATTCCTTGTTGCGTAGTTTAGTCAAAAAAATAAACAACCTGAAATGGAGTGATTCTAATGAGCTTGTTGCAAAAAATACAGAAAACTCAGTTCAGCCATTCCGTTTTTTAGTTAAAAACTACCTCAACATTGAAGAGGCGGTTCATGAAGGCGGATCTCTCCCGCACAAGGGTTTGGTTCTGTCGCAAATTTTGATAGCGACATGGCAGAACCATTCTCTAGACGCAATTAGTCTGCGAGGGCATAGAATTGCTCAAAGGCGTTGTTCCCCCCAAGGTTAATTTGACCTCGTTTAATCATTGTCCACAATTCTTTACCATGAAGACTGGCCGTTGCCCCTTCTAGTGACTTCCATCCAAGGGCTTGGCGTGTTTTTTGTTTTACCCACCGATGACTTTGCTCCACAATATTGTTCAGTTTTTTGATATCGAGTATCTCTATCAGTGACAACATGAAGCCTGTTAGCCAGAGCCGAATATTCATTGCATCAAGGGCGGCATAATTGCTTTTGCTACCATCAATCACCATTTTTCTGGTAAGCCGTTTTGAGCCATCGCTTTATCTAAGAAAAGCCGGATTCGCTAGAGGTGACCTTATAACTAATCCATAATGGGCATTGTACCTATAAAAAACCTCTTAGAAGATTTAGTTTATATGCACGCATTTAACCATTTAACATATCCCTAGGATGGACTATCTACACCTGACCTTTACAGCGTTTTTCCCCTTTTAGAACAGGGGGTTGCTAAAGAAAAAGCCAAATCAACAAACATTTTCGTACATGTACAGCCAAATTTGACTCAAAATAACGTTCTTTTCGTATCAAATGTACATGTACAAAAATCTCATACTCCAATTGCTACATCCGTACAAAGAAGCTCTATTCTTCCTCTCTATGACTTCTTAAGATGACAAGTAGGCTCTTATAACTAGATATGGAATCAACGACCGTACAGCAACTTATCTAACTTTCCTTTTAAGTTGTTCAACATCTCATTCATACGACAAATTTATTACAACCTGTTGATTTATATACAATTCGATGTGATTGTAAGGCACTGCTTGCATAAAGATTAAAGTGTCAACTACAGGGGATACCATGCTTGAGAAAAGTTCAATTTTAGCGCCTAATCTATTTCCATTTACTGGTAGTGAAGCTCTATCCGAAAAAATCTTCCCTTACTGGGTAGAAGATCTTGTTAAATACTCTGTCGGTAGATTAGTTATTAAAGAGGATACATATTTTCATGAATTTTCAAATGAATTATCTTACTTTCATGAAGATTTTGTAAAAATAGTCGACTGGCAAACAAGTTTTAAGAAAACCAAATACTTATTAGAGCCCATTTTTAGACAATTTAATCATGCTACAATATGCGAGCAGACAAATTGCTTGGTGTTTGGAGGGGAGCTAGTAGGTGACCACAAATTAAGTCGAGCTATTTATACTGTTCATCACGATCTATCTAAACTGGTATCTTCCGTAATTTACAAAACATCATGGGATGTAGATCTGAATCATTTACGAGATTGTTTGAAAGTCATATATGACAGAAGTGAAGATAAAGATGCACGTACAATACTCGTTAAAATCGAATCTTTTTTAACAGGCTACAAGGAGGTTGAATTACCCGGAGTTCAACTCAACCCTAATGCTCGCGAAAACTCATTAAAACTTTTAATGTTACAAGCTGAATATCAAATGATGTCACAAGGTGTATCGAAGCTAGGCCTTCTGAATGCATCAGCAAAGAAAAATTTGATGCAGTTAAAGGTTAGTGCAACTGAGTTGTTTAAAAATGAGGATTTTAAGGAGATTTTAGAAGCCTCTTCAGAAGTCATACAATTAAATTCGGAGTTTCGACTAGCGTCAAAATTTATTGATTTAATACTAACGGACGATTATCTACCACCTGTTATCGACTTATCGCCCTCTTATGCGCGCGCAAGTTTCGCAACTTTTTCAGCAAAAAAAGGTTAACAAAAGGAGTCGTAAATACGACTCCCAAACATTTATATATAACTGCCTAAATCCTATTGAACGTAGCCGAAGCATATCGCGACCAATTAACTGCATATCAAACTTCTTTCTTGCATAATTTTTTGATACTTGTGCCAAAGCTATATACCAAGGGAAACAAATATTGGTTTAACTGTAGCGATATAAAATATCGCTACTCATATCAATCCCTAACTCATTATTCTTCTTTACGCTTCACAAGTTGATCTAAAGTAAGTTTAACAATTGGTGGTGTCACATCGTTAACCTCTGCCGAACGAATGAAAAAGTAGTTGCATATATATACTAAGTTATCAATATTAATCGGTAGGTTAATGTCATATTTTAGTATCGCTGTTAATAGCTTACTTCGATTGAGGCGGTATATCTTTTTACCTAACCCCTCTGTATCCGTAATAGTTTGCTCTAATTGTTGATTTAGCTCGTTCCCAGCTCGCAACCTAAACTTATTACGAATCATTGGTGCCCATTCTGACGACTTATAATGGCGATATGCAAGGTCCTCAAACAATCTAGTCATAGCCCATTCAGATGTCTCAAGCGACGCATAGATGCCGTTTAAAGCACGACTTAAGTCATCATGTTGATCCCAATCATCTGCACATTTGTATCTGAGGTCGTGTTCAACCTCATGCCATCCCTCTGATAAAACAGTTCTGAACTGCACCTCAAACGTGGAATCGACAAGGGGATTGGTTCTTAATATATGACTTTCTTCAACGAGTTCTTGAGGAAGTTGGAAAACAAAATTACACCTAGTTGCGGAAAATAGAGATGAATCATGATTATCTACCTGCTGAGAATCTAGTGTAAAAATACTTTCTAACGCTTTTTGTGCGATTTTTAAGTCATCCGGAAAATATAGTGCAATTCTAACACCGAATAAGTCTTGTATTTTTTTTCCATCTTCACTGTAGTAACCCGGTGTTCGGCCATCAATCTTCTTTGTTATTGAGTCATCAGTTTTACAACGGGCAAAAACTCTAAAAAGCAATCCCACTCTATGTAGCTGGTTCTCAATTCTAGTCTGTAACTGTTGAATGATTCGTAGCTCAGTATTTTGCTTCACTTTCACGCTCTCCCTAAAATCGCTTTAACTTCAGCAACAAATTCAAGATTGAGCTCAAGGAATGAACGCTTATCTGGGACGCGTAGGTAGTCTTGTTTTTTCAATTTCTTCACAGATTGCATAATTTCATAATGATTAAATTGATTATTCACGGCGCAGATAGAGCCAATCGCGCGATGTTTATAAAACGTTTGGCTACCTTTAGGACAAAATTTTTCCAAAACATAAATGTCACAATCGTCTAGGCCATGATCATCTTTGGATAAAATTTCTTCGTGGGAAATTGAATTAACCAAATCGTTGTTGTCATCACAGCCGACAAAGTAGACATCCTTAAGGTTGTCATCATTGATAGCTGTACAGTCATAAAATGAGCAACCTATAAATGTACAATTGGAAATTGCCTCAAAATCAAACACTACTTCAGTAAATTGGCTGTTTATGAAAGCAACATTCGAAATTCTGGCGTGCTTGCCTAAGTCAATTCCTTTTATTACTAGTTCTTCTACATTTTCTCCGTCCAAATCCATACGGAGCTCTTTTGTTAGTAAGTAGTTATATAAGATTTTGTCTCGGCCTGACATGAACTCAAGAACGAATCGCAAAGACTCCCAAAGTATTTCCTTGTCGTCTGTGGCCCTCGCAACATAGGCTTGAATCGCAGGTTCTATAAAACGTTTGTCACCATCCCATTCCATGGATTTATCATTAATTATGCTGTCCGCACATAAATTTCCGAGTACAAATTCATTAACAAAGCCGATTCCTTGGTTGTCGGTGCTATTGTTTCGGTCAAGAAGAGCATGGCTACATAACTTATTTACCAACTCGTCAGGTGTTGGGCGAATGTCTGTCGGATAAAGCATGCGAATTTTTTCGAGTTCTACTTGGTGTTTTTCAAAGATCAAACTGTATATATAATCTCTAGATTCGCTCGTATAATCATATCGGATCATATCGTCAGCAATCGATTGAAGTAC
>NZ_CADDIS010000014.1:0-31050 GCF_902751245.1 Vibrio sp. Vb339 | reverse complement strand
ATCAATGGCATTGTTCCGCAGAGGCATGCCAGAAGACGTGATTATCCATAGTGATAGAGGTAGCCAATATTGCTCAAAAGACTACCGAGATTTAATCGCAGCTCATAATCTAAAACAAAGCATGAGTAGGAAGGGGAATTGTTGGGATAACGCCGGTGTTGAAAGCTTTTTCCACTCAATGAAAGTAGAAGCCGTCCAATACGAGCCGATAATGACCCGAGAAGAGATGCGCCAAGCGCTTTTTGAATACATTGAAGTTGATTATAATCGAACAAGAAGGCACAGTGCTCTTGGGTATCTAAGCCCAGTTAACTTTGAAAAACAATATGTCGCTTAATGCGGTGTCCAGTCTAACTGGAGCAGATCAGTTCGCTTGTGTTATGTCATGTTTAAAGGTTTCCATTTCCCTTCAGATGCTATTCTCGAAACCATCCGTAACTCGGTTGTAGGGAGCGAAGGTATGCAGAGGGAGTGTGGTGTAGACCTCGTGACAATAAATAGGTGGATCATCAAATTCACCCTGACTTCAGAACATAGAGTCAGGTACTGAAAGAAGCCGTATCGGCATTCTTCTCTCGAGCGTTGAACACGTAATTATGTAGTGCCATGGCAATATATAACCAGCTTAGCTTTATGATACAAATACCACCAACCTTTTCTCCAAATTTTTCATGAGTGATGTTCTACAATTCATCCTTTTGATCTGGAAAAGTTAGCACATTTCAACGTCATTCAATACTCTGTTTTAGTCTAAATTCGAAGGTATTAAGTCTGTTCTAAAGGTTCAAATTTGACGTGAAAATGCACAATTTTTATAAGTAATTCTTCAATAAACATGTATATTGCATCATTTTACTTCCACTAACTTGAAAAAGTCACTAGTTACTTATAAAAGTTTAGTTGTTAGTGATCGATAAGAATGACAATATCTATGATTTTGCGAACAGGAACTTACTATGCAATCAAGGTTTAAAAGCGTGTTAGTTTACGAGCTTAGGAACAACATGATGTACGCTGGCATTAAATGGTCAATGCTTATGTTGGGGATATGCATAGCCACGATCTCATATGAAATTTATTTTCTCAGACCATCTTATGATTTAGAAAATGCAATTCATTATTTAGTTATCTCCATCACAGGAATTATTTTAATAGGTTTTACTGAGTTTGCGATAAGAAACTACAAAAAACTCTTACTCAACAAAGCTCATGTTTTGAATTTTTCTGCGATTCTTTCTGGTTTATGTTGGCTTTCTACTGTATTGGCATCAGAAAACCATTGGGGCGATTTACATGAACCAAAAGAAATTGTAGTGATTGGGTTATTTTTGCAGGTACTCGCATGGAATAAGAGTAGGATTGCAATGCTTCTCGGGCTTACTCCTCTCATATTGTGGGAGCTTTCATTATTGTTAGATAAGGACGAAAGTCACCTTATCCGATACGCAAGTATTATGGCTGTTTTCTACTTTGCCACCAATGGTCTATATAAAAAAACAGAAGAACTGTTGGTTGATAAGACCGTTGAAAACAAAGAACTTAAGAATATTAGTTATCGTGACACATTAACTGGTGCTTATAATCGTCGTGGGTACGATAAACGAATAAGAAAACTCATCAAGGAAAGTGAAGGCATGCCATTTGTACTTGCCATTATAGATATAGACTTCTTCAAACAGTACAACGATACATATGGTCATCTAAAGGGTGATGAATGTTTAACGACAGTGGTTCAGGTTTTAAAAGCCAGCTTTAGGCGAAGTGCTGATATTGTTGCTCGTATAGGAGGAGAAGAGTTTGCTGTCCTGTTGCCAAATACAACCAAAGACCAAGCAAGAAACCTTCTTGCTCATGCACAAAGTAATCTATGTAAAGCAAATATTCCTCATCGTGCTTCTACAGTAAGTCATTATGTAACAGTCAGTTGTGGCTTTGCTGAATTCAATTTTGAAGAGAGTGAAGAGGAGCTATTCAAACGTGCAGATAAATTGTTGTACGAAGCGAAAAGAATGGGCAGAAACCAAGTCTTATAGGGGGATCAGGATCTTTCTATCAGAAGTCATAATCGAAATGGTTCCGTTATTATCAAGCGTATAAACTCAGTTATAGAAAGAGCGTGGTGTTGATCATGTAACGCTCAATCAGTGAGGTGAGGCATCAAATACATACCAATTTGGAACAAGACGGTAACTCATATGGTTTATCAGAGAAAGTCGTTATTGATGGCTGTGAAAGTTATGATGTGGCTATTGAGGCAATGAATGTTCAGCTTTGGTTAACGGGCTTCTTTACGTTGTTCATTGAGATATTGGATATCAATGAATAACAACATCGTGGAGTAAAGTTATCGATGGGAGAAACAGAAAGCTCGGTATGCGTTAGGTCTGAAGTCTGTGGATGGAGCGACGGCGAGTCTTTATGGCGAGAACGTGAAAGATGGTTAAATGAGGTCAAATAGCTCTTGAGGGTGACATTGTCTTTGAATTATTTTATGTACTGACAGATTATTTGTGTCTGAATACTCACTTAGCCACTCTTTTATCAAGAACGGTAACTTATGCGCTAAAATGAAGTGCCCAAGTGGGCACCTCAAAAATCACTAAAAGCTGAGTGTTACAACAACCCCTCCATTTAGCGAGAGCTCGCTAGGGTGAGGCGGTTTAATCGAGTGACTTCTTAAAGCGTAAAGACGCAACGACCAAGCCAACCATGGTAAAGCCAAGCAACCACAATGCATCTTGCCATAGTTCCATTAAATCAGCGCCACGAAGTACCACTCCACGAATGATACGCATAAAGTGGGTGGCGGGCAGAGCCTCTGATATCCATTGAGCTGCAACTGGCATACCTTCATAAGGGAACATAAACCCAGACAGTAGGATAGATGGAAGAAGAATGAATACCGTCATCTGCATCGCTTGAAGCTGTGTTGTGGCAATGGTGGATATCACCAAACCGAGCGTTAAACTAGCGGCTATAAACAACAAAGTGCCAAACAATATCTGGCTAATGGCACCATTTATAGGTACGCCAAAAATCCAATGTCCTAATCCAAGGATAATCAACACCTGTATTAGACCGACGAAGATGTACGGAATAATTTTTGCCACCATCAATTCAATAGAGTGAATTGGTGTGGTGATGAGTAACTCTAAGTTACCTCGCTCCCGTTCTCTCACAATGGCTGCGCTGGTAAACAAGATCATAGTCATTGTAAGTATCACTCCAAGTAAACCCGGCACGATGTTCACGGCTGAGCGCCGACTCGGGTTGTAATACAAGGCGACTTCGAAAGTTTTGGTGGGAGTAGGGCGGATCTCAAAGTCGAAATCAGTCAATGGCATGGTCTGCAGCGAGAGGATGGCTGAACTTATCATGGTATCAGATCCATCCACAACCCATTGTCCCAGCTCTCGACCTTGCACCATACGCTGAGTTAAGTCGCTTGGTAGGATGAGTACCGCGCGCACGAGGCCGTTTTGTATTGCTTGCTCTGCTTGTGAAACGGTCGTAAAGGTTTCGATCACATTGACAACTTGAGTCACTTTTACAGATTCAGTGATAACACGACCTGCTGTGCTACCGCTTTGGTCAACAACGCCGACGGGAATGTTACGAATATCGGTATTGATGGCGAACCCAAATAATAGCAACTGGATCAAAGGAATCATTACCACCATACTGAAGGTGATTCGGTCACGAGAAAGCTGACGGATCTCTTTAATCATCACCGCCTTCATTCGAGCAATAGATTTCATCATTGGCGACCTTCCCCCGTCACGCTAACGAATACGTCTTCTAAGCTAGGACGCGTGATGTTCATTTCACAGCCCTCAAGCTTCGGGAAAGTTTGTATTAACCAATCAATCGGCTGCTCGATATGTTGATTAATTAGGACGCGTAAACGGACGCCCAACTGAGCGGCAGAGCGGACTTCTTTATGTTTTATGACTTCCTCTTTCAACTTCCGTAAGTTATTTGCTTTGATCTCCACTATATTCACTCCCATTTGCGCCATGAGTTGCTCGGGCTCGCCATCAGCACGAATTTCTCCAGCCTCCATAATGGCAAGTCGATGACATCGTTCTGCTTCGTCCATATAGTGGGTGGTGACCAAAATAGTGGTGCCTTGAGCGGAAAGATCAAACAGTTGCTCCCAAAAATCACGTCGATTCTCTGGGTCCACGGCGGAGGTGGGTTCGTCGAGAAATAACAATTCAGGTTTGTGCATGGTCGCAGCTGCAAGAGAGAGTCGCTGCTTTTGGCCACCACTCATACCTCCAACGCGTTGTTTACGTAATTGATCGAGCCCATACGTGCTCAATTGTTCTTCGATTCGAGCCTTTAGGGCTTTAGTTTCCATGCTAAAAATCTGCCCAATAAATTCGAGGTTTTCTTGTACTGAAAGGTCATCGTAGAGGGAGAATTTTTGCGTCATGTAACCAATTTTGAGTCGCAGTAATTCAGATTGTCTTGGGATCTCTAATCCTAAAACATCCACATTACCTTCACTTGGGCTAAGTAGACCTGTTAGCACGCGAATAGTGGTTGATTTTCCGCAGCCGTTTGGCCCTAGAAAGCCATAAATACTGCCTTTGGGCACATTGAGTGTGATGTTGTTGATTGCAGTAAAGTCTCCGAACATCTTTACTACATTTTCAGCTTGAATTGCGTATTCAGTCATTGTTTACTCCATCAAATCCACTTGGGCAGGAATACCTGAAGGCAGTGAATTAGCAGAGTCTTGTAAGTCGATCTCCGCAAGATACATCAAGCGTGATCGCTCTTCCTTTGTTAAGGCGAAGTAGGGGGTAAATGATGGTTCAGTGGCAATCCAACGTACGGTTCCTTCAAAAGGACTTTCAATGCCATCTACGTGGACTTGCACAGTTTTACCTGGAATAAAGTTCACTCGATAAGTCGCAGGGACGTAAACGCGTGCATAAGGGACGCGGTTGGCTTGAATCACGGCAACGATGCCATTGACTGGAACGCGTTCGCCTAAGTGAAAAGGGAGATTGTCGAGCAAGCCATCACGAGTAGCTGTAATGCTCAGCTCTCCTAATTTTTGCTGTTGAAGAGCGACATCTGCTTTTGCGGCCTTTAGTTCGGCTTTGGCCTGTTGAATGTCTTCTGGACGCGAACCTGCGGTAAGTTTACTGAATTCTTCTTGTGACGAGTCTAACTCAGCTCGCGCGGAATCTCTTGCGGCCAATGCGGAATCTTTTTCCGATTGGCTGAGGAGTTTTTTACGTGCTAATTCTTCTTTTCGTTGATAGTTCTTTTGAGCTTCGGTTAATTGCGCTTCTGCTCTTGTAACTCTAGCTTGGGCTGCGACGATATCTTCTGAGCGCTCGCCATTAGTGAGTTTTAACAGATAAGCTTCCGCTTTGGCTTGTTCGGCTATGGCGCGGGTTAATATCGCTTCTTGGTTCTTGGTGTCAAGCTGAACCAACAACTCACCTTTAGTCACCTGGCTGCCTTCCTTGATAGGTAGGGCTCGGATTATCTCGCTCGACGTTGCTGTAAAGGTGACGCGGTCACGCTCTAGTGTGCCAAGAGCTTGTTGACCATCGTCTTTTGAACAGGCGGTTAAAAGAGTAAGAACGAAGATGCTAAGAATGATGCGCTTCATTATGCGATGCTTCCTCAAGAGGTTGAACCTGATTCGTAAGTCAGGTTGCAGAAGAGTGTGGGATTGTATTCAGTGTAACGTGGGCAAGTTTTCCTCGGCTAGGTAGATAATTCCCCTGAAATTCATCAATTGATTAATTGAGTGACAAATGGTGTATGAAGGTTTATTGGTTGTTCTTCTTTAAGGGCTTCAGTAAGGGGCCAAGGTGCTATATTCTAAATTTTGATTGACCGCGGTTCTTATCTTCCTGCTCTGACTTTTTATTGATTTAAGTTCACTTTAGGACTGCCATACTCCATAAAGTTTTATCCGGAGTATCAGTTAACCTTATTTAACTTATTGACAAAAAAGTTTTTAGGTGTGCGAGCGTCCATCTCCGATGGGGAAGTTTTATGAGTAGATAGCACCTGTTATTGATCTCTAAAAACTGCGTGTGGCCTTCATGCACTTATAAAGAAGTTATTGCCAAGAGTTATGCTTCTTCCAAGCGTGAAATTATTTTTGCTCAGTGAACCAGTATCCACTGCACGCTTTCGCTTTGCCGTGTTTACCTTCTTAAGTTGCCTTTGCAATACGCATCTGAAGTTTTAAACATGGGACTTAATAGATTCGTTAGATGACATCTAGTATGTCACAAAATTAGCCTAGCAGAGGTTTTCCTCGCGTGGAATATTCTTTGGTACTAGATATAGCCAAACGGAGAAACCACGGTTTTAATCAATTTGCGCTTCATTGCTTATAGAAGCGAGTATCGCTGTAGCGGTTTGAGGACCAATTTTATGCACCTTCATCACTCGTCGAGCATTAGGTGACCTTAGCAAATAATTAAACGCTTGTTTAATATCGGCGATGCGTTTATTTTACGCACTAAGGTACTGATAAGCATTGGCAATTGACGTTCCAGTAGCTTTAGAGTAGGTTGCTGACTTATGAAGTATTTAGAACGGTCGATATAATACTGCAGAAATAAGAGTAATCAGATACGGTGGCGGATTTTCGGTAGGGGAATATATACCATTCGTTATGTTTTTCTGGGGGGCATATTATTATGTAGTACTCAGAAAAGTTAAGTATCCCTATTTGTGGCTTCGATCTAAAAAAACATTGCAGTATGGTTATGCGAGAAACGATTTTTACGGCAAGCATTTATTGCACATAAGGACAAATGATAGTGTTGGGATTTGCAACCCCATGCATAATAAGATGATTATTACTATCATTGGTTTTTATCTAGCCATTATGGGTATTTAAGTATATGTCAGTTCTTTATTAAAATTTCCAAGTGCTTTTTAATAAAGAACTGACACATCAGCAAATTAGTTGGTTTCTTGTCAACAATCTTATTAATTGTTTTGTATTCTTTTTAAAACGTTATCCACTAAACGTTTTCTACTTGATTTTTCGTAATCTACGGGAGAGAAAGGCATTGCTATTCTATTGAATTTAGCTATATATTTATGTAACTCGACTAGCTCATTTTCCGTGAAACGATTTTTATTTCCATTGTCTGTGATATGACTAAGTGCTGCAACTGCAGCTTGCTTTTCGATTATCTTTGCTACAGAAGAAGGTTCTTTAATACAAACACCATACGTTCCTTGTAAGTGGTGCTGATATGAATTGTTGGCCATCTCGAGAAGTAAGTTTTTGTTATCTATAACTTCTGAAAATTCTTGTTTAAAAGATGTATTAACATGAGTTTCTGTAATGTAGTCATTTACGAACTTAGAGAGAAGTTTATTTTTAAGGTCACCAATAATCTTAAAGTTAGGAAATGATGTAATATTTTGGTAATACCATTCTTCAACGAAAATTGAGTAATATTCGTTATCTTCGCACTCAGGAGCTGGATATTCTCCAAATATATGTGAATGGGAAATGCCATTTTTAATTTTATAGGAGCAAGAAGGGATTAAATTTAATTCTATTAATTCTATTAATTCTATTAATTCTATTAATTCTATTAATTCTGTTAATTCTCTATCACTAACATTTAATTTTGTTTTAAGCTCACATCGGCTAATAAAATGAGTATCTAGATAATTCTGTAATGTATTATGTTTCAAATTTAAACCTTATTTTAGTGAGTAAGTTAATGATATTCTGTTTCATATCCTAGCTGCCAATTTTATCTAGTTGAATGACAGTAAATGTAAGATTTTTTATTCTTAAATCCCTTAATTCTTTTTTTGTCGCACCATATCGTGATATAGAAGGCTTGTTTTTTTATTCCATGGTTCAATAGGTCCAAAGTACACATCGGAGCCTGAAGTCGAAGACGCATGAAAGTGACCAGTAATTTTGGTTTTAATTGGTCGAAGAACGCTGCTAACTTGGAAATCTATAGTCGACTTGTTGTATTTTTCATTTAAGTAGTTCCAATCCCAATATCTCCCGAGTGAAACACTATTGGGGTGAGAATATTGATACTCAAGATTTGTTTCAGGTATTGACCCTCGACCGACTGTAAATTTCTTAACCAAATATTCAACCCTTCTAGGGTGATCTTTTAAGGCATTATCTGAGCGTTTCATTATCCCTTTTATGGTGACATCGTAAGAGACATTAGCATCAAAACTATAATCGTAATCTACATCAGTAGTGTAAATATTCATAGTTACAGGTACCTTCGAATGCGGGGGCACAGTAACAATTGCTGTATTTGTTATTGATTGTGATTTGCTACCACTACTAGTTGTAGCAAAAGATTGATCTTCCCCAATTTCAATTAACATTTCATTTTCGCCAACGAGGGGAAAATCAACTTTGCTCTTTGACGTTACTTTTTGCGAAAAATCATAGGTGTCTGTTTTATTCCAATTTGTAGATTGAGTATATGAGAATATAACACGATACTGATGCGTCTCGTCTGTCAAATTAAATGCATTATCATGCTTTGTAGCTACTAGTTCTTTACCTGAGGTGGTGTTGTTGGACGTTTTTAATGAGCTTGGCTGAATTATGTAATTAAAGTTATCAAAATCTAGCTTAGTTTTGTTGCACGAAGGACACAAAATATCATCATTGGAATGCCCTACAACTCGATAGTGATGAGCATTGACCCTGCTTATATCCATGTTTTCACCGACTAAATATGGACTGACTATATTAGGTCGGTAGCCGCCGATGTACGCAAACCCAAGCATATCTGACCAAATTGCCCAATTTTTGTAAAATTCTTCTTTATTAACAAGCTTCCATTCAAGTGAGTCTTCGTCGTTTTCTTCTAGTAAGAGGGGGAGTAAATCTTGAGGGGGCGTTGGTTGTGAGTTTTTTATTGGTGTACACCAAGAATAAACTCTTTGAGGCGATTTTTGGATTTTCATGCCATAACCACCTCCTTTAATAACGTAGCCATTTGCGAGATTTGATATTTGCCATTTCCCCATCTTCTGACGTATAGAAGACAACATTCTTCTTGCCTCATATAAAGTGACTTTCCTATAGCCAGGCTCACAGGCGTTTTTTTGTATATATATATTAGTTGGTGTTACATCGGCTAAAGACAAGTGGGAATAAAAGACGGACAACACAATGGCTATTAATATCATTGATTTATCTTTCATCTTAGTTTCCTTTTTTAACCTCGATGTTATTAAGGTACTTTAGATATTAAGTACGTCCATCAACAAAAATAATGCACTTAAACTACCAACCTTCGATTTTTTTAATAAATTTTAATGACTTATAGTATAGTTTTTTTGACTTGTTAAATAATCATTTCGTAAATGTTATATTTCATATTTGTTTGTAAGGTGAAGGTCTGGCTATAGGTTCTTGAAATAATCACTGTCACACAGCCTGTGGTTCAATAGATGTAGTGAGAGGGGTACTCATTTGGGTTTTAGTGTGTGGAGGCAGAGTATTGTTATGCTATTATTGATTGAATTTCTTTTGTTTGGCGTATTACAAAAGGATATGGGTGGTATCAGAGAAAGGGGAAATATGGTGCGTAAAATTTTGATATTGCTGTTTATTTTATTAGCGTTAGTGTTACTAGCTGGTATATATCGTTTTAATTTTACCAATGGTGATATTTATTTGATTAAGGAGCATGGTCATGTTATCCCCTTGGAAGAAGATGTCGAATAACGCTAAGTAAAGTATATTAAATGGCATGGGGAGGGAGACTATGAGCACAAATTTGTTTCTATTACATTAGTTCGAAAGTTTGTGCCTACTGCATTTAGTCGCCGCCAACTATTGCAAGTCGTTAAACTGGTCCTCAACTTGTACATACACCGAGGCGAGAGCGCGATCAGAACGAAACTGATTCCCCCGGTCCATGCTAAACCATAGATATCTGAGTCTGTAAAGGCAACTGGTTGTTTCTTGTAGTACCATCGACTGTAAACAAACAATCGGTGAATTCTAAACAAAGATAAGAGTTGCTATTGGTGAGGTATCAATGTTGCTTTGTGCAAGGCGCCGGGAGTAATATGTAAAATTCCACTAAAGCTTAATCTAAATCCCAAGAAAAGCTAAAACCAATGTCCCCATCATCACTTGATTGCATTTTGGTTGTGATATCTGAACTTGGAAAGTGAGTGATATAGCATTTTGTACTTTGACTTTCGTTGGGTATAGAAGGTGGGGCTGTTGTTCCGCTATTACATTCGTCCCCGGAAAAAAAAGTCCCAGTTTCAGCGTTGTTACTTGGAGGGGAGGATAGCTCTCCCCAAGACTTGACTTGTTGCGAATTAAGTTCATCCGAAAGTAGAGGTTGTGCCAAACAAGATGTAATAAATAGTGACAGTGTTACAGGTATATAAATGAACTTTGTCATTGTTAAGCTTCCTAATCTTTTGGCTTTATGATTCTAAGGTTTCATTAATTTTTTCAACACAGATAAAGTTTATATATCAAGGGATTCTGAGGTGTATAACTAATGTTTTTATCATTGGGTTTTATCCAAATATAGATATAAATTTTACAATCATGACAACATAATTAATTATACATCGTGTATTTGGTTAAAGGTGGGGCTTGATCTGTAATAAAAGCTTGTTTATCGATAGCTGGAGTTTGTAGCTGCTCCTTTATCCACTGATTAAATGAACTAAATTCTGAATGAGCTTGCCAGAAAAGAGACGCAACAATTTTTTTACCAAAAAAATCAGGATGATCTGTAATTACCTTTAATTTACAACTTTCTTTAT
Organism: Vibrio sp. Vb339; assembly: GCF_902751245.1. NCBI lineage: Bacteria > Pseudomonadati > Pseudomonadota > Gammaproteobacteria > Vibrionales > Vibrionaceae > Vibrio > Vibrio sp. Vb339. The sequence continues at coordinate 20,256 of NZ_CADDIS010000014.1, read as the reverse complement.
GCTCTTCGATGATAAATTCAGGTAAAAAAGCAATTCCTTTTTTAGCTTTGCAGAGTTCAATGATAGTTGATAAGTCGTCAAGCTTCCACGAACTGTACGAAGCGATATCCGCTGTTCCCATTAGCTCTTCAAAACCATCTATTAATAATATGCGCTGGGATGAAAATTTCGTTTGAAAAGAGAGCAAGTCTTCATGCCCTACCCACCAACAATTAACATGGTATAGCTCTTTGATGTTAAAATCGTTATATGTTTTATGATATGGGTTGCCTATTGCTAGGTCTATTTTTCCATCTTTAATATATTCCCCTAGAACGTAACTTGGCTTAGTGACAAGCATTAGATCGACATTAGGGAAGATCTCTGAAAATGTTAATAGTGTCCTCCTTACATTTTCATTAAACACTAAAGGGTCTATCCCAACCCGGTAAATTATTTGCTCAGAAATATTCATTTGCTCGGCAGTCGTAACTAAGCATCGATATCTCGATACAATAGGTAAGGATAGCTTGTAAAGACGCTCCCCTTTATCATTTAACCTAACCTTAGGGTACCTATTAAATACACTGAAGCCTAAATCTAGCTCAAGATTTTGCACAGCTATACTAACCGTTGATTGGGATTTACCAAGTTTCCTAGCTGCAGAACTAAATGAGCCTTCTTCAGCAACCGTTATGAATGAAATGATATTATCGAAGTGTAACGTCATAATCAATTAACCTAAGAGATATAACAACTGTATTAGTAAATCACCTTATCTATTTAACCTGTATGTTTCAACATGTTTATAAATTTATTTTAACACCTATTGTAGGGTATGGTTGAATTAATCAGTAAACCAAAAGTGAATAATAAAGTTTTATTAATGTTGTATGTTGGTAATATTTGGAAACAAAAAATAATGTGATACACATCACGCTTTTGCTTTGTGGGATTGGTGTTGGTCTTGGTGTGCGCTCTTCTTTATGTGCTTGTTATTGTTTGTTTTTTTTTGATTTGGTGCGTATTTTTTACCATGATTTAGAGTGTGGATATGCATCTTATTAATGGTGCCTATTTTGGGTTGTCTTGGGGGATTTGATATATTTATCCCAACTTTTCGGCAAGCATTAACATTGAATTATTAAGTTTATTATTTACAGCCTATAAGTGGTTCTAAAAGATGAGCATTCTTTGTTGACTAACTGCGTTGGATACAGCTTTTTGCTGTAGTAACCATCATTACTGTATTTATCTGCAGTGGTGAGGGTTGCTGATGGTTCTCTGTTAGAGAGCGTTTTGTTCACACATGGTAGTTCTCGCTACGGTAAGTAACTAACATTCTGTTGAAAGCTCAATACAACAGTAATAATTTTAAGTAAGTAAGTAAGTAAGTAAGATAAGCAGGAAAAAATAATGATTACTAAATTATACGTTAAAACAAGCATGTTTTTGTCTCAATTCAAAAATGATGAGCGTGGTGTAACTGCGATTGAATATGGTCTGATTGCTGTGGCAATGGCTGTGTTAGTGACTACAGCAGTAAGCCCTACTGGTTTTATTGGCAAATTAGAATCAGCTTTTGCCCAAGTAGCAACCGCTATTGATACTGCTGGAAAGTAATATCAAATTCTATTGGCTAGTGTAGGTTATATCTTAGTGCCAGACTGATGTATTCATTGGTCTGGCTTATTTTTTTACATTATGAATTTTTATCTAACCAAATATAGGTGGTATTGCTAATTTTAAGTCATGGATTATATTTAGCGGCTTTGACGACGTTGACTATATACGTGTCGGCTACCGATTTTCTCTATCGAAAGATACAAGATTATGCCTTGTACATATTACTTATTTTACAGTGCTTCTTGTTTCCTTTAGGTATTCAAGTCGAGAGTTTTTTCTGACGTTAGGTATAGGAATTATTCTTTATAAGCTGATGTGGATTGGGGCCGGTGATATTAAATACGTTGCTGTTTTGTCACTTGCCATCCCTGTTAATAGCTTATTATCGGCGTATGCGCTTAGCGCTTTTACTGGTGGTATTTTAGCAATCTCTTATTTAATTGGTGATGTGTTAACAAAAGGAAAGAATGGCGATCAAGAAGGTATTCCATATGGGTTCGCTATTAGCATCGGCTTTTATTTAGTTATTGTAACTCAATTTCTCATCAAACATAAAACTCGACATATGAGCACACTATGAGAACTCGACTGGTATTCTTTGTTGCCGTTGCTGCTTTAATCATTGGCTTGTTAGGCGTTATCGATTTGCTCAAGCCTGACCCAAAGCCGATTGAAACCGATACTGTGGTTGCTGAAAAAAGTGAAGGGTATGTTGGAGTGTGGTTCACCACTGAAGCCTTTGAAAAGGGAGAGGCAATAAATGCCCAAGGTGTCGTAAAACAGCAGTTGCCCCTTAGTGAAGCAATAAAACTGGGGGTTCGACAGGAGGTTCAGATTAGTTTTTCACCTTCCACTCTCTTAAATCGAAGCCTTAGTACTGGCGACGTTGTATTGCCAGAATATCAAGTGAGCCCTAATAAGCCTGGATACATTGATCTTTTGGTAGCAGAAGGCATGACGTTATATCCACTAAAAGTCAGTGATAAAAATCTGATCAATGATTACATTCGACCGGGTTCACTTATCGATGTGCTTACGGTGAGTTCCCCTCGCACAAACTGCCAATATTGATGAGCCGATACGTTTTAGAGGTGTGAAGGCGTCAATACTTCTTAAAAATATCAAAGTGCTCAGTATAGAAAATGAGGCGGCAGGAGATGGCAGTTCGCTTACTGCTCAAGATCCTACTAATGATGACGGCTGGACTACGGTGATCATCGAAGTTCGTCCGGATGAGTTACCAACACTCGCACTTGCACAACGGATAATGTACACCGAAATCTATCCAAGCCAAATTCATACGCAACCTGAGTTCGCGGAAGTGCGTAATATTATTGATAACTATACTGGGATTGTTGAGTTACGTGGTAACAAAAGCGCCCCAAGAGAGATTTTGTGATGATGATTCTCCATAGAATCAAACGGCCAGTGTTTGGTTTTATTTTAGTAATGTTGGTTAGCTTACTGTGTTCAACAAATACTTTTGCTGCTGATCGTTTTATCACACTCAATAATGGTCAGAACATTCAATTTAAAAACCCGATCGGTCAAGTGTTCATTAGTAACCCTGACATCGTTGATTATAAAGTTATCAACGATAAAAACTTAGTGGTGTTTTCTAATAGCATTGGTCAATCTCGACTGATCGTCTATGGAGTTAATGACGAGGTACTGCTTTCAGATCGAGTAGTTGTTGATTTAGATTTATCCGATATCAGGAGACAAATTAAATTTTATTTTCCAGATGCCAAGGTCAAAATTCAGTCTTTGGGAGAGCAAGTTACTGTCAGTGGTTTTGTGGATTCTGAGGATATTCGTGACGACATATATCGCCTAGTTGCGACTTTGTTAGGGCGAGAAAAAACGAGAAAGTGGGACAAAACACAAAAGCTAGAGTTTAAATCTGACAACTCAGATTATGAAGAGTCTGAGAGCATGGTGTTTGCACGTAACATGACGTGGGAGGGGGTTGTCGAAAGGATTGAAGTCGTGACGGCTCAGCAGGTGAACGTAAAAATATCGGTGGCTCAAGTCACAGAATTATTTGGACAAACCGTTGGTGTCGATTGGAGTACAGTCGGTTCAAGTGTAGGGGAGTTTGTTTTTGACCAATTCGAAGCGGCTAATTTAAGTGCATTAATTACAGCGTTGGGTAACGATCAAATGGCTGAGGTTCTGGCCGAGCCAAATTTGACCGTGTTGTCCGGTGAGTCTGCAAGTTTTCTGGTTGGCGGTGAAGTACCCGTTATCGTATCAACCAATAGCAATGTAAACATTTCGTTTAAAGAGTTTGGTATCAGGCTCGACCTCACTGCCAAAGTACTTGGCCAAGACAAAATCCGAATGCAATTAGCGCCAGAAGTGAGTGAAGTTGAAGGCTATGTAGAAGCGGCAGGTATTAAAGTCCCACAATTAGCGTCTCGACGCACCATGACGACTGTAGAACTGGCAGATGGTGATAGTTTTGTTCTCGGTGGTTTGATGAGCAGTACTGACTTAGAAAAAATGCAAAAAATTCCATTTGTTGGCGATATACCGGTACTCGGTGCTGCATTTAGAAAAGCAGCCACAGAGAGAAAGCGTACAGAATTGATCATTGTGGCTACCGTGAGCCTAGTTGAGCCCATGAAACCGAAAGATATTCAACTGCCATATATTAAGAAGAGCTCTACATTGGCTCGTTGGTTAAACATAGATTGGGATAGCGAGGCTGTGACATCTTCTGATGCGACGATTCGCCTGTTGTCGCAAGGAGGGTTTATCCAATGACGAAGTTGGTATTGCTGGGATTGTTTACCACTTCACTTTTGGGTTGTGCATCTCAAGAACATTTTGTTGGTTATGGTGCTGAAGCATTGGTGCACACAGAGCAACATAGCTTTGAATTTGTGATAACAAAACGTGTTGAATCGAGTAAACAGCTTAACGCATGGATTCAAGATATAGAGTCGATGGACAGAGAAGCGGTTTATGTGGTGGATTACAGGTCAACCGCGAGCAAACAGATGTTGCAAAATATTTTTGAACAATATCCGTCGCATGTCATAGCCCCCCTAAGGGTTTCATATCGAAGTGCTCAGTTGTTGCCAAGCGACTTAAAGATTCAGGCGACCTTAACGCGTTTGACGACTCAGCCATGCACACCAGCAAATATTCACCTTGGGTTGCTGCAGCTAGATTGTTTTGCTGAATCAATGCGTTTGAAGCAAGTGGCCTACAAATCTAGATTGCTAGGAGGACAATAATGTTTGACCTGACTAAAGCATTAACAATACAGACCAAGCCAGGTCAGAGCTCAACTACTGATATTGCTGGGTGTTTTTTGTTTTATCAATCCCAGGAATGTTTAAACCTAGTTAAAGAAGTGTTTCGTTTTGAAGGCTGGGATGATCCCGTTTGTGTTAAAGCTAAGGCCGGTGTGACTAAACTGACAGAGCAACAAAGTAGTCATATTGTAATTCTAGAGCTTAATGAGTCGAGCAATGTCGTGGATGACGCTAAATCTTTTGCTAGCAAGCTACCCACACATAAAGGGGTAGTTGTGATTGGTAAAGAGGACACGATCACTACGCTTCGTTCTCTTAAAGATATGGGCTTTTACTACGTTTTCTGGCCAGTGAATAAACAGGAACTCGCTGATTTTATAAATCACGTGGGTAAGAATCTTAAGACTTTCTCTGGCGTAAGCCAGAAACGTAAAGCAAAACGAGTGGCAATTGTTGGCGCAAAAGGTGGCGTAGGTGTGTCGCTTATCACGGCTGAATTGGGCTCAACATTATCGACACAGGGGTCGGATACGATTCTCGTTGATCATCAATATTCTGATACTGACATAGATGTCCTACTTGGATTGAAAGACTTTAAGCTACGAATCATTGACGAGTTTAGTGCTCCATTGCATGAAATGGATGAAGAAGGAGCGTTAAGTTATTTAATTAACGCTCGTAAGAATCTTCGTTTGTTGGCCATCGATGGTGATATGAGCCCAAACGATGTGCTCAATTATAATCAAACTTTGTGTGAGCTATTGGCACGAAATACCAATTTCATTATTGAGGATTTTTCTGGTTCGGTAGGCTTTAAAGTTGAACCAGAGCGCTTGGTAGAAAATTTTGATGTGGTCGTGTTGGTTTTGGACGTGTCGGTGCTTTCGATAAGAAGTGCCAAGCGACTGCTTGAAAAGATCGCTAGCCTACAGCTCTCGCTATCATCGCACATTCGAGTTATTACGGTCGTAAACTATCATCGCCCGCCCAATGCCCATGCGTTGAAAAAGCCTGACCTTACGAAGTATTTAGAAATGAATGTTGATCTGGAAGTCGGCTATTGCAAGTCGTTGGCACATATCATTATTGATGGAAAGCGAGGCCATAAGCATTATCGTGATATTCGTCGTTCTATGGAACAGTTAGTGAAGCTGATTAGTGGGCAGCTTATTGAGCAGAGAACCATGAACTCATGGCTGAAAAAGGTGCGTGTTAAATGAGTAATAACAAGTACTTATACATAGTATCTCACCGTCAAATATTTGAAACGTTAGTAGACGCCGAAGCGGTTCAGCAAATAAGTCTTAAAGACTTAGTGTTACAGATACAAACGATGATAGCGCCTCTCGCGAACGACCAGAGTCCTGTCACTTTTTCTGATGCGTTGAATATTACACGAGTTGGGCAACTAAAGGGGGGAGCTTGGTTGAGTAGTGCTTTGGCCAACTCAAGAACACTAGACAAACCCAAGCTAGCGGTCACTTCGAAAGAGCAATCCTCAGCCGAGATTGTGGGCGTTATTTCTCTGATTTTTATGGCTATTTTCAACTATTTTAGTTCGCATAATGTGTGCGTGGGGGCTCTCTACACAAGAGGTGGGATCATATTATTTTATGTGTTTGGCAATGAGCTTTTGGGTTTATTCATTGTTTTGTTATTAGTTAAAGGTGTACGCGCATGATGTTATTGGCTTTTCTTATTGTGTTGTTTTTTTCGTTGCTCTTTTTGATTGTCAAATCCATTCGTAAAGGACAACAAAATAAGACGGTTTCACTCTATATCAGAGATTACCCTTCTGTTCGTGCCCCATCTTTTATTAATCGTTTTATCGCTCATTTTGGGAAAGACTATTCGCACGAACTGGAGAAGAACAATGATTGAGGCGGGTATTTTCTCACAGGTTTACACCACGGTAGGTTTAAATGTTTTTCTTGAAGTGCGACGCAAGATGCTGTTCAGAAAAACGTTGGTACATCTCCCTGAATTTGACCATGACCGTTGTTACCAAATTAAATGGACATCCAATTTGGTAAGAGAAATATGTTTTGGAAAAGGCACTGTCTTTTTTGAAGAAATACAGAGTATTTCCGCTCAACTGATTCTTCAGGGAGTTAACGATGAAGCGTCTTTATAACCAAAAAGGAGCGACGGCAGTAGAGTTTGTGCTAGGTATACTTGTTTTGTTATTCGCCACTTTTGCGATTTTTGAATCAAGTTATCAAATTTATGTCGTGGATATGATCGAGCATTCGCTTAGAGAAACTATCAGGCATACCAAAATCTATGAAGGCAGAGGCATTAATGAACAGTACGAAAAAAAATTACGTGCGCTGATTGAGGATGACGACAATCTGTGGAGTTTTTTAATCGATAGTTTCCGTTTCTCTATCGAAGGTAAGTATTTTAAAACCTATGACGATTTTATTGCTAACAGAGGGAGTCCTGATCAAGGACTGAATTTTAATTACGATTTAGCTGAAATTAATGTGGCTTATCGTTACTCACCACTGATTGGACTAACCGGTACCGTTGATAGAGATATTTCACGCACCATGGTCTTGAACTTAGAGCATGAGGGATGGAAAAACTATGTTCGATAAGCAACGTGTATTTTCTAAGAGATACCAGCAGGGCTCATATACCATTGAGTTAGTTTTCGTTTTTGTGGCCTTGTGGGGAGTCTATCTATTTGCAGCGGATTTGAGTCATCAACTACTCGGACGAGCTGATCTTGATCGAGTTAGCTTCGCTTTAGTGAATGTCATCAAAGAGCGTACTCGTTATTTTGAAGGCGATGTATTGGCTGGAAAGAACCTATCTGTAACCAATATCGAATTGCAAGACATGACTAAAGTTGCAAGTAGGATGCTTAACACACCAGTGGACAACGTGGCACTCAAGATAGAGTCATTGACCAATAAAACTCATGTGACTGAATTCGCAACAACTAACTATAAAAGATTAAATTGCCAAACAGATTCGATTATCACCCATGCGGATTTGGCACCGATAGAGAAGGGGGTTGTGTACCCGTTATACCGAGTCAGCCTTTGTGAAGAGCAAAGCTCCTGGTTTGAACCCTTCCTTAATGGTGGTTCCGATAAGACGGTTAAGATTGGCTCTTCATCAGTAATGCCTGGGAGATAATGAAATGAAAATACAACGATTTCAGCATATGAATATTCAACGACAGCGAGGGGTTGCAGCGATATGGATGGGTTTATTACTCATTCCAATTATGGGTATGACCTTTTGGGCGGTGGAAGGTACTCGTTACGTGCAAGAAACTAGCCGGTTAAGAGATTCAGCTGAGGCCGCGGCAATAGCGGTGACTATTGAAGATCAGCCGGCTAAGGCTGATGAGCTGGCAACCAAATATGTTGAATACTATGTGAGAGACATTAAATCTATCGATCTTTCGGCGCATAGGTATTATCAAGAACAAGACAAGAAAGAGAGCACATCTGAGTATATCCAATATACTGTAGATGCAAGGACAACACATGATTCTTGGTTCGCGAGTAGCTTCATTCCATCGTTTGAAGAACAACAACATTTAAAGGGCCGCTCGTTAGCCAGAAAGTATGCTAATAATATTGGTGAGAATAATATAGACATTGTTTTTGTGTCCGATTTTTCCACTTCAATGAAAGACCGATGGGGCTCAAGTCAACGGAAAAAAATTGATGATTTGAAAACCGCAATTAAACAAATATCAAATACCATTCTTTGTACGTCGGTAAGCCAGGAGTATGTTGATGGAGAATGGACGGATGTTTGTAATGAGTCTAAAGGGGTTACTACGGGAAATAAGTTGCTCAACCGTGTTGGTTTTGTTCCGTATAACGTTAGAACTAGAGAAATTGTTTCGCAAAATGAAGCACATGCGACAAGTCAATTAAGTTACAAAGACCGATACCACACCAATAAATCACCGTATTCCTACAATGACGTAGTTTGGGATGATTGGCGTACAAATCAAGAGCAAGATGTATTTAACTGTGCTGCAAATCCCTATTATTGTAAACCTGTTGTGAATTGGCCATCGTCTCGATCCCGTAATTGTTACTACTATTCATATACTTGCCCACAAGAAGCATTAGATAACCAAAACTACGCTAAACGTATCGAAGATGTGATTAGACCGACTTATCACTTAGTTGCAGATGCATATAACTATGTTGATTTACATGCTTCGGTATCAACGATGTTTACAGATAAATCGGCATTGAAGTCCAACTATTATAGTACTTCTGGTGTAAGGCTATTTAACGCGTTTGGTGATGAAGATCCTAGACAATTTCACAATATTAACCTAACCAACAAACTGGCAGACCTTGATGGAATCTCATCAATGTGGCCTCAGGGCGGCACGGCAGCATTTCAAGGTATTTTGAGAGGTTCGCAGATTTTGAACGATGGTAACCCACATAGCTTAGATCAAACAGAGCAGCAAGCATACGACAAGAAAATTAAGATGTTGTTGATTTTGAGTGATGGGCAGGAGGGACCTGACAACAACATCCTTAAAGGGTTAGTGAATTATGGTATGTGTGATGAAGCTAGAGAAAAAATTCCTGGATTATATATAGCGGTTGTAGGCATAGACTTTCGCGCATCTCAACAAAGTGGTTTTCAGGACTGCGTTTTAAACCCAAGTGAAGATATTATAGATGTTTCTAATCTAAGTGAATTGATAGAAAAAATAGAAGAACTGATTCGCAAAGGATCAAAAACAAGCGGAATAACTAAATTGTACTAGAGGGGGTAAGCCCAAATAATAAATAATTTGCAATATATTTATCAAAGATTGTATGTGTTTTTGATTATATTATTCTAAATATGGAGAGAGTACTTATGCGTAAGTTAATAATGTTATTTTTTGTATTGCCTATGTTTTCTTTATCTGCCTATGCTTCAACTAATGAACACAGCATTGGCGCCAATATTGGTTACGGTGGTTTGGATTACAATGGACAGAATAAATTTTCTGGAGACATGCTTATTGGAGATCTTTATTACCGATACATGCCAAAGCATAATTTTGGTCTAGAAATTGGTTATAAAAGTGCGATTGATGGGATCGGTTCAACACTCGTGAATGCAATATCGGAAGTTTCGGAAGATAGTTTTTCAGGCCCTCGCTTGAGTGGTTATACAAGTTATGCGTTAGGATCAGGATTCGAGCTTTACGGAAAAGCAGGAGTCACATATTACACTTACAAGTATACTTACAAAGAAAATGGTCAGAGCAATGATATTGATCAATCAAGTATCGGTGGAGAAGTGTCTGCAGGTATTGGTTGGAACTATAAACATTTTGGTATAAGCGCAGAGTATTTGTATTCGAAGAATGAGGATTTTGATTTAGGCGGCATTATGTTTGGCACTCGACTGCGCTTCTAAATTATCGTATCGACTGTGTCTATGGAAGGTTTGAGAAAATTAAGAACGAGTAGAGATCAACATAACATGACCAATTCGTTGAAGTGTGGAACCATGGACATCTGGCAGGGGCTGCAGTGGGTAAGTATATGAGGAATGTAGTGATGCATCCTCATACGCTATACCACTACAGGATGAGAGCGTTGATAAGTGCAAAATAGGAGTGCGGTATTTACAAACAGGATTAGCCAAATTCATGTTAGCATTGCGGGACTTCATAGAGTTTTATTCAAAACTAACTCATCACATCAAAATATTTTCATAGATACGAGTTCTCCTGATTGTTGTTGATAGAGTCTATCTGAGTACCTTATTCACTGTTAGAATTTATTTGTATACCGCCATTGATGAGTGCTCTGCTACCAGATCCTGGTTTGGCTCACAGAAAGTATTGGCAAATACAATTGAATTCATCAAAGGCTTAATAGAATAAGTGTTAATTCTGCACCTACAAACTTAGTTTTCTTCACTTGGGAGGGGCGAAGACACCCATAGCTCGTTAAAGGTACTTTCACAAAATCACCTTCTTTATTATTAAGTTTAAATTGTCATTAGTTGCATATGGATTTGTTCGGATTTGGCTTCTTTAAAGGTTGATTACTGTTTATTGCCGGAATCTCACAGGTCTTAAGCAACAGAACTTAGGATTTTGACAATGATGTCATGAGCTATGTTGGTTTCGTTATAGATAAAATCGATACGTTCTATTTTTACTTTCTCGTGTTTATTGGCATAGTTATCCTGATAGTTGAGTCAATAGTTGGTAAGTATGCTGCCCATTCATCTGGTAATTTAAAAATAATAAGAGGATTTATTGGCCAGTTATGGGCTAGTAGTCTCAAGGTTGTCTAGATTTATCAGTGTTTAGGATAGATTTTCCCTATTTGGTTTTTAGTTTTAATGTACGCCTGCATTGGACGAAATCTAATACGTTATAAGCAAGAAGCAGTTACATCAGGTGATATTTGATTGAAATACGTTATTAGTCTGAATGCTAAATACAGAATTAACTTTTGTTAGAATAGATAAGCTTGGTAAATTAACAGAATGAAGGGGGGCGTAAAAATTAACATTATGAGTTTTATTTTACATGAGTTAAGGAAAAGTAAATGAAAATTGTATTTGTTTATTTATTTGTTCTTTGTATACCTATTCGGGTGCTAGCAACAGAGAGAAGTAATATGGAGCAAAAAGTTTCAGAACTTCTTGGGTTTGAAGACTCAGTTGAACATTGTTTTGATGAATATAAAAGACAGCTTATCAAGCTATACCCACAACTTACAAATGAATATATTGATTTTAATTATGGGGCCGCTTTTGAGTATGGGAAGAAAAGATACATGGAATCATACATGAAAAGTTTATCCGTTTATAGTGACAAGGAAATTAAAACTATTATCGATGATCACTATTTGATGAATAATTGGCTGATGAACGAAAAAAGATTAGAATCAAACAAAATATTGATTAATGAATTATCTCTTGCTTATGAAGATGTTAACGCAATGTTTATTGAGAAAATTGACCCTCTAGAAAAACATAATGGAAGTAACTCAGAATAGTTAATTACCCTTATATTTAATATGAATCTAGAATGTTATTCTTAGTTTTTATAATGACATACAAGTTTACGGTATTGCCTTTATATTAACCGGGGGGTAGGGTTAGTTTATTAATCTAAGAATAGACTTGTGTTATAGAGGCACTTTTTACAGGCTCTCTGTTTTGTATCAAAGCAAGAGTTGCAACAATATACCTAACCTCCTTTTTAAACTAAGGTTCTGTTAACGGGGCGCAACGCAAAAAAACATTGCCTACCTTAACCACATAAACAACGTATGGCAAAAATGCTAAAGGTTAGCCGTCACTCTACTCTTGAGCCATTTGTTATGTTTCGGCTTTCCAAAAGTACATTTTACTAGAGTATTTGCCACTAGATGTAGAGTAGTGCATCTTATCCAATGCAATACAAGTTCGCTGAGATAGGATACTTGACGCTTTGAGTAAGCAGCCTTGAAAGTGGTGCTTGTAGGGAAACCTATCATGAACGCTCAACCCGACGAGTAGAGGGTTCATAGCCCCCCCAGATTGATATTAGCTTTGGATGTTGATTGCTAATCATCATCAGACGCTCCTGCACTTCTCCACCAAGTAGATCTTGCTCTTCATAGTTATATGTTGCGTTATGGATAACATCCCTTACCGTAAGGCGATCATTGATAGGTATATCTAACTGTCTGTCTAGCTCACCCAAATAGAAATCAAAGTCCTTCTTGTTGGCCTGTATATATGTTTGGTCATAGTGATGCTCATCGTTCGAGCGTTGTGATTTGACTTGATACATCAATACCGAGAAAGCAAGAAACGCAATAATCGGTGAATAGATTCCACCAAAAGCACTTCCCATTTCTGCCCAACTAGAATGCTCGCCCCAAACCCCAATGCCAAACTGGGATATATAGATAAGGATTGGTGCGATCAAAATAACGATTAGAGCCAAATTAGCGAGTATTTTCATTTGCCCATTTATCCCCGTTACTCCTTGAAACATAACGCCCTGCTAAGTGACTAACAACGTAACCCACGATACTAAACTAACCACTGTAAACACTTTATCAAACTGGAACTAAAGTCGCCGAGCGTTGATAGTCAGTCTTGAGCAATTTGTTATGGTTTGATTTTGGAGAACCCATTATTAACTATCTCTTTAACAACGTCCAAGTCATCCGTAAACCAGTAATTACGCTCCATATCCTGTCCATCTGGCTTCCCTAGCTTAACCTGTAAATTAAGTAATGAAATCACTTCTCCAGTTGGATACAGACGATATTTGTCACTATACGCTTGAAACCATAAACTACCCGCTCGTGGGTTAAGTTGAGAATGCGAAATCCTAAATCGTCCCCCTTTGTTTTCTTGAACACTCAGAGCTGGAAGCTGAGAAACGATTTCTTCAATATCATGTGACTTCATATCTACCTTCGTAAAAAATATAACGCCGCATTTATGGTGAGCAGCGCGGGGCTTTACTTGAGCGAAGCGAATCACTCTTACATGCTTGTTTGGTAAATTTCTATGCCACTTCGGTAAGCAAGCAGATTTTATGGGCTTTGTGGGAGCCTTCGATTTCCCAGAAAATATGCTCTATACCGGTAACTTTTAAAGTTTGGCATACTTCGGCTAGATTCGAGCTCGATCCAGCAATGGTATCACCAACATTTATTGCCATAAATGGAGACTCTGACTGATAGCTAGCGGCAACGAATCGATCATCATTAGGTTCATATACTTCGATGTAATACGCGGTTTTCATATATACATTTCCTTTCATTAAATATTGTGTACTAGCATAACTCTCGCAACTGATTGTATTTGTGACATATTTATTTTATGACTAATAGCGTAACGCCGTATTAAGTGGTGGCAACGTAGACCACTAAACTTGTATTCACCACACTCCTATGCGTAACTTCTTATAATACCTAAGCATAATGGTAGATATGTAAATATATGTATAGATATGTATGGATGTGTATGACGGTGGTACTCATCACAGAAATGCTCAACATAGGTGCGTAGCTTTCACATGTGGTTCTAAATTAGTGACTTTATTATAAGTAGAGCAGCGTAGCTTGTAGATAAGCAAACAAGGTAATGACCAACCAACCAACCAAATTAAAGGAGACTTTATGTTTGGTGTTATAAATAAAAAATCATTAAGAGTTATATCTCACAATGTATTGCAAAATTTAGTCTTGTGCCAAGTACACCGCGGTGCAGGACGTGGAAGAGGTATATTAGAAATTCGAAAAGAAGCAGGATCAAACTCTACCCACACAATTAATATGCTAGCTTTACTAGTAGAAAACAATTCAATAGTAAATTTTGACTATTTCGGAGCTCCTTACTTTTCGAGCAATCAATATACCCATTTACTTAGATTCTACCGCAGGACTAAACTTAGTATTTTCCTATGTAAGAATGTCCCCATCTAACATTAGATTTAAATAACTAGCGAATATATTTCACCTGTAAACGTGTAAGGGACGAACATGAATGAATCTATGAAAAATAATTTAGTTAGAGCTAGCGCAGAAAAGACTATGTCATACCTTTTAGGCTGTCATGTAAGAGGTGGTAAGACTAAAAATAGAGGTAGAAGTTTTGAAGAAGTACATGTGTATTCAGGTCAAGACATCATAGATATAGCTAGAATATTAACCACCCTAATGGACCACTGTTTAATAGAAGAATTCGACCACTCTGGTGAGCTTCACTATAGAGCAATCAACGTACCCGTTTATGTAAATAGACGTTCAGATCTAAACGGGATTATTTCCTATACCAAATCAGCTATTTCGAACGTCACATTTGATTGATGTTCAAAGGGGAATCATACCGTGGCGATAGCGTGAAGGGGGGATCGCATTACCTGTCCTTACCAGAGGGTGGAAGTTTATTGTAAGCGGATAGTGCACCTTAAAAATTTCATCGCCAACCAAACTTAAGGAATTTACATGAAGAAAGTTACTAATGGAGATTCAATGATAGTTATGGCTAAAAACACTATGTCATACCTAATGTACTGTCATGTAAAGGGGCTGAAATATCAAGAGAGAGGCCGCTCGTCAAAAGAAATATTCTCTTATACGAATAAAAACACATCGCAAACTTCAATGATGTTGAGCGGGCTAATCAAACATCGATTAGTTGAAGAATTTGATTGGCTAGGGCAAACACACTACCGGGCTATCAATGTGCCCAAACACCTAAATGAAAATGCTAGTTTGAACGATATCCTTTCCTATTCAGAGTCAGCAATTTCAAGTATTACATTTGATTGATGTTTAAAGGTAGATCACCAATGAAAAAAATCCTATCCACTCTCGTGCTTACGTTTTTGTTATTAGGGTGTACTGTCTATAACCTAAGGACTGACGGCCAGAACGAACACCAAGACGAGCCGGACGGATCGGATAGTTTGATTTACTCTCACACAATCGACGCCAAACCTACCTCTTTACCAAATCTAAAAAGCTAATAATGAAAATTACCATATTTGTAAGTTTACTATTTATTATGTTGCTTTCTGGGTGTGCAACCAACCCGTCTATAAACAGTCTGACAGCCGACCAAAGGCAAGATGTACTTAGAGTGAAAGTCTACGAGGAACAGAAATATCTATAACAATCATAGCATTGTCTCAAAAGAAGATGCGATGGAAGGTTTAAAAGTTAAGGCGGGGTTAATGAAAGTTGCCGCGGTAATTAATACTTGATGCCAAAATCGATCGGATACTGATTGGGCTAATAATTGTTGGGCTTCCGTAGCTTGTATCGGAGATGCAGCTAAATGGAAAACCTAAAAAATTTTCATAGTATTCATTAGTTCATTTCCTATCACCACTGTGGCTAGTGTTTTTAATGAAGCTAAGTTTTGTGGGAAGTCTACATATTCGAAAGTAGTAATAAGGCTTGTTGTTTATATAGGTTAATTTTCATTTGGCAGTTATTTTTTATTCTGAATCCATTTTTACCAGGGCCTTAAACCTTATTGGTCGAAGAAGCTAGCTTTGTTCATAATCAACGAAGCTAACTTATTACCATATTATTTTTGATAGTGGGCTAGAGTGTACCGCCAACTTTTTATCAACAATTTCCTCTTACACACGTCGGAATGTAGCCTTGTGCTGAGATGATTTTTTGCCCTTCAGTAGAATTAATCCATTGAAGGAAAGCTTTTGCAGCAGGTTTTAATTTACCAGGTTGATTCATTACGATAAATGGACGAGACAAAGGGTAACTATTGTTGATCACATTCTCTACACTTGCCGAGTGTCCATCTACCTTGATCGCTTTTACTGTATAATTAACAGAACCAAGAGAGACAAAGCCGATAGCTTCTTTATTATTGGCTACAATCGTTTTTTCAATACCATTACTATTGGCTACTTGCGCATGTTGGCTAATACTTGACACTTTACTTCCATTGATTTTAGTTGTCAGTTCCATTAGTTCTTCGAATGCCCCGCGTGTTCCCGACCCATTTCCGCGTGTAACAACCACGACAGGTTGATTATCACCACCCACACTCGACCACTGTGTAATATTCCCCTTAAAAAGAGCTGTAATCTGTTTTTTGTTTAGAGAGTCAATTGGGTTGTCTGGGTTTACCACTACAGCTATACCATCACGAGCTATCACATTCTCTGTTAGGCCTGCTTGTTTTTCAGTAGCTGATAAGTTGCGGGATGCCATACCTAAGTCTGACACTCCATTAATAGCAGATTTAATTCCGGCACTTGAGCCTATACCGTTTATATCAATATAAACATCTGGATGAATTTGGTGATAAGTTTCAGCTAGCACATCCATGACTTCAGTAACGGATGTGGATCCGGAAATTGAAATATGCTCATTGGCAAACACCGTTGTTGGTAGAATCATACAACAAGCAATTGATAGTTTGGTTAATTGTTTTTTCATTACGTTATATCTTTTCCTATATTGAATTGTGAGTGTGTCAATAAGTGGTGTTAAACACATGTGATAACGTTAATTGTGGAATGTTTCAAAAATGCTTCAGTTATGTACATCATATGAAATATAAGTTTTCATAAAAAAGAGTGTTGATGACTTGTTGTAAAAGTCATTTAATTTAATGTTTGAGGTTGTAACTCTTTTTGATAGTGGTACAGACACCGCTTAAGAAACTGATAAGCGTTGTCTTGATTACGTTTATGGAGGAAATAAAAGTTCACAGTTTCGTCCTGCTTGAAAAATAAGGAATTCCTATAATTTCTTATCTGGATAATAGCGCCTTAATTCACGTCAGAACGAGTGCGTGACAGACTTAATCCTTGATTTACAATCTAAACGAAAGCGTTTATTAACCACTTTCAGGCTGTTTTCGCAATTTTAGATGCACTCATCCAACGAAGGCCGTAATTGACTTGATTTGGGATTGATCAACTCAGACAGCGGCTATCAAACAAAAAACATTAAACGCTGCCCATAAAAATGTAGTCAAATGGATTAACCCTTACAACATTTCAACGGTGTGTGATTTGACGGTGTAACCCTGCGCTTAAGGTGAGCTTTTAGGGACATGACTTAAAGAATCGTAGGCCTTAGCAAGTATCTCACTATGACGGCGGTTAGGTAGAAAATCAAAGTATCGGATCATTCTTAAATATTTGTCAGGAGTGTGCTCAATCATGCGTTTTTGAAGTAATGGAGAGAGTCACATTCAATTCTGAGTAATTAGAGTCGAGAAGTTGAGTAGTGGGCTTATTTGGATACATGAGTCATAGGATAAACGATTTATGCAAAGTATCTTAGTTAACGTGAAAGGGAAATAGTATTCTCTGTATGAACCGGCAACGTTGTCACCTTAGCTGTCTACGGCCAAAAACAAAGAGACTTAACCTATTAAGGGGCGTCATTTATCTTACCGCTGATGATGATTTTTTCGACCTTGCTCCGATTTTTTTGCAATAAGTCCATTTAAGTATCGTTCTTTTTTTGTGACCCATACTTTATTTTTTGATGTTCGTTCAGGTCAATTTACTTAGTGTATAAGACTTTGTAGAGCCATTAAATTAATTGTTTTTTGAGTAGGTATCACTTGTGGATATTTTATTTTGAATAATGATATTGGTTTTTTAGATGGGTTTTATTGTTTTCTGGTATTGCTAGTTCAACCGTATGCTTATAGATTTGTGAGAGTTACTTTTATGTTGGTAGCTCAATGGTAGAAATTTTAATTAACTCCAATAGGTTTAAATTTTTGAATAATAATAGGCGAGTAATTCATTAGTGTGGTTCCATGTTGTTAAAATTTCATACATACTAAATTGTTTTTTGGAATTCTTTTGAAAGTTAGGTTTGAACTTTAAAGGATAACGGCTAAATTAGGATGTTTATTGTATATGCTATTTAGGTTCAATGTAATATCTATATTAATTCTCATTATTTTTTCTCCATTGAAAAGCTATGCTTCATTATTTTCATACGACAGCCTTGGTAGGTTAAAAGGGATGTCGAATTATTATGAAGAAACATATTATCTCACCGATAGTAATGCTAATGTTAGAGTAATCAAAAGAACTGAAGACTTTCACTCTCCCCTCAAAGGCCTACAAGCCAGCTCATTTTTGTTTCAGTTTGAAAAGAGTCAGGATTACTCAGACTTTTCAGTAAATTGGTTTCTGAAGGGGAATCCAGAAGATGTTTTTTATGATATTTATATTGGTGTAACGGAAGTTCAAAAACTGTTTAAGTCATCGTTAAATAGACCGCACTTCCAGAGTGACTTATCCAAATTTAACAATCCTATTTATTTTCAGGTCATAGCTTACGATGTGGCTGGTAATAAAATTTCGAGCGCTATTCAAAAAATACGGCCTTTTGACTCAGACCGCGACGGAATAGCCGATCATATTGAAGATAAAATTTGTACTTCAAAAGTAAATAAAGATACAGATGGCGATGGGTTAAGTGATTACCAAGAATACATTGCAGTTCAGCAAAACTACGCTACCAATCCATGTGCTTTTGATAGTGATCATGATGGAATGAATGATCGCTTGGAGTATGAATTAGGCAGCAATCCTCTGGTAGCTGATGCTAATGAAGATGCAAATGGCAATGGAATAACAAATTGGCAAGAGTATATATTTGCTCAGGCTAGAGATGATGCTGAAGCCGGAACTTTAGTCTCAAGCGGCGAAAACGTATTAGATTTGCGTGGCAATCAGGAAACTATGCAACTTGGTTACACTCCTCAAGCAAACCAAAGTATGACATTGATGAGTTGGGTTAAGTTCAGCCAGATTAATGGACTAGACCAACGTATGGGGACGTATGGAGGTAGCAACAATAATCTGTTCATAGGTATCGATAAAGAGGGAGGTATATATGCCGGAGGTGGAAGTGAGACTATTTCAAAAGATAACGTCCCATTCTCCAGCGAAGAATGGACTCATTTAGCTTTAGTGAGAACTGAAAATGGAGCTATTGACGATTATGCTGTTTATGTCAACGGCCAGCTTTTTGACACTTTTTCTGGAGTCTTTAAAGTACGAAATTCTTACAGTGCTTACAACTTATTAATTGGAGCTCTGAACAGCTACAACGGTGTACAAGATCATATGGATGCTGTCTTTGATGATGTGCAACTGTGGTCCCGGGCACTAACCAAAACCGAAGTTCAGAGCTACATGTTGACACCGCCTTTACCCGGTGAGCAAGGCTTGCTTGGGTTCTATAACTTCAGTCGAGTACGTGGTCAATGGGTAGAAAATGTAGCAACAGGTGAGTTTGATGCTTTCCTGACTGACGCGTCAACTTTGAAGGTTGACGGTGTGCTGCCAGACAGTGATGGCGATGGCCTCACCGATCGTCAAGAAATGGCACTATGCACTGACATGCATACAGCGGACAGTGATGGCGACGGATTATCTGATGGCATAGAAATGGGGGCAACGACAGGCAAAGTCATTGCTGATCCGTGCTCAACAGACAGTGATCATGATGGGATGGGCGATTATTGGGAATATGACACAGGCAGCGACCCGTTAGTGGCGGATGCAAATAAAGTCATGGAATCGGGCGGCATAACTTATTGGGAAGCATATGTACTTGCCCAATCAAAAGTAGATACCGAAGCAGGGGTTGCCATAACAACTGGTGACAGGGAGCTAGATTTACGAGCCACTAAAGCCATTATGCAGCTTGGTTATACGCCACAAATGACAGAGTCGATGACGCTGATGACTTGGATAAAGTTCAGTCAGGTAAAAGGTGTTGTACAACGTATGGGAATAGATGGCGGAAGCTTCAAAAAGCTATTTTTAGGTATTGATCAAGACGGTGACATGTACGCCGGCGGTGGAAGTAACGCCATTTCCAAAGAAGACATTACATTTGCTGCTAACGAT
>NZ_CADDIS010000013.1:0-39048 GCF_902751245.1 Vibrio sp. Vb339 | reverse complement strand
GTCTCCACCCGAGACTCAGTGAAATTGAAATCGCTGTGAAGATGCAGTGTACCCGCGGCTAGACGGAAAGACCCCGTGAACCTTTACTACAGCTTGGCACTGAACATTGAACCTACATGTGTAGGATAGGTGGGAGACTTTGAAACCGCGTCGCTAGATGTGGTGGAGTCGTCCTTGAAATACCACCCTTGTAGTTTTGATGTTCTAACGTTGGTCCCTGAATCGGGATTACGGACAGTGCCTGGTGGGTAGTTTGACTGGGGCGGTCTCCTCCCAAAGAGTAACGGAGGAGCACGAAGGTGGGCTAAACACGGTTGGACATCGTGTGGTTAGTGCAATGGCATAAGCCCGCTTGACTGCGAGAATGACAATTCGAGCAGGTGCGAAAGCAGGTCATAGTGATCCGGTGGTTCTGAATGGAAGGGCCATCGCTCAACGGATAAAAGGTACTCCGGGGATAACAGGCTGATACCGCCCAAGAGTTCATATCGACGGCGGTGTTTGGCACCTCGATGTCGGCTCATCACATCCTGGGGCTGAAGTCGGTCCCAAGGGTATGGCTGTTCGCCATTTAAAGTGGTACGCGAGCTGGGTTTAGAACGTCGTGAGACAGTTCGGTCCCTATCTGCCGTGGGCGTTGGAAAATTGAAAGGGGCTGCTCCTAGTACGAGAGGACCGGAGTGGACGAACCTCTGGTGTTCGGGTTGTCATGCCAATGGCATTGCCCGGTAGCTAAGTTCGGAATCGATAACCGCTGAAAGCATCTAAGCGGGAAGCGAGCCTTGAGATGAGTTTTCCCTGGCACTATAAGTGTCCTAAAGGGTTGTCGTAGACTACGACGTTGATAGGCAGGGTGTGTAAGTGCTGCGAGGCATTGAGCTAACCTGTACTAATTGCCCGTGAGGCTTAACCATACAACACCCAAGGGGTTTTGTGGACTCAAAGAAATACCAAACGCTTGAATGAGTTTGAAGAGAAATAACTTTTAAATACAGTTTTCCGAATTTTAAAATTTGCTTGGCGACCATAGCATTGTGGACCCACCTGATTCCATGCCGAACTCAGAAGTGAAACACAATAGCGCCGATGGTAGTGTGGGGCTTCCCCATGTGAGAGTAGGACATCGCCAGGCTTTAAATTATGAACACTTGTCAGCGACGACAAGTATTCCACTGCGGAGTGGTAGTTCAGTTGGTTAGAATACCGGCCTGTCACGCCGGGGGTCGCGGGTTCGAGTCCCGTCCACTCCGCCACTTATTCGATAACCTCGCCTAGTGCGAGGTTTTTTCGAATCTGAAGTAATGAAAGTTTTAGGGGTGTAGCTCCAATTGGCAGAGCAGCGGATTCCAAATCCGCGTGTTGGGAGTTCGAATCTCTCCACCCCTGCCATACTTAAGGCTCTAGCAGAAATGCTAGAGCCTTTTTTGCATCTGTTGCTTCTACGAAGCAATGTTGGGATAACTAGGCGTTCCCCTAGCTCGCCAGCCCGGTCTAATCTCTCCACCCCTGCCATATACGAAGCCGCAGCAGAAATGCTAGAGTCTTTTTGCTTTCTGAATCCAATATACGTTATTAGCAGAGCAGCCGATTCCCCCGACTTACCAAAGCAGCGCTTATTGGGATCCGAAACCTCCACCTTGTCATATCATTGCCTCAGCAGAAGTTCTGTTTTTTTGCTTTATATTTGTTCGATTTTTAGTCGGTAATTCCTACTTTTAATAAAACCTGGCCTTAAAAGTGTAAGTGCTTACTTATCCCTGCCTCTTTTATAAACAACCAACAGCACAAACTACGCTTCTTTATGAGAACTGTTATCAATATTTTGTTACATTTTAGTCGTTATTACTAAAAGGCAACAAATATGGATATCTCCCGTCGTAAGTTTATTCAATCATCTCTCGCTATATCAGCACTCACTGTTCTACCCGCTTGCTCAATTAACCGGTCAGTTGATGAACAAGGAAAGTATGTTTATGACTTAACGGCAGAGCCTTCAACCGCTGAACTCGTGACGGGGTTTGAGACTAATATTCTAGGCTTTAATGGTCAGATTCCAGCACCAGCGATTCGATGTCGACAAGGTGAAAAGGTAACGATCCGTTTTACCAACAAGCTATCAGAACCGACGACTATTCATTGGCATGGTTTAAGAATTCCCATCGAAATGGATGGAGTCCCTTTCTTAAGCCAACCACCGATCATGCCTGGTGAAACATTCATTTATGAATTTACGCCACCAGATGCTGGCACGTTTTGGTATCACCCACATATGAATAGCGTTAAACAGCTTGGTATGGGTTTAGTTGGCCTTATTATCGTAGAAGAAAGCACTCCCGTGCAGTTTGACGAAGAACACGCATTGATGCTCAAACATTGGCATATCGACAAGCAAGGTCAATGGAAAGATTTAATGATTCCACGACTAAGTGCTCGTATGGGTACTCCAGGAGAGTGGAGTAGCGTCAATGGTGTTCATGAACCTGTATACCAATTAAAGCAGCACGCAACGACTCGACTGCGTATCGCGAATGTCGATAATACGATCACTTACCCTATTGCAGTCGAAGGGGCTGAGGCATGGGTGATTGCCATTGATGGTAACCCTGTCAAAACACCTTATAAGCTGACTCAACATAAAATTGGCCCGGGGATGCGAGTGGATATTGGATTGATAGCACCCAAAGCAGGTGGGCGAGTGAGCGTCCTTCAAATGAAAGGACGCTTTCCTTTCTCTTTATGTGAGTTCGAGGTTGTAGATTCCCTCTTGGTTGAGAATCGCTCTCTACCTTCTTTACCCCTTAATCCTGTGCCCAATTTAGATTTGGCTAATGCACAAGAAATCGACTTTTTATTTGAATGGGAAGGGGCGGTTTCTCCAGTATCCAAAGATGGAAAATCTATGCCTAAGTTTTGGCTAACTAATAAACGTGCATGGGAGGGGATGAGCAAAGACAATATCCCTGAACCGTTGGCGACTTTAGAATTGGGTAAAACCTATATATTCGATCTAAAGAACGTCACTCAATACCATCATCCTATCCATATTCATGGACATACTTTTACAGTACTCGAACTTGACGGGAAGAAAGTTGAAGAACCTTTCCATACCGATACAGTGTTACTTGGAAAGAATGGTCGAGCGAAAGCCGCATTTGTTGCCGACAACCCTGGCCGCTGGATGTATCACTGTCATGTTATCGAACACATGAAAACGGGTTTGATGGGATATATTGAAGTTAAGTGACACCTGTAACGTTTAATATTTGCGTATGCATTCTTAGTTTCTACCCTCGCTTTTATCGGCGTTAAAGCTAGAATATAGGGATTATTGTTTGGGAGGATTCATGGGTCAGTTATCTATTCTAGGTTTTATCGCCATCGGTGGCGCGTTTGGTGCTTGTTCACGTTACTTGATTTCAGAGTTATGCGTTGTGATGTTAGGGCGTGGTTTTCCTTACGGTACGCTAACTGTTAACGTGATTGGCTCTTTGATTATGGGATTGCTCATCGCCGCGTTTGAAAATGAGATGGTCGCGACGGAGCCATGGAGACAAATTATCGGTCTTGGTTTCCTTGGAGCCCTGACGACATTTTCTACGTTTTCGATGGATAACGTGCTTCTTATGCAGCAGGGCGCGTTCTTCAAGATGGGACTCAATGTACTGCTCAATGTGGTTCTTAGTATTTCAGCCGCATGGATCGGCTTCCAACTTTTGATAAAGTCATAAAACTTTCTTACGATTTGTTAACAACTCGGCTTGGTTTATCCAAGCCGTTTTTATATACTCGATCGTACTTGTCGGAGTGCCATATGGCTGAGACCGTTAACTCGGGATCCGTTGAACCTGATCAGGCTAATACCTGCGAAGGGAACAAGAGTAGATATCTAACTAGAATCCTTCTAGAGATCTATCTCCAGATCACAACTGTATTTTCTTACTGTGATCCCTCTTGTAGCATCTTATCCGTCAAGCATTTTTATCCCTATAAATAATGGCTAAAAGCCAAGGAAAAATGCTATGTCGAGTCGTAAACAAGCAAGACTGGAAGCGAAGAATTTCATTGATTCTTTATCCGTACAACCTTATCCAAATTCAAAAAAAGCTTATATCCAAGGATCTCGCGAGGACATTCAAGTCCCTGTACGAGAAATATCACTAGCAGATAGCCTTGTTGGTGGTACCAAAAAAGAGCCTGTATTCGAACCTAATGTACCAATTCATGTATACGATACCTCTGGTGTTTATACTGACCCTACGCACGAAATTGACCTTTACAGTGGCCTTCCTAAGTTACGAGAGCAATGGATTGAAGAGCGTGGTGATACGGAACTGTTAGACGATGTAAGTTCTGTTTACACCAAAGAGCGTTTAGAAGATGAAACTCTAGACGACCTTCGTTACGGCAATCTGCCTAGAATTCGTCGCGCGACTGGCGATCAATGTGTTACTCAGTTGCACTATGCTCGTCAGGGAATTATCACTCCTGAGATGGAGTACATTGCGATACGTGAGAACATGGGACGTCAGAAGTTTGCTGATGAGCAGCTAAACCACCAACATCCTGGCCATAACTTTGGCGCAAACCTGCCGAAAGAAATCACCCCTGAGTTCGTGCGTAAAGAAGTCGCTGAAGGCCGAGCTATCATTCCGTCGAACATTAACCACCCTGAATCCGAGCCGATGATTATTGGCCGAAACTTCTTAGTGAAAGTGAACGCTAATATCGGTAACTCTTCAGTAAGCTCTTCGATTGAAGAAGAAGTTGAGAAGCTAGTATGGTCGACTCGTTGGGGTGGCGATACCGTGATGGACCTTTCTACCGGTCGTAATATTCACGAGACTCGCGAATGGATACTACGTAATAGCCCAGTACCAATTGGTACGGTTCCTATGTATCAAGCGCTTGAAAAAGTGAACGGCGTTGCGGAAGACCTTAACTGGGAAGTGATGCGTGATACCTTGATTGAACAAGCAGAGCAGGGTGTTGATTACTTTACTATCCACGCAGGCTTATTGCTTCGTTACGTTCCTATGACCGCTAAACGTGTGACTGGTATTGTCTCTCGTGGCGGCTCTATCATCGCGAAATGGTGTCTTGCTCATCACCAAGAAAGCTTCCTTTATACCCACTTCCGTGAGATCTGTGAGATCTGTGCGAAGTACGATGTCGCTCTGTCATTAGGGGACGGTCTACGTCCGGGTTCGATTGCCGATGCGAATGATGAAGCTCAATTCTCCGAATTACGTACTTTGGGTGAGTTGACTAAGGTTGCTTGGGAATACGACGTGCAGGTGATCATTGAAGGCCCTGGACATGTACCAATGCACCTAATTAAAGAGAACATGGACGAGCAGTTAGAGCACTGCCATGAAGCACCGTTCTATACATTAGGTCCATTGACTACCGATATTGCCCCCGGCTATGACCACATTACCTCTGGAATTGGCGCGGCCATGATTGGTTGGTACGGCTGTGCGATGCTCTGTTATGTAACCCCTAAAGAGCACCTAGGCTTGCCAAACAAAGAAGATGTGAAGACTGGCCTGATTACTTACAAGCTAGCTGCACACGCTGCAGACTTGGCTAAAGGACATCCGGGTGCACAAATCCGAGATAACGCTTTATCAAAGGCTCGTTTCGAATTCCGTTGGGAAGACCAATTCAACCTAGCTCTTGATCCGGAAACTGCGCGCTCTTTCCATGATGAAACCTTACCGCAAGAGTCGGGGAAGGTTGCTCACTTCTGCTCAATGTGTGGCCCTAAATTCTGTTCAATGAAGATCTCTCAAGAAGTTCGAGAGTACGCGAAAGACACGGAACAAGTGGCTGCTGATCAGGCTATAGAAATTAAGATGCTTGATAATCCGTTGGAAGGGATGCGTCAGAAATCACAAGAGTTCCGTGATACTGGCTCTGAACTTTATCACCCTGCAGTAGGCGCAAAAGAAGCTCAATTAGAGGAATAATGACAGTGAAGATTCTTATCCCATCTCAAAATATTGAGCTAACGGGAGAGGTGCAAAGCTGTCTATTGGTTGCCAAGCGACAAGGCTTGGCAACCGATGCAGTTGAGTTGGGTGTAAGCCCAACTCAATACTTCTCTATCGTTGATGCTCAGCAAGCGTTATCTATTGGTTTTGCTCATGATGTTGATTCATTGGCGGAGTGTCGCTCAAGTGAGCTTGATCATATCGTTGATTACAGTCATTCAGTGGCGCTAGCTGGTGTCCGCGATACCTTGGCACAAACTCCGAATACCATCTATATCGATGTCTTAGATGACTCAGCTGCATTGGACATCTGGTCACAACTAGATGCTAATCGTGCTATTAAGAGTGAAACTCCAGATCATCAGGATTTAGATAGTCGTGGCCACTTTGCTTGGTTAGTTACTTTGTTGGCGTTGGAGTTCCCATTAGAAGATGCACTGGTTTTAGCTCGCGCAGCATCTAATGTTTCACGTGGAACATGGCCAGCAAACTACCAAAACTTTCCTATTCCCATTCTGGAAGATGGACGACTGGATATTAGTGTTGGTTGGGCGCACCAAGGAACCTCACTTTCGTTCCCTGAACTGAGTAAGAGTAGCCTAGGACTATACCCAGTGGTTGATGATGTTGAGTGGATCGAAAGGCTGCTCAAGCTTGGAATCAACACAGTTCAACTGCGTATTAAGAACCCGGAGCAAGCAGGTTTAGAACAACAAATCGCACGATCTATCGAACTCGGTAGAGAGTACAACGCACAGGTTTTTATCAATGACTATTGGCAATTGGCACTTAAGCATGATGCTTTTGGTGTTCATTTGGGTCAAGAGGACATCGAAGAATCCAACCTATCTCAACTGAGCCAAGCTGGTATTAAGATCGGCCTATCGACTCATGGTTATTACGAGTTGCTACGCATTGTTCAAATCAATCCAAGCTATATTGCGCTAGGGCACATTTTCCCAACAACAACTAAACAGATGCCATCAAAGCCTCAAGGGCTTGTGCGTTTATCTCTCTATCAGCAGCTGATTGATACTATCCCATACACAGAAGAACTCACCGGTTATCCGACGGTTGCGATTGGTGGAATTGACCAGTCGACGGCTGCACAGGTGTGGAGTTGTGGGGTATCGAGCCTTGCTGTTGTACGTGCGATTACGTTAGCCGAAGACCCAAAACAAGTGATTGAGTTCTTCGAAGCATTAATGGCTGACAGTTCTACAAGTGCTGTTAAAGAGGTAACTCGGGAGCTAAGTCATGCTGAGTGATTTCGAATTCATTCGTTATCAACGACAAATCGCACTCCCTGAATTGGGTGAGCAAGGGCAACGCAATCTATTAGATAGCCATGTGTTGGTCATCGGTTGTGGTGGCTTAGGAAATGCAGCAGCTCTCTATCTTGCGGCTTCCGGTGTCGGAAAAATCGTATTGGTTGATGATGACTGTGTGGATTCGTCTAACCTGCAACGACAGGTAGCGTTCAAGGAAAGTCAGTTAGGTTCACCTAAGGTTGAAGCTCTGAAGCAACAACTGAGTGAGCTTAATGGTCGAAGCCAAGTAAGAACCATCAATAAGCGAATAACTCAAAGCCAACTTGAGCTTGAGGTGATGCTCGCTGATTTGGTGTTGGATTGTACTGACAACTTTGAGTCGCGCCAGCAGGTTAACCAAGCATGTTTTGGCAGCAGTACGCCTTTGATTTCAGGTTCTGCGATCGGCTGGAAAGGTCAGTTTATTGTCTTTGATTATCAGAAACAGAAGGGGTGCTATCACTGTTTGTTCCCGTTCAGTCATCATCCGCAAACGACACGCTGTAGCGATAGCGGCATCATCGGCCCAGTCGTTGGCACCATAGGCAACCTCCAAGCATTGGCTGCGATTCAGCGTATTAGCATTGGCGAGTTCCAAGTTGCAACACATCAGCTCAAACTGTTTGATGGTCAGACGATGAACTGGCAAAACTTAAGTGTCACTCAAGATAGTGAATGCCCCGTTTGCTGCTTATCTACAGTTAACTATTTAGAAGAAGAAACCCAATGAGCAACATAAAGATCTCTATCAATGAGCAACCAGAACAGGTTGCACAATCGTCGTCTCTAGCGGATATCATCCAAGCGCTTTCACTGCCCGATCTGGGTTGTGTCTTTGCTATCAATAATGCGGTTGTCCCGCGTAGTCAGTGGCAACAAACGGTCGTCAATGAAGGCGATGCTATTTCTCTTTTCCAAGCTATTGCAGGAGGCTAACTATGTTAACTATCGCAGATCAAACATTTCAATCACGACTCTTTACTGGAACGGGCAAGTTCGCGAATAAGCACTTGATGGCGAGTGCTATTGAAGCTTCCGGTTCTCAACTGGCAACCATGGCGTTGAAGAGGGTTGATATTCGCTCTGAGCAAGATGATATTTTACAGCCGATCATTGATGCTGGCGTTAACTTGTTACCGAATACCTCCGGTGCAAAGAACGCGAAGGATGCCATCTTTGCTGCACACTTGGCTCGCGAAGCGCTAGGCACAAACTGGCTCAAACTGGAAATTCATCCAGATCCAAAGTACTTGATGCCAGACCCAATTGAGACATTAAAGGCGGCTGAGCAACTGGTTAAAGATGGCTTTGTTGTGTTGCCTTACTGCCATGCCGACCCAGTGTTGTGTAAACGTTTAGAAGAGGTGGGTTGTGCTGCGGTTATGCCGCTAGGTGCGCCGATTGGGTCGAACAAAGGTATCGCTTCGGCAGACTTCTTAGAGATCATTATCGACCAAGCGAACGTCCCTGTGATTGTTGACGCTGGTATTGGTGCGCCATCTCATGCTGCTCGTGCAATGGAAATGGGCGCGGATGCCGTGTTAGTTAATACAGCGATTGCGGCTTCTCAACAACCCGTTGATATGGCGATTGCTTTTAAACTGGCAGTTGAAGCGGGCCGTATGGCTTACCTTTCTGGTCTCGCTGGTCAGGTGTCTCACGCGGTTGCTTCTAGCCCGCTAACTTCATTTCTAGACGAGTAGTGTCCCTATGACGTTTGTTGATCGATTTAAACAGCTCAACTGGGATGACATTGGTATGTCTATCTTCAGTAAAACGGCGGCGGATGTTGAGCGCGCTCTGAGTAAGCCAAAACGCGACTTGGAAGACTTTAAGGCTCTTATCTCTCCGGCAGCAGAACCTTACTTAGAGCAGATGGCGCAACAATCGTTGGCACTAACACGCAAGCGATTCGGCAATACAATGTCTTTGTATATTCCATTGTACCTCTCAAACTTATGTGCGAATGCGTGCACGTATTGTGGTTTCTCAATGGAGAACCGCATTAAGCGTCGCACACTTACTTTGGATGAAATCGATGCTGAAAGTGCCGCTATCAAAAAGATGAAGTTTGATAGTGTGCTATTGGTGACTGGTGAACATGAAACCAAGGTCGGGATGAAGTACTTCCGTGAAGTGCTACCGAATATTAAGGCACAATTTAACTATCTTGCGATGGAAGTGCAGCCGCTTGATCAAGATGACTACGCAGAGCTTAAAACTCTCGGCTTAGATGCGGTGATGGTTTACCAAGAAACGTATAGCCCAAGTACCTACGCGGAACACCACTTGCGTGGCAATAAAATGGATTTTGAATACCGGCTCGAAACGCCCGATCGTTTGGCAAAAGCGGGTATTGATAAGATAGGTATTGGCGCTTTGATTGGCTTGGAAGATTGGCGTACCGACTGTTTCTTCGTGGCCGCTCACTTAGACTATCTTGAGCGTACTTATTGGCAAACACGTTACTCGATTTCATTCCCACGTCTTCGTCCGTGTGAGGGTGGTTTGCAACCTAAATCGATTATGAGTGATAAACAGTTGGTTCAACTTATCTGTGCGTATCGCTTATTAAACCCTGAGGTCGAATTGTCTCTCTCGACTCGTGAGTCTGCAGCTTTCCGCGACAATGTGTTGCCATTGGGAATCACCAGTATGTCTGCTGCGTCTAAAACCCAACCTGGTGGTTATGCTTCTGATGAAGAAGAGCTCGAACAGTTTGAAATAAGTGACGAGCGAAGTGCTGCCGATGTTGAGTCAATGATTCGTCAACGTGGTTTCGATCCTGTATGGCGAGACTGGCACAGTGCTTACTCTGGTTAGCGAACACATAGATTGATGTTCCACGTGAAACATCGACGAAGTTAAATCGACAAATAAAAACGGCTACCCTAAGGTAGCCGTTTTTCATTTCATTAAGTTTGAATTAGCTAAGCATTAAGCATGAGCAAGTGGAGTAGTTGATTGGCGTAACCATTCCAATGTATCACCTTCAACTAATGGGCTAACGTCGTTCCAAACGTTCTGATGGTAGTCGTTCAGCCATGCCAGTTCAGGTCGAGTTAGCAAATCAACATTGATGTTGCGCTTATCGATAGGACAGCGTGTTAGCGATTCAAACGTTAGTACTGAGAAGTCACCTTGAGTAGGCAGCTCAACCACCAGTTCTAGGTTTTCGATACGGATACCAAATTCATCTGCACGGTAGTAACCCGGCTCGTTTGATAACACCATGCCTTCAACAAGAGGTACGTCGATTAGCTTCTTAGAGATGCTTTGCGGACCTTCATGAACACTTAGGAAATGACCAACACCGTGACCAGTACCGTGGTCGTAGTCGAAGCCTTCTGCCCATAAGTGTTGGCGAGCTAGGATATCAAGTTGGAAACCACGAGTACCCTGTGGGAAACGTGCACGCGCGATACCGATGTGACCTTTAAGCGCTAGCGTGAACTGCTGGATCATTTCGTCGCTTGGCTGGCCAATCGCGATAGTACGAGTGATGTCGGTTGTGCCGTCTAGGTACTGACCGCCTGAATCGACTAGGTACAGAGTATTCATCTCTAACTGACCTGGTTCAGGTTGGTTCTCGTGGTTGTAGTGACACATAGCAGCGTTGCCGCCTGCTGCTGAAATTGTGTCAAAACTTAGGTCCATCAGCGTTGGGTCTTGCTCGCGGAACGATTGTACTTTGTCTGCTAGCACAGCTTCATTGTGCAGATTACCTTGCGCGACTTCTGCATCAATCCAAGATAGGAACTTCGCCATCGCAACACCATCACGAATATGACACGCTTTCATGCCGGCAATTTCAGTTTCATTCTTTGCTGCTTTTGGCATTAGGCATGGGTCTGCTGCTTCAATGATATGAGCACCAGAGTTTTGTAGAACCAGCGTGTACCAAGCGTTACTGGTACCTGAATCGACAGATACATTTTTGCCTTCCAAAGATTGAAGGCGTGCTTCAAGCTCTGATGGGTGAGACACACGAATACCATTGCCAACGTGTGCTTCAAAGCCAGTAGGAATACGAGCAGGGTCTAGGAAGAAATCTACGCTTTCATCTGCGTGAATGATCGCGTTGGATAACACAACAGGTAGGCGAGATACGTCCAAACCACGGATGTTAAGCAACCAACAGATCGAATCGAGTTCCGTAAGGATAGCGGCATCAGCGCCTTTGGCTTTTAGTAAGCCAGCAATCTCTGCGCGTTTACTTTCACTTGATTGGCCTACGGCATCTGTTGCCATTAGGCGAACATCAGATACCACAGGCTCAGGACGATCAGACCAAAGCTCATCAATTGGATTCGAAGATAGCGTTGTTAATTCAACTTTCTCTGCCAGTTTAGCTTGAGCGCCTTTCAACCAAGTAGCAGTGTGCATGCGTGGGTCGAATGCAACCTTGCTGCCTTGTACTAGAGAATTGATGATCCAATCTAAAGCCGGTTCTTCAATAAGGTGGCGATACTCAAATAACTCTGCTGGTACCTGCTTACGAACCTGAACCGTGTAGCGACCATCAACAAAAATAGCAGCGTTCTCACGAGTGATAACTGCCGCACCAGCAGAGCCAGTGAAACCTGTTAACCAGTGAAGTCGCTCGTTATGAGCTGGAACGTATTCACCTAGATATTCGTCTTCGTGTGGAATGATAACGGCATCTAGGTTGTTTGTTTCAAGCCAAGCTCGAACCGCAGCAACGCGTTCAGCAGTGATATTGTGCATCTGTGTTTATCCTTATTGTTAGGGTCCTTGTTAACACTCACAGTAGATATACATATGAGGGGACTTATTAGGTCAATAAGCTAGCGCTTTTGTTCGTTTGCTGCAAACGCTGTACGCCATTTTTATCTAAGATGCAGAGTTTTTTCTTTGATGATATCTCGCAACCAAGTTAGCGCTGGGTCATTTTCTCTATCACGGTGCCAAAACAGAGTGTATGCCATCGGCGGGAATTCCATTGGTAAAGGCACAACCACTAAGTCGAGTTGTTTGGCGACAAGGTAAGTAAAGTGGCTTGGTGCGGTAAAGACAAAATCGGTGTAGGTACACAGGCTAGCGGCGCTATTGAAGTCCGGTACAGAGATTGCGATATCACGTTGATGCCCAAGGTCGGCAAGTTTGTAATCGAGCAGCCAACGGTCGTTACCATCACATCTTACTTGTACATGACGCTGGGCGAGGTAGGTTTCTAGATCCCATTTGCCACTCAGAGCAGGGTGGTTACGTCTTAACACACACATCTGTGCATCGCGATAGATTTCTTGTTCGCAGATGTCGTCTGGCGGCAGCATGGTTAAACGTGCATCATTGATGTCGATGTCTTTGCCGGTGAGTCCGATATCGAGCTCACCAAGCTGTAGTTTCTTAAAGGTTTGCTCGGTCCACGCGTGGGTGTTGATATTGACCTTAGGCGCTTGTCGAAATATTGCTGGTAAGAAGTGCGGAAGAATCAGCGGGTAAACACTCTCAACGGCAGCGATGTGAAAGCTGTGGTCGCTGTTATTGGGAATGAATGTCTCAGGCTGGGTAAGCACATCAAGTTGGTTGATCAACGTTTCTAAGCGAGGCTTAAGGAAAACCGCTTTCGGTGTTGGTCTCAGGCCATGTGCACTTCGCGTGAAAAGAGGGTCATTAAATTGTTCACGAAGCTTGGCTAGCGATTTACTTACAGCCGATTGACTCAGACACAATCGATGTGCGGTGCGCGTGACGCTTAGCTCTTCCATCAGTACCTGTAAGCAAACCAGTAGGTTTAAGTCGAGGCGCGATAGTTTCTCAATATTCATGTGAGTTTCCTATTTGGAATAATGCTAATGAGTATATGCCATTTTTGTTCATATCTTTAGTTGGTTATTATGCACCTAAATTAACTCATTCGGAGAATCTTGTGCCTTCTAACGCGCTTCCAACCCCTAGTAAACTGCAGGTTGCTTTATTGGCAATGTTGGTTCTATTTAGCCCTTTGGCTATTGATATCTATCTACCAGCTTTGCCACAAATTTCGACAGCGTTTCACGTGGAACATGCACTAGCACAAGATACGATTACCTGGTTTTTATTCGCCATGGGTGTCGGGCAATTATTTGCTGGCCCTTTGGCTGATAAGTTAGGACGTCGAGCCGTTGCATTGGGAGGTGTTAGTATCTATGCATTGAGTGCTTGCTTGGCGTGGGCAGCTCAATCGATTGATATGATGCTAATGGCTCGGCTGCTACAAGGCTTAGGAGCTTGTGCGACTTCTGTAGCAGCCTTTGCAACGGTTCGCGATCTATTTGGCCCAGAGAAGAGTGGCCGTATGATTAGCTACCTTAATGGTGCAATCTGTTTTATTCCTGCTTTGGCACCCATTCTTGGCGCTTGGTTAACTCATCAATTTGGTTGGCGTTCGAACTTTAGCTTTATGGCAGGCTTCGCAGTCGTTGTTGGCACTATCTTATTCTTCCAAATGAAAGAGTCTAACCCTGCGACAGAAAAGGTTGCGGTGTTCAAGCTTGAGCGATACTGGTCAGTATTGAAAACACCATCATTCCTTTTCCACGCAACCTTGTGTCTGATGGCGATGGCGGTCATCCTCGCTTATGTAACCTCGGCACCGGTTGTGTTGATGGAAAACCTAGGCTTGACCATGAAAGAGTTTACTTTTTGGTTTGGTGTTAATGCGGCCATCAACATCGCAGCTGCGTTTACTGCACCTAAATTTATGGACCGCTTTGGTACCTATAAAGCACTGGTCGTTGGTATCTCAACACTAGGTTTAGCGGGCGTGATTATGTTAGTGCTTGCAGAACACGCTAGCCCAATCGCATTCATGCTGCCAATCTTCTTGTCTTCAGTGGGTTTTGCTTGGATTCTCGGTGCTGCTGCTGGTAAAGCTCTTGAACCTTTCGGTGACCGTGCGGGCACAGCTGCTGCACTGCTTGGCTTGTTCCAAATGAGTGGATCAGGGCTGCTTGTTGGTACCATGCAACGCCTTGATTTAACGTCTCAAGTGATGATTGCGCTGCAAATGTTCCTTATTGTCCCAGCGTTGTTAGTGCTTGCGAGCAAAGCAGGCAAGTCGTGGCACACGACGTTTGCTAAGGCGTAAGTCTCAAGGGTGACAAAATATACAAATGGCGGTTTGCGAAACGTTAAAACATGGTATATTTGTCACTCATTGAAACGTTAGTCCCCAACGGAAAATACTGTAATGTCATTAACAACCTACGAAATGGCGCGCGTCTTAGAACAAATGGAAGATGCACCTGAAAAGGTCATGTTTGGTAAATTGCTTAAAGAGCTAGGCAACCAAAGTGAAGAGCGTATTCGCAGTGCGGCAAAACAAGTTCCAATCGATACTTTGCGAGACATCATTTACCAATTTCAGCGTGTGGTAGAGTCTCGTAAGGGTGAGCAGGTTCAGCTACTAGCAAAAGAGCTAGCCGAGCAAGGTATCTCTGCTGAAGAGCTACAAGCTTTTCTGAATAAGTAGTTTATCCCAGTTAAAAAGAAACCACTCAATTGAGTGGTTTTTGCGTTTTGGGGTATATCAATTTAGTGTGAATGAAAGTTAGTTCTAACCTCTAAACTGCGCTTTCAAAATTCTATCAAGTGAGAATGGCCCGGCGCCCCATACGACAACGATAAGAATCATTAATCCCCACAACTGATGATCATAGAAGCCTTGCGCCCATAACACTGGGTAAGACACTACCGCAATGATATTGAACACGAACAGCACCGCTGCCATAGGTCGTGTTAATAAACCAAGCGCTAAGAATACCGGCAGAATCAATTCAGCTGCGGTGCCCATGTAGGCGGCTAACTCCCAAGGTAGCAGTGGTACTTGGTATTCCAACTCAAACAAGTAAAGGGTGCTATCCCAAGTCGCTATCTTGGTCAGGCCAGAATTAAAGAATACCCACGCCACCCATAGGCGGCAAAACAGAAGTAGGACAGGAACAAAGAGTGCTTGTGATTTCTCAATCAAACTGTCGTATTGAGCCATCATGTTCGTGACTGTGTTGTTATCCATATTATGTCTCCAATTCGGCATTGATTGAAAAGCCAGAGATGACGTTAAGCGCCATGACAGCATTCAGATGTTGTAGTAGTAAAGGGTCTATCGCTGCGAGCATTTGACCCGATTGCAATTCGGTTAATATTTGGTGGCTTTCTTGCGTCAAACGATGGCTCTCAATCTGTGAATTTTCCGCTCGGATTAACACCCCAAATTCAGGTTGGTTGATGTCTAACCCATCGAGTTGTTGCTGATAGATAGCCTGCTCAAGCGCGATCATCGTATAGCTGGAATTAATTAGCGTTATTGAATCTTTGAGATGAAAGACTAAAGCGCCTTGTTGTTCTTGCGGTACATCAGCTAAACGAGAAAGAGGACGTTGGTCGACATGTGATTCTGAAACGCATCTCACCAAGCTATCTTTTTTCCATTCATACAAAGCCACTTCACCGAGATAAGGGGCTGCCTCAATAACCGCAGGAAAGGCTTGGATAGTCTGTGCAAAGTGTTCCCCATAACCGCTGACATCACCAGAGGTTGATGGATAACTTAAGACATGTTGACGAGCCATTTGTTGGAAGCACTCTTCACCAACCAGCATTTCAGTGAGTGGATAGGTCGCTGCCAGTACTTCGCTCAAGCTGATCACGAAGTTATTACGATAAATCTGGATGCGCTGTTCATCAGTAAAATGGTCGCTCACTATGTCGCAATGCTCACCATTGTTTTGGTAGCGTAGGGCGTTAGCAAACTCCAACTGAACATCTGCTAGGGAGTGGCTCATGATGCGCGACTCCTGTGGTTGAACTTGTCGTGTTGATACAAGATATCACTGGCTTTGGTTGCTTCAGCCAATAAGACTTGTGGTTCTGGGATATCTAGATCCCACTCAATCAAGGTATGGCGCAAACCATGTTGTGCAATCCAGTCAGTATAGAGTTGCCACACTTCGTCACAGACAGGTTTACTGTGGGTGTCTATCCAGATCTCGCCTTGTTCGAGTTTCTTCTTAGTGAAACCTGCCAAGTGAATCTCTTCCACTTTGTCTGCCGGTATTCCATTGAGATACTCTTCACAGCTGAAGCCATGATTAAAAGATGAGACAAAAATATTATTGAAATCGAGCAGTAGGCGACACTCGGTGCGCTTCTGTACCTCGGCTAAAAACTCCCACTCAGGAATAGTAGAATGCTTGAAGGCAAGGTAGCTCGATGGGTTCTCAATCAGCATAGGGCGTTGCAGGCTATCTTGTACCTCGATGACATTGCGACAAAAGACCTCTAGCGCTTCTTCGGTATAAGGCAGCGGTAACAAGTCATTGAAGTAATGACCACCTGTCTGACTCCAGCTGAGATGATCAGAAACCAAGAAGGGTTCGATATCATCAATAAGCTCTTTTAACTGTACAAGATGATGTTGATTGATGCGCTCAACAGAACCTAGTGATAACCCAACACCGTGACAACTGATGTTGTGTGCGTGACGAATTTCTCTGAGTTGTTGGCGTTGCGGTGATTGAGCTAAGAAGTAGTTCTCGCTGTGAACTTCTAACCAACTTACTAAGGCTGGATTTTGGCTAAAGAAGTCCAAGTGCGGTGTTCTAAGGCCAACCCCTGCGTTGGGGTGAAGAGTTTGAGTCACAACGATTCTCCTAATAAGAAGTGGAGGTGAGCTGAGTGTCAGCTCACCATACTAAGCAGCTCAATTATGATGATTGAGTATTACCACCTGATAATTTGCCACATAGCCCTTTAGGAACGACCACGAATGCATCGGATTGGTTGTCTTCTTTTGCTGTACCCGCACATGAGCTTGTTTTAGTTGCACAATCATTTTGGCCAGCTTTTGCCACGCCGTAGCATTTTTCTTTTGCTGCTGCTTCCGCAGGTGCTGATGTAAGAACTGCACCGCCGAACGCTAGTACACTTGTGATTGCAGCTGTAACAGCAAGATTAGAATTTTTCATAGTCATTCCCTCTAGGACTTAATAGTATTTTGATATCGCAGGTTAATGGATTGTTAACTTGCTTACTAAAAAGGATAGGAACAACCGGGAAATAATTTCACGGCATTATAAAAAATATCAATATTAATGATGTTTTATCTTTTAAGTTACTGAATTTATGATGTTAATTTTTGATTGTTTTTTCTTCTTATTATCCTAAACGCAGCCTAGTGTTTAGGTTATAATCAACTTTTATGTATAAATACCCAGTAGTGAGCATATCCAATGATAGATCCTTCGCTTTTACTCGATGGCCTAAACGATAAACAACGTGAGGCGGTCGCGGCACCTTTAGAAAACCTACTTATTCTGGCAGGTGCTGGCAGTGGTAAAACGCGAGTGTTGGTGCATCGTATCGCTTGGCTGCAAAGTGTAGAGCAAGCATCACCGTTCTCTATTATGTCAGTTACCTTCACTAACAAAGCGGCAGCAGAAATGCGTGGTCGTATTGAAGAGTTGATGATGGGTAGTTCGTCAGGCATGTGGAACGGCACCTTCCACGGTATTTGTCACCGCATCCTTCGTGCTCACTACCTAGATGCAAAACTGCCAGAAGATTTCCAGATCATAGATTCTGATGATCAGATTCGTTTGCTACGTCGCTTAATCAAGGCGCAAAATCTTGATGAAAAGCAGTGGCCTGCCAAGCAAGCTTCTTGGTGGATCAATGGCAAGAAAGACGAGGGGTTACGCCCAAGTCACATTGATGCCTACCATGATCCAATAACTCAAACGTGGTTAAAGATCTATTCTGCTTACCAAGAAGCATGTGACCGTGCTGGTTTGGTCGACTTTGCGGAAATCTTGCTGAGATCGCATGAACTATTACGCGATAAGAAACACATCCGAGAGCACTACCAAGCTCGCTTTAAGCACATTCTTGTCGACGAATTCCAAGATACCAACAACATCCAATACGCTTGGCTGCGCATGATGGCTGGCCCAGATTGTCGCGTGATGATCGTGGGTGATGACGACCAATCTATCTATGGCTGGCGTGGTGCGAAGATCGAAAATATTCAGAAATTCTTGGATGAATTCCCAGGTGCTTCGACGGTTCGACTTGAACAAAACTACCGTTCAACCAAAACCATTCTGCAGGCGTCGAACGAGCTTATCTCGAACAACACCGAACGTATGGGTAAAGAGCTGTGGACTGATGGCAACGATGGCGAGCCAATCTCTGTGTACTCGGCTTATAACGAGCTAGATGAAGCGCGTTTCACGGTTAGCAAAATCAAAGAGTGGCAAGAGAAAGGCGGTGCGTTAGAAGATACGGCAATGCTATATCGTAATAACGCCCAATCGCGTGTGCTTGAAGAAGCGCTTATCCAAGGTGGTCTGCCTTACCGAATCTACGGTGGCATGCGATTCTTCGAGCGTCAAGAAATCAGAGACGCCTTGAGCTACCTGCGCTTAATGAGCAACCGCAGCAATGATGCGGCATTCGAACGTGTGGTTAATACGCCGACTCGTGGCTTGGGTGATAAAACGTTAGAAACGATTCGTCTTGCAGCGCGAGATCGTGGTGCGACCATGTGGGAAGCCAGTGTTGCTTTGATCGAAGAGCAAGTGTTACCCGGTCGTGCTGCGGGTGCATTGAGTCGCTTTATCGAGCTGATTAATGCGCTTGAAGATGACACGTTGGAACTTAGCTTGCATGAACAAACCGACCACGTGATTAAATCGTCGGGTCTGTTTGCGATGTACGAGCAAGAAAAGGGTGAGAAGTCGAAGGCACGTATTGAGAACTTGGAAGAATTGGTAACGGCAACGCGTCAGTTTGAAAAGCCAGAAGAAGCGGATGAGATGAGCATGCTTACTGCTTTCTTGACTCATGCAGCGTTAGAGGCGGGTGAAGGCCAGGCTGATGAGTTTGATGACGCGGTTCAGCTCATGACTCTGCACAGTGCCAAAGGCCTAGAATTCCCAATGGTATTCATGGTGGGTGTCGAAGAAGGCATGTTCCCAAGCCAGATGTCAGCAGAAGAAGCAGGGCGCTTGGAAGAAGAACGTCGTCTGTGCTACGTAGGCATGACTCGTGCGATGGAGAAGCTGTACATCACTTACGCAGAGATGCGTCGTTTGTACGGGCAAGACAAGTACCACAAACCGTCGCGCTTTATTCGTGAGCTGCCAGAGACCTGTCTGGATGAAGTACGCATGAAAGCGCAAGTGAGCCGTCCTGCAAGTAGCGGTCGCTTTAGCCAAACTGCCGTGAAAGAGAATTTCAACGAAACAGGCTTTAGCTTGGGCTCGCGCGTTAAGCACCCTAAGTTTGGTGAAGGTACTATCATCAACTTTGAAGGAAGTGGCCCGCAAAGCCGAGTTCAAGTCGCGTTTAACGGTGAAGGCATCAAGTGGTTAGTGACGGCTTACGCGCGTTTAGAACAGTTGTAATCTGCTACTTCAGCATTTAGAAAGCCGTTTGGTTTTTAAAAACCGTTCAGCATTTAAAAGTAATCCGCATTAAAAACAGAAAGAGCAGCCAATGGCTGCTCTTTTTATTGCTCGGAACCAGTCTAAATAGGCTAAATCGAGCTTAAGGCACTCCTGCCTAGAAAGGAGACTTACAGTGCTGCAAGTGCCGCTTCGTAGTTTGGTTCTTCAGTGATCTCTGCAACCAACTCGCTGTGTGTTACCACGCCTTTTTCATCAACAACCACAACTGCACGTGTAGTCAGGCCTGATAGTGGACCTTCAGCAATCGCTACGCCGTAGTCTGATGCGAACGCAGGAGAACGGAAAGTTGAAGCGTGTTGAACGCCTTCAATGCCTTCTAATTCGCAGAAGCGACCCGCAGCAAACGGTAGGTCAGCAGAAATACAAACCACAACCGTGTTTTCAAGCTCAGCCGCTTTTGCGTTGAACGTACGTACGCTCGTTGCACAAGTTGCTGTGTCGATGCTTGGGAAGATGTTTAGAACCACTTTCTTGCCTTCAAGAGAAGCAAGAGTCAGTTCAGAAAGATCGCCTGCAGTAAGTGCAAAGCTTGGTGCTTGTTCGCCAGTTTGTGGCAATGTGCCTGTTAGCGGTACAGCAGCGCCTTTGAAGGTAACGTGTGACATGAATTGTCCTTAGTTTAATTATGGTTATGAAACTAGTTGAGCCTAGTTCGACTTACGTTACTCTGAAGTGGTTAAGAAGTGAATGCTTTAAATGTCAGAATTGTAATCAAAGGTCTTTGATTTATTTGCTTCAGAGGGAATAAATGAAACGGCAGATAAAGAAAAACCCCGAGAGCTTGCGCTCATCGGGGTCTATAGTCTTACTCGCAGCAATCCGGCTACTAAGTGTGCTCCATGCATCAAATCCATGATAGTGTGCTGTTATCCTTCAGCGTATTCCTTTCGTCGCCTTCCTAGCGGTGTCCTTGATCTTATCCTGATCTGCCAACAATCCTCGTTAGCGCGCGTCACTTGTTCCTTGAGCGGTGTCCTTTACATCATCCTGATGTTCAGTCCTTTCCTCGTCCAGAGGTGTCCATTGTCTTTCCTTAGTAGCAACCATCCTAGTTACTATTGCGTCCATTCAATGTCCATTTCGCTATCCATGCCGATTATTCATCCTGAGTAATCGAATCTTCATCCTGAAGATAACCAAGTCCTTGGCGTTTCCTGTTCCGTGTCAGCATCCTTCCGACACCATTCATATTACCGATTCCTTATTTATCAGCAATGGTGCATAAGCGAATTTCTATATAATTATTTGAATGATAAATGTACGTATTGTTTATTTTCAATTGGTTACGATATCTTGGTGCTTAATTTCGCAGTTAAATATCGATATTTACT
The DNA here is from genome assembly GCF_902751245.1 of Vibrio sp. Vb339. Taxonomy (NCBI): domain Bacteria; kingdom Pseudomonadati; phylum Pseudomonadota; class Gammaproteobacteria; order Vibrionales; family Vibrionaceae; genus Vibrio; species Vibrio sp. Vb339. Next base: position 17,941 of record NZ_CADDIS010000013.1, on the reverse strand, counting down.
CACTGCCTTGTGAGAGATCTCGCACAAGACAGGGAGTAAAAAGGGAGTCTTTTCCCTTATCGGCCGATAGCCGCACCTTCACGACGAGGGTCTGCAGCACCTTCTAGCCCGTCTTTTGTGATGCGAATAGCGTGTAAACCCGAGTTAAGATCGCGAACGTTGACCTCAAATCCCATCTTTTCTAGCTCAGGTTTGAAGTTTTCCGCCGATGTTCCTTTTTCCAAATCTAAGGTTCCGAAACGGTTTAGGAAGTGCGGTTGGTTGATCGCTTGCTGGATATCCATGTCCCATTGGGTGTGGGCAATGATCGCTTGCGCCACATAACCTATGATACGACTGCCGCCCGGAGAACCGATCGCCATGTAAGGCTTATCGTCTTGCATGATGATGGTCGGTGCCATTGAAGAACGTGGGCGCTTACCCGGCTCGAGTCGGTTCGCGATAGGTTTGCCATCGTTATGAGTCTTGAATGAGAAGTCGGTTAGTTCGTTATTGAGTAGGAAGCCTCTTACCATCAAGCGTGAGCCAAATGCGTTCTCAATTGTGGTGGTCATCGATACGACATTGCCATCGCTATCGACAATATTGAAGTGGCTGGTGGAAGGCAGTTCAATAGACACATCTTGGCTTTGCAGCATGGCGTGATCCCACGGTGGGGTGCCTGATGGTGCACTTTCTAATGCCTTTCCAGCAGTAATTAGCTGGGCACGTTCCTGCAAATAGTCAGTATTCACTAACCCTTGGGTTGGCATTGGCACGTAATCTTGGTCTGCCATGTACATACCACGGTCTGCAAAGGCCAAACGAGAAGCGTCTGCTAACACTTGCCAAGATTTCGCGTCGTTTGGTCCCCATGATTTCAGATCAAACTGCTCGGTCATCGCTAAGATCTGTCCGACCGTTAACGCACCAGAGCTTGGTGGCCCCATTCCGCAAATATCGTAGCTTTCATAAGCAGAACAAACCGGTTCGCGTTGCTTGATCGAATAAGCGTCGAAGTCTTTCTGTGCCAATACGCCCGGGTTGCCTTTCGCTGTTTGTACTGTGTTAACGATGTCGGCAGAAATATCCCCTTGGTAGAAGGCTTTAGCACCATCCTTCGAGATAGCGTTTAACGTTGCCGCGTATTCAGGGTTCTTAAGTTGCGTGCCAGCGGCTTTCGGGCTGCCATCGGCATTGAAGAAGTAGGCTTTAGTTGTCGCAAAGCGGCTTAGGCGTTCTTGGTCGTTTTCGATCAAGGTGGCTAAACGTGGACTGATGGTGAAACCTTCCTCAGCCAACTGAGCGATAGGTTTAATCAGTGATGCCCATTCTAGCTTGCCGTATTTCTGGTGAGTGTCCCACAGCAATTGCACCGTACCCGGCGTTGCAACAGAACGACCGCCAACCACGGCATCATAGAATTTAAGCGGTTGTCCGGTTTCGTCTTGGAATAGGCGTGGTGTGGCATCAAGCGGCGCGGTTTCACGACCATCGTAGGTTTTGAGTTGCTTGTCCTTGCCATCAAAATAAACAAGGAACGCGCCACCACCAATACCTGATGACTGAGGTTCCACTAAGCCAAGCATAAGCTGCACGGCAACCATGGCGTCAATGGCGTTACCACCACGAGCAAGCACATCAACACCGGCTTGTGTTGCAAGAGGGTTGGCTGCGGTGACCATCCAATCATTGGCTTTAACGAGTTGTTTGGTTTCTAAACCACTACTTTGTTCGGGTGCGACGGAATCGGCAGCTTGATTTGCCCAACTGACGTGAGAGGCAAAAAGTAGGGTAGAAGTGGCGAGGGTTGTTAGTTTTGTTTTCCACTGCATGATCTTCTCCTTTTAATATGCAGAGCTAGATTGGCAGTGGAAAGATTAGATAGCCAGTGCGTTGTTAACGAATTGTAATCTTGATTCGAATTTAAGCGATTAAACCGGACAGCGACTGCCAAAGAATACTCGCGCCAATCAGGCTGAATACCACGCCACATAAGCCATCGATGTATACCGTTGCTTCGCTAAGTTTCTTCTGTAGAGCCTTAGTCGAAAGCATCCACGCCAGTAGTGAAAACCAAAACAGAGACAGACCAAACAGGATAATAAGCGCAAAGCCTTTACCTGATAGAGACATGTCGGCAGGCACTAAGCTCGACATCAAGCTGATAAAGAACACCAAAGCTTTTGGGTTGAGAATATTGGTCGCAAACCCTTTCGAAAATGCCTGACGTTTGTTGGTCAGAATCAGATCTTTGGCATTGACGGTATCATCGTCATCGTCGTGGTTCTGAACGATTTGCCAAGTTGCTTTAAGGGCACCGTAGCCTAAGTACAGCAAGTAGCTACCGCCAGCCAATTGGATAATGGCAAATAGGGTTGGTTGCTGGTGGACTAGGTAACTGATTCCCGTCAGGCTTAGTAACGAATGCAGTAAGATCCCGCAAGATAAACCAAGCGCAATGTACAAGCCTGTTTGTCTGCCGTGGCGTGTCGCATTTTGCACGACTAACGCAAAGTCAGGACCGGGGCTCATCAAAGCGATGAAATGGATAGAGGCGAGGGTGATCAGTATGGTGACTTCGTTCATGTCAGTTCTCAATAACGTTGCCGCTATTTTAAATAAGTAATCGTATTGAGCGTAGCTTACCGCGATTTGAAATCGAGCAATTGTAAATTATCAACACTTAGTTGATTTGTGAGGGTGGTACGCCGAATGTGGTTTTGAATGCTTTGGAGAAGTGTGCTTGATCATAGAAGCCTACTTGGTGCGCGACCTTAGTACCACAGATCCCAGATTTAATCAGGCGCATGCTCTGTTCCATACGTAAACGGCTCAGCCACGCGTAAGGGGTGATGCCCATTCTGTTCTTAAAGTGGCGTTGGAATTGAGTTGTGGTTAAGCCGCACAGCTCAGACAGTTGTTCTAATCGCACGGGCTGATCCAAATTCGCCATCAAATAGTCTTTGAGCGTATTAATCGATTGATTGCCCAGTTTGATGTCGCTCTTCGATCCAAATTTGGCATAACGATCGACGATCGTCGAGAATCCCTCGAATGGTAAGCAATCTTGAGCGAGTTGGCTGATGTTTTGATTGATTAACAGACCGTGCAAGTTGCGTAATTGTAAAAATGCAGCTTGATCGGAGAGGATCAACTCAGAAAAGCCCAATGTGTGACTATTTTGCTTGGGATCGGCAAGATCTTGAAACCATTGAGGAGAAACTGCAAACACACTGACTTGATAACCTGAATCGAGTTTGGAGTGCCCATCATGCAGCTCATCAGGTGGCATGATAACCACTTGGCCTGCACCAACATTGTGGCTCGTCCCTTTATAGGCGAATTTTTGCTGCCCTTGGGTAATTAAACCGATGTGAAAGTCCAAATGATAGTGGCGTTGAAAGGCAAACTCTTGGTATTGAGCTTGGATCAGGCTGATATCTTCTGTTGGGGTAGAGTAATAGTGGACTTTATCCATGGTACAAAAAAGCTTGGTCAAATAGTCATCAATTCAACCAAGCTTATCTGCGTATTAAGGGATTGTCTTGTAAAAAACGATCAATATCACTGTTTAGCGCGTTTGTTCTTCTTGTTGTTACGCAGGCCATCAAAGCTGAAAATAACCAGTGCTCCCCATATGAAAGCAAAGGTGATCGCTTTATCTGAGGTAAAGGCTTCACCGTAAATCAGAACCGCCAGTAAGAACATTAAGCTTGGACCGATGTACTGGAAGAAACCGAGTGTCGATAGCTTCAAGCGAGTTGCAGCACCAGTAAAACACAGTAATGGAACCGTGGTGATCACACCGGCAGCAACCAATAACAGGTTGAGTTGCATCGGGTTCATCGATAAATTTGAGGTCGGACTATCGGCAATAAACAGTAAGTAGGTTGCGGCGAGAGGCAGCATCACCAGAGTTTCAATGAACAACCCCGTCTGTGCTTCTAAGCTGACTTTCTTACGCAGCAAGCCATAAAAACCAAAGCTAAAGGCTAGGGCAATGGCGACGATTGGTACTGAGCCGAAGGCAATCAATTGGATTAATACGCCAATCGCAGCCAGAGCCACAGCAAACCATTGCAGCTTACGTAAGCGTTCGCCGAGGAAGAGCATTCCGAGCAATACGTTAATCAGCGGGTTGATGTAATACCCCAAACTGGCATCGAGCATGTGATTGGAATTCACCGCCCAGATAAAGATCAGCCAGTTAGCACCCACCAAAATAGACGTCGCTACCAAATAGAGCATTTTTGGTTTTGAGGTCAGGGTATCGCGGACTTTACGCCAGCTGCGGCCAATGTGTAGTAAGAAAGCGAGTAGGAAAAAAGACCATACTACACGGTGGCTGAGTATCTCTAACGGGGAAACGTCACTTAAAGATTTGAAATATATAGGGGCGATCCCCCACATTGTGTAGGCGCCGACGGCAAGCAAAACTCCCTGGCGCGTACGTTGTTGTTCTTCCTGTGTCATGCATCTTTCTCTAGCACTGAGTGCTTATTAATAAGATTTATAAGAGAGTTGGTCAGTATAGGAGCGATAACCCTTTTCACCTAACAATTTGCGGTTTAATTCACCAGCGTTCCCCTCTACAATGTGCGACTTGCTTGCCGAAGATGCTTGCTGATTTCATACCTCGATTAGGAACCACAATGACCGCCACTCTGATTGCTGAGCAAATACCAACTCCCGCGAATGATGCGCAAACCATCTTACAAGATGTGTTTGGCTATCAAAGCTTTCGCAATGGTCAGCAAGAGGTCATTGATTTGGCCGTTGAAGGCAAAGACAGCTTGGTGATTATGCCAACCGGTGGTGGCAAATCTCTGTGTTACCAAATCCCGGCGTTGGTTCGTGAAGGGCTGACTCTGGTTATCTCGCCGCTGATCTCGTTGATGAAAGACCAAGTCGACCAACTGAAGGCCAATGGTGTTGCTGCTGAGTGTATTAACTCTTCAATGCCACGTGACCAATTACTGAATGTGTTCAATCGTATGAACTCAGGTCAGCTGAAAATGGTGTATGTGTCGCCAGAGCGTGTGTTGATGCGTGACTTTATCGAGCGCCTTCAAGGTTTACCGCTTTCAATGATTGCAGTCGATGAAGCGCACTGTATCTCTCAATGGGGTCACGACTTCCGCCCTGAATACGCATCATTAGGTCAGCTTAAACAGTATTTTCCGCATGTGCCTTATATGGCGCTCACAGCAACCGCTGATGATGCGACGCGTAAAGATATTATCTCGCGCTTGCAACTCCTGGATCCGCACACTTACTTAGGCAGCTTTGATCGCCCTAATATTCGCTACAACCTGGTTGAGAAGCACAAACCCGTGTCACAGGTGGTTCGCTACCTAGAAACACAAAAGGGCAATTGCGGCATCATCTACTGTGGTAGCCGTAAGAAAGTGGAGATGGTGACCGAGAAGCTATGCAATAACGGCATTCGCGCCGCGGGTTATCACGCTGGTATGGACACCGATGAGCGTGCTTACGTTCAAGAAGCCTTCCAACGCGATGATATTCAGATCGTGGTCGCGACTGTTGCCTTCGGTATGGGCATCAACAAACCCAACGTTCGCTTTGTGGTGCACTTTGATATTCCACGCAACATCGAGTCTTACTATCAAGAGACAGGCCGTGCTGGTCGTGATGGCTTGCCTGCTGAAGCGATGATGTTGTTTGACCCGGCTGATATGGGTTGGCTGCGTCGTATGTTGGATGAGAAAGAAGAAGGCCCACAGAAACAAGTTGAGATGCATAAGCTAAACGCGATGAGTGCCTTTGCTGAAGCGCAGACTTGTCGTCGTCAGGTGCTGCTCAATTACTTTGGGGAATATCGCGAGAAGCAATGTGGCAACTGCGATATCTGCTTAGATCCACCAAAACACTTTGACGCGACCCAAGAAGCACAGAAGGCCTTGTCTTGTGTGTACCGTGTGAATCAGTCATTTGGTATGGGCTACGTGGTCGAAGTAATGCGAGGCATGCAGAACATCCGTGTCCGCGATAATGGTCACGATAAGCTATCTACCTACGGTATTGGCCGCGATCACAGTCATGATTACTGGATCAGTATCTTCCGTCAGCTGATTCATAAAGGCTTGCTGTTCCAGAACATCACTCGTAACTCAACTTTACAGCTAACAGAAGAAGCCCGCCCGCTGCTGCGCGGTGAGATGTCTTTGGAATTGGCTGTTCCTCGTTTAGATACAGCGGTGCGTAATGCTAAGTCCGATAAGTTAAGCAGCAAGAATTACGATAAGAAGCTGTTTGCGAAACTGCGTAAGCTGCGTAAGTCGATTGCTGATGAAGATGGCTTGCCACCATATGTGGTATTCAGTGACGCGACCTTGATTGATATGGCTGAAATACTGCCTACCTCATACGGAGAAATGCTGGCAGTCAACGGTGTCGGTCAACGTAAACTCGATAAGTACGCTGATCCATTCTTAGATTTGATTCAAGAACACATCACCACACACGGCTAGTTTGCAAGAAACGTCTAACTAATAGAAAAATAATAAGGTTAATAGGGACATGACAACACAAACAGAATTTGGCTTAAGAGAGTATCTGGCTGAGGAAGGACGTTTATTGATTACGTCTCCAAGTTTTGATTTTGATTCTTATGAAGTGTTAGGTGAAAAGCTGGTGGCGTTACTGTCAGCGTCAGTTGTTGAAAAGCAATGGGACGCCGATATGCATTCTTGGTTGATTGATTTTGAAGATTGTCGAATGTTCTTAAAGTCTGAACATTACAGTGAATCAATTTGGTTTGAGTCGTTAAACGCGGAAGAAAGCCGAGAAGAGTTTGACTATCTTGCGACGCTTTTCAAGCGCGGTTTTTAACTTTAGCATCGCTTCTAAAACGTAGCTTTTAAACCTGCTTTCAAAACATGGTTTCTAGCGCTATTCGCCAATAAAAGTGAGAATAAACGTTTGCGTTTGTTCTCACCGTTGCAGCCAATATTGATTAATGTATAATCGCCCGCCGCTCACTAGAGTAATTTTTTGATACATTTTTTAATTCACATTATTGGTAAGAGCTTTCTTGGATTATTCGAAGAAATGACTCGATTTGGGTTCCCTCACCCCCAAACCAAACTAAAAAGGTACAGCATGAGTAACTTTACCCCTGCGCAACAGCGCAAAGCCCTAGCACTATTAGTTTTGTTCCATTTGGTGATTATTGCGTCAAGCAACTATCTGGTTCAGCTACCTTTTACCGTCTTCGGTATGCACACCACTTGGGGTGCTTTCACTTTCCCGTTTATCTTCCTAGCGACCGATCTGACCGTACGCATTTTTGGCGCGCAGCTTGCTCGTAAAATCATTTTCTTAGTGATGTTACCAGCGCTGGCCGTTTCTTATTTCTTGTCAGTGGTGTTCTTTGAAGGTTCATTCCAAGGCTTTAGCCAACTAGGTGAGTTCAACTTGTTTGTTGCACGTATCGCCGCGGCGAGCTTCATGGCTTATTTATTGGGTCAGATTTTGGATGTGCATGTTTTCAACCGCCTACGTCAGCTTAAACAGTGGTGGGTAGCCCCAACATGCTCAACGTTATTCGGTAATGCCATTGATACCATCGCGTTCTTTGCGATTGCTTTCTACCAAAGCCCAGATCCATTCATGGCCGAGCATTGGACTGAGATTGCTTTAGTCGATTACGGATTCAAACTTATCATCAGCCTAGGCTTGTTCGTGCCTATGTACGGCGTGCTTCTTAACTACATTGTTAGAAAGCTAACTGCTGTGAACCCTGACTTTAAAGCGACAGGTGTTAACGCATAGCTTTTTACTATCGATAGTTCGATAAGACCTTAATCATTTAGTGCCCTTTGATTTTCGTTGAAGGGTGCTTATTCCCCTCTATTTTCTTCTCTAGCGATTTTCTCCCTCTGTATCTTCAAATGCACCACCCAGACAACTTGCATTTTTATTCTAAGTTATTGATAAGTTGTTGGTTTATGTTTTTTTGATATCGTTATTATTGAATGGTAATCCTTTGGTGATGTGGTGAACGTGTACGTTTGTAGAATGGCGGCTCTTTGTCATTATGAGGCTCGCCATGTTCATCCTTATCACCTTCAAACTCTACTGTGTATACAGCGACTATCGCCGTAAAAAGTGGAAGAAAGCATTTCCTATTCAATCGGAATAATTCGATGGTTCGAAGTGAGCACTCTCGTAATGGAGTTTATGAGATGAAGTGTGCAAAGGAAGCGTGCAGGGAAGTGAGTAATAAAAAGGCCTTCAATTGTGAAGGCCTTTTGTGTATCTAAACAAGTGTAAGAATTACGACTCTGCGATCGTCAGAGGCCAACCAATGTCTGTTTGACGGTTGGATTCGATCTCTAGTTCAGCTGCGGTCAGTGGATTACTCGCAAGCCATTGCTTATCGATGGTGAGCGTTAAGTTGTCACCATTGGCTGTAAGTGTCACTTGTGGCTCAAGGTCTGGGTTCCGACGGTGAGTCAACAAAATAGCTAAACGCAGAATACGTAAGATACGCTTGCTGCTGGTGCCTGAGATAGCGTGTTGCTCTGGTAATGAGGTTAACTGTTCACGGTAGCGACGAGTTAACTCACCCAAGTAGTGCTTTTGCGCTCGAGTAAAGCCAGGTAGGTCTAAGTTCTGCAGTAGGTAAGCACTGTGCTCACCGCCTTTTTTGAAATCGATGGTTAAACCAATCTCATGAAGCTTAGCTGCCGTTTGCAATAGTACACCAGCTTGAGGTTCTGAAACCCATGCTTCGGCGCCTGCTTGGTCTAGCAGCGTTTGTGCGACTACTGCTACTTGCTCACCGTAGCTTACGTCCATCTGGTAGCGTGATTGAACACTCTTAATGGTACGCGCTCGGATATCTTCTTGGCGCAGCTCATCAACCATCTCGTAAGCTAGGCCTTCACGGAGTGCGCCGCCTGCGAGTGTCATTGAATCTATTTCAAGCAGCTCAAAAATAGCAATAAGAATAGAAAGACCACTCGGGAACACTAATGCGCGTTCAAGGGTCAGTCCTTCGATTTCTAGCTCTTCCAAGCGCTCAGTAATCATGGCTTGTTTCTGTAGGCGCTTAAGTTTGGCATGAGTAATCACTTCATCCATGCCTTGCGCTAACATGATTTCTTGCAGTGCTTGAACGGTACCACTGGCGCCCACACACACATCCCATCCGATATCTGTGTAGCTATCTAGGATAGGAGCCAACGTTGACTTCGCCGCTTCAATGGCGTTGTTAAAGTTGGTTGCGGTTAATTGGCGATCTTTAAAGTGGCGCTCAAGCCAAGTAACACAACCCATCTTCAGGCTGGTTAGTGCTTTCGCTGAGAAGCCTTCACCAATGATCATCTCGGTGCTTGCGCCACCAATATCTACAACCAGTCGGCGGCCGCTGCCACCAGAAGTATGTGCTACGCCTTTATAGATAGTCGCTGCTTCTTCTTCACCGGAGATAACATTGATGTCGTAACCAAGGATCTGGTTCGCTTTCTCTAGAAATATATCCACATTGATAGCAGTACGTAGGGTCGCTGTACCGACAATGCGGATATTTTCTTTCGGAATATCTTGCAGTCGCTCTGCAAAGAGACTCAAACAGTCCCAACCGCGCTGCATGGCTTCTGTACTAAGCGCATTATTTTCATCTAAGCCTGCAGCTAAACGCACTTTGCGCTTAATTTTAGCCATGGTTTGTACGCTGCCATCGATATGACGCACAACGAGCATATGAAAACTGTTCGACCCGAGGTCGATTGCAGCGTAAAGCGGGGGTGACACTGTTTGACTCATAAGCGACTAAGCTTCCTTGTTATGACGCGGTTGGCGTGGGCGACGGTTCTGGTTTGGTTTACGGTTACCGTTGCGTGGGCCATTGTTGTTTGAGCGGCGTTGTTGCGGGTTACGTGTACGTAAGCGCAATGGTGCTGGTAGATCTTCTAGCAGTGCAGAAGCATCGTAGTCAGACACAGGGATAGCGTGCTCAATGTATTCTTCGATTGGTGGCAAGTTGATTGCGTAATCTTCACAAGCAAAGCTGATCGAGTGACCACTTGCACCAGCACGACCGGTACGGCCGATACGGTGAACGTAATCTTCACAGTCATCAGGTAGGTCGAAGTTGAATACGTGTGTTACTTGAGGAATGTGTAGACCACGTGCTGCAACGTCGGTTGCGACAAGCAGGTCAACATCACCTTTAGTGAATTGCTCAAGAATCTTTTCACGTTTCTTCTGAGGAACATCGCCAGTTAGCAGGCCAACACGGTGACCATCTGCAGCTAGGTGACCCCAAACAGACTCACATTTGTGCTTAGTGTTAGCGAAGATGATAGCGCGCTCTGGCCACTCTTCTTCAACTAGAGTCTGCAGAAGTGCCATTTTGTGTTCGTTTGATGGGTAGAACAGCTCTTCCTGAATGCGGTGACCTGTTTTACGCTCTGGCTCAACAACAACATGCTCTGGGTTGTGCATGTGTTCGAACGCTAGCTCTTGTACGCGGTAAGACAATGTCGCAGAGAACAGCATGTTCAGGCGATCTTTTGGCTCCGGCATACGGCGGAATAAGAAGCGGATGTCTTTGATGAAACCAAGATCGAACATGCGATCAGCTTCGTCAAGAACAACAGCTTGAATGTGGTTAAGGTTAAATACCTTCTGCTTGTAGAAATCGATGATGCGGCCAGTTGTACCAATTAAGATATCTGCGCCTTCTTCGATTTTACCTAGTTGCTTGTCGTAGCTTTCGCCACCGTAAGCAAGTGCTGCCTTGATACCTGTGCTTTCAACCAGAGAGTCAGCATCGTTGTAGATCTGAATCGCGAGTTCACGCGTTGGTGCCATAATAATCGCACGTGGCTGGTTAGGCTTACGCCCTTCATGCTCAGGTGTTTTTAGCAGGTGGTTAAAAGTAGCAGTAAGAAACGCAAGCGTTTTACCAGTACCCGTTTGGGCCTGGCCTGCAATGTCTTGGCCGGTGAGCAGTACCGGGAGCGCCAAGGCTTGGATAGGGGTACAATAATCGAACCCTTTTTTCTCCAATCCTTCAATGACTTGCGGAAGTAAATCCAAGTCGGCGAACTTTTGCTCTGTGATATGCGTCTTTTTCATTGCTATAGAATATCAGCTTAAGCTTGCAATACGAAAGTAAATACATTCCAATAGGGCATCTATTTACTGGTTATCATCCAACCAGTTCTAAAAAATACATTGGAGTGGAAGATGAGTGATAAGATTTTGCAGCTAACTGATGACGGTTTTGATAACGATGTAATCAATGCTGCAGGCCCTGTTCTTGTTGATTTTTGGGCAGAATGGTGTGGTCCATGTAAAATGATTGCGCCGATTCTTGATGAAATCGCAGACGAGTACGAAGGCAAGCTCACAATCGGTAAATTAAATATCGACCAAAATGCTGGTACTCCACCAAAGTTTGGTATTCGCGGTATTCCAACGCTACTTCTTTTCAAAGATGGCGGCGTAGCAGCGACTAAAGTTGGTGCATTATCTAAAACTCAACTTAAAGAGTTCTTAGACGCTAACCTATAATCAGGTCAGCATTTGAAAAGAAACCGTGCAGTTAACAAATGCGCGGTTTTGTTTTTTCTAAGCTATGGACTAGTCTTAGTTTTAGTGCTAATTTATCGCACGTTAATTGAACGAATTTCTCTTCTTGGTCGATCCTGTGACCAAATCCTTCTTAACTTAAGAAAACAGATCCTATTTTGACTAAACAAACTTCCACCACTATGAATCTTACTGAACTGAAGAACAGACCTGTGTCTGAGCTTGTTAAACTTAGCGAAAGCTTAGGTCTTGAAAATCAAGCTCGCCTAAGAAAACAAGACATTATCTTCTCCATCCTTAAAGCGCATGCAAAAAGTGGTGAAGACATCTTTGGTGATGGTGTTCTAGAAATTCTTCAAGACGGTTTTGGTTTCCTACGTAGCGCCGACAGTTCATACCTGGCTGGCCCAGATGATATCTACGTATCACCAAGCCAAATTCGTCGTTTTAACCTACGTACAGGTGACTCTATTGGCGGTAAAATCCGTCCACCTAAAGACGGTGAGCGTTACTTTGCACTGCTTAAAGTAAACACGGTTAACTACGACAAGCCAGACAACGCTCGTAACAAGATTCTTTTCGAAAACCTTACTCCTCTTCACGCTAACGAACGTATGGTGATGGAAGCGGGTAATGGTGCGACTGAAGATATTACGGCTCGTATTCTTGACCTTGCATCTCCAATTGGTAAAGGTCAGCGTGGTCTGATTGTTGCTCCGCCTAAAGCGGGTAAGACAATGCTTCTGCAAAACATTGCTCAAAGCATTGCACGTAACCATCCTGAGTGTGAACTAATGGTTCTACTTATCGATGAGCGTCCAGAAGAAGTAACAGAAATGCAGCGTCTAGTTAAAGGCGAAGTAGTTGCTTCAACATTCGATGAGCCAGCATCTCGCCACGTACAAGTTGCAGAAATGGTTATCGAGAAAGCGAAACGCCTTGTTGAACACAAGAAAGACGTAGTTATCCTACTGGATTCTATTACTCGTCTAGCTCGTGCTTACAACACTGTGATTCCTTCATCAGGTAAAGTTCTTACTGGTGGTGTTGATGCGAATGCTCTACATCGTCCTAAGCGTTTCTTCGGTGCGGCACGTAACGTAGAAGAAGGCGGTAGCTTAACGATCATCGCAACAGCACTGGTTGATACTGGTTCTAAGATGGATGAAGTTATCTACGAAGAATTCAAAGGTACAGGTAACATGGAACTGCACCTTAACCGTAAGATTGCTGAAAAACGCGTATTCCCAGCGATTGATTTCAACCGCTCTGGTACTCGTCGTGAAGAGCTTCTTACCAAGAACGATGAACTACAGAAGATGTGGATCCTGCGTAAGATTGTTCACCCAATGGGCGAAATCGACGCAATGGAATTCCTTATCGACAAGCTAGCAATGACGAAAACGAACGATGAGTTCTTTGACGCAATGCGTCGTCAGTAATATTGATTAGCTGATCGTTATTTAATAAGCGCTGCCCTCGGGTGGCGCTTTTTATTTGCATTTTGTAGCGCCAGCTTGCAGAATGAGCAAAAGTGTTACAAGGAAGTTAAAATGCAACATGGACTGTTGTCATCATTACTCCTGTCTACTTCACTGTTATTTTCACCGGTTGGTATGAGCTATGCCACCGAGATGTCTCCACTTACAGTAGAGTCTTGGCTTGAGAATGATCAAGTAAAACTGAAAACTGCTGAACTACTCGAGCTTGTCGTACGTGACGAAGTCAATTCGCTACGCTTTGCGCTTGAGCGCCTGACATTTCCCCAGCAAGAGGTGGCTCGTTACCAACTCTTGAAGAAGCTTGAACAGCAAAAAATCGTACTCACACCCAAGATGTCTATCTTCATCGAGCAGCAACTTGCTATCACGCCTACTTATCAAGTCTTAGAGCGTGGAGATGGCTATGAGTTTACGGTACCTGCCTTTAATTACCCTTCAATTGCTAATCGCCTTATTAAACAATGGCGTCAAGATCAGAAGACATTGGTGTTTGTGTTAGATGCAGAGAAACAGGAACTCGACCTAAAAGAGTGGTTATCTGGATCTGAACATCAAGTTCAAACGCGAGAAGCGTTGCTCATTAGAGAGCTAGACAGTTTGTCTCCTGAAGCGGTTGATTTCCTAACTAAGCAACTCACCGCATCTTCTATTGTTAGCTGGTTACCCTCTACTGAGGTGGTGGTGCGATTAGCGCAAGTGAGCGAAGACCCAGAGGTATACAAAATTCTATGGCGAATGAAGGCCGATTATCATAGCCAAGCTGAGTTAGTCCGCCTTGCTGAAACCAAACAAACGTTCGCGCTTGAACAGGTGATGGCCGCGACTAAAAACCCGCGCTTGAAAGATGAAGCGATTACCTTGCTTACCAAGGTTAACCCGTTATCAGAAGAGGTGAAGCTGTTCCTTGTCTCTAGGATGGCGATTGCTGATGAAGCACCATTAGTCGCGCGTGAACTCGCCAAACAAGGTCATACGCGATGGTTGCAAGATCTCGTCAATGATAACCCTCAGGTGAAGCGCTCTTTGATCGAGCAAGCATTACCGTAAAGTGGATTTTGCCTCTCAATAACCACACTAAAAAGGGGGATCTCAGCGTCACCCTTTTTGATATACTGAGCGCAGAATAATCAGCATGTAGAAGTCCTATGAGTTTTAAAGATTTACGTGATTTTATCGACCATCTTGAAAGTATTGGTCAGTTGAAACGCATTTCTCACCCAGTCGATCCAGACTACGAAATGACCGAGATTAGCGACCGTACTCTACGTGCTGGTGGCCCGGCTCTTTTGTTTGAAAATCCAGTAGGCTATGACATGCCTGTTTTGACCAACCTATTTGGTACACCCAACCGTGTTGCTATTGGTATGGGTCGTCAAGAAGTCAAAGAACTGCGTGAAGTGGGCAAGTTGCTTGCTTACCTAAAAGAACCTGAGCCCCCAAAAGGCTTTAAAGACGCTCTTGATAAACTGCCTGTATTTAAGCAAGTCTTAAATATGCCGGCTAAACGCCTTCGCAAAGCGGCTTGCCAACAAGTGGTATGGCAAGGCGATGACGTCGACCTAGATAAAATCCCGGTGATGAGCTGTTGGGCTGACGATGTCGCGCCATTGCTAACATGGGGTTTAACGGTTACTCGTGGTCCAAACAAGAAACGCCAAAACTTAGGCATCTATCGTCAACAGAAGATCGGCAAGAATAAAATCATCATGCGTTGGTTAGCCCACCGTGGTGGAGCACTAGATCTGCGTGATTGGATGGAAGCCAACCCAGGGAAGCCATTCCCAGTATCGGTAGCGTTTGGTGCTGACCCTGCCACCATTCTTGGAGCAGTTACGCCAGTGCCGGATACTTTATCTGAGTACGCGTTTGCAGGCTTACTACGTGGTAGTAAAACTGAGGTCGTTAAATCAATCAGTAACGATTTAGAAGTTCCTGCAAGTGCTGAAATCGTGATGGAAGGTTACATCGACCCGAATGAATTCGCGGATGAAGGGCCTTACGGAGATCATACTGGTTACTACAACGAGAAAGAAAAGCACCATGTGTTTACTATTACTCATGTAACCATGCGCGAGAACCCTATCTATCACAGCACCTATACTGGCCGTCCACCTGATGAGCCTGCGGTATTGGGTGTTGCGCTCAATGAAGTGTTTGTGCCTATTCTTCAAAAGCAGTTCCCAGAGATTGAAGATTTCTATCTACCGCCGGAAGGTTGTTCGTACCGAATGGCAGTAGTGACCATGAAGAAGCAATACCCAGGTCACGCTAAGCGAGTGATGATGGGTGTATGGTCTTTCTTACGCCAATTCATGTACACCAAATTTGTATTGGTGTGCGATGAAGATGTGAATGCACGCGATTGGTCTCAAGTAACCGCAGCGATGTGCGAACATATGGATCCGTCACGCGATAGCCTGATGATAGAGAACACGCCGATCGATTCATTGGATTTTGCCTCACCCGTGGTTGGGTTAGGTTCTAAGATGGGTCTAGATATCACTATGAAGTGGGACGCAGAGTTAGCGTTATCGCCAGATGCCCAAGCAGCACCTGTAAATAGTGAACATATAGAGGGTAGCTTGGCTGAGTTAACCAAGGTTCATCCTGAAATTATTGATATTCACCTGCAAAACGACAATGCCAGCATGGTTGTGGTGTCTATTGATAAGCAAGCAGCCGGTAATGGTAAGAAAATCATGGAAGCGGTTTGGTCTCAATTTGATGAGAACAAGTTTGTTATCGTGTGTGACGGTGATGTCAACGTGAGTGATTGGAATGACATCATTTGGGCGGTAACGACCAGAATGGATCCGGCGAGAGATACGTTATTCCTACAGAATGAAACTGGACACTCAAAAATGGGCCTCGATGCGACCAATAAGTGGGAAGGTGAATGCTTGCGTGAGTGGGGTGTACCAATCACAAAAGATCCTGATGTCGTGAAAAAGATTGATAGCATCTGGGAACAGCTAGGAATTTCATGAGCTACCAAGTAGTCTTATACCCAGAAAACATCAGTTTCACAGTAGAAAAAGGGCAAACGGTCTTGGATGCTGCGCTCAACAGCGATATCTATTTCCCAAACCGTTGCCAAGTTGGCGCATGCGCAATGTGTATGTGCAAAAAATTAGAAGGGCAAGTGAGTTACCACCTTGAACCCATGCTCACAGAGAAAGAGCAGCAACAAGGCTGGATTTTTGCTTGCCAAGCATTTGCAGAAAGTAATTTAGTTCTAACCTTTGCCGATTAAGGGTTAGTAAGAGGAAGAACATGACTATTAAATGTAAAGTGAAGTCTATCGAGCCTTTGGCTTGTAATACTTACCAAATCCTACTTCACCCAGAAACACCGGTCGCTTTTAAAGCGGGCCAGTACCTGATGGTTGAAATGGGCGAGAAAGATAAGCGCCCATTCTCTATCGCAAGTAGCCCTTGCCGCCACGAAGGTGAGCTTGAGCT
The DNA here is from genome assembly GCF_902751245.1 of Vibrio sp. Vb339. Taxonomy (NCBI): domain Bacteria; kingdom Pseudomonadati; phylum Pseudomonadota; class Gammaproteobacteria; order Vibrionales; family Vibrionaceae; genus Vibrio; species Vibrio sp. Vb339. The sequence continues at coordinate 1,431 of NZ_CADDIS010000013.1, read as the reverse complement.
ACATATTGGTGCTGCCGAGCATAATGCTTACGCACTAGAAGTCGTTGAAGCGATGAAGAAGGCACAAGCTGAAGATGGCGATATTGCTATTGATGCTCCACACGGAGATGCTTGGATCAAAGAAGAAAGCGATCGCCCTCTATTACTTATTGCTGGTGGCACGGGTTTCAGCTACGTGCGCTCTATTCTTGATCACTGCATTGCGCAAAATAGCTCGAAAGAGATCTACCTATACTGGGGCGCAAAAGATGAGTGCCAGTTATATGCGAAAGAAGAGTTGGTTGGCATTGCAGAAAAGCATAGCAATGTGCACTTTGTACCGGTAGTAGAAGAAGCACCGGAAGTTTGGCACGGCCAAACAGGTAATGTGCTTGAGGCAATTACGCAAAGTTTCGAATCATTAGCTGATTTCGATATTTATATTGCAGGTCGTTTTGAAATGGCGGGCGCTGCAAGAGACCTATTTACTCAGAATAAAGAAGCAAAGCGTGACCATATGTACGCTGATGCTTACGCATTTATCTAACAATACCCTTAGGTTTTGAGCAAAAAGAGAGCAGAAATGCTCTCTTTTTTACGTTTAGGTGAACTATTAGGCAGTTAACCCCTATTTATTCATTTTTTATGAAAAAGTAGTTGCTAAGCTGAGAGGGTTCCCTATAATGCGACACCACTGAGACGGCAGACGCCACAAGGCTTCAGCAAGAATCAGTAAGACGGAAAGCGACAAAAAATTAATTTTCAAAAAGTGTTTGACACTGGATGTTAATTCGCTAGAATGGCCGTCCACTTCGAGAGGCTCCTTACTTAAAAGGAACGCTCAAGAAGTTAAGCTCTTTAACAATTTAAACCTATCAATCTGTGTGGGCACTCGTTGATGAATATCAAAACGTTATTACTTAGGTAATGACAGTTACTTCGGTAACACAATGATTTCAATGAACTGAGTGACCAATACGTTTAACTACTTGTAGTTATTCGGCACAGTCAATTCATTATCATTCTGTTGGAATGGTAATAGCTTTAGAATTACATGTTTACTTCGGTAAATATTAGTTTTGAAGTCAGTATTCGTTGAGTCACAAAATCTTAAATTGAAGAGTTTGATCATGGCTCAGATTGAACGCTGGCGGCAGGCCTAACACATGCAAGTCGAGCGGAAACGACACTAACAATCCTTCGGGTGCGTTAATGGACGTCGAGCGGCGGACGGGTGAGTAATGCCTAGGAAATTGCCTTGATGTGGGGGATAACCATTGGAAACGATGGCTAATACCGCATAATGCCTACGGGCCAAAGAGGGGGACCTTCGGGCCTCTCGCGTCAAGATATGCCTAGGTGGGATTAGCTAGTTGGTGAGGTAATGGCTCACCAAGGCGACGATCCCTAGCTGGTCTGAGAGGATGATCAGCCACACTGGAACTGAGACAC
>NZ_CADDIS010000012.1:0-58382 GCF_902751245.1 Vibrio sp. Vb339 | reverse complement strand
GTGTAAGTGCTGCGAGGCATTGAGCTAACCTGTACTAATTGCCCGTGAGGCTTAACCATACAACACCCAAGGGGTTTTGTGGACTCAAAGAAATACCAAACGCTTGAATGAGTTTGAAGAGATAGACTTTTAAATCAGTTTTCCGAATTTTAAAATTTGCTTGGCGACCATAGCATTGTGGACCCACCTGATTCCATGCCGAACTCAGAAGTGAAACACAATAGCGCCGATGGTAGTGTGGGGCTTCCCCATGTGAGAGTAGGACATCGCCAGGCTTTAAATTTGAACACTTGTCAGCGACGACAAGTATTCCACTGCGGAGTGGTAGTTCAGTTGGTTAGAATACCGGCCTGTCACGCCGGGGGTCGCGGGTTCGAGTCCCGTCCACTCCGCCACTTATTAGAGAAGCCCTGCTAGAAATAGCAGGGCTTTTTTACATTTGAAGAAAAGTGTTTTGTTGTTAGGTTATATGAGTGTTGTAAAGGCATCGAGCCCCTGCACTTCATGCTATTTCGGCACATATTAGAAAGCCTAGTCTGACGACTAGGCTTTCGTCGTTTCCAGTATCTGAGTTTAGTCTTCGTCTTCGAGTTTTGTGGAAGCGTTGTCTGTTCGTTGAGCTCGAGCTCTCATATTCCGACACTTATTATCAAGCTCTGCTCTCTCTAACAGCGATTGATTATGTAAGTTTATATCTGTGGCTATTGATTAGATGATTAACTTTTCCAGAGCGTCTCGAGAGCTGTACTTCCTACTACTTTGAACTGGCTGATAAAAGCTGCCTAGTTTTTAATAACAAGATTTTTTTGGTCGGTAACTCTGCTATATCCCTTCTACTTAATAGATGGATCTACAGGCAGTTACGTGAACTCCCCGGTTATAACGGTTTATAGTTGGAACATTGATGGCTATTTAATTGTTAATTCAGTGTGACTTTAAGTGGGTATCTTTCTGCGGGTAAATATCTTTAAACGCCTTCTCTCAAGATGATCTCCATTTACTCTTGAGCTTCTAGGTGTCACTTTTCTCTATGACTGCTCTCGAACCTCTTATAAGGACTTGTTTATAAGAATGGTAAAACTACGTACAGAGACAATTAAAGTTGTTCTCCGTCTGTTTGAGAAGCTCAGTTGAGCAATTTCATGGTTAGTTGGTTTGTTAGCATTGGGTGGGTAAGGGTTTGAGGCGTTTGGTTTATAGCTATTGTAGAAGTTATCTATGGATAAGTAACAGATACAAAAAAGCCGATGCTAGGCATCGGCTTCGTTTGAATCGGTTAGACTTAAGCGGGTTGAACTAGAGCGAGCGCTTTACGAGAAACCTCGTGAGCTGCTTTCGTCAAGTTTTGCTTCTCTAGTGCGTCGGATAGGTATCCGTAATCTGAAACATTTGAGCGAAGTGCTAGGGCTTTTTCGAAGTGGCTTTGTGCTTCCGCCCACTTCTGCTCTCTTAGGTAGAACTGAGCCAACGCGCTGTGTGCTTCGGCATTACCACTGTCTTTACTGATTGCACGTTCTAGCATGACCACTACTGGATGGTGATCGGCAAGGTTAAGCTCTGGAAGCAGCATGTAGAGCTCATTTGAACTGCTCTTAGCAATGTTCTCTTTGATCACTGTGAAGGCTTCTGAGTCGGCTTTACGAGCGATAAGTTGTTTCACAAAGCATGATACAAGGTGTGAGCTCTGCTTCTGCTTTCTTGAAAGCTTGTTCCAGTGACTAATTAAGCCTTCGCTACCTTGCTGTTGTGCGACATCATGAAGTAAACCACATTGTGCTTTCTGTTCTAACTCAACTTGCTCATCAGTCGTAAGAAGCTTGTTTTTAGCTAGCTTAGGCGTTAACTCTAGTAATGGCTGCCAGAGTTTAAGCTGCATGTAGGTGGCTTTTAATAGGCCAAGTACAGCGGTGTTATTAGGGTATGTACCTTTTAAGGTCGAAAGTGTATCGAATGCGGCTTCGTAGTTCGACTCACTGATCTGTTGTTTTGCTTTAGTTAGCTCAACAGCCAGTAGAGAGTCGTCCTGCTGGCTAGCAAGCTCGATGTACTTATCACGCTCTTTCGTATTACCCTGTTCGTGAGCCGCTTGAGAAGCGACTAAATAACAAAGTAGAGGCATGTCGTGGTGATTCGCCCAGCGAGTTACCTTTTTCTCTGCGCCTTTCCAATCACCCTCAAGAAGCTTGATGATGCCTTCATTGGTATAACGACGCGAGCGTTTTAGTTTACGAACGCTGAACCAGTTCCAAGTTGTTGAGCTCGCGTACATAAGCTTCTTAAATAGGTACTCTAAGCCAAACAGTGCGGCCAAAAGGGCAATCACAAAGATAGCCATTGTTGTCACACTCATCTCAATCGTCTTATTGGCAATTGAGATCAGCACATAACCTTGTTGACCCGAGAACTGAGTACCGACAAACAGACCCGCACCGAGTACCAGGAAAAGAAAAATCAAACGAATCATTATTTCTCCTCCGAGGTCATTACCGTTACCTCACGGCGTAGACGTTCACGAATGACATCTGACAACTCATTTTGAGATTCAAGCTTTACAGGGTATTTCACAGAGATGTTCTGTTCACTTAACTGTTTAATTGCTTTCTCAAATTCAATCACTGAGTTGTTATCTTGGTTTAGGTACGCTTTCGACCACTCGCTAGCGGTATTAAGAGCTGCACTATAGAGTTCACCTTGTTCTTTGTAGACGGCGCGAATCGCGGTTTCTAATTTACCTTTGATGTTTTCACGCAGGTAGAAATGCTGTTCTGGTGATAGTAGAGGGATAACTTCGCCATCACGACTGCGGAATGTGATGAAGTTTTCTGAGAAGTCTTTCATCGACGTCATCAGGTTGTTTTGCCAATCATTAATATCTTGCGATACTGCTTTTTTCTCAACAACTGCGGCTTCAGGAAGAATCGCATTGGCAAGCGGAAGCGTATCGACTTGCTGTTGCAGACTTGTGATGCGTAGAACTAAACCGTCACGGTCGATCAGAGGAATTGTGCGAAGTTTAGTAATATCATTGGTCATTGATTGACGCAGTGACACTAAGCTAGGGTCGTTCAGTGCTGCGATACGTTGATCGGCACTTTCCATTAACTTGGTTGCGCTAACGGCATCATGCTCTAGGAACAGTTTACGTCCCGCTAGTTTCACAAGGTAATCGGCTTCGGCAAGTAACCAGTCATTCGGGCGGCGACCTTTAACGTCAGCCACTGCTAACTGTAGGCTTTGAATACTCTTCTGCTGTTGAGACTGTACGACCTGAGTTTTCTCCACCGCGTGTGACGCTTCTTGGATAGTCTCTTGCTTGATGGTTTGTAGGTCTTTATTTACTGCAGATTGGGTATTTTGAAGCTGTGCTTGAAGAGCGGCGATTTGAGCTGAATACTCAGCGCTCTTTTGCTGCATTTGAAATGCGATACCGCCACTGAAAATAATCGAAATAGCGATCGCAATAGCGCCTAGTTTGACACCGCGCTTACCTTGCTTTTCTGCTTTCTCTATTTGCTCTTTATGCTCAGCTTGAGGCTGCTCATTTTTAGTGCTGTTTGAGGCAGAGGCATCAAGCTTCTGTTCAGGCTGTTTTGTCTCTGTAGAGTCAGCTTTTTCGTTTTCAACAACTACTGGCTGAGTATCTTGTTTCTTTTCAGGTTCAATATGCTCATTATTTTTTTTGCTTGTCATGCTTATTTCCTGTTCTAGCTAGGGCCGGAGAGCAGCCAGTAATATTTGGTTCGTAGCACTATGAGTATTGGTCACGTTCGAGAAGCCGAGTTGTTGTGCTCGTTCTACAATGCGCTGGCTTGGGACAAATAGATGTCTTGTTGAAAGCCAAGCCAAATACTCATCAGGGGCAATTGAGCAGAGATACTCCAATTGTTCCTGACTAGTGATGACAACTTTGGACGTTTTTTTGTTTATCCATGTTTGATAGGTATTGTGATCGCTAATGGGAATATATTCTCTACGGTAGGTCTCACAATAAGAGACTTGTGCACCTCGATTGAGTAGAGAATCTCTAATGAGCTCACGCCCACCATTACCACGTAGTATCAGAATGGACTTATTTTCTACGCCATTAAGCTCAGTAAGTTTAAGAAGATGTTCACTATCACTAACTTGAGGGTAGTTTACTTTTTGTTTACAGACTTTGCTTAAAACGTGCGCAGTTTTTTGACCAACGCCAAGATAAAGCGGCGAAGTGGGCCAAATGGATGAGGTTTTTGAAAGGATGTTTTGGGCAGCTGTCACGGCGTGGTGGCTGACTGCAATAATGATATCGCTGTTATTAAGCTGGGTGCTTAAATCCGCAGAGTTGGGATTATCAACGATACGAATCAGCGGATGATGGATTGCTTGAATACCTTCATCCGCTAGTTGTTGGCAAAGCGATTGTCCCTCAGAACCGGGACGAGTCACCAACACTGTCATGATTATTCTTGGTCAGCGTAGAGCTTGGTTAAGATTTCTCTTGCACCATCATCCAGCAATTGATTTGCCAGAGTCACGCCAAGTGCTTCTGCATCTTTACGAGGGCCTGAGATCTCACCACGAACCATCTTAGAACCATCTGGTTCACCAACTAATGCACGTAGCCAGATGTTGTCGCCATCTAATAGTGAATAGCTACCGATAGGCACCTGGCAACCACCTTCTAGAGTAAGGTTCATTGCACGCTCGGAAAGTACGCGATCAGCCGTGTCTTTGTGATTCAGCGGTTCAAGAAGCTTGATTAGACGTTCATCATCTAGACGACATTCAATACCAACGGCACCTTGGCCGACAGCCGGTAGAGACTGTTCTGGTTCGATGAAGCTACGAATACGTTCTTCTAGCTCTAAACGCTTAAGGCCTGCAGCAGCCAGTACGATCGCATCGTATTGACCATCATCGAGTTTACCTAGACGAGTCCCAACGTTGCCGCGCAGCTCTTTGATGATGAGATCTGGGCGGTATTCTAACAGTTGGCATTGGCGACGCAGGCTGCATGTACCCACGACAGCACCTTGTGGGAGTTCGTCGATGTTGTTGTAAGTGTTTGATACGAATGCGTCACGCGGATCTTCGCGCTCACAAATCGTTACCAGACCTAGACCTTCAGGAAAGTCGACAGGTACATCTTTCATTGAGTGAACGGCTAGGTCAGCACGACCTTCTAGCATTGCTACTTCAAGTTCTTTAACGAACAGTCCTTTACCACCCACTTTAGCAAGCGGAGTGTCGAGGATGATGTCACCTTTGGTCACCATAGTTACCAACTCAACCTCTAAACCAGGGTGAGCAGCTTGTAGTGCATCCCTTACAAAGTATGCCTGCCAAAGGGCAAGAGGGCTTTTTCTGGTCGCGATACGGATTGGTGCTGAATTTGTCATGGTGTCTCCGTTATAGGTTCTGTAATAGCCTAATCCTACCATTATGAGGCGAGAATTCTTACTGTTTGATCATTCCATACTTTGATAGCTGAGAGATTTTCATGAGTTCACCAAAATAGTGTGATTGGTATCTCATTTGAAACATGGGCTATTATTAGAAATAGTCAATAAAGAGGACACTACGGCGCCGTGAGTTTAACTTTCTGTCATCAAGGAATTGACCAGTATGACGGGTTCCTTTGCTTTACCATTAAGGGTGAAAGTGTTAAATTGATCACGTTTTGTTGTTCCTTTCGTTCAGTAACTAAACAGAACTGCACTTAACCTCAAACCAAGGACTGACCTTGCAGGCTTACACTCAAACTTTGATTCAACGATTAGACAATCTAAATCAGCAGCGCATTGATCGTGCGTTGGCGTTGATGAATGTGCAAGGCCAGCGAGTATTCAACCTTATTCCCGCACTGCTTCACTTCAATCACCCGATGATGCCTGGTTATTATGACCAACAAGTTCCTTTTGGAATTCGTAGCTTCACGCTTAATGAATTCCAAAAGCAATTTGTCTCTGATACCGAATTAACGCTGGGTGGCAAACTCACCGAGGCGGATGAACCTGCAATCCTTGGCTTGTACACCATGGGTAGTACTTCTTCTATTGGTCAAAGCACTTCAAGTGATCTTGATATCTGGGTGTGTGTTTCCCCGGATATGGATGGCGCCTCTCGCGATAGCCTAACCAACAAGTGTTTGCTGATTACCGATTGGGCTGAAACCTTAGGAGTAGAAGCGAACTTCTTCTTGATGGATGAAGAGCGTTTCCGTTCGAACCATTCAGAAGAGATGACAGGCGATAACTGTGGTTCTTCACAGCATTTATTGCTGCTTGATGAGTTCTATCGCTCTGCGGTTCGTTTGGCTGGTCAACGTTTGTTGTGGCAAATCATTCCGCCAGAAATGGAAGAATGTTACGACGAGTATGTTCAAGGCTTGTGTCAGGATGGCTATCTTGATTGCTCGCAGTGGATCGATTTCGGCAAGCTGAATCGCATTCCCGCTGAAGAGTACTTTGGTTCAAACCTGTGGCAGCTCTATAAGAGTATCGACTCACCGTATAAATCGGTTTTGAAGGCGATCCTGTTAGAAGCCTATTCATGGGAATACCCAAACACCCAATTGTTGAGTATTGATACCAAGCGTCGCTTCTTCGCGGATGAACCGGATCTGTATGGCATGGATAGCTACTATCTGATGCTTGAGAAGGTAACGCGCTACCTAGAACGTATTAACGACCACACTCGATTGGACTTGGTGAGACGCTGTTTCTACCTTAAGACCCACGAGAAGTTGTCACGAGATGCGGGCATTGGTTCTGTTGCGTGGCGTCGTGAAGCCCTAACTGAGATGACTAAGTCTTGGAATTGGGGACATGAAACCATTGCTGAGCTCGATAACCGCCGTAACTGGAAGGTTGAGCAGGTTAAAGTGGTGCACCATGCACTGCTTGATGCCTTGATGTTGAGCTACCGTAATCTGATTCAATTTGCGCGTCGTAACGACATCACTTCGGCAATCAGCCCACAAGATATCAGTATCTTGGCACGTAAGCTTTACGCTGCGTTTGAGGTCTTGCCGGGCAAAGTGACGCTATTGAACCCGCAAATCTCTCCGGATCTGCATGAACCAGACTTGAGCTTCATCGAAGTTCGTCAGGGTCAGTCGAATAAAGCCGGTTGGTACTTGTATAAGCAGCCACTGGTTGCACACCGCATTCTTGGCCAGCCTTCTCTTGAACACCATGAGTACTTGAGTAAGTTGGTAGCATGGTCGTTTTTTAATGGCTTGATTACCGAGTCGACGCGTTTGCATTCTGTGGTTCGTGACGCTCACATTGATATCGATAAGTTCTATCAAATGGTGAGCGACCTGCGTAATACGTTTTCTTTGCGTAAGCGTCGCCCGAGTATGCAAGCACTGGCGAGCCCGTGTGAGATAAGCCAGTTGGCGATGTTCATTAACTTTGAAAATGATCCGACGTCTGAGTTAAGTGGTCGTTCATTAAAAGTGGATCTCAAAAATGCGGATATCTTCAGCTTTGGTGAAGAAGGTAAGAGCTTAGTCGGCAGTGTCGATTTGGTTTATCGTAACTCTTGGCATGAAGTACGTACGCTGCATTTCCAAGGTGATACGGCAATGCTGGATGCGCTGAAGACGGTACTTGGCAAAATGCACCAAGATGCGCTGCCACCAGAGTCGGTTGATGTGTTCTGTTACAGCAAAAACCTGCGTGGTGTGATGCGTAACATGGTGTATCAACTGCTTGCTGAGTGTATCGATTTACGATTGAAACCGATTGAACCCGAGAAGCGCCGCCGCTTTAAGGCTATTCGTTTAGCTAATAAGATGTTTGGTCTGTTCTTCGAACGTCGTGGTGTGTCGGTACAGATGTTGGAAAACTCGGTCGATTTTTACCGTAGCATTTCAACCAATAAGCTCAAGGGCTCACCTTTACTGATGCTCGACAAAGAGCAAGAGTATCAGCTGCCAGAAGTGGTTGATGGTTTTGCGAGTGAGGGTTTGATTCAGTTCTTCTTCGAAGATACCGACAAAGGCTTCAATATTTATGTATTGGACGAGTCGAACCAAGTTGAGGTGTATCACCAGTACAGCGGTGAAAAAGATGAGATGATCGCGAGCGTGAATTCTTTCTACACGTCGGTAAAAGATGAGTCGAAGATGTCGTCTAAGTTGATTAACTTTAATCTACCTCAGTACTACCAAATCGTTCATCCTGAAGAAGGCAATTCCTACGTTGTGCCTTATCGTAACGATGCAACTTTAGCTTCTCGGAGCTCAAAGATAGTTAACATCTAGTCTTACTAAGACTGATTGATATTGAAAAAGGAGTGATTGATTCACTCCTTTTTAGTTTTTCTTACAAATGATTAGACCCAATCGATCGCTTCACCTGCGTGCTTCACGCATTCTTCTTTAACCATCTCAAACAGCTCCATGCCCGTCTTTGAACATGTCCACTTGTCGTCAACTAGCTTGAAGTGAAAGCCACCAGATTTAGACGCTAACCAGATTTCTTTCATTGGTTCTTGGCGGTTAATGATGATTTGGCTGCGGTTCTCAAACTCCAGCGTCATCACGTTACCAGTCACTTCGTAATCAATATCTGCCTCTGATTCATCGATAGCTTCTTCGATGTTTTGCATCTGTATATCGACCAGCTGATGAAATTCAGTCTCGTTCATCCTTTCTATCCTATTGCTTTTCCTGAGTGTGGTGCGATTATAGGGGGCATTGAGTTAATAATCACGATATGCAAAATGAAAAAATTAATTACTGCTCTATTTATGCTGTCCGTTATTGGACTTTCTGGTTGTGGTCAAACGGGTCCTTTGTACGATCCTGATGAAGTTCAGCAAACCGAACAATCACAATAAGTGAAAACACGCAGAAATCGTTATTTATAAGGGATAAGAACTTTGGATTACTTCAACTATCAGGAAGATGGCCAGCTTTGGGCTGAGGACGTCGCACTTTCACAACTAGCAGAGCAATATGGTACACCGCTGTATGTATATTCTCGTGCAACATTAGAACGCCACTGGAATGCGTTTGATTCATCGGTTGGTGAGCATCCGCACTTGGTGTGCTATGCCGTTAAAGCTAACTCGAACCTTGGCGTATTGAATACTTTGGCGCGTTTGGGCTCAGGTTTCGATATCGTTTCTGGCGGTGAGCTAGAGCGTGTGGTTGCTGCCGGTGGCGATCCAGCAAAAGTTGTATTCTCTGGTGTCGGCAAAACAGCCGCTGAAATGAAGCGTGCGCTTGAGTTGAACATTAAGTGTTTCAACGTAGAGTCTGAGCCAGAACTAGAGCGACTGAATAAAGTAGCTGGTGAGCTTGGTGTTAAAGCGCCGATTTCACTGCGTATCAACCCAGATGTTGATGCCAACACTCACCCTTATATCTCTACGGGTCTGCGTGATAACAAGTTTGGTATTGCCTTCGACCGTGCTCCTGCTGTCTATGAGTTTGCAAAAACACTCGATAACTTGTCTATCCATGGTATTGATTGCCACATTGGTTCTCAGCTAACGGATATCGAACCTTTCATCGATGCAACCGATCGCCTGCTTGCGCTGATCGACCAGCTACGTGCTAACGGTATCAACATCAAACACCTTGATGTCGGTGGCGGCTTGGGTGTGGTTTATCGTGATGAATTACCACCACAGCCTTCTGACTACGCGAAAGCCTTATTGGCTCGCCTAGAAAATCATTCTGATCTAGAGCTGATTTTCGAGCCTGGAAGAGCGATTGCTGCTAACGCTGGTGTATTATTAACGAAAGTCGAGTTCCTCAAGCCGACAGAGCACAAGAACTTTGCCATCATCGATGCAGCAATGAACGACCTAATGCGCCCAGCACTTTATCAAGCTTGGCAGGATATTGTTCCTGTGAGCCCTCGTCAGGGTGAAGCCGTGACTTACGATTTGGTTGGCCCAATCTGTGAGACAGGCGATTTCTTAGGTAAAGATCGTGACCTTGTTCTTGAAGAAGGTGATCTGCTAGCAGTTCGTTCAGCGGGTGCTTATGGCTTCGCGATGTCATCTAACTACAACACTCGTTCGCGTGCGGCTGAAGTGATGGTGGATGGCGATAAAACTCACTTGGTTCGTCAGCGTGAAGAGCTTACGAGTCTGTGGGAACTTGAAAACATTCTTCCGGAGTAATTTTAAGCGTTATGCACTTCCACTTTTCTAAAATGCATGGTTTGGGCAATGATTTCATGGTCGTGGACTGCATTACTCAAAATATTTTCTTTTCTCCAGATTTGATCCGTCGTTTGGCGGATCGTCACACTGGCGTGGGCTTTGATCAGCTACTTGTGGTTGAGGCTCCCTATGATCCAGAAACTGATTTCCATTACCGCATATTCAATGCAGATGGCAGTGAAGTGGAGCAGTGTGGCAATGGTGCGCGTTGTTTTGCACGATTCGTTCGCATGAAAGGCTTAACGAATAAGTACAGCATCAACGTCAGCACCAAGAAAGGTAAAATGGTTCTCAAGATTGAAGAGAATGACTTGATCACCGTGAACATGGGCATTCCTGAGTTCGAACCCGGCAAAATTCCGTTCAAGGCCAAGCAGCCAGAGAAGACGTATATCCTAAGAACGGATGTACACACATTATTCTGTGGTGCGGTAAGCATGGGTAACCCACATGTGGTTACCGTGGTTGATGATGTCGACACGGCTGATGTGGACACTTTAGGCCCGCTACTTGAATCACACGAACGTTTCCCTGAGCGTGTTAATGCTGGCTTTATGCAGGTCGTTAACCGTGAAGAAGTTCGCTTGCGTGTTTACGAGCGCGGCGCGGGTGAAACTCAGGCATGTGGCAGCGGAGCGTGTGGCGCAGTTGCAGTGGGTATCACTCAAGGCTTACTGGCTGAGAATGTGAAGGTTCGTCTACCAGGCGGTGACTTACACATTAGCTGGCAAGGCCCGGGTAAACCTCTGTTTATGACCGGCCCTGCAACGCATGTGTTTGATGGTCAACTTTCTTGCTAATAACAACCCAAAACAAATAGATTCATAAAAATAAAGGATAGGTTTTGTCTTACGTTGAAGCCGACGCACTCACCGCAGAAGTGGTCGCGGAATATTTACGTGATAACCCAGATTTTTTCCAAGACCGAAAAGATTTGGTTGATCGCCTTGCTATCAATAACGTTGAGCAGGGCGCTGTTTCTCTGGTTGAGGTTCAGCTTAAACGCCAGCGTCATCGAATCGAAGAGCTTGAAGAAGAGATCACTGGCTTGATGTCGTTGGCGGCAAATAACGATAAAACCTTCTATGAGTTTATGGATCTGCAAGCGCAAGTGCTGAAATGCAGTGACTTTATGCAGGTGATAAAAGCCGTTGAACAAAAAGCGTTAGATCTTGGGCTTAAGGCTCATGTTCGAATTCTTTCGCAATCTGGCTTTTATCAGTTGAGTGCTGAGGGTTACTCGAAGTTTTCGCTTAACCATTTTAATGGCAAAGATGCTTATCTAGGACGCCTGAGAAAAGCCGATAGACACGATTTGTTTGGTGATTATCCAGTTCCAGAGCTAGGCTCTTATGTAGTACTACCGCTTGCTAAGCAGTCTCCATTGGGCTTGCTCGCCTTTTCTAGTGAAGATGGCGGACATTTCCAACCCCATATGGATACGCTCTTTTTACGCCATTTAGCACTTGTTGTCGCTCATTTGGCGGACACTTTACCTTGGCAGATAAATAATGAGCCTAGAGCCCAAAATACCTCTTCCTAACAGCCTTCAAAAGCCACTTTCTCGCTTCTATGAGTATCTCAGAAGCGAGAAGGGACTCAGCTTACACACCCAACGTAATTACAAACAACAACTTGAAACCATGGCCGGTCATTTAGTCACGCTAGGGCTAAAGGATTGGGGTCAAGTCGATGCGGCTTGGGTAAGACAACTTGCCAGTAAAGGCATGCGTGAGGGAATGAAAGCGAGCAGCATCGCAACGCGTTTGTCTTCACTACGCAGCTTCTTTGATTTCCTTGTGTTGCGTGGCGAAATGACCGCCAATCCAGCCAAAGGGGTCTCTGCACCTCGCAAGCAACGCCCTTTGCCTAAAAACCTCGATGTCGATGAAGTCGGTCAACTGCTTGATGTGAATGAGGACGATCCATTGTCTATTCGTGACCGGGCGATGATGGAGGTGATGTATGGTGCGGGGTTACGATTGGCAGAACTGGTCGGCATCAACCTGAAAGATGTGTTGGGTCGACAAGGAGAAATTCGAGTGATTGGTAAAGGCGACAAAGAACGCAAAGCGCCTTTTTCTGGTTTAGCTAAAGAGTGGGTCGATAAATGGCTCAAAGTCCGTGGCGAATTGGCTTCACCGGGTGAAAGTGCGCTGTTTGTCTCTAAGCTCGGGACTCGTATTTCTCATCGAAGCGTGCAAAAACGTATGGAAGAGTGGGGCAAGAAGCAATCTGTCGCGAGCCACATCAGCCCGCATAAACTGCGTCACTCCTTCGCAACGCATGTGCTGGAGTCGAGCCAAAACCTTCGTGCTGTGCAAGAGTTGCTTGGCCATGAAAACATCTCGACGACCCAAGTGTATACCCACTTAGATTTCCAACACTTAGCACAAGCTTATGATCAGGCTCACCCGAGAGCTCGTAAGAAGAATAAAGATTAGATTAAAGGGTTTACTATGCGAATTTATCGAGGGTTAAAGCCCATCAAAGCCATGACCTTTGACTTGGATGACACCCTGTATGACAACTGGCCTGTGATCATGAAGGTTGAGAAAGAGATGGCACAGTGGCTTTATCAAAAGCACCCAGTGTCTGCTTCTTTATCGCTTGAAGAGTGGCAGGGCATTAAACAGCAAGTCGCATCTGAAAACCTAGCTTTGAAACATGATGTCACCGTGTGGCGTGAAACTCAGATTAAGAGTGGTTTGCTGCAATTGGGTTACTCTCTGCAGCAAGCAGAGCAAGCGGCTCGAGAGGGCATTGAGCATGCCTTATGGCTGCGCAATCAAGTCGACGTTCCTCAAGAAACACATCGAGTGATGACTGAGCTTAGCCAACGTATTCCTCTGGTTGCGATTACCAATGGCAATGTCGACCCACACAAAATTGGCTTAGGGCAGTATTTTCAATTAATCCTTAAAGCTGGCCCTGATGGCAGAGCAAAACCCTACCCAGATATGTTTGAAAAAGCTCAGCAACACCTAGATTGCGACGCTGATAATATTCTTCATGTTGGTGATCACCTTAAAACGGATGTCTATGGAGCCAAGCAAAATGGCTTCCAAGCGTGCTGGTTTAATGACACTGGTTCCAATTTATACCGCTCCCCGAAGGCGAGCGTGCTCCCTGATGTTGAAATAGACCAACTTAGCGATCTTATGCGACTAATTTAATGGCTCGGTAAGCTTATTGTGTCGCATTTATGATAGTGAATTGTTACATTAGTCGCCTATAAAAGCCTGATTAGGCTAGGATAATTGGCGACTACTTTTTATCGATTCATTTCAGTCATAGCAGTGGTTGCGGGTTGTTACTTCACTCGATTTTGAACAAGGGTTGGCATGCAAACATTTACATTTCTCGCAAATACTGAGGCGTTATTTAGAGCTCAATTTGATCAGCGAGAATGGTGTGACAGCAAACAGTACCTTATTCAAATTTTCTCAGCTCAATCTTCAGATCTGGCCCGTCAAATCGCGAGTGTTGCCCTCAATCGTTTAAACAATGCGACGCTAATTGGTCAGAGTGCTCGTCATGTTATCTGTGATAATTGCCTTGAAAGTGTATGCACCTTAGTCATCATCAGTGAGTTCAACGAAACCCATCTAACCTCTGCGGTTCAGCCTTTTACCGGTAATCCAAATCAAGATAGCCAAGACTTAGCTTTTCAGCTGCGCCTTACAGAAGACACCAAAACGGTCATCAGTTTGTGCGATCAAGTTGAAGGGCGTGATTATCCTATCTATAGCGCTTTTGAAAATTTGCCTTACGCTTTGCCGATCGCTGGTGGACTGTGTCATGAGAATGAATTTGGCCGTTGGGTTATGTATAACGAGCAAACCTACCAGCACGCCTGTGTTGCGGTGGCTCTGACTAACCCAAGATTGAAGGTTTGGTCGGACGCGTACTCAGAGTGGAACCCGATTGGGATGAAGCTACGAGTCACACACGCAATCGGGAATCGCTTATACGCGTTGAATGACAAGCCGGCCATTGAAGTATTCAAACATTACCTTGCGGATGGCAAAGACCTTCCTTTTAGCCAGCTGATGAGCTTTCCGCTTTATCGAGAACTTGGCAGAAAGAAGGGTATCTCGACGCCGCTACGTATTAATGATGATGGCAGTATCGAGTTTGATAGCCCTTGGCATGTCGGTGAAGAGGCGCAGTTTTGTTATAACCACCCCTCGTTGACTGCAGAAAAAGTGCGCCACGGGGCCGAGATGCTAGCCATGCATCAGCCTGAATCGGTGATCATTTATAACTGCGTATCTCGACTTGAATTTATCGACAGCAAACTTGAGCTCAAGCCATTTGAAGGGATAGTGAATACATGTGGTGCCTACTGCATGGGGGAGCTATACCGTAATGAAGACCGCCAAGAGATACTGCACCACAGCCTGACTTATATCGCTATGCGCGAGTCTGACGAGATTAAAGAGTTTCATTGTGAAGACTTTCAGTGCGGCTCAACCGTGTCGCCGTTGCTTAACCTTGTGAGAAATGCAGTCGCTGATCTCGATAGTATGAATACTCAGATGGAGAAAAAACTCCATCAACAAGCGCGTCGCTTAACCGAAAGCTATCGCATTGACTCGCGTACTGGTTTGCCGAACCGTATCGTATTGAAAGAACGCCTCAATACGATTCTGTTTAGTGAACACTTACTCACGTTAAAGCTCACGAATTTCCATCAAGTTAACGAAAAGTACGGCTATCAGGTGGGTGATCAGTTACTACTTGATCTGTCTAATCACTTTATCGAACGATTGCAGCTTCGTGTCGTTAAAGAACCTCGCGTGAAGGTTGAGCTGTTCAGTATTGGTGTTGGAGAGTGGGCGATTATCTTCAATGCTAGTGTTGGTAGTACGAAAATAAAAGAAGGTTTCGTTGAGTTCGCCGATGACATCGAACACATAAATTTTGAGCCGTATGGTTTGGCTGATATTGATTACCTGTCAGTTTCTCTGTGTGGCGGCTTTGCTAGTCGTTGTGATTTCTTAACCGACAGCGGTGACCAGATCTTATTGAAAGCGATCGAAGCTCGACGCTATGGAGTTCGTAACAATACCCACATCACCAATGCCAAAGATATCCAGGTGAGCGAAGAGGACCGCAAAGAGCAACTCGGTTGGTTGAGCTGTGTGAGCCGTGCGATTTTAGATCAGAACATCATCACCTATTCACAGCCGATTGTGGAATCGGGTACGCACGAAATGATTGGCCAAGAGTGTTTGGTCAGAATTATGGAGTCGGACGGTACCATTGTGCCACCAGGAAAATTCTTACCGATCATTGCTGACACCCACCTTTATACGCGCCTTAGTCGACACATGATTAAGAGCACTATTGGCTATATGGCGGATAAGCAGAGCTCGTTTTCTATCAATCTATCCCCACAAGATTTATTGAGCGATAAGACGCTCGAGGTGCTTGAGGCTGCGATCAGTGGCATGAACGATCCTACTCGACTTGGTTTAGAGGTTCTCGAGTCAGAACAGATTAAAGATTATGGCCGCATGATTGAGGTGTGTGATCACTTCCGAGCACTCGGGGCGAGAATCATTGTTGATGACTTTGGCTCTGGTTACTCCAACATCGATGAAATCATCAAGCTAGAGCCGCAGATCATTAAGCTCGACGGTAGCTTGATTCGCAATATCGACAAAGACCAAAAACAAAGAAACATCGCTTCTCAGTTGGTTCGTTTGTGCCAAGTGTTCAATGCCAAAACGGTCGCTGAATTTGTCCATAACCAACAAGTTTGTGAGATAGCAGAGCAAATGGGTGTCGATTATCTGCAGGGCTACTACTTCGGTGAGCCTAAGCGACTGTTTTAACGGTTAAAGCTTCCCGCATTGTGTAACTACTGGCTATAAAAGTACTGCGCCGCCATTAATGACTGCTTTTTGGCGGAATGAATGATGTCTAACTAAGGTCACATTATTCATAACACGATCGTAAGTATTCCGTGCAAGCATTATCTATAATAAGCACAATAACAAATCATTAACGTAACGATTAATGTGAATATGCAGTCGACTTCTCTCCTGATACAAGACATTGAGCAAACCCAACGTGAATTGGAAAAGATAGATTTTCATCAACATGAAAGCCTACTGATTCAGGTGTTTTCGTCTTTCGAGAAAGGTTCTGTTTTGGCTGCCTGCCAAGTGATTCAATCGACTTTTCCCAATGCCAAACTGATTGGTTGCAGTGCTAACCACTACATCAGCCAAGGTGTCATCCTGCACCAAGGTCTTTATCTGATTGTTACCCGCTTTGACGCGACGTCATACTCCTGTGGTGTTGTTGAATATAGCGAACAACCATTGCTCGATAGCCACGCTATGTGGCAACAGCTTGAGTGCAATGATAATACTCAAAGTATCATCTGTTTCGCAGACCGCTTGCAGATCAATAACCGAGATCTATTTTCAGCGTTTGAGCAGTCGAGGTATTCATTACCTATCTGTGGCGGTGCATCGACCATCACAGATAATGGACGTTGGGTGATGTTAGACGGCATTTGCTATGAAAATGCCTATGTGATGTTGGCGCTGCACAGTGGCGAGCTCTCCATCGCTAAGGGTTATTACACTGAATGGAATCCGATTGGTCGGACTTTCCGGGTGACAGGTGCTCAAGAGAACCGGTTGCTGGAGTTGGATGGGATGCCTGTTCGTGAACTCTATAATCGTTACCTCGCTGATGGCCTCGAAGTACCTTTTGAGCAACTGCATAACTTTCCCTTGATGGTCGGTGACCCGAAAGAGCAAAACATTCACTTACCGCTCAAGGTAACGGAAAGTGGAGAGATAGAATTCAGCGGCCTGTTCCAAGTGGGCGATGAGGTCCGGTTTTGTTATGACCATCCATCATTAACCCTAGAGCAAATACGACTGGGCGTTCAACAGATCGCTTCTCATAGACCAGAACAGTTCTTCATTTACAACTGCACCTCTCGTATCGACTTTATCGATGGTAACCAAGAGGTTGAGGTTTTCCAAAAATTGGCCGACAGCTATGGCGTTTACTGCATGGGAGAACTTTATCAAGAGAATAGCCAACAGCGAATCTTGCACCATAGCCTCACTTACCTTGCGCTTAGAGAAGGCGAGGGTAAGGCGGTATTGCCATTAGAGACACAACCCGCGACCAACATATCCCCTCTGTTTTCATTGATCCGAAATGCACTGCTTGATGTCGATGACATGAACAACAGCATGGCGAGTAAGATTCAGCAGCAAGCCACCGCATTGACGGCAAGTTACCGAATTGATCACCGTACTGGCTTACCCAATCGCAGTGTGTTGCGTGAGAAGCTGTCAAAGATGAGCAGTGACAGCCACTTGTTAGCTTTGAAGGTCACGACCTTTGGTCAGATCAATGAGAAGTATGGTTATCGAGTGGGTGATAAGCTTTTGCATGATTTGAGTGAGTACTTTCAAAAGGCGCTGTGGCAGTTCTTTGATGAGGGCTGTCAGCTCTACAGTATCGGTATTGGTGAGTGGGCGGTGGTGTTTGATAGTTGGGCGAGCCAAGAACATATTCACCAGCGATTCTCGGAATTTGCTGATCAAACCGAGCATGTGAATTTTGAGCCTACCGGTTTACCTGATATTGATTACTTGTCGGTGTCTATCTGTGCGGGTATTGCCAGCCGTCGAGATTTTCCTACTACCTCTATTGATGACTTATTGTTGAAGGCGATTGATGCGAGGCGCAGCGCAGTCAGCCAAAACAAACACCTAGTGAGCGCCAAGGCACTCATTCAATTGGAGAAGCATCGCCAAGAGCAACTTGGTTGGCTGTCGTGCGTGAGTCGCGCTGTGCTTAATCAGAATATTGTGGCGTGCTCTCAGCCCATAGTCTCAGCACACAGTCATCAGGTAGAGAGCTACGAGTGTTTGGTTCGAATTGAAGAGGACGGTCAGTTGATTGCACCGGGTAAGTTCTTGCCAATCATTGAAGGAACTCATCTCTATACACGCCTCAGTCGTCAGATGATAACGCGCACCTTCGATTTTATGAGTCAGCGAACCGATTCGTTCTCAATTAATTTAGCGCCACAAGATTTCAGCAATGAGAAAACCATTCTTCACCTTGAGCAAGCCATCAAGAAAATCAGTCACCCACAGCGTATTGGCTTGGAGGTGTTAGAGACGGAACAAATTCAGGATTACGGTCGCTTGATCGAGGTGTGTAACCACTTCCGCGATCTTGGTGTGAATATTATTGTTGATGACTTTGGTTCGGGCTATTCGAACATTGATGAGATATTGAAGCTAGAACCACAGGTGATCAAGCTTGATGGCAGTTTGATTCGTAATATTGATAAAGATAAAAAGCAACGCAAGATCGCTCAGCAGTTGGTGAGCTTATGCCAGATTCTGAATGCTAAGACAGTGGCTGAGTTCGTTCATAACGAGCAGGTGTGTCGTATTGCTGAAGACATGGGGGTCGATTACTTGCAAGGGTATTACTTTGGTCAACCTCAGCGTTTGTTCTGATCGAGCGAGCGTTTCACGTGAAACACTGGTTGGTTAAATAACGAAAGTACGATGTAAAAAAGGTGAGCTTATGGCTCACCTTTTTTGTTTTTAGTATCTGTCCCGTCCTGAAATGTGTTTATTGCCTTCGCGCGCGCCTGCTTGGTCTATTTGAGGGCGTGACCACACTTGTCGGCGTGGAAGACTTTTAGATAATGCTGGTAGTAGTCATCAATGAGCTTGGCAGGTTCGCTTTGACCTAAAGACTTGAGTAGCTCAATCCCCACTTCACAAGTACACAAGTGGCCGCTGTCTTGATTGCGGCGCAAGGTGTAAGAGGATTCGTTGGTGATGTCGAGGTGAACTTGCGGAACGGCTTGTAACCACGAGCTCTTGTTAAGCATCTTCTTCGCTTCTTGCCATGTACCATCCAAGATGATGAATAGCGGCTTACGACTCTGGGCTTGGGTCATTACAGCTTGCTGGCACTCGACACTTTGATCACTTGGGAATAAAAGAAACGGTTGTCGTGTTTCATCGTCAAGCAGCGGCATTAGCTCCGCCGGCGGTGTTTTCCTTTGCCACACAATGGACTGACACTGCTCAAGGGATTGCTGAAGCAGCTTTCCGGTATTGGTATCGCGCGACAGTTCATTCTCATGAGTGAGCAGGACAAGATCGATTTCGCTTTCGACACTAGGTATCAGGTGACAAATACATTGGTGAGTAAAGCCACAACCAGGGCAAGCTTGTTGGTTACTCATGTTTACAGCTTTACTCCACTTTGTGCGGGTGAGATACCATCAGCAAACAAAACCACGTCGCTGATATCAGCATCATCTGCAACTGGAGCGACACTTGGGTTTAGCGGGTAGCTGACTCCAGAGTATGACAGTGTGTGTTTCGCCGGTGTTGCACCGCCGCCACTGACGTTGAAGATCAGATCCTGCCAGCCATGGTTTTGCGATTTACCTAAGCGTATGTCGCCCTTAACCAGTGTCACTCGGCTATTGAAGCGCCAGTTATCTTGATGGTTTTCGAAAATCAGCAGTGTACAGCCACCAGAACCACACCAATCGAGTTGGGCGAACAGCTCTTCTTTACCGTCGCCGTTGAGGTCGTAGGTTAACCAGCGGTATTTGGTGTCGTCAGGTGAGCTGTTGTTGATCTTAAAGTATTCGCGGATCGCTTGGTCAACTTTTGGATCAAGTTGATCACTGGAGTTCACCTGCTTTGCGGTTAGATCAACGTTAGTGGTGGTGTTTACTTGCGCTTGCGCACTCTTAGCTTCGAATAGCACCAGACCGCCATTGGCAATCGGATACACCACGTTACCCACTTTCTCTTTTTCAGCGATTAGCTTGCCATTATCGAGTGTGAAGATGCGCTCGGAGATCAAATACTGTTGCTGGTGGCGAGTCATAACCACTTGTACCTGATTTTGGTTCAGTTGCTGCCAGAAGCCTTGTTCAACAATAGAAGGGTCTCCATTGCTGTATGAATAAGTCGTGATAGCACTGTGGTCATTGTTGAGTTCAAGGTTGATAGAGAACCCTGAGTTTTGCGTTGAGCTAGCGAAGTAGAGTCCGCTCCAATCCAGTGTTGGATCTTGGTTAGAGACCGTCGCACAGCCATTATAGTCACTATCATTGAGGTTAAGCTTGGCATGCCATCCATAGATAGAGTCGCTCATGCCGTCGCTACAGTTCTCTTTCGTAAGGTTGAGTTTGCCTTGCGAAGCTTTACCTTCTAATTGGTAGTCACGGCTGCTCGATGTGGTGCGGCTTGATTCAATATCGAGGGTCTGTGGCTGTTCGCCCATCTTAGTATATTTGAGCTGGTCTTTATCGAAGGTTGCTGACCAGAAGGGTTCATTACCAAATACTCGTGTTGAACGCAGTGGTTGGTCGCAGCGCTCTGGGTTCTCTGCGGTTAGGATGTTCACTTGGTCAACCACGAAACGTGCTGTGAAGTCTGCGTTATAACCCGTTTGGCTCGGCACGGTTAGGTGACCAATCAGCTCGCCATATAAAGCTTGGTAAGGTCTCGTTGAGAGCCCTTGTGCTTCTAGCGCTAACTCTGGAGGTAAGTCTAACCAGTATTGTTGTTGGCTGCCGCAAGGAGTGAAGGTTCGACTTTCGTGACCAACCACCACCTGACCACGCATGATGAAGGTTTGTGGTTGAATACTCAGTGGCTCATCCAAGGTTGCTGGGGGCTGTTCAGGTTGTTGCGGCGTATCAGGTGCCGTAACACAGCCTTGTAGAGCGAACGCGACTAGCCATGTCACTGGGTTTTTCATTACCTTCATGTTATATCTTCCTCGGAGCAACCGTTAATTGGATTTATTATGGCATATTGGTTATTTAAAACAGAACCCGACACCTTCTCTATTCAGACTCTGAGGGTACAAAAAACCTCTTGTTGGGAGGGTGTACGCAACTATCAGGCTCGAAACATGATGCGTGATGACGTCAAGCTTGGAGATTTGGTGATGATATACCATTCATCATGCAAAAAAGTTGGCGTAGCGGGGATCGCTAAAGTAACCAGAGAAGCCTACCCAGACCACTTTCAGTTCGACCCAGAGAGTGATTACTACGATCCTAAGTCTTCACCTGATAACCCGCGCTGGATTATGGTGGATGTCGAGTTTGTGCGAGTGACTGATCGCTTGATTCCTTTGGCAACGCTTAAAGCCATGCCTGAACTCTCCGAAATGCCATTGGTGAAGCGCGGCAATCGCTTATCGATCATGCCGGTTACCGAACAAGAGTGGCAGGCAATCTTAAGCAAAGAAGTACTAGGTTCTCGATAGCGTTAGAGAGAGCTTTTTACGTAAGGTTCAAAAAAGGCAGCCCGTTGGCTGCCTTTTTATTTATTCAGATCTCTTCAACGAGCGAGATTAGAGCAGGTGCTTTTCTAGATAGTGAGCAACGGCATCGTCTGCGTTACTGCCAATCACTTCATTGTCTGGTAGTGCTTTCATCACTTTCTCATGTGATGTGCCCATGATTAGCCCTTTACCTGCCATAGCCAGCATTTCAGCGTCGTTCATGCCATCACCAAAGGCAATACAGTTGTCCAGTGTCAGGTTCAGTGATTTCGCAACAGCGTCTAGAGCGTGGCCTTTAGAGACTTCAGCGGCCATCACTTCCAGACACCAAGGTGTAGAGAAGGCGATGTTCAGTTTGTCGCCAAAAGCATCTCTTAGCTTTTGTTCAAACGTGACGAGATATTCGTGGTCTTGTTCTGGGTGTGTGAAGAAGACTTTCGCGATGCCTTCGCTTGGTGCGTTTTCAGCTTCAAAGCGCTTGTAGCTAAAGCCAGACTCACTGTGGAATTTAGCCAACATTTCATCTTCACGGTCTAGTAGCCAATCTTCATTCTGGTACATGTGAATAAAGAGGTTTGGATCTTGGCGAACAATATCAATAACCGGCTGAACGAGTTCCTGAGGTACGTTCTGGCTATACATTAGTTGATCATTCTGGTCATGCACGCGTGCACCGTTTGAAGTGATCATGTACGCCGGAATGCCTGCTATCTGACGAATACCCGCCACATCGACGTGGTGACGACCCGTTGCGAAGATAAAGGTATAACCTTGGTCGTGTAATTTCTTAAGCGTTAGCTTGGTAAAGTCGCTTAGCTGATGGTTGGGAGCCAAAAGCGTACCATCTAAATCAGAAGCAACAATTTTCACGGAATCTTTTAGTGCAAGAATACTCATTTAACCCTCATTGCAAAATGCTTAACCAATATTGACGCTAGCCAGCGCTAGAATCGTTTTAACTACAATATCTCTAGGTAGAAATTGTATGCCAAATTCATGCAAGAAAAGAGGGCAAAGCTCACTTACTTCTCTTCCTCTTTAGCGCTTATTTTCTTGGTAGGTTGCTTAGCCTATTAGCATTAGGCGAAAAACTGGTTGATCGCATCCAGTGTTTGATTGCGATATTCATCTTGCTCAAACAACACCTCATGCCTAGAACCCTCAACCAACTTAAACTGACAATCAGAGTTGGTTTTCTTCAGCTTAGAGATGAACTTTACTTGAGCACTGTTACTGACAATTTTTTCGTCCCCAGCTTGAATCAATAGCAGAGGGATCTTGATTTGACGAGTTTGTTGAATCGCTTGCTTGGCGGCCATTAACCCTTGCCACACCCAACGCGTGCTTGGTCCACCCACCTGCAAAGATGGAGACTCGTCATATAAGCGGCGGAACCACTGATAGCGAACCTTACTGTGGCTCAGTAAGTTGTTTTCAAATGGCTTCGAATAATACGCTTGCTGCCCCGGCGCGTAAGTCGGCTTGGCATAAAACGCGGTAAGCACTTGTCCAACGATCATCGCGATAGGTTTCAGGTACCACTCGGTATTGATACCAAACATCGGAGCGCACAGAGTCACCTTATCAAACGGGTGGTCTGGATGGGTTTGTAGGTAGCGAGTAGCTATGGTGCTGCCCATTGAGTGTGCGAGCAGGTAGCGATTGGAATACTTACTGAGATCAAAACTGGCAATGACGTCAGACATGTCAGATGCATAATCATCAAACTCATGAATGTGACCAATGTCAGAGTCTGTTACCATACGTTCAGACTGGCCTTGACCTTGGTGGTCAAATGAATAAACGTCATAGCCTTGTTGATAGAAGTCATAAAAGAGTTCTTGGTATTTTTGGCAGCACTCAATGCGGCCATTTGAAATAACAATCGCCTTGGTATGAGTCTCTGAAGTCAGGCTACACCAGTACAGCTTCTTTTTACCGGATGTTGTTACATACCCATCTTTTCGTTGTTGCCAAAGGGTGGGGATCGGGTGTTTAATCGCTTGCTCGAATTGAGGTTCTTGCGTGTACGAAATCGGGGCGCCGCTGTGGTTTTCCATGGGAAATTACCTGAACTGATGCGTGTGAGAGCTTTATTGCTACTAATGTTGTTAGATTAAAGAACTAGTAAGGAAATGCAAATGGATACTCATGTTTGGCTTGCTTATGTCGTCACGGCGATATTGTTTAGTTTGGCTCCGGGCTCAGGTACCGTTAACTCAATCAGCAATGGGCTAAGTTATGGCACCAAGAAGTCACTTGCGTCGATCGCGGGCTTACAGCTCGGTCTTGCATTCCACATCATGCTGGTGGGCGCGGGCATTGGTGCATTAGTCGCTCAATCCGCGTTGGCGTTCACCATCATCAAATGGGTGGGCGTGGTTTACCTTCTTTGGTTGGGTATTCAAAAGTGGCGTGACAACTCTAGCTTAGTGGCTTCACAAGAAAACTCGACGCTATCGAGTGGCAAGCTGCTTAGAAATGCGGTGCTGATTAACCTTACCAACCCAAAATCTATTGTGTTTTTGGTGGCTCTTTTCCCTCAATTTATCGATCCAACACAGCCGCAAGCACCACAATTATTAGTGTTAGGTGTTACAACAGTATTCATTGATAGCGTTGTTATGTTGGGCTACACCTCATTAGCTTCACAAATGGGACGTTTTATTCGTTCAGATCGCATAATGGGTAAGATAAATAAAATCTTTGGTGGTATGTTCATGGGCTGCGGCGCATTGCTGGCAGCCGCCAAAGCCTAATCAAAGCAATAGAGTTATAGTTAAACCAATTAGAGTTATCAAGAAATGACCGCTACCTACGTTGCTCGACAACCTATCTTAAACCGTAAGAAGAACACGCTTGGTTATGAGCTGCTGTTTCGTGACGGAGAAAGGAATGCCTATCCAGCGCATATAGAGTCTAATCGAGCAACGTATCGTCTAATTGTTGAGAACTTCTTGTCGGTTGGGCTTAACCCGTCGATCCCATCTTCACGCTGCTTTATTAACTTCCCATACCAAAGCTTGATTCGTCGGTTACCTTTGAGCTTGCCGAAAGACAAGGTGGTGGTTGAGATCCTTGAAACCTGCCAACCGACCGACGAATTATTAGAAGCCGTTAAAGAGCTGTATCAAGCGGGGTACATGATTGCCTTAGATGACTTTACTTCGACGCCAGAATGGGAACGTTTCCTCAAATACACGCATATTGTTAAGCTCGATATCATGCAGATGGGCTTGGATGAGGCGTGTGATTTGGTCAAAGCACATCAAGGGAAAAAGTTTAGCTTTCTTGCTGAACGAGTCGAAACCGAACAAGAATTCCAGCAAGCCAAAGATGCGGGCTTTAAGTTCTTCCAAGGCTATTTCTTTAGCAAGCCGGAAATAATCAAGACTAAGTACATCAGCCCTGAGCAAGTGATTGCGATGGAGCTGTTCCAAGAGGTGTGTAAGCCCGATGTCGACTTTCAGCGTGTCGAGAACATAGTTGCGAAAGATGTAGCCTTGTCTTATAAGCTACTGCGCTTTGTGAACACCATGTCGCCTCGTCTAGAAGTGACCATCTCTTCATTTCGTCAGGCCTTGGTGTATCTAGGGCAAGAAAAACTGAAAATGTTTGTTTCGCTGGCGGTGGCGTCTTACGTCTCGGATAAAAAACCGAAAGAGTTGTATGGCTTGTCTTTGCAGCGTGCACAGTTTTGCCAGCGTATGTCTCGTTATCAGGCATTTGAAGGACATACCGAGCAAGCCTTTATGATTGGTTTGTTCTCGTTGTTGGATGCATTGCTCGACCTATCGTTAGAGAATTTAGTAGAGCAACTGCCTTTGTGTAAAAGTATCAAGGTGGCTCTGCTTCGTAGAGAAGGGCCATATGGTACCTTGCTCGCACTTGAAGAGAGCTTTGAGCATGCCGATTGGCAACAGATTGATGAGCACTGCGCTGATTTAGGATTAAGCGTGGATCAGGTCAAAACGGAGCTTACTGAAGCGCGCCGTTGGAGCCATACCGTGACTAACCAGCTCTGATATTTCTTCGTTAAACTTTTATGACAATTGAAACGCACGCCTTGACGTGCGTTTTTTTATAACTAATATATACGCATATCCATATATGAGTATGTTTTTATGCTTCCTCACCAATTTTTTAAATTACTGTCCGATGAAACGCGAGTGCGTTGCTTAATGATGATTGTGCGCCAAGAGTGCCTTTCTGTTGGTGAGTTGACTCAGGCATTACAAGAAAGTCAGCCAAAGGTTTCACGCCACCTTGCGCAGTTGCGTTCAAACGGTATTTTGACTGATGTTCGCCAAGGACAGTGGGTATTTTACCGTCTGTCAAAAGATTTACCGGGTTGGATGCTAAAGTTAATTGATGACCTTATCGCATCGAACTGTTTGAAAACTGAATACCAGCAAGATATTGAGCGCTTAGAGTCGATGAACTCACGCCCAGTATGTTGCGTTTAATTCTTAATTTAAGTTTCACCACTAACTGAGAGAACACACAATGACAGTTAAAGTAGGTATCAATGGTTTTGGTCGCATCGGCCGTCTAGCACTTCGCGCAGCATTCGATTGGGATGAGCTAGAATTTGTTCAAATTAACGATGTTGCTGGCGACACAACAACACTGGCTCACCTTCTTGAGTTCGATTCGGTTCAAGGTCGTTGGAACCACGAAGTGTCTGTTGAAGGCGATGAGATGATCATCAACGGTCAACGCATCAAAACCACAAAAGAGCGCGACATTGATGCGATCGATTGGTCTGGTTGTGATGTGGTTATCGAAGCGACAGGTGTTCACCGTAAGACTGCTTTCCTAAACAAATACCTAGAGCAAGGCGTGAAGCGCGTTGTGGTATCTGCGCCAGTGAAAGAAGAAGGCATTGCAAACATCGTTGTAGGTGTGAACGACAATATCTTCGACCCTGCGGTACACAAAATCGTAACGGCAGCGTCTTGTACGACTAACTGTATCGCGCCAGTGGTTAAGGTGATCAACGAGAAGCTTGGTATCGAGAACGCAGCGTTCACCACTATTCACGATCTAACTAACACGCAAACTATTCTTGATGCGCCCCATAAAGACTTACGCCGTGCACGTGCATGTGGCATGAGCCTTATCCCAACAACAACGGGTAGCGCTAAGGCGATTGTTGAGATCTTCCCGGAGCTTGAAAACCGCATCAACGGCCACGCAGTTCGTGTACCTCTAGCGAACGCTTCTCTAACAGACATCATCTTCGAAGTGAAGCAAGACACCACGGTAGAAGAAGTTAACGCGATGCTGAAAGAAGCGTCTCAGAATGAACTAAAAGGCATTCTTGGCTTTGAAGAGCGTCCACTGGTTTCCATCGATTACAAAGGCGACCAACGCTCAACAATCGTGGATGCACTATCAACTATGTTGGTCGGTAAGCGCATGGTTAAGATCTACGCTTGGTACGACAACGAGATGGGTTACGCAACACGTACTGCTGAGCTGGTTCGCACCGTTGGCCTTGCTTAATTAAGAATCTGGAGAAGATATAATGACACATCCAACATGGCAACTAGACCTAGAGCAAGGTTCGCTAATCCTGACTCCATGCCCAGGTACAAAAGAAGCAACGCTTGATGCATCACTGGCTCAACTAAAAGAGCAAGGCGTTGAAGCTATCGTGACAGCACTTGATGACCATGAGCTTGCAAGCAAAGACGTGGCGGCACTTGGTGAAAAAACACGTGCGCTAGGCATGCAATGGTTCCAAATCGAAATTGAAGACGACTGTGCACCGGGTGTTGATTTTGCTGCGAAGTGGCAAGCGGCTAGCCCTGAGCTACATAACATCGTTGATAACGGCGGCAAGGTTGCGATGCATTGTATGGGTGGCTCTGGTCGCACTGGTTTGTTCGCGGCTCACCTACTGTTAGAAAAAGGCTGGGATTTGAGCAAAGTTGTTCAAGAGGTGCAGGCACTGCGTCCCGGCGCATTTACTAAGCCTATTCAGGTTGAGTACATTAATGGCGTAGCGAACAGCTAATAAGCCATCGTTGTTATACAAGGAGCTTTTGGTATCTGGAGTGTTTAGCTTATCGTGATCCAAAAGCTCTTTTTGTTTAGATTGCAGAGATAGCGTTATGTTTTCAAATCTAAGTAAGAGCGTTCGCCAATACATGTTGGTGACTTTTAACTACTGGAACTTCACCATTACTGATGGTGCACTTCGCATGCTGGTGGTTCTGTATTTTTACGACCTTGGTTACAGTTCGTTAGAAATCGCCTCACTGTTCCTTTTCTATGAATTCTTTGGTGTGGTGACTAACCTAATTGGTGGCTGGTTAGGGGCGCGTCTTGGCCTCAATAAGACCATGAACATCGGGTTAGGCATGCAAGTTGTCGCCTTGGGTATGCTCGCTGTGCCAACGGCAATGCTGACCATTCCTTGGGTCATGGCGGCGCAAGCCTTGTCTGGTATCGCTAAAGACCTCAATAAGATGAGTGCCAAGAGTTCAATTAAGACTTTGGTTCCTGATGAACAACAGGGCGCACTTTATAAGTGGATTGCGATTCTGACCGGATCTAAGAATGCGCTTAAAGGGGCTGGCTTCTTTATTGGTGGTTTGCTGCTTTCAACGATTGGCTTCCAATACGCCGTGCTCGCGATGGCAGCCGTGTTGGCATTGGTCTTCATTGGCAGTGTGTTGAGCTTAGAAGCGGACATGGGCAAAGCGAAAACCAAGCCTAAGTTCAAACAGATCTTCTCTAAGTCTGAATCCATCAACATCCTATCCGCAGCACGTATGTTCCTGTTTGGCGCTCGTGATGTGTGGTTTGTAATTGCTTTGCCGATTTACCTAGGCAGTGTGTTTGGTTGGGATCACTCATGGGTTGGTGGTTTCTTAGCGGCTTGGACTATCGCTTATGGCTTTGTACAGGGCATTGCGCCGAAGATTACTGGTAAAGCTCAAGGCAAGGTGCCAGATGGCCATGCCGCGCTGTTATGGGCTGGTGCGTTGGCTATCGTGACCGCTGCTATCGCTTATGCAGTACAGATTGGTTGGCAACCAGAGCTCGTTATCGTGGGTGGTTTGATGGTATTTGGTGCCATCTTTGCGGTGAACTCATCACTTCACTCATATTTGATTGTGAGTTATGCGAAAGGCGATGGCGTTTCTCTTGATGTCGGTTTCTACTACATGGCAAACGCGATGGGCCGTTTGATTGGCACGATATTGTCGGGCTTGGTATTCCAAATGGCAGGTTTGTCTGCGTGTCTGTGGGTTTCCTTCGCATTCTTAGCGATAACGACGGTGATCTCTCTGCGTTTACCGAAAGTGCCGCAAACCTCAGCCGCATGATTGAGAGCCAAAGTCGCATAAGCTAGCGTCGTATGAGCTAAATTCGCGATAAGCATCTCCTTTAACACTAAGCTGACTTGGTATTTATTCCGGTCAGCTTTTTTATTGCTATAGTAGAATGATTGAATATTAATCAGGCATTTACATGAAGCAGCGAATTCTCTTTTTTGATTTAGCACGATGTGTCGCGGCCGTAGCGGTTATCGCGATTCATGTTTTGGCGCCTTATCGCAATGAATTGGGCACTATTCCTTTCGGTGAATGGCTTACTGCCATTACGGTAAACGGCTTCAGCCGCTGGGCAGTACCTGTGTTCATCTTGATTACTGGTGCACTGATGCTCAGTGATCAGCGCCCGTTTGACGCCAAATACTACCTCAAGCGTCGTCTGGGCAAGGTACTGATACCTTTCATTGTCTGGTCGCTTTTCTATACCTATCTGTCGGGTTGGTCGGCAATGGGCTTTGATGCCGACGTCAGTTGGGACGTGTTGCTTAATAGCTACCATCATTACACCTATTACCATCTTGGTTTCTTCTATTACTTCATCCCACTCTACTTTGTGATTCCGTTCTTGCAGATCATGGTCAGAAAGTACGGTGATAGATCGGTCTATGCCTTTACGGCGGTATGGTTGTTCACAACATTGCTGTTCTTACTAAAAATCGATGGCCCTTGGAGCCACGAATTGTGGTTGTACACCGGTTACTTACCATTGGGTTACTTGCTGTATAAGATTGTGCCACTTAACAAGATGACAGTTGGCGTGAGTGTTTTACTGGGTGGGCTAGCGTTACTAACCACGGTTTACATGGTCGTTGATGCAAGCTTGGTGGCAGAAGAGTACACGGTAGGGCGCTGGTTATCTTACAAAACGTTGAATACCGTATTAGCCGCGAGCATGGTGTTCATGGTATGCCGTTACTATGGTGAAGGCCTTTCTGAGAAGAGTAACCAAGTGGTTGGCTTTATCAGTAAGCACAGCTTAGGTATTTACCTGCTGCACCCGATTTTCTTGTGGCCGATGAAAGAGTTTGGTTGGTACCAAGGACATCCGGCATGGGTCATTCCATTATGGATTGTGATCAGCGGAGCTGGCGCGTTATGGATGAGCTGGTTGGTGTCTAAGTCAGAGAAAACACGTTGGTTATTGCCTTAGCGGTGAGTACTAAGGCTTTCTGATGGATTGCTTAGGGACGAAAGTTGAAGCGGCTGACGTTTAGCGCTTCAACGCAAAGTGTAAGAACTTATCGCCTTGGTAGGTTAAGGTTCCTTTGTCGCCAGGGTTAAGGGCGTGGAAATAGTGGATGCCGACTTGGAATTCTCGCTTCGGACCAACCACACCACGTTGAACGTAAATCCAGTACTCTTGATCTTCTTGGCCCGGTTCTGCGTCATGAAGGTCGATGGATTGTTTGTCTAACACCGTGACATTCACTTTCTTCTCTGGCGCATTTTCACCTTGCGAGTGTTTTCGATAGAAACCAATAAATACCCAAGCCGCTAGAGCTGCGAGTGCAAAGATGGCAAAAAAGAGTGAATTAGGCATATAACCTCCATGTAGTCGTGATGGTTATTCTAGTCTTTCAGGCAATAGGGATATGTGTTTAAAGCCGTTATTCGTGAACTGTTGTAAGCCAAGCTGATTATTTTTCGGCAGACATCACATTTAATGGTCAGTTTGGGATAAAGCATTGTTATTTATTGTCTCTTTCTCTCGTAAATAACAGTGATTTTGTATAAGAATAGGGAAATGCTCGACTAGAATTATAGTGTGGAGTGGGAGGGCCAAGATGACCGATATTGAAAAAGTGGTGACAAGAACTCGCAATATAGAGAAATTATTGAGGCTTCAATATCATGCCGAAGGCGAAGGATTGCATGAGCTTGTAACAAGCTGTGAAGAAAGGCTACCGCACGATATGGTGAGCAAGCTGCGCTATATCGCAACGTGTCGTAATAAGGTAGTCAATGAACATGAGGCTAAGTTGGAAGACCAACATAAGTTCATCATGATGTGTAACGACTGTGAGAAGGAGCTGACTCCACGTAGTGGTCGTTTTATCTGGCGAGTTGCGATCTTACTGATGATGGCAATGACTTTAGCTGCCGCAGGTTTCTATTATGCGAACTGGGATGTGCTAACACTGCATCTGTTTTCGAAGTGAACAAATTGAACAAAAAAAAGGGACGCTCATGGCGTCCCTTTTTTTATCTGTAACTTGCTTAGTACATCATCGGTAGTGTCATTAGACCTACAACTACCGCGATCATTACAAGTCCTTGTCTTTGCGAAGATGAAATCATAACACTACTCCTAAATTTGGTTGTCTCTCGCTATGTTTTAAAGAATAGCACTACTTATGGCTTTAGATCAAGAATTACTTTCGAAAGCTTTAAAAGTAGTAGAAAACTATGAGTTTTTGGCTTGTTTGGCTGCATTTAACTGTGTTTTATGGTGTGTTCTTATTTTGTTCGTTGTGATTTATGTTTGCTCTAATTTGATTTAACCTGTTGTTTTATAATGGTTGTTTTGTGTAATTTATATTGTTAAAGGTTGTTAAACTGCATTAATAAGGGCTGGTGGTGGCTAGGTTGGTTTTGGTTGGTTTTTTAAATTTTCGGCTTGGTTTTTGTGGCGATTTTTACCGGGGGTTTGAAATAACCTGACAAAACTGGGATTTAAAAAAGAAAACCGGCTACTTTGCAAGTCTAGGCTTGGTTGGTGTTTTTATTTCCCTATTAAGCCTGAGTTTGTTTATTTAAGTTATTGTTATTATTTGCTTTGAATGTGGTTATTTTAATTTTTTAAGTGTGGTATTTGCCGGAATTTGGCCGGTTTTGGTGAGGCCGATAGGTTAGAATTGGCCAAAATTCAAGTATGGCGACTCTAAGGCTAGTTTGAATGGGTTTTGTGATGATTCGTTCTAGTTTTAAACGAATGGCCATTGTCATGGTGGTAATTGTTACGACTTCAATCTAAAGAGACTCTTTTTAGTGGAAGCGTAATCAAGATCCAATTTTGAGGGGCTGAGGCTTTACATCAACACTCGTGTGCCTAGACTGGCGACGATTTAAAGCAATAGGGCAAATGGTATGTGGAGTTGGTTGGCGGTTTCCTTGTCTGGTATCGGAGCAATAGCAGGAACGAAACATGGACATCTCGGTCAGGCCTTATCGTATAAGGTTTTTACCTATGTATTATTGGCGACCATTGCTTTAACTCAATCTGTCGTTGCTGATTTTACCTATTGGGTCGTTGCTGGGTTGGCGGTCTCTGCGATCGCAGATGTCTTGCATACTGTTACTCAAAAACGTCCACTGCATTTTGTTTGCTTCTTGCTGGCTCAGCTCTGTTACAGCAAAGCATTTTGGCTACAGCTATCAGGAGAAATGGTCTGGTGGTTGTTCGCGCTGCTGTTGGCGGCTTGTGTCGTTGCTTTCTTCTTACTTCTGCCTCGCTTAGACAAACTCGTCTTTCCTGTAGTGATCATGGGTATCGTGCTTATTCAGCTTGCATGGGCTTCTGGTGAGCTCTGGTTGCTTGATCCTCAACTGTCGCATGCGGTCGGTTTTGCCGGTTGTGCCGTGTTGCTGCTTTCAGCATTGGCGTACGCGCTAAATTTCTATCGTAGCCCAATTAAGGGTGCCTACTTTTGGGTGACGGGCAGTTACTTTCTGGCACACGCTCTCATTGTTGCTTCCCTTACCATTTAGGGTAGAGCTCGCTTAACTCTGAGCTGCATCAAGGCAGCTCAGATGAAAGTAGGTACTCTACGTCTAGTTCATTAAACATGAGATAGAGTTATGACTACCGAAATTCATGCACACAACGTTTTAAACCTACTGAGTGAAAAGCCACTGACTCGTGAAGAGTTGACGCAAGAGCTCGCTCAAACTTATGGCGCAGAAGCGCGTTTTCATACCTGTAAGCTAAACGGCCTGGATTTAGATGGATTGCTGAAGTTTTTCCTGAAGATGGAAAAGGTCGTGGTTATTGATGACAAGCTTTGCACTAATCGCGAACGTGTGTGTAACCACTGATTCCCAGTGACTTGGTTTTTAGAGCCTTTGGCTTTTATAGATAAGAAGAGTGGATGCGACGTTTCGACTTCACTCTTTAAATTCTCTTTTTACTTTTCTCCTTTCTACCTTTCTATTTACTCTCGCAAAATTCCCTTCTAATTACATAAGTTAATCCTTTTATTACTGCGTTCGAAAATCAATGTTGAGGCTGCTATACTCCGCGCACTTACGCTTTTCGAGACAAACTTATGGAAATTTTATCTGCAGCAACCATGCTGTTTCTTATTATGGACCCGCTTGGCAATCTACCAATCGTGCTCTCTATCCTTAAGCATATTGATCCGAAGCGTCGCCGTATTGTTCTTGTTCGTGAACTGATGTTTGCGCTGGTTATCCTGCTGTTGTTCTTGTTTGCTGGTCAAAGCATCATGAACTTCCTGCATGTGCAGCCTGAAACCTTGAGTATCTCAGGCGGTATTATTCTGTTCATCATCGCGATTAAGATGATTTTCCCAAGTGCGGGCAGTATTACCGGCCTCGCGGCGGGTGAAGAACCGTTTATTGTGCCGATGGCGATCCCAATGATTGCTGGCCCTTCAGTGATTGCGGCATTGATTCTGTTGTCGACACAGCACCCTGACAATATGTTAGAGCTTTCAGGTGCTGTGATGCTGGCTTGGGGTGCTACCTTCTTTATTCTGATGTTTAATGGCTTCTTCCTGCGAGTGCTGGGTGAGAGGGGCCTTAAAGCCATCGAACGCTTGATGGGCTTGTTGTTGGTTATGCTGTCGACGCAAATGTTCCTCGATGGTGTGAAAGGCTACATGGGCTAACATCAATATCATTGCTGAATAAAAAAACGCCGCTCAAATGAGCGGCGTTTTTGTCTTTACTGTTTCTGTCATGATGTTTTCTGTAGCTAAGCGTTTTATATCTAGGCTTAAGCTCGATTACATCATGTGTTTGCGTCGGATATCGAGTAAGGCGAAGACACCGAAAATCAATATTGACCACTTCTCCCAACGTGACATCTCGATCTTATCGCCGAATGCACCGATGAAAATCAGCATCTGCAGGCCGTGCATGAAGAACAAGAATGCTGTCATGATATAAAGCGCAATGGCAGCATTACCCGGAAACGGGTAGAAAATATTTACGATTAAGATAAACCAAACAAAGGCGATGGCTGCTTTTGCTAGTGGAAGCAAGAACTTCATTCAATAACTCCTATTCTTCAGTGATTCGATTGAACAGTCGGTAGCTTGACTGTCCGGTGGTCTTGTCGCGATGCAATTCCCAGTTCTCTGGCATAGCTTCGAGTTTCAGTTCTTTCTCTGTCTCGACGTAAATGATGGCATTGTCTGCAAGCCAACCATTACTCTCAAGCAGTTGTACTGTTTCTGCCAGTAAGCCTTGACGAAATGGTGGATCAAGGAAAACCATATCGTAAGGAGTGCCCGGTTTTTTAAGGAAAGAGATAGCATCAGTATTCACGACATTAATGTTGTCTGCCTTGAGCTCTTTCGCGTTATCAGAAAGCTGTTTGGCCGCCTTTTGATTCATTTCGAGCAGTGTCACCATTTTTGCTTGGCGAGAAGCTGCTTCAAAACCTAGACCACCAGAACCGGCAAATACATCCAAGCAAGTTGAATGTGGGATATCTTGAGCCACCCAGTTAAAGAGCGTCTCTTTTACTCGGTCAATGGTTGGGCGTAATCCTTCTAAATCATGAACAGGTAGTTTTCTACCTCTCCATGAGCCACTAATAATTCGAACAAAGCCTCCGGATGGCTTTTTTTGTGATGTGTTTTGCTGGCGACGTCTTACCATAGATTTTTTGACCGCTAATAAAGTGATACTATACCGAGCCCAATTTAAGTGGGTTCGAGTATTAAATAAATTTGCAATGACAAAGTGTATCAAGCTAAAAGCAAACTTATCACTGCTTTGTCATTTTTCTTTACTATTCGTTTGTACAAGCTTGTATTGTATAACAATAGCAAAGAGTCGACGTGTATTAAGTCAATACAGCTAATTAGTAGATCTAGGAAACTCCTCTGATGACGGAAAAAAAGAA
This sequence comes from Vibrio sp. Vb339, assembly GCF_902751245.1. Classification (NCBI taxonomy): domain Bacteria; kingdom Pseudomonadati; phylum Pseudomonadota; class Gammaproteobacteria; order Vibrionales; family Vibrionaceae; genus Vibrio; species Vibrio sp. Vb339. Next base: position 23,441 of record NZ_CADDIS010000012.1, on the reverse strand, counting down.
GCGCGGATTATTATCGTGGCTTGGTTTTGGTGAAGAAGAACAAAGCCCAAAAACTCAGAATGAAGCGAACGTAGAAAGCGTTGAAGATCAAACTGAAGTTGAATCACAAGTTGAGGCTGAACAGGTCGCGCCTGAAGCTGAAGAATCTAAGCCAACTGAACCTGAGCAAGCGCTTGAAGAAGCTCAACAAGAGCAGCAACCTGTCGCAGCAGAAGCAGAAGCAGAAGCAGAAGCAGAAGTAGAAGTAGAAGCAGAAGCAGAAGTAGAAGCAGAAGCAGAACAGGAAGAAGTGGCTGCTCCGCAAGCTAAGGTTGAAGAAGTTCAAGAAAAGCCAACAGAAAGCTTCTTTGCTCGCCTCAAGCGCAGCCTAAGCCGCACTAAAGCAAACATCGGTGCGGGTTTCTTTGGTCTGTTCAAAGGCAAGCAAATCGATGAAGACCTGTTTGAAGAGCTAGAAGAGCAACTTCTGATCGCTGACGTGGGTATGAATACCACGGTTAAGATCATTGAAAACCTGACAGAAAAAGCATCTCGCAATGACCTAAAAGACGGTGAAGCGCTTTATGGTCTGCTCAAAGAAGAGATGGCAGACATCTTAAGCCAAGTGGAACAGCCACTGGTTGTTGATACCACTAAAACACCTTACGTTATCTTAATGGTGGGTGTGAACGGTGTAGGTAAGACAACTACGATCGGTAAGCTGGCGAAACAATTCCAAAATGAAGGCAAGAAAGTGATGCTAGCGGCGGGTGATACCTTCCGTGCAGCAGCCGTTGAACAGCTTCAGGTTTGGGGGCAGCGTAACGATGTGCCAGTTATCGCTCAGCACACGGGTGCGGACAGTGCGTCTGTTATCTACGATGCGATTGAAGCAGCGAAGGCTCGTGGTGTTGATGTTGTGATTGCTGATACAGCCGGTCGTTTGCAGAACAAGAGCAACCTGATGGAAGAGCTACGCAAGATCGTTCGTGTAATGAAGAAGATTGATGACTCTGCGCCACACGAAATCATGCTAACGCTCGATGCAGGTACAGGTCAGAACGCTATCAGCCAAGCGAAGTTGTTCAGTGAAGTGGCTCCAGTTACGGGTATTACACTGACTAAGCTAGATGGTACGGCGAAAGGTGGTGTAATTTTCTCAATTGCTGACCAGTTCCAGATTCCAATCCGCTACATTGGTGTGGGTGAAGGTATTGATGACCTGCGTCCATTTGAATCTAAAGACTTCATTGAAGCACTATTTAGCCGCGAAGAGTAACGCGAGTAGCAAAGTGGTTTATCCTTAATCTGCTACCGTTTTTAAATTTGATATTAGTGATCGTAAGAGGAATTTTCGGTGATCAAATTTCAGCAAGTGAGTAAAGCCTACCGAGGTGGAAGACAAGCGCTCCAAAAAGTGGACTTTCACCTGAAACGTGGAGAGATGGCTTTTTTGGGTGGGCACTCTGGGGCTGGTAAAAGTACCTTGCTGAAGTTGATCTGCGCGATAGAGCGTCCAACCGATGGACGTGTCTGGTTCAACGATCACGATATCACTCGTATCCCAGCCAAAGACATTCCTTTCTTACGCCGTAATATTGGAATTGTTTTTCAAGACCACCGCCTGCTGATGGACCGTTCGATTTTCGATAACGTCGCTCTGCCTATGCGTATTGAATCTATTTCTGAAAACGAAATAAAACGCCGAGTCAGTGCTGCGTTGGATAAAACCGGTTTATTAGATAAAGCCCGTTGCTTGCCAAGCCAACTTTCGGGTGGTGAACAACAACGCGTGGGTATTGCTCGCGCCGTGGTTAACCGTCCAACTCTGCTTTTAGCCGATGAGCCCACCGGTAACCTAGACCCTGAATTATCTAATCGTGTATTACGCTTGTTTGAAGAGTTCAACCGCGCAGGTGTGACGATCATCCTAGCGACGCACGATATCGGGTTAGTGAACACTCGCCCTCAGTACCGCCATCTTGAATTAAACCAAGGATTTTTGAGTGAGGTTGAAGATTATGGCCGCGAATAAGCGCATCAAAAAACCTCAATCTAATCGAGCAGCAAACCGCGCTTCAAGCGACGGCTTCTTTGTTGTTCACTGGAAACAAGCCAAGTCATCGTTCTCGCAAATGTGGCAGCGCCCGTTAGGCAACTTGCTGACCCTTGCGGTGATCTCAATGGCGTTGGCGATGCCAGCTTGTTTGTACCTATTAGGTAAAAATGTGGGTGAAGTAGCGCAAGATGTCACTAGCCCGTCACAAATAAGTGCTTATGTAGAGGATGGTATTCCTGAGCCACGAGTAATGGTGCTCAAGGATGAAATCGAAAGTTGGGATCAAGTTGAGCTGGTGGAGTACATTTCTCCGCAGCAAGGGCTTGCAGACCTCAGCCAGTATTCTGGTTTTGAAGATGCCCTAACCATCCTCGACGATTATTCACTGCCAGGTGTGCTGGTGATTACGCCAAGCGTACACAGCGATACCTTAATTAAAGAGCTGGCAGGCACAGTTAAACAACAAGAATTAGTCACCGATGTTCGCCTAGACGAAGATTGGTTAGCGCGATTAGATGCGATCAAAGCATTAGCGGCTGTCATCGTGATTACCTTAACGGTATTGATGTTGGGCGCGGTATTTCTGATTATCGGCAATACACTACGATTTAATGTGTTGGCGCATAAAGAAGAGATTCAAACCATGAAGCTGATTGGTGCGACCGACAGCTACATTCTTCGACCATACCTTTATGCAGGGATGTGGTTTGGCGTTTTAGGTTCGATTAGCGCTTGGGTAATGACGGCATTGATTACCGTATTGCTGAACAGCGCAGTGGATGACTTGGCTCAGCTATACGACAGCCACTTCCGTTTAATTGGTCTGAGTTGGGATGAATCTTTACTGCTTTTGATCGTCGGAACCCTGCTTGGTAGTGTGGCTGCGAAGCTTTCTGCACAGCGTCACCTAAAAGAAATTGAACCAGTTTAGGTGAATAGAGTCATATTTAGACGAAAAATAGGCACTTCTTAACCAGTTTTTGCCTTGTATAGACGAATTGATTATGCATAATTACTTCCCCCTCCTTGAAACCTGTTCATTTTAGGTTCAAGATTGTCGGGTTTTAATAGATGTATTACTCCAGATCAGAGATTGATGAGGAACCGAATGGCAAACCAAGCGTATCAAATGGCTTTAGTCACACAAGATAGTTTAGATAGCTATATCCGCTCAGCGAACAGCTACCCAATGCTGACACCTGAAGAGGAACGTGGACTTGCAGAGCGATTACATTACAAAGGTGAGATCGACGCTGCGAAAGGCTTGATCCTTTCCCACCTACGATTCGTGGTGCACGTTGCAAGAGGCTACTCTGGCTACGGGCTGCCAATGGCTGATCTCGTCCAAGAAGGTAACATCGGCTTGATGAAGGCTGTTAAGCGCTTCAATCCAGAAGTTGGTGTTCGTCTTGTCTCGTTTGCTGTTCACTGGATCAAAGCTGAAATCCATGAATACGTTCTACGTAACTGGCGTATCGTTAAAATTGCGACCACTAAGGCACAGCGTAAACTGTTCTTTAACCTTCGTAAGTCTAAAAAGCGTTTGGGTTGGTTCAATAACGGTGAAGTTGAGACGGTTGCTCGTGAACTGGGTGTTGAGCCTTCAGAAGTTCGTGAGATGGAATCTCGCTTAGCAGCACAAGATGCGACGTTTGAAGCGCCTATGGACGATGACGATGGCGGTTCTGCTTACACTGCTCCAGTTTACTACCTAGAAGACAAAGCGTCAGACGTTGCTGAGACGGTTGAAGCGGCTAACTGGGAGTCACACACCAATAATCGCCTAGGGCTAGCACTAGCAAGCTTAGACGAGCGTAGCCAACACATTGTTCGCTCACGTTGGTTAGACGACAACAAAGCAACACTGCAAGACTTAGCGGATACCTACAGTATCTCAGCTGAGCGTGTTCGCCAGTTAGAAAAGAATGCGATGAAGAAATTGAAACAAGCCGTTGGTGATTTCTAATAGCATCTAGTTTCTATTAGCTTCTACTTTCTAGTAGAGCTAACAAATAGCTGAATTTTGAAAAGGCCGAGATCGAGAGATCTCGGCCTTTTTGTTTTGGATCGATTTCTCAACTTTTGCGATCGAAATTTGCAAAATGATTTTGTGGATAACTCTGTGAGAAGTTTATTCGTCAGCTGTCTAAAAGCAGGGTGTAGTAAGGCTTTGACGGGGTTTTTCGAGTGGGGATATGTTTCAGTTAACCCACAGTTAGAACAGGATCATTACTACATGTTGTGGATCTATTTTTGAAAAGGCACTCTATTCACGTAATTCACAGATTTATCCACAAATGGTGTAAAAGTGATCGCTGGTGGATAACCTTATTAAGTGGATGTGAATGTTAGCCTTGGGATAGGTTACAATGGCAGCAAAGTAAATCAGTATAAAAAGAGAAAGTCATGGACCAGTTTAAACATATCGATGTTAAAGGCGCTCAAGCCCTCATCGAACAAGGCGAAGCTCGACTTGTCGATATACGTGACCCGCAATCTTTTGCGGTTGCCCACCCCAAAACAGCCTACCACCTGACTAACGATACGATGGTGTCGTTCATGGATGAGGTTGAGTTCGAACAACCTATCTTAGTGATGTGCTACCACGGCATCAGTAGCCAAGGTGCAGCACAATATTTAGTGAACCAAGGCTTTGAAGAGGTATATAGTGTTGATGGTGGTTTCGAAGCTTGGCATCGTGCTGAACTTCCAGTGATCGCAGGTTAATTACTTTCATCACCTGAACCGCTTCAAGCATCCCTCATAGAATGAATAGGAAGTAACAATGATTAGATTGATGGTGTTAGACAATCCACGTCTTGCTCAAGCATTTATTGATTATATGGCCTCTCGTCAGATTCCTATTCAGATGTCTCCAGAGGGAGAAGGGCGTTTTGCTCTTTGGCTTCTTGATGACCAATTTCAGGTTGAAACCGAAGCTGAGCTGAATCGTTTTCTGGCTGACCCCAATCATAAGCGCTATCAAGCGGCGTCTTGGGACATGGCAGAGACCAGAAAGAGCAACTTCCATTACCACACGCCAAGCTTTATGGGCATGATCAAAGCCAAAGCAGGCCCTGTGACACTAAGTCTGATGTTGGTGTGTGTGGTGATTTTTGCGCTGCAACAGATCGGTTTTGGCCAAGCAATTTTCAATGCCCTGCATTTCCCAGCGGTTGATGGACAGCAATGGCAATTGTGGCGTTGGCTGAGTCATGCCGTTCTACATTTCTCTGTTATGCACATCGCATTTAATATTTTGTGGTGGTGGCAGCTAGGAGGAGACATTGAGAAGAAACTAGGCAGCCTCAAGCTGCTTCAGATCTTTGCTGTATCTTCTGCGCTTTCAGGCGCTGGGCAGTATTGGGTTGAAGGGGCAAACTTCGGTGGTTTGTCTGGTGTTGTGTATGCCTTGGTTGGTTACTTATGGGTGGTTGGTGCGAAGGCGCCACAACTTGGTTTAGGCATTCCAAGACAGATTGTCGGCTTTATGTTGGTGTGGTTGGTACTTGGGTACATGCAGCCATTTATGGCTATCGCCAATACGGCGCATTTAGCTGGCCTAGCCGCTGGTGTGATTATTGGCTTTATCGATGCGATGAAAGCACCAAGCTCGGCAAGAAGTTAACTCATCTCTTATGGTGAGTAGCTAAACGGTAGAGACAAAAAAGCGGCCAGATGAGCCGCTTTTTTATTGGGATTCGTTTTGCATCATTACTGATAAAGGTACTTGGTAAACAGTAAGTCAGCAATCAGGGTTTTACCTGTCTCTGGAAGCAAAATCTTGTTGAGGTGTTCAACTAAGGATTTTCTTAAGTCTTCACGGCCAGATAGAGATTTAATGGTTTCTTCGTTTTGTTTGCCAAGCAATTCAATCACCGCATCGCGAATCAGTGGTTGGTGATGCTCAATAGCGGCCAAGTCGTTACTATTTGCCACCATGATGTCGAGGCGAACCTGAATGTAGCCCAGTTTTTTACCTTTAGTGTAAAAATTGGTGGTCAGGTCTGGCTCTAGCGTGAAGTAGGCGAGTTTAGCTGCCGACTCCTCTTCAGCGAAACTTGATGCTGAAAAGAGTAGGGTAATCGCAAGAAATATTTGGGCTACATAACGTTTGTGCATATTTGTGACTTTTCTTTAGTTTATTCGCGATATTCGAAACGCATTAGTCTTGTTACAATGAGCGGTCTAAATCTAAATACGTTTACAATTCGAAGAACGCTTTAATTTTGTTCGAAAGTTGAAGCTTTATTGTACGTGTAAAGTCACCTATTGAATACTAGTATGAATCAGCCAATATCGCTGTATCTTAATTCGTTAATGAATGTAGATTGGCAAAGTACAGAAACATTTGATTTTCCTAATGAAACCAGCAAAGAGTGGCTGATGGAGCAAGGTTCTCTTTCCCGCAAGTTGGGGAAGTGCTGTCAGCACCTGTCTGTTGAGTTGCTTCATAATCAAGTTGTAGAACGCTCAATGCTGCAACAGGACGAGGAACATCTTTTATCATCGTTTGATTGCTTACTGCGTAAAGTGATTTTAAAGGGTGATGATGAACCGTGGGTGTTAGGTCGAACCTTGATTCCCCGAGTCACATTAGAAGATCATCAGCACTCAGACCTTTCTCAACAAGGTAATGTCCCGCTTGGATTGACCGTTTTCAGTGCTGAGAACGTGGAGCGAGATGCGCTGCAAGTCGGTTGGGTTAACGCAGGCGATGAGCGATTACTCGCGCGTCGTTCTCGATTATGGATGAACCATAAACCGATGCTTGTGGCAGAACTGTTTTTACCAACATCACCCATTTACTCTAAGGAGAGTGTGTAAATGCTTGCCACCAAAGCGAAGGCGTATTGGCAATTAACGCGAATGAATCGCCCGATTGGTACCCTGTTACTCCTTTGGCCGACCTTGTGGTCACTGATTATCGCCGCACAAGGTATGCCTGATTTTGATGTATTGGTTGTTTTTGTACTCGGCGTAGTGTTGATGCGTTCAGCTGGTTGTGTGATCAATGACTTTGCTGACCGTAAAGTAGATGGTCATGTTAAACGTACCAAGCAGCGTCCATTACCTTCAGGTTTGGTTTCCAGTAAAGAAGCGATTCTGCTCTTTTTAGTGCTAGCCGTGGTTTCATTCTTGCTGGTACTCACTATGAATCCACTGACCATTAAGCTCTCATTTATTGGTGTGGGTCTGGCGTTCATTTACCCTTTCATGAAGCGTTTTACGCATCTTCCACAGTTATTTCTCGGCTTAGCGTTTAGTTGGGCGATACCAATGGCTTGGGCGGCACAAACCAATGAACTGCCAAGCATTGTGTGGTTTATCTTCGTGATTAACGCGTTGTGGACGATTGCTTACGACACGCAATATGCGATGGTTGACCGAGATGATGACTTGAAGATTGGTATTAAATCGACGGCGATTCTATTTGGTCGCTTCGATAAGCTGATTGTGGGCTCTTTGCAACTCGTCACCCTAGCGATGCTGATTGCGTTAGGCATGCATTACCAACTAGGTGATACCTTCTATTGGGCATTGTTGGTAGCGGGAAGCTTGTTTGTGTATCAACAACATCTAATGCGCCACCGTGATCGAGACCTTTGTTTCCAAGCCTTTCTAAACAACAACTATGTTGGAATGGCAGTGACAGCGGGCTTGTTCATTACTTTCTGGTAAGCATCAGCTTTTCGAGTTAACGAATGCTAAAGAAAAAGGCACCCATAGGGTGCCTTTTTTGATCGTGTTTCGCTTTGCAATGAAAGCGACGCCAAGCTGAGATTATTCCGCTTGGTGGATACTTTCCTGAATCGTCAAACGTACTTCTGGGTAAAGCATTGAGTAGAGAAGCTTAGCGAATTGCTGAGTCTTTTCTAAATCACAGTTACCATCGTTATCCAGATATTGCTGCTGTTTCAGAGTGGCGAACATTGAAGCAAACACACCTTTATCGAAGAACTCTGGTGCATTGATGCCTTGTAGACGGCCAAGTCGCTGTGCAATGTCTTGGCTCTTCTGTTCAAGATCAGATTTATCCAGATCAGGATTCTCTGCCAACAGGTTCAGAGCAATAGAGTAGCGTTGTAGCGTCTCTGAAATCGTACGACCTAACAGCATCAGTGCTTGGCTGTTTGATTGGTTGATGGTGACTTCGTTATCAGAAACCACAAGCATACCTTGGTTAACCAGCTCTTCAATGATGTTAGAAACCACGCCTTCAAGCTTGTCTTCGTCGTAGCTTAGGAACAGCTCTTTCTTCAAGAACGGGTAGATAGCAGCAACGTTCTCTTGAATTGCGTCAATCGATAAACCACGCTGACGAATGGTCATTTGTGCAATTAACGATGGCAGAGCAAACAAGTGAATGATGTTGTTTCGGTAGTAGGTCATCAGAATGGACTGGTGACGGTCTAGCGAAATGATGTCGCCCATTGAGTCTGATTCAATCAAGAACTTGTTCAGTGACTCAGCATGTTTTACCAAATCTTCAGCGCTGTCTTTTGGCACAGTGAACGTTGCAGAATATGGAACGTTCTTAAGCAGAGACAGGTAGCAATTGATCTGAGAAACCAAAGAGTCACGAGACAATGCGCGCTGTCTTGAAGCCAATAGTGCCGTTGCACAAAGGGTCAGTGCATTGGTCGCTGCCGCATCGTTAATGTGCGTCATCATTTTGGTCGCCAAGTCATTAACCACCGGATTCATCCATTGTGGTTTGCTGGTACCCATTGGGTCGATGTCTTTGGTCCACTCAGGTGAGTGTTCATTCAGATATTGGTTAAGCTGAATCGGCTCACCGAAGTTCACGTAGCCTTTACCAAAGTTACGCAGCTTACGAATGGTACGAATCACTAAGCTCGCGTTTTCTTTCTCTTTACGCTTACCACGAAGTTCTTTCGCGTAAGTCGCTACTTCCATCACGTGTTCGTAGCCGATGTACACAGGAACCAAAGTCACCGGACGGTTCATGCCGCGCAGCATTGCTTGGATTGTCATCGCTAGCATGCCCGTTTTCGCTTGCAGTAGACGACCTGTACGAGAACGACCACCTTCGCTGAAGTACTCTACTGAGTAACCTTTAGCGAACAATTCCGCTAGGTATTCACGGAAAATCGTCGAGTACAGCTTGTTGCCTTTAAAGCTACGACGAATAAAGAACGCACCACCATGACGGAAAATAGGACCGGCAGGGAAGAAGTTCAGGTTGATACCCGCAGCGATGTGCGGAGGCACCATGCCTTCGTGGTAAAGCACATAAGAAAGCAGTAAGTAGTCCATGTGGCTACGGTGACAAGGCACGTAAACAATCTCGTGACCATCTTGAGCCAACTTACGAACCGTTGAAGCGTTGCTGATATGCAGGCCTTGGTACAACTTATTCCACAGCCAACCAAGAATCTTCTCACCGCGTTTGATCAGCGAGTAAGAGAAGTTCGCAGCAATCTCGTCCATGATGTCTTGAGCTTCTTTGCTCGCTTTCTCGATTGAGATGTTCTTTGCTTGCGCTTCGTCTTCAATCGCTTTTTTGATCGCTTCTGATTTTAGTAGGCGATCAAACAGAGCTTGGCGGCTTGGCAGGTTAGGGCCTGATGCAGCAAGCTTTTGGCGAGAGAAGTGAATACGTGCCACGCGCGCCAATTTGTGCGCGATGGTGCTGTCGGTGCCATGTGAATTAGCCATGTAGCGTAGAGAAACCACTGGGCTGAAACGCACCAGACAGTCACGACCTGCGAGCAATACCGCTTTTGATTTCTCTAAGCCGTTCATTGCTTGTAGGTAAGGCTTCTGGTTATTCTCTTTACCAGGCTTACGTCCCCACAGCACTGTAGCAGGGATAACTTGAACATCGAGTTCAGAGTCGTCAGCGTGCAGTGAAAGCAGTTCAGAGAACACTTCAATTGAAGAGCTTGGTACATAATCATCGTCTTGCAGTAGAGTTTTGCGAGAAGAGATAAAAACGTAGCGTTGCAGTGATTTGCCGTTGATTTCAAGCTTGCTCAACGGATCAGGTAGGCCTAATTCAAGTGCATGTTTTTGCAATGTAAGAATGTCGACACTTGAGCGAAACGGTAAGGCGTATACAATCGGTTTGCTCAAATCAATGTTCAAATCCTCAACAGGGTTTGAAGGAATTGATGTGCCCTTTACCAATACGGATAAAGGTAGCTTCATTAATGAACGTGAAAAAGATTGTCCAGAAGACATATAGGTTCACTGCCTCAATAGTTATTTCAATGTGCTGAAGCGTATCTCTATTTCTCTGATAAAAAGGATAAATCCTATGAGTGAAATAGGGATAAGCCTAGGCGTAAATTTAATCGATGCAAGAATACCAGAAACTGGTCTAACCTTTTAATGGAAATAGTCATATTGCCGTTAAGTTTGTGGAAAATCATTCATCGACTGATTGAGTATAGGGTTAAAAATGACCAAAAAATCAAACACCGGATTCAAACGCATCATCAAAGCTGCAGGCTTTTCATGGCAAGGCATTACGAGTTCGTTTAAAAACGAGGCTGCATTTCGACAAGAAGTGTTCATGGCGGCCGTGCTTATTCCGTTGGCATTTTACTTAGATGTAAGCCAAGTTGAACGAATCTTAATGATCTCATCGGTGGTATTGGTGATGGTTGTCGAGCTAATCAATACCGCGATTGAAGCGGTTGTCGACCGAATCGGCAGTGAGCATCATGAGTTATCTGGAATGGCGAAAGATGTCGGTTCGGCAGCGGTTTTCATCTGTTTGGCACTCGCAGGTTATGTGTGGCTAGAGATCTTGTTTTTGTAATTTGCTAAAAATGAACTAAAAACAACCAATTGCTTTGCTTTTGTTCAGTTACTGGATATACTCACAGTCAACTGTATAAAAAGACAGGTGAATCATGAAGCCGTTAACGCCCCGCCAGCAACAAGTCTTTGACCTTATCAAAGGTAAGATCGAAGATTCCGGTATGCCACCGACACGTGCAGAAATCGCGCGTGAACTAGGCTTCCGTTCTGCTAATGCTGCAGAAGAACATTTGAAAGCTCTTGCTCGTAAAGAAGCGATTGAGATTATCCCGGGTGCGTCTCGCGGTATTCGTATTTTGCTTGAAGATGCAGCGAACGAAGAGCAAGGTTTACCATTAATCGGTCAGGTTGCCGCTGGTGAGCCTATCTTGGCTCAAGAGCATGTAGAAATGCATTACCAAGTTGATCCAGGCATGTTTAAACCACAAGCTGACTTCTTACTTCGTGTAAATGGCGAAAGTATGAAAGACATCGGTATTATGGATGGTGATTTATTAGCTGTTCATAAAACACAAGATGTCCGCGATGGTCAGGTTGTTGTGGCTCGTGTCGATGATGATGTAACGGTAAAACGCCTAGAACGTAAAGGTTCAACGGTTCTGTTACATGCTGAAAATGAAGAGTTTTCTCCAATCCATGTCGATCTAGAATCTCAACACTTGTCTATTGAAGGGCTTGCGGTTGGTATTATTCGCAACACCGACTGGATGTAGTCAGTACAAACAGCTTATTGATATTTATTCTCAATAACTTGTTATTGTAATTGATATTCATTATCATCTTCTTTGTCGAGATACAAGGAAGATGATGATGCCAAACCCAACCAAACCTCAAATGAAGCCGCTTACTCGTAAGCCGCGCTCCTCTGTTCAAAAGGCTTCTTCTGAACAAGGGTCTGCACATCAAGAATTCCAAGTTCCGACCAACCTCGTTCAACATCTTTGGTTTCGCAGCCGCGAAAGCCTTGCCGATGATGGTCTCGTTTATGATCCTATCGCAGCTCAAGCCTGCAAGCGTTGCCAATTAGCACCAGAATGTCTTACTGGTGAACTCGACCAACAACAACTTCTCTACGCAACATTGACTCAGCTTTGTGACTCTCAAGTTCAACAATTTCTATCACATAATCCAGATGCTTGGATTATCAATGTTGGGGCAGGCCTCGATACTCGTTTCTACCGTTTAGATAATGGCCGCTGTCATTGGGTTGAATTGGATGTAACTGAAAATCTAGTTTGGCGCCAACGCCTGTTCCACAAGAATGAACGCTACCGTTTGGAGTGTGGTTCGGTTGACGATCTGACTTGGTTGGATGAACTTAATATTCCAGAACAAGCCTCAGTGATGGTGGTGTGCGAACATGCTCTGCTGGATTACAATGAACAACAGACCGCGAATTTCATTCAGTCTTTGAGCCGCTATTTTACTCATGCACATGCGTGTTTAGTCTTAGCTGGAGATAAAAGCTCAAGTACGTTGGGGCAAAAACTTGGTTCAGGAAAGTATGCGCATGGCCTGTCTTCTCCGGTAGACAGCGTCCTTAATTGGCTGCCATGGGCGCAATGGGTAAAAGCGTTTTCTCCACTAGACCAGCAATGCAACCGTTGGAAATTGTGGCAGCGACTTCTTTGTAAGATCTCTCAGGTCAAAAAGCGTTTAACGCCACAGTTAGTGCTCGTTAAGTGGTAACCCTAGCGGTTCTGTATTTCGAGTAACTGAGCACATAGCCGGTATAAGTAAAATTCCACAACATAGTGAAAGCCCAGCCACTAGGTTAAACTATCGCCTCTAATCTAAGAGGTGATCGTGAAGCTATTTAATCCCCAAACTATTTTTCAAACGCTATCCAATCAGGCGATGCATAAAAAAGTGCTGTTGCTCGCGATCCCGATGGTTCTCTCTAATATTACTGTTCCACTGTTGGGCTTAGTCGATGCGGCGGTTATCGGTCACCTAGAGCACTCTTGGTATTTAGGTGGTGTGGCACTGGGCGGCACAATGATCAGCGTGACCTTTTGGTTGCTCGGTTTCTTGCGTATGTCGACAACTGGGCTTGCAGCACAATCTTATGGCGCAGACGATGGCAAGCAACTTGGTTTAGTCTTTGTGCAAGGCGTGACCATGGCCTTAGGGTTTGCTGGTATCTTTTTGCTTTTACACAGTCTAGTCGCCGATTTAGTTTTCTCATTGAGTAGCGCCAGTGATCAAGTTAAGCACTATGGTCAGCAATATTTCTCAATCCGCGCTTGGAGTGCACCTGCTGCGCTGACTAACTTTGTTATTTTAGGTTGGCTGCTCGGGACTCAAAATGCCAAAGCGCCCATGTGGATGGTGATTATCACCAATCTCACCAATATCGTTTTGGATATCGTTTTTGTTATCGGTTTAGGGTGGCAAGTGGAAGGTGCAGCATTGGCTTCTGTAATGGCCGATTATGCCGGTCTAACATTTGGCTTGATTTGTGTTTACCGAATCTGGGCGAAGAAACAATTACCATCGCCATGGGATCTGCTTAAGAAAACCAGCCAAGGTTTGAGTCGTTTCGTGAAACTGAATCGCGATATCTTTCTTCGTTCATTGTGTCTACAAGCGACTTTCACTTTCATGACCTTCCAAGGTGCAAGCTTTGGCGATGATGTTGTTGCGGCCAATGCCGTGTTGATGAGTTTCTTGATGATCATCTCTTATGGGATGGATGGCTTTGCCTACGCAATGGAAGCGATGGTAGGTAAGGCGATAGGCGCGAAAGACAAAGATGAGCTGAACCAGTCATTGATTGGCACTTTCTTCTGGAGCTTCAATATTTGTTTGGTACTGACCATAGCGTTTGCAATCGCTGGCTCTAACTTAATTAATATGATCACCACAATCCCAGACGTGAAGAGCCAAGCTGAGGTGTATCTGCCATGGCTGATTGCAATGCCATTGGTGTCTATGTGGTGCTTCTTGTTGGATGGTATTTTTGTTGGAGCAACCAAGGGCAAGGATATGCGCAATAGTATGTTTGTTGCGACCTGCAGTTTCTTCGCGATTTTCTATTTAGTATCAGGTTTAGAGAACCATGCACTGTGGTTAGCGATGCTGAGCTTTATGGCAATGCGTGGGATTGGTCTTGGTGTGTTGTTTGTTTCTCAGTGGAAGAAGGGTGAGTTTCTCGCTTAGCTCTGAGGGCTCTGCTTGTGGATAGTAAATGAGGCTGTACAGGTAAAGGGGTATTTAGAACATCATGATCTAATTACTATCAATGCTTTACTATTCAACACTTTAAGTAAAAACAGCAAGCGCGTGGCTTGCTGTTTATGTATTTGGCCTACAGGTGGTCAAATAGTCCTATTGGTTCTTTGTTTAGAACAAACGGTTAAGTCCGTTAAGCGCTGCGACGCGATAAGCTTCGGCCATTGTTGGATAGTTGAAGGTCGTATTCACAAAGTACTCGATGGTATTGGCTTCGCCTTTCTGTTCCATGATCGCCTGACCGATGTGGATGATCTCAGCAGCACGCTCACCAAACACGTGGATACCTAAAATCTCTTTGGTTTCACGGTGGAATAGGATTTTCAAGCTACCAATATCTTTACCCGCGATTTGTGCACGAGCGAGATGTTTGAAAGAAGAACGTCCTACTTCATACGGTACTTTAGCTGCGGTAAGTTCTTGCTCGGTTTTACCAACAGAGCTGATCTCAGGGATGGTGTAAATACCGGTTGGAATGTCTTCGATAAGGTGGCGCTCAGCTTCACCTTTCACAATTGCCTGAGCCACAAATCGACCTTGGTCATAAGCAGCGCTTGCTAGGCTAGGGTAGCCAATCACATCACCGACAGCGTAAACATGGTCAACATTGGTTTGGTAATTGGTATTTACTGAGACTTGCCCACGCGAGTCTGCTTCTAAGCCAACAGCACCAAGGTTCAGTTTATCGGTATTACCCGTTCGGCCATTGGCATACAGTAGGCAATCAGCACGCATCTTTTTGCCAGATTCTAAGTGAATAATCACGCCATCGTCCGTGCCTTCAATTTTCTCAAAGGTTTCATCGTTGCGAATCACGACGCCGCTGTTCCAGAAGTGGTAAGAAAGCGCGTCTGAGGTTTCATTGTCTAGGAATGACAACAGACGGTCACGAGTATTGATAAGATCGGTTTTTACACCCAAACCGCGGAAAATCGATGCGTATTCACAACCAATAACGCCAGCACCATAGATGATGATGTGTTGCGGGTCGTGTTTAAGAGAAAGAATCGAGTCGCTGTCGTAGATACGTTCATGCAGGAAGTTGACGTTATCTGGTTGGTAAGGGCGAGAGCCTGTCGCGATAACAAATTTATCTGCGCTGTAATGTTCTTCAGTGCCATCGCTTTGCATTACCGAGACAGTGTTGGTATCGATAAAACGTGCAGTACCAAATACCAACGTGCACTGGTTGCGGTCGTAGAAGCCTTGACGTAATCGAGTCTGCTTGTCGATAACTGATTTGGCATGACCCAAAATGTTGGAAAACGTTGAGTGAATGCTTTTGTTGTTCTGACAAAACAGCGGATTACTGTTGAATTCGATAATACGACTTACGGCATGACGCAGTGCTTTGGAAGGAATGGTTCCCCAGTGAGTACAACCACCACCAACGCTGCTCTCTTTTTCAATGATTGCAACGTTCAACCCGGCTTTGGTTAATCCCATCGCTGCCCCTTCTCCTCCGGGGCCACTACCAATTACGATTACATCAAAGTGGTTGGAGTGCGGCATAGATATCTTCCTTGTTATATTTGATTAACATTGCTTTAGCGAGATTTTAACTGATTCTGTTCTTGGGTACATGAAAAGGGCATCAGAGAGTCGGTGGGATCACGCAGTGTTATCGAAAAAATAATATTTGGTATGTCGTATGTCTCCAAATGACAGTGTGGATATTGAAATTTTTTCTTCGAACGTATTTACTTCGGTACGTGAACAAAGAGGTATGTTTAGTGTCTTATATAACCAGAGTGCCTTATATAAATAAGTGATTCGCGTTATATTGAACAGAGTATTAGACATGCCTGTTTAGGCTGTAAAAGAAGAAATTGATAAAGTATGAAACCAATGGGCATTCGCGCACAGCAAAAAGAAAAAACTCGTCGCAGCTTAATCGATGCAGCATTTAGCCAACTCAGCGCCGATCGTAGTTTTTCCAATCTAAGCTTGAGAGAAGTCGCTCGTGAGGCTGGAATAGCACCGACTTCCTTTTATCGTCATTTCAAAGACATGGATGAGCTTGGCTTAACCATGGTTGATGAAGGTGGCTTACTGTTGCGCCAGTTAATGCGTCAAGCTAGGCAACGCATAGTCAAAGAAGGCAGTGTGATTCGCACATCGGTTGAAACCTTTATGGAATTCATTGAAAGCAGCCCTAACGTATTCAGACTGTTATTGCGAGAGCGCTCAGGAACTTCATTTGAGTTTCGTGCAGCGGTAGCTCGTGAGATACAGCACTTCTCTGCTGAGTTAACCGAATATTTGATAACGACTGGCATGACAAGGGACGAAGCTTTCACTCAAGCGGAAGCCTCGGTCATCTTAGTCTTTAACTCAGGGGCAGAAGCATTAGATTTAGATCGACGTCAGCGAGATGAATTGGCTGAACGCTTGATCATGCAATTGCGAATGATGGCCAAAGGAGCTTTTTGGTATCGTAAAGAACGTGAACGTAACCGATTAAAAGGCGGGATTGAATAATGTCGAATGAAAATAATACTGTAAACCGTGGTTCTGAAAGAAAGACACTCGTACTTGCTGTTGTAGCTGGTGTGTGTGGTGATGCATTGTTATCTTGGGTAACAATGAGCGAAGTGGGCTTCTCTATTTTCCCGCTGATCGCTTTAGTTTTGGCAGTACAAGCGCTTTACCAAGAGTACCTAACTAACCCAGTATCTGAAGATATCCCACTAGTAGGTCTAGCTTGTTTCTTCGTGGGTGCATTTGGCCACTCGGCTTTCGTGAAAGCACAACACCCTGATGCTGGCTCAAACTTCTTTGCGATTATTGTCGCGATGCTGCTTTTAGCCTGGGTAGGTAAGAAGCTAGGCTTTATCGGTAAAACCGCTTAAACCAATCTACAAATAAAAAAACGAGCCAATTGGCTCGTTTTTTTGTATCTGCTGTTTGTCTTAGACCGAGAAAGCGAGGTTTATGCTTTGCGCTCTAAGAACACACCCGCTTCCATGTGGTGGGTGTAAGGGAACTGATCAAACAGAGCAAAACGAGTGATGTCGTGCGTTTCGCGTAGGATGTCTAGGTTCTCTTTCAATGTTTCAGGGTTACAAGAGATGTACATGATACGCTCGTAGCCTTGAACCATCTTACAAGTGTCAACATCCATACCTGAACGCGGTGGATCAACAAAGATAGTGTTGCAGTTGTAGCTCTTAAGATCGATGTTCGCTTGCTGTAGACGACGGAATTCACGCTTGCCTTCCATTGCTACGGTAAAATCTTCTGCAGACATACGGATGATCTGAACATTTTCAATGTTGTTCGCCGCGATGTTGTATTGTGCAGATTCTACTGACGGCTTCGCCAGTTCTGTTGCCAGTACACGCTCGAAGTTTTGTGCCAGCGCTAATGAGAAGTTACCGTTACCGCAGTAAAGCTCAAGCAAATCGCCTTTGCTGTCTTGAGTGCAGTCGACAGCCCATTCCAACATTTTCTCTGCCACTTTGCCGTTTGGTTGAGTAAAGCTGTTCTCTACTTGTTGGTAGATGTAGCTATCACCATTCACATCTAGCTTTTCAATTACGTAGTCGCGGTCCAGTACGATTTTCATCTTACGCGCACGGCCAATCAGGTTTAGGTTAAAACCTTCATCGTTTAATTGCTGCTTAAGTGCTTTAGCATCTTGAATCCACTGTTCACCTAATTGACGGTGGTAAAGCAATGACACCAAAATTTCGCCGCTTAACGTAGAAAGGAAGTCTACTTGGAATAGCTTGTGGCGTAGAGAGTGGTTGTCCTTCATTGCATCTGTTAATAGAGGCATTAGGTCATTGATAAGACGGCTAGCTGCAGGGAACTGGTCTACGCGGTATTTTTCTTTAGTCTCTTGATTGAACATGACGTAATACATATCGTCACCTTCATGCCACACGCGGAACTCAGCACGCATGCGGTAGTGTTGTTCTGGAGATTCATACACTTCCAGTTCAGGCACATCATATTCTGAGAACATTTCTGTAAGACGCTCTGTCTTTTCTGCCAGTTGTTCTTGGTAGCGTTGCGGGTTTACATCTAAATTCGCCATTGTTATGCCTTTTGCTGTCGTGCTTTTAAATCAAGAGCGCAGATTTTATTCAATCACAGGCGCTTGTCCAGTGTTGAGAGTCATTCAATGTAAATCGAGCATGAAAACTATAGCTTATAACTATCTTAGACTAGACAAATGATTCATAGGTTAATACTATCTCCCGCAAGCTGGTGCCATTTGGATGTATAGATGGCTGAAGAGGGAATCTGGTGTGAATCCAGAACTGACGCGCAGCGGTAAAAGAGAACGAATATTCACAAGACACTGCAAATAGCTTTTTGTGGGAAGTCGAATATGAGGTAAACCATAAGGTTGTGCTCTTGAGTCCGAATACCTGCCAGTAGCTAAACCATACAATGTGGTTTGGTAGGAATTTACGCGATTTAGGATCACAACATGAACAAATCCCTTTTAGCGGTTGCTGTAGCATCGCTGCTTTCACCTATCTCCAATTTACACGCCCAAGAAGCATCTACTGACGAAACCATGGTGGTTACGGCTAACCGTTTTGAGCAAAGCACCGAAAGTGTTGTTGCTCAAGTTGAGGTTGTGACTCGCCAAGATATCGCCCGTATTCAAGCGAAATCTTTAACCGATGTGTTTAGACGACTGACAGGTATCCAAGTCTCACAAAATGGAGGCCGAGGCCAACAAGCTTCGATCTTTGTTCGAGGAGCTAACTCTGATCAGGTTCTCGTATTAATTGACGGTATTCGTTTTGCTCGAGCAGCAAAGGGTGGTGTCGATTTTAGCCAGTTACCAATAACATTTGTTGACCGAGTGGAATATGTTCGTGGAGCTCGTGCATCAATGTATGGTTCTGAGGCGATCGGTGGTGTTATTAATATCATTACAGTTGCGAGTTCTGACAACGAAGAAACAGCAGTAAGTGCGGGTCTGGGAAGTCTAGATTATCAAGAGCTTAGCTTTGTTAGTGGTAATAAGGTTGGTGAAAACGGTCATTTGAACGTATCCGTTGGTTACGATTCTGATGAGGGCTATAACGTTCACCCAATGCCTGGAGTCAACGATGGTGACCGTCACGGTTTTGAATCTCGTAATGCTTTAATAGGGTATGTGCATAATTTTGATCAACAGTGGAGTGGCTTCGCTAACTTCCGAATGTTCGAGACGATTTCTCAATATGATGGGTCGTATGTTGATTATATTACTGGAGCGCCCGTTCACTCTTACAAAGAAGCTGAAGTTCAAAACTCTACCGTTGCTGCCGGCGTTAAATTTAGTGGTAGTGAACTCAAGTCAGATTTTCTTGTTAACTATCAGAACCAAGACAACTGGAATTACGAAAAGTCTCTAGGCAAGAACTCTTCTTCGGCTACATCTGATGAGCTTGAGCAACTTAATGTTCAATGGGTAAACTCATACAAAGTTACTTCAGCACTGACGTTAAGCGGTGGTGTCGATTGGCGAGATGAAGCTTACATTGTAAAGCCATCGAATACTGAATATGACAGAACTAACGTTGCATACTTCGCAGCATTAAACGCAGATGCGGATAAAGTGTTTGGTGAACTGAGCCTTCGTGTTGACGATAATGAGCAATTCGGTACCGAAACCACTTACAACACAGGGTTAGGCTATCGTTATGCGGAGTGGTTTGTTGTTAAAGCAGCTTATGGTACATCCTTCAAGGCGCCTAACTTGTATCAATTATATAGCTACTACGGTAATGAGCAGCTAGATGCAGAAAAAGCTGATTCGGTAGAGCTGACTTTTAGTGGTCTAGTTAAGGGTGTTGATTGGTCGATTACTGGATATGATACTAATGTCGAAGACTTGATTGACTATAACTATGCGACGAGTAAGTACTACAACACTGATGGTGAAAGCCAATTACGTGGTGTGGAAATGGTCGTAGGGTTTGATACTTACTTTATTAACCATCAAGTAAGCGCCAATTTTCAAGATCCTGAAGACCAATCAGGTGAGCAGCTAGTCCGCCGCGCCAAAGAGATCTACAAGTATAATGCGATAGCTAGTTTTGATGAGGTTGATGTTTCATTAGGTTACCAATACGTAGGTGAGCGACCTGACTTCTCTGAAGATCTTGCAGCATATAGTTTATTTGATGTGTCAGTTAACTACTATGCGAATGAGAACCTTACTTTAAATGGTCGAGTAGATAACTTGACTGATGAAGAGTATGAGACAGCTGGTGGATACCCATCTCCAGAGCGTACATATTACGTAAATGCTATTTACCAATTCTAATTTACACCTAAACCGCCTCCGGGCGGTTTTTTCTTATTGGGTATATCAATGAAAAAGAAAGTCGTCATAAGTTGGTCGTCAGGTAAAGACTCGACATTAACGCTAGAGCGTCTACTTGAAAGCTCCGAATATGAAGTTGTTGCTCTCTATACGACATATGTTGGAGATGAAGTTCCTTTCCAAGTGACTCCGATTGATGTTGTTGCCATGCAGGCGCAATTAGTCGGTTTGCCATTAATAACGATTGAACTTCCGGAAGTGTTCCCTAGTAATGAGATCTATCAAAGTACCATTGTTACGGCGCTTAAAGGCTCTGGTTTATCTATCGATGCCGTGGCATTCGGCGATATGTTTTGCAATGGCATTGCCGATTATCGAAGAAGCTATATAGAACCAGCGGGTTGGGAGTGTGTATTTCCTCTAATGGGAGAGAGCAGTCAGGCACTTGCGAGTGAAATAATAGACAGAGGAATCGAAACCTTTCTCGTCACAGTCGATAGTGATGCATTGGACATGGGCTATTGCGGGAAAGAATACACGCTTGAGCTAATAGACAGCTTACCGAGTCATGTCGATCCATGTGGCGAAGATGGCGAGTTCCATACCTTAGTAACGTCAGCGCCATGCTTTAAAGGAAAGCTTAAGATAGAGATGGAAAATGTAGAGCAGGGTGAGCGCTTTGTTCATCAACGTTATCAAGCTTGCATTATATAGAGTGAGGATTGGCGAAAACTAAGCGAAGGAGTATCATTGCAGCGAAACTTATTATAGGTAATCGTTGTGTCGGATAGTCTGCAAAAAAATATATTGGTCTTTGATTCTGGAGTGGGTGGCCTATCTGTATATAAGGAGATAAGCCAGTTACTACCGAATCATAACTATACTTATGTATTCGATAACGAGGCTTACCCATACGGTGAACTCGATCAACAAGTCCTTGTTCGCAGAGTCCAAAGCATCGTCGCCAGCTTTGTGGCTACCCACGCAATAGATATCGTAGTGATAGCCTGTAATACTGCAAGTACGATTGTCTTGCCTACACTCCGCGCTAATAATCAAATCCCAATTGTTGGCGTTGTTCCGGCAATCAAGCCTGCATCCCTACTTGCCAATAAAGCGGTGGGTCTCATTGCTACTCCCGCAACGATTACTCGTGAGTACACACACGAGCTCATCAAAAACTTCTCGAGTAATAAAAGAGTCGAACTTTTAGGTTCTACTCGGCTGGTGGATATGGCCGAAGATAAACTCAGGGGGGAGGCGATTGACCTTGAAGAGCTGCAACTAATCCTTCAACCGATGATCAACATTGTTGATGTGGCTGTATTAGGGTGTACTCATTTCCCACTGATCAAATCTGAGATTCAACAAGTACTGGGTGAAAGTGTAGTGCTAATAGATTCTGGTAAAGCGATAGCTAAGCGGGTTCAAGATTTGTTGGGTTTGGAAAGCATTAATAAAGAAGAGGGAGTGCGTGAGGCTTTTTGTAGTGCACTTCCTAAAAAAGAAAGTGCACTAAATAGTATGTTAAAGCAGTTAGGGTTTAGCTCAGTTCAGATTCGTCCGCTTCAGGATGTTTAGGATCATTTGCAACACGTACTTTTAAAGTGCGTTGCATGTAATCTTTATCGTTAAGTGCAGAGATTGCATGATTCACATCATTACTTGCCATAACAACAAATCCAAAGCCTCTTCTTTTACCAGTACGTTTGTCTTTCATTAAACGTACTGCAAATACTTCACCATGCTCTGAGAATAATTCACGTACATGTGATTCGTTCGCTTTGTATGGAAGGTTACCCACATAAAGTGTTTTGGTTGAAGCCTTAGGTTCTGAATCTGATTTTGAGTCGGTGCTTGAAAAGTTAACAACAAAAGCGGAAGCCAAGACACCAAGGATAAAGGTAATTGCAGGCGATATATCTACCTGAGAGAAAACAATGCCGCCTAATACAGCCAGTGCGACAATTAACAACATCGATTTTTTTGAGTTCATATCGGAATACTACATATTAATAAACGAAATAGACGCATCTACCATTAACAAAATAGACACATGAATCTTACGTTCATGGCTTCCATTTTTCCAATGTATTGCTGTGATACGTCTCAAATGTTTAGTTTTTATTCGAAAAATGCGGATCTGGTGGCTTTTTAGGCGAACAAAACTTTTATTTCAAAAAGCCCTTGTGCTCCATCTCAATCTCTCTATAATGCCGCCTCACCGACACGGAGTGAGACGAAAGTCACACAGCAAAATCGGTAGAGAAAAAGAGTTTGAAAATAACCCTTGACTCTCAAAGTGGTGCAGGTATAGTACGCACCCCTAGCGACTGAGATGTGAATCACAAAACGCTAGCGCTCTTTAACAATTTAAACCTATCAATCTGTGTGGGCACTCGTTGATGAATATCAAAACGTTATTACTTAGGTAATGACAGTTACTTCGGTAACACAATGATTTCAATGAACTGAGTGACCAATACGTTTAACTACTTGTAGTTATTCGGCACAGTCAATTCATTATCATTCTGTTGGAATGGTAATAGCTTTAGAATTACATGTTTACTTCGGTAAATATTAGTTTTGAAGTCAGTATTCGTTGAGTCACAAAATCTTAAATTGAAGAGTTTGATCATGGCTCAGATTGAACGCTGGCGGCAGGCCTAACACATGCAAGTCGAGCGGAAACGACACTAACAATCCTTCGGGKGCGTTAATGGGCGTCGAGCGGCGGACGGGTGAGTAATGCCTAGGAAATTGCCTTGATGTGGGGGATAACCATTGGAAACGATGGCTAATACCGCATAATGCCTACGGGCCAAAGAGGGGGACCTTCGGGCCTCTCGCGTCAAGATATGCCTAGGTGGGATTAGCTAGTTGGTGAGGTAATGGCTCACCAAGGCGACGATCCCTAGCTGGTCTGAGAGGATGATCAGCCACACTGGAACTGAGACACGGTCCAGACTCCTACGGGAGGCAGCAGTGGGGAATATTGCACAATGGGCGAAAGCCTGATGCAGCCATGCCGCGTGTATGAAGAAGGCCTTCGGGTTGTAAAGTACTTTCAGTTGTGAGGAAGGGGGTGTTGTTAATAGC
>NZ_CADDIS010000011.1:0-82101 GCF_902751245.1 Vibrio sp. Vb339 | reverse complement strand
TGATCAAACTCTTCAATTTAAGATTTTGTGACTCAACGAATACTGACTTCAAAACTAATATTCATGTAAACATGAACATGTAATTCTAAAGCTATTACCATTCCAACAGAATGATAATGAATTGACTGTGCCGAATAACTACAAGTAGTTAAACGTATTGGTCACTCAGTTCATTGAAATCAATTTTGTTACCGAAGTAACTGCTATTACCTAAGTAATAACGTTTTGATATTCATCAACGAGTGCCCACACAGATTGATAGGTTTAAATTGTTAAAGAGCTTTTCCTTTTTGAGCTTCGCTCAAATCGGACGGCCATTTTAGCGATTTAAGTTTTAGTGTCAACCACTATTTTCAAAACTTTTTTCAAGCGCTTAGCTTGGCTAATTTGACCTGCTGATTCGTTTTGGTTTCTTACGAAGCCTTCCCGTTTCAACGAGGTCGCATTATAGAGATTTCGATCACACTGGCAAGCCCTTTTTGAAGTTTTTCTCGTTTTTTTATTCGTTCGATTAAAAAGAACTCAAAACGCCTCAAAAGTAGGCTTTTCTCTTACATCTCTTACATCTCTTGCAGTTTCTTAGAGAATAAAGAGACTTTTTCCCAATTTGTGTACTCAACTTCCTTGGTTGTATCCGTTTCTCCACCTGTCATATTCATAATGAAGCGAATCATGGTTTTATCGAACCAGTTATAACGAGGGTAATAGAGAGCACCCGCGAATACACCGATCAAAGTTGGCTGCCACGGTGACTTAAGAAGAAACTTCTTAATATAAGCGCTACCTTCAGGGGTATCTTTACCTTGGTCTTCTTTACGAGCCGTTAAGTTAACGCAGAAGAAAGCGACCTTGTTTGATTGCAACTGAGCAAGGTTGGCATCAATGAACTGATATAGCTTCTTATTAAGGTGGCCATAACGAATCGATGCACCAATCAAAACTCTGTCGTATTGAGCAAAGTCGACACTCGTAATAGTGTGCAGATCTTGAAGCTCACATTCGAACTCATTCATTTCTTCTTTTATATAGTTCAAGATTTTCTTGGTTTGCCCTTCACGGCTTGAATACAAAAATAGAGCTTTTGCCACAATGTTGTCCTTAGCTACGCCAAAACGTAGGGGTCAATAAAATTAATAAGGTGAATATCTCTAAACGACCAAACAGCATAGATACGATCAACACCCATTTGGCCTTATCATTCACATCGCCGAAGTGCATTGCCACTTCACCTAAGCCCGGGCCAAGGTTATTCAGCGTTGCCGCTACGGCAGAGAAAGCGCTTAGCTCATCCATCCCCGTAGCAATAAGAGCCAACATACAAACCACAAAAACTAATGCGTATGCAGAGAAGAAGCCCCAAACCGCATCAACGACACGTTGTGGTAGCGCCGAACCACCAACCTTGATGGTATAGACAGCACGCGGGTGAACAAGACGCTTCATTTCACGAGCACCCTGTAAAGTAAGCAGTAATATTCGAATGACTTTCATACCGCCACCCGTTGAACCTGCACAACCACCTATAAAAGAAGAGAACAGAAGCAACACAGGTAAGAATAGCGGCCACTCAGAGAAACCGGTGGTGGTGAAGCCTGCGGTTGTTGAAATAGATACTGTCTGGAACAAGGCTTGATCGAAAGCATCATAATACGAATCGTAAGAGTGATGATTCAGCAGTAATAAGAAACAAACTAAGAACAGGACGACTTGAATAAAGATAAAAGCGCGAAACTCAGGGTCTTTCCAGTAATATTTAGGATGCACGCCACCAGAAGCAAATGCCGCAAAGTGAAGAGAATAGTTACATGCAGATATAAGAAGGAACACGACCGTAATCATGTTGATAGCAGGGCTATTGAAATAACCCATACTTGCATCGTGAGTCGAGAACCCACCAATCGCAATGGTTGAGAAACTGTGGCTGATTGCATCAAAGAAACTCATGCCTGCAAGCCAAAATGCCACCGCACAAGCAATAGTTAAGCTTAAATAGATGTACCAGAGCGCTTTTGCCGTTTCAGCAATACGCGGGGTCATCTTACTGTCTTTTACTGGACCCGGTATTTCAGCACGATATAGCTGCATACCACCGATGCCCAGAACAGGAAGGATGGCTACCGCCAATACGATGATACCCATACCACCAAACCATTGTAGGAATTGGCGATAAAAAAGAATCGCCTTAGGCAAATCATCAAGGCCAACAATCACAGTCGCGCCGGTAGTTGTTAATGCCGAAAAGGATTCGAAGAAAGCATCGGTGACCGACACATTGGGGTTATCGGCGATCAAAAACGGCAGCGCACCGGCACTACCGATTACCGTCCAAAACAGAACCACAATCAAAAAGCCATCACGCGCTTTCAATTCATGCTTATAACGTCGGTTTGGAAACCAGCAAGTTGCTCCACAGAATAAGAGGACGAAGAAAGTCGTCACAAATGGCACACCCGCACCATCTCTATAGATCAGTGCGACGAGCGCAGGAGCAAGCATTGATACACTAAAAAGTGCTAATAATAATCCGACGATTCGAATAATTGAGCGAAATTGCATGAGCTATTGAACGAAGCGAAATGCTTCACACTTCCTAGTTGTCTTTGACTTTCGTTACCAGTGCCTTAGCACCGCTTTTATTGATCATGGTTTGGGTAAACGAATCTACCTGAAGGAGCTCTATTTCAATAATAAGCTCAACTTGAACACCATAATCCGCTTGGACCTCAACAGCCTGATGCTGAGCCATGATGGATTGTGCGATCGGCACAAAGCCATAGTCTAACTCTAGCCGTAATTTTGTGGTTATTTTTTTCTCGATAGTTTGAAGCAGCTTGAGAGCTTGTTGTACGCCACCACCATAAGCCTTAACCAAACCACCTGTACCAAGCTTGATTCCGCCAGAATAACGAGTGACCACAGCCGTTAATTCACCGACTCCAGAACCAGACAGTTGCGCCAAAATCGGCTTACCCGCTGTACCTGAGGGTTCACCATCATCACTGAAACCCCAAAGCATTGAGTCTTCAGGTCGACCAGCAACAAAACCCCAACAGTTATGTCGTGCTGAAGAATGCTCTTTTTTCACCTGTTCTACGAACTGTTTTGCAGCTTCTACACTTGGAGTATGAGCAAGATGCGTAATAAAGACGCTCTTTTTTATCTCTTCTTCAAACAGAGCCGACGCAGAAGGTATTAAATAAGGCTGTTCATTCATATCGTTAACTTAGTTAATAAGAGCGACGAAGTGTATCACGCGTGAATAATAAGGGTTAGAGGATCTGTGCCATCGCACAATGTTAAACAATTGTTTAAAAAATGTATTGAAATTAATCAAGCAGAGGTACAGACTAAGATAACTGGTCTTACCAGGTATTCTACAATAATAGAAAGATAACAAGATTCTCTCAAACAATCGTGGATTGTATGTCATGGAGATAGACAATGATTTACCAAGCTAACACCCTACAGGTAAAGGAATTACAAGATGGTATTGCGGAATTAAGCTTCTGTGCACCAGCCTCTGTAAACAAACTCGACCTTGCTACTTTAGAATCACTAGACAAAGCGTTAGATGCTCTTAATGCTCACGCAGGATTACGTGGTTTAATCTTAACTTCAAACAAAGACGCGTTCATTGTAGGCGCAGACATCACTGAATTTCTTGGCCTATTTGCTAAGCCAGAAGCAGAACTTGATGAATGGTTAAGATTCGCTAATTCAATCTTCAGCAAGCTCGAAGACCTTCCTGTCCCAACTCTTTCAATGATGCGTGGCCATGCCCTTGGCGGCGGCTGTGAATGTGTACTCGCTACTGATTTCCGTATCGGTGACAAGACCACCAGCATTGGCCTACCTGAAACCAAACTTGGCATCATGCCTGGTTTTGGTGGTTGTGTGCGCCTACCTCGTGTTATCGGTGCTGACAGCGCAATGGAAATTATCACGCAAGGCAAAGCATGCCGTGCAGATGAAGCGCTTAAAGTTGGCTTGTTAGATGCGATTGTTGAAACAGACCAGTTACTAGAATCGGCAATCAACACCGTTTCTCTGGCTGCTAATGAAAAATTAGACTGGCAATTACGCCGTAAACAAAAAACATCAGCGCTTTCACTAAGCAAACTCGAAGCGATGATGAGCTTTACTATGGCTAAAGGCTTAGTGGCTCAAAAAGCAGGGCCTCACTACCCAGCTCCGATTACTTCTGTGATTGCGATTGAAGAAGCAGCACGCAGCGCTCGCGATGCAGCACTAGACATCGAACGTAAACACTTCGTTAAGCTAGCAAAATCTGAAGAAGCGAAAGCACTGGTTGGCTTGTTCTTAAATGACCAATACATTAAAGGCTTAGCAAAACAGGCTGGTAAATCTGCCAACAAAGCGACTGAACGAGCTGCGGTACTTGGTGCTGGCATCATGGGCGGCGGTATTGCTTACCAGTCAGCATTGAAGGGCGTGCCAGTGATGATGAAAGACATCGCACAGGCGTCTCTTGATCTTGGTATGAACGAAGCTTCTAAGCTGTTGAATAAACGCTTATCACGCGGTCGCCTAGATGGATTCAAGATGGCAGGCATTCTGTCTTCTATTACTCCAAGTCTGCATTATGCAGGTGTTGAACAATCAGATGTGATTGTGGAAGCCGTTGTAGAAAACCCTAAAGTAAAAGCAGCAGTGCTGAGTGAAGTGGAAGGTCTCGTGGGTGAAGACACAGTTCTTACATCAAACACCTCAACGATTCCTATCAACCTGCTAGCAAAATCTCTAAAACGCCCAGAAAACTTCTGTGGCATGCACTTCTTTAACCCAGTACACCGCATGCCTTTGGTTGAGATCATCCGTGGCGAGCATACTTCAGAAGAAACCATTAATCGCGTAGTCGCTTACGCAGCGAAGATGGGCAAATCCCCTATCGTTGTTAATGACTGCCCAGGCTTCTTCGTAAACCGTGTGCTTTTCCCTTACTTTGGCGGTTTCAGTATGTTGCTACGTGACGGCGCTGACTTCACCAAGATCGATAAGGTGATGGAGCGTAAGTTCGGTTGGCCAATGGGCCCAGCATACTTGCTAGACGTTGTAGGCCTAGATACAGCACACCACGCACAAGCAGTAATGGCGCAAGGTTTCCCAGAGCGTATGGGTAAAGA
Source organism: Vibrio sp. Vb339 (assembly GCF_902751245.1). Taxonomy (NCBI): domain Bacteria; kingdom Pseudomonadati; phylum Pseudomonadota; class Gammaproteobacteria; order Vibrionales; family Vibrionaceae; genus Vibrio; species Vibrio sp. Vb339. The sequence goes on along the minus strand of NZ_CADDIS010000011.1, from coordinate 76,957 downwards.
AGGTCGTGATGCGATTGACGCGCTTTACGTCGCTGAAAAATATGGCCAGAAGAACGGCAGCGGTTTCTACACATACAGCGTAGACAAACGCGGTCGTCCTAAGAAGACCTTCTCTGAAGAGATTCTTCCTATCTTGGCTGACGTATGCCAACAGCCACAAGACTTTGATGACCAGACAATTATCCAACGTGTGATGATTCCAATGATCAACGAAGTGGTACTTTGTTTAGAAGAAGGCATCATCGCGACACCGCAAGAAGCGGATATGGCACTGGTTTACGGTTTAGGCTTCCCTCCATTCCGAGGCGGCGTATTCCGCTACTTAGACAGTGTGGGCATTGGTAACTTCGTTGAAATGGCGAAAGGCTACCAAGACTTAGGTGCAATGTACCAAGTTCCTCAACTATTGCTTGATATGGCAGCGAAGGGCGAAAGCTTTTACGACAGCCAACAAGCCAGTTCTCTGTAACCCACATTTGGAAAAGGAATAGCAAAATGAAAAATGTAGTTGTTGTTGATTGCCTTCGTACCCCAATGGGACGTTCCAAAGGTGGAGCTTTCCGTCACACTCGTGCTGAAGATCTGTCGGCACATTTGATGAAAGGCATTTTAGAGCGCAACCCAGAAGTAAACCCTGTCGAAATTGAAGATATTTACTGGGGCTGTGTACAACAAACGCTAGAGCAAGGCTTCAACGTTGCCCGTAACGCTGCCTTACTTGCTGGTTTACCGATTGAGATTGGTGCGGTAACAGTCAACCGTTTATGTGGTTCATCTATGCAAGCTCTGCATGATGCAACTCGCTCTATCATGGTTGGTGATGCTGAAATCTGTCTGATCGGTGGTGTGGAACACATGGGCCACGTACCAATGAACCATGGTGTTGATTTTCACCCAGGCATGTCAAAACACGTAGCAAAAGCGGCCGGCATGATGGGCCTAACGGCTGAGATGCTAGGTAAAATGCACGGTATTAGCCGTGAAGACCAAGACGCATTCGCAGCACGCTCACATGCTCGAGCTCAAGCAGCTACAGTTGAAGGTCGTTTCAAAAATGAAATCCTGCCAACCGAAGCTCACTCTGCAGACGGTTCTCTGTTCACTCTGGATTACGACGAAGTCATTCGCCCAGAGACAACAGTTGAAGGATTATCCCAGCTGCGTCCTGTATTTGACCCAGCAAACGGCACAGTAACAGCAGGTACTTCATCAGCTCTGTCTGATGGCGCTTCTGCAATGCTTATCATGAGCGAAGAGAAAGCCAACGCACTTGGCCTTAAGATTCGCGCTCGCGTGAAGTCTATGGCTATCGCTGGCTGCGATCCTTCAATCATGGGTTACGGCCCAGTACCAGCAACCCAAAAAGCACTTAAGCGTGCAGGCCTAACCATTGAAGACATGGGTGTGATTGAGTTAAACGAAGCGTTTGCTGCTCAATCTCTACCTTGTGCTAAAGACTTAGGTCTACTGGATGTGGTTGACGAGAAAGTAAACCTTAACGGCGGTGCCATTGCTCTTGGTCACCCACTAGGCTGTTCTGGTTCTCGTATCTCGACAACGCTAATCAACCTGATGGAAGCCCAAGACGTGAAATACGGCTTAGCGACCATGTGTATTGGTTTAGGCCAAGGTATTGCAACGGTATTTGAACGCCCATAGCGTTTACTAACTGTAATACTTGAAGGGTAATCTTTTGTGCAGCTATATTTATATAGCTGCACTTTTTATTACTTGGCATCCAACAATGCATCGATTGCGTTCAGCGGACTCAACGAGAGAAAAAACCAACCCTGACATCTATGCACAAAACGCATATATTCAATGTTGATGTTTCATTATTTTTTCTCGGATGATTCAACTAAAGTTACTTCAGTTTCCTAATATTCCTCCACGGAGCAGATCATGTTTAAAGCACTTGTACTAAACCAAGAAGACAAAAAAACTATCGCGTCAGTTTCTCAAATTGAAGAATCTCAATTACCAGAAGGTAACGTGAAGATTGATGTTAGCTACTCTTCTTTGAACTACAAAGATGGTTTGGCGATTACAGGCAAAGGGCGCATTGTTCGTAACTTCCCTATGGTTCCTGGTATCGACCTTTCAGGTGTGGTTTCACAATCTGATGACCCACGCTACAAAGCAGGCGACGAAGTTGTTCTAACGGGTTGGGGGGTTGGTGAAGGTCACTGGGGCGGCATGGCTGAAAAAGCGAGCCTAAACGGTGATTGGTTAGTGCCAATGCCAGCAGGTCTAGACGCTAAGAAAGTCATGGCGATCGGTACAGCAGGCTTCACAGCAATGCTTTGTGTGCAAGCTATCGTAGATGCAGGCATCAAACCAGAAGACGGTGAAATCCTAGTAACAGGTGCAAGTGGCGGCGTAGGTAGCGTATCTATCACTCTACTAAACCAACTGGGCTACAAAGTGGCAGCAGTGACTGGCCGTGCTTCTGAAAACGGTGAACTACTTAAATCACTAGGCGCGACACGTATTGTAGAGCGTGCTGAACTAGAAGAACCAGCAAAACCACTAGAGAAACAACTGTGGGCTGGCGCTATCGATACGGTAGGCAGCAAAGTGCTTGCTAAAGTATTGGCGCAAATTGATTACAACGGTGCGGTTGCAATGTGTGGTCTAGCAGGCGGTTTTGACTTACCAACTACAGTAATGCCATTCATTCTGCGTAACGTTCGCCTACAAGGTGTTGACTCTGTAATGTGTCCTCGTGAAAAACGTATTAAAGCGTGGGAACAACTGGCTGAGCTATTACCAGAATCTTTCTACGCTCAAGCAACCAAAGAGGTGTCTTTAGACGGTGCGATTCAAGCAGCAGAAGACATCACTAACGGTCAAATCACTGGTCGCGTAGTCATTAAACTATAGATTTTTAAACATAAAGTTATCAAACCGTAAGCTACTGCTTTAGGCTCGGATAACCCAAAACAACAAAGGGCTGATTTTTATCAGCCCTTTTGCGTTTTTGTCATTCGGGTCGAGTGAACCCAGACTCAATTCTAGTTAACCCAAACCTACATCCGCAATCCGTTTTTGAATCAGCTCACCACACTCTTCTTTTACCACTCTTCTTAACCATTGTTGTGAAGCAGAAGAATCGCAACGCGAGTGCCAGATCAGTGAGTAATCAAACGGCATAAATTCAAATGGTAATGGCTTGACGACTAAGTCATAACGCTCAGCGACCAAGTAAGCCAAATCAGCAGGCACAGTGATCACCAACGGCATTCTATCGACAATCGCCAATGCGGCTTCAAGGTGATAAGCACGCAACACCATTTTACGAGGCTGTTGATTGGCTAACGCGTTGTCTAATAAAGCCTTAACCCCATCACTGATCGCAATCATCGCATGCGGGAGTGAAACATAGTCTTCAAGGCTTAAAGGCTGATCCGCTAATGGGTGGTTTTTAGATAACAGACACGACACACCAACCGGTCCCAAGACTTCTTGATGAAGTGGTGCAATGCTGCCACTCGGACGACAGATCGCCATATCAACGCGTTCAGTGCTGAGTTGTTTAAACAAATGCTCATGCTGCAAAGGAGCAAACTCCAAAGAGATATTGGGTGCTTGTTCATAAATCTTCGGCAACGCATAAGGCAAGATGGTTTGCATCGCATAGTCGGTGGTTGCGATCAGAAAACGTTCGCTGCAATAGTAAGGATCAAAGTCACTCGGACTCAGCAATTGGCGAAAAGACTCCAAAGGCTGATCAATACGCTGGCTGATCTCGAGTGCTTTCTTGGTAGGAATAAGGTGCTGACCTTGGCGTGTAAACAGCGGATCGTTAAGTAATTCTCTTAAACGCCCTAGTACTCGACTGGTTGCCGATTGGCTCAAGTTAAGACGAAGCGCGGCCTGGCTTACGCTGCCCTCTTCAATCAATACCTTTAAAGCGACCAATAAATTAAGGTCTCTACGATAGATGTCTTCTAATTCCACGCCACTTACCTAGCTGTATACGATTGCCATTAGTCACTAAGTTGTTTATAGCATGCTTTAGATAAAAAAAATCCCGCAATTACGCGGGGAAGCCCAAGAAAATTTGGGGATAGTGTCGGAATGTTGTCGTATCGGAATTCGCTTGCTGTATTCGGGTTAGTGCTCTTGCTCTTCGGCTATGCCTTGCCAACGGCGCATCTCTACCCAAATACCAATAATCGTTGCTACTATGCCAAAAATAGGCATCAGTGAGGTCTCTGTCGATGAGCGTAGTACTAACGCACAAAAAGAAATAAAACAGAGAACCGAATAAATTGTTAATCTATCTAATCCTGTCAACATCGCCACTCCTTAGCTAGTTGCCTTTGTTTCAAGTTGTTATCAACTTGTTAACTAAGTTATAGGAAATGATTCTGTTTGCCAAGCACTTATTGCATATTTTTTCTGCAGACGTATTATTCACTCGTTAGATAGATATAGAGATACAAACCATGACATTCAAACCTGAACTGGCAACCCATACTTTAGAAGCTGAAGGCCTGCGTTGCCCGGAACCAGTAATGATGGTCAGGAAGACAATTAGAAACATGCAGGATGGCGATGTGTTACTGGTAAAAGCTGACGATCCTTCGACAACTCGAGATATTCCGAGCTTTTGTCGATTCATGGATCACCAGTTGGTAGGCCAAGCAACAGAAACGTTGCCTTACCAGTATTTGATCAGAAAGGGATTGGAGGCGTAACGCCCCACCGACTATCAAGTATCAAAAAAGCCGCTCGTACCTTATGTTCTTAAACAGAACTCAGAGTACGAGCGGCTTTTTGTTTATTCGCTTCTAGACTTGTTTTGCAGATGCTCGATCTGATGCTGAATTTCTCGGATATCTTTGCGCATCGGAATAATATGCGCGACCCGAATCCAAGCCTCTACCGCAAGTGCAGTCATGATGATGGCACCCGCGACCATTGGTAGCCACATGTCCGTCAACACCATGCCTAATAGTGTAAGTGCAAGACCAAAAGTAAATAGATAACTTTGGCTTTGTGGAGTAATACCCATATAACGCGTCAACATAATCATGCCCTCGTGTTCTTAACTCACAAGATTAAAATATCATGACAAGTATGACAGTTATATGTCCATTCGCTCGATAAACCCCACAATACTGTAAGAGTATGACCTACAACACATTACTCTACTGATTGAATATAATAAGACTCAATACCGGCTATTAATAGAAAGCCGCAGCGATAGCTAAGCCCACGAATAGCAAGGCTGTGATCTTACGAATCAGATCAAGAGGCATCTTATCAGCAGAAAGCTTACCGATGATCACCACTGGCACATTCGCCAGCAACATACCGATCGTAGTACCTAGAATCACCCACGTTAATGCATCAGAATATTGAGCCCCTAGAATAGAGGTCGCAATCTGGGTTTTATCACCGATCTCAGCAATGAAGAAGGCGATGAAACTGGCGACAAACGGGCCTCGATTCGAGATCTGCTCATCGTCATCCAACTTATCCGGAATCAGAATCCAGCCCGCCATAGCGATGAAACTGACCACCAGCACCCACTTTAATACTTCAGGTGAAAGATAGTCGGCGACCACAACCCCTAGCCATGCAGCAAGGGCATGATTGGCAATGGTGGCAAAGAAGATAGCCGCAATGATAGGTATCGGTTTTCGATATCGACTGGCTAATAAAAGGGACAGCAACTGGGTCTTATCACCGATCTCGGCTAAGGCGACAGTTGTAATTGAAATTGCTAAAACGCTCACGACATGCTCATTTGGGATGGAGATTATTATATTTAACCAAAGACAAACCTCGCGCCCCATCCCGGTTCACGATGCTTGTCTAAGGTCTTGCTAAGCGCCACCAAGGTGGTGGTTGCCTCGAACGCCATGATGATTTTGCATCAATTATGTTGACGAACGAACTCATTCAATAGGATATGAATAAGTAAGCTACTCCCCAAAGACCGCGAGATTTTAATCACCCACGCTTTCAAACACAAGTGTCAAACTTATCAAAATATCCACTTGTGCCGAAAAACAAACATTAAAGGCAAAAAAATCCACTAAACGACATTTTAGACCACTAATTAAACAAGATTACCCCTACTCGCTTTACGAATATCTCGGTATACTCAGAGGTTATTTTTCTCATTCATTTAAAAGAATCGCGCGAACCTGACTATGCAAAAATACGATATCAAAACCTTCCAGGGAATGATCCTCGCGCTGCAGGATTACTGGGCTCAAAACGGTTGTACCATTGTTCAACCTCTAGATATGGAAGTAGGTGCAGGCACCTCTCATCCAATGACATGTCTACGAGCACTTGGCCCAGAGCCAATGTCTACAGCTTACGTTCAACCTTCTCGTCGTCCGACCGATGGCCGTTACGGTGAAAACCCTAACCGTCTGCAGCACTACTACCAATTCCAAGTAGCGCTAAAACCATCGCCAGACAATATCCAAGAGTTGTACCTAGGCTCCCTAGAGGTTCTTGGTGTTGACCCACTTGTTCACGACATTCGCTTCGTTGAAGATAACTGGGAAAACCCAACACTAGGCGCATGGGGCCTTGGTTGGGAAGTATGGCTAAACGGCATGGAAGTAACTCAGTTTACTTACTTCCAACAGGTTGGCGGCCTTGAGTGTAAGCCAGTAACTGGCGAGATCACTTACGGTATCGAGCGTCTAGCAATGTACATCCAGGAAGTAGATTCTGTTTACGACCTAGTTTGGAACGTAGCACCAGACGGTTCTAACGTGACTTACGGTGACATCTTCCACCAAAACGAAGTTGAGCAATCAACGTACAACTTCGAGCACGCAGACGTAGATTTCCTATTCACTTTCTTCGACCAGTGCGAGAAAGAGTGTAAAGAGCTACTTGAGCTTGAGAAGCCACTGCCGCTTCCAGCTTACGAGCGCATTCTAAAAGCAGGCCACGCATTCAACATACTTGATGCGCGCAAAGCTATCTCTGTAACAGAGCGTCAACGTTACATCCTTCGTATCCGCAACCTGACTAAATCAGTTGCTGAGGCGTACTACGCGTCACGTGAAGCGCTTGGCTTCCCAATGTGTAAGAAGGACAAATAATCATGGCGAAGAATTTTCTAATTGAACTGGGTACGGAAGAGCTTCCACCAACGGCACTTCGTTCTCTAGCAGAAGCATTTGCTTCTAACTTTGAAGCAGGTCTTAAAACGGCTGAGCTTTCTCACGAAGGCATCAAGTGGTACGCAGCACCTCGTCGTCTAGCACTTAAAGTAACTGCACTAGCTGAAGGCCAAGCAGACAAAGTGGTTGAGAAGCGTGGCCCTGCTGTTTCTGTGGCATTCGATGCTGAAGGCAACGCGACCAAAGCGGCACAAGGTTGGGCTCGTGGTAACGGTATTACTGTTGAGCAAGCTGACCGTCTGAAAACAGACAAAGGCGAGTGGCTTCTTTTCAAACAAGAAGTAGCTGGCAAACCAGTTCAAGAATTGGTGATGGACATCGCTGCGAAAGCACTGGCTGGCCTACCAATTCCTAAAGCAATGCGCTGGGGTAACTCAGACATTCAATTTATCCGTCCAGTGAAAACACTGACAGTACTACTAGGTGATGAGCTTGTTGAAGGCGAAATCCTAGGCGTAGCATCTGCTCGTACTATCCGTGGCCACCGTTTCATGGGCGAACAAGAGTTCACAATCGACTCTGCTGACCAATACCCTGCGATCTTAGAAGAGCGCGGTAAAGTAATGGCAGATTACGAAGCGCGTAAAGCGATCATCCTTGCTGATTCGCAAAAAGCGGCAGCTGCGGTTGGCGGTACAGCTGACCTAGAAGATGACCTTGTTGAAGAAGTAACGTCTCTGGTTGAATGGCCAGTAGTACTTACAGCGAAGTTCGAAGAAGAGTTCCTAAAAGTCCCTTCTGAAGCGTTGGTTTACACCATGAAAGGTGACCAAAAGTACTTCCCTGTTTACGATGACAACAAGAAGCTACTACCGAACTTCATCTTCGTATCAAACATCGAGTCTAAAGAGCCTCGCCATGTTATCGAAGGTAACGAGAAAGTGGTACGCCCACGTCTTGCTGATGCTGAATTCTTCTTCAACACAGACCGTAAGCGCCCGCTTATCGACCGTCTTGCTGAACTAGACCAAGCTATCTTCCAGAAGCAACTAGGTACGATCAAAGACAAAACAGACCGCATCACAGAGATTGCTGGCTACATTGCTGAGCAAATCGATGCTGACGTTGAAAAGTCTAAGCGTGCTGGCCTACTGGCTAAGTGTGACCTAATGACATCAATGGTATTCGAATTTACGGATACTCAAGGTGTAATGGGCATGCACTACGCGACTCACGACGGTGAAGACGAGCAAGTTGCACTGGCACTTTACGAGCAATACATGCCTCGTTTCGCGGGTGACGATCTACCAAGCACTGGTATCTCTTCAGCAGTAGCAATGGCAGACAAGCTAGACACTATCGTAGGTATCTTCGGTATTGGCCAAGCTCCAAAAGGTTCTGACCCATTCGCTCTACGTCGTGCATCACTCGGTGTGCTACGTATCATCGTTGAAAACGGCTACAACCTAGACCTAACCGATCTGATCGGTAAAGCGAAAGAGCTACTAGGCGACAAGCTAACCAACGACAACGTAGAAGCTGACGTTATCGACTTCATGCTAGGTCGTTTCCGCGCATGGTACCAAGATGCTGGTTTCAGTGTTGATATCATCCAAGCGGTACTAGCACGTCGTCCAACTAAGCCAGCTGACTTTGACCAACGTGTTAAAGCGGTTTCTCACTTCCGTGAACTGGAAGCAGCAGAAGCACTAGCAGCAGCGAACAAGCGTGTAGGTAACATCCTTGCTAAATTCGATGGCGAGCTACCTGCTGAAATCGATCTTGCTCTTCTTCAAGAAGACGCAGAGAAAGCACTGGCTGAAAACGTTGAAGTAATGACAGAAGCACTAGAACCAGCATTCGCAACAGGCAACTACCAAGAAGCCCTAAGCAAGCTTGCTGATCTACGTGAACCTGTTGATGCATTCTTCGATAACGTAATGGTTATGGCTGATGACGAAGCACTTAAGAAGAACCGTCTAACGCTACTGAACAACCTACGTAACCTGTTCCTACAGATTGCTGACATATCTCTACTGCAAAAATAAGCACAAATGAGACAGTTACTCTAAGTCATACTCTGAGTAATTAACGGTAAACACCCAAAGGGAAGCGAAAGCTTCCCTTTTTGTTTTTGTGAACCAAGCATTTGTTTGTAGAGGTCTTATTGATTAACTGAATGAAACAGCACTCAGACTGTAGAGGGCATTGTTTGCTATAACTGACCTGTTTATTCAGGGGAAGGGAACAATGAAAAAAACAGTACTCGCGCTTTCAATGCTCGCACTCAGCGCATGCAGCCAAACCAGTGACAACAACCTACTGCTGACGATTGATAACGACACTGTCGTATTCGAATCGTCCGGTAAAGGCACCGTGATTGCAGAACAGGAACTCGCGAAAGGTAGCTATACCTTCTCTATCAGCGATACTCAAAATACCTGTGGCACCAACTATGCGCTGGCCGAAGAGAGTCGCATCAAATTCAATAAACCCCTTCGCCTAGACGACTGTGCCGAGAAATCTGAGATCGCCATAAAAGTCTTTCGCGCTAACACTTATCAATTCACGCTCAACCCACAGACCAATGAACTCACGGTTCAGATAAAGCCGAAGCAACAACAAGTTCAAAGCTTTGCCTGCCCAGTACCTAGTGACCAGCCAACCACCATCGATGTTACTCAAACCTTTGATGATGGCACCGTGGTAAGAGACGCTCTTTCAGGTAAACAAGTCACAGTAACTAATGGCAGTGTCACCATGCAGCCTGCAGAAAACAGCCAAGGTGTTCTGCTACTAGAGAAAGTAGAACCAGAAACCAAAGCTGACTTTAGTTGGGATAACGCCACGGTTTACTTCGTAATGACTGACCGTTTCCACAATGGTAATCCTGATAACGACAACAGTTACGGTCGCAGCCAAGACGGACAAGACGAAATCGGCACATTCCACGGTGGTGACTTGGCAGGCTTAACCGAAAAACTCGATTACATAGAATCACTCGGAGCTAATGCTATCTGGATAACGTCTCCGTTAGAGCAAATCCACGGCTGGGTTGGCGGCGGTGACCGAGGTGACTTCAAGCACTACGGCTACCACGGTTATTACCATCAAGACTGGACCAAGCTCGATGACAACATGGGCACCGAAGACGAGCTGAAAACCTTCATCGATACCGCGCACAGCAAAGGCATTCGCGTTGTTTGGGATGTAGTAATGAACCACACCGGTTATGCAACGCTTGCCGACATGCAAGAGTTTGATTTTGGTAAGCTAAACCTAACTGACGAAGAAGCCAAACAAACACTTGGCGAAAACTGGACAGATTGGCAACCTGCCAAAGGTCAGAACTGGCACTACTTCAACAACTACATCTCTTACAGCGACAAAGAAGCGTGGGAAAAGTGGTGGGGCAAAGCTTGGTTGCGCAGCGATATCGGTGCCTATGACTCTCCGGGTTACAATAACCTCACTATGTCTTTAGCGCACCTGCCCGATTTCAAAACAGAGTCGACAGAGACAACCGGGCTGCCTAATTTCTATCGCAATAAGTCCACCAGCGCGACCGATGAGCTCAAAACACCTCGTGACCATTTAATCACTTGGCTATCGGATTGGGTGCGCGAATATGGTGTCGATGGTTTCAGGGTCGATACCGCGAAACACGTTGAACTCGAAGCATGGGCAGAACTGAAAGAGAGCACTAACCAGGCACTTGCCGAGTGGAAACAGAACAACCCAGACAAGGCCTTGGATGACTTACCCTTCTGGATGACAGGTGAAGTGTGGGCACACAGCGTGGTGAAATCAGATTACTTCGCTAACGGCTTTGATTCGATCATTAACTTTGAATTCCAAAGCGATATCGCACCAAAGGCGCTTAAGTGCTTGTCTGATCTCGATGCCGATTACCTTCGCTATGCAGAGAAGATCAACAGTGACAGCGAGTTCAACGTGTTGAGTTACTTATCCTCTCACGACACCTCTCTGTTCTGGACGCAGCACGGCAATGACTTTGCCAAACAAACCAAAGCGGCAAACGCATTGATGCTGGCTCCAGGTGCAGTCCAGATCTATTACGGAGATGAGATCGCCCGTGACTTTGGCCCAACAGGATCAGACCCTATGCAAGGCACACGCTCAGACATGCCTTGGGATCAAATCAATGGCGAACGGGCAGAACTGCTGGAACACTGGCAAGCGCTTAGCCAATTCCGCCAACGCCACCCAGCCATCGCGCAAGGTAAGCACATCATCCGTAACAGCAAGGGCTACTATGCGTTCGAACGCCAATACCAAGATGACAAGGTATTAGTCGTTTATACCGGCTCGAACTAAACCTTCATTAACATAAACACCAGAAACTAAAGGGGAAGCTTAGGCTTCTCCTTTTTTTATCGCTAAAGGTACGTTCAATAAGCAAGCTGTCACTCATTAACCAAACTTTATAGAAGTTTTTTACGTGTTAGAGCATTTGGCGCTATGCGTCGCAAAAACATTGCGGTATGTTCAAGGAATACACTGATGGCAGACATAAGGTCTGCCTTAATGACACGTAACAAGCAATCACAATGAATTAGGTAAAATTAGTAATGCAGTTCTCTAAGTTTGGCGAAAAGTTTAATCGATACTCTGGAATCACTCGTTTAATGGATGATTTGAATGATGGCCTGCGCACTCCTGGCGCTATCATGCTCGGTGGTGGCAACCCAGCCGCTATCCCAGCCATGCTCGATTACTTTAACCAAGCCAGTGCCGACATGCTCGCCAGTGGAGAACTCATCGCCGCCCTCGCCAACTACGATGGTCCTCAGGGTAAAGACAGCTTCATCAAATCGTTAGCGGCAATGCTGAAAGAGACCTATGGCTGGGACATCAGCGAGAAGAACATCAGCCTGACTAATGGCAGTCAAAGTGGCTTCTTCTACCTATTCAACCTGCTAGCAGGTCAACAGCCTGACAGTTCACATAAGAAAATCCTACTGCCGATCGCACCGGAATACATCGGCTACGGCGACGCGGGCATTGATGACGATATATTTATCTCTTACCACCCAGAGATCGAGCTGCTAGAAAACCGCCAGTTCAAATACCACGTCGATTTTGAACAACTAAAGGTTGATGACTCAGTAGCGGCTATCTGTGCATCTCGTCCAACCAACCCAACGGGTAACGTACTGACCGACGAAGAAGTACGTAAATTGGATAAACTGGCGCGTGAAAACAACATCCCACTGCTGATCGACAATGCTTACGGCCTGCCGTTTCCAAATATCATCTTTGAAGATGTCGAACCGTTCTGGAATGAAAATACGATTCTGTGCATGAGCCTTTCTAAGCTTGGTTTGCCAGGTGTGCGTTGCGGTATCGTGATTGCGAGTGAAGAAGTAACACAAGCATTGACCAACATGAATGGCATCATCAGCTTAGCGCCAAACAGCGTCGGCCCTGCGATTGCCAACCACATGATTGAAAAAGGCGATTTACTACGCTTGAGCAGTGAGGTGATCAAACCTTTCTACAAAGAAAAATCGCTACGTGCAGTTGAACTGCTACAAGAGGCTATCGATGACCCACGCTTCCGCATTCACAAACCTGAAGGCGCTATCTTCTTATGGCTATGGTTTGATGAGTTGCCGATCACCACAATGGAATTGTACGACCGCCTTAAAGCTCGCGGCGTATTGATTGTTCCGGGTGAATACTTCTTTATCGGCCAAGAAGACGAGTGGGATCATGCTCACCAGTGCTTACGCATGAACTACGTACAAGATGATGAGGCGATGCAGAAAGGCATTGCTATCATTGCTGAAGAAGTGAAAAAGGCTTACAGCGAAAGCAAATAGAGATTCCCTACTCGGTCGTTCCTCCCTCTATGGAATGACGATGATAGGATAAACAAAAAAGAGCACCGACCTTCTTCAAGGTACTGGTGCTCTTTCACTTTTACTTCCCGATATTTTTAGCTCTAAGGAGCTAACAGTAATTAACCTTCTAGTAGGCTATTACCATTGATAGCAATCTTACGTGGTTGCATCGCTTCTGGGATTTCGCGTTCTAGGTCGATGTGAAGAAGACCATTTTCCATGCTTGCACCTACCACTTTTACGTAGTCAGCCAGTTGGAATTTACGCTCGAAATCGCGCTCTGCAATCCCTTGATATACGAAGGTTTTCTCTGCTTCTGCTTTACGCTCACCTTTCACAATTAGCATGTTCTCTTTCTGAGTCAGATCTAATTGGTCATCAGCAAAACCAGCAACGGCCATAGTAATACGGTAGTTGTTCTCGTCTTTTTGCTCGATGTTGTATGGAGGGTAACCGCCAGAAGAGTTCTTCGATGTGTTCGCTTCCATCATGTTGAATAGACGATCGAAGCCGATTGCGTTGCGGTAAAGTGGAGTGAAATCTACAGTTCTCATAATGCTATCCTTTTAGTAAGCAATAGTCTTAGCTGCGAATTTTACTTGGATCGAACCTGTGTGTGACCCAGTAAACAGCTAAGAGATTCAATTCGCATTCCTCGGGTTTCGCCTCTATTGGCGACAACGCTGGGACATGGCAATGAATCAATTTTTAGGTTGTGTGCTGCCAAAGTTATCCTCTATTGAGCGATACTTCGTTAGCGGTAATGAAGGTTCTGTTTCTTCTCTTTTGAGCAAGACAGTCATCCTCTTCATAAATAGATATGTGGTGCCATAAAGCGCTTTTCAAGCAGCTTAATTCAACTTTTTAGTTAAGAAAAACCAAACGCTGTATAAATATTACTTGATTTTAATTAACCACCATTGGTCATATCCTAATCAGGTTGAATCCTTTTTTATCGCTTTTGGTGGCAATTCTGATGTCTTCTACACATATTTCTTACGCACTCCACTCTTACGATGCCTTGGCGCACCTAGATATCCACATCGATAAGGTGGCTCTGGTAACGGAAGGTGGCGGCCAGCGCGGAATTTTTACAGCGGGCGTATTAGATGCTTTTCTCGAACAAAGCTTTAATCCGTTTTCATTGATGATTGGCACATCAGCGGGTTCTCTTAACCTAGCATCCTATATATGCGGGCAACATCGCCATGCTTATCGCGTCATCACAGAAGCAACAGCCAGCCCTGAATTCTTCGATACCTATAAGTTCTTACTGCAAAAGAAAGGATTAGACCTAGATTGGTTACTTGAGCAAACCGAAACAAGCTTGCCGCTCAACTGGCAGTCAGGTCATGACAATATGAAAAGTTGTCAGGTGCTTGCCTGTGCGTCCCACGCGACTCGTCACGAGCCAGCCTATTTTGACTTAGACTCACACGCTTGGCAGGACGCTCTCAAAGCCTCATGTGCGGTTCCCTTTATCAGCCCAAAGGCAATTCAAGCGAATGATGAAGAGTGGCTTGATGGTGGCATTGCCGCTCCAATCCCAGCACAAGAAGCCTATAAGCGGGGTTATAAACATATTGTGGTGATTCGGACAGTACCTATCTCAACGTCTTTTGATCACCGCTGGATGTGCAAATACAGTAAGTTGTTAGGGAAAACAAAAGCTAAGGCGATGATTGAGCTGTTACTCAAGCACGAAGCCCATTACCGCGCGACTCAAGACTTTCTGAGTAACCCGCCAGAAGACGCGACCATCTATGAGATTCACCCAGACAAAGCGCTGCACTCTACATTACTGGGAAGCCCACAGCATGCACTTGAACATGACTACGAGGTAGGACTTTTATCCGGAAAGTACTTCCTTGCTACGGCGGGTCGTCATATCGAACAGGCATAAAAAAGCACCGCCAATGGGCAGTGCTTTTATCATTTTGAGCTTCTTTATTCTAAAGAAATCTATACATCAAGGTTAGCAACCTTCAATGCGTTCTCTTCGATGAAGTTACGACGAGGTTCAACTTGGTCACCCATTAGCGTCGTAAACAACAGATCAGCACCAACAGCATCTTCAATCGTTACTTGCATCATACGGCGAGTTTCAGGATCCATTGTGGTTTCCCAAAGTTGATCAGGGTTCATCTCACCTAGACCTTTGTATCGCTGTAGGCTTAGACCACGACGAGACTCTTTCACTAACCAGTTCAGAGCATCAACGAAGCTAGAAACTTCTTGAGTACGCTCACCACGCTTAATGTAAGCGCCTTCTTCAATCAAGCCATCAAGTGCTTCAGAAAGATCCGCTAGCTTCCCAAACTCTTTAGAGTTAATAAGATCGATGCTCAGTAGGTGCTCATGAGTCACACCATGAGTACGAACCACAATCTTAGGAACGCTTAAGCCTAGCTCTTCGTGTTTTTCAACTTCAAGGCTGTATTGGCTCGCACCTACTTCTTTCGCGTTTAGCTGTTCAACAAGCTGCTTACCCCAAGCTTCAACTGCCGCGTCATCATGACACTGCTCAGCCGTTAGACGAGGAACGTAAATCAGTTCGTGAACCAGTGCGCGTGGGTAACGGCGGCTCATACGATCAACAAGCTTGATGCCTGCATTGTATTGCTGAACAAGCTTCTCTAAACCTTCACCGGCAAATGCTGGCGCTTCAGGGTTTACGTGCAGTTCTGCATTGTCTAAAGCCAAAGATACTTGATACTGGTTCATCGCATCTTCATCTTTAATGTACTGCTCTTGCTTACCTTTCTTCACTTTGTAAAGTGGCGGTTGAGCAATGTAGATGTAGCCACGTTCAATCAGCTCTGGCATTTGACGGTAGAAGAACGTCAGTAGCAGAGTACGGATGTGAGAACCATCGACATCGGCATCGGTCATGATGATGATGTTGTGGTAACGCAGTTTATCTGGGTTGTATTCGTCACGGCCAATACCACAACCAAGAGCTGTGATTAGCGTTGCAACCTCTTGAGAAGAAAGCATTTTATCGAAACGCGCTTTCTCTACGTTAAGGATTTTACCTTTCAGCGGTAGGATTGCTTGGTTCTTACGGTTACGCCCCTGCTTAGCTGAACCGCCAGCAGAGTCTCCTTCCACAATATATAGTTCAGACAGTGCAGGATCTTTTTCCTGACAGTCAGCAAGCTTACCTGGAAGACCCGCTAAATCTAATGCGCCTTTACGACGAGTCATTTCACGAGCTTTACGCGCTGCATCTCGAGCACGTGCTGCATCAATAATTTTAGAACAAACTGTTTTCGCTTCACCTGGGTTCTCAATCAGGAACTCAGACAACTTCTCACCCATTGTAGATTCAACGGCAGACTTCACTTCTGAAGAAACCAGCTTATCTTTAGTTTGGCTTGAGAACTTAGGATCTGGCACTTTAACAGAAACAATCGCCGTCAGACCTTCACGAGCATCATCACCAGAGGTCGCAGTCTTCGCTTTCTTAGAGAAACCTTCCTTGTCCATGAAGCTGTTCAGTGTACGCGTTAGCGCCGCACGGAAACCTGCTAAGTGAGCACCACCATCGCGTTGAGGGATGTTGTTGGTGAAACAGTAGATGTTTTCTTGGTAGCCGTCATTCCACTGCATCGCAACTTCAACGGTAATACCGTCTTCGCGCTCAGAGTTAAAGTGGAAGATTTTTTGGATGATTGGCGTTTTGTTAGTATTAAGGTGTTCAACAAACGCTTGGATACCGCCTTCGTATTCGAAGTGATCCATTTTGTCTTCTTCGCGCTCGTCAATTAGCTTAATTGATACACCTGAGTTCAAGAATGATAGCTCACGTAGACGCTTAGCTAAAATGTCGTAATGGAACTCGATGTTAGTGAAGGTTTCTTCACTCGGCCAGAAACGAATCTCTGTACCTGTTTTATCCGTGTCACCGATAACCGCTAGTGGCGCTTGAGGCTCACCGTGGCTGTAGGTTTGAGTGTGGATTTTGCCACCGCGGTGGATAGTAAGAGTAACTTGCTTAGAAAGTGCGTTAACTACTGAAACACCAACACCGTGCAGACCACCAGATACCTTGTACGAGTTATCATCGAACTTACCACCAGCGTGAAGAACCGTCATGATGACTTCTGCTGCTGATACGTTTTCTTCTGGGTGCAATTCTGTTGGAATACCACGGCCGTCATCGCTCACAGACACAGAACTATCTTCATGGATAGTTACAATGATGTCATTACAGTGACCAGCTAGCGCTTCATCAATAGAGTTATCTACCACCTCAAAAACCATGTGGTGCAGACCGGTACCATCATCCGTGTCGCCAATGTACATTCCAGGACGCTTACGTACCGCATCCAGACCCTTCAGTACTTTAATACTCGATGAATCGTAATTATCTGACATAGTTACTCTCTGACTAATTATCCTTGCTCTATTTTGCCATGTTCCACATGAAACATCCTGCTATTTTCGTCATGCATATCTGCAATCTGATCAGCGGTAATAGAGCTTACAAAAACTTGAGCCTGGGTCGCCTTTAAACACTCAGCAAGACGTGCTCGACGTTGGCTATCTAATTCGGAAGCGAAGTCATCTATCAAATAGATGCACTGCTTACCTGTCATTTGAGTGAGGTGTTGCCCTTGTGCTACTCGTAGCGCGCACACCATCAACTTCAATTGACCTCGTGACAAGACATCTTCCACTGGAGTGCCGTTCACTTTTATCTTCAGATCCGCTTTGTTTGGCCCACTAAAGGTGTAACCAAGCTGCTGATCCCTTTCAAAATTCTTTTCTAATATCTCGGCGTACGGGGTGTCTTTGTCCCAGCCACGATAGTAGTTAATCTTTATCTCAAACTCAGGAAGGAAGGTCGCACAGATTTCTTCGGCGACTTCTTTGAGCTGATCAACGTAGGTGGCACGCCACTGACTGATGCTTTCAGCTAAACGGGCCAGTTCTTGGTCCCAATAGCTCAGCTCTCGATAGTGGGTTGCCGTTTTCAATAAGGCGTTTCGCTGCTTATTGAGGCGCTTTACCCTGCCCCACGCATCATAAAAGCCCGACTCACTGTGGAAGACTCCCCAATCAATGAATGCTCGGCGATGCTTAGGTCCATCGGTTAGTAAATCAAACCCTTCAGGGTGAATCAACTGCAAAGGTAAGACTTGAGCTAACTGAGCCAACTTTTGCCCAGTTTGACCGCTTATTTTAACCTCTGTCGTGCCATCGCGCTGCTTATTAATGCCAATTGGCAGCTCAAATTGATCCGAGGTCATAAAACGGCCATGTACAAACAGCTCACTACACTCGTTTTGTATGATACGACCGGTAAGTGAACTCTTGAATGAGCGACCATGTCCGAGCAGATACACCGCTTCAAGGACGCTGGTTTTGCCGCTTCCGTTAGCCCCTATAAGAAAGTTAAAGCCTGATGACGGTTGAATGTCACAGGCTTCAATATTTCTAAACTGCTTAACGATTAAGCGCGATAAAGGCATAACGTCTTCATATTAATCTTCAATCACGACTCGGTAGGTCAACATAGGGCAGCTTATAAGCGAATTGGCATAACAACGTACATCGCGCTGTCATCTTGTGCGTTCTCAATAAGAGCACTCGCATTGGCGTCTGACATTGAGATGCGAACTTGTTCACAACGCAGTGTGTTCAGAACATCCAATACATAGCTTACGTTGAAGCCAATCTCTAATGCGTCACCGTCGAAGTTAACATCGAGTACTTCTTCCGCTTCTTCTTGCTCTGGGTTGTTCGCGGTAATACGCATCTCGCTATCAGCAAGGTTAACGCGAACACCACGGAATTTTTCATTCGATAGAATCGCAGCACGAGAAAATGCTGAACGTAATTCATCACAGCCAGCTTCAAGTGTCTTGGTGGTATTTTGCGGCATTACGCGGCGATAATCAGGGAAACGACCATCAACAAGCTTAGAAGTGAAGACATAGTTGTTCACTTCAGCTCGCACGTTAGAGTTACCAATTTGCAGTGTTACTGGCTGTTCAGGTGCATCCAATAGCTTCACTAGCTCTTGAACACCTTTACGAGGAACAATGATCTGCTTCTGAGCAAAATCGGCACCCAGTTGTGCTTGAGATACTGCCATACGGTGACCATCGGTCGCTACGCTGCGCAGGATAGAACCTTCAATCTCAAACAACATACCGTTGAGGTAATAACGAACATCTTGGTTCGCCATTGAGAATTGTGTTTTCTCGATAAGACCGCGAAGTTCAGCTTGTGTCACTGACACTTCAACTTCACTGCTCCAATCTTCAATATTTGGAAAATCTGCCGCAGGTAATGTTGCTAATGAGAAGCGGCTACGACCAGAACGAACCTGAATACGGTCACCATCCAATACCACAGTGATCACTGAGTTATCTGGCAATCCACGGCAGATATCTAGGAATTTACGTGAAGGTACGGTAATGCTGCCCGCTTCGAAATCACCTTCAAGCGTTACACGGCTGATCAGTTCAACTTCTAGATCCGTCGCTGTCATCGACAACACGTTATCTTCTACTTTAATCAGTAGGTTTCCTAGAATTGGAAGCGTTGGCCTGCCACCGAGAGCGCCAGATACTTGTTGTAATGGCTTAATCAGGTGACTACGTTCAATGGTAAATTTCATATCTTGCTCTTACGGTCTAAATGGCACTGCGTAATAGTACGTGGCCAAGATTCTGCTTATTAAGGTTAAGAATACTGTGTATTAAGAAGAAAGGGTACGAATCAAGTTCGAATAATCTTCTTTAATGTCGTGGCTCTCTTCACGCAGCTGAGCAATTTTACGACAAGCATGCAGTACCGTCGTGTGGTCACGACCACCGAATGCATCGCCAATCTCAGGCAAGCTGTGGTTTGTTAGCTCTTTCGCCAGTGCCATCGCCAATTGACGTGGACGAGCAACAGAACGAGAACGACGCTTAGACAATAGATCAGCGACTTTGATTTTGTAGTACTCGGCGACTGTCTTTTGAATGTTATCAATAGTGACCAGTTTTTCTTGCAGTGCAAGTAGGTCACGCAGTGCTTCACGCACGAAGTCGATCGTGATCGGGCGGCCAGTGAAGTTTGCATTCGCAATAACACGGTTCAATGCGCCTTCCAGCTCACGAACGTTAGAGCGCAGACGCTTGGCAATAAAGAACGCCACTTCATCCGCAAGGTGAATTTGGTGGTCTTCCGCTTTCTTCATCAAGATCGCAACACGCGTCTCAAGCTCTGGTGGCTCAATTGCTACCGTCAAACCCCAGCCGAAGCGAGATTTAAGACGATCCTCTACCCCGTTGATCTCTTTTGGATAACGGTCAGACGTTAGGATGATCTGCTGGTTGCCTTCAAGCAGCGCGTTAAAGGTATGGAAGAACTCTTCTTGAGAACGCTCTTTATTAGCAAAGAATTGGATGTCATCGATAAGCAATGCATCAACACTACGGTAGTAGCGCTTAAATTCTTCGATCGCGTTGTTTTGTAGGGCCTTTACCATATCCTGAACAAAACGCTCTGAGTGCATGTAAACCACTTTCGCATTCGGCTTATTATCAACAATGGCGTTACCCACCGCATGCAACAAGTGCGTTTTACCTAAACCAGTGCCGCCGTATAGGAACAGCGGGTTGTAGGCTGTACCTGGGTTATCAGAAACCTGACGTGCCGCAGCCAAACCCAGTTGGTTCGACTTACCTTCAACAAAGTTATTGAACTTATGTTTTGGGTTCACGTTTGAGCGGTGATTCAAGTCAACCGCGACAGGCTCTTCATCACGCCAGATATTATGGACAGGCTTGCGAGCTTGTAATTGCGCAGGTGCTGATGACTCAGCGGCCACATCAGCAGCAGTACGAGTCTGAGTTGGTGCCGGTGTCGCTGGCTTTGGTGCAATCACACGCTTGCTTCCCACTTCAAAATGAAGATGTGGGATATCGTTACCGCAATATTCTTGCAGCAGACGGTTAATGCTATTTAGATACTTATCACGAACCCAATCGAGTACGAAACGGTTCGGTGCAAATAGAGTTAGAGTATTGTCATTGAGTTCCGCTTGTAACGGACGAACCCACATACTGAATTCTGTAGCTGGTAACTCTTCTTGAAGCTGTTGCAAACACTGCAACCAAAGCGAAGATGACACGGTGCCCTCACTCTATTTAAAGTAATATGAAATGACCGCTAATTTTACCTGTTGATAAGTCAGATCACCAGCAATTGATCACAGATCCAGTGAATAAGATCCAAGTTATTCACAATAAATTTGTAATTTATCGGTGGATCCACACATCTTGCCCCTAATTTACTCACACAATGATCCACTTATGCCCGGATCCTTGCTAGTTATCCCCAAATCGGGAATTCAATCTGGTTATGGTTAATAACATCTGGTTATTTATTCTAGTGAGCATTTTCCCAGTAACATCCAAACCCATAAATATAAGGAGTTACCAAATGAATAACTGGATTAAGGCTGCA
The DNA here is from genome assembly GCF_902751245.1 of Vibrio sp. Vb339. NCBI lineage: Bacteria > Pseudomonadati > Pseudomonadota > Gammaproteobacteria > Vibrionales > Vibrionaceae > Vibrio > Vibrio sp. Vb339. The sequence continues at coordinate 55,518 of NZ_CADDIS010000011.1, read as the reverse complement.
ATTGCGGCTATCGCACTCTCTGCTGCTACTGTTCAAGCTGCGACTGAAGTTAAAGTCGGCATGTCTGGTCGCTATTTCCCGTTTACGTTCGTTAAACAAGACCAATTACAGGGTTTTGAAGTGGATTTATGGGATGAGATCGGTAAGCGTAACGATTACAAGGTTGAATACGTAACGGCAAACTTCTCTGGTCTGTTTGGTCTTCTTGAAACGGGTCGCATCGATACCATTTCAAACCAAATTACAATGACGGATGCACGTAAAGCGAAATACCTATTCGCAGACCCATACGTAGTAGACGGTGCACAAATTACCGTTCGTAAAGGTAATGACAGCATTAAAGGCATCGAAGACCTTGATGGCAAGACGGTTGCGGTAAACCTAGGCTCAAACTTTGAACAACTGCTTCGCAGCTACGACAAAGATGGCAAGATCAATGTAAAAACCTACGATACAGGTATTGAACATGATGTGGCACTGGGTCGCGCCGATGCATTCGTAATGGATCGCCTATCAGCACTAGAGCTTATCAAGAAGACTGGTCTACCATTACAACTGGCGGGTCAGCCATTCGAAACAATTGAAAACGCTTGGCCTTTCGTGGACAACGATAACGGCAAAAAACTGCAAGCAGAAGTAAATGAAGCATTAGCAGCAATGCGCGCAGATGGTACGCTAGAAAGTATCTCTCAGAAATGGTTTGGTGCGGACATTACTCAGAAGTAATTACTCACTTTCTCCATTCAAGGCCCACGGCTTTATACAGCGGTGGGCTTTTTGCTTTTGTGCACTGATTAAAAAATCTGATAGAACAGTACTTACATATAGAACAACACTGCCAATAAAAATACGAGATAGATTATGGGATTTGACTTTAATTACATGCTAGAGCTGTTGCCGATACTACTGAAGTATTTAGGCACCACGATGGAGATGGCGACTTGGGGCTTGTTCTTTGCTCTGATCCTGTCTCTGATACTGGCGAATATTCGTGTATTCAAAATCCCAGTACTCGACCAACTGAGCCAGCTGTACATTAGCTTCTTCCGAGGCACGCCACTGTTGGTGCAGCTGTTCCTCCTTTATTACGGCTTACCACAAGTCTTCCCGTGGATGGTTGGGTTGGATGCCTTCAGCGCCGCTGTGATTGGCTTAACCCTGCACTTTGCCGCGTATATGGCAGAAAGTATTCGTGCGGCGATTATCGGTATTGATCGCAGCCAGATGGAAGCCAGCCTTTCGGTCGGTATGACAACCAGCCAAGCGATGCGCCGAGTGATCTTACCGCAAGCAACTCGCGTGGCACTGCCGTCATTGATGAACTACTTCATCGACATGATCAAGTCGACTTCACTTGCCTTCACCCTAGGTGTTGCCGAAATCATGGCTAAAGCTCAGATGGAGGCTTCTTCAAGTTTCCGCTTCTTCGAGGCTTTCTTAGCGGTCGCGCTGATTTACTGGGGCGTGGTGGTTATCCTCACTCGTATTCAAATTTGGGCCGAAGTGAAACTGAATAAGGCGTATGTACGATGATCAAATTACAAAATATCCACAAGCAGTTTGGTGACACCGAAGTTTTGAAAGGGATCGACCTAGAAATCAAGCAAGGCGAGATAATTGTCATCATAGGTTCAAGTGGTACGGGTAAATCTACCCTACTGCGTTGTGTGAATTTTCTAGAGCAAGCCGATCAAGGCACGATTTCGATTGATGATATCAAGGTTGATACTCAGAAACACACTAAGGCAGAGGTGCTTGCACTGCGTCGTAAGACCGGTTTTGTGTTCCAAAACTATGCACTGTTCGCTCACCAAACCGCGAGACAGAATATTGCTGAAGGTTTAATTACCGTTCGTGGTTGGAAAAAACAGCAAGCCCATGAAAAAGCACAACAAATACTTGATGATATTGGCTTAGGTGACAAAGGCGATAGCTACCCAGCCGCGCTCTCTGGTGGCCAACAACAACGGGTGGGTATTGGCCGTGCAATGGCACTACAACCCGAGCTTTTACTGTTTGATGAGCCGACTTCAGCGCTCGATCCTGAGTGGGTTGGCGAAGTGCTTAACCTAATGAAAAAGCTGGCAAATCAGCATCAAACCATGCTGGTGGTTACCCATGAAATGCAGTTCGCTAGAGAGGTCGCAGACCGAGTGATCTTCATGGCTGACGGTCATATTGTCGAGCAGGGATCTCCACAGGATATTTTTGGTAATCCACAGGATCCTAAATTAAAAAAATTCTTAAATAAGGTTGGGATCGACTAAGGATCCTTGTGATTTTAGTTATTCTACGTATAATCCCCCGACCGGAATTTTAGTTAACCCAATCATTGACACTTTTTGTGACAGTGATTACAATTCCGCCTCTTTGTTGAGAGGCGTCGGTTTTCCTTTCTTATATAAAGAAGAGAAAAAATGCCCACGCCGGGTTTAACAAAAACCTAAAACTACTGATCAGTAAGGTAATTACAATGAAACGCACTTTTCAACCTACAGTTCTAAAGCGTAAGCGTACTCACGGTTTCCGTGCTCGCATGGCTACTAAGAACGGTCGCGCAACAATCAATGCACGTCGTGCAAAAGGCCGTAAGCGTCTTTCTAAGTAATCTTTGATTATTTTGAATAAGCTAGCCTTCGGTCGGGAGTTACGCTTGTTAACTCCCGAACATTATCAAAATGTCTTCAAGCAAGCTCATCGAGCTGGCTCCCCTCATTTCACCATCATTGCCCGAAATAACTCTCTTTCAAATCCTCGTCTTGGATTAGCCGTTCCGAAAAAGCAGATTAAAACCGCCGTGGGTCGTAACCGATTCAAGCGTCTTACTCGTGAAAGCTTTCGTAACACTCAACACAAACTTCCTAACAAAGATTTTGTTGTAATCGCTAAGAAGAGCGCGCAAGATTTAAGCAATGAAGAAATGTTCAAGCTACTCGACAAATTATGGCTTCGCCTGTCTCGCCCTTCGCGTGGATAGCGCTAATACCCATCTATTTTTATAGATGGTTTATTAGTCCACTCATCGGCCCACGCTGCCGATTTACTCCAACCTGCTCTTTATATGCGATAGAAGCGTTGAAAGCTCACGGTTTTGTAAAAGGGTGTTGGTTATCAGGCAAACGTCTATTAAAATGCCATCCTTTGAACGAAGGGGGCTTTGACCCCGTTCCACCAGTCCAAAAACAAGACAGAGATAAATAACGATGGATTCTCAACGTAATATCCTGTTAATCGCATTGGCTTTGGTTTCTTTCCTACTGTTCCAACAATGGAACGTAGCTCAGAATCCAGCACCACAAGCGGTTGAGCAGGCACAATCTGGCAGCACCCTACCAGCGCCATCTTATGCAGATGATCTAGACCCGGCTCCTGGTCAAGTTGCTTCTGCTAAAACTATCACAGTAACAACTGATGTACTGACTCTGTCAATTGATACGGTTGGTGGTGATGTCGTTAAAGCAAACCTAAACGATTACTCTGCTGAGTTCGATTCAGAAGATACGTTTGTTCTTCTTAAAAACGAACCTGGTCACCAATTTATCGCTCAAAGCGGTCTAGTGGGCCCTCAAGGTATCGACCTAAGCAGCACAAACCGCCCAAGCTACACAGTTTCAGCAGACAGCTTCACGCTTGCTGATGGTCAAGATGAACTACGCATCCCGATGACTTACCAAGCGAACGGCCTTGATTACACGAAAACATTCGTCCTTAAGCGTGGCAGCTACGCAATGGATGTTGAATACGATGTAGTCAACAACTCTGGTAACAACGCGACATTCGGCATGTACGCTCACCTACGTCAAAACGTAATGGATGACGGTGGTAGCCTAACAATGCCAACTTACCGTGGTGGTGCTTACTCTACGGAAGATACGCGTTACAAAAAATACAGCTTCGACGATATGCAAGATCGCAACCTGTCTCTTAACCTAGCAAACGGTCAAGGTTGGGCAGCGATGATTCAGCACTACTTTGCAAGTGCTTGGATCCCACGCGACGAAGCAGGCAGCAACCTTTACACTCGTGTAATCGGTAACCTAGGCGACATCGGTGTTCGTATGCCGAACAAGACTATCGCTAATGGCGACGAAGCGAGCTTCAAAGCAACGCTTTGGGTTGGTCCTAAACTTCAAGACCAAATGGCTGCTGTTGCACCAAACCTAGACCTAGTAGTTGACTACGGTTGGTTATGGTTCATTGCTAAACCACTTCATACTCTGCTTTCGTTCATTCAAGGCATCGTTGTGAACTGGGGTCTGGCAATCATCTGTCTAACTTTCATCGTTCGTGGTGCTATGTACCCACTAACGAAAGCTCAGTACACGTCTATGGCGAAAATGCGTATGCTTCAGCCTAAGCTGACTGCAATGCGTGAGCGTATTGGCGACGACCGTCAACGCATGAGCCAAGAAATGATGGAGCTTTACAAGAAAGAGAAAGTAAACCCACTAGGTGGCTGTTTACCTATCCTTCTGCAAATGCCTATCTTCATTTCGCTATACTGGGCACTAATGGAGTCTGTTGAACTGCGTCACTCACCGTTCTTCGGTTGGATTACTGACCTTTCAGCACAAGACCCATACTACATCTTGCCACTTCTGATGGGTGCTTCAATGTTCCTAATCCAGAAGATGAGCCCGACAACTGTAACGGATCCAATGCAGCAGAAGATCATGACCTTTATGCCGGTTATGTTCACATTCTTCTTCCTGTTCTTCCCTTCAGGTCTGGTTCTATACTGGCTAGTATCGAACATCGTAACTCTGATTCAGCAAACGCTTATCTACCGTGCGCTGGAAAAGAAAGGCTTACATTCTAAGTAAGTTCGATAATAGAAAGAGATAAAGAAAGGCGACCAAAAGGTCGCCTTTTTGTTTTTAGCTGATTACAATTCAGCTAATTGATTAATCGTGAGCGCCCCTTTTTGGCTTTCACATGCTAGCAGGCACAACTATGACTACAGATACGATTGTTGCTCAAGCGACTGCACCCGGCCGTGGCGGCGTCGGTATTATTCGCGTTTCAGGCCCACAAGCAGCCCAAGTTGCGCTTGAAGTTACCGGCAAAGTACTGAAACCACGTTACGCTGAGTACACCCCTTTTAAATCTCACGATGGTTTAGAGCTAGACCAAGGCATCGCGCTTTACTTTCCTAACCCGCACTCGTTTACTGGTGAAGACGTATTAGAGCTACAAGGCCACGGTGGTCCTGTGGTAATGGATATGCTCATCAAACGCATCCTCGCGATTCCAGGGCTACGCGCAGCACGCCCAGGTGAGTTCTCGGAGCGTGCGTTCTTGAACGACAAGATGGATTTAACCCAAGCAGAAGCGATTGCCGACCTCATTGATGCCAGTTCAGAAGAAGCGGCGAAATCAGCCCTGCAATCGCTGCAAGGTGAGTTCTCAAAACGCATTAATACGCTGGTGGATTCTTTGATTCACTTACGCATCTATGTTGAAGCCGCTATCGACTTCCCAGAAGAAGAGATTGATTTCCTTGCTGACGGTAAAGTAAGTGCTGACTTACAAGCTATCATCGACAACCTCGAAGCGGTTCGCCAAGAAGCCAATCAAGGTGCCATCATGCGTGAAGGTATGAAGGTGGTGATTGCAGGTCGTCCTAATGCCGGTAAGTCGAGCTTATTGAATGCATTATCGGGTAAAGACTCCGCGATTGTGACTGATATTGCTGGTACAACCCGTGATGTACTGCGTGAACATATCCATATTGATGGTATGCCACTACACATTATTGATACCGCAGGCCTGCGTGAAGCCTCGGATGAAGTCGAAAAAATCGGTATTGAACGCGCTTGGGAAGAAATTGCTCAAGCCGATCGAGTTTTATTTATGGTCGATGGCACCACTACCGATGCAACCGACCCGAAAGATATCTGGCCAGATTTCGTTGATCGTCTGCCGAATAACATCGGAATGACCGTGATTCGTAACAAAGCCGATCAAACCGGTGAAGATCTCGGGATTTGCCATGTTAATGATCCAACTCTGATTCGACTATCAGCAAAGACGGGACAAGGCGTTGATGCACTGCGTAATCACTTAAAAGATTGCATGGGCTTTGCTGGTGGCAATGAAGGTGGCTTTATGGCACGTCGTCGCCACTTAGATGCCCTAGAACGCGCATCTGAGCACCTAGATATTGGCCAGCAACAGCTCGAAGGCTATATGGCAGGGGAAATATTGGCAGAAGAACTGCGTATAACGCAGCAACACCTTAACGAGATTACTGGTGAGTTCAGTTCCGATGACCTACTCGGCCGTATCTTCACCTCTTTCTGTATTGGTAAATAACCTTTAAAGGCCGGCTCATGCTGGCCTTTTTCTTTAGTAAGGACAGCTTAATGATCCACATTATTACAGGCAGCACCTTAGGTGGTGCAGAGTACGTTGGCGATCACCTTAATGATCTTCTTGAAGAGCAAGGCCACGAGATCACCCTTCACAATCAGCCTGAATTCGATGATATTCCCCAACAAGGCTTTTGGTTGCTGGTGACTTCAACTCATGGCGCTGGAGAATTTCCAGATAATATTAAGCCGTTTATCGACGCATTGACCCAGCAATCTCCAGATTTAAGCCCGGTTCGCTTTGCTGTCGTGGCGCTTGGTGATTCGAGTTACGATACCTTCTGTTTGGCGGGAAAATCAGTCCACAGCCAGATGAAAGAGCTCGGTGCTCAGCCTATTTCTGACTGTTTTACCATCGATGTATTGGAAACTCCGGTACCAGAAGACGCAGCAGAAGCTTGGTTTAACGATCATAGCGACCAGTTTTAACCTCTCTCTTCTCTCCAAAAGCGGCTTATGCCGCTTTTTTTGTCTCTGAACATCGCGATTGTGAATAACTTTTTTTCAAAAACATCGAAAATTAGCGATCTATTTTCAATTTCTGCTGTGGATAAGATCATACATATACGGTGATTAACCTATAGTTATCCAAATAACAAGTTTTAGGCTAATTTCCTCCTGTGAATAAGTAGCCATTTTGATCCCAGCTAATCCTCATTCTGATCAAAGTTAGATCACATCATTTGATCCAAAAAAGATCCATGATCTCGTTGATCATTTTCGACTTATCCACAGACACCCTCGATCCTAATAATAGATCTAATAAAAGATCTCCTTAAAGATCTTATCTATATTAATTAAAAACAGCTTTTTCGAAAAATCCCAAAAACGTTTTCTCAGGCTATGAAAACAGGTAGAATATCGCTCCTTTTTATCAATCTAGAAAACGTTTGAATACCTGAGGTCGTTTCATGCTTTATCACGAAAAATTTGACGTCATCGTTGTTGGTGGTGGCCATGCAGGAACGGAAGCCGCACTCGCATCTGCACGTACTGGTCAAAGTACGTTATTACTTACTCATAATATCGATACACTAGGACAAATGTCTTGTAACCCAGCCATTGGCGGGATCGGTAAGGGCCACTTGGTAAAAGAGGTCGATGCAATGGGTGGATTAATGGCGCAAGCTATTGATCATGCAGGTATTCAGTTCAGAACATTGAACGCATCAAAAGGCCCTGCGGTTCGTGCTACTCGTGCACAAGCTGACCGCGCACTGTACAAAGCCTTTGTTCGTAACGTTCTTGAAAACACGCCAAACCTGACTTTGTTCCAACAGTCGGTTGATGACTTGACCGTTGAACAGGATCAAGTGGTAGGTGTGGTAACGCAGATGGGCCTTAAGTTCCGCGCAAGCGCTGTGGTTCTGACTGTGGGCACATTCCTAGGCGGCAAGATCCATATTGGTATGGAAAGTTCTTCAGGTGGCCGTGCTGGTGATCCACCATCGATCGCACTGGCTGACCGTCTTCGTGATCTTCCATTCCGAGTTGATCGCCTGAAAACAGGTACTCCTCCTCGTATCGATGCGCGTAGCGTTGATTTTTCTGAGCTTGAGGTTCAGCACGGCGATAACCCTACGCCTGTTTTCTCGTTCATGGGCAGCCGAGCTCAACAACCTCGTCAAATTCCATGTTACATCACGCATACCAATGAAAATACGCATGACGTAATTCGTGCCAACCTTGATCGCAGCCCTATGTACGCAGGTGTGATTGAAGGCATTGGCCCTCGTTACTGTCCTTCGATTGAAGACAAAGTAATGCGTTTTGCTGACAAGAACAGTCACCAAATTTTTATTGAACCAGAAGGTCTAACGACTCACGAGCTATACCCGAATGGTATCTCTACCAGTCTGCCGTTTGATGTACAGGTTCAAATTGTTCGTTCGATGAAGGGTTTTGAAAATGCTCATATCGTTCGACCTGGCTATGCGATTGAGTACGATTTCTTTGATCCTCGCGACCTTAAGCTGACTTACGAAACTAAGTTTATCAAAGGTCTATTCTTTGCGGGTCAAATCAACGGTACCACTGGCTACGAAGAAGCGGCAGCACAAGGCTTGATGGCGGGTCTGAATGCAAGTTTGTTTACTCAAGGCAAAGAGGGTTGGAGTCCGCGTCGTGACCAAGCTTACATGGGCGTGCTTATTGACGATCTATCGACCATGGGTACCAAAGAACCTTACCGCATGTTTACGTCTCGCGCGGAATACCGTCTGCTGCTTCGTGAAGACAACGCCGATATCCGCTTGACTGAAAAGTCGCGTGAACTTGGCCTTGTTGATGACGCTCGTTGGGCTCGTTTCAACGAGAAGATGGAAAACATGGAGAAGGAGCGTCAACGTCTGAAAGAGACTTGGATTAATCCAAAATCTGAAGATATTGATCAACTGAACCAAATTCTGAAAACACCAATGTCTCGTGAAGCGAGCGGTGAAGATCTTCTTCGTCGCCCTGAAATGACTTATTCACAGCTAACCGCATTGGATCGTTTTGGTCCAGCACTGGAAGATCAACAAGCGTCTGAGCAAGTTGAGATCCAAGTGAAGTACGATGGTTACATTCAGCGTCAACAAGACGAAATTGAAAAATCACTGCGTCATGAAAACACCAAACTGCCTGCTGACATCGATTACAGCAAGGTAAAAGGACTTTCTAACGAAGTGGTTCTTAAACTAACGACAGCTAAGCCTGATTCAATTGGTATTGCTTCGCGAATTTCAGGTATCACACCTGCAGCAATCTCAATTCTGTTGGTTTACTTGAAAAAGCATGGCCTGTTGAAAAAAGGTGAGGAAGCATAATGAGCGCATTACGCGAAAAACTGGATCACCTGATTGGCCAGACTGAACTTGAAGTATCTGAAAAACAACGTGGCCAGTTGGTTGGCTACGTTGAGTTACTGAACAAGTGGAACAAAGCTTATAACCTAACATCAGTTCGTGACCCACAAGAAATGATGGTGAAACATATCTTAGATAGCATCATTGTTAGCACTCACTTACAAGGTAAGCGCTTTATCGATGTGGGCACGGGACCTGGTCTTCCTGGGATTCCGCTCTCAATCATGAATCCAGACTGCGAGTTTTACTTGCTAGATAGCCTAGGTAAGCGTATTCGTTTTATCAAACAGGTGATTCATGAGCTGGGTATCGACAACGTGGTACCGGTTCAAAGTCGCGTTGAAGAATTTCAACCAGAAGAAAAGTTTGATGCAGTGCTCAGTCGTGCATTTGCGTCAATGACAGACATGGTAGAGTGGTGTCACCATTTACCTAAAGAGCAATCCGGTGTATTTTTGGCTCTTAAGGGACAACATCCTAGAGACGAAATCGACCTGTTACCTGAATGGTGTTCAGTGACAGACATTAAAGCTTTGCAAGTGCCAGAGCTTGATGGAGAGCGTCATCTAGTTACTTTATCGCGTCAGGGATAATCAGCGAGGCCATAGTGGGTAGAATCGTAGCAATTGCCAACCAGAAGGGTGGCGTAGGAAAAACAACAACTTGCATTAATTTAGCAGCATCAATGGCGGCAACAAAACGCAAGATATTGGTTGTTGACCTCGATCCTCAAGGTAATGCCACTATGGCGAGCGGTGTCGACAAGTATCAAGTTGAAGCAACTGCTTACGATTTGTTGGTTGAAGACACCCCATTTGATGAGGTAGTTTGCCGGAGTACATCTGGCAATTATGACCTCATCGCCGCGAACGGTGATGTTACTGCGGCAGAAATCAAGCTGATGGAAGTGTTTGCTCGTGAAGTTCGTTTAAAAAATGCACTCGAATCCATTCGCAATAACTATGATTTCATCTTTATTGATTGCCCACCCTCATTAAACCTTCTTACAATCAACGCGATGGCTGCGGCCGACTCCGTATTGGTTCCTATGCAATGTGAATACTTTGCTTTGGAAGGTTTGACTGCATTGATGGATACCATCAGTAAGCTAGCGGCTGTTGTAAACGAGAACCTGAAGATCGAAGGTCTTCTGCGTACTATGTACGATCCTCGCAACCGCTTATCGAACGAAGTATCTGATCAACTCAAAAAACACTTTGGTAGCAAAGTCTACCGAACTGTGATCCCTAGAAATGTGCGTCTGGCAGAAGCCCCGAGTCACGGCAAGCCAGCAATGTACTACGACAAATATTCCGCAGGAGCTAAGGCTTACCTTGCTCTTGCTGGCGAAATGTTGCGTCGTGAAGAAGTCCCAGTATAGGTCCAATCAAAGGAATTCGCTCAATGTCTAAGCGTGGTTTAGGAAAAGGGCTAGATGCATTGCTTGCAACTAGCTCATTGGCTCGTGAAAAACAGCAAGTTGCTTCTCATAGTCAGGCGTTGTCGGCTGATGGTGAGCTTATTGAACTGGCTGTTGGTTGCTTGAAGCCTGGTGTATATCAACCGCGTAAGGATATTGCGCCTGAAGCGCTAGAAGAGCTGGCTGCATCAATTCAATCTCAAGGCATTATCCAACCGATCGTAGTTCGCCCATTGGCGCATGACCAGTTCGAGATTATTGCTGGTGAACGTCGTTGGAGAGCGGCTCGTCAAGCTGGCCTTAAACAAGTGCCATGCCTGATCAAGAGAGTTGAAGACAAGGCCGCTATCGCGATGGCATTGATTGAGAATATTCAGCGTGAAGACCTGAATGTTATCGAAGAAGCACAAGCGCTAGAGCGCCTACAGAACGAATTTGAGCTGACACACCAACAAGTCGCTGATGTTATCGGTAAATCGAGAGCAACGGTGAGTAACTTATTACGTCTAAATCAGCTCGAAAATGAAGTAAAAGGTTTAGTTTCCAATAAACAACTGGAAATGGGGCATGCTCGAGCACTGCTTGCGCTTGAAGGTGATACCCAGGTTGAAGCAGCAAACACTGCGGCAACCAAAAAAATGACCGTGCGTCAAACTGAGCAACTTGTCAAAAAGTGCTTAAAACCAGACGTTGAGCCAGAATCGAAGCCTGAAGACACAGAAGCTATCGAACTTTCACGAAGACTCACGGAAAAATTGCAAGCAAACGTTTCAGTCACTCGTTCTGTTAGCGGTAAGTCAAAAGTAATAATTACTATTGATGAGCCTCACAAATTAGAGCAACTTATTGCTAAACTAGAGTACTAAATGAGATAATTGATTTAGGTCAATTATGTAATAAACAAGTGATTTCGTACAAAAGTTGTCGCTTTGTATGCAAAAATGTAAATGATTGCTGCGTTGTTGTTGCAATCAATTTGGCTGAACGTATAATTTTCGCCAATTTCTCAGCACGCTTTTAAGCGAGTAGTAAAGAAGGCTTAAAAGAGGAACGAATACATGGTAGCGGCGTTAGCAAGACCAGGACGAGTGCTTGCAAAGCAAATGTTATTGATCGAGCTTAGCGCGGTTATATTAGTGGCGATAGGGTTAGGTTTAGCTGTTAATCCTGATTGGGGTTTTGCTGCATTAATCGGTGGCGGTATTTTTGTCATCGCAAATGCAGTTTTTTGTGTGTGTGCTTTCCTATTTAGTGGAGCTCGTGCAACTAAGTTAGTTGCGGCGTCGTTCTATGCAGGCGAAGCGCTAAAAATCCTTATCACAGTTTTACTATTCTCTATTGTCTACATGTATATGCAGGTGGAATTAGTTCCCCTCAAACTGACCTATTTACTGGTTCTAGGTATTAATATCTTTGCGCCAGTGCTTTTCATTAACAATAAAAAATAGGATGAGTTATGGCTGCGCCAACAGCATCCGGATACATTGAACACCACTTACAAAACCTTTCTTTAGCTAAGTTTGGTCTTGTAGAGGAGACAAGTTTCTGGAACGTACATATAGACAGTCTGTTTTTTTCGGTGTTGACAGGGATGTTATTCCTTTGGGTTTTTCGCTCAGTCGCAAAGAAAGCAACAGTAGGTGTACCTGGTAAGCTTCAGTGTTTTGTTGAAATGGTAGTGGAATTCGTTGGTGACAACGTTAAAGAAACTTTCCATGGCCGCAACCCTCTGATTGCCCCACTAGCACTGACTATATTCTGCTGGATTATATTAATGAACTTGATGGACTTAGTGCCTATCGATTTCTTACCATATCCTGCAGAGCATTGGCTAGGTATCCCTTACTTGAAAGTGGTTCCTACAGCTGATGTAAATATAACAATGGCAATGGCTTTAGGTGTTTTTGCTCTGATGATCTACTACAGCATCAAAGTGAAAGGTCTAGGCGGATTTGCTAAAGAATTGGCACTGCATCCATTTAATCACCCAATCATGATTCCATTTAACTTGGTACTTGAGGTAATTTCGTTATTAGCGAAGCCACTATCTCTAGGTATGCGTTTATTTGGTAATATGTTTGCGGGTGAGGTGGTGTTTATTCTTATCGCGGCAATGCTACCGTGGTACTTACAATGGGTAGGTGCACTACCTTGGGCTATCTTCCATATCTTGGTTATTTTGATTCAAGCGTTTGTTTTCATGATGTTGACAATCGTTTACTTATCAATGGCTCATGAAGATAGTGATCACTAAAAAAAATTTTTAAGCTTTATTCTAACTATTAATGTTAATCGGAGAACGTAAATGGAAACTGTACTAAGTTTTTCAGCAATCGCTGTTGCTATTATTGTTGGTCTTTGTGCCGTAGGTACTGCAATTGGTTTTGCTATTCTTGGTGGTAAATTCCTAGAAGGCGCTGCGCGTCAACCTGAAATGGCTCCAATGCTACAAGTTAAGATGTTCATCATCGCTGGTCTACTGGATGCTGTTCCAATGATCGGTATCGTAATCGCACTACTATTCACGTTTGCTAACCCATTTGTTGGTCAACTAGCAGGCTAATTAACTCTCAATAGTTAATTAAATTTTTGTAGTTGATTCTTAACGAGGGGTAGCTGTTGTGAATATGAACGCAACTCTGTTAGGTCAAGCAATTGCTTTTTCATTGTTTGTTTGGTTCTGCATGAAATATGTATGGCCACCAATCATGCAAGCAATTGAAGAACGTCAGAAAAAAATTGCTGACGGTCTAGTAGCCGCTGAACGCGCTGCTAAAGACTTGAACCTGGCACAAGCCAACGCTTCTGAGCAAATGAAAGAAGCAAAGCGCACTGCAACTGAGGTTATTGATCAGGCAAACAAACGTAAAGCTCAAATTATTGATGAAGCACGCGAAGAAGCTCAGGCAGAACGCCAGAAAATCTTAGCGCAAGCTGAAGCAGAAATTGAAGCAGAGCGTACACGTGCCCGTGATGACCTGCGCAAACAAGTCGCAACTCTGGCTATAGCTGGTGCTGAGAAAATCCTTGAGCGTACAATCGATAAAGATGTACACGATGATCTTCTTAACAACATTACTGCAAAACTTTAAAGCAAGGGGCTGTATATGTCTGATTTGACTACAATCGCACGCCCCTATGCTAAAGCAGCGTTTGACTTTGCGGTAGATAAAGGTGAGCTAGACCAATGGGGTCAGATGCTTACTTTTGCTGCCGAAGTGGCACAAAATGATGATGTTCATAATTTATTAAGCGGTTCTATGACTGCTGAAAAATTAGCTGAAGTATTCATTGTAATTTGTGGCGAACAATTTGATGAATTCGGTCAGAACTTAATTAAAGTGATGGCAGAGAATGGCCGCTTAATGGCTTTTCCTGATGTTTGTAAAGAGTTCTTTATACTCAAAAAAGAGTATGAGAAAGAGATCGACGTTGAAGTAACTTCAGCGGTAGAACTTTCTGAAGAACAACGCGCAGAGATCAGCAGCAAATTGGAACAGCGCTTAGCGCGCAAAGTTCAGCTGAATTGCAGTATAGATGAGACTCTACTTAGTGGAGTTATTATTCGAGCCGGAGACCTAGTCATCGATAACTCAGCGCGCAGTCGTTTAGACCGCCTGAGCGATGCATTGCAGTCTTAATGGGGATTGGAGCATGCAACTTAATTCCACTGAAATTAGCGATCTAATTAAACAACGTATTGAATCTTTCGACGTTGTTAGTGAAGCTCGCAATGAAGGTACTATCGTTTCTGTAAGCGATGGCATCCTTAGCATCCACGGCCTAGCGGACGTGATGCAAGGTGAAATGATCGAACTACCGGGTGGCCGTTACGCTCTAGCACTAAACTTGAACCGTGATTCGGTTGGTGCTGTTGTAATGGGCCCGTATGCTGACCTACAGGAAGGCATGAAAGTTACAGGTACTGGTCGTATTCTAGAAGTACCAGTAGGTCCTGAAATGCTTGGTCGTGTTGTAAACACGCTAGGTGAGCCAATTGATGGTAAAGGTCCAATCGAAGCTAAATTGACTTCGCCTGTAGAAATTATCGCACCAGGTGTAATCGACCGTAAATCGGTAGATCAACCTGTTCAAACTGGTTACAAGTCTGTTGACTCAATGATCCCTATCGGTCGTGGTCAACGTGAACTAGTAATCGGTGACCGTCAGACTGGTAAAACAGCAATGGCGATCGATGCGATTATTAACCAAAAAGATTCTGGTATTTTCTCTATCTACGTAGCTATCGGCCAAAAAGCGTCGACTATTGCTAACGTAGTTCGCAAACTAGAAGAGCACGGCGCACTAGCAAACACTGTTGTTGTTGTTGCATCTGCTTCTGAATCTGCAGCGCTGCAATACCTTGCACCGTACGCTGGTTGTGCGATGGGCGAATACTTCCGTGATCGCGGTGAAGATGCACTGATTGTTTATGATGATCTATCTAAGCAAGCTGTAGCTTACCGTCAAATCTCGCTACTACTTAAGCGTCCACCAGGTCGTGAAGCGTTCCCAGGTGATGTTTTCTACCTTCACTCTCGTCTACTAGAGCGTGCTGCTCGTGTAAGCGAAGCATACGTAGAAAAATTCACTAACGGTGAAGTGACAGGCAAGACTGGTTCTTTAACTGCTCTACCTATCATCGAAACGCAAGCTGGTGACGTATCTGCATTCGTACCAACGAACGTAATCTCGATTACTGATGGTCAGATCTTCCTACAAACTGAGCTATTCAACGCGGGCGTACGTCCAGCTGTTGACCCAGGTATCTCAGTTTCTCGTGTAGGTGGTTCGGCGCAGACTAAAATCATCAAGAAGCTATCTGGCGGTATCCGTACTGCTCTAGCTCAATACCGTGAACTTGCAGCATTTGCTCAGTTCTCTTCGGATCTTGATGAAGCGACTAAGAAGCAGCTAGACCACGGTCAAAAAGTTACAGAACTGATGAAGCAGAAGCAATACGCTCCTATGTCTGTATTTGACCAAGCTCTAGTAATCTTCGCTGCAGAGCGTGGATACCTTCAAGACGTTGAACTTTCTAAAGTTCTAGACTTTGAAGCTGCTTTACTGTCGTTTGCTCGTGGTCAATATGCCGATCTAGCAACACAGATCGACACAACGGGTGCTTTCAATAAAGAAATCGAAGCTGAGCTGAAGAAGCTTGTTGACGATTTCAAGGCAACCCAGACCTGGTAATTGGTAGGTGGTCTTAGGGCCACCTCATACCATTAACGGAGAGTAACGATGGCCGGCGCAAAAGAGATACGTAATAAAATCGGTAGTGTTAAAAGCACACAGAAGATTACGAAAGCAATGGAAATGGTAGCAGCTTCAAAAATGCGTCGTTCTCAAGACGCAATGGAAGCTACTCGTCCATATGCAGAAACAATGCGTAAAGTGATCGGTCATTTGGCTAATGGTAGCCTCGAGTATAAGCATCCTTATCTTGAGGAACGTGAAGCCAAACGTGTTGGTTACATCATCGTTTCTACAGACCGTGGTCTTTGTGGTGGTTTGAACATTAACTTGTTCAAAAAAGCCATGAACGACATGAAAGATTGGTCTGAGAAAGGTGCTGACGTTGAACTTGCAATTGTAGGTTCAAAAGCGACAGCATTTTTCAACAACAGCGGCGCGAAAGTAGCAGCTCAAGTTTCTGGTCTGGGCGATCGTCCAAGCCTTGAAGACTTGATTGGCTCTGTAAGCGTTATGCTGAAGAAATATGATGAAGGCGAATTAGATCGCCTGTTCGTAGTGTTCAACAAGTTTGAAAACACTATGGTTCAAGAACCAACGATCGATCAATTACTTCCTTTGCCTAAATCAGACAGCGAAGAAATGAAACGCAGTCATTCTTGGGACTACATTTATGAGCCCGAGCCAAAACCACTACTAGATGCACTATTGGTTCGCTATGTCGAATCTCAAGTGTACCAAGGTGTGGTTGAGAACCTTGCTTGTGAGCAAGCGGCTCGAATGATTGCAATGAAATCAGCAACAGATAACGCTGGTGACATTATTGATGACTTAGAACTTGTGTATAACAAAGCGCGTCAAGCGGCGATTACACAAGAACTTTCTGAGATCGTTTCAGGCGCAGCTGCGGTTTAAGCTTAGGTAAAACTAAATAGTTAGAGGATTAACGATGGCTACAGGTAAGATCGTACAGATCATCGGTGCGGTAGTCGACGTAGAGTTCCCACAGGGTGAAGTACCTCGTGTATACGACGCTCTGAATGTTAATGAAGTACAAGAACGTCTAGTTCTTGAAGTTCAGCAACAACTTGGCGGTGGCGTAGTTCGCGCAATCGTAATGGGTAGCTCTGATGGTTTACGTCGTGGTTTGACAGTTGAAAATACTGGCGCTCCAATCTCAGTACCAGTAGGTACTAAGACATTGGGTCGTATCATGAACGTCCTAGGTGACGCGATTGATGAGTGTGGCGAGATTGGTGCTGAAGAGCATTACGCCATTCACCGTGAAGCTCCAAGCTACGAAGAGCAGTCTAACGAGACAGCTCTTCTAGAAACTGGTGTTAAAGTAATCGACTTGATTTGTCCATTCGCTAAGGGTGGTAAAATCGGTCTATTCGGTGGTGCTGGTGTAGGTAAGACCGTTAACATGATGGAACTTATCAACAACATCGCACTTCAACACTCAGGCCTATCTGTATTTGCAGGTGTAGGTGAGCGTACTCGTGAAGGTAACGATTTCTACTTTGAGATGCAGGAAGCAGGTGTTGTAAACATCGAAAAACCTGAAGAATCAAAAGTAGCGATGGTTTACGGTCAGATGAACGAGCCACCAGGTAACCGTCTACGTGTTGCACTGACTGGTCTAACAATGGCAGAGCGCTTCCGTGACGAAGGTCGTGACGTTCTACTGTTCGTTGATAACATCTACCGTTACACACTAGCAGGTACTGAAGTATCAGCACTTCTAGGTCGTATGCCTTCTGCGGTAGGTTACCAACCTACACTAGCTGAAGAAATGGGTGTTCTACAAGAGCGTATCACGTCAACTAAATCTGGTTCTATCACGTCTGTACAGGCGGTATACGTACCAGCGGATGACTTGACTGACCCGTCTCCAGCAACAACGTTCGCTCACTTGGATGCAACGGTTGTACTTAACCGTAACATCGCATCTATGGGTCTATACCCAGCGATCGACCCGCTAGATTCTACTTCACGTCAACTGGATCCATTGGTAGTTGGACAAGAGCACTACGACATCGCTCGTGGCGTTCAGTCTACTCTTCAGCGCTATAAAGAGCTGAAAGATATCATTGCTATCCTAGGTATGGACGAGCTATCTGAAGAAGATAAGCAAGTTGTATCTCGTGCTCGTAAGATTGAGAAGTTCCTAACTCAGCCTTACCACGTAGCGGAAGTATTTACAGGTGACCCAGGCGTTTACGTACCTCTTAAAGAGACTCTACGTGGCTTCCAAGGTCTTCTATCTGGTGAATACGATGACATTCCAGAGCAAGCGTTCATGTACTGTGGTGCAATTGACGAAGCTATCGAGAATGCTAAGAAGCTATAAGGCTAACTAGGAGGCGATATGGCAGCAATAACCTTTCACCTAGACGTTGTAAGTGCAGAGAAACAAATTTTCTCAGGCCTTGTTGAGACGTTTCAGGTGACCGGTAGTGAGGGTGAGCTTGGTATTTTCCATGGTCATACTCCACTGCTGACCGCTATCAAGCCTGGTATGGTGCGTATTGTTAAGCAGCACGGCCACGAAGAAATTATTTATGTTTCTGGTGGTATGGTAGAAGTTCAGCCTGGTACAGCGACTGTACTGGCTGATACAGCTATCCGTGGTGAAGAGCTAGACGCAGCAAAGGCGGAAGAAGCTAAACGCAAGGCTGTGGAGAATATCCAAAATCAGCATGGCGACATAGACTTCGCACAAGCGGCCGGTGAACTGGCTAAAGCCATTGCTCAGTTACGAGTTATCGAACTGACAAAACAGCGTCGTTAATCTTTTTAAGATTATAGACTCTGAGATAAAGGCGACCTAAGGGTCGCCTTTTTGCATTTTTGATGTTCTCAAAAATGCTTCTTTTACGTATCACTACTGGTTAAATGGTTATTGCGATTTAATTTTTCGGCCAAAAACGGTTACAATATCGGCTTAATAAAAATAACGTTGGATAGGTTTACAATGAAGTTTAGCGCGGTAATTCTCGCGGCGGGCAAAGGCACTCGCATGTATTCAAACACACCAAAGGTTCTGCACACACTTGCGGGTAAGCCAATGGTGAAGCATGTTATCGATACCTGTAATGGTCTAGGCGCTCAAAACATCAACCTGGTTTACGGCCACGGTGGTGATCAGATGAAGGCTACTCTAGCTGAAGAATCTGTAAATTGGGCACTGCAAGCTGAGCAACTGGGTACAGGCCACGCGGTGGATCAAGCATCTGCACATTTCGCTGATGATGAAAAAGTATTGGTGCTATACGGTGATGTTCCACTGATCTCACCTGAAACCATTGAAAACCTATTAGACGCTCAACCAAACGGTGGTATCGCGCTACTTACGGTCGTGCTAGACAACCCAATGGGATACGGTCGCATTATTCGTCGTAATGGCCCTGTTGTGGCTATCGTTGAGCAGAAAGATGCAACGGATGAGCAGAAGCTTATCAAAGAGATCAACACTGGCGTTATGGTGGCGACTGGTGGCGATCTGAAGCGCTGGTTGTCTGGCCTAAGTAACGACAACGCACAGGGTGAATACTACCTGACTGACGTTATCGCAGCGGCTCACGATGAAGGTCGAGCGGTTGAAGCGGTACACCCAGTAAGCCCAATTGAAGTGGAAGGCGTAAACGACCGCTCTCAACTGGCTCGTCTAGAGCGTGCTTACCAAGCTGAGCAAGCAGACAAGTTATTAAAGCAAGGCGTAATGCTGCGCGACCCAAGCCGCTTCGATCTACGTGGCGAACTGCAGTGCGGTATGGACGTTGAGATTGATACTAACGTTATCATCGAAGGCAGCGTAAGCATTGGCGATAACGTGATTATCGGCACTGGTTGTGTATTGAAAGACTGCGAGATTGATGACAACACCATCGTTCGCCCATACAGTGTGATCGAAGGTGCAACAGTAGGTGAAGACTGTACGGTTGGTCCTTTCACTCGTCTACGTCCTGGTGCTGACATGCGTAATAACTCGCACGTCGGTAACTTTGTTGAAGTGAAGAACACTCGCCTTGGTGAAGGTTCTAAAGCGAACCACTTAACGTATCTAGGCGATGCTGAAATTGGTCAGCGCGTAAACGTGGGTGCGGGTGCAATTACTTGTAACTACGATGGTGCGAATAAGTTTAAGACCATCATCGGCGACGACGTATTCGTTGGTTCAGATAGCCAATTAATAGCACCTGTTACGATTGGTAATGGTGCTACCGTTGGAGCTGGCTCTACAGTAACACGCGATGTTTCTGAAAATGAGCTGGTTATCAGCCGTGCGAAAGAACGTAAGATTGCTGATTGGAAACGTCCAACTAAGAAATAATCTCTAACGTTCAAAAGATATTCTTATGAAAGCCAGTAGCATCGCTACTGGCTTTTTTGTATCGGTCACTCACTGCTAACAAAATAATCAATTTGGCAATTGTATTTTTTTAATAGATTGTTAATATTCGGGCAGTAGTTCGGTATAAATGGGTTAATGTACGGTGATATTGGTTGAAAAGAAATGGCAAACATTGCCGATCATTATTTTGTCTTTTTCAATGTTAATAGGTCTCTATGGCTTTTATGTAACGTTGGAAAAGCTGGTTGTTGAGAATGAGCGTGATCATCTTGTCTCTTTGATGTCAGACGTTATCTATGAAATTCGTGAAGATAGTGAGTTATTTACGGCTGATATGGATGTCGATGATTACATCGGAGACTTAACGCAAGCCAACACTCGACTCCGAATCCAAGTGATCAGTCCCGATGGTGTCGTGATTGGTGATACGGATCTTTCAGACCATGCACTAGCTAGAGTTGAAAATCACGCTAACCGCCCCGAATTCAAGCAAGCCCTTCAACAAGGTACTGGCAGTGATGTCCGTTTTAGTACCGTTACCTCCATCGACCGAATCTACTATTCAATGAATGAGAGCGTTAACGGGCAAGATTTCGTTATCGTGATCTCTTCGCCAATGCATCAACTGAAACAGATGAACTTCCAATTGATGGGGATTCTGGTTGGTATGGTGTTACTGAGTTTGAGCTTCTTGATCGGCACCTCTTACGTGAGTAATCGCCAAATTGTTCATCGAGTGGAAGAAGAACAGAAGAAGCAAGATGAACGCATTCGCCAACGAACCCACGAAATTGAGTTGATGCACCGCCTCGCGAATATGCTGGCCGCGTGTAACAACATGGTGGAAGCCCAACAGATCGTGTCGGATATCTTGCCGCGAATTCTCGGTAACGTGAACGGCAGTGTTTCTTTGATGCGTGCATCGCGTAACCAGTTGATCACTCAGCTCGATTGGGGAGAGACTTGGCCGGGAAGTGCGAGCTTTGCTCCTGAAGAGTGTTGGTCACTGCGTAAGGGGCGTGCACATCAATCAAATGACGATTTCCACTCGTTAACCTGTGGTCACATGCATGAGATGGAAAACAACCAAACCCTGTGTATTCCGTTGACGGCACATGGCAACACCATCGGTATAATGCACCTTTATTTCGGTGTTGGTGATATCAAGATAGATCCCATTACTGAGCAATTGGCGTTCAGCGTTTCAGAGCACTTAGGCTTGGCATTAGCTAACCTGAGCCTGCAAGAGAAGCTTCGCTCGCAAGCATTGAGCGACCCTCTTACTGGCTTATTCAACCGTCGTTTCTTCGAACAAAAACTGGAAGAGCACTCAATGAATTCGGCCACCAGCGAGCAGCCATTATCGCTATTGATGCTCGATTTGGATCACTTCAAACGCTTTAATAACAACTTTGGTCATGATGCGGGTGACTTCGTATTGAAAGAGATCAGTGCACTACTCAAACAGAGTGTTAGCGAAGACGAGATTGCTTGCCGGCTCGGTGGTGAGGAGTTAGCGGTTCTGCTTCCACATTATTCAATGCAAGAAGCGACGGAGTTTGGTCAAACCTTGTGTGATGCGGTGCGCTCAATGCACCTTGAGCACAAAGGCTTATCGCTAGGGCAGCTTGGAGTTTCAATTGGTGTGGCCACCTATCCTAAGCCTGCGTCTGATACCGAATCTCTGGTCAAGATGGCCGATAATGCTTTGTACATGGCGAAAGATATGGGCCGCAGCCGAGTGGTTAACTATGATGAATATAGCCGCCATAAAGCGCCAGCGTTAGAAATTGTTGACGGTGAAGCGGCTTCGAAATAGTCATAAGCAAAGGCTGAATTTAGATATAAAAAAAGAGCGAGTAATCTCGCTCTTTTTTGTTTTCGTTAACCTAGAAACTAATCTTGTTTCTCGTCAGCGACCACTCGAGAGTTGTCTGGTGTCGCGAAGTGTTCAGAAAGCTCTTTGTTCGAAACAATATAGCCAACCCACAATGCGCCCAAACAGATCACAACCGCGATACCTGTCGCGCTTAGTGCTTGGCTAGCCATTGCTGCGACCAATGCACTTGATAGGCCACTGATGCTGATTTGCAGGCTGTTTTGTAGACCAGCAGCTGTCGCAGGGCTCTGTTTAGCGCTTGATAGGGCACGGTTTACTACGATTGGGTAAAGTGCGCCGTTTGCGACAGCAATCAAACAGAAAGGCGCAAGTAGAGGCCAGATTGACGTCAATTCCCACTGTGATGCGATAAAGATGAGCATCGCCGCTACACTGAACAAACCGATAAGGTTTCTAAGTACAACGCCATCGCCATATTTCTTCACTGCTTGCTTACCGAAGTAACCACCCGCCATGAACGCGATTGTTTGTGGGATAAAGCTCAAACCGATGTCTTTTGCTTCATAACCTAGTTGAGCCATGATCTCTGGCATACCTGTTAGGTAAGCAAAGAACGCTGCAGATGCTGACGCAAACATTAAAACATTACCCATGTAAGGCTTTGATTTAAGCAACATCTTGATGTCTGTCTTAATCGATGTCTGTTTTACTTCAGGCGCTTCTTTTGGTTGAGCCATTGTTGTCGCCACTAGCAGTGCACCCATCAAGGTTAATGTGATGAAGATGCTGTGCCAACCAAAGCTATCCGCCAGTAACACTCCTAGCTGAGGTGCTAGTGCAGGAGATAGCGCAACCAAAGGCATGATGGTTGCAAAAATTTGTTGGCTACTGCTTTGTGAGTAACGCTTGATAACCATTGCTTGCCAGATTACCGCAGGAGCACATACGCCGATTGCTTGAATGAAGCGCAGTGTCAGTAGATGCCATACCTCGGTGCTGAATGCTAAGCCGAATGAAGCTGCAGTAAAGATAACAAGACCAACCGCCAGCGTATTACGGTGACCATACTTGTCACTCGCCAGACCCCAAAGAAGCTGACCCATTGCCATACCGCCAAGAAATACCGTTAGAGACAGAGCAATCTGCTCTGGGCCGGTTGCGAAATCAACTTCCATTGCCTTAAATGCAGGAAGGTACATGTCGGTCGCAATAAAGCCAAGCATTGAAAGAACTGCAAGGTAGACCAATTGAAATTTAGAAATATTCATAAGATGCCATTAAACTAAAGGTAGTGATGTTTTTATCATCAAAAAAATTGTTAGATATACAGAAGTAAAAGCCCCTGTTTATTTATGCTGACATTCTATTTTTCAGACCTGATAAAATAAAACGCTAAAATATGTGGTTATTAATCAAAAAATTTGAAGGCTTATGTTCTCTAAATCCTCTTTAGAAATGCTCGATACGGTTGCTCGCTTAGGCAGTTTTACTGCGGCGGCAGAACAATTGCACAAAGTACCATCGGCGATCAGCTACGGTGTTAGGCAGGTTGAGCAAGAACTGGATGTTCTACTTTTCAGACGTTTACCGAGAAAAGTAGAGCTGACACCGGCAGGTGAATTGTTCATTGAAGAGGCACGTGCGTTGTTGAGGCAGATGGAAGAGGTCAGTGCTCAGACTCGCCGAGCAGCGCGTGGTTGGAAGAAAACCTTGCGCCTAACGCTCGATAACGTAGTTAAGCTCGATAAGATGAAGCCGATGATTGAAGAGTTCTACCAAACCTTTGAGTTCGCAGAGCTTCAGATCAACATGGAGGTGTTTAATGGCTCTTGGGAGGCGATTGCACAGGGCAGAGCGGATATTGTGATTGGCGCAACCTCAGCGATACCGGTCGGTGGCGACTTTGAGGTTAAAGATATGGGACGCCTAGATTGGGCGTTTGTAATGTCGCCAAGTCACCCGTGTGTGCGAGAGCAAAACCTCAACGAAGAATTTGTCAGCCAGTATCCCGCGATATGTTTGGACGATACCTCTAGTGTGCTCCCCAAGCGACACACAGGCCACTACTCAAGTCAAAGACGCCTGTTGTTACCCAACTGGTATAGCGCCATAGAGTGTCTTAAGAATGGAGTAGGAGTGGGTTATATGCCAAGGCACATTGCCGCGCCAATTATCGAACAAGGCCTGCTGGTGGAGAAAATACTGCCTGAACCGAGCCCGCAGAGTCATTGTTGTTTGGTATGGCGAAAAGACGATAACCATAAACTGATCGAATGGATGGTGAAGTACCTAGGATCGAGTGAGAAACTTTACCAAGATTGGTTGGATCATCGCAAGGCGATCTAATGATCTGTTTACAAGAAGATCCTTTTCAAGCTTGAGCTGAATCAGCACCAGTAAAAAGAGCGAGTAAATACTCGCTCTTTTTTGATTCGGTCGTTAACTCTTATGACAAGAAGAACTTGTAGGAAGGGTTATCGGTTTCATCTTTACACTGATAGCCAAGCTCTCGTAGGTGTGTCGAGAATTGAGCCAAATCATCATCATCAAGTTCAAAGCCACACAATACACGGCCGTAGTCGGCACCGTGGTTACGGTAATTGAATAGGCTGATATTCCAGTGTGTCCCTAAGGTATCAAGGAATTTAATCAATGCACCTGGGTACTCTGGGAACTCAAAGCTGTATAGGCGTTCTTTGAGTGGTTTCGATGGTTTACCGCCAATCATGTAGCGAATGTGCAGTTTTGCCATCTCATCATCAGAGAGATCGACAACCGGGTAGCCGCCCTCACGTAAGTCATTGATGATGTGTTCGAGTTCTTCTTGACCACCTTGTAGGCGTACACCAACGAAGATATTCGCTAGGCTTTCGTCGTTGTGGCGGTAGTTAAACTCAGTCACCGCTCGGCCACCAATGATATTACAGAACTCCAGGAATGCCCCTTGTCGCTCTGGAATAGTAACCGCAAGTAGACCTTCTCGCTTCTCACCTAGCTCACAACGTTCAGAGACATATCGCAGGCCGTGGAAGTTGGTGTTAGCACCAGACAATACCGTTGCCAATTGCTTGTCTTGCAGTTGGTTCTGTTCAGCAAACTTCTTCAAGCCAGCCAGAGCAAGCGCTCCTGAAGGTTCAGCAATCGCACGAGTGTCTTCAAAGATGTCTTTCACCGCAGAGCAGATCTCATCACTAGAGACTGCAATGTGACCGTCAATGTACTGTTGGCAAAGACGGAAGGTTTCTTCGCCAATGCGTTTAACCGCAACACCGTCAGCAAACATGCTGACCTGATCCAGTACTACAGGTTCACCGGCATCGAGGGCCGCTTTCAAGCAAGACGAATCTTCTGGTTCTACTGCAATGACTTTAATCTCTGGCATCAGCTGTTTTACTAATACAGCAACACCTGCAGCTAAGCCACCACCACCAACCGGCACAAAGATATAATCCATGTGACCGTTTTGCTGAAGCATCTCCATACCCATAGTGCCTTGTCCTGCAATCACCAGTGGGTGATCGAAAGGAGGCACAAAGGTGAAGCCATGTTCAGCAGAAAGACGCTCGGCTTCTGCCTTGGCTTCATCAAAGTTGCTGCCGTGCAGAACCACGTTACCGCCAAATCCACGTACCGCATCAACCTTGATGTCTGGTGTGGTTTTTGGCATCACAATCGTAGTCTGAATTCCCAACTTAGAACCAGACAGCGCCATACCTTGAGCATGATTACCCGCCGATGCAGCAATCACACCTGCGGCTTTTTGCTGCTCAGAAAGGCTTGATACCATGTTGTAGGCGCCGCGTAGCTTGAACGAGTGCACCGGCTGACGGTCTTCTCGCTTAAGCTGAACCTGATTACCAATGCGCGCGCTTAAACGCGGCATATCCTGTAGAGGTGTTACGATTGCCGCTTCGTAAACCGGCGCTCTCAGGATCTGACGCAGATAATCTGCGCCAGTTTGTTTCTGGGGACTGGAGGTGTCATCACTCATAGTTAGCCCTCAAGCTTAGACTTATCACGTACTGCGCCTTTGTCGGCACTGGTCGCCATGCTTGCGTAAGCCTTCAGTGCGAAAGACACTTCACGCTGACGGTTTTCTGGTTTCCAGCCTAGTGCATCTTGTTTAACTCGACGTGCTTCAAGCTCTGCTTCAGGCACATCAAGTGTGATTGAGCGGCTAGGGATGTCGATAGTGATAATATCGCCCGTGTTCACTAGACCAATCACACCGCCACTTGCAGCTTCTGGAGAAGCGTGGCCGATAGATAGACCTGATGTACCACCAGAGAAACGTCCGTCAGTTAGAAGAGCACAAGACTTACCTAGACCCATAGATTTTAGGTAAGTGGTTGGGTAGAGCATTTCTTGCATGCCCGGACCACCTTTAGGACCTTCGTAACGAATAACAACCACTTCGCCTGCTTTTACTTTACCCGCTAAGATGCCGTCTACTGCTGTGTCTTGGCTTTCGAATACGATTGCAGGGCCTTGGAACTTAAGGTTTTCTTCATCAACACCCGCGGTCTTAACGATACAACCATCAACCGCGATGTTACCTGAAAGTACCGCTAGACCACCTTCTTGGCTGAATGCGTTCTCTTTGGTACGAATACAACCATCGACGCGGTCATCATCAAGGCGATCCCAACGACAATCTTGTGAGAAAGCTTTGGTGGTACGGATACCAGCAGGGCCAGCGCGGAAGAACTTAAGCACGGCTTCGTCTTCTGTCTGCATGATGTCGTATTGAGCTAGTTGCTCTTGCATGCTTAGACCAAGCACGGTGCGAGTCTGGTTGTTCAGTAGGCCAGCACGATCAAGCTCACCTAGGATAGCCATTACGCCACCAGCGCGGTGAACGTCTTCCATGTGGTATTTAGGTGTTGAAGGTGCAACCTTACATAGGTGTGGAACGCGGCGAGACATCTCGTCGATATCACCCATATCAAAGTCAATCTCACCTTCTTGAGCTGCCGCTAAAAGGTGAAGTACTGTGTTACTTGAACCGCCCATCGCGATATCTAACGCTATTGCATTATCAAAGGCTGCGCGGTTAGCAATGTTGCGTGGCAGTGCTGATTCGTCGTCTTGCTCGTAGTAACGCTTAGTGAGGTCAACGATGCGCTTACCAGCATTGATGAATAGCTCTTCACGGTCTGCGTGGGTTGCCAGCATAGAACCGTTACCTGGCTGAGATAGACCAAGCGCTTCTGTTAGACAGTTCATTGAGTTCGCTGTGAACATGCCTGAACAAGAGCCACATGTTGGACATGCAGAACGTTCTACTTGCTCACTTTGCTCGTCTGAAATCGTTGGATCGGCACCCTGAATCATCGCGTCAACAAGGTCTAGCTTGATGATCTGATCTGAAAGCTTGGTTTTACCCGCTTCCATTGGGCCGCCAGATACAAAGATCACTGGGATGTTAAGACGCATTGCGGCCATCATCATTCCCGGAGTGATTTTGTCACAGTTCGAGATACACACCATCGCATCTGCACAGTGCGCATTGACCATGTATTCTACTGAATCTGCGATAAGCTCACGTGATGGCAGTGAGTACAGCATGCCGCCGTGACCCATTGCGATACCATCATCAACTGCGATGGTGTTGAATTCTTTAGCGATACCGCCCGCTTTCTCGATTTCACCCGCAACCAGTTGACCCATGTCTTTTAGGTGAACGTGGCCTGGTACAAATTGAGTGAACGAGTTTACAACCGCGATGATTGGCTTACCGAAGTCATCATCTTTAACGCCAGTTGCACGCCATAAAGCGCGCGCACCAGCCATGTTGCGTCCGTGGGTAGTCGTTGCTGAACGATAGATTGGCATTGCTTAAATCCTTATAAAATATTTGGCTGTTGCTTACTTAGTTGTTTGCGTTTGGTTTTCTGAAGTTTGGTCTGCTGGGTAAACGTAGTCTAACCAGCCCCACTTATCTTCAGTGGTTCCATTGAATAAACCAAAGTAAGCCGCTTGAACTTTTTCAGTGATAGGACCGCGTTTGCCTTCACCTACTGTAATTTTGTCTACGCTGCGAACCGGAACGATTTCCGCCGCTGTGCCTGTCATGAATACTTCATCGGCAAGGTATAGCGCTTCACGAGCAATGTTCTCTTCACGGATTTCGTAACCCATGTCTTTTGCTAGTGTCATGATCGAATCACGAGTGATACCCGGCAGAATCGCGCTGGTCGCTGGTGGCGTTGATAGCACGCCGTTACGTACCACAAAGATATTCTCACCTGCACCTTCAGAAAGGTAACCATCAACACTCAGTGCGATGCCTTCATCGTAACCATGACGACGAGCTTCACCACCAACTAATAGTGAAGATAGGTAGTTACCACCGGCTTTTGCTGCGGTTGGGATCGTGTTTGGCGCGGCACGGTTCCAGCTAGAAATCATCGCATCAACGCCATTTTCTAGCGCTTCTTCGCCTAGGTAAGAACCCCAAGGGAAAGCAGCGATGATTAGCTCCATCTCAGTGTTTTCTGGCGGGCAGACACCCAAACCAACGTTACCTACGAAACCTAGAGGGCGAATGTACGCTGACTCTAGCTTATTTTGGCGTAGCGTTTCGCGAGTCGCTTCCATAATTTCTTCCTCTGTGTAAGGAATAGGGAAGCGGTAGATTTTTGCTGAATCTTTTAGGCGCTTAGCGTGCTCAGGGTGACGGAAGATAACCGGCCCTTTTGGTGTGTTGTAACAACGAACACCTTCAAACACAGAAGTACCGTAGTGCATTGCGTGAGTCAGGACGTGAACGTTCGCCTCTGCCCAAGGAACCATCTCACCGTTAAACCAAATATAGTCTGCTGTTTTAGCTGTCATGTTTGCGGTTCCTTATGCGTTTATCTTTTGTTGTAAGTTGTTGTTTGGCAGTTCATTACGGCTGATCGAGATAACGTCAACGGTACGCACATCCCACAGCTTTTCGATTTGGTTTACCAAGAAAGAGATCGGACGGTCACTGTCTACGATGATCTCAACACTCGCCACTTTGCTTTCGTGGTTTTGAGTGCCCGCAACTTGCTTAACAATGAAGCCACGGTGGCGGATAACACGAAGAACACGCTCTAGTAGTACAGGCTTATCATCGGCTTTAATGTCTAATAGGTATCTTTTCATGTTATGTGTTCTCCAACATCTCACTGTTTGAAGCACCTGGCGGTACTAGTGGCCATACGTTTTCTTCTTCATCGATAAGAACATGAAGTAGGTAAGCGGTTTTGCTCTCTAGCATCTCTTTCAATGCTGGTTCTACTTCTTCTTTACGAGTGATGGTTTTGCCCGGGATATCGAACGCTTTCGCGAGCATCACGAAATCAGGGTTGTCATCCAAGATAGTTTCACTGTGGCGGCCATCAAAGAACAGCGATTGCCATTGGCGAACCATGCCCAAGCGAGAGTTATTAAGCAGTACCATCTTCACTGGGATCTGACGACGCTTCAATGTACCAAGCTCTTGAATGTTCATCATGAACGAGCCGTCACCTGAGATAAGTATAGATTGGTCATCAGGACGCCCAACCGATGCACCCATTGCAGCTGGCAAGCCAAAGCCCATGGTGCCTAAACCGGCAGAGGTAATGAAGTTCTGTGGATCGCGCGGCTGAATGTGCTGAGCTGCCCACATTTGGTGTTGGCCGACATCAGTCGAAACCATAGAGCTTGCTGGCATCATGTCTGAAAGTTGCTTCAACAGCAGGGGAGCAAAAATCAGATCGCCAGGGTGGTCGTAACGCCATTTGAATGAGCTACGAAGGCCTTCAGAGTGGTGAACCCAAGAGGAGATGTCTTGGCTTAGCTCTAGTTGAGGCATGATCTTGTTGATGTCACCGCGAATTGGCGCATTGGCAAGACGCAGCTTGCTGAACTCAGCGGCATCGATATCGATATGGATAACCTTAGCATGCGGCGCAAAGGTATCGAGTTTGCCCGTTACTCGGTCATCAAAACGAGCACCAACAACAATCAGTAGGTCACTCTCTTGAACCACAAGGTTAGCGGCTTTAGTGCCATGCATACCCAGCATGCCAAGGTAGTGTGGGTCGTCACGTTCGATAGTGCCCAAGCCTTTCAGTGTGCTTACTGCTGGCATTGGGTTAAGGCGTAAAAACTCACGAACCGCATCGGTTGCTTTAGCAAGTTGAACACCACCACCTACGTATAAAACAGGACGGGTTGCTTGAGACAAAAAGTACTGTGCCTGTTCAATGGCATCAGTTGTCGAAACAGGAATTGCGGGTGGAGTAAATTCAGGAAGAGTATTAACAGGTGCTTCTGCTAGTTGAACGTCTTTAGCGATATCGACTATAACTGGGCCAGGACGGCCAGACTTTGCTACCACAAATGCTTCAGCGAGGGTTGGAGCTAGATCTTCAATATCAGTTACTAGGTAGCTGTGTTTAGTACATGACAGAGACATACCAATCACATCCATTTCTTGGAATGCATCGGTACCAATGTGGGAACTTGCAACCTGACCTGTGATGGCAACCATTGGGATAGAGTCCATAAAGGCATCAGCAAGGCCAGTGACTAGGTTGGTAGCACCTGGGCCAGACGTTGCCATACAAACAGCGACATCTTGTGTTGCACGAGCCATGCCGATCGCGGCCATAGCGGCGCCTTGCTCATGGCGACATAGGATATGTTCAACCCCGCCGTCATAGAGTGCATCGTAGATTGGCATGATGGCACCACCTGGGTAACCAAATACGGTCTCAATTCCTTGTTGCTTGAGTGCGGATACGACTAGTTCTGCGCCTTTCATCGGAATTCTCCCGTATTACCTTTATTTTGGTAACTGTTTCCTTTGTCTCTGCACATCTTGTGCTCCCATTCTTCCTGTAAATCGGCAAAGCCGAAAATGCTCAAAAATATAAAAATCGAATGTTTAAATTAGAAAAAACCCCCGGACTTGTCAGTGCGGGGGTTTTTTCTAATTCGTGGTTACTTTCTTCCCACTCGCCCCCGCGCAGTCTTAATAATGACTACGATAATCAGGTTAATCAGTGCGTAAATGCGAGCGTTAAAAATCATAATATTCGAGTTTTCTCGTTTATTGTCTTCAGTAAATGTCTACATCTCTAGTGTTATCACACAAATCTGCCGCATGACAAGGAAAATGTCATTCTTTTTTCACATTAAAACACCATTCCACCAAGCTATATAACAACCTTATAGCTTTGGTGAGCAACGAATATCCAGAGCGAATACTTTTAAATCAAAGACAAAGGAAAGTTATGGGACTCGCGATAATTCATAGCCGAGCTAGTGTGGGTGTAGAGGCGCCAGAAGTAACCGTTGAGGTGCATATAAGCAACGGAATGCCTGGTTTTACGTTGGTGGGTCTGCCTGAAACAACGGTCAAGGAATCTAAAGATCGAGTGAGAAGCGCGATCATCAATTCTCGCTTTGAGTTTCCATCAAAAAGAATCACGGTCAACCTCGCCCCTGCCGATTTACCCAAAGAAGGGGGCCGTTTCGACTTGCCCATCGCGCTTGGAATTTTAGTCGCATCTGATCAGCTTCCGACATCAAAAATAGCTCAGCATGAATTCATCGGTGAGTTGGCGTTGTCAGGAGAATTACGCTCAATAAAGGGTGTGTTGCCAGCGACGTTAGCCGCCGATAGTGTCGAACGAAGTTTAGTTGTCCCACACCATAACGGTGATCAGGCTGCGCTGGTGGGCAAGGGAGCGCATAAGTCTGCACAAACCTTGTTGGAGGTTTGCGCTGACATGTGTGGACAGGCTCAGCTTGGCCTATATAGAACAGAGCATCATCAGGCTGATGTCTCAGAGCTTCGCGACTTACAAGATATTATCGGCCAACAACAAGGCAAGCGAGCTCTGGAGATCGCTGCTGCTGGGAATCACAACTTATTGTTTCTTGGCCCGCCCGGAACCGGCAAGACCATGCTCGCTTCTCGATTGCGTGACTTGCTACCTGAAATGAGTGATGACGAGGCGATGGAAACCGCGTCGGTGGCCTCGTTAACGCAACAAGAGATCAATCAATACAACTGGAAGCAACGACCTTTTCGCTCCCCACACCATTCCAGTTCGATGGCAGCATTGGTAGGTGGTGGCTCAGTGCCTCGCCCCGGAGAGATCTCCTTGGCGCATAACGGCTTATTGTTCTTGGATGAGATGCCGGAGTTTGAGCGCAAGGTGCTTGATTCACTGCGAGAGCCGCTAGAGTCTGGTGAAATCATTATCTCTCGTGTTGCGGGCAAGACTCGTTTCCCTGCTCGTTTTCAGTTAGTCGGTGCACTCAACCCCAGTCCAACGGGCTACTACGAAGGAAATCAGGCGCGCGCCAACCCACAGATCATACTGCGTTACCTCAATCGACTATCAGGGCCGTTATTGGATAGATTCGATATGTCGTTAGAGATCCCATTGCTTCCTAAAGGCATGCTCGCTGAGGGTGGTGATCGCGGTGAAACCACTCAAGTAGTTAAGCAAAGGGTCAGGCAGGCGCGAGAGTTGATGCTATCTCGCAACCATAAATCGAATGCACTGTTAGGTAGCCGAGAAATTGAGAAGTATTGCCCGTTAAGGCGTGAGGATGCGGAGTTTCTGGAAACGGCGTTGCACCGACTGGGTCTGTCGATTCGTGCTTATCATCGAATCATTAAGGTGGCACGAACCATTGCCGACCTTGACGGTAACGAGCAGATCGAAAAGAAACATCTATCGGAAGCGCTTGGCTATCGCGCGATGGATCGATTGTTGAAACAACTCACGGCTCAAGCTGTCTAGCAAGCAAAAAAAAGCCTGCTTAGATGCAGGCTTTCGTTGGATAGCAGTTCATACTCGCTAAGGTTAGAACTTGTAGTTCAGGCCAACTGAAACGATGTATTGAGACTCGTCGTAGAAGGTGATGTTGGAATCGCTAGTGCCGTAACCTGCAAGGGAGACGAACGACCAGTTTTCCCAATCCATGAATTGGTCATACTCGTAGGCGGCGAATAGGTTGATATTGTCGTCGCTGCGTTTCTTATCGTAGATCGGGTTGCTGGCATCGTAAGAGCGTTGGTTGTAACCCGCTGTTAGTGCGTACTGGTGACGCCCCATGCCACCAAATAAGCTTACCTCACCACCGAATTGGTCGTAAGACTCAGCTTTACCATCTGCATCACGTGTTTGATAGATTACGGATGGAATCAACATCATGGTACGACTGAGTGGCAGGCGATACTGACCTTTCAAGTAGAGCGTATTGGCATCTCGTTTGAGCTCTTGCTCTTGAATATCATCCTTGTCGACATCTTTGGTCGCATAGGCCATGTCTAGCGAGAAAGCTGAACCCGCAATGCTGCTAAGCTTCAAACGAAAGGCATTGCCAGTTTCATCTGTCTTTGTGCGAGCTGATGTGGTGTTGTACGGATCAGCCCAGGTCTCACCTGACATAATGGTTGGTAGCAGTGAAGCGTCGATCACCATCCCAGACTCAAGCTGGTATTTATAACCAACCTCTAGCACAACAGTACCCGTAGCTACGTCATCACGAGCGGTACCCGTGTAAACCTGGTGATTTAGCTTCTCACCAAAGGTATAAGCAACACTTCCTAAAGGGGCGACAAGAAACGAGCTTTCTGAAGAAGCCTTCTGATCTTTAGATGAAAGATTGCTATCAGCATCGGTATTAAAGTTTGAGGTGGAAGAGGCAACCCCGGTATTGATAGAGATTTCACCACTGAAACCTTGTTGGTCTGCAAGCTTGGCAAAGGCGGGAGAAGCCGCAACGCTCAATGCCAAGAGAGTTATTTTTATTTTCATTCAAGGGCTCCTTGCCCACCGGTTCTTAGGACGGGTTATTAGTAGCAGTAAAGCTTTAAACTTCCAGGTTAATTATTTATCAATGATGATTTTTGAACAAGCAAAAAAAAGGAAGCCGAAGCTTCCTTTCATCAATGACTTACTTCTTCAATAAGAAGTTCACCAGCTCGAAGTACTCATCAAGAGAGTTGATACCTTGAGCTTCTACTAGGTAGCGGTTGTTAACCACAACAGCGGGTACACCTGAAAGGCCGCTGTCTTTGAATGCTTTGTCGAAGCGACGAACCATAGAATCTACTGCAAAGCCGTTATACGCAGCATCGAACTTCTTCGCATCAACGCCTTCGTCTAGGAAGATTTGACGCAGTTCTTCTTCATCACGTGGTGGCTTGTTCATGGTGTGGATGCGGTTAAACATCACTGGCACCATTTTGTCTTCAACTTTCAGTGCAATCATGGTCGCGTAAGCTTTGCTCATTGGCAGACCCATGTTGCCACCCATGAATGAAACATGGTTCTTCTGTAGCTTAGCGTCTTTAGGTAGCTGTTGTTTTAGCTGCTGGATGATTGGCTCAAAGCTATTACAGTGTGGGCAGTAAAAAGAGAAGAACTCTGTCACCATTGGTTTTTTTGATGCTTCTAGGTCGAGAACTTTGTAGTGTTCACCTTCGTTAAATTTCGCAGCGTGAGCTGAAAGGCTCAACATGATCAATGAGAAAAATGCGAATAGCTTTTTCATTTATCCAATCTCCATTATGTTTGAATTTTTATCTAGTTGTATGTTGCGATTGCTGTTACCACTGAGGCATTAACGAAAGTGGTGGCTCTTGCAGGGTAGCAATTTGCTCTTTACAAGCAAGTACTTGTTGCTCCCAATATTTCGGATCATTAAACCACGGGAAGGCCAGAGGAAACGCAGGATCGTGCCATCGTTTCGCCAACCATGCCATGTAATGCACCATACGTAGACCGCGTAGTGGTTCGATTAGTTTCAGTTGTGCGGTATTAAAATCGCAAAATTCTTGGTAACTCTCGAGCAAAATATCCAGTTGCATCAGCTTATCTTGGCGTTCGCCATTAAGCAGCATCCACAGATCTTGTATCGCAGGGCCGTTTCGTGCGTCATCAAGGTCGACGAACATTGGCCCATCGCGCCACAAGATATTGCCAGGGTGGCAGTCACCATGCAGGCGGATATTTTCAATGTTGCTCGGCCACTGGCTCTCTAGCTCTTTGATCAGAAGGTCAACGTCATTGAAGAAGGCATTTTCTAGGTGCGTCGGGATAAACTGAGAGTTCTCTAGAATCTTACGTGGCTGATAAAGGTATTCATCTAAGCTGATGGTCGGGCGATGTTGGAATGTCTTTCCTGCGCTGGCTTTGTGAATACGTCCAAGAAAACGTCCAACGCCTTCCAATTGGTCTAGGTTATCCACCTCATACTGTCTGCCGCCAACACTTTCAAATAGTGCAAATAGGTAGCCTTGGTATTCATGTAAGGTTGCACCGTTGATTCGCATTGGAGGCGCAACCGGCATCTCTTGTTCGATAAGCTCGAGTGCGAAGTCATGCTCTTCTTGGATCTGTGCTTTGTTCCAGCGTTGCGGACGATAAAACTTAACGACGTAGCGCTTACGGTCTTCATCGGTGAACTGATAGACACGGTTTTCGTAACTGTTGAGAGCGAGAAGCCCGGATTCAGCGCGAACCCCGATGCTCTCCAATGCGTACCACATGAAGTCAGGAGTCAGGTTATCAAAGTTAAAGGCTTGCATCGTCATAGAATAAAAAAGGCTCATTACTGAGCCTTTTTCCATTTATTGGGTTGTTATACCAAGCACTAAGGTGCGGGTATCAGAGCTTCTTGATAAAGCGGCTTTCGACTTCCATCGTAAACTCTTCATTATCCGAGAGTATAAACTGAATTGTCGAAACTGGTGAGCTCAGTTTTTCTGGGTCGGCGCCTAAACTGATAGGTAGGTTCAAAACCTCGCCTGGATCGACAGTAATCGTCTGTTTACCATACCAGATTGAATCGGGCAGTCCGCTAACATCGAGTTTGTACTCTTGCTCTTGTTGAGTCTTGTTGATCACTTTCAAGGTGTAGGTGTTTTCAACCAAGCCTTGGTTATTGACTCTGAACAGCTGGTTTCTATCGCGTAGAACACTCAGGCCGGCAGGATCAACGCTCGCGATTTGGGCGAAGAACAAGCCCAACATCACGATCAAGATGGCGCCATAGCCCAATAGCTTAGGACGCATTACCTTGGTCGAGTGACCTTCAAGTCTGTGCTCGGTAGTGTAGTTAATCAGGCCTTTCTCGTAGCCCATACGCTCCATGGTGTTGTCACAGGCATCAATACACGCGCCGCAGTTAATACACTCGTATTGTAGGCCATCACGGATATCAATCCCCGTTGGGCACACTTGAACACACAGGTTACAGTCAATACAGTCGCCTAGACCAAGCTCTTTTGGGTCAGCTTTACGAGAGCGAGGGCCACGGCTTTCACCACGTTCTGTGTTGTAACCAACAATGAAGGTGTCTTTATCGAACATTGCCGACTGGAAACGTGCGTAAGGACACATGTGCAGACAAACAATTGAACGCATCCAACCCGCATTGGCATACGTACACCCAGCAAAGAACAGTACCCAAAACACTGGCCAGAAAGATGAGTTAAAGGTAAAGAAGCCAACCACTAACTCTTTGATTGGGATGAAGTAACCAACAAAGGTTAAGCCAGTTGCAATGGCAATCGCCCACCACGCAATGTGTTTGAGGGTTTTTCTGAGGATTAAATTGCTCGTCAGTTTGCCCGAGTCTTGTTTTCTTCGCTTATTGGCAGCACCTTCCAGTTTCTCTTCGAACCAGATGTACATGAAGGTCCAGACGGTTTGCGGGCATAAATAGCCACACCAGACACGGCCTAAGAAGGTGGTTATGAAGAACAGGCCAAACGCGGCAATCATAAATAGGATCGCGAGTAGGGTCAGATCTTGCGGGTATAAGGTGGTGCCAAAGAAGTTGAACTGTTGGCTGCCGATATCGAGCAAGATCGCTTGGCGTTCACCAAAGGGAATCCATGGGATAAGCGCAAAAAGTAAAAGTAAGAACCAACCGCCATAGCGACGCAGTTGTTGGAATTTACCTTTGCTTTCTCGAACATAGATTCGGTTACTTGGGTTAAATCGATCTCCATTACCTTTATGTGTTTTTGGGTTAAAGGTTTTAGGAGTCACATCTTTGATATCGATTTTATCCTGACTCATGGACTATCCTTTTTGTGGCTTGTTTGCCCGGTTAAGTCGGGCATGACGACATTACTTGAAAGTATGGTTTAGAGAACCTGTTGAAATTGAGCTTGGTGCATTTGTTGTTATCGCACTCACTCTTATTATTTTAGAAGATTCTTATGGATGGCGATTATAGCGACAATCTTGTTCTCATTTCTTTAACGCTATCAACCTTTAACAACAAAAGTCATAACAGTTGTGACGAAAAAATAGCGAACAGAAACAAAAAAGCGACCTGGTGGTCGCTTTTTAAAATTGAGTATTTTATCTATACGGCAATTGAGTTCTAAACAAACGGGCGACTAAAGAAGGCCGCGTGCTTTTAGAATTGCGGTTTTGAAATCATCTTCTTGGTCTTTTTTCAGGCCTGGGATCATTTCATCTTTTTCGCTGTTGCGCATTTTTAGGTGGTAGATAAGAACATCGTCAGTCAGTTCTTCAAGCTTGCCTTGGTAGCCCGCTTCTTTTGATAGCTTAATGATGAACTCTAATAGGTTAAGCTCTTGATCTTTCTGCCACTCAGGCTCCATCAGTTCAAGCAGTTCTTCAATGCGGTGACACTTCATACTTTATTTCTCCACAAATTTTATAATGATTTGTGGCTAAGGTATCAAATCGGGTAGGGAATACCAATGTGTAAACACATTTCAAGATGGGAGCGGGCAAGAAAAAAGCGCAGTAAAAACTGCGCTTTTTGTTAAGCGGCTTTAATCACTTTCGTTGTAGTCGGTGCTAATAAAGCAGTCTTCTCAACTAGAGTCATTGTAGGAGCCAGTTTCTTAGCCGTTGGAGCAGCAACAAAGCCACTACGACGACGCATCGCACTACGGTTGGTGTGCGAGAACCTGACAGCTGTTGGGCGCATTAATTTACCTAACGGTCAGGCATATCCATTGCCAATCTAATGGCCTGATTTACCATGAGCTCCACCTCAATTGCTTGAAGCGTCACTCGTCTGGCTTTCGCCAATCCGAAGAATAAATCAGGATAATGATATGCATGCATATCAAGGCTTAGATTATCACTATCTAACTTATCGATCGACGCCTGAGTGATAAATAGACGATATTAGAGCTAAAATAGTGTGAGCAGTATATTTGAGTTTGAACCTCTTT
The DNA here is from genome assembly GCF_902751245.1 of Vibrio sp. Vb339. Classification (NCBI taxonomy): domain Bacteria; kingdom Pseudomonadati; phylum Pseudomonadota; class Gammaproteobacteria; order Vibrionales; family Vibrionaceae; genus Vibrio; species Vibrio sp. Vb339. The sequence continues at coordinate 17,278 of NZ_CADDIS010000011.1, read as the reverse complement.
CAGGCTTAAGATGATGCTTTAAAGGAGGTGCATATGTCGTTCTTAAAGAAAACGTTAGCAAGTTTTGGAATTGGATCTGCCAAGGTGGATTCGGTATTGCAACAGGAAGTGCTTTATCCAGGCAAGAAGGCGAGCATTATTGTGCATGTCTATGGTGGCGCTCAGCCACAAGAGATCGACAACATCGATCTCAACTTGTGCTGTCGTTACGTCAAAGAAGTTACCATGAATTCGCAAAGGCAAGAGGGCGGTCAAACACGTCGAATGCACCAGACATACTCGTTGGCCAAATGGAGCCTGCCGTATGCCTTTGTTATTCAGCCGGGTGAAACCCGTGATTTTGAATGTGAGTTTGATGTCCCGCTGAATACACCAGTCACGATTGGTGATTCAAAGGTGTGGCTAGAAACCGGGCTCGATATTGCGATGGCGATTGATCCATCGGATAAAGACATCTTAACGGTGCGCCCTGACGCACTCCTCGATGGTATTTTCAACGAACTTGAAGCTCAAGGGCTACGCATTCGCCAAGTTGAGTGTGAAGCGGTAGAAGGCTTTGAACTGCCATTTGTACAAGAGTTCGAGTTTGTTCCGACGACGGGTCCTTATCATGGCCGTTGGCGTGAGCTTGAGGTTGTAGCTCATCGTGATGAAACTGAGCTTAAGTTGTGGTTTGAGATAGACCGCAATCGCGACGGTGCCAAAGGCATGTTGGCGAGCTTATTGGGAGTGGGTCAGCTACAGCGTCAATTGAGTGTGCCATTGGATACCTCACCGGAAGAAGCCGGCAAGATGGTACTTGAATATCTAGATAGCGCCTCTTAGTTGGCTCTTTGGTTCTTTAGCTTTAGAGAGCCTAGCCTCATCACACAGTTTAGGCGTCATTAATGTCATAAAAGATGTCATATAAATTTAAGCTTACACGTGTAAGCTTAATGTGCAATACTAGGTCAATTGAACATTTACTCTAGTAGGATACTCATGTCTGCATCATCAGCTAGCGAATACAGCGATATCGAAGAACGCGCTAACGCGATAACCCATGGCTTGGGCGTCGTGCTTGGCGTGGTTGGTCTGATCTTGTTGTTGATTCGCGCGTTTGATTACCAAGCCGACATGTTGACGGTTGCCAGTATGGCAATCTATGGCAGCAGCATTATCCTGCTCTTTCTTGCTTCAACGCTTTATCACTCGATCACCACAGAAAAAACCAAGCGTTTATTAAAAACCCTCGATCACTGTGCAATTTACTTACTCATCGCAGGTAGCTACACCCCGTTTTTATTGGTTGGTTTAAGAACCCCACTGGCGATGGGCTTGATGGCGGTTATTTGGGGAATTGCGCTGGTCGGTATCATCATGAAGATTGCCTTCGTCTACCGATTTAAGCGCCTATCACTGTTCATTTATTTAGCTATGGGCTGGCTGTCGTTGATTGTGGTGTATCAACTGGCGATGAATATCGAGATAGGCGGCTTGGTGTTATTGGCGCTCGGTGGCGTGATCTACTCGTTGGGTGTTATTTTCTATGTGGCAAAACGCATCCCTTACAACCACGCCATCTGGCACTTGTTTGTTTTGGCGGGCTGCGCTTGCCATTTCTTCGCTATCTATTTGTACGTGACTCCGGTTTAGCGAGCCAGTACCTCAGTAATCTCAGCTTTAATCTGATATTCAGGGTGTTGTTCTAGGTCGAGCTTGATTAGCTTGCCTTCTTCACCCGTCTTTGGTCGCAGATATGTGTCGGCCATTCGTTTGATTGATTTCCACACAGCAACTTCTTCTTCTGCCAACAACTCACCTTCTGCAGTAAACACACTGATGTTAAGTGATACCAAAATGACTGCTTGAGTGCCTTGGTTGGTGATGGCTGTCGGAATGATAAGCTCACCATCTTCATAGCGACTGGCACCCAGTACAACATCCACTCCTGACTGAGAGAGCTGTAAGCTTGGCTTTTTACTATTAACCACAATCGTAGTGCCACGCGTGTTCGTTGCGACAGGTACGGCTACGACAGGGGCTGCTGAAACAGGCACTGCGATCTCTGATGTTGTCGCTGCTGCTTCCGTTTGCTTAGGTGCCACGTATTGCCAAGTAAAATCATCTTTGAGTAACACTTGTTTGCCATCAGGCAATGTGACCATTTGATCAGCAAAGGCAGAACTTACGAATACTGAGTTTGCGAGCAATGCGCCAGCGAGAAGTGCGTATGATTTCATCTGTGTTTCCTTGATTTTGTGCTTGGTTAGCGTCGCCAAAAGGCTGGGAAAAATAGAACAATGAGCGTCAATATCTCAAGTCGCCCCATCAGCATTCCTAAGCTTAGCAACCATTTAGCGGCGTCGGGCAGTGGAGCAAAGTTCCCGGTTGGACCGATCACGCTGCCCATACCAGGACCAACGTTGGCAACGGCTGTGATAGCGCCAGATATACTGGTCACGGGATCAAGTCCCATCGCGCTCAAGCCGCCTGCAATTAGGATAATCGTAATAAAGAACATCAAACCAAATGCGACCAGTGAACGCACAATGTCGTCATTTACGGGGCGTTGGTTATAGCGTTGAACAAACACACCCGACGGGTGAATCAGTTTCATCATTTGCTTATGGAGCATGGTCATCGCGATCTGGAAGCGGAAGATTTTGATACCGCCAGAGGTTGAACCTGAGCACGCGCCCGCCATCATTAAAAAGGCAAACAGCGTGGTAGGCAAAGCGCCCCACGCGGTGAAGTCTTCTAAGCCAAAACCGGTAGTGGTAACTACGGACACAATGTTGAACATCGAAACACGCATCGCATCCATGACTGTGTAGCCATCTCTAACCACCAACCATGTCGATATCACGGCACTGGTGACCAAGAATAGATAGGTGAAGCCTCTCACTTGCGCATCTTTGTATAGAATTGAGAGTTTTCTGCCACGCAGTGCGCTAACGAACAGTAGGAACGGCAGACCACCAAGGAACATGAACAGAGTTCCCACCCAGTGAGCACTGTTAGAGAAGTGGTTCATCGAGCCATCTGATGTTGAGTAACCACCCGTAGACAGTGTTGTGAAGGCATGATTGATCGCGTCAAAGATGCCCATGCCTGCAAAGAGATAGCTAATGATGCACAAGCCAGTCAGAACCAGATAAACCGCCACGATGTTCTTGGCGACCGTTTTCGCTCGTGGGCTGCTTTTATCTGACCAATCTGATGATTCGGTTTGGAAGAGGCGCATGCCACCGACGTTGAGCATTGGCAGAACCGCTACCGCCATAACGATGAAGCCGATGCCACCTAACCATTGCAGTATAGAACGCCACAACAGAATACTTGGTGCCATGCTGTCTAAGCCGCTTAATACGGTTGAGCCTGTTGTAGTGATACCAGACATGGTTTCAAAATAGGCGTCAGTGAAGCTGATGTGGTTGATGAAGACAAACGGCAGTGCGGCAAAGGCACTGGCTATCGTCCATACCAGAGAGGTGATGAGGAACATGTCCCGCACCCCAAGTCGGAACTTAGCTGAACGGCCTAAACTCAAGCAGATGAACGCCACAATGTGCGTGATCACTACCGATTGACCAAACTCGAGGAAGCCACCGGTGCCTGTGAAAAAGGCAACCAATGTAGGGATGTACATGAAAAGGGCTAGTTTTGATAACACTAACCCTATCACTAATAATATCGGACGAAAGTTGACCATAGCTTAATAGACCATCGCTTTGAGCCGGAGCATCATTCTCACAAGAAGAAGGTTGTGAGAACAAGCTTACGAGAACAAGGCTATAAGAAGAACGGGCTCGGTTGGAATAGAGACTCAACATCTGGTACGTATTTCTTGTCCACTAGGAACATCACTACGTGGTCATCTTGTTCGATTACGGTTCTATCGTGCGCGATAAGTACTTCTTCTCCGCGAACAATCGCACCAATAGTGGTGCCCGGTGGTAGTTTGATGTCGCCAATCGCTCGGCCAACCACTTTAGATGTGGTTTCGTCACCGTGAGCAATGGCTTCGATCGCCTCTGCAGCGCCGCGGCGTAGAGAGGATACGTTTACGATATCAGCACGACGAACGTGAGTAAGCAGCGCAGAAATGGTCGCTTGCTGTGGAGAGATAGCAATATCAATCACACCACCCTGAACAAGGTCGACGTAAGCACCACGCTGAATCAGTACCATTACCTTCTTGGCACCCATTCGCTTCGCCAGCATGGCTGACATGATGTTGGTTTCATCTTCATTGGTTAGGGCAATGAATACGTCCACTTGATCGATGTTCTCTTCGGTCAGCAACTCTTGGTCTGCCGCATCGCCACAGAAGACGATGGTGTTTTCTAATTCTTCAGACAGCTTCTCGGCACGAGTGTAGCTGCGCTCGATAAGCTTGATGCTGTAGCTCTGCTCAAGGCGTTTTGCCAAGCTTGCACCAATGTTACCACCACCGACAATCATGATGCGGCGGTACGGTTTCTCTAGGCGCTGCAGCTCACTCATTACTGAGCGGATGTGGTTACTTGCTGCGACGAAGAAAACCTCATCATCGGCTTCAATGATGGTAGTGCCTTGTGGGCGAATAGGGCGACCTTGACGGAAAATAGCGGCAACACGGGTATCGATGTGCGGCATGTGCTCACGCAAAGCAGACAGTGCGTTACCAACCAGTGGACCACCGTAGTAGGCTTTTACTGCTACTAGGCTCACTTTTTGTTCAGCAAAGCTCACAACCTGCAGTGCGCCTGGGTATTGAATCAGGCGCTCGATGTAGCTGGTCACTAGCTCTTCGGGTGCAATTAGATGATCGACTGGGATGGCACCTGATTTGAATAGCGCTTCTTTCTCTTCTAGGTATTGAGGAGAACGAATACGAGCAATTCGGTTCGGCGTATTGAAAAGAGAGAAAGCAACCTGACACGCAGCCATGTTGGTTTCATCCATGTTGGTTACAGCAACCAACATGTCGGCATCTTGCGCACCCGCTTCACGTAGTGTGTTTGGGTGGCTGGCATAACCGTTTACAACCCTAAGGTCGTACTTATCCTGAAGTTCACGAAGTCGGTCAGCGTTACGGTCGACAATGGTGATGTCGTTGTTTTCACCAACCAGGTTTTCAGCAAGGGTACCGCCAACTTGTCCAGCACCTAGGATAATGATCTTCATAGCCTTTCTCTTTTCTTTACCGTGGTAATTCTAGTTATCTAACTTTGTTTTGATAATGCACTAGAAAGAAACAGCGGCTAAGAAATAAATTCTTAGCCGCTGTTAGTTGTTATGCCTGTTTTACTAGAACTGCGTAGTAGAAGCCATCCATATCTTCTTCTCCAGGTAGTATTTGACGACCCGGATTTTCGATATCAGACCCAACCAGCGTTGCGTTCTCAGTACGTGCTAGGAATGCCTTCACTTGCAGCACGTTTTCTTGCGGCGTGATAGAACATGTCGCATAAACCATGGTGCCGCCTTCTTTCAGCTGACGCCACATTGCATCCATAATTTCGCTTTGCAGTTCAGCCAGCGCATCAATATCAGATGCACGACGTAACCACTTGATATCAGGGTGACGGCGAATTACGCCTGTCGCTGAACAAGGTGCATCAAGTAGGATACGGTCGAACTTATCACCCATCCACCACTCTTCAGGGTAGCGAGCATCACCACAAATTACGTCGGCACGCAGTTGTAGACGCTCAAGGTTATCGTAAACGCGGTCTAGACGTTTGATGTCGCAGTCAATCGCAACCACTTCAGTATCTTGAGTGTGCTCAAGAATATGTGCCGTTTTACCACCTGGTGCAGCACAACAATCTAGGATCAGCTCACCATCTTTTGGTGTTAGGTAATCAACCGAAAGCTGAGCGGCAGCGTCTTGCACTGATACCCAACCTCTGTCGAAGCCAGGAAGCAAAGTAACATCACAAGGTGCAGCTAATTTTATGGCATCAGCTGCTTCTGGGTGCAATGTGTATTCAATGTTTTCGTTTTTAAGCAGTTCAACATACTCGTCACGAGTGTGGTGTTGGCGGTTTACGCGTAGCCACATTGGTGCCTTGCTGTTGTTTGCTTCAACCAATTGCTCCCACTGATCTGGGTAGCTCTCTTGAAGCATTTTTAGGATCCAGCTTGGATGGCTGTATTTGCCCGCATTGTGGCTAACGGCTTTCTCATCTAGCTCTTCTTGATCGCGCAGATAGCTGCGAAGTACTGCGTTGATCAAACCACTCAGGCTTGGGCCGCGCAGTGTTTTGGTTGCTTCAACTGTTTCAGCAACGGCAGCATGCGAAGGAATGCGCATAAAGCTCAACTGGTAAATGCCTACTAAGATCAGGTGGTGGAATACGCGCTTTTTACCTTTAAGCGAGTTTTCCATCAGTTCGTTAGCGATTGACTCTAAGCGAGGCAGGTAACGAAGTGCGCCGTAGCAAATCTCTTGCAGTAGAGCATGGTCTCGCGGACGGATCGTTTTTTGAGCCGCAGGGAGAGCGTGTGAAAGAGAGTGGCCTTTATCGACAACTTGGAATAGGACATTTGCAGCAGCAGCGCGAACATTCATGAGGGGTACCGAATATTTATTTGAATACATGAGGGCATCTCTGCCCTCGTAAAGGTTTTCTAAGCTGCGTAATTAACAGCTTTAAAAGCGGATTAAGAAAGTTGAGTACCAACTTCAAACCAGCTTGCACGTGAGTTCAAGATATCCTGAACTGACATGGCTTTTTTACCTGGAACTTGCAGCTGTTCAAGAACAAGTACGCCTTGCCCTGTTGCTACGTAGATACCAGTTTTATCCGCTTGCAGAATGGTACCTGCAGGCTTATCAGAAGTTTGCTCTGCCACACGGCTTTGCCATACTTTAATGCTGTTCTCAGCAGCTTCAAAGTGGCTCATTGGCCATGGGTTGAAGGCACGAACGCAGCGCTCAATATGCGCAGCTTCATCACTCCAGTTGATACGCGCTTCTTCTTTGCTTAGCTTCTTCGCGTAGTTCGCAAGCTCATCGTCTTGCTTTTCTGCAACTGCTTTGCCAGAAGCGATGTCCGCTAGACATTCAACAAGCGCATCAGGGCCAAGGCCCGCTAACTTCTCGTACATCGATGCGCTAGTATCTGTCGCTTCGATAGGCAGCGTCGCGATACTTAGCATGTCGCCAGTATCTAGGCCGATATCCATCTGCATGATCGTCACGCCTGTCTCTTTATCACCCGCCCAAATAGAGCGTTGAATCGGAGCAGCACCACGCCAGCGTGGCAGGATTGAACCATGCACGTTGATACAACCCAAGCGAGGCGTATCTAATACAACTTGCGGAAGCAATAAGCCGTAAGCGACAACCACCATGATGTCAGCGTTCAATTCAGCTAGCTCTTGCTTAGCCTCATCTGACTTGAAGTTTTCTGGTTGGTAAACCGGAATATTGTTTTCAAGTGCGATGTTTTTTACTGGGCTCGCAGTGAGTTTTTTACCGCGGCCTGCTGGGCGATCTGGCTGTGTGTAAACAGCAACAACTTCATGCTCCGAAGACAACAACGCCGCCAAGTGACGGGCGGCGAAATCCGGAGTACCTGCAAAGACAATTCTTAAAGACTGACTCAAGGTAGGCTTCCTTCTAATTTAGTAATAGCAGCGGTTATTAACCTTGTTTCTCGTTGAAACGTTTGATCTTCGCTAGCTTATCTTGGATACGTTTACGCTTTAGTGGCGATAGGTAATCAACAAACAACTTGCCTTCTAGGTGGTCAAGTTCGTGCTGAACACAGATAGCCAGAAGGTCGTCAGCGTCGAATGTGAATTCGTTGCCGTCACGGTCTAATGCTTTAACCGTTACTTCTGCAGCGCGAGGTACTAGAGCTCGAGCGCCTGGTACAGATAGGCAGCCTTCTTCGATTCCATCTTCGCCGCGCTTCTCAGTAATTTCAGGGTTGATAAGCACCATTGGCTCATCACGTGTTTCTGAAATATCGATAACAACGATGCGTTGGTGGAAATCTACTTGCGTTGCCGCAAGGCCGATACCTTCTTCGTCGTACATGGTTTCAATCATGTCATCAACGAACTTTTGAATCTCTGGGGTAACTTCTTTTACCGGTTTCGCCACGGTACGTAGACGATCATCTGGTAATGTTAATACTTGTAATACAGACATATACACTCGAAATATTGAACTGTGCCGAAACAGCTTAAACCTTGTTGGCTCAATTCTAGACATTTTAGAGGTCAAATGACAGCATCCTGAAGGTAATTCTCAAATCAGATGTCATATATTCAGACCAAGGAACCTAGGTCATGCGTCATTTTTCTCCCATTTTTTCTCTTGTTTGTGCCTCGCTTTCGTTCGCCGCTACGGCTGAAAATAGCGCTCAACCTTTAACCATTAAGCAGGGCGCACCTGAGGCGTATGTGGTGGTAAAGGGCGATACCTTATGGGACATATCTGCGATGTATCTTGATAGCCCGTGGTTGTGGCCAAGGTTATGGCAGGTAAACCCTGAAATAGAAAACCCTCATCTTATATATCCCGGAGATAAACTGTCTTTGGTTTGGATTAATGGTGAGCCGGTATTGAGTCTTAAACCGGTTATCAAGCTGAGCCCTAAGATTCGTGTCTCGGAGAAGAAAGCGGTGCCAACCGTCAATGAAGGATTGGTTCTTCCTTACCTACAATCTGATCGCTTGGTTGAACAGCAAGACATTCAATCGGCTCAACGAGTGTTAGGGACGAGTGATGGAAAGAGATTCTTATCGGGTGAAGACCGGTTGTTTATCTCTGGTAGTCAGCAGCATCCCAAGTGGGGTATTTACCGTTCTGTCGAAACTTACCAGCGACAGCAACCTCAAGCGAGTATGACCTCGTTGCGTTTGGTCGCCACGGCGCGCCTGAAAGAGGTGGATGCTGAGTTCAGTAGTTTACAGATAGAGACTCAACTGCAAGAGGTGTTACTTAATGACCTCGTGTTACCAGAGCTTGGCGTTGATCAGGTGAAGCTCTCAACCACATTTTATCCAGCGCCTAGTGCTGCGGGGCAGTTTGCTAATATCTTGGGTTCATTAGATGGCAGCCAATACAGTGCAAAGAATCAGGTGGTTGTTATCAACAAAGGCTCGCAAGACAACCTTCGCCAGGGCTCTATGTTTACGCTCAGTGAAAGCGGAGCTGTGGTGTTTGGTAAGCAAGGTGAATACAGCTATAAAGAATCAGCAGCGAGCGATAAGGTGCAATTGCCAAGTACCTCACTCGGAAGTTTGATGGTTATTCGCCCTTACGAGTATTTTAGCTTGGCGTTGATCACTCGAAGCTCTAAGCCGGTTAGCAATGATATTCTGGCGGTATCGCCTTTAGACCTTGCGTTGACGGAAGAGGTTAAGGGCACCGAGTGAATGAGCAAAAACTGATCGCTTGGCTCTCGCTGAGCTTTGTTCCGCAACTCGGTGGTAAGCGCCTTTCTCGTCTGCTGAGTGTTGATTCCCCATCTAATATTGTTGGTTACTCCAGCCAACAGCTGCAAGCGATTGGTTTGTCAGCCAAGCAAATATCCTACTTAAGACAGCAAGCCCCTAGAGAAGTGGAGGCTTGCCTGGCGTGGCAATCGAGGCAGCCCAACCATCACATCATTACCCCTAATTGCTCGCATTATCCCAAACTGCTGAATGAGACCGCCTCCGCGCCAAGCGTGCTTTTCGTTAAAGGTCATGTTGAAAAACTGATTGAGCCTCAAATCGCTATGGTTGGCAGTCGTAACGCCAGTCTCGAAGGGTTGCAAACCGCGAAGTCCTTCGCCAAAGAGTTCGTCCAAAACGGTTTGATTGTCACCAGTGGCTTAGCGCTCGGTATTGATGGTTATGCTCATGATGGTGCTTTAGATAAAGGAGGGGAAACTTTTGCTGTGTTGGGCTCAGGCTTAGACTCCATTTACCCTGCACGTCACCGAAATCTAGCGGATAGAATTTGTGAGAATGGCGCTCTGATCTCAGAATTCCGCCCAAGCGCTAAACCAAGACCTGAACATTTTCCCCGTCGTAACCGTATTATAAGTGGCTTGTCGTTAGGAACCTTGGTGGTGGAAGCGGCAGAAAAGAGTGGTTCTCTGATTACGGCGCGTTATGCGATGGAGCAAGGTCGCGAAGTGTTTGCGCTTCCCGGTTCGATTCATAACCCAACCAGTCGCGGGGGCAACAGTTTAATTAAGGCTGGGGCATGTTTGGTACAGAGCGCTCAAGATGTTCTAATTGAAATAAAGAGTCTGTTAGACTGGTCTATAGATCAGCAGCCCAGTTTGTTCGAACCTACGCCGAACAAGAGTGAAAATGAACAATTGCCATTTCCACAGCTGTTAGCTAACGTAGGATTAGAGGCGACACCCGTTGATATTTTGGCACAGAGAACCCATATACCTGTGCATGAGGTCATGATGCAGCTTTTAGAGCTTGAGCTCTCAGGGCATGTTGTTGCAGTTTCCGGTGGCTATATTCGAAAGGGGAGAGGCTAGCTATGATGATGGACATACTGATGTACTTGTTTGAAACCTACATCCATAGCGATTCTGAATTGCAGGTGGATCAAGATGAGCTGGAAGATGAGCTTCTTCGAGCAGGGTTTCACCAAGATGATATTTATAAGGCCCTCCATTGGTTAGAAGATCTTGCTGCACTGCAAGATACCGACAACCAAGCGGCGATTACTATGTGCTCCAATACCTCGATGCGTGTTTATACCAATCGAGAGATTTCACGGATTGATATGGAGTGTCGAGGCTTCTTATTGTTCCTTGAGCAGATCAACGTGCTCACGACAGAGATTCGTGAAATGGTGATTGATCGTGTGATGGGGCTTGAGACGAGCGAATTTGAATTGGATGATCTGAAATGGATTATCTTAATGGTGCTATTTAATGTGCCGGGTAATGAAAGTGCTTACACGCAAATGGAAGAGCTGTTGTATACCAAAGAGCAAGGTATCTTGCATTAATACAGGCTTGTCATGAGTAGTAAGATTGATAATCAGCTTTTTTCAGCACATGAACATGCGTTAGAGCATGAACCATGTCCACAGTGCGGTGGGGAGCTTCAGCTTCGCCATGGTAAGCACGGCCCATTTTTAGGCTGTAAGCAGTATCCGAGCTGTGATTACATCAAGCCTCTGCATCAGAACGATGGCCACGTAGTGAAAGAGCTAGGCGTTCCGTGTCCTAAATGCCAAAACGAATTGGTATTAAGGCAAGGCCGCTTTGGGATGTTCATTGGTTGTAGCAGCTACCCAACGTGTAATCACATCGAATCTTTGGATCAACCGAAAGAACAACCTGAAGAGCAGCCACTTGTTGCTTGTCCTGAGTGCGGCAGAGGCCATTTGGTTGAGCGTAAATCTCGCTATGGCAAAACCTTCTATGCGTGTGATAACTACCCTAAGTGTAAGTTCGCAGTTAACCAACAACCAGTTATAGGTCGCTGTGAAGAGTGCCAGTTCCCACTGTTACTGGAGAAGAAAACAGCCAGTGGTACCAAGAAAAAATGTGCTGATCGCAAGTGTCACCACATTCAATCTCAATAACTCGATATTATAGACACAAAAAAAACGGCGCTCAATGAGCGCCGTTTCTATATCCAATGAACCTTTTATATCAATAATCCAATGTAGGCTTACTTCATCTGCTCAGCAAATTCATGCACAGCAGGGTAGGCTTGCTTATCGAGAATGTCTGCCAGTGAACATAACGTTCTTTGCAGCTCTGCGTTGTAGTCAGCGCTCACGTTAATGTGGCCCATCTTACGACCCGCACGCTTCTCTTTGCCATACCAATGAACATGACAACCACCTTGAGCCAGAATAGCTTCAGGTAGGGTATCTTCACCAAGAATGTTGATCATTGCGGTTGGGCGAATCAGTTTAGTGCTGCCTAGTGGCATACCACATACGGCACGCAGGTGGTTCTCAAACTGACAAGTTTCAGCGCCTTGTTGCGTCCAGTGGCCAGAGTTATGAACACGTGGTGCAATCTCATTAACCAACAGTGAACCTTGAACATCAAAGAACTCAAGTGCAAGCACGCCAACGTAGTCCAAACGTTCTGCAACTGCAGTAAACATGGTTTTCGCTTGATCTTGCAGTTCAATGTCGTCAATGGCTGTTGATAAGCTCAACACGCCGTCGGTGTGAACATTCTCAGCCAGCGGATACACTTGAATCTCGCCATTGATACCACGGGCACCAACCAGTGATACTTCGCGGTCAAACGGAACAAACTCTTCAGCCACAATAGCTTGGTTGTCTGTTGCGGCAATGCACTCAGCCATTTCTGCCCAAGTCGCGTCAACATTGTCTAATGTCTTTAAGCGCCATTGGCCCTTGCCGTCGTAGCCGCCAAGTGTACTCTTCAACACCATTGGCAAGCCAACGTGAGCAATTGCAGCGTCAAAGTCTTCGCGAGAGTTGATCACGTAGTACTTAGCGTTTTTCACGTTTGCTTCGTCTAACAGAGCTTTTTCAAGGCGACGGTCACCGCCGGCTTTGATTGCTTCTGTTGTCGGTAAGAACTTACCGCTGCGTTCACATACCTCAAGTACATCGTGAGGGATGTGTTCAAACTCAGCAGTAATGACGTCCGCGCGCTTTATCGCATTTTCTAAGCCGTTGCCTAGAATCGCTTGCGTTAATGGGTGAACAATATTTTTGCTGCCAACATCAAAAGCAGAAATTTCAATATTCAGCGGTGCCCCAGCTAGGGACATCATGCGAGCAAGTTGGCCCGCGCCTAACACAAGAACATGCATGGAAATTAGTCCTCTGCAGGGTTTGGATTAGCTAGAACCGTTTCTGTTTGCTCAGAGCGGAACGCTTCTACTTTCGCCATCACTTCGTCATTGTGTGTACCAATGATTTGAGCGGCTAGGATGCCAGCGTTAGCAGCACCAGCTTCACCGATAGCCAGAGTACCTACCGCGATACCTTTCGGCATCTGTACGATAGAAAGTAGAGAGTCCATGCCTTTCAGTGCTTTAGACTGAACAGGAACACCCAGAACTGGTACGCTTGTGAAAGCAGCAGCCATGCCCGGAAGGTGCGCTGCACCGCCAGCACCAGCAATAATCACTTTAATACCGCGCTCTTTCGCACTGGTTGCGTAGTCTGCAAGCAACTGAGGTGTGCGGTGAGCAGAAACCACTTTTGTTTCGTACGCCACGCCAAACTGATCCAACATTTCTGCAGCTAGCTTCATTGTTGGCCAATCAGATTTAGAACCCATGATAATACCGACAGTCATCTCAAACTCCTTCAGGTACGATTTAATTAGTGATTAGATATTTTGCGCGCATTATACGGGTAAAATTGCCTAAGGAAAACGTTTGCGTCAGTCTAAGTTGTTAATTGATACATTTTATAAACAAATAGCTTTAGTCACAGTGAATGATAATTTGTACACTTAGTGAGTTAGATAACTGAATTAATGAGGCAACCCGTGGATAACTTTCAACATACTTTGCAGGCATTACAACAAGGTGAAGTCATTGCTTACCCGACTGAAGGCGTTTTTGGGGTCGGTTGTGATCCCGATAATCCACAAGCCATCAAGAAATTACTCGACTTAAAACAACGACCGATCGAGAAAGGGTTGATCTTAATTGCTGCGAGCTACGAGCAACTGTTACCTTACATTGATGAAAGCCAATTGACGGAAGCGCAGTTGGCAACAGTGAAAGCGACATGGCCAGGTCCGGTGACTTGGATTATGCCAACCAGCAGCAAAGTCACTGACTGGGTAAGTGGTCAGTTTGATTCCATCGCGGTACGAGTGACTGATCACCCTTTGGTTCAAAGAATGTGTAATGAGTTTGGTAAGCCGTTAACCTCTACCAGTGCTAACCTGACCGGCAAGCCGCCTTGTATGACAACTGAAGAAGTTCAGCTGCAACTTGGCCAACATTTGGTGGCTATTTTAGAAGGTCAAACGGGTGGCCGTGAGAAGCCAAGCGAAATTAGAGATGCAAAAACGTCGAAAATATTAAGACAGGGTTAAACCCTGCAGAGGAAGAAAGATGTCAGCTATTGATAAAGAAGCAGTAAAACAGTTTTTACTGAGCCTACAAGATTCGATTTGCCAGCAGCTTGAACAAGCTGATGGCGCAGCACTGTTTGAAGAAGATGCATGGCAGCGTGAGCCTGGCGAGCGCCTTGGTGGTGGTGGTCGAACTCGTGTGATGACCAACGGTGTGGTATTTGAGCAAGGTGGGGTTAACTTCTCTCACGTAGCGGGTAAGGCGATGCCAGCCTCAGCCACCGCTCATCGCCCTGAATTAGCCGGACGCAAGTTTGAGGCGATGGGGGTATCATTAGTTATCCACCCTAAAAACCCATATATCCCTACCTCACACGCGAACGTTCGATTCTTCATAGCAGAAAAAGAAGGGGAAGACCCAATTTGGTGGTTTGGTGGTGGTTTTGACTTAACGCCATTTTATCCTGTCGATGAAGATTGCCAATCTTGGCATCAAACAGCCAAAGATCTTTGTGCGCCATTTGGAGATGATGTTTATCAAGAGCACAAAGAGTGGTGTGACAAGTACTTCTATCTTCCGCATAGAGATGAAACACGTGGTGTGGGTGGGTTGTTCTTTGATGATCTTAACGAGTGGGGCTTTGAAAAGAGCTTTGCTTATATGCAGGCGGTCGGTGAAGGTTTCGCAGCCGCATACTTACCAATTGTAGAACGACGCAAAGAGACGCCTTATGGTGAGCGCGAGCGTGATTTCCAACTTTATCGTCGTGGTCGCTATGTTGAATTTAACTTAGTCTATGACCGTGGCACCCTATTTGGTCTACAAAGCGGTGGTCGCACAGAGTCTATATTGATGTCGATGCCGCCGTTGGCTCGTTGGGAGTATCGCTACGAACCACAAGCGGGTTCACCAGAAGCTTTGCTTTACAGCGACTACCTAAAGCCTCGAGTTTGGTAGTTCTTCCTTCCTTATAGGGATAGTGATAGGGTCATCTATATAGATGACCCTTTTTATTATTTCTGTTAGGTAAGGATATGACACAGCAAGTAGATCGTTATGCCGTTTTCGGTAACCCTATTGGGCAGAGCAAATCGCCATTCATTCACACATTATTTGCTCGCCAAACCAGTCAACAACTTACCTATACAGCACTCCAGCCAGAACAAGGTGAATTCATCACTGCTGCTCAAGCTTTTTTTAGTGAAGGTGGTAGAGGGTGTAATGTCACAGCGCCATTTAAAGAAGATGCTTATCAGTTCGCTAGTCGCCTGACTGAAAGAGCTGAACTAGCAGGTGCTGTAAACACACTTAAGAAGCTCGATGATGGAGAGATAATTGGTGATAACACCGATGGTGAGGGTTTAGTTCAAGACCTTCTTCAACATCAAGTTGTGCTCGAAGGGGCTCGCGTTCTTCTGCTTGGCGCTGGTGGTGCTGCTCGAGGGGTGATTCAACCTCTTCTCGACCAAAAGCCACAACAGTTGGTGATCGCTAACCGAACCAGTTCAAAAGCAGAACTATTGGCTGAGATGTTTTCGTCGCATGGAAATATCAAAGGTATGGGGCTAAGTGATGTTAATGATGGCTTTGATGTCATTATTAACTCGACCTCATCAGGTCTAAGCGGTCAGCTCCCTGAAGTTTCCGATGTAATCTTTAATACAAACAGCGCCGTTTATGACATGGTCTACGGATCTGGAACCACAGTCTTTAATCAGTGGGCGTTAGATAACGGTGTTCATGCTGCTTATGATGGTTTGGGTATGTTAGTGGGGCAGGCTGCAGAGAGCTTTATGCTTTGGCGTGGCCTTCGTCCGGGAACAAAACAGATTTTAAGAGAATTACGTAAAAACCTAGAGATGTAATGAGGTATTTATAAAAAAATGAATCAATCAATTCTATTTCCAGATATCCAAGATTGGAATGAAGAGAATCAAACAATCACCTTCCCTGCACAACAGTCGGGCGCATTGATTGAATGTGTCATGTCTATTGAAGAATTATCACGATTGGCAGGTAAAGAGATAAAAGAGGGCGATCAAGCTTTAGTTATCTTTTCTGAGTTACGTTTCGATATTGAAGAGCTAGCGGAAGAGTTAATAGAAGAAGAGGAGTATGACTCCTCTAATCGGATTCAGATCAAAGCGCTTTAGACTGGAAGTACAGAGTCTAGATAGTCGTTTTTATTCTGAACATAGTTGTCAGCGGACTTCTGTAAAAAGGCACGCTCTTTATCATTTAATGGGCGTGCTTGTTTTACTGGGCTTCCTACATATAGGTAACCGCTTTCAAGTACCTTATTAGGCGGCACTAAGCTACCAGCACCAATCATGACTTCTTGTTTGATAATCACGCCATCCAACACGATAGCTCCCATGCCAACAAGTACACGATCTTCAATTGTGCAGCCATGCAGCATTACTTTATGTCCGATAGTGACATCATTACCTATTAATAGAGGATAACCCTCAGGGTTTTCTGCATTCTTATGGGTGACGTGCAAAACGCTGCCGTCTTGGATATTCGTTCTATCTCCAATATGAATGTGGTTTACATCTCCTCGAGCTGCAACCAAAGGCCACACGCTAGAGTCGTCACCGATTTTGATATCACCAACCAGTACCGAACTTGTATCTATATAGACGTCTCGCCCGATCTGAGGTGATATACCTTTATAACTGCGTATTGAACTCATAAATCCTCCTTTATATAGGCACCTTAAGCCCTTAATTAAGAGGAATACTAGTGAAAATGGCGTGTTTTGAACAAAAAACGCTCGAACAATCAAAAAAGTAAGAAAAACTTCAAAAAGGGCTTGCCAGTGTGATCGAAATCTCTATAATGCGACCTCGTTGAAACGGGAAGGCTTCGTAAGAAACCAAAACGAATCAGCAGGTCAAATTAGCCAAGCTAAGCGCTTGAAAAAAGTTTTGAAAATAGTGGTTGACACTAAAACTTAAATCGCTAAAATGGCCGTCCGATTTGAGCGAAGCTCAAAAAGGAAAAGCTCTTTAACAATTTAAACCTATCAATCTGTGTGGGCACTCGTTGATGAATATCAAAACGTTATTACTTAGGTAATAGCAGTTACTTCGGTAACAAAATTGATTTCAATGAACTGAGTGACCAATACGTTTAACTACTTGTAGTTATTCGGCACAGTCAATTCATTATCATTCTGTTGGAATGGTAATAGCTTTAGAATTACATGTTCATGTTTACATGAATATTAGTTTTGAAGTCAGTATTCGTTGAGTCACAAAATCTTAAATTGAAGAGTTTGATCATGGCTCAGATTGAA
>NZ_CADDIS010000010.1:0-93552 GCF_902751245.1 Vibrio sp. Vb339 | reverse complement strand
GGGTTGGTAAGTCGGGATGACCCCCTAGCCTTAACAGTGCTCTACCCCCAGTAGTATTCGTCCGAGGCGCTACCTAAATAGCTTTCGGGGAGAACCAGCTATCTCCAGGTTTGATTGGCCTTTCACCCCTAGCCACAAGTCATCCGCTAATTTTTCAACATTAGTCGGTTCGGTCCTCCAGTTGATGTTACTCAACCTTCAACCTGCCCATGGCTAGATCACCTGGTTTCGGGTCTAATCCTAGCAACTGTACGCCCAGTTAAGACTCGGTTTCCCTACGGCTCCCCTAAACGGTTAACCTTGCTACTAAAATTAAGTCGCTGACCCATTATACAAAAGGTACGCAGTCACACCACGAAGGTGCTCCTACTGCTTGTACGTACACGGTTTCAGGTTCTATTTCACTCCCCTCACAGGGGTTCTTTTCGCCTTTCCCTCACGGTACTGGTTCACTATCGGTCAGTCAGTAGTATTTAGCCTTGGAGGATGGTCCCCCCATATTCAGACAGGATATCACGTGTCCCGCCCTACTCGTTTTCACTGATGATGAGATGTCGATTACGGGGCTATCACCCTTTATTGCGGCACTTTCCAGAGCCTTCATCTGTCTCATTAAAAGCTTAAGGGCTAATCCAATTTCGCTCGCCGCTACTTTCGGAATCTCGGTTGATTTCTCTTCCTCGGGGTACTTAGATGTTTCAGTTCCCCCGGTTTGCCTCCTGTTGCTATGTATTCACAACAGGATACTTACTTATGTAAGTGGGTTTCCCCATTCAGGAATCCCAGACTCAAAAGGCTATTACTACCTAATCTGGGCTTATCGCAAGTTATTACGCCTTTCATCGCCTCTGACTGCCAAGGCATCCACCGTGTACGCTTAGTCACTTAACCATACAACCCGAAAGGGTCTTAGCGTATGGCAACTAACCAAGGTTTTTGGTTGTCATCAAGAAGGGTTAATTCCTGATAACTGTTTGCCGGACTCAATTGTGAATCAAACTAACGTTTGATTCGAATACAAGACACTTGAATGTGTTTGTTGTGTTTATCTAATGAAAGATAAACATTGAGAACTTTTAAATTTGATTGAATTACTCGTAAGTAAATCAATCAGTCAGCTTTCCAAATTGTTAAAGAGCATGAGATTTTAAGAACTAATGTTCTAAATTCACATTTTCTAAAGACTCTCACAGTCGAAAAATCCAACCAGCGACATAAGAAGTGGTTTGGAGGTTTAACTTCCAAGAATATTTAGAGAATGGTGGGCGATACCGGGCTCGAACCAGTGACCCCCTGCTTGTAAGGCAGGTGCTCTCCCAACTGAGCTAATCGCCCACTAAAAGTTTTAATTCCTTCGTGGAGAAAGAATGGTGGGTCGTGCAGGATTCGAACCTGCGACCAATTGATTAAAAGTCAACTGCTCTACCAACTGAGCTAACGACCCAATGGTATCCCGTAGGGGAGTCGAACCCCTGTTACCGCCGTGAAAGGGCGGTGTCCTAGGCCTCTAGACGAACGGGACACTGCAATTCATCTCTACTTTAAAAGTAGAAACAAACTTCGAAGAACTTGGGAGTTCTTCATCTCTTTGCTTTTCTAAACCTRATCAATCTGTGTGGGTACTCATCAAAGATATCTTCGTATAAGGAGGTGATCCAGCCCCAGGTTCCCCTAGGGCTACCTTGTTACGACTTCACCCCAGTCATGAACCACAAAGTGGTGAGCGTCCTCCCCGAAAGGTTAAACTACCCACTTCTTTTGCAGCCCACTCCCATGGTGTGACGGGCGGTGTGTACAAGGCCCGGGAACGTATTCACCGTGACATTCTGATTCACGATTACTAGCGATTCCGACTTCATGGAGTCGAGTTGCAGACTCCAATCCGGACTACGACGCACTTTTTGGGATTCGCTCACTATCGCTAGCTTGCTGCCCTCTGTATGCGCCATTGTAGCACGTGTGTAGCCCTACTCGTAAGGGCCATGATGACTTGACGTCGTCCCCACCTTCCTCCGGTTTATCACCGGCAGTCTCCCTGGAGTTCCCGACATTACTCGCTGGCAAACAAGGATAAGGGTTGCGCTCGTTGCGGGACTTAACCCAACATTTCACAACACGAGCTGACGACAGCCATGCAGCACCTGTCTCAGAGYTCCCGAAGGCACWCCTGCGTCTCCGCTGGMTTCTCTGGATGTCAAGAGTAGGTAAGGTTCTTCGCGTTGCATCGAATTAAACCACATGCTCCACCGCTTGTGCGGGCCCCCGTCAATTCATTTGAGTTTTAATCTTGCGACCGTACTCCCCAGGCGGTCTACTTAACGCGTTAGCTCCGAAAGCCACGGCTCAAGGCCACAACCTCCAAGTAGACATCGTTTACGGCGTGGACTACCAGGGTATCTAATCCTGTTTGCTCCCCACGCTTTCGCATCTGAGTGTCAGTATCTGTCCAGGGGGCCGCCTTCGCCACTGGTATTCCTTCAGATCTCTACGCATTTCACCGCTACACCTGAAATTCTACCCCCCTCTACAGTACTCTAGTTCACCAGTTTCAAATGCAGTTCCGAGGTTGAGCCCCGGGCTTTCACATCTGACTTAATGAACCACCTGCATGCGCTTTACGCCCAGTAATTCCGATTAACGCTCGCACCCTCCGTATTACCGCGGCTGCTGGCACGGAGTTAGCCGGTGCTTCTTCTGTTGCTAACGTCAAGAGATAGCGCTATTAACRCTACCCCCTTCCTCACAACTGAAAGTACTTTACAACCCGAAGGCCTTCTTCATACACGCGGCATGGCTGCATCAGGCTTTCGCCCATTGTGCAATATTCCCCACTGCTGCCTCCCGTAGGAGTCTGGACCGTGTCTCAGTTCCAGTGTGGCTGATCATCCTCTCAGACCAGCTAGGGATCGTCGCCTTGGTGAGCCATTACCTCACCAACTAGCTAATCCCACCTAGGCATATCTTGACGCGAGAGGCCCGAAGGTCCCCCTCTTTGGCCCGTAGGCATTATGCGGTATTAGCCATCGTTTCCAATGGTTATCCCCCACATCAAGGCAATTTCCTAGGCATTACTCACCCGTCCGCCGCTCGACGCCCATTAACGCACCCGAAGGATTGTTARTGTCGTTTCCGCTCGACTTGCATGTGTTAGGCCTGCCGCCAGCGTTCAATCTGAGCCATGATCAAACTCTTCAATTTAAGATTTTGTGACTCAACGAATACTGACTTCAAAACTAATATTCATGTAAATATGAACATGTAATTCTAAAGCTATTACCATTCCAACAGAATGGTAATGAATTGACTGTGCCAAATAACCCCTCTCTATAAAGAAAGTAATTATTCGTATTGGTCACTCAGTTCATTGAAATCAATTTTGTTACCGAAGTAACTGTTATTACGCTCTTTCGAAAAAGAACCAATAACGTTTTGATATTCATCAACGAGTGCCCACACAGATTGATAGGTTTAAATTGTTAAAGAGCTTCTCTTCGTTGTGACTTGCATCACTTCGGAAGAGGCGGCCATTCTAGCGATTTAATTCTCAGTGTCAAACACTTATTTGGAATTAATTCCTACTTTCTAAAAGTAGAAGCGAATCATCGCTTAAAGCTAGTTGCCTTACTAACATTCTTCGCTGAAGCCTTGTGGCGTCTGCCGTGTCAGTGAGGCGGCATTATAGAGATGCCGCTCATATTGGCAAGCAATAAATGCGTTTTTTATTGAAAAAAGCGGTTAAGCGAAGACATTTCAACCAAGGGCTTATTTATACCACTTTCACCCCAAGTTTCGAACAAATTACCCACAACGACCTGTGGATAACTACTCTCCACTATCAAAAAAGTAAGATAAACGAGCCCTAGGGTTTAGATACTCTCGAACTTGTTCAGGTAATTTGCTTGGATGAACGGCATTAACGATTTTGATCTCTTTAATAAAGAGGTCAATGATCGGGGCTTGGGTTCTTGGCACGCTAGGATCATAGATAAGTACATTTGGATAAAGCATATGTTTAGCGTTAACGGATATCACAATCCCAATCGAATCATTTGAAAGCTGTACTACGGTTCCTGGTGGGTAGACTCCCATGAACTTAACCAACAGCCCCAAGTTATCTTGGCTATATAGATGCTTGCAGCTCTTATATAAGTGGGACAGTGCCAAATACGGGATCATTTGTTGAGATTGCGCTTTACCATGACAAAGGTTATCAAATGCATTAGCCACAGCGACTATCTTGGCAAACTCATCAATCTCATGTTCTTTTAAGCCCTCGGGGTAACCAGAACCATCATTCATCTCATGATGTTGAGCGATTACCTTTTTAGCGTTTTCCGGAAAGTCATCAATCCCCGCAACGATATCCGCACCGTATTTGGTATGAAGCTTCAGGTAGTTCTCTTCAGGGATTGTCAGGGCGCTCTGCTTTCTTAGTATCGCGACTGGTATTTTGATCTTGCCTACATCGTGAAACAACGCTGCGAATGAGAGGTCTTTCAATTGCTGTGTGTTATAGCCTTTGGCCTTACCTATCATCAGTGCAACAACCGAAACATTTAGAGTATGAAAGTAAATGTCTTCGAAATCCGCTTTAGCATTCATAAGGTGCAAGGTGACGTTATCATCGCTCACTAGAGTTTCAACGATATCATCAACAAGAGCCTTAACCTCCCCTACCGCATCTAAAGGTCTGTTACGGATCTTGGTCATCACAGATCGCATTCGAGCAAGCGAACGTTCAAACTCTCTCTCACAATGACTCACCCTGCGGCGGTAAGAGCTAAGGGTTTCGATACGCTCATGCTTATCTTTCCACATTCTTTCCGCTTCAAGGCTTACCTGTGAATCAATATCGACTTCTTGTTCACCTACGTGATTAACAGGTAAAGGTGAGGTATCACTTTGACTCAGGTTTATATAGACGTGCTTAATCCCAAGATGTCGAATTACTTTTACTTGAGCGTCATCTTTGATTTTAAAGCTGTTGAATAAAAATGGGTGTTCATTCCATTTTACGGGGAGTCGTATATGCAGACCGGGCTGAATGCGATCTACGGTAATCTTTATGCTGCCCATTTTTATATATAATATTGATGATTATTCTCTATTTATAATTCTAATAAAACCAAGCAGCAATTTCACTATCCAATTTCACAGGTTCAACTTAAAGAGTCGCAGTGCACCATCCAGCGTATACCGAATTTATCTTCTACTTTGCCAAATCGAGCCCCCCAAAACGTATCTGCGAGTGGAGTCATTATCCGCCCTCCTTTCTTAAGCTTTTCAAAAATTTGTTCTTGAGTCGCGGTATCTTCAGTTACAAGAGAAAGAGCGAGATTGTTGCCTTCGAGTTCTTTTGCCTTAACACCATCAGACATCATCAGCTTCATACCAAACGCTTCGAACTCAGCATGCATAACCCAATCAGGTTGAGCTCCCTCTATTACCTGTGGTGCATCACTAAAAAGTTGCTTAGATAAAACCACACCACCAAAGCACTTGTGATAAAAATCCAACGCTTCACTACAACGACCATCAAAAAATAAGTAAGGGGTTACTGTCAGCATATTTCTCTCCTCTGTTAGTCCTTTAAACATAGACAATAGAATAGAGAATGACAGGTAACATAATGATTTAAGATGATTAATTCATTATCAGATCGAATAGCGAAGGGAAATTATGGGATTTAGGAATGAAACATCAAGATCTGTCTGATTAAGAAGCTTTCCTGCCCTGCCGCCACCGCGACTCTTCCTATATCCCAGATACAACAAAGCCCCGACCATTTCTGATCAGGGCTTTATCTAAATATGGTACCGGTAGGCGGACTTGAACCGCCACGCCCGAAGGCAACGGATTTTGAATCCGTCGTGTATACCAATTTCACCATACCGGCATTATCTTGGGGCATTGCCCTTTCGATGTTTGGCATTATACGTATGCGAACTGATGTGGCAAGTATAAAAACTTGAATTCATGTGTGTTTGCCGATAATTTCGCCACTAAGTCATAAGCTGTGCGTCATGTCTCTTTTCAGGCTAAGCCTTAAACTATATTCTGACGCCTCAATTTTTAAAGAAGTAATAACACATGACATCAACAAACACTCTGCCACCAGCAGGAGTCATGCGCCGATTTGGTGCCTTGTTCTACGACGCTCTGATCGTAATCGCTATTGAAATGTTAGCGGCTGGCGTCATTGTCGCTCTGCTGCATGCGCTCATGGCTCTCGGCATTTTTAACCACAGCGGGTATGCCGATGTTAGTGACTTCTTAACCAACCATCCGATTTGGAGCCCTGCATACACCTTTTACTTAGTGGCCGTTTGGGTATATTTCTTCGTCTTCTTCTGGACTAGAGCTGGTCAGACTCTCGGCATGAGAGCTTGGAAGCTGCGCGTTCAAAACAAAGATGGCTCAGCTATCACAGTAACTCAGGCGCTGATTCGTTTAGGTACTTCAGGTTTTGGATTGGCGAACCTATGTGTTCCATTCGATCCTGAAAAACGCGGCTTTCACGATATCTGGGCAAAGACCGAAGTCGTTGTGTTACCACAAGCACGATAATGTGATTTAAGTTAGCTCCAATCAAGATCAAAAAAGGAAGGCGTTATGCCTTCCTTTTTTATATTTACAGTTTCCGCCTCAAGAGCATGATGGCAATTCCAAGGAACACCACGCTCGGGGCTATTGCGCCAAAGGCGGGCGGTATTTGATAAACCAAACTCACTGGACCAAAGAACTCACTGGATATATAGAAGGTAAAGCCGGCAATAACACCTGACAGAATCCTCGCACCCATGGTCACACTACGCAAAGGACCAAAGATAAACGACAGTGCCATCAACATCATAACCGCGATCGAAATTGGCTGGGTTATCTTTCTCCACAGCGCCAACTCATAGCGTGATGCGTCTTGCTCTGACGCCTTCAGATAAGAAACATAATCATACAACCCACTTAACGACAGCTCTTCTGGTTTAACCGTTACTATCGCCAACTTGTCTGGGGCTAATGATGTTTCCCAAGAGTAAGTTGGTAGGCTTTCTTTGGTAATTTGAAGTTCGTTTTCAAAAGACGTGATCTCTACATCCTTCATCGTCCACACGTTGTCTCCAACGTAATCAACTTCGTCAGAATAAATAGCTGTTTTCAGTGCCTTGTTTTCATCAAAGCGCCACATGTTCATTCCATATAACTTCTGATCATCGATTTTGACAATGAAGATGAAGTCATTGGCATCACGAGCCCAGACACCACTTTGCGTCGAAATAATATTACCACCAGCAATCGAGATGGTTCTTAAATCACGAGCCATTTTCTGCGCTTGCGGCGCTCCCCATTGACCAAGCAATGTCACCACGATCATCAGTGGGATAGCGGTTTTAAGTACCGAGAGGCCGATATCCAACTTAGAGAAACCAGCTGCCTGCATAACGACAAGCTCAGAACTTGCAGCAAGCATACCAAGTCCAATCAACGCGCCAAGCAATGCAGCCATTGGAAAGAACATTTCGATATCACGAGGGATACTCAGTAAAACAAAGTACAGCGCTTGTAATAGATCATAAGTACCACGACCAACCTTTCTCAGTTGCTCTACGTACTTGATAATCCCAGAGAGACCAACAAACGTCACCAATACCAGTGACGTCGTTGCGATGATGGTTCTGCCTATATATAAATCGAGAATCTTAAACACGGCTTAAGCCAACCTCTTATTCTTGAATTTTTCTTTCAAACGCCTTACTGGCACGCTATCCATAAAGTTTGCACCAATCGCGACAAATAACAATAACGCATTGATTGGCCACATGCCGATTACCGCAGGAATGCTCCCCTCTTCGATTGAAGACTTGGTTGCACTAATTGCTAAGAAATAGGTGAGATAAATCAGTATTGCTGGGCCGATTTTCGCAAAACGACCTTGTCGAGGGTTAACCGCAGAAAGTGGCACGACAAGCATGGTCAACAATGGAATACAAAGTACCAAAGAAATACGCCACTGCAACTCTGCTTTCGCACTATTGTTCGAGTTACCAATGAGTTCAAGTGTAGGAATAGCTTCCCAGTCTCGACCTTTCTTCTCAACTTCACGCTGACCAATCAGGCCTTCGTATTCTTCAAAATGCGTCACCCTGTAGTCAAGGCGAGTCGGAATGCCTTCATGACGAGTACCATCGTACATTACGATCACTTGGCGACCATCACTGAGCTCTTTTACATCACCTGACTTCGAGAACATCACACTTGGCAGTACAGAATCACGCGGACGCATTTGAGCTACGAACACGTTTTCTAATTTATTACCGTCGATATCATCAATAAACACAACAGAAGAACCATCCGGCGTACCTTCAAACTTACCTTTTGGTAGCAAATCAACGCTGTTCTCTGCAGCTACTTCTTCATACATTTGTTCAACTTTGTCTTGTGACCAAGGAGATAACCAAAATGAGTTAAAGGCTGCAACAGATGCCGTAATTAAAGCGAGGTAAAGCGCAGATTGGATCAGGAATTTATTACCGATACCGGTGGCGTTCATGACCACTATTTCACTTTCAGCGTAAAGGCGGCCAAAAGTAAGCAAAATACCAATATAGATACTGAGTGGAAGCATCAATAGGCCCATCGCTGGCATATTTAAGCCAACAATCGACAATATAAGACTCGCAGGGATATCACCATCAGAGGCGTCCGCTAAAACACTGATGAATTTTTGGCTGAGAAACACGAGAAAGAGAACAAAAAAGATCGCAAATTGGCTCTTGATTGTCTCGCGGATCAAATATCTAACAATAATCACGCTCAAATTACCTATACAAAACTTGTTTTTTTGATTGAATCACTATAATTTCCCGTTGAACCTTTTATTTTTTTAAATTTTTAGCTAAGTGTTAGCGTTCTTCTTTAAGGTTAGTTCCATTATAGGATCCAACAAGTAAGAACCCATTATCTAACATTTAGTTTGATTTGTCTTCAGGATGTAGGAGTACGCATGGAGTTCAGTGTAAAAAGTGGCAGCCCAGAGAAACAGCGCAGCGCATGTATCGTTGTCGGTGTATTCGAACCGCGCCGCCTTTCTCCAGTAGCCGAGCAATTAGATAAGATTAGCGATGGCTACATTAGTTCACTGCTTCGTCGCGGTGATCTAGAGGGTAAACCTGGCCAGATGCTACTACTGCATCAAGTACCTGGTGTACTTTCAGAAC
Organism: Vibrio sp. Vb339; assembly: GCF_902751245.1. Lineage (NCBI taxonomy): Bacteria > Pseudomonadati > Pseudomonadota > Gammaproteobacteria > Vibrionales > Vibrionaceae > Vibrio > Vibrio sp. Vb339. Next base: position 84,340 of record NZ_CADDIS010000010.1, on the reverse strand, counting down.
GTGTTCTACTGGTAGGCTGTGGTAAAGAACGTGAGCTAGGCGAGCGTCAATACAAAGAAATTATCCAAAAAACCATCAGCACACTAAACGAAACAGGTTCTATGGAAGCAGTATGTTTCCTTACAGAACTTCACGTTAAAGGTCGCGACACTTATTGGAAAGTTCGCCAAGCAGTAGAAGCGACTAAAGATGGTCTTTACACATTCGACCAATTCAAGAGCAACAAACCAGAGACTCGTCGCCCACTACGTAAATTGGTATTCAACGTACCAACACGTCGCGAATTGAGCCTAGGTGAGAAAGCAATCTCTCACGGCCTTGCTATTGCTTCAGGTGTAAAAGCGTCTAAAGATCTAGGCAACATGCCACCAAACATCGCAAACCCTGCTTACCTTGCTTCTCAAGCTCGTCGTTTAGCCGACGATTACGAGACAGTGAAGACTAAGATCATTGGCGAAGAAGAGATGGAAAAACTGGGTATGACATCATACCTAGCAGTTGGCCGTGGCTCTAAAAATGAATCTATGATGTCTATCATGGAATACAAAGGCGCTCCGGATCCAGATGCGAAGCCGATTGTATTAGTTGGTAAAGGTCTAACTTTCGATTCAGGCGGTATCTCGCTTAAGCCGGGTGAAGGCATGGATGAGATGAAGTACGACATGTGTGGTGCGGCATCTGTATTCGGTACAATGAAAGCACTGGCTAAGCTTAACCTGCCTATTAACGTGGTTGGTATCCTAGCAGGTTGTGAAAACATGCCGGGCAGCAATGCTTACCGTCCAGGTGATATCCTAACGACAATGTCAGGCCAAACGGTTGAAGTACTCAACACTGATGCTGAAGGTCGCTTGGTTCTATGTGATGCTCTAACTTACGTTGAGCGTTTTGAACCGGACTGTGTTGTCGATGTTGCTACGCTAACTGGCGCATGTGTTATCGCTCTAGGTCACCACATCAGTGGCGTTCTATCGAACCACAACCCACTTTCTCACGAACTTGTTAATGCTTCAGAGCAAGCAAGTGACCGTGCATGGCGTCTACCTATGGCAGACGAGTACCATGAGCAGCTAAACAGCCCATTCGCTGATATGGCGAACATCGGTGGCCGTCCTGGCGGCACAATTACTGCTGGTTGCTTCCTGTCTAAATTCACTAAGAAATACCACTGGGCACATATCGACAGTGCTGGTACTGCTTGGAAGTCAGGTGCAGCGAAAGGCTCGACAGGTCGTCCTGTCTCAATGCTAGTCCAATTCTTATTGAACCGCAGCGGCCAAGAGACTGAAGAGCAATCTTCAAAATAATAAAAAGGGCCTACGGGCCCTTTTTTAATAAGCGCTATTTGTTAGACCCTGTTAACCAAGTAACATTGATATCCACGATTCTCAGTTCGAGTATTAAGTATGCAGACAGCTACATTTTACATTGTGCCTTCAGACAGCCCGCAAGCCAGCGAAGATGGTTTTGCTCACTATGTGCTGTTTCTTGCTCAGCACTTTGCAAAACAAGGCGCTAAACTTTATCTCAACTGTAATGACAAAGAGCATGCCGAGCGTATTGCTGAAGTTTTCTGGCAAGTCGATCCCAGTGAGTTTATTGCGCACAACTTGGTTGGCGAAGGCCCGAAGTATTCAACCAACATCGAAATTGGCTATCAAGGTGTAAAACATAATTGGAATCGTCAGCTAGTAATTAATCTGGCCGATAATCATACAACCTTTGCGAACGCCTTTGCTCAGGTGATAGACTTCGTCCCTTGCGAAGAAAAAGCTAAGCAACTCGCTCGAGAAAGGTATAAAATTTACCGTCAGGCTGGATATCAGCTACAAACTATCGAGATTCAACATCCATAGTCAAACCTCATAGTTAAAGCTATCTTTGGATTTAGATTCAAGAAGCTTCACTTATGAAGTTTGACCACGATTAACCATTCACAGCATCCGTTTAAGAGCACTATGGAAAAGACATACAACCCAACATCAATCGAACAAGCTCTGTATAAGACTTGGGAAGAGAAAGGCTACTTTAAGCCACACGGTGACACATCAAAAGAAGCTTACAGCATCATGATCCCGCCACCGAACGTCACTGGCAGCCTACACATGGGTCACGCGTTCCAAGATACGATCATGGATACGCTTATCCGTGCTCAACGTATGAAAGGCAAAAACACGCTTTGGCAAGTGGGTACTGACCACGCTGGTATCGCAACTCAAATGGTTGTTGAGCGTAAGATTGCTGCTGAAGAAGGCAAAACAAAACACGACTACGGCCGTGAAGCTTTCATCGACAAGATCTGGGAATGGAAAGGCGAATCAGGTGGCACGATCACTCAACAACTTCGTCGTCTTGGTGCATCTGTAGATTGGGATCGTGAGCGATTCACTATGGATGACGGCCTATCAGCTGCGACTCAAGAAGTGTTTGTTCGTCTTTACGAAGAAGACCTAATCTACCGTGGTAAACGTCTAGTAAACTGGGATCCTAAACTGCACACTGCAATCTCAGATCTTGAAGTTGAAAACAAAGACAAAAAAGGTTTCATGTGGCACTTCCGCTACCCGCTAGCGAACGGTGTTAAAACGGCCGATGGTAAAGACTACATCGTTGTTGCGACGACTCGTCCAGAAACCATGCTTGGCGATACTGGTGTTGCTGTTAACCCAGAAGATCCTCGTTACAAAGATCTTATCGGCAAAGAAATCCTACTTCCTGTTGTAAACCGTCTTATCCCTATCGTAGGCGATGAGCACGCAGACATGGAAAAAGGCACGGGTTGTGTGAAGATAACTCCAGCTCATGACTTTAACGATTACGAAGTGGGTAAGCGCAACAACCTACCGATGATCAACATCCTAACGTTCAATGCTGATATCCGTGATGCTGCTGAAGTCTTCACGACTAACGGCGAAGAAAGCGATGTTTACTCAACGGACATCCCTGCTAAGTACCAAGGCATGGAGCGTTTTGCTGCACGTAAAGCTATCGTTGCTGAATTCGATGAGCTTGGTCTTCTTGAAGAGATCAAAGATCACGACCTGACTGTCCCTTACGGCGACCGTGGTGGCGTGGTTATCGAACCAATGCTGACTGACCAATGGTACGTGCGCACAGCACCTCTTGCAGAGCCAGCAGTTAAAGCGGTTGAAGATGGCCAAATCCAATTCGTGCCTAAGCAGTACGAAAACATGTACTTCGCGTGGATGCGTGACGTGCAAGACTGGTGTATCTCTCGTCAACTTTGGTGGGGCCACCGTATCCCAGCATGGTACGACAACGATGGTAAAGTTTACGTCGGTCGCACTGAAGAAGAAGTTCGTGAAAAGAACAACCTAGCGCCTGTTGTTGTGCTTAAGCAAGACGACGACGTACTGGATACTTGGTTCTCTTCTGCACTTTGGACGTTCGGCACACAAGGTTGGCCTGAAGATACTGAAGCACTGAAAACATTCCACCCATCTGAAGTACTAGTATCTGGTTTTGATATTATCTTCTTCTGGGTTGCTCGTATGATCATGATGACCATGCACTTCGTGAAAGACGAAGATGGCAAAGCTCAAGTACCTTTCAAAACTGTTTACATGACGGGTCTTATCCGTGATGAAAACGGCGACAAGATGTCTAAGTCGAAAGGTAACGTACTTGACCCAATCGACATGATTGACGGCATCGGCCTTGAAGAGCTAGTAGAGAAGCGTTGTGGCAACATGATGCAACCTAAACTGGCTGCTAAGATCGAAAAAGCGACACGTAAGACTTTCGAAAACGGTATCGAACCATACGGTACTGATGCGCTACGTTTCACTCTTGCTGCTATGGCTTCAACTGGCCGTGACATCAACTGGGACATGAAGCGTCTTGAAGGTTACCGTAACTTCTGTAACAAGCTATGGAACGCAAGCCGTTACGTACTAATGAACACAGAAGAGCACGACTGTGGCATGTCACTGTCTGTAGAAGACCGTGCAAACATGGAATTCTCTCTAGCAGACAAGTGGATTGAATCTCAGTTTGAAGTTGCAGCGAAAGAGTTTAATGCTCATCTAGACAACTACCGTCTAGACATGGCAGCAAACACGCTTTACGAATTCATCTGGAACCAATTCTGTGACTGGTACTTAGAGCTAACTAAACCTGTTCTTTGGAAGGGTACTGAAGCTCAACAACAAGCGACTCGTTACACGCTTATCACGGTTCTTGAGAAGACTCTGCGTCTTGCTCACCCTGTTCTTCCTTACATCACGGAATCTATCTGGCAGAGCGTTAAGCCGCTAGTAGATGGTGTTGAAGGCGAGACGATCATGACTCAAGCACTGCCTCAGTTTAATGAAGCTAACTTCAATGCTGAGATTGTTGACGACATCGAATGGGTTAAGACTTTCATCACCGCTATCCGTAACCTACGTGCGGAATACGACATTGCACCAAGCCAAGGCTTAGAAGTAATGATTAAAGTAGCGGATGAGAAAGATGCAGCTCGTATCGAAGCAAACAAGATCGTTCTGACTTCTCTAGCTAAGCTAGACGATATTAAAGTTCTTGCGGACGGCGAAGAGACTCCAGCTTGTGCAACTAAACTGGTTGGCAAATCTGAGCTAATGATCCCAATGGCAGGTCTTATCGACAAAGATGCTGAGCTTGCTCGTCTAGATAAAGAAGTTGCTAAGACTCACGGCGAGATTAAGCGTATCGAAGGTAAGCTAGGTAACGAAGGTTTCGTTGCTAAAGCACCAGAAGCAGTTATCGCGAAAGAGCGTGAAAAGCTTGAAAGCTACCAAGAGACTCTTGTGAAGCTTGAAGAGCAAAAAGCGACAATCGCTGCGCTTTAAAACCGAGCGAACGAGAAGGCTTCAAACTTCTCACTCTAAATAGAAAGGTTGGTCTTGGTGACCAGCCTTTTTTTATACCTCTGATTCCAATATTCCAATGCTTCTCACTCTAGCCTCACTTATTGATAGGTTTCATCTATCAAATTAATCTCTACTTCCCATTATACTTAATCATAATAATTCTCAATAATAGACCTATCAAAACAACACAACGATTGAGTAATTATCATGAAAAAGACACTAACCTTTGCTGCATTACATTTTACTATCGCATTTAGTGTCGCTTATGTACTAACAGGCGACATCTTAATTGGTAGCTTAATCGCTATGATTGAGCCCTCTGTGAATACTGTTGCCTTCTATTTTCATGAAAAGGCGTGGGCTCAAGTTCCAGCGCTTAAAGCTCGTCAGTGGATGACCAAATTAAAAACAGCAAGCTTTGCTACCATCCACTTTAGTGTTGCCTTTACCGTGGTCTACTTGTTGACTGGAGATGCTTTCATCGGCGGTGTGATGGCCTTGCTAGAGCCAACTTTAAATACCGTTGCTTACTACTTCCACGAGAAAGTCTGGTTACGAAAAGCTGAAAGCCAAACACTACAAGCTCAGTTTTGCTTACATCAACACGCTTAATTTAAAGCTCAGTGAGCGATTGAAGTAACCTACATCGAAGAACAAAATTCAGCTTACCATTGACAAAGTTGCGCATCGCAATTAAATTAATTGCGGTGCGCAACTTTATTTCTTAATTCAAAGGTAGGTAGTTATGAATTCTCAACAGTTAAGAGACTATTCTCGTCAAACGGTTCGTTTACTTGGCATGCTTGATAAACAGTGTGGTGATGTCGACCTCACTCCAGTCCAGGCTCATACTCTTGGTGAAATCCAGTTGCAGCCAATCACCATCAACCAATTGGCACAGCAACTCAACGTAGATAAATCCAATGCTAGCCGCACTGTCACGGGTCTGATCAAGCTTGGTTTAGTTGAGAGCCTAGAGAACCCAACAGACAAGCGTAGCCAATTAGTCGCCCTGACCACTCAAGGTGTTGATGCGTTATCTCAACTCGACCAGCAGCAAAGCATCTTCTTTGAAAGAGTACTCTCGACACTCAATGGCAACGAACAGCAGCTACTTAAACAAGGACTTGAGAGTTACTTAAAAGGGTTAACGAAAGCATGTCAAGCCGATGAGTTTGTATTACGCCCACTCACAGAATCAGATAACCAACAATTGGCAGAAGTCATTCGCCAAGTTTCGGCTGAGCATGGGCTTACAGAAGATAAGGGTTATGGCGTGGCTGACCCAACACTCGATGATATGTATTCTGTCTATAGCCAAGCGAATGCAATGTACTGGGTTATCGAACACAACGGAAAGATCGTCGGAGGCGGTGGCTTTGCCCCTCTAGCAGGTAAACCCGATGTGTGTGAGCTACAAAAGATGTACTTCTTACCGCAAACTCGAGGGCATGGCCTAGCCAAGCGAATTGTTGCTTTGAGCTTAAAGCAAGCCAAGCAACTTGGGTATCAACACATGTATTTAGAAACGACGGAATGCTTAGGTGCTGCGGTCAAACTCTATGAGAAGCTTGGGTTTGAGCATCTTGAGTCAGCTTGGGGAGAAACAGGCCACGACGCTTGTGAGGTTGTCATGGCCAAGTCGTTATAAGCAGAATGCGCCGCTATAGCGAAAGAAGATAGCGCTAAAATATACGGAGTTAACGTAGAAAGTTACTGACGCAAGAGGTTGGGTTCAAGGCAACAAAAGAACTCTCTTCTTGCCCATCAAGTACCACTTCTAATGGGTATAGATGCTTAGGGTTAGGATTCTCAATATCAAAAATGATAGGAGCTTCGACCTGGAACACGACGCCAGTATGTTCAGCGCGCACATCGATCGGCATTACGAGAGTCATACCATTAAACTTGATGGATGCCGATACTAACCCCGCCTTTAGCGTTTGATAGATAACATCCACTTTAAACTCACAGCTACCACCGTGGTGCCAGATCTGCTCTGTGACAACTTGCTCTAGCTTGACGTTTCGAACGAACTGCAGGAATGGCGCTTGCCAAATCCCGATACGTGAATCAGATTTAGCGATAGCTTGTGAAGAGATAGACTCATCCATGTCTTCTTCAAGCAATAGGCTCTCCTCTTCTTCAAGGAAAAGGATCTCGAAACGGTTTCGGCCGGACTGCATATAAGGACGGATATCTTTACGGTATTCAGCTTGGCTACCATCGCAATCAAACACAGCCACACCATTAAGTCGAACTTCAGCAAAGTAATCGACCCCGGCCATCACCAACTCAACAAATGGACACGCCAACATAGCGTCATCTACTTCGATGTCGTGCATCAGGTGCCACTCTTGCTCTGCAATTTCATTTTCACTCAAGCTATCAGGTAGCTTTGAGCTTAACGGAGCCGGAAAAGTGATGTCATCTTGTGGGATAGAGAGATCCGTCAGTGGCGAAATTTGCCAAAGACCATCGAGAAGCAACCGCATATCATTCCTTGAGCTAGATCAATTTTGACCGCATTATAATGAATGAATGCATATAAAGACATTTATTTTTCTGAGGGTAAAAAAATGCCAGCTCGAGGCTGGCATTTTTTAAAATTGGGAAAGAATTACTCTTCGCCTTCATCATCTTCGTCTGGGTAGATAGCATCTTCACCTTCGTAGTAAGTGCCCCAACCGTCGTAGATAATGTCAAACTTCTCTGCAAGGTTTACAAGCTTCTCAACTTGCTCATCAATCGCTTCTGCATTCAGAGTACATTGCATAGTTGCATCACAACAAAGTAGCTTATTGCCATCTTCATCTTCTGTCTCTTCAGCTTCAAGCACTTCAAAGCCCATTTTGAATGCTTCAACAACCGCTTTCTCAAGCACATCGAAATCTTCAGCAAATAGGTGATGCTCGATATCGTATAGAGCTTCAGGATCGCTACCATCTTCAATTAATGCTGTAATGATGTCGCGAGTCTCTTCCTTTTGAAATTCAATTAATTCCGCTACTGATAGATATTCATCTTCGTGAGACATGTGTCTGCTCCAGAGTGTTGACTATGAAAAGATCAAATTTGATTGCCACGAAATATGGCACGGATCGTCCAGAAAAGCCACCCAGATCAGGCCTAGAAAGGTAAGTTTATCGCGAGATCGCAGCGCCAATATCAATTCAAAAGTGAAATCAAAATCACAGAAACAAATTTTCAACATTTTATTAACTGCGCCGTATTTTAGCATTTCGTTTTTGTGGCTACTTTAGAGCTTATTGAATAAAACTTGCGTGATTAGTCACGTTAGGTGCATACGCAAAACCGCTTTTGGGGTGCATAAATCCTCAGCTTGTTATCAAAAAGTGCATAATAGTGAATAATAGTGAATAAAAAATCACGATTAATAAGCAAAATTCAATTCTAACAAGCCACAAATTGAGCATAGATCCTCAAAAACGTTGTTCCGTTCGATAGCCAGTTAGTTGGAATTTAATCTGTATAAACTTAAAAATTACAGGTTTTATGACCAATTATTAGCCAAATACCTTGTATTAACTCAATCTACAAAACTTGCATATTACGGACAAGCTTGTCATAAATAGACGCTGGATTAATAGTAAGGATGCAAAATGAGTAAGCTGTACGTTGGCTCCGAAGTCGGTCAATTGAGACGAGTTCTCCTAAATAGACCTGAAAGAGCACTCACCCACCTCACCCCTTCAAACTGTCATGATCTTCTATTTGATGATGTACTTGCCGTTGAAGCCGCTGGTGAAGAACATGATGCCTTTGCAGAAACGCTGCGCAGCCAAGACGTAGAAGTGCTATTGCTGCATGACCTGCTAGTAGAAACGCTTGCCGTATCTCAGGCTCGTGAGTGGTTGCTGAATACTCAAATCTCAGATTTCCGTTATGGGCCGACTTTCGCCCGTGACTTAAGAAACTACCTTGCTCAAATGGATAATGAGCATCTAGCAACGATCTTACTCGGTGGCTTGGCCTACTCTGAGCTTCCTATCAAATCATCATCGATGCTGCCTAAAATGCATCGACCACTCGATTTCGTTATCGAGCCACTGCCTAACCACCTATTTACGCGAGATACTTCTTGCTGGGTTTACGGCGGTGTATCGCTTAACCCGATGATGAAACCTGCACGTCAACGTGAAACGAATCACCTACGTGCTATCTACCGCTGGCACCCAGTGTTCGCCGGTCAAGATTTCATTAAGTACTTTGGTGATGAAGACCTTCACTACGACAACGCTAACATTGAAGGCGGTGACGTACTGGTTATCGGTAAAGGTGCAGTACTAGTTGGTATTTCAGAGCGTACGAAACCACAAGGTGTCGAAAACCTAGCGGCTAGCCTATTTAGATCAGGCCAAGCGAGCGAAGTGATTGCGATCGATCTACCAAAACACCGCTCTTGTATGCACCTTGATACGGTGATGACGCACATGGATATCGACACGTTCTCTGTCTATCCAGAGATCGTGCGTAAAGACCTAGACACTTGGCGCTTAACACCAAAAGAAAATGGCGAAATGCGTGTCGAGAAAGCTGAAAACTACCTCTCAGCGATTGAAGGCGCACTGGACCTCGATCAACTGAAGATCATCACAACCGGCGGTGACAACTACGAAGCTGAGCGTGAACAGTGGAATGACGCTAACAACGTACTGACGGTGAAACCAGGTACCGTGATTGGTTATGAGCGTAATGTTTACACTAATGAGAAATACGACAAAGCGGGTATCGAAGTTCTAACGATTCCTGGCAACGAGCTAGGCCGTGGTCGTGGCGGTGCACGCTGTATGAGCTGCCCTATCGAAAGAGATGGTATCTAAGTCAAAGAGCTCAGTTAAACAGACTCAATAGTCTTATCTAGGCCAGTATTCATTTACTGGCCTTTTTTATCAAATTGATAAAATAAATATTCACAAATATAGCATTTTTATGTTTAACTAAGTTCTTCATTGATTCTATATACGCAAGGAGCGAGAGATGGCCTTTAATCTTCGCAATCGTAACTTTCTAAAACTTCTCGACTTTACTCCTAAAGAGATTCAGTTTTTACTCGACCTGTCTGCTGACCTAAAAAAAGCTAAGTATGCAGGTACGGAACAGAAGAAACTCAACGGCAAAAACATTGCTTTGATCTTCGAGAAAGCATCAACTCGAACACGATGTGCGTTTGAAGTGGCCGCCTTTGATCAAGGTGCTCAGGTCTCTTACCTTGGTCCTTCTGGTTCTCAGATTGGTCAAAAAGAATCAATGAAAGATACGGCGCGTGTATTGGGGCGTATGTACGATGGCATCGAATATCGTGGTTTTGGCCAGAGTATCGTTGAAGACTTAGGCGCTTATGCGGGCGTGCCAGTTTGGAATGGCTTAACCGATGAGTTCCACCCTACTCAGATCTTGGCTGATTTCCTCACCATGCTTGAGCATGGCCGCGGAAAACATCTGTACCAAATCAGCTTTGCTTATCTAGGCGATGCACGCAATAACATGGGTAACTCTCTGTTAGTCGGAGCTGCGAAGATGGGCATGGATATTCGCCTTGTCGCGCCTAAAGCATTCTGGCCAGAAGAGCAGCTTGTTGAAGAGTGCCAAGCTATCGCGCAAAGTACGGGTGCCAAAATCACTCTAACGGAAGACGTTGCTGAAGGTGTTAAAGGCTGTGATTTCCTTTATACCGATGTTTGGGTTTCAATGGGCGAGGCGCCAGAAGCTTGGGACGAGCGTGTTGCGGTTATGACGCCTTATCAAGTGAACATGGATGTTATTAAGCTCACTGGTAACCCTCAAGTGAAATTCATGCACTGCTTACCTGCTTTCCACAACAATGAAACCGTGATCGGCCAGCAAGTCGCAGATAAGTATGGAATGAACGGTTTAGAAGTTACTGATGAAGTCTTTGAATCGGATTACTCAATTGTGTTTGATGAAGCTGAGAATCGCATGCATACCATCAAAGCGGTAATGGTTGCGACACTGGGTCAATAGCGAATACTGAAAGTAAACAAAAGCTTGATGTAATCGCTTGCGCTCACAAATTGAAAGCGTATAATTCTCGGCAATTTGTCTGAGAGTAGTGAAAATGACGCCAACCAATATTGTGATAACACATAGTAATATTGTGATAACACATAGTAATATTGTGAAAACACCAAATATTGCTCGTAAGCTAAGATGCTTACCAGGCCGTCTATTCTGCTTTTCAGCACTTTTTTAAAGCCTCCCATTATGGGGGGCTTTTTTATGGCCAATACATTATTGTGGGGAAGAAGATCATGGCGAATTCGCTCTATCAAAAGCACATCATCTCAATTCCAGAGCTTTCTCGTGAAGAGCTAGAATTAATTGTTCAAACGGCAGGTCAGCTAAAGGCTGAACCAAATCCAGAACTCATCAAGAACAAAGTTATTGCCAGCTGCTTCTTTGAACCTTCTACGCGAACTCGTCTCTCTTTTGAAACTGCGATTCAACGCATCGGTGGTGATGTGATTGGTTTCGACAGTGGTGGTAACACTTCTTTGGCAAAGAAAGGTGAAACGCTAGCGGACTCGGTACAGGTTATATCTTCATATGTTGACGCTTACGTGATGCGTCACCCTCAAGAAGGCGCAGCGCGTCTGGCTTCTGAGTTCTCAAACGGTGTACCTGTTATTAACGCAGGTGACGGCGCAAACCAACACCCAACACAAACGTTATTAGACCTATTCTCTATCGCTGAGACACAAGACCGCCTCGACAACCTAAACGTTGCATTCGTTGGTGACCTTAAGTACGGCCGTACGGTTCACTCGTTGACTCAAGCACTAGCGAAGTTCGACAACATCTGTTTCTACTTCGTGGCTCCAGAAGCACTGGCGATGCCAGACTACATTTGCGAAGAGCTTGATGAAGCGGGCATCAAGTACCAACTATTGACGGACATGGAAGATGTGATTCCTGAGCTTGATGTCTTGTACATGACTCGAGTTCAAAAGGAGCGCTTCGATGAGTCAGAATACGCGCACATCAAATCCGCATACATCCTGACCGCTTCTATGCTGGAAAATGCACGCGATAACTTGAAGGTTCTGCACCCTCTTCCTCGCGTTGATGAAATTACTGTCGATGTTGATAAAACACCTTACGCTTACTACTTCCAGCAAGCAGAGAATGGTGTTTACGCCCGTGAAGCACTGCTAGCCCTTGTTCTTAACGAAACGCTGTAGAGGAGAGATATCATGTCAAAAGAGACTCAATTAAAAGTTGAAGCAATCAGAAACGGTACTGTTATCGACCATATCCCAGCCAATATCGGGATCAAGGTGCTAAAACTGTTCGACATGCACAATTCTCATCAGCGCGTGACGATTGGCCTGAATCTGCCGTCTTCTGCACTAGGCGGAAAAGACCTGCTCAAGATTGAGAATGTGTTTATCACAGAAGAACAGGCGAGCAAGCTGGCTCTTTACGCGCCTCACGCAACCGTGAATCAAATCGAAGATTACGAAGTGGTTAAGAAGCTGCCACTAGAACTTCCTGAGCAAATCAACGATGTGTTCGAGTGCCCAAACACCAACTGTATTACTCACAATGAACCGGTTGAAAGCAGCTTTAAGATCTTTGAAAAGAAAGAAGATATTCGATTGAAGTGTAAGTATTGCGAAAAAGTCTTCTCTCGCGAGATCGTAACAGAAAGATAACGTCATACGGCAAAGAAGACCGAATGTAAAAACTATCAAATACCTCGCCTGTGCGGGGTATTTTGCGCTTTACCTATCCAAAGTTTGAAGGCACACTGAAAATTGATTTTTATCTAATAACTGATGGAATAAACCAATGACTAAAGTACTTCACACAGAATCTGCTCCAGCTGCAATCGGCCCATACGTACAAGGCGTTGACCTTGGCAACATGGTACTGACTTCTGGTCAAATCCCAGTAAACCCAGCAACTGGTGAAGTATCTGCTGATATCGCAGAGCAAGCTCGCCAATCTCTAGACAACGTTCAAGCGGTTGTTGAAGCTTCAGGCCTGACTGTAAAAGACATCGTAAAACTAACGGTATTCGTTAAAGACCTAAACGACTTCGGTACAGTAAACGAGGTTTACGGCAAATTCTTCGATGAGCACGGCGTTGCAAACTACCCTGCACGTTCATGTGTTGAAGTAGCACGTCTGCCAAAAGATGTAGGTATCGAGATCGAAGCTATTGCGGTTCGCAAATAGGTTTTAATCTCTAGATTAAACACCTTCTAATAAACGACTTAGCGTAATGCTGAGTGTTTATTAGATACAAAAAAAGGTTGCCCCGTTGGCAACCTTTTTTATTGTTCATCGTTTCGCTTAGATAATTACTTTTTATTAAGCTCAACCACTTCTTTGTCTAACTCTTCAAGCTTAGCAGCCATCTGCTCACGAGCTAGGTTAGCCAGTTCACGAACATTAGACTTGTCGTAGCCTTCAGTGCTGATTGGTGGCAGCATTTCAACAATCACGTGACCATTGTTCCAACGGTTTAGCTTCACGCCACCTGTTGAGCTACACACGATAGGGATGATAGGCAAACCAGCACCAATCGCAGCATGGAATGCACCTGTTTTGAATGGCAGCAGACCACGGCCACGAGAACGAGTGCCCTCAGGGAACATCCAAACTGAAACATCGCTCTCTTTCAGACTCGTCACGACCTGATCAATCGTACCTACCGCTTTGCTGCGGTTAGCACGGTCAATTAGGATGTTACCCGTCAACCAGTAAAGCTGACCAAATAGAGGCATCCACACTAGGCTTTTCTTACCAACCGTCACCACTTTTGGCGTTACCGCAGATGAAATCGTGAATAGATCCCAGCTGTTTTGGTGGTTCGCTACATAAACATGTTGGCCGCGAGAGTAGGCATCTTCTGGGATGCGAAGCTCTAACTTCATGCCGAAGATCTTCGACATGCGACCGAAATAACGGCCAAAGGTAAATACGTGTTTCGGGTTGCGTGGACTTAATAGGCAGTAACCACAACCAAATACAAACATAAGAATCGCAAATATCGCCACTGCGAAAATACGTAATATTGCTATCATTTTGTTCCTCACCGACCGCCAAGTTGATTCATCTATTCGCGCAAAAATGAGCAATAGATTTACTTGCGGTAAATACAACTATAAAAAAGCCGAAACCAAGGTTCCGACTTTTATGTTTTCATCTTACTGATTCATGAATCCACTAACCTAAGTTAGCTCGACTCACGAAATCGTGTAATGTTTGCGCCTAAGGCTGACAATTTATCTTCAATCTTATCGTAGCCACGATCGATGTGATAAATACGGTCAACGATGGTTTCGCCTTGAGCGATACAGCCAGCAATCACAAGGCTCGCAGACGCACGAAGGTCCGTTGCCATTACTTGAGCGCCGCTCAGTTTTTCCGTTTCACCACAGATAGCTGTGTTGCCTTCGATTTCCGCTTTTGCACCCATTCGCTGTAACTCAGGAATGTGCATAAAGCGATTTTCAAAGATAGTCTCAGTGATAACACCACTGCCCTTCGCCATCATGTTAAGCAGAGTAAACTGTGCTTGCATGTCGGTTGGGAAACCAGGGTGAGGTGCCGTTACGATTTTCACCGCTTTCAGTTCACGACCCGTCATATCAAGGCTGATCCAGTCTTCGCCCGTTTCAACCTTCGCACCCGCTTCTTCAAGCTTCGCTAAGGCAGCTTCAAGAAGATGAGCGTTGGTGTTGCGACAAACCACTTTACCGCCAGAAACAGCAGCAGCAACCAGGAACGTACCTGTTTCAATACGGTCAGCAACCACAGAGTGTTGGCCACCACCAAGACGTTCAACGCCTTCGATAGTAATCGTATCTGTACCTGCGCCAGAAATTTTAGCACCCAGTTTGTTTAGGAAGTCAGCCGTATCAACAATCTCAGGCTCACGCGCTGAGTTATCGAGTACTGTTGTTCCTTCCGCTAGCGTTGCTGCACACATGATAGTAATGGTGGCACCCACACTTACTTTATCCATCACGATGTGCGCGCCTTTCAGACGGCCATCAACACTTGCTTTCACATAACCATCTTCCAACTTAATGGTCGCACCTAGTTGCTCTAGGCCGTGAATATGCAGATCAACAGGTCGAGCACCAATGGCACAACCGCCTGGAAGTGACACTTGGCCTTCACCAAAACGAGCGACTAGAGGACCTAAAGCCCAGATAGAAGCACGCATTGTTTTCACTAAATCGTAAGGCGCACAAAATTCATTAATTTCGCTGCCATCAACATGAACACTACCATTACGCGATACTTTTGCGCCTAAACGCTTAAGCAGTTCCATCGTAGTATCGATGTCACGTAGGTGAGGAACGTTACTTACTTCCACTGGGTCTTCAGCAAGAATTGAAGCAAATAAGATAGGTAGCGCTGCATTTTTTGCGCCTGAGATCGTCACTTCACCGCTTAGCGGCTTATCCGATCCAATAACTCGAAACTTTTCCATCATAAACCTTAAAGTGACATCAGTTTCTTATCACGTTCCCACTCTTCCGGCGTGAAAGCCTTAATAGAAAGAGCATGGATGTCATTGCGTTGAATGTATTCCATTAGTGGGCCGTAGATTAGTTGCTGCTTCTTAACTCGATTCATGCCGTCAAAACATGGATCAACCGCAACAACTTCGTAATGACTGCCTTCCCCTTTCACGAAAATTTCCTGAAGGTTCAGTGCTTCTGCTAATAATTCTTGTACTTTTGTGCTGTCCACAAATAGCTCCTGCCTAATTTTTTATGTGTTCTGCCATCATTGGCTGGATATTGCTCAATTGGAACAACGTTCGTAATTGTTCTGGCACGAAACTGAGCATTATATGACAGTTTTGATTTTTTGCATGCTCTAATAAGTGAATTAGCATCACCATTCCTGCTGAATCGACGCGATTTATATGGCTAAGGTCAATTTCAACGCTCGATTCCGTCGTTTGCCACTTTTCCAATATACGCCAGATTGCAGGAACACTGTCTCGGTCTAGATCACCAAGCAGCTGATATTCTTTAGAGCTTAGTGCTTGCCATTGAGAATGGCTCATTATTTGTTACTCTCAAAACGAATCGGTTGTGCGGCTAATTTCTCTAGTTCGTCAGCAACTTGTAAGATGCCTTCTTGACGAATCTTAGTATTCCACTCCGATTGCTTACTCGACAACAGGCTAATACCTTCGGCAACCATATCAAATGCTTTCCACTCGCCAGATTTCTTGTCTTTGCGAAGCTTAAATTCAAGCTTAATGTTTGGTCGCGGCGTATCGATGATATCAACCTTGATGCTCGTAATGCGGCTATCCGCTTTGATTTTTGGTTCTGGACCAAATTCAATCGTCTGATCTGTGTATTGAGTCAGCACTTGGGCATAAGAAGAAACCAGGTATTTACGGAATGAATCGATAAACACGCCCACGTCTTTTCTATCCGCGCCTTTTAAGTTTGGTCCAAGTAGCTTAAGAGCTGCATACTGTGCATTTACATAAGGCATCAACTCTTCTTCCACAATGACCTTCAATAGCTCAGGGTCTTGATGGATGTTGTCTTGTTCACTCTTCAAACGCTCAAATGCCACTTCGGCAACTTGAGTCATCATCTGGTAAGGCTGAGTACGATCAATCGATTCTGCAGCAAAGGCTTGGGTAGAAATAAGCAACGCCATTGCCGCCATAAACATTGATTTCAAGTAACCAATAGCTTTTAAATGACTAATAGTTTTCAACATCATCTTATTCCTTAGCTTCGCTGTCATTAGAACCACCAACGCTATACAGCACTTGGCCAATCAAATCTTCTAGTACTAATGCTGACTTGGTGTCTTCAATTGCATCACCATCGACCAGCATCTCTTCATCATCAAAAATGAAGCCTGGAACCAGACTAATGTACTGCTCACCGATTAAGCCAGACGTTAAAATTTGAGCGCTAGAGGTATCTGGAAATTGTGAGTATTTCCCGTCAATAGACAGTTCAACCACAGGCAGGTAGCTCTCGGTATCAAGCTCAATGCTTTTAACTCGTCCAACAACGACGCCACCCACTTTCACTGGAGAACGAACTTTTAGGCTGCCAATGTTGTCAAAGGTCGCTTTTAGATTGTAAGTATGGTTCGAACCTATGCCTTTTACGTCAGCGACTTGAAAGATCATGATTAAGATTGCGCAAATTCCGGCAATAACAAAGGTGCCGACCCATAATTCTAATTTTCGAGTTTGTTGCATGATTAATTCCCAAACATCAATGCGGTAAGAACAAAATCTAGCCCTAGTACCGCTAGAGAAGAGTGCACTACAGTGCGTGTGGTTGCCTGACTGATACCTTCAGAAGTCGGTACCGCATCATAACCATTGAAAAGAGCGATCCAAGTAACGGTGATAGCAAAGACCATGCATTTGATCATGCTGTTACCAATGTCTCGACCTAGCTCAACAGAAGACTGCATTGCAGACCAAAAACTACCGTGGTCAATGCCTTTCCAATCAACACCGACTAACTGTCCGCCCCAAATACCGACCGCCATGAAGATCATCGCCAGCAGCGGCATAGAGATAAGCCCAGCCCACAAACGTGGTGCGATAATGCGTTTTAGAGGGTCTACCGCCATCATTTCTAAACTGGAAATCTGCTCCGTTGCTTTCATCAAGCCGATTTCAGCCGTCAGTGCAGAACCCGCGCGACCTGCAAACAGCAGCGCTGTGACTACTGGGCCAAGCTCACGTAACAATGAAAGCGCGACCATCTGACCAAGGTTGCCCTCCGCACCGTAGTCAATTAACACGACGTAACCTTGTAGGCTCAATACCATGCCAATGAACAAGCCCGAAACTAAAATAATAGCCAATGACTGAACGCCAACGCTATAAAGTTGTTTTACTAATAAAGGGAAGTTTTTTAGTCGCGGGATGCCAAACAAAGCCCCAAATAACATCAGGCTTGCTCGACCAAATGACTCACAGATCGCAAGTGTTCGCTTACCGACACCTGCAATAGTTTTACCAACCATATTAAAACAAATCCTTTTCAAGACTTTGCGCTGGGAACCTAAATGGCACAGGGCCATCTGCTTCGCCTTGCAAAAATTGCTGCACTCTCGGATCGTCATTGTTGTACAACTCTTCCGGTGACCCTGCCGCAATGATTTTGCTATCAGCCATGAGGTAAACCCAATCAGCGATACTCATCACCTCAGGAACATCGTGAGAAACAACGATAGACGTTAAGCCCAAGGCTTGATTGAGGTTGCGAATGAGCTCAACCAAGACACCCATTGTAATTGGGTCTTGGCCCACAAACGGCTCATCGTACATGATGAGTTCTGGATCCAGTGCAATAGCACGCGCCAATGCGGCACGCCTAGCCATTCCGCCAGACAACTCACTCGGCATTAACTGCGCTGCCCCACGTAATCCTACCGCTTCAAGCTTAAGTAACACGATGGTACGAATGAATTTTTCGTTAAGTTCAGTGTGCTCTCGCAGCGGAAACGCCACATTATCAAAGACATTGAGATCCGTAAAAAGCGCACCCGATTGGAATAGCATGCTCATTTTCTTACGTGCTTGATATAGCTTTCGACGTGATAATGCAGGGATATTGTCGCCATCAAACCAAACTTCGCCTTCATCTGGCGGCAGTTGCCCACCAATCAAACGCAGTAAAGTCGTTTTGCCGATCCCAGACGGCCCCATGATTGCGGTTATCTTGCCTTGAGGTACCTCTAAACTAATGTCATCAAAGATAACGCGCTCACCGCGTGAGAAGCTGAGGTTCTTAACTTTCACAAGCTCAGTGTTCAACATATTTTTGTTGTTTCCTTGCTTTAAAAAACGCCAATTATGGCTGCAATAATAATGAGTCTACTTTAGAATTAAAAGCACTGTTCAATTAATTCATATTAAACAGGAATCTATGCAGGGATTTGAAAGCATTAGAAAATTATCTATTGAGCTCTCTTTCTTGCCTGCTAACTGGTAATTAATTTGCCGAGTGACTTCCCTTTTATCTAGCAACAGGTCAAAATTAGCGGTTAATTCTCCGTTTTTTATTAATTTTTTAGGAATCATCATGCTTGAAGCGATTGCGTTTCTTATTATCGGTCTAGGTTTTTTGGTGTGGAGTGCAGACAAGCTGGTTTACGGCGCCGCTGCTCTTGCTCGAAACTTCGGTATTTCACCACTAGTTATCGGTATGACGATCTTAGCAATGGGGTCTTCGGCTCCTGAAATGATGGTTTCTGCGACAGCAGCTCTTGATGGCAAAACAGATACCGCTGTCGGTAACGTATTAGGCTCAAACATCGCTAACATTGCGCTGATTTTAGGTATTACTGCCCTAATCAAGCCACTATCGATTAGCTCTGGCGTGATTCGCCGTGAACTACCATTAATGATTGGTGTCACTTTATTAGCTGGCGCACTGCTTTGGGATAACCATTTAGGTTTCTATGAAGGCGTGTTGTTGTTTGTTCTTTTCGCCGCTTTCTTATTTGCCATGCTACAAATCAGCCGCAGTGAGAAGAAGAACGGTGATGCCTTCCTTGACGAGCAAGAATCTGAAATCCCTGAGGGTGTAAGCAACCCTAAAGCAGCAATGTGGGTCGTGATTGGTCTGATCATCCTGCCTTTGGCTGCTGATATGCTGGTTGATAATGCCGTAATCATCGCGAAATACTTCGGCATGAGCGACCTTGTCATTGGCCTAACCATCATTGCCGTTGGTACTAGCTTGCCTGAACTTGCAGCATCACTTGCCGGCGTTATGAAGGGTGAAGATGATATGGCAGTGGGTAATATCATTGGTTCAAACGTATTCAACATCCTTGCTGTTATGGGTATCCCGGGCATCCTGAACCCTTCGATCTTGAGCGAATTCGCTATGGGTCGTGACTTCTGGGTAATGCTAGGCGTATCGCTACTGCTTGTTGTGATGGCACTAGGAAAATCTCGTAGTGTGAATCGCATTGAAGGCGGCGTGTTAATTGTGACGTTCGTGGCCTACCAAGCTTACCTACTAATGAACATGTCGGCTTAATTGTTGATTTAACTTCCCGTACTTGGAGTATTTGATGTCTCAGCCATTTGATTACCGCAGCGTTGCAAAACAAGTTTTGGAAACCGAAGTTGCAGGTCTCACTCAATTAGACCAATATTTTAATGATGATTTTTGTAAAGCTTGCGACCTTATCCTGAACAACAAAGGCAAAGTCGTTGTGATGGGCATGGGTAAATCAGGCCACATTGGCAACAAAATCGCAGCCACATTGGCAAGTACCGGTACATCGGCTTTCTTTGTTCACCCAGGTGAAGCAGCGCATGGCGACTTAGGCATGATCGAACCTGGCGATATTGTGATTGCAATATCCAACTCAGGCGAATCGGGAGAAATCCTCAGCCTGTTCCCGGTATTAAAGCGTTTGAACATCAAGATCATCAGCATGACGGGTAAGCCAGCATCGAACATGGCAACTTTGTCTGATATCCATTTACAAATTTCAGTACCGGAAGAAGCTTGTCCACTGGGCTTAGCACCAACAACCAGTACCACGGCGACTTTGGTCATGGGTGATGCATTAGCCGTTGCACTTTTGCAGGCTCGAGGCTTTACCGCTCAAGACTTTGCATTGTCTCACCCTGGTGGCGCTTTAGGTCGTCAACTGCTGTTGAAACTGGACGACATCATGCACACAGGTGACGCACTCCCTGTTGTGGCACCGGATGCGCTAGTTCGAGACGCTCTATTAGAGATTTCGCAGAAAGGCTTAGGCATGACAGCCATCGTTGGTGAAGATGGCCACATGGCCGGTATTTTTACCGATGGTGATTTACGTCGTATCTTAGATAAACGCGTTGATATCCATAACACACAGATCGGCGATGTGATGACGCTAAACCCGACGGTAGCCGAGCCAAACATGCTCGCGGTTGAGGGCTTAAACTTGATGCAAGCGAAGAGCATCAATGGCCTGATGTTGTGCCAAGAAGGTAAATTAGTCGGAGCGTTAAACATGCATGACTTACTGAAAGCAGGAGTAATGTAATGACACAGACAGTCGAAACTCTATACGGCACTGTTAACTCAGATGTATTTGCAATCGCAAAAGAGATCAAACTGCTAATTTGCGATGTCGATGGTGTCTTCTCTGACGGTCGTATCTACATGGGTAACAACGGTGAAGAGCTGAAAACCTTCCACACTCGTGACGGTTACGGCATAAAATCACTGATGAACGCTGGCATTGAAATCGCGATCATCACGGGTCGAAAATCTCAAATTGTTGAGAATCGTATGACCGCTCTAGGCATTAAGCTTATTTATCAAGGTCAAGACGATAAAGTTAAGGCATACCAAGATATTTGCGATAAGCTTTCTGTAAACCCTGAAAATACAGGTTACATCGGAGACGATCTGATTGACTGGCCTGTAATGGAAAAAGTTGGCTTGAAGGTCTGTGTGGCAGATGGTCACCCGCTACTTGCGAAGCGTGCAAACTACGTGACAACCATTAACGGTGGTCATGGCGCAGTACGCGAAGTCTGCGACCTGATTTTACAAGCAAGAAATGAACTCGACGTGCATAAAGGTTTAAGCATATGAGTTTTACTCGTATTATCTATTTAATACTCATTTTTATTGCCTCTTGGTCGACCTATTACCTGTACGACAAAGAGCAAACATCAACGATACAAGTAGCTCCAAATTTGGAGCTGCCCGCGTTTAGTGGCAAAAGCCTGAACAACATTAGCTACGACGAAAGCGGTATTCGCAGCTACCAGGTTGAATCGACGTATTTAGAACACTACTCAGTGGTTGGCGATACGCACTTTCAAAACCCAGTTCTTTCGGTATTCCGTGAAGGGCATACGATTGAATGGCAAGTCACCGCTGATCGCGCGATTATGGATGAGAATCAAGTTGTCACTTTTTATGACAACGTCGTGGCAAAGAACCTGTTGCCAGAAGCCAGCTTCGATACAATGACCACTGATAAAATGGTTGTTGAGTTGCCTAGCCGAGATTTTTATTCAGATACTCCGGTCCATATGATCGGTACATTTTTTGAAACTGAGGGACAAGCAATGAAGGGTAACTTCGGTACCAACAATGCGACCCTCTTTAATTCTGTTCAAGGTAGATATGAAACTCTTACACCTTAGTTTATTCGCTTTGACCCTTGCGGCACCTAATGTCTATGCTCTGTCTTCGGATAGCGAGCAACCTGTCTACATTGACTCAGACAGCCAGCAATTGGATATGAAAAGTAACCAAGTGACTTTCCTTGGTGATGTGAACCTTAAACAAGGCAGCATCAATATCAATGCCGATAAGGTTATTGTTACTCGTAACGCCGTAAATGGTGAGATTGAAGAAATTCAAGGCTTCGGTAAGCCAGCAACCTTCTCTCAGCTTACTGACGACGGTAAGACACTCTACGGTGAAGCTGATGACCTACATTACCAGCTTATTGCCGACCGACTGATCATGACCAAAAATGCGATGCTATCTCAAGATGGCAGCATCATTCGCGGCTCTAAGATCACTTACCAGATCGGTTCTCAGAAATTAGTCGCTGACAGTGGTGAAAACAAACGAGTGTCAACGGTTTTACAACCAACGGAAGTGAATAAGTAACGATGGCTGTTCTTAAAGCAAAAAACCTAGCGAAAACCTACAGTAAACGTAAGGTTGTGACCGATGTAAGCTTACAGGTAGAGTCAGGCCAGATCGTCGGTCTGCTTGGGCCTAACGGTGCCGGTAAAACCACGTCTTTCTATATGATTGTTGGTCTGGTTGCGCGTGATGAAGGTACCATCAGCATTGATGACCGAGACATCAGTATCTTGCCAATGCACAGCCGTTCTCGTCTTGGTATCGGTTACCTGCCTCAAGAAGCATCGATTTTCCGTAAGTTATCTGTAGAGAACAACATCATGGCGGTTTTACAAACCCGTGATGAGATGACCAACGAACAACGCCAAGATAAGCTGGAAGACCTGCTAGAAGAGTTCCACATCCAACATATCCGCACCAGCAATGGTATGGCTCTGTCAGGTGGTGAGCGTCGTCGTGTAGAGATTGCTCGTGCACTCGCAGCAAACCCGCAGTTCATTCTATTGGATGAACCATTCGCTGGTGTTGACCCGATCTCAGTAATCGATATCAAAAAAATCATTGTTCACCTGCGCGATCGCGGCTTGGGCGTTTTGATTACCGACCACAACGTTCGTGAAACATTAGACGTGTGTGAAAAAGCTTACATCGTAAGCCAAGGACACCTGATCGCTGAGGGTACTCCTGAAGATGTTCTCAATAACGAACAAGTTAAACAAGTTTATCTAGGCGAACAATTCCGTCTATGATTATATAGAGTATCGAGAGTTCTAAGAATAATAACTAGGTAAGTCACACTGAATGAAACCCTCATTACAACTTAAGCTAGGCCAACAGTTAGCAATGACTCCTCAATTGCAGCAAGCGATTCGTTTGTTGCAATTGTCTACTTTAGATTTGCAGCAAGAGATTCAAGAAGCACTTGAATCTAACCCACTACTCGATGTCGAAGAAGGCAATGAAGATACGCCAACATCGGAAGAAAAACCTAGCAGTGACGAAAAAGAAGCAGTTGACGCCACAGAGCAAGACTTACCTGATAGCTCAGACTTAATCGAAAAATCAGAGATTGGCAACGAACTAGAAATCGACACAACTTGGGAAGACGTCTACAGCGCAAACACCGGTAATACGGGTATTGCGATTGATGACGACATGCCGGTTTATCAAGGCGAAACAACTCAAAGCCTGCACGATTACCTACTTTGGCAACTCGACCTAACACCATTCACTGACACCGACCGAAGCATCGCTTTTGCACTAATAGATGCCATCGATGACTATGGCTACCTCACTGTAACTTGTGAAGACATCCTTGAAAACTTCGACAATGAAGAGATCGAGCTTGATGAAATTGAAGCCGTACGTAAACGAATTCAGCAGTTTGACCCGCTAGGTGTTGGTTCAGTCAATCTGCAAGATTGCTTGTTACTGCAACTGGCAACCTTCCCCCAAGATACGCCTTGGCTCAACGAAGCTAAGTTAGTACTTACTAGCCATATCGACCAACTCGGCAACCGCGATTACAAACTGGTTATCAAAGAGACCAAGTTGAAAGAAGCAGAACTACGTGAAGTTTTGCAACTGATTCAACAGCTGGACCCTCGCCCTGGCAGTAAAATTACGCCGGATGAAACTGAGTATGTGGTTCCAGATGTATCTGTCTTCAAAGACCTTGGCAAATGGTTAGTGACCATTAACCCTGATAGCGTTCCTAAGTTGAAAGTGAATCAGCAGTACGCTGATCTGGGCAGTAAAGGCAACAGCGCCGACAATCAATACATCCGCTCAAATTTGCAAGAAGCAAAGTGGCTAATTAAAAGCCTAGAGAGCCGAAATGAGACGCTACTCAAAGTTGCGCGATGCATTGTTGAACATCAGCGTGATTTCTTCGAACATGGCGAAGAAGCGATGAAGCCAATGGTTCTTAATGATGTTGCGTTAGCTGTTGATATGCACGAGTCCACGATCTCTCGTGTGACGACTCAAAAATTCATGCATACGCCACGTGGCATCTTCGAACTCAAATACTTTTTCTCAAGCCATGTCAGCACTGACAATGGCGGTGAATGTTCATCTACAGCAATTCGCGCACTCATTAAGAAGCTTGTCGCAGCGGAAAATACCGCGAAGCCTCTAAGTGATAGTAAGATTGCTGCTTTACTGGCTGACCAAGGAATTCAGGTAGCTAGACGTACCATAGCGAAATACCGTGAGTCTCTGGGCATTGCCCCATCGAGTCAGCGTAAACGCCTGCTATAAGCTCATTTAGTCGCTAGTTACTTAGCAACTATAATCAGGCAACCAACTGAAAAGGAAAGTCTATGCAAATCAATATTCAAGGCCATCACGTTGATCTTACCGATTCAATGCAAGACTATGTTCACACCAAATTCGACAAACTTGAGCGCTTCTTTGATCATATCAATAGCGTTCAGGTTGTTTTAAAAGTTGAGAAAATCAATCAAATCGCAGAAGCTACCCTGCATATAAATCAGGGGGAAATCCATGCGACAGCAACAGATGAAAGCATGTATGCCGCGATTGATTCATTGGTTGATAAACTCGTCCGCCAACTCAACAAGCACAAAGAAAAGCTAAGTAGTCACTAACATGCAATTAAGCGAAGTACTTTCATTGGACTGCACCAAAAGTGCAGTCCAATGCACAAGCAAAAAAAGAGCCCTTGAGCTCATCAGTCAGATCGCAGCAGAAAGCTGTGGTCAAGATTCAACAGAACTGTTTGAGTGCATGTTGAGCCGTGAGAAAATGGGCAGTACTGGTATTGGTAATGGCATTGCTATTCCCCACGCTCGTATGAATGTCAGTGATAAAGCGATTGCTGTATTACTGCAATGCCAAGATCCCATCGAATTTGATGCGATTGATAATCGTCCTGTCGACCTACTATTTGCCCTGCTTGTTCCAAGTGAACAGTGCAAGGAGCATCTAAAAACCCTTTCTTGTATGGCAGAGCGACTAAACGACAAGCAGACTCTTAAACAGTTGCGTAATGCTCAAAGCGATCAAGAGCTTTACGACATCATGATTCAAGTGCCAACTTGCGAGTAATAACATGCGATTAATCGTTGTTAGTGGCCAATCGGGGGCCGGTAAGAGTGTTGCGCTGCGAGTCCTTGAAGACTTGGGGTATTACTGTGTCGATAACCTTCCTGTAAACCTGCTCAACGACTTCGTCGAGTCGGTACGTGAGATCAATCAAAACGTCGCCGTTAGCATTGATATCCGTAACCTCCCGAAAGAGCCTCAGTTAGTCACAGAGATGCTAGAACAGCTAGACTCTGCCACTAATATCGATGTGAACGTCTTGTTCCTAGATGCGAGCAAGCAGACGTTACTCAAGCGCTACAGCGAAACACGCAGAATTCACCCTTTATCGATCGGCCAAGAAAAGCTCTCTCTTGAGCAAGCGATTGATTTAGAAAAGACACTCCTGACACCTCTCGCAGAGCATGCCAGCATTGTGATCGACAGTAGTGACTGCAACCTCTACGAATTGAGTGAAAAGGTTCGTTTTAAAGTTGAAGGCAAAGAGAAGCAAGAGTTGATCATCGTCTTTCAATCTTTCGGTTTTAAGTATGGCTTACCAAGTGATGCCGACTACGTGTTTGATGTTCGCTTTTTGCCGAACCCTCACTGGGAACCCGCACTACGACCACTAACCGGTCTAGATGCTCCAATTCACTCTTTTCTTGAAGAGCACCCAGAAGTTCTGGAGCTCAAGCAACAGATCCAAGGCTTTGTTGAACAGTGGTTACCAATGTTAGAGAAGAACAATCGCAGCTACCTAACGGTCGCGATTGGCTGTACTGGCGGCAAACACCGCTCGGTTTATCTAACCCAGAAAATTGGTGAGTACTTCGAACAACTTGGCCATCAAGTTCAAATCAGACACGCCTCCCTAGAGAAGCACCAACAGGGCTAACCATGGAATTAACTCGAACTGTACTGATCCAAAACCGCTTGGGTCTTCACGCTAGAGCAGCCGTAAAGTTGGTTGAGCTTGCACAAAGCTTTGATGCAACCATCACTATCCATAGCGAAGAAGATAAAACAGCGACAGCAGACAGCGTAATGGGGCTACTTATGCTGGAATCAGCGCAAGGACAACATATTACTATTCAAGCTGCAGGCACCGATTCACAGCAAGCACTGGATGCCGTCTGTCATCTCATTGAAGACAAGTTTGATGAGGGTGAGTAGCGAAAACGCTTCACTCGCAACGCCTAAGACTCAAACAACGAACCAACCAATATTAAATCTTAGTTCTAGCTAAGTTTATGATTTAAATAAGCCCCAGAATTAAGTTACTATTCCAACCATTGTTAAAATAATGAGATAGGAGGAAAATATGGCAGAGCAATTAGAATTCGACCAAGCTCACCAAACCCTCCAAGAAGTCAGCGAAGCCCTAGAAAACGGCCGATTTGTTCACGTACGCCGACAACTTCAGGACATGGAGCCTGAAGATATTGCACACCTTTTAGAAGCCTCCCCTCGCAAAAGTCGTGACGTACTCTGGCAACTCACCGATCCTGAAGACTACGGTGAAATTCTTGATGAACTAAACGAAGACGTCAAAGATGCTCTTGTGTCGAAAATGGCACCGGAGACCTTAGCAGAAGCAACCGAAGGCATGGAAACCGATGACGTCGCGTACGTACTTCGAAGCCTACCCGACGATGTTTCTCGTGAAGTCCTTTCTCAAATGGACTCCGTCGATCGTGCATTAGTTGAAACTGCCCTGTCGTACCCTGAAGATTCAGCGGGTGCGATAATGAACACCGACGTAATCACGATTCGTGGTGATGTCGATGTTGACGTTGTATTGCGCTACATGCGTATGCGTGGCGAACTGCCCGATGCAACTGACGCTCTGTATGTTATTGATGAAGAAGAACGTCTTATCGGTAACCTATCGCTTACTACACTGGTAACGACTCAGCCTGATGTGGCAGTTTCCGAAGTGATGGAGGATGCCGATGAAGCGATCGCGGTTGAAACCAGCGCTTCCGATATTGCGAGCCTGTTCGAACGTCGTAATTGGGTTTCAGCGCCAGTAGTCGATAGCAATCAACACCTTGTTGGTCGTATCACCATCGATGACGTGGTTGATGTTATCCGTGAAGATGCCGAGCACTCAATGATGAGTATGGCGGGTATGGACGATGACGAAGATACCTTCGCACCAGTCGTAAAATCCGCTCGTCGTCGTAGTGTGTGGCTTGGTGCTAATGTTCTTGCTGCGCTGGCTGCCGCATCAGTATCGAATATGTTTGAAGCAACGCTCGACCAAATGGCAGCGATTGCAGTACTGATGACCATTGTACCTTCGATGGGTGGTGTTGCCGGTAACCAAACCGTTGCTCTGGTGATTCGTGGGTTAGCACTCGGTCATATCGGTGACAGTAACAAACGCGAATTACTACTCAAAGAGGCGGCCATCGGCTTCCTAAACGGCGTGTTATGGGCTGTTATCATTGGTGGTATTGTGGTTGCTTGGAAAGGTAACTGGATACTGGGAGGCATCATATCAGCTGCAATGATGACCAACTTGATTGTCGCAGGTATTGCTGGTGTAACTATCCCAGTGATGTTGAAGAAGATGAATATCGATCCAGCCCTTGCTGGCGGTATGGCACTGACCACAGTAACCGATGTTATTGGCCTATCGGTGTTCTTAGGCTTAGCAACCATACTTATCTAGCTTGATTACCGACTCGGTAAATACAAAAAGGGAGCCATTAGCTCCCTTTTTAATGCATCAGATTTTAGCTTCAGGTCTAAATCCCATATTTAAACCTCATGTTTAAACTGAAGCAAATTAGGCAAAATTACTCACCCGCGACTTTCATCGACTCAAGTAAGATAGAACCCGTTTGAATTTGCGAACGTGTTTCTACGTCGTTACCCACAGCAACAATCTGAGTAAACATGTCTTTTAGGTTACCGGCGATTGTGACTTCTGATACTGGGTATTGGATCTCTCCGTTCTCAACCCAGAAACCCGCAGCGCCACGAGAGTAATCACCCGTTACGGTATTAACGCCTTGGCCCATCACTTCAGTCACTAGGAAGCCTGTGCCCAACTCTTTTAGCATCTGCTCAAAGTTTTGGCCGGTCGATTTAACGAACCAGTTATGAATACCACCCGCATGGCCTGTTGGTGTCATGTCCATTTTACGTGCTGCGTAACTCGTCAGTAGATAAGTCGCCAGAACACCATCAGTGATGATTTCACGATCTTGAGTGAACACACCTTCGCTATCAAATGGGCTTGAAGCCAAACCACGCAAGATATGTGGTCGCTCAGAAATGTTAAACCAGTCAGGTAGGATTTTCTGACCTAAATGATCCAATAGGAACGATGATTTACGGTAAAGATTACCGCCACTGATTGCCATCACAAGGTGACCAATCAAGCCAGTAGCAACATCGTTAGCGAACATAATTGGGTATTGGCCTGTTGGTAGCTTTTTCGCATCCAAACGGCTAATGGTCTTTTCTGCTGCTTCTTGACCTACGCGCTCAGGCGTCCATAGCTCATCACGGTGACGTGCAACGGTGTAGCTGTAGTCACGCTCCATCTCACCGTTAGCGCCTTGCCCAATGACACAGCAGCTCGTGCTATGACGGCTTGAAGCGTAGCTTGCTAGTAAGCCATGGCTGTTACCATAAACCTTAACGCCATAGTGGCTGTCGTAGCTTGCGCCATCACTCTGTTTGATCTTGTCGCTATAAGCTAACGCTTGCTTCTCAGCAGCAATCGCAATCTCAGCAGCATAATCAGGGTTTGGCTCATCAGGGTGGAAAAGATCCAAGTCTGGAATTTCTTTTACCATGTATTCTTTTGCTGCAGGACCTGCAAATGGGTCTTCAGACGTGTACTGAGCGATATCAAGTGCAGCCGCGACTGTTTGAGCAATAGCCTTTTCACTCAGATCAGATGTAGATGCGCTGCCTTTTTTCTGGCCGCGATAAACAGTAATACCTAGCGCACCATCACTATTAAATTCAACGTTTTCCACTTCACACATGCGTGTTGAAACACTTAAACCCGTTGACTTCGTAATAGCGACCTCAGCTGCGTCTGCACTCACTGATGCCATATCCAACGCTTTAGCTACTGCGGCTTCTAGCTCAACTCTTTGCTGGGCGACTTGCTGTTTTACATCCATATCTATTCTAATTTTTTAGGTCAATATTACGTAGGATAACAAGAATTTCGCTTTCTCCCCAAGATTCTTGCTAAAATAGGCAATATATTCGTTTGAGATAGTGACATAGGCAGAAAAGATGGCTCGCAAAAACCAAAAAGCCCCATGGGAACCAGAAGAAGAAATCATCTGGGTAAGTAAGACAGAAATGAAAACGGACATGGATGCCCTGCAAAAGCTGGGAGAAGAGCTTGTTGGTCTAAAGCCTTCTGTATTAGACAAATTTCCGCTGTCTGAAGATTTGGCACAAGCGATTAAAGATGCACAACGCTTTAAAAATGAAGCGAAGCGTCGTCAACTTCAATACATTGGTAAAGTAATGCGTAATGTCGATCCTGAGCCAATTCAAGCGGCTTTGGATAAAGTACGTAACAAACACTCACAAGCAACAGCTGAGCTACATAAGCTTGAACAACTGCGTGATCGTGTTGTTGCTGAAGGTGATGCGGCTATTTCAGAAGTAATGGAAATGTACCCTGAAGCAGACCGTCAGCGTCTTCGTCAGCTAGCTCGCCAAGCTAACAAAGAGAAATCAGCGAACAAGCCTGCGAAGTCTTCTCGTGAGATCTTCCAAATCTTAAAAGAGCTAAAGCTAGAAGACTAATCGTTATCTCGCTTTACTCATAGAGTGAATAAAAGACCTAGCGCATGCTAGGTCTTTTTGTTTTCTACGTACTCAATATCAGAGAGATTAAACAAGAGTGATGAGTTGTCACTCACCTGCTTTAACAAATGAGCTTAATTCTGTCTGTGGATGATCCGCCGTCAGTGCCTCTATCGAGTCTTCAACCAACACCTTACCTAGCGCCACAAACACAAACTTATTCGCGATACTGCGTGCGTCACCTAAATGGTGAGTCACCATCAAGACAGTAATATTTCGCTCTGCCGCTAATCGCTTCACTAAGCTAAGCATCTCTTCACGCAGCAAAGGATCAAGCGCAGAGAAAGGTTCATCAAGCAGCCAAATATCATGAGGTTGGACAAAACAACGCGCTAACGCAACACGCTGGCGTTGACCGCCTGATAAGTGCTCAGGCAACCTATCCAAATACTCAGCGACGCCAACTTGCGCTGCGGCTTGTTCCACAGCTTGCTTTTGGGTTGCAGTAAGTTTTAAACCTGGATGCAGACCTAAGCCAATATTTTCTCGCACCGTAAGGTGAGCAAACAGGTTGTGCTCTTGAAACAACATCGCCAATGGGCGCTGATGTGCTTCTTTACCAATAAGCGATTGCCCAGCCACTGAGATCTCACCCGATGTAGGCTCGATGAACCCCGCAACTAGCGCCAACAGTGTAGATTTACCCGCACCACTCGGCCCCATAAGCGCAACAATATCGCCCTGCTCAGCTTGAAAATCAAAGCTAAACAACTCTCTGTGATAGTGGTAGTCCACATCTTTCATCACTAACATCATCGGTTCCTCAACTCTTTAGCATCGAGCTTAGATCTTCGAGTAAATAAAAATTCTATTAAGCTAAAACTGCCGACACTCAGTAACAGTAAGCTCACAGAAACTACCGCCGCCGCTTCCATTTGATAGCTGCCTAACAATTGGAATAGGTACAAAGGCAGAGTTCTAAAATCTTGGCTACCAAACAAAGCAATCGCGCTTAAGTCACCCATCGCCAACATAAAGCTGATCGAAAACGCTTGTGCCATCGGCTTACGCAATGCGCGCCACTCCACTAGCCTAAAACGCGTGAAACCTGTCATACCCAAGCTTGCACACACATACTGGTACTGCTGAGATAAGTGCAGCATAGGTTGAGCCAAGGTTTTAATTACGTAAGGCAGCGCCATTAAACTATTGACGGCAATCACGATAAAGAAAGCTAAACTGAATACATCGGTGAATGAACGCAGTAATAAGAAGATACCCGTACTGATCACCAGCCCCGGAGTCACTAAGATAATAGTGCCAATCAGCTCGATTTTATCGGCTCGAAAATTCTTGTTCTGTAAACGCCATGCTCGGCTAGTCAGCAGTATGGCGATACCAATACCAACTGCGATAACACTTGCTAATGACGCGACTTTAACCGAGGTCATTAACGCCGCCCAAAGCGGCTCGCTGCTGAGTACGGTTAATGCCTGCGAGTTAATTCCACTGACGATAACCATAGCTAATGGCGGCAATACCAGCATTGAGACTATGATGATCCAAAAGCTATCCCAAGCTTTTGACCACCAGCTGTCCTTAACCAAATATTTCTCTTCCGACAGCTGACTAGCCGTCACTGAAATAGGTTTCGATAGGCGTTGAATGCTCACCGCTAGCACACCACACAGCAGCATTTGCCATATCGCGAGCAAGGCACCAGCTTGAAGGTCAAAGTCGAATTTAATCGCCTGATAAATAGCGAGCTCGATAGTGGTTGATTTAGGTCCACCGCCTAGCGCCATCACGGTAGCAAAGCTGGTAAAACACAACATGAAGACTAAGCCACACACATGTGGTAATTGCTGTCTTAAGCGAGGCCATTCAACCCATCTGAATTTGTTCCAATGACTCATACCCAAGTGAGCACAAAGCTTGTGTTGCTCGGCAGGCACCGTATCTAAGGCTTGTAAAAGTAAGCGACTGGCATAAGGCAAGTTAAAGAAAACGTGCGCCAGCAAAATACCATTCAATCCGTATATGGAAAATGGTAATTCAATATCGAAGTTCGCCAAAAACTTAGCTAACCAACCGCTATTACCATAGATCGCAAGTAAGCCAAATACACCAACTAACACCGGCAGGACTAAGGTCGACGCGAACAGCCTTAACAACAAAGCGCGTCCAAAAAATTGTCTACGACACAGCGCATGCGCAATAGGTATAGCAAAGCCAACACTCAGCACTGTTGAGAGTGTCGCTTGATAAAAACTGAATTTCGTTACATGCCAATAGTAGGGATCGGACCATACTTGGCTGATATCAAGAGAAGGGGCATTGCTAAGCAATGCCCCAACTGCTGAAACCACGAAGGCGGTAATGAGTGTCGCTACCCAAATCCCAACCTTAGGTGTTTTCTTTATCATAAATTGATTTTTACCGTAAACAGTTCACTCAAAGTATATCGAACGAACTTTTAAATACAGAAAGCCTATTTTTTAAAGTAAGTTAGAAAGTAAGTGCACTCTGCCATTCACGAATCCAAAGCTTACGCTTCTCGGCGATCTCTTCTGAGCTAAAGCTCAGCGCTTTCTGAGGAACCGTAAGTTGCTCGAACCCTTTTGGAAGCTCAATATCGGTCACTGGGTACATCCAGTTACCTGTTGGCATCGCCGATTGGAATTCATCACTTAGGATAAACGCCATAAACTCATCAGCAAGCTTTTCGTTCTTGCTGCCTTTAACCTTAGCGGCCACTTCCACTTGAGTGTAATGCCCTTCTTCAAAGCTTGCTGCTGCGTACTTAGAATCGCTCTCAGCAATAATGTGGTAAGCCGGCGACGTTGTGTAAGACAAGACTAAATCCGACTCGCCTTCTAGGAACATTGAGTAAGCTTCAGACCAGCCTTTGGTTACAGTCACTGTTTTCTGAGCAAGCTTCTTCCATGCTGCCGTCGCTTCATCACCGTATACTGATTTCATCCAAAGCATCATGCCTTGGCCTGGTGTTGATGTACGTGGGTCTTGGTAGATAACCTTGAGATCATCACGCTGCTCAACCAACTCTTTAAGGCTCTTCGGTGGGTTTGCCAACTTCTCTTTGTTGTAAACAAAAGCAAAGTAGCCAAAGTCATAGGGTACAAAAGTGCTGTCGTTCCAACCATTAGGCAGTGTTACTGATGAAGTATCAACATTATGCTCAGCCAATAAACCCGTCGCTTTCGCTTCAGCCATCAGGTTGTTGTCGAGACCTAGCAAGATATCGGCTTTGCTGTTGCCGCCCTCAAGACGTAAACGGTTCAGAATAGACACGCCATCTTCTAGAGCGACAAAATTCACATCACAACCACACTTCTCTTCGAATGCTTTTTCAACGGCAGGACGAGGGCCCCAATCCGCAGCAAAAGAGTCATAGGTGTATACAGTCAAAGTGTTGTCTGCAGCAAAGGCAGAAAAAGAAATAGCTGTAGTAACAGCAAGGGTAGTTAATGTGAATTTCACTGGACGCTCTCCATGGTCTGAGCGGCACAGGTTTGAGAGAGGAGAACGGTAGAGGTTGTTCCTAACTCAATTCCTACGCCAGCATTATCTGGTTCAGGTTTACGGGTCCCAAGCGTGTGCTTGATCTCAGCTGGCATTCATTGTTTGAATGGTTCGCTCCCCGATGAGTGTTCAGAATTGTAATTCGAATTTTAACAATAAGCTATCAAGTTTGGATCAATTACGTTGATCGTAACCCCAACGTGGCACTAAACCTTGCTCGATACCAAGATGATCCAGAATGCGCGCCACCATAAAGTCGACCAGATCTTCGATCGACTTAGGTTGGTGATAAAAACCCGGAGCCGCTGGCATAATCGTTACGCCCATGGTCGAAAGCTTGTGCATGTTCTCTAGATGAAGCGTCGAAAATGGCGTCTCACGAACCACCAACAACAGTTGGCCTCGCTCTTTCATGACCACATCTGCTGCTCGCTCAATCAGGTTATCCGACAAGCCATGTGCAATCGAAGCCAAGCTTCCCGCTGAACATGGACACACTACCATCTGCTTCGGCGCTGCTGAACCAGAGGCAACTGGCGAGAACCAATCATCTTTGCCACACACCACCAGCTTTTCAGGGTCGCAGCCAAGATGTTTAACCAAAGCTTGTTTCGCCGCATCTGGCCCAGCAGGTAACTTAAGTTCATGCTCGGTCGCCAATACCACTCGCGCTGCCGATGAAATCAGCAAGTAAACCTGATAATCGGCTGCCAAAAGGCATTCAAGTAAACGCAGGCCATAAGGCGCACCGGATGCGCCAGTGAAAGCAAGAGTTATCGCTTTATCGTGTTTTGTCATGTTCTCAATTACTTCAAATTATAAGGTCGTGGATGCCGCTAGCCTTTGAGTGCCAATCCATCCAACAGTTTTTGGTGAATGCCACCAAAGCCACCATTACTCATTACCAAGATTTGGTCGCCAGCTTGCGCCTCTGAGACAATTTTAGCAACGAATGCATCCATGTCATCACTCACGTGTGCAGGTTGGTGACAAGCGTCTGCAACATCTTGAACTGACCAATCAATGTTATCCGGTTGGAATAAGTAGGTAGAATCCGCCTGCTTCAACGAATCAGCCAGGATTTCTTTGTGCACACCACGTTTCATGGTGGCAGAGCGAGGCTCTAAAACGGCAATGATTTTCTTAGTGTCGACCTTATTACGTAATCCGCCGAGCGTAAGTTCAATCGCCGTTGGGTGATGAGCAAAATCGTCATAAACAGAAACACCTGCCACCTCGCCTTTAAACTCCAAACGACGCTTAGTATTAATAAAGGTAGCTAGCGATTCACAAGCGAGGTCTGGTGTTACGCCCACGTGTCGTGCAGCGGCAATCGCCATCAAGGCATTATTTACGTTGTGGTCGCCCACTAAATCCCAATTTACCGTTCCAACACATTCATTTTGGAAGTAAACCTCAAATTGAGAGCCATCTTTGACCAGTTTCTTGGCATCCCAGTCGCCTTGCTCGCCACTCGATTCAGTTTCGCTCCAGCAACCGCGAGCTAAAACATCTTGAATAGCAGTATCTTGCTTAGGTGAGAATATACGGCCATTGCTCGGCACAGTGCGCACCAAATGATGGAATTGACGCTTAATCGCTTCAAGATCGTCAAAGATGTCCGCATGATCGAACTCTAGGTTATTCATCACCAAGGTTCTTGGGTGGTAATGAACGAACTTAGATCGTTTATCGAAAAAAGCACTGTCGTATTCGTCAGCTTCTACCACGAAGAACATACTTTCACCAAGGCGAGCAGAGATACCAAAGTTACCCAACACTCCGCCAACTAAGAAGCCCGGTGCATAGCCACAGTCTTCCAAGATCCAAGCCAGCATACTTGATGTCGTGGTCTTACCGTGCGTTCCCGATACCGCTAACACCCAACGGTCATGCAGCAGGAACTCTTGCAACCACTGAGGGCCAGAGGTGTATCTAAGGTTGTTATCCAACACATACTCAACACACGGATTACCGCGGCTCATTGCGTTACCGATAACCACGAGATCTGGCCTTGGTTCTAATTGGCTAGGGTCGAACCCTTCAATAATTTCAATCCCTTGTGATTCCAACAAGGTGCTCATTGGTGGGTAAACATTCGCGTCACTACCCGTAACCTTGTGACCTAATTGACGAGCCAATACCGCAGCACCACCCATGAAGGTGCCACAAATTCCTAAGATATGAATATGCATAAATTGCTTCCAAACGCTTGGCTAAATAAACGATGCCTAATTAAAAACGGCTTGCACTCATTATCATTAAATGGCGATTAAAAGCGAGCGGCAATGCAAAACAAATTGAGTCGACATAGTAAGTGAGATCTGTGTCGCTTAGTTCATTACCATTAAAAAGATCTAACCTTTAGAATTTAGGTAAGCGTCTAGATGAATAAAGCCCACTCAAGAGGCCGAATCTACAGTGCTCAAATCCCCCCTAATATTGAGAGAAGTTTAAGGAAATAACATGTCTGAGATGCGCACCCTTGGTGAGTTCATTGTTGAGAAACAGAGTGACTTCCCCCATGCAAGCGGTGATCTATCATCCCTTTTGTCGTCTATTCGACTTGCTGCAAAAATTGTTAACCGTGAGATCAACAAGGCTGGCCTAGTCGACATCACTGGCGCTGTTGGTACAGACAACGTGCAAGGTGAAGAGCAGCAAAAGCTAGACCTTTACGCGAACGACAAATTTAAAGCGGCTCTAGAAGCTCGTGACCAAGTTTGTGGTGTTGCAAGTGAAGAAGAAGACGAAGCTGTCGCCTTCAATAAAGAGCTCAACAAAAACGCAAAATACGTTGTACTGATGGATCCACTTGATGGCTCTTCAAACATCGATGTGAATGTATCGGTTGGTACAATTTTCTCTATCTACCGTCGAGTATCACCGATCGGTACTCCACCAACACAAGAAGATTTCCTACAGCCAGGACACAAGCAAGTAGCCGCGGGTTACGTGATTTACGGTTCTTCAACCATGCTTGTATACACAACAGGTGCTGGCGTAAATGGCTTCACCTACGACCCATCACTGGGTACCTTCTGCCTATCTCATGAAAACATGATGATTCCAGACGAAGGTAAGATTTACTCAATCAACGAAGGTAACTACATCCGCTTCCCTACGGGTGTTAAGAAGTACATCAAGTACTGCCAAGAGAATGAGCCAAGCGACAACCGCCCTTACACATCACGTTACATCGGTTCTCTAGTATCAGATTTCCACCGTAACCTGTTGAAAGGCGGCATCTACTTGTACCCAAGCACGCAAAGTCACCCTCAAGGTAAACTGCGTCTGCTTTACGAATGCAACCCAATTGCTTTCCTTATGGAGCAAGCGGGCGGTATCGCTTCAGACGGTGCTCAACGTATCATGGACATCAAACCAACTGAACTGCACCAACGTGTACCTTTCTTTGTTGGCTCAACAGACATGGTTCGCAAAGTAGAAGAGTTTCTTGAGCTAAACCGAGACTAAACCCCTCGTTCATTTCTCAAAATAGCGTCATTAAAAAAGCCAGCATTCACATGCTGGCTTTTTGTTGTTCGCTGAATTAAACAATCACCGAATTATTGAACGCTATATTTTGATTCAGCACCACGTTCGTAATTAAAACGGAACCATTTATCGACGTCATCGCAAATGCCAAGGTAGGTCTCACCGCGGCGTCCTAGCGCTCGCGGGTTCTGCGAACAGTACTGAGTTTTACCCACTTCATAGCCTTGGTCGTAAGCCGCATACAAATCGGCATCAATAGACGGTGAAGACGCAGCTTCTGCCAAACTTGCTTCAGTCTGTTTGGTTTTTCCTTTTAGCGCCATTTCTTCGCCAAAGCTCTGCCAATCGGTCGTATTCATTGATGTTGGTGGCGGAGTTTGCGCACAACCAAATAGCATTACTGATAGCACCAATAATAGATATTTCATAATTTCCTCCTGATGGAAAAAGACTAGCCTGTACATTGAGACTTTTAGCTATTACGTCAGAATGCTTCCAGTAGTTCATTCACTATAGCGGGTTGTTCCGCTTACACCAGTTACCCGAAAGTATTTCTTTATTAGCTGTTAGATCAAGCTGATACAAATATACCCATGCTAATCCAAATATAGTCTCTATTTGCTCGCGACGATACTCAACAGGAACATCTTCTAGCCGATCGAGCGACTCTAAAATTTCGTCGTTAATGATATAGACCTCACCAGCGACACTTTTCTTTCCCAAAATCATCGCCGGATAGGCACCTAAATCAAATAGTGCGTATTCCTTAGGTGTATCAAACTGCCCTAATAAATCGCAGCCCTGCAAATAATGGTGATTGGACTGACCTTGCTTCAAGGTTCCATAGACAAAAACAAGATGCTGCATATGCCCTCCCATACGGCTCTACTCGAACTCAAATTGATACAGAAGGTCCACAGCACTGTCTAGGCCAGAAACAGCTTCAACATAGAGATCCTGCATCAATCGATAACGAACAGTAAACTCACCGAGCGAGTTGAAGATACCCACACCATACTTCACCTGTAAGCCTGGCAGGATGTAGCCACTTACCGTCACCTGAGAGTCATCGCCAGAGCCTGCGGTATCCAGTTGCAAATCTTGTACACCAAAGGCTTCACCAATTTCGCCGACAACCTTACCACTCTTCGCCAAACTCAAACCGATTAAGGTCGTTGTCATCGAACCGCTCGACTCACCGTCGATATCTTGGCCACGCAAAATATAAGACAGCGCGTTCGCTTGTGGCATTGCTGGATCAGAATAAATCTCGATGGTCGGCTCTGTCGCAGGGCCTGTCACTCGAATACCTGCGGTCACGTCATCCTGAGTATTATCAGGATTACGAATCGCGTTGATGGCTACATACGGCTGATCCGGTGGTCCATTCATTAGAATCTTACCCTCTTCGATCAACAGGTCTTGACCGAATGATTGGTAAGTACCATCGACGATGTTCACTTCACCTGTAATAAATGGACCTTGATCTTTTTGAGCCACGTTGAGCTTACCGACCAAATCACCCTCAAGACCGAAAGCAGACAATTTAAAGTCATCACCAATGGAGATATTAATATTCGTCATCACGTTGAATGGGATCGTATCTTCGTTTTCTGGCTCTAGATCTTTATTCAGAATAACCTGATCAGAAGAGACGCCAACCGCTGACGGTGGTAAGTCTTCAACAACAATTCGTCCCCATGGTAATGCAATATCACCGGTAATTTTCGCCAGCTCTGGTGTGACATCAATGGTCATATCAGGCACGACCTTGACCTTGACCATCGGTGGGATATCAACCATCAACTCATCAGCGAAAACTCTAACGTTAGAGTGCCATGCTTTAAGATCTTGCCAATCTCCGGTTCCCTCAATATCAAGGTGACCATCAGGCGTTTCGACATTCGCATCCAGTTTTGCACTATAACCATCAAAGTCGAGGTCAATGCGGCCATCTTTAACATCAACAGGCGTAACGTCGCCTTTCACTTGAATACCATCAACAGAGAATTGACCAAAGACTTGAGGGTGCATCAAAGAGCCTTTAACTTGAAGATCACTCTCAAGGTCGGCTTTCAATAAGCTGTATTCACCTAGAATTGGTTGTAAGAAATCAAGATGGAACGTGGTCAGCTTAATTGCCGCATCGACCATTTTGTCTTCGGCAAGAATATTCGGTAACGACACCGTACCAGACAGGTCACCATTGTCGGAAACATCCAACTTAAAATCGGCATCCAGTTTGTTGTCTTTCAGTTGAGCATTCAATGCAACGCTTTCCCAGCCCAGTGTGATTGGCTCACCCACTTGTTGAACAACCTGACCTTTCGGCATATCAACGCTTACCGTGACCTCAGGCTCACCTTGTTCAGACCACTTAGCATGAGCGGTTGCATTGACTAAGCCCTGTAATTGCGTCTCTTTAGGCACAAAGGCTTTAATCTGCTCGAAATCGAATTGATTGATGGCCACTTTGGCCTCACCCGATTTTCCGACACGAACGTCTTCATCCAAACACACGCTCGAACCCGATTGTTTCCAACAGTGCGCTTGCACATCGGCAAACTGTTTATCGACATCCGCCTTTATCGCGACAGGTTGATCTAACACCCAAGGACCTTGCTGAGTGGTGATTTTGACTCTGTCTAACGATCCATCCCAAATAATAGAAGGCTTTTGAATCAACTCACCAGAGATGGCCAAACTTGTCGACACGATGTCGGATATCACATCAAGTGTCACTGTGTGTTTCTTCTCGCCACCACTCACCGTGAGATCAATGCTTTCCACGCTTTGCTCTTGATAGGTTAAGTTCTTAGCTTTTAGTACAAGTTCGGCTTGAGCCTCAGGTAATGGCAGAGGAACCACAGAGCCATTAAGCGACAAAGATTCGAGTGTTGCTTCGTTATTCCAATCTACCTTATCCACATTTAGAGCGAGATCGACTTCAGGCTCTTTCGTTGGACCACTTAGCTGGATGTTACCAATCACTCTGCCTTTCAAATCAGGGAC
Organism: Vibrio sp. Vb339; assembly: GCF_902751245.1. Taxonomy (NCBI): domain Bacteria; kingdom Pseudomonadati; phylum Pseudomonadota; class Gammaproteobacteria; order Vibrionales; family Vibrionaceae; genus Vibrio; species Vibrio sp. Vb339. Next base: position 43,956 of record NZ_CADDIS010000010.1, on the reverse strand, counting down.
ACTTTTTGCAAGCTCAGGGAAGAAGATCTCAACGCCCATGTCCCATTGCTTATCAAGTTGCCCCTGTGCCTTAATCGAGTTAACACCATGAGCCAAGCTCAAACCGCTGGTTTTCAGCTTTGGTTCACCGCTCGCGCTGCGATCTGACGCTGACAATTGTCCTTCGATATCCAGAGGGTATTCTCGCAAGATCCCTTCAATCTCCAATTTAGGCAGTTCAATCGCCCAGCCGCCCGCTTCCGTCAACTCACCTGAGGTGACGATGCTTCCGCTAATGTTGCCCTCGGCTTCTGGCCACTGCAGACCCGGTTGAATATCTTTGAGTGTCACGTCAGCTTGCCAGTTAACGAGACTCTTCCAGTTCGCTTTAACGACACCGTTAAGTTCACCGCCTAGCGTGTTCAGTTTTAGACGCTCGAGCTCAATCTGTTCTGTCGTGCCTTTACCCTGTAGATCGATGGCTAACTCAGGAATGTCCTTACCATCGGCTTCACCTTTAAGTAGAACATTGAAACCATCTAGTGAGCCATCAGCTTTGAATTGCTCAATTGTCGCTTGGTAATCGCTTTTTCCGGTAAGGGGCCATTGCGCTTGCCCGCCCTCTAAAAGAAGGTCAAATGGGAAAGTCGGCTCTAAGGGTTCGATATCCCCAGACAACTTTGCCTCAATCAGCTCAGAAAATTGGGAATCTAGGTTTAGCTTAGCCACGCTGCCTTGTGCTTTCAGAGACAACTTCTGACCAGCAAGGTCGGTTTCTTTCACTAACGCATCCAAAGAAAGCTCTAACGGATAACCGCTCTTGAGCTCAACCTTAGTCGTTAGGTTTGCACTGGCTTGTGGCATATCGAGTTCGAGAGTTGAAACATCAACCGTGTGTTTGCCCGCGCGAGCTTCTAGCCCAAGGTGGTTCACAACGATTGGTGTTTCTTGTTCTAAGGTGAAACGGTTAAGATCAAAACGCTCCAACACAACCTGTAAAGGAATCCAGACTTCCGGCAATTCAATAGCCGTTTTCTCGGTAGCTTCTGGCTCAACCTTTTCTGCTTGCGGTTCTTCTGTCGACTCCGCGAGTTTAACCTTAAGATCATTGAATAAGGTTGGCGATACCGTTAGCTTCTCGCCCTGCATGCTCAAAGCCGTAGAGAACAGGCTCCATTCAATTTCATGCCCTAAGATATTCAACTTGATATCAGATAAAGCGATACGGTTGATTACGATTGGCAGCGGTGTTTTTACCGATGTTACGGGCGGAGTCGGTTCTGTTTCTTCTGTAGAGGCAGGAGGCAGCTCAGTAAATGCGAAGTCCAACCCTTGAATCGCTAAACGATCGACACACAGCTTAGGGTCGAGCAGACAGCGAGGATTAATAGCCAAGTTCAGCTTTTTAACCTTGGTGTCGATATGAAGGCTATCATCTTTGAACTGGACATTATTAAGCGTAAAACTTGGAAAAAGTGCCCCTTTGGTGCTTTCCACTTTAAGTTGTGGCAATGCTTTTTCAGCACCCCACAGCACAGTGTTCAACCCTGGGTTGGTGAACAAAACAAAACCTAGCAGGGCTACCAACAACAGCAAAATAGACGTCAATGAGATCGACGTCCACTTAATGAATTTGCCCATCACTTTGATCATAATTCTGGCCCTAAACTAAAGTGTAACTGGAACTCATCACCTTTTGCTGCATCTAGACCCCAAGCAAAATCTAAACTCACTGGACCAACAGGTGACGCCCAACGAACACCGACACCAGTGCCGTGTTTCCATTCAGGTTTATCATTAAATGCATCACCAATGTCGTAGAATGCCGCTCCCCACCAGTTTCCAACCAAGCGGTATTGGTATTCAAACGAACTGGTTGCCATGAATTTTGCACCCGTTAGTGCACCACTTTCATCTCGAGGAGAGATCGACTCATAACCATAACCACGAATGCTATTGTCACCACCAGCAAAGAATCTTAGGGAGGGAGATAGCTTATCAAACTCGTCAGCAAAGTTGCCGCCAAATTGAAGTCGAGTTAAGCCTCGGTGATTGTCGCCAATGCTTCGAATCCAAGCGGTTTGACCTTGAAAACGGACAACCTTAGTTGCAGATAACAAGGTATCATCAGCAGCTTCAAACATAATAGTTTGTTTGTCGCCCCACATCGGCATCGAACCACCTCGTGTTCGAGTGCGTGAGAAAGCAATACCCGGCAGCACAAATTGCGCCAAGTCATCCTGCAAACCTTGCTCATAGTTTTCGACCAAGTATCGAATGAACACCGTGCGTTGCCAGCCATTATCCAGACGCCAATATCTTTCTAGCGCTAAGTTTGATTCCAAACTCTTGGTATCACGATTATCCAAATTCTTCATACCATACTTAACTTGGTAGTAGTCATTAAGTACGTCATCCAATGGGATTTTATAAGCAGCCGTGATCGTCTGCTCAGGCTTCGAGATCGACAAGCTACTATTAAAGCTATGGCCTCGATCATTCACCCAAGGTTTTTTCCATTTGAGAGTGCCTTTCACACCAAGGTCGGTTGAGACACCGATACCGGTTTCGATTTGGTTACGAGCTTGCGGAGCAAGGCTAACCTTCATCGGGATTTCTCGGCCTTCGCCTAACTGGCTTAAATCTGGTTCAACAAATACCGAGGAGAACCAATCCGTATTAGACAGGTTTTGGTTGTACTCACCGACTTTGGTGATTGAGTAAGGTTCGCCATCCTCAAATGGTTTAAGTGACTGCACCTTATCTTCTTCTATCTGGCTACCAGTAACCTGAGTAGTACCAAAGTGATAGCGGATACCACTGTTATAATGAAGACGAACATAAGCGCGATTCAATTCAGGAGCCACTTCTAGCTTACTAAGATCATAAGCACCATCGAAGTAGCCTTTCGCTAAGCCAAGGTTGCGGATCGACGATTTCAAAGAGTCATAATTACCATGATTCAGAGTCGAACCTTTAGACAAGCTACTCTTCGCTATCAAGGCTAAAAAGTCTGGGTCATCTTTGGCTTCACCCGTCAGAACGATATCTGAAGTATAAATAACAACAGGCTCTCCCGGCTCAACCGTAACGGTCATTTCGGTATCATCTTCGGAGTGAGTAAATGTGATTTTAGGGTGGTAGTAGCCTAACGCATTCAGAGCTTCTTTAATCATAGATTCCAAGCGGGATTGGAATCTTAGTGAAACCGAATACTCTTCTTCAGGGATCGCACTCAGATAAGCATCAACATTATCCTCAAGCGCTCCATCTAGCCCTTTGATTTCAAGGGAAACGTCAGCGAAAGCGAGCGTCGATGACAATAGAGTGCCAATCAGAACTGGTAAAGTTTTTCTTATCATGTTTAATTGGTGAAGAAGTTATCAATACGTTAATAAGTGAAAAGAAATAATACCGCTAAATAGGCATTGAGTCTGTAATAAATCCTGGAATAACACGGTCTAATTTAAAGACTTATTCAATATTGACCAACAGTTAATATGAACCCACGTTAAATAAAAGCCAGCGCGGTAAACGTATGCGAAAAGGAATATAACATGCTAAACAAACAACAACTGGTTTCTGCAGCAACCGCACTACCGGGAAATGCTGATCCAATTCGAATCACTGAGCGCCATTTCGTCAATCAAACCGACCTGCTCGATGCGCCTACGGGCTCTCAACAAGAAGTCCTGTTTGGTATGGGATGCTTCTGGGGAGCTGAGCGCTTGTTTTGGCAATTGGATGGCGTTATTTCAACATCCGTTGGTTACGCTGGCGGTTACACGGTTAATCCCACTTATGAACAAGTATGTACTGGGCAAACCGGCCATACCGAAGTCGTTCGTGTCATATTTGATAGTGAACAAACCTCTCTAGCTCGAATACTTGAGACCTTTTGGGAGCGTCATGACCCAACTCAAGGAATGCGCCAGGGCAACGATTTAGGGACTCAGTACCGTTCTGCGATTTACACCTTCAGTGAAGAACAACAGTCTATCGCTGAGCACTCTAAACGTGAATATCAACGAGCAATGACTGAATCTTTAGGCAACGAGATCACGACGGAAGTTCTGCCTGCTGGAAAATATTTTTTCGCAGAAACCTACCACCAGCAATACCTAGCTAAAAATCCGAATGGGTATTGCGGGTTGGGTGGAACAGGTGTCTGCTTCCCTCCACAATAAAGGGCCGTTCGACATACCAGCGAGAACGACACGCATTAAAAAAGGGCTTCCAATTAGGAAGCCCTTTTCATTGTTAATCTATTCGGTGCAAACAAATCGATAAAGCGCAGTTACACCGGCAACGCTGCAATCGTGCCGTTAACTTCTTTAAAAATAGTGAGCTTTTGTTTGTCTGAAACTTCAGGAAGAAGCACCTTGCCTTGGTCGAAGCGAAACTCTCCAACACCTTCAATAGCAAATTGGCCTTTGAACAAGACTTTAACGAAACGCGCCACCTGATGTGGACGGTAAGTAGAAAATTTTCTTAACATAATACAACCTCAATTCCATTTGAGTACTTCAGTCACATACCTGAACAGCGTCGCTGTTCAAAGCACATTTAATCGCTAATTCCTTTAGCAAACAGCAAGATAATCTATTGTTCATCTCGATATTGATGCATTATACCTTTTGGTAACAAGCCTGCAACTTCTTTCTACGTCGTACGATAAAAAAGTTAAAGAGGCATTTTTCAAATTTCATATTATACTTCCTGTGCAAACCAATAAGCGGAACAAAAATATAATGAAAAACAAAACTCTACTGGCTTTTCTAGCCGCAGCCTCTCCACTCTTCGCCAATGCTCACAACCTATCAGTAGGCACTACCCTGCCTGCCGTCGATGTGAGTAACTACGGTGAGATTGTTCTAAACGACGGAAATACTGGATATCAAGCTTGGGCAACCAATGATCTTCTAGGTAAAGTTCGCGTCGTTCAAGCTATCGCTGGCCGCAGTAGCTCTAAAGAGCTCAACGCACCACTGATGGCAGCCATTACCGCATCGAAATTCTCAGAAGATAGCTACCAAACCACTACCATCATCAACCAAGATGATGCGATTTGGGGTACTGGGTCTTTTGTTAAGTCGTCTGCCGAAAGCAGCAAAGAAGAATTTCCATGGTCTTCTATGGTCCTAGATGAAGACGGTGCCGTTGCGTCATCATGGGCTCTAAAAGAAGAAAGCTCAGCGATTATCGTTCAAGACAAGCAAGGTAAAATCTTGTTTGTAAAAGAAGGCGCATTAAACGAATCAGAAGTCACTCAAGTCATTGAGTTGATTAAAGCGAGTCTTTAATAAGATATTCGCGTCTTTTTCGAGACCTAACCAAAGGATATTGTTATATTGTAACAGTATCCTTTTTTAATTCTGTGGTTAATTATCCTGATGTGGCAAAACACACCCAACAATGTGAAACGCAAAACCTGCTTTTTGCTAGGGCTGATGCTTATGCTAAGCCTGTTAGCCGCAACACATATTGTGGATATTCACCCAGAACACCACACTTCGCATCAATGTGAGCTGTTTTCACTTAATCAGTTCATCACAGCGCATTCACTACCACAGATTCCAGAGTTCCATTCGGAATTTACTGTCGCTATCACAGAGTCAGTAACTTCACTACAGCGGCTATATTTCGCGTATTTAGCTCGCTCACCTCCTGTAAAGATCGCTTAAATACTACTACTTTTTAATTAACCTTTATTCAGGAAAAACACATGAAACCTACTATTTTAGCCGTTGTTATCGGCATGACTGTCTCTACAAATGTTCTAGCTAACGAAGAATTCCGCTCTCATGGCGCACATGTACATGGTCAAGTTGAAGTAAACATCGCGCAAGATGGGCAAGAACTGCTTGTTGAAGTAACAGCTCCTGGCGCAGATGTGGTTGGCTTTGAACATGCTCCAGAAACTGCAGAACAGAAAAAAGTGTTTGAGCAGGCTATCGCACAATTAAACAAGCCAGAAGAGCTGTTTAGTTTTAACAATGCGAGTTGTACTCTGAAGTTCAAGTCAGTGGCAAACACCTTAGAAGGCGATCATGACGACCATGAAGGCCATGACCATGCGGAACACGGCCATGACGACCACGAAGGCCATGACCACGCTGAGCACGATCATGACGACCACAAAGACCATGACCACGCTGAGCACGATCATGACGACCACAAAGGCCATGACCACGCTGAACACGATCATGATGACCACGAAGGTCACGACCACCACGATCATGAAGGTCATGACCACTCTGAAGGTGGCCACGGTGAGTTCACTGTTGAGTACCACTATGAATGTTCAGACGTTGCTAAGCTAGACACAGTTAGCACTCAGTGGTTCTCTAAGTTCAGCAACACTGAAAAAATGACGGTGAACCTACTAACAGACACAGCTCAAGTACAAGAAGTGCTTAACGCAGAGCGTATTAGTTTCCGATTCTAATCACTCCTAGATCGGATTAAACGTAAATAAGCAGCCAAGTAAGTACCTACTTACTTGGCTGTTCAAATCGGTGTGCTCTAGGGAATTTATGCTTCTAATTGCTGTCCAGTAGATACACCGCTTTAATTATTGGAGCTCGCATGTCTTCTGACAGTTCATCACTTGTGGTCAAACTCGAAAATATCAGCTTTCGTTGGAAGCCTGAATTACCACCAACACTAGAGATCCCTTCTCTGCACATCCAAGCTCAAGAGCACCTTTTCATAAAAGGGCCAAGTGGTTGTGGCAAATCTACATTGCTAGGGCTGCTGACTGGAATCAACCAAGCCGAGCAAGGTGAAGTTTCTATCCTTGATCAAGACCTCACTCAGCTTACACCTCGTCAAAGAGATAAATTCAGAGCCGATCATATTGGTTATATTTTCCAGCAATTTAACCTGCTTCCTTATCTATCAGTTATCGATAACGTGACGCTTCCTTGCCAGTTTTCACAGATTCGTAAACAACAAGTCGCTGAAGGCCAGAAAAGCTTACAAGAGACGGCTCGAGAGTTGTTAATCCGATTAAAGCTACCTCAAGCTTTAATGGACAAGCCCGTTACCGAGTTGAGCATCGGTCAACAGCAACGTGTTGCTGCCGCTCGCGCTTTGATCGGCCAACCCAAAATCATTATTGCCGACGAGCCAACCTCAGCTTTGGATCATGACAACCGAGAAGCTTTTATCGAACTATTGCTAGAACAAGCCAACCAGGCAGGTTCTACTCTTATCTTTGTTAGCCATGATCCAACATTAGAAAAGTTGTTCACTCGAACCATAGATTTAAAAACCGTTAACCAAGCTAAGGTTGTCGTATGAAAGTAATTACTCACTTAGCCTTAAAAAGCGTACTCAACCGTAAAGCCACGGCTATTCTCACTATTCTCACGGTAGCGGTATCTGTCATTCTCTTGCTCGGCGTAGAACGCGTTAGAACCGAAGCAAAAAGCAGCTTCGCCAATACGATTTCAGGTACTGACCTTATCGTTGGTGGCCGTTCTGGTCAGGTCAACCTGCTGCTTTACTCAGTATTCAGAATCGGTAATGCGACCAACAACATCGACTGGAAAAGCTATGAAGAATTTAGCCAGCACAACGCAGTAAAGTGGGCGATACCAATCTCATTGGGCGATTCACACAAAGGCTTCCGTGTAATGGGTACAAACCATAGTTACTTTGAAAACTATCGCTATGGAAGTAAGCAACCACTTACTTTCCAGCAAGGTAAAGAGTTTAATCAACTATTCGACGTAGTGATTGGTGCCGATGTTGCGAAGAAGCTAGATTACAAAATCGGTGATCAAATCATTCTTGCGCACGGTATCAGTGATGTTGCGTTTAGCCGTCACGATAATCTGCCCTTCAAAATTGTCGGAATACTGGCACCAACCGGGACACCAGTAGATAAAACCGTGCATGTTTCGTTAGAGGCTATTGAAGCGATTCATGTTGGCTGGGAGTCAGGTGCCAACCTAGGACACACACCGGATGCCGAAACCTTAAAGACTTTTGATTTCCAACCGAAGCAGATTACCGCGATGATGCTCGGGCTGAATTCGAAGATTCAAACCTTCGCACTGCAACGAGAAATCAATAACTACCGCCAAGAACCTTTAAGCGCCATTATGCCGGGCATTGCGCTTCACGAATTGTGGGGAATGATGGCTGTAGCAGAACAAGCACTACTGATTGTTTCAGGGTTTGTCGTCGTCGCCGGTTTATTGGGCATGCTCAGTAGCCTACTCACTAGCTTGCAAGAAAGGCGTCGAGAGATGGCTATCCTACGTGCGATGGGCGCAAGACCTCGTCATGTGTTTGGTTTACTTATCAGTGAAGCCAGTGCGCTAACCTTCCTTGGCATTACATTAGGTGTTGCGGTGTTGTTTGCGCTGATCGCAGTGGTTGCTCCTATTGTGCAACAAAGCTATGGTATCAACATATCGATATCCGCAATCACACCGCATGAGTGGAAACTGCTTATGCTGGTACAAGTTGCCGGAATCATTATCGGCTTTATTCCCGCTTTCAGGGCTTACCGCCAGTCATTGTCTGATGGCATGACGATTCGAATCTAAAATAGGAACCTACGATGCAACGCAAATTCCTACTAATACTTGGGCTACTTCTGTTCCCATTTATCAGTACAGCTCACGCTGAAACCACTCAGAATGACGAATCGGTATTAACACTTGAATGGATTGATTTGATTCCGGAATCAGAGCGCGCTCAGCTAGATTCATTTGGTATGCCGATGGTTGACCACAATAGTATGGACAAACCTCAACAATCGACACTTGGTGCTGTTCGCCCAGAATTGAATGGCAGCACAGTAAAGATTCCTGGCTTTGTGATTCCATTGGAAGGTGATGAGAATATGATCACTGAGTTTCTGCTGGTACCGTACTTTGGCGCATGTATCCACGTGCCACCGCCGCCACCGAACCAAATTATCTACGTGAAGTTCCCGAAAGGTGCACCAATACAGCAGTTATGGGATGTGATCTATTTGGTCGGAACGCTGAAAACTGAGTCGATCAGCCATGACTTAGCGCAAACCGGTTATCTTATTGAAGGTACTGCGATTGAAGAATATGACGACATGTAGTCGTTAGAAGGGTGGCTCAAGGATGAGCTGCCGTCACTGAACGAGTGTGATCATTCAATAACAGTTTAATAACTATAATTTTATTCTGAATTACGCGATGTAATTAGACAAGTAAGCTAGAACAGCGACATAAGTCGCGAGTAATAACCCTATACTAAGCTGTTTCTTCAGCTTGTTATCATTGACTTGATTCATAACTCCTCCTTGAGAATTACAACAAATTTAACATTTTATTATCATTAGCAAAAGTAAAATTTTGTTGAAACCTTCAACTCTGCACGCAAAATCTAGCCACCAATAAAATAAAGAGTTACATTTTAGACAGTTATACCAATCACAATAAGTAAGTGTTCAGAAATAGCGTAGGAAAAAGGCTTGAGAACAAGGCGGAGCTTTTTGATAAGTAGTTATTCTACAATCAAAAATTCTAACGCAGTTATCGAGCGTTTTAACAAGCTAGAGCGAGCCATTATTTACTACGATTGGTCTTGAGTCGTCTCCTAACGGTACTCTTATGTCAGAAACCAAACAGCCAGTGATCATTGAGCATGCTAGCGATACACAGCAAAAGCATGAGAAAAAGCCTCATATTGCCGACAGTGCCAGCAGAATGCTGCACATCGCACAAAGCTTCGGCCTCGACGCCTTAATTAGTCATAGTGCAAAGCCAAACGATAAAGCAGAGAGTACGCTTATCGAACGGGCACTATTGCGAGAGAAAAAACGTAGAGAACTTCGCCAAAAAAACCTAGAACAGATTCTAAAGTTGGCGCACTCTTCGTGTAAAGATGAAGCGGCTGGAGACCCGGATCAGGACTGGCTATATCGTTTCTTCGACATGGCACAAGAGATCCACAATACATCCATGCAAAGGCTATGGGCTCAAGTACTGAAACGAGAAGTCACCAACCCAGGCTCGACTTCGATGAAGGCACTGCAAATATTAAAAGACATGACGCCAAAGGAAGCACTGACCTTACAAAGAGCAGCTTCATTAGGCTGCAGTTTTGGTAGCGATAACAGCAGAAAGCTCTTACTCGGCTTTAAATCTCATGCTGGGCTATTCAGCTTTGGTAAAAGGGATACCACCAACACCATCAACCTTGGTGGGCACAACCTGCCCTACTCTAGCTTACTCCACTTGATAGAGCTCGGGATTATTCTGGGCACAGAATTAGAATCAGGAGAGATTGATTTCGATCCAGCCCTGCACCTAACCTATCAAGGTAAGAGCATGTCACTGGCACCATTATCAAAAGGCGTGAAGCTGGTTTACTACCGATTCAGCCCTACAGGCAATGAGCTTTGTACCTTGCTTGGCAACAAGCCAAACACGCAATATTACGACCAACTGATTGCACTATTGAGCCAGAAATTCACAGTACAGACAGAAGTGAAAAGCAGCGTAAATTACACCGTCTAGACACTCGACGGAGCTAAAATAGACGGTGTAAAAAGTGAAGTATTGAGAGGAATAAAGAGAATCTAGAGGATAGGTTTCTTGTCTCGGTAAACCAAGGCTGTACTACTTATCAGTCATGAATAAGTCGATAAGTAAGTGGACAGCCTTAGTCATACCAACGATCTCAATTGGCTAAAATATTACGCTTCTCCAACGCATCAATACACAGTTCGACCAATTCATCGAGTGTCTTCTCACCTGCGGGTAGATCAATTTCAGGATCCTGAGGCGCTTCGTACACTGAACTAATACCTGTAAAATTCGGGATCTCTCCAGCACGTGCTTTCTTATACAGACCTTTAGGATCACGCTGTTCGCAAACCTCTAATGGCGTATTGACGAACACCTCAAGAAACTCACCTTCCGGCAATAAATCTCTCACGAGTTGCCTTTCAGCTTGGTGCGGAGAAATAAAAGCTGACAGCACAATTAAGCCTGCATCTGCCATCAATTTAGCAAGCTCACCAATACGACGGATGTTCTCTCGACGATCTTGCTCAGAGAAGCCAAGGTCACTACATAATCCATGACGCACATTGTCGCCATCCAATAAGTAAGTATGGTAACCAAGCTGTGCCAAGCGATTTTCTAATGCGCCAGCGACTGTCGATTTACCAGAACCAGACAACCCCGTGAACCAGAGCACGGCTGGCTTTTGTGATTTCAGATCCGCGCGAAATGTTTTATCAATCGAGTGTTGATGCCACACAACATTCTCATCTTTGGGTTTGAGTACTGCGGTCATAATTAGTCCTTTAAATAAACAGCATTAAAATGGGAAAAAATAAGGAATTAGGGTCAGCACCAAGCCCGAATATACAATCGAGATTGGAATGCCGATACGTAGGTAATCCGTTAAATGGTAATTACCTACGCTATAAACAAGTAAGTTGGTTTGATAACCGTATGGAGAGATAAAACTGGCACTGGCACCAAACAGTACCGCCATGATGAACGGCATAGGGTCAACGCCATAGCCTACTGCCATACTGTAGCCAATCGGAAATGAGAGTGCTGCCGCCGCATTATTGGTCACCAGTTCAGTTAACACCAAGGTCATGAAATAAGTCGCGACTAATGCCCCGAAGACACCCCAACCATTAAACGCCTCCATGAACATCAGCCCCATCCGCTCAGACAAACCCGATGAAATCATCAGTTGAGCAATAGACAGAGCAGAGCCCACGATCACCACAATATCGACTGGGAAACGGCGGCGGAGCTCACCCAGCTGTACCACGCCAAATGCCACCAGCAACAGTAGAAAACCAGCTAAGCCTTTGATAATCGGTACTGCATCGATAAGGGCTAAACCAATCACACTGGCAAAGCCGAGCAACACGAACGTCGATTTGTCGGCATCAAGCTTGGCACTCGAATCTAAGTCATTCATCAACACAAACTCTTTGTTGTGTTGTTGGCGCTGTTCTTCAAAGCGTTTGCCGGGAACCAAAATTAAGGTATCACCAGCGGTCAATGTGATGTTACCAAGGCCACCTTCAAGGCGTTCATGGCCACGACGAATTGCAACCACAACCGCATCGAAACGGTCTCTAAACTGGCTAGTTTTCAGGGTTTTGTTACAGAAGCTTGCCGATGAACTCACCACAACCTCAACAAAGCTCTGGCCGTTAAGGTGGTGCTGGCCAAACAGAGTCAGTCCTTGGATTTCTTGCAGTGTCGCCACACTCTCGACATCGCCACAAAACAGCAGTCGGTCACGAGCTTGAAGTATGAAGTCAGGGTCTATAGACGCTGTTGTTTTACCGTCTCGAATCACTTCCGCTAAGAACAATTTTCTCAGAGCTCTAAGATTATTTTCGCTGACGCTGCGACCAACTAACGGTGAGCCGGGCTCAACTCTCGCTTCTAGAAAGTAAGGCAAATCATCTTGGGAACCATCATCGTAGCTTGGTAAGAAGTAACTCAGAGGGATAAGGATCAAAACACCACCGACCAAGACAGCTAAACCGATCAAGGTCGGTGTGAAAAAGTTTAAGCTCGGCAATCCCGCATCTTCAACAAAGCTATTGATGATCAAGTTAGTTGAAGTGCCGATCAATGTCAGCGTTCCACCTAAGATGGCAGCGTATGACAAAGGGATAAGTAGTTTAGATGGCGCATGTTGCTGATTACGTTTGATCGCTCCGATCAAAGAGACAACCACCGCCGTATTATTGGTAAAAGAAGAAAGTAACGCTGTGGAAATACCCAACTTCGCAACCACGGTGCCTAGCCTACCCTCAGAGATATTGCGGCTAACCCAGCTGATTAAGCGAGTTTTCTCCAACGCACTTGATGCGAGGATCAGAAGAATTAAAGTCAGTAACGAGGAGTTAGTGAAGTTATTGGCTAAGCTCGACAAGTCGATCATGCCAGCCATAAAAGCAATAAACGCCGCGCCAGCAAAGATAAAGCTTGGCTTAATACGGGTAACGAGCAGGCAAGTAATGATGCCGAGCAAAATCGCTAATACAAATCCTTGTTGCCACATATACCCGTCCTTTATGGCGGAAACGATCGGTTTCCGCCTGATTCAATAAGCTGTTACTTGGTCGTTTATGACTTGAGTAGTTGGCTTAGATCTTTGGCATCCCAATGAGGGAAATGTTTGCGAACCAATGCGTTGAACTCAAGTTCAAATGCAGAGAAGTTACCGACTTGCTGTTCAACAGAGTCCAAACGGTCTCGAATCAAACCCGCGCCAACCGTCACGTTGGTTAGTCGGTCGATAACGATGAACCCACCGGTATCGGCACTCTCACGGTATTTATCCAGCGCGACAGTCTCGTTCAGTGACCATTCACACAAACCAATGCCATTCAATGGCAACTCATCGACAGCGTGAGTCGACAGGTTATTGATGTCATATTGGTGACGAACAGTTTCAACCTGACCGACGGTTTTCTTGCCTGCGATCTTGATGTCGTAAGCTTTGCCCGGTTGCAGTGGTTGCTCTGTCATCCACACAATGTCAGCCAATACGTGGTTAGTAGATTCAATTTGCGCGTTTTCCAACACAATCAAATCACCACGACTGATATCAATCTCATCTTCAAGGGTTAGCGTTACCGCCAAGCCCGCTTGCGCAGATTCCAAATCACCATCAAAAGTCACGATGCGTGCAACCTTAGAAGTTTTGCCTGACGGCAGTGCTTTGATTTCATCACCGGCACTGACACGGCCAGAAGCGACTGTGCCTGCAAAGCCACGGAAATCTAAGTTCGGACGATTCACATACTGCACAGGGAATCGGAACTCACCCGCAGAACGTTTTTGATCGATGTCGACGTTCTCTAACACTTCTAGCAGAGATGGGCCTTCGAACCATGCAAGCTCTTTACTTGGTGCAGCAACGTTGATGCCTTCAAGTGCCGAAACTGGCAAGATTTGAATGTTAGTTTCACCTTCTAGGTTTTCTGCAAACTCTAGATACTGATCGCGAATCTCTTCAAAACGATCTTGCGAGTAATCCACCAGATCCATCTTGTTTACAGCAACAATGAAATGCTTCAAACCAAGTAGGTTAGAAATAAACGAGTGACGACGTGTTTGATCCAGCACGCCCTTACGAGCATCAATCAAGATCACCGCTAGATCACACGTTGAAGCGCCTGTTGCCATGTTGCGCGTGTACTGCTCATGCCCTGGGGTATCAGCAATAATGAATTTGCGTTTTTGCGTCGAGAAGTAGCGGTAAGCTACGTCGATGGTGATGCCTTGCTCACGTTCAGCCTGCAGGCCATCAACAAGCAGTGCCAAATCAGGTTTCTCACCTGTGGTACCCACTCGTTGGCTATCCGAGTGAACCGCCGCTAGCTGATCTTCATAAATCTGTTTTGTATCATGGAGCAAGCGACCGATTAGCGTACTTTTACCATCATCTACCGAGCCACAAGTTAAAAATCTAAGCATAGATTTATGCTGATGCTGACTTAGATAACCTTCAATCCCTAGTTCAGCCAATTCGGCTTCTACTGCACTATTCATTTTTTCTTTCCTTAGATTCTTAGAAATAACCTTGGCGCTTTTTCAGCTCCATAGAGCCCGACTGATCATGGTCAATCGCTCGACCTTGACGCTCACTAGACGTCGCCACCAGCATCTCTTCAATAATGCCTGTTAGCGTATTCGCCTCAGATTCAACCGCTCCGGTTAGTGGGTAACAGCCTAAAGTACGAAAACGAACGCTTTTCTCTTCAATCACTTCACCTTCTTGCAGCTCCATGCGGTCATCATCAACCATGATCAGCATGCCATCACGCTCAACAACTGGGCGTTTATCAGAAAGGTAAAGCGGAACAATATCGATGCTCTCTAGGTAGATGTATTGCCAAATATCCAGCTCAGTCCAGTTTGATAATGGGAATACACGAATGCTTTCGCCCTTATTCACCTGACCGTTGTAGGTGTGCCACAACTCTGGACGTTGATTTTTTGGATCCCATGTGTGGTTCTTATCACGGAAAGAGTAAACACGCTCTTTCGCTCGAGATTTCTCTTCATCACGACGCGCGCCACCGAAAGCCGCATCGAATCCATACTTGTTTAACGCCTGCTTAAGGCCCTGAGTTTTCATGATGTCTGTGTGTTTCGAAGAACCATGTACGAATGGGCTACAGCCCATCTCGATACCTTCAGGGTTCTTATGTACCAAAAGGTCAAAACCGTACTTTTCTGCTGTGCGGTCACGAAACTCAATCATCTCGCGGAATTTCCAATCCGTATCAACGTGTAATAATGGGAATGGAATCTTGCCTGGGTAAAACGCTTTGCGAGCTAAATGAAGCATCACAGAAGAATCTTTACCGATGGAGTACATCATCACTGGGTTATCAAACTCAGCCGCCACTTCACGGATAATATGAATACTTTCCGCTTCGAGCTGTTTTAGGTGGGTTAAACGTTCTTGGTCCATTTCAGTGCTTCCTTTAAGGCTCGCGTTACGAGCAATTCATTACTTGGTCTTGCCAAGCATGGGATTTAACTCATCCACTTGAGTGAATGGGAGTATTGGCACTAGAAGAAAACAGAAGCTTCGTGTTGAGCTATCCTTGCTATTCGTCTGCCTGATACGTCCTTGATATAGGCATTATGACGAGCCTCTCATATTACTGGAAATTCTAAAATTTCATTTTTTATTCGAAAAGCTGATAAGGGATTTAATTTATCGATAAGCAGGTGAAATGAATGGACTAATATTATCGATATCAGTTGCGCATCGATTAAGCAGGTTTGGGAGGCGTCTTGCAGAACACCATAAAGTAATCGATCTAAGTCACGAATTCACATTCGTTGTAATCATTGTTTCATTCCATTTTGTTACATTACGCAACGAATTTTCTACTATCCACTTTGGAGCTACAAAATGAAAGTTGCAATGAAACCTTTGTCATTGGCTGTACTTGCGGGTCTTGGTTTGACTCTAGCAGGCTGTACAACAACACCAGATACCGATGAAGTGATTAAACTACGTGTCGTAGAGACAACGGACATCCATACCAACCTAATGGATTACGACTACTACAAAGACAAGCCATCGAAAAAAATCGGCTTAGCACGTACTGCAACTCTAGTAAAAGAAGCTCAAAGCGAAGTAACCAACAGCGTATTAGTTGATAACGGTGACTTGCTGCAAGGTAGCCCAATGGGTGACTACATGGCAGACAAAGGCATCGAAGCGGGCGAAGTTCACCCTGCATATAAAGCAATGAATCAACTAAGCTACGACGCTGCAAACCTAGGTAACCACGAATTCAACTACGGTCTTGAGTTCCTAGAAGAGTCGATCAACGACGCTGATTTCCCATACATCAGTGCTAACGTTTACGACGCAGAAACTAAAGAACACTACTTCACACCTTACATCATCAAGACGCACACGTTTGAAGATACTGCTGGCGTAAAACATGAAGTAAAAGTCGGCTACATCGGTTTTGTTCCACCACAAATCATGACGTGGGATAAGAAGAACCTTGAAGGCAAAGTGATCGCTCGTGACATCATTGAGACAGCTAACGAGTTAGTGCCTCAAATGAAAGCGGAAGGCGCTGAAGTAATCGTTGCTATCCCTCACTCAGGCGTATCAACTGACCCGTATAAAAATGGCGAAGAGAACTCAACGTTCTACCTATCTGAAGTAGACGGCATTGATGCAATCGCATTCGGCCACTCTCACGCAGTGTTCCCAGGTAAAGGTTTTGATGACATCCAAGGCATCGACAACGAAACTGGCACAATGAACGGCGTTGCGGCAGTAATGCCAGGTCGTTGGGGTAGCCACGTTGGTGTTATGGATCTAACACTTGCACAAAAAGACGGTAAGTGGGAAGTCGTTAAAGGCCAATCAGAAGCACGCCCTATCTACGACAAGATCGAGAAGAAATCTCTTGCTGCGGCTGATGAGGGCATCGTAACAGCACTAGAAAAAGACCACGCAGGTACTCGTGAGTTTGTTAACCAACCGATTGGTAAAGCAGACGATGTGATGTACAGCTTCCTATCTCTAGTGCAAGACGATCCAACAGTACAAATCGTTAACCTTGCACAGAAAGATTACGTTGAGCAGTTCATCCAAGGTGACCCAGACCTAGATGGTACGCCAGTACTTTCAGCAGCTGCACCATTCAAGGCCGGTGGCCGTAAGAATGACCCAGCAAACTTCACTGAAGTTGAATCTGGCCAACTGACATTCCGTAATGCAGCTGACTTGTACCTTTACCCGAACACGCTAGTCGCGATGAAGGTAACAGGCCACGAAGTAAAAGAGTGGCTTGAGTGTTCTGCTGGTCAGTTCAACCAAGTGGATGTTAACTCAACAGCACCACAACAGTTGATCGAGTGGGATAACTTCCGTACTTACAACTTCGATGTTATCGACGGTGTTGATTACCAAATCGACGTAACTCAACCTGCGAAATACGATGCGAACTGTAAAGTGGTTAACCCTGATTCACAGCGTATTGTTGGCCTAACTTACCAAGGTAAGCCAATCGACATGAAGCAAGACTTCCTGATCGCAACCAACAACTACCGTGCATACAGCGCTAAATTCCCAGGCACAGGTGAAGACTTCATCGCATTTGATGCACCCGATGAGAACCGCACTGTTCTTGCAAACTACATCTCTCGCGTAAGCAAAGAGCAAGGTCAAGTAAGCCCAACGGCTGACAACAACTGGTCATTTGCACCAATCAAAACAGATAACAAACTAGATATCCGCTTTGAAACGTCGCCAAGCGAGAAAGCAGCAGAGTTCATCAAAGAGAAGGGTCAATACCCGATGAAACGTGTTGCGACTGACGATGTTGGTTTCGCTGTTTACCAGATTGACCTAACTAAATAGATTGCTTAAGTAATCCATAGTTAACCTTCTAAAGGCTGAGTTTAACAACTCAGCCTTTTTCTTTTCTTCTCAATATTCACTCCAAAACCTTACGTTTCTAACCCTTTAACATCCTCTAATTCTGCACCGAAACCGCAAAGTTCAAACCACTCATTGCATCCAATCAACACAAAAAAGCGCTAATTGTCTGTAAGTTTTTCTCTGCTCCTCGTGTCTATTTAATTTACTACACTCAATGAATGGTCATTAAGCCATTCATTTATAGGATAGATAAGGACATTTGATGAGCACCGTCGAGAGCATTCAAGCATGGTTAAATACAGGAGAGGAATCGCTGCTATGGCTGATGCTTGGCATTATTGCACTTTCTTACCTGCTTGAAGATCTGGCGATTGTTACCGCTGCAGGCTTAGCCACTCAAGGGATCATGCTTCCTCAATATGCATTGCTTGCCATTTTCATCGGCATTGCCACAGGTGATCTCGGTCTCTATTACTTAGGCAAATCAGGACGTTATTTCCGTGGCGTTCGATATAAAGCCCTCACCAATAAGTACTTTCGTTCGTTTCGTACCAAATTACGCCAAAACGCATTCAGCAGCCTTTTTGTTATCCGCTTTATTCCTGGGCTACGCACCGTTGGTTTTACTCTGAGTGGCTTTTTCGCCATCCCACTGCCTACTTTCTTGTTTGCCGTCATCAGCGCAACTGCGCTCTGGACTGGCATTGTCTTCTCTGCCATCTACTATTTAGGGACATCAGCGTGGCTGCAAGCCTCTGAATATCAATGGATCATCATCCCGTGTGCCATCGTTTTGCTGTTTATCGGCAATCGATTAATGAATAAAACCTACTCTAGAGGGCTATCATGAGTTCACCGCAAGATATTCGCATCATTCCCGCACATCAAATTAATGCAGGCATGCCTCTGCTTGAAAAAGATACCGTGCGCAGTGTCTCTCCTTATGAGTTTCTTCCGACTTGGTTCTTCTACACGCCAGTGGTCATTCAAAGCCTGATGCAAGGGTTACGGCACTTTGACTGGGCACTTCCGCTCATCGCCAATCCAAGCATTAAGTTAAGCGGCATGGTCGGCGAATCAAAACATGAGATATTGAGCCTTGCCGGGTCTTCAAGTCAGCGTTGGATCTCACCGTTTATAACCCTAACCAAAACCGATCTCAGTAGTAAAAAACAAGCCGAAGACGCACGCAGCGCACTCATACAATCAGATCTTGATTTCCCTATCGTGGCAAAGCCGGATCTTGGCTGTCGAGGTGTTGGCGTAAAGCTGATCAACACACAAGATCAACTTGAGCAGTATGTTAAATCTTTCCCAAATAATGCTCGCTTTCTACTGCAGAAAAAGGCGCCTTATCAAGCGGAAGCGGGTGTTTTCTATGTTCGTTATCCAAACAAAAAGCAAGGTGAGATCATCTCGATCACACTCAAATATGCGCCAATGGTGATGGGTGATGGCAAGTCGACACTCAAACAGTTAATTGAAAACAGCCCGCGCGCAGGGCAACTCAGCCACCTCTATTTGCCAAGGCATGAAGATAAATTGGATCAAGTTCTCGCAGAGGGCGAAGAGTTCCAACTCGCGTTTGCAGGCAGCCATAGCCGTGGCTGTATCTTCCGCGATGGTAATCAATACATCACTCAGGCTCTAACAGAACGCTTAGACGAGATATTCGACGACTTCGATGGCTTTCACTTTGGTCGACTAGACGTCAAGTTTAAAGACATGCACAGCCTAATGAACGGTGAGGATTTCACGATTCTTGAGGTCAATGGCGCAAGCAGTGAGGCTGGACATATCTGGGATCGCAACACCCCATTACGAGAGATATTTTCTACGCTACTCCTGCAATATCGCATTCTTTTTGATATTGGCGCTCAGCAAAAACAACGAGGCCACCAATCCCCTTCTTTCAAGAGCTTATTTGCGGCGTGGCAAGAAGAGCGACGTCTTGTTCAACAATATCCGACTACCGACTAACTTTGCACGAGGATCATGAATGAACCCCATAGCCCAACCGAGCGCCCTTACTTCTTTCTCTCCTAGCATCAAGGGAGCGGTAGAGATATTGAATCAGGGTCTAGAGTTTTTGTTAGCGATTTCTGACAGCGATTACCTAACACGAGCAAAGCCACACGTTACAAGCTCTATCGGTGAACATACTCGTCACACACTGGATCTTTTTCACGCCTTGATTTTAAAAGAGGATGAGACCGTTGATTACAACACTCGTCGTCGTGGTCATCCTGTCGAATACGACCGCTCTATTGCAGTCAAAGAGATCCACTATGTGATCAACTGGCTTGAACGATTAGACCGTCGAGATCTCGAAGCGCCTATCATGATCCAAACCGAAGTTTCGATGGACGCTCAAGTATTCGCAAGCCTGCCTTCAACGCTCGAAAGAGAGGTCACCTTTGCCGCACTGCATGCCAATCATCATTACGCGATGATCAAGGTGATCACCACCTTCCTAGACGTCGAGACCTGCAACACCTTTGGTTATGCCCCAACCACCAACAGCTATCTGAGGGAGCAATAATCATGTGTTCAGTATCTTGGCTGCTTGAAGAGAATGGTTATCAGGTCTTTTTTAATCGTGATGAACAAAAAACACGAGCACTGGCAATGCCGCCTAAACAATATCGAGTCAACGGTGTCGATATCATCATGCCACTCGACCCAACTGGCGGTGGTAGCTGGATAAGTATTAATGAGTTCGGGCTTTCACTATGCCTACTCAATAACTATCAAGGCATAGTGCCCGTTGGGCCTTTAGTCAGCCGCGGTTTGCTACTTAAAAACCTATCATCGAGTCGTAATATCAGTCAGCTCTCTGAAGCATTTCACAAGCTAGACCTACACTCTTTTGCCCCATTTACCTTGCTGGCTTTCGCGCCCAACCTAACCCAACACAATGGTCTGGTTATCGCCTACATGTGGGATGGTATTCAACAGAAAATAGTCGACACTGATTCTCCACTCTTCTCATCCGGTGTTGATTTAGAGCGAGTGCAAGCTTACCGACAAGCAAAATACGATCAGCTTATGGCAACAGGTAAGAATCAACAGAACTTACTTAAGTTTCACTCTCACCATCACAACGAACAACCTCATTTAGCGACCTGTATGCATCGCGAAGACGCACATACCGTGAGCTTTACACACTTACGTAATCTGCATGGCCAAGCCTCGATGTTTTATGCACCCGGCTCACCATGTGAACCCATTAAACCATGCCAGATAAATCAGCAGCGCTTTACCTTTGATTTATCACCCGCAATCAATCTATAGATGGAGTCCATCATGAGAAAACTATTAACCATGGTTCTGCTACTTGTTAGCCCGTACGTATTTGCTGCCGATGAAATCTACACTGGCTTCTTTAGCAGTAAGGCGCTCGATGGCTACGATACCGTCGCTTATTTCACTTCCGGTAAGCCCGTTGAAGGCAGTAAAAAATTCAGCACTGAGTACAAAGGGGCGGATTGGTATTTCTCTTCTGAAAAGAATCTGACTTTATTTGTTAATAATCCTGAAAAATATGCCCCTCAATATGGTGGCTATTGCGCTTGGGCAGTATCAGCGAAGAGTGATTTTGCACCGGGTGACCCACATCAATGGACGATTGTTGATAACAAGCTTTACCTCAACTATGACCAAGAGATTAAGCAGCGCTGGGAACAAGACCAAGCACAACATATTCAACAAGCCGATAAAGTTTGGCCGCAACTGATTAAGTAAGGGAATAACGATGACATTCACTCCAGCCAAACATATCCCTGCGGCATTTATCGCGTTTGTGTTTATTCAGTCGCTGTTCTTTAAGTTCACTGGCTCATACGAGACAGAGCATATCTTTGGCACACTCGCGACATGGTCAGGGCTCAGTTGGTTCGGCTCGTTTGGCGGTTACTTGATTGGATTCGCTGAATTGATTGCGGCCATTTTGCTGTTCACACGTTGGCATGGCCTGGGTGCCATTATGAGCGTGGGAATTATGAGCGGAGCGATATTTTTTCACCTGTTTACGCCGCTCGGTATTCAGATGCCTGAGTTCAATGCAGCGGGTGAAATTATCGGTTACGACGGCGGATTATTGTTTGGCATGGCATGCCTAGTATGGTTATGCGGTGCGTTTTTAAGTGTGAAAGATTTCAAGAATCAAGACGGTTTCCTAAACAACTTTATTCAATAAGGTAGCTTCATTATGATTGATAGTCCTTTTCGTTTACCACGTTACACGCCTTTTGGTTTAGGTGAGTCTGTTGTCGAGTGGGCAACTGGGCTATCTAAGCTAGACCGACTCTATCAAGATCGGCCAAACGAGTTATCTAGCTTTGAATTCATGCATCACACCCTGTCGGCGCTCAATATCGACTACTCGGTTTCATCTGGCACCACAGAGAATATCCCAGAAGAAGGGCCAGTGGTGATTGTGGCTAACCATCCGCTTGGCGCCATTGAAGGCGTGATCCTTGCCGATCTCGTAGGATCAGTAAGGAAGGATGTGAAGGTGTTGGCGAATGAGTTACTTAAGCGCCTGCCTGAGCTGGATGATCTTTTCATCGGTGTCGATGTCTTTAACAGTAAAGAATCAAAACGCACCAATGCCAAAGCGATTCGAGATGCCAATCGTCATTTGGCTGATGGTGGGCTTTTGATTGTATTCCCAGCAGGTGAAGTATCGAGCTACCGTAAAGGGGCGAAAACACTGACAGACATTGAATGGAGTAAATCAGTCGCGAAGTTCGTTAAACGTCATCAAGCCACCACGGTGCCTATCTTTATCAATGGTAAAAACAGCGAGCTTTTCTACCAAGCAGGACGAGTTCATCCACTATTACGAACCGCTCTACTCGGCCGTGAACTTCTGAATAAACAGGCGACGACTATCTCTATCTCGATTGGCTCTTCGATTCCGTATTCAGAGATAAAATCGTTTGAAAAAGAGATGGATATCGTCAACTACCTACGACTCAATACCTACCTAATGAGTCAACAAGACAGCCGGAGCACGCCAATCCACGCGCCCTCTTTCGATACCCAAGTGATAGCACCTATTACGCCAGAAGTGTTGGCAATAGAGGTCGATTCTCTTCCGGAAGAGATGAAGTTACTTGAGCAAGGGGACTTCGAGGTCTACTGCACGCCTAGCCAATCTATTCCTAACTTAATGCGCGAGATTGGTCGAGTAAGAGAAGAGAGCTTTAGAGAAGTCGGAGAAGGCAGCGGGCTAGCCTGTGATTTAGATGAGTATGACCTTTACTACCATCAACTGTTTGTATGGAATAAAACCAAGGCAGAACTGGTTGGCGCGTATCGACTCGGTATGGTCGACAAACTCATCGCTGAGCACGGGCTTGATCAGCTCTACTCTCGTAGCCTGTTTAACTACAACCAAGAATTCATTGATACTCTAGAAAACAGCATTGAGCTTGGGCGTTCAGTGGTAAGTAAGCCTTACCAAAAGAGCCTGAACTCACTGTTACTATTGTGGAAAGGCATCGCGACCTTCGTGTCTCGTCACCCTCAATACACCCATCTGTTCGGCCCTGTCAGTATCAGTAATGATTACAGCCACAATGCGCGTCTGTTGATCGCGACCACCTTATCAATCCACCATTATGATGAAGAAAAGGCGAATTTGGTTTCACCTTCGTCACCACTCAATACCAGCAGTCATGTGTTCTGGCAAAATCACCTACTCTCTTCATTAGCAAGTGTGCCTCTGCTCTCTAAAGTGTTAGCACGCATGGAGCAAGGTAAAGGCCTGCCGGTGCTGCTGCGCCAATATCTAGGGATGAACGGCAAACTAGTCTGTTTTAATGTCGACCCATCATTTAATGATGCCTTGGATGGCTTGATTGTGGTGAACCTTAAAAAGGTACCACTGAAGACTCTGGGTAAATACATGGGCAGAGAGCTTGCTCAAGATTACCTAGAGCAACACGCACGACGTTGATTTATCCCGCTCTGTACCTCTCTCCAAATAAGTGCGATGATTTCGGCACTTATTTGGGTTAGGTTATTTTCATGCACACCTCTTTTATCGAACAACTGCAAAGCTTCGACTTCTCTGAAAGCCAGATTGAATCTCTACTCGCTGTCGCAAAGCCCCTTGAGCTGCCAACCAGACACATCCTGATCAATCAAGGTGAGATGGCGAGTTCAATCTACTTTGTACTTGAAGGCTTGTGCCATGCCTGCTACTTGACCAATGACGGCAAGCAATACAGTAAAGAGTTCTATTGGGAACAAGATTGGATCATCGGCTTTGAGAGTCTGATAAAGAACCAAGCCTCCCCTTACCTATTAGAAACGCTGACACCCATCACCATGTTAGAGCTGCCAATGAATGCGGTTATCGAGTGGCGAGCATCAAATAATCCTTTGTATTTAAAGCTGTTAGAAACACAACTGATGCATAAGGAAAACAAAGAACGCTTCATGCTGCTCTATACACCAGAGCAACGCTATCAGCTGTTCTGCGAGCACTATCCCGACCTTGAGCAGCGCTTGAACGACAATCAAATTGCAGCCTACCTAGGAATAACCGCAATCAGCCTGAGCAGAATTAAAGGTCGAATTAACAATAGTTAATGCCAACAATCATCGCGCATAGTACATTCAGAGTATCGACAATCTCTGGATGTAAACATGATCACTTGGCGCTCAATTCCGTTTTCTGAACTCTCAACACAACAGCTTTATCAACTACTTAAATTAAGAGTCGATGTATTTGTGGTGGAGCAAACTTGTCCTTATCCAGAACTCGACGGTAAAGATACATTCGCAGGTGTTGAGCACCTGCTTGGCTATTCTGATGAAGAGTTGGTAGCGTGTGCACGTTTATTACCACCAGGTACCTCTTACGACAACACCAGCATCGGCCGAGTCGCAACCAAGCAATCAGCAAGAGGTGATGGCTTGGGGCATCAATTAATCAAAGAAGCACTAACACGCTGCGAGGCTCTTTGGCCAAATACGGCCATTGATATTGGCGCGCAGCAACACCTAGAAAACTTCTATGCGAGCCACGGCTTCAACACCATCTCGGATATGTACCTCGAAGATGACATTCCTCATATAGACATGAGATTAGAAAAATAATGACGAATATCACTGCCGGTATTCTACTGTTGGTTGCAGGTAACTTGTTTGCCTCGCTTTCCGACGTAGCGGTAAAGCTGTTAAATGGCGAAGTACCGCCCTTACAGTATATTTTTTTCCGACAGTTGATATCTCTGCTCATCATCACCCCTTTGTGGCTACAGCAGAAAAAAGAACAACGGCGCTTACAGCAGGCTAAGGTAACCTTCATTCGAGGTCAGTTAATTCTGATCGGCAGTGGATGCATGGTGGTCGCGATCACTCACTTGTCTTTGGCAACCGCCAACGCAGTATTTTATGTCGCGCCTTTACTGATGTTGCCGCTCTCAATGTTGCTATTGAAAGAGCAACCGGCACTCGGCAAGGTTATCGCCACAACCATAGGTTTTATTGGTGCATTGATTGTCTTGAGACCATCACAATTTCATTGGGCAGCACTGTTTGCTTTGGGGACAGCACTCACTCTCGCACTATTTAATGTACTCGTAAGAAAGCTTCCTAGTGAGCAAACGGTGGTCACTACGCTGTGGTGGACAACCCTCTTCTCTATCCCAGCCTCGTTAATACTGTGCTTATTGTATTGGCAACCGGTGTCTTTAGAACATCTTGGATACATAGCATTGAGTGCGACGCTCATACTGAGTTACAACGGGCTTGCCGTGGCGGCCTACCAAAAAGCGCATTCAAGCCAGATTGCTCTCGCTGAATATTCAGGATTGGTGTTTGTCGCGCTAATAGGTGCAATATGGTTCGATGAGATTCCGGATACATTAACCTTTATCGGAATCATGCTTATCATCTTGCCACTCGCCCCTTTCAAGCGACCAAAAAAAAGAGCTAATGTTTAGCTCTTTTCTTTCGTTTATCTGTGTCTAGTGAAGCGCTTTAACTCAGGCTTACTGTTCATCTACTTACTGCGACCAAAGCCACCATCGGATAAGCGGAAGAACATCACCGAAGTATCGCCTTTCTCTAGCTGAAGAATGTCCAACTGCCCAGTTTCAGCAAGTTTGAAACGAACCAGTTGGCCTTTACGAATCTGACTGAGTGGCTTATCTGCACCTTCAATACGCACTAACGCATTCAAGTCAGACAAAGGTAAGTCGTTGTTTCGAAAAACCTGCGCTAACGTGTCCCCTTGCTTAACAAGGTACTCCTGCCAATTTTTGTTACTCGATTCTGATGAACTGCTCTTGGCATTTTGCTGTTCACTTAAGCCGACTGTGTTTATTTCAAGCTCAACGCGCGATGTTGTTGGAGCTGTGTCTACTTTAGGTTCTGGTAGCGGCACAAAAAGTAATATCAGTACGATCGGAGAAATCACCATCAACAGTCTTTGGTGTAACTTCGGCAATGAGCCCCAAGTTTGCGCTGTCGAGGTTTTCAATTTCTTCACATCGATCGAACTCAATTTCTCTTTGACCTTATTCAGTCGATCCTTGAATTCTGCTAAGTGGTCAACTTTCTGTTTTTTCTTTTGACGACGATTCATACCACTGCGTCCTATACATTGAATAACTACAGTATAAAAACCAAAGTACCAACAGTATAGATCTTTCCGTCACAACAAGGCCCAAAGCGAGAAAATTGACATGGCTGTGATTTGGGCACGGTAAAGCGCAAGTGATCAGGGACTAGCCGTTTCTTCACGCTGCTAATACTGGTATTCTTACCCTTTTCGTACTGACAAAAAGAGTGACTTTTCATGTCTGAAGTAAAATTTGAAACTGTAGAGCAAAAAGCTAGCTACGGTATCGGTCTACAAATGGGCCAACAACTTGCTGGTTCTGGTCTTGAAGGCCTAAACGTTGACGCAATCGCTGCTGGTATCGCAACAGCTCTAGTTGGCGACATGCCAGCTATCGAAGTTGACGAAATCAACAACGCACTACAAGAGCTACACACTCGTGGTGAAGCTGCACGTCAAGAACTAGCTAAAGCTGCTGCTGCTGACGGCGAAGCTTTCCTAGCTGACAACGCTCTTCGTTCAGAAGTAACGGTTCTTGAGTCTGGTCTTCAGTACGAAGTACTAACTGAAGGTACTGGCGAAATCCCAACTGCAGACAAGCAAGTACGTGTTCACTACCACGGCGAACTAACTGACGGTACTGTTTTCGACAGCTCTGTATCTCGCGGTCAACCTGCTGAATTCCCAGTAACTGGCGTAATTCAAGGTTGGGTACAAGCTCTACAAATGATGCCTGTTGGCTCTAAGTGGAAGCTATACATCCCTCAAGATCTAGCATACGGTGAGCGTGGCGCAGGTGCTGCAATCCCACCATTTGCTGCTCTAGTATTTGAAGTTGAACTTCTAGCTATTCTTTAATTTTTATAAAAACCTTTAGTAAAAAAAATACTATAGGCAAATAAAATTGAAATAATCCAACGGCGATGTGACTACATCGCCGTTTTTCGTTTATAGTGAAAGAGTAAATTACTTTATTACTTAAGGACGAATAATGAAGAAAGTACTCATCACAGTTTTAAGCAGCCTTGCTGTTGTCTCTTGCGCTAGCACGAGCGACTCTGAACAAACCAGTTCATCATCAGATACCAACTATTCCCAACTATCACAAACTGCACTAATGGCCGCAGTGAATATGTGGTCTCAGCAGAACGAAACAACACCGCTTGTGGATACGGTAGCTGACCAAGCTTCTGTTACCAGCGACCAAGCAGTTGGCGGTATTGGTTCAATGTTAGCCCTTGCACAAAACTCACTTGGCACAGCCGACAACAAAGAACTCGCGACACTTATTCCGGGTATGTCGAGCCTTGAGTCTACGGGTCTATCATCGCTATTAAGCTCACAAGGTGCCGTTGAAAGTGCATTTTCTGGATTAGGTATGGATCCATCAATGGTTACAACATTTGCGCCAATCATTCTTCAAGCACTGCAGTCACAAGGTGCAACGAGCGGCCTGATGGATTCGCTTGCAGCTGTTTGGCAATAGCGTTAGTTATTAATAGCTAGCTAAAAATCTGATAAGGGCACTTCGGTGCTCTTTTTTGTGCGTGGAAGAAAAGATATTTGAGATACGAGATACGAGATACGAGATACGAGATACGAGATACGAGATACGAGATACGAGATACGAGATACGAGATACGAGATACGAGATACGAGATATTTTTGAAAAATGGCGCAGACAAGACAAGCAAAAAGTGCCAAACATCATGGTGCAATTTCTATTATCTTATCCTTGTTCTACAGACACAAAAAAGCCGAGCTAATGCTCGGCTTTTGTATTAAGAATCTAGTATAGATTACTCAGCAGCTTCTTCAGCAGCTGGGCGGTCTACAAGCTCAATGTAAGCCATTGGAGCTTTATCACCAGTACGGAAACCACATTTAAGAATGCGAGTGTAACCACCTTGGCGAGCCGCGAAACGCGGGCCTAGTTCATTAAATAGTTTTGCCACAACTTCGTTATCACGAGTGCGAGCAAATGCAAGACGACGGTTAGCAACACTGTCTGTCTTAGCTAGGGTAATCAATGGCTCAATTACGCGACGTAGTTCTTTTGCTTTAGGCACGGTAGTTTTAATAACTTCGTGACGAACAAGAGAGCTAGCCATGTTGCTGAACATCGCTTTGCGATGACTGCTGTTGCGGTTGAGTTGACGACCACTTTTACGATGGCGCATGACCTAATCCTTCTAACTTTTCGATTAATCTTCAGCGATTGACGCTGGTGGCCAGTTTTCTAGACGCATGCCTAGAGAAAGACCACGTGAAGCAAGCACATCTTTAATCTCTGTAAGAGATTTCTTACCAAGGTTTGGCGTTTTAAGTAGCTCAACCTCAGTGCGCTGTACAAGATCACCGATGTAGTGAATCGCTTCTGCTTTCAAACAGTTAGCAGAGCGAACTGTTAGTTCAAGATCGTCTACAGGACGTAGTAGGATAGGATCGAATTCTGGCTTCTCTTCCTTCTCCTCAGGTACACGTACATCACGAAGATCTACGAACGCATCCAGTTGTTCAGCTAAAATAGTAGCTGCACGACGGATTGCTTCCTCAGGTTCTAGAGTACCGTTCGTTTCCATATCGATAACAAGCTTGTCTAAATCAGTACGTTGTTCTACACGTGCCGCTTCTACAGCGTAAGCGATTTTATCAACCGGGCTGTAAGTAGCGTCAACTAGTAGACGACCGATAGGACGCTCATCTTCTTCAGTATGGATACGAGCTGAAGCTGGAACGTAACCACGACCACGTTCTACTTTGATACGCATAGCGATCTCAGCGTTGTCATCCGTTAGGTGACAAATTACGTGCTCAGGGTTAGCGATCTCTACATCACCATCGTGGGTGATGTCACCTGCAACAACAGGGCCTGAGCCTGATTTGTTCAGTGTAATAAACACTTCATCTTTGCCTTCAGCAACGCGTACAGCCAAACCTTTAAGGTTTAGAAGGATTTCCAGGATATCTTCCTGAACGCCTTCTTTAGTGCTGTATTCGTGTAGCACACCTTCAATTTCAACTTCTGTTACGGCACAACCCGGCATAGAAGATAGAAGAATGCGGCGAAGAGCATTACCTAGAGTGTGGCCGAAACCGCGCTCTAATGGCTCAAGAGTTACTTTCGCGTGTGTCGTATTGATCTGTTCAATGTCAACAAGACGCGGCTTAAGAAATTCTGTTACAGAACCCTGCATTGTGTCCTCTCTTTTTTTAACCTTACTTAGAGTAAAGTTCGACGATCAAGTGTTCATTGATGTCAGCTGATAGGTCAGAACGCTCAGGCATACGCTTGAATGTACCTTCCATTTTGCCAGCATCTACTTCAATCCAAGTTGGCTTTTCACGTTGTTCAGCAACTTCTAGAGCCGCTTTAATACGAGATTGCTGTTTAGCTTTCTCGCGGATAGAAACAACGTCGTTTGCCGCTACTTTGAAAGAAGGAACGTTTACAACTTTACCGTTAACTAGAATAGACTTGTGGCTAACTAGTTGACGAGATTCAGCACGAGTAGCGCCAAAGCCCATACGGTAAACTACGTTATCAAGACGACCTTCAAGAAGCTGAAGCAGGTTTGCACCTGTGTTGCCTTTAAGACGTGCAGCTTCTTTGTAGTAGTTGCGGAATTGTTTTTCTAGAACGCCGTAGATACGACGAACTTTTTGCTTCTCACGAAGCTGAACGCCATACTCAGATAGACGACCGCGACGAGCGCCGTGTACACCTGGTGCGTTATCAATTTTACACTTGGTATCGATCGCACGGACACCAGACTTAAGGAATAAGTCAGTACCTTCGCGACGGCTAAGCTTCAGCTTAGGACCCAAATATCTTGCCATGATCTTTCTCCAATATTCCTAGAAACGAAACTTAAACGCGACGTTTCTTAGGTGGACGACAACCGTTATGAGGGATTGGTGTCGCATCAACAATGTTAGTGATACGGAAACCAGCAGCGTTCAGTGCACGAACAGTAGATTCGCGACCTGGACCTGGACCCTTAACCATAACTTCCAAGTTCTTTAGGCCATATTCTTTAGCCATTTCACCACAACGCTCAGCTGCAACTTGTGCTGCGAACGGAGTAGATTTACGAGAACCACGGAAACCTGAACCACCTGCTGTAGCCCATGCAAGAGCGTTGCCTTGACGGTCAGTGATAGTTACGATTGTGTTGTTGAAAGAAGCATGAATGTGCGCTACGCCATCAGCTACTTGCTTGCGTACGCGCTTACGCGCGCGAGTTGGTTGTTTTGCCATTGTACTCTACCTTATCCGACTATTTCTTGATCGGCTTGCGCGGACCCTTACGGGTGCGAGCGTTGGTTTTAGTACGCTGTCCACGTAGTGGTAGACTGCGACGATGACGAAGACCGCGGTAACAGCCAAGGTCCATAAGACGCTTGATGTTCATCGATACTTCACGACGTAGATCACCTTCTACAGTGTACTTAGCTACACCATCACGCAGTTGATCGATCTGCTCTTCAGTTAGTTCACTGATCTTAGCATCTTCAGCAATACCCACTTCAGCTAGAATAGCTTGAGAGCGAGTTTTACCGATACCGTAGATTGCAGTAAGTGCAATTACAGAATGCTTATGATCAGGAATGTTAATGCCGGCTATACGGGCCATTATTCACTCCTAAGGGGTTCATAAAAGAATTATCCGCAGCAAAGCCCGTTATGGATACGCTGCGGCATACTACTTCTTTTGCACGCAAAAGGTAGGCCGAGGAATATACTCGACTCTACCTTGTATTTCAAGTAAAAATTTCTGCTAATTAGCCTTGGCGTTGCTTATGCTTTGGCTCACTGCAAATCACGCGAACGACACCGTTACGCTTGATAACTTTACAGTTACGGCAGATTTTTTTAACGGAAGCACGAACTTTCATTGCTAAACTCCGTAAATGGAATCGAAATTGTTACCACCGAATTAACGGCCGTAACCCTTCAGATTCGCTTTCTTTAACACAGAATCATACTGTTGTGACATCAGATGAGTCTGTACCTGTGCCATGAAATCCATGATAACTACCACTACGATTAGTAGTGATGTGCCGCCAAAGTAGAAACGAACGTTCCACGCGACCATCATGAACTCAGGAATCAGACATATAAAAGTAATGTATAGAGCGCCCGCAAGGGTTAGTCTAGTCATCACTTTATCGATATATTTCGCTGTCTGCTCACCTGGGCGGATACCGGGTACGAATGCACCAGACTTCTTCAAGTTATCAGCTGTTTCACGTGGGTTAAACACCAACGCTGTATAGAAGAAACAGAAGAAGATTATAGCTGCTGCATAAAGCATTACATACAAAGGTTGACCTGGGCTAAGAGCTAATGACACGTCAGTTAACCAACCGAACGCGCTGCTTTCACCATTTTGACCAAACCACTGCGCTAATGTTCCTGGGAACAAAATAATACTTGATGCGAAAATCGCTGGAATAACACCTGCCATATTAATCTTAAGAGGCAAGTGCGAGCTTTGTGCTGCAAAAACTTTACGACCTTGTTGACGTTTCGCATAGTTAACGACGATACGACGTTGACCACGTTCCATGAAAACTACGAAGTAAATAACAGCAAAAGACAATACAGCAATCAACAGCAGAAGAAGCACATGCAATTCACCTTGACGCGCTTGCTCGATTGTTTGACCGATTGCAGAAGGCAATCCAGCAACAATACCTGCAAAAATCAGAATGGAAATACCATTACCGATTCCTCGCTCAGTGATTTGTTCACCTAACCACATTAAGAACATGGTACCAGTTACTAAACTCACGGTAGCAATAAGCGTAAACATGGTTTGGTTGATAACAACCAGATTGTCGACCATGTTTGGTAAGCCTGTTGCGATACCAATAGCTTGGAATGTTGCAAGTACAAGCGTGCCGTAGCGTGTATATTGGCTTATCTTACGACGGCCTGCTTCACCCTCTTTCTTGAGTTCCGCTAACGCTGGATGAACTACAGTTAGCAATTGGACTACGATCGATGCCGAAATGTACGGCATGATACCCAATGCTAATATAGATGCACGCTCAAGAGCACCACCGGAGAACATGTTAAACATTTCTACGATGGTACCTTTTTGCTGATCGAACAAATCGGCAAGTACAGCTGCGTCAATACCAGGGATCGGCACAAAAGAGCCGGCTCGGAATACTAAAAGTGCACCAATTACGAATAATAAGCGCGACTTTAGTTCACTTAAGCCGCTCTGAGCACTACGAAAATC
The DNA here is from genome assembly GCF_902751245.1 of Vibrio sp. Vb339. Taxonomy (NCBI): domain Bacteria; kingdom Pseudomonadati; phylum Pseudomonadota; class Gammaproteobacteria; order Vibrionales; family Vibrionaceae; genus Vibrio; species Vibrio sp. Vb339. The sequence goes on along the minus strand of NZ_CADDIS010000010.1, from coordinate 11,223 downwards.
TTGTCCTGGTTTCTTAGCCATCTGTACCTCGTTCCTCGAGATTATTCCTCGATTTTACCGCCTGCAGCTTCGATTGCAGCTTTAGCGCCTTTAGTCACGCGTAGACCTTTAACAGTCACAGCTTTGCTTAGGTCACCAGAAAGAACGATCTTAACAAACTCGATGTTCTTAGTGATAACGTTAGCAGCTTTAAGGCTGTTAAGATCAACTACGTCACCTGTTACTTTCGCTAGCTCAGCTAGACGAACTTCAGCAGACACTAGACTCTTACGAGAAGTGAAACCGAATTTAGGTAAACGTTGTTTTAGAGGCATTTGACCGCCTTCAAAACCTGGACGAACAGAGCCGCCAGAACGTGACTTTTGACCTTTGTGACCGCGGCCACCTGTTTTACCAAGGCCAGAACCGATACCACGACCTACACGCTTCTTAGAAGGTTTAGAGCCAGCAGCCGGTGATAGAGTATTCAAACGCATTCTGATTACTCCTCAATCTTAACCATGTAGTAAACCTTGTTGATCATACCGCGTACGCACGGTGTATCTTCAAGTTCTACTGTATGGTTGATGCGACGAAGACCTAGACCTTTAAGACACGCTTTGTGCTTAGGTAGGCGACCAATTGAGCTTTTAGTTTGAGTTACTTTAATAGTTGCCATCGTGTGCTTACTCCGAAATAGATTCAACAGTTAGACCACGTTTAGCAGCAACCATTTCTGGTGACTTAACGTCTACTAGAGCACCAATCGTTGCGCGAACAACGTTGATAGGGTTCGTTGAACCGTATGCTTTAGAAAGTACGTTATGTACGCCTGCAACTTCAAGTACGGCACGCATTGCACCACCGGCAATAACACCTGTACCTTCAGCAGCTGGCTGCATGTAAACTTTAGAGCCCGAATGACGACCTTTCACCGGGTGGTGAAGAGTGCCTTCGTTAAGCGCAACAGTAACCATGTTACGACGCGCTTTTTCCATTGCTTTTTGAATCGCAGCAGGTACTTCACGAGCTTTGCCGTAACCGAAACCTACACGACCATTACCGTCACCAACTACTGTTAGTGCAGTGAAGCTCATGATTCGACCACCTTTAACCGTCTTAGATACACGGTTAACTGCGATCAGCTTTTCTTGCAAATCATTAGCTTGTTGTTGTTCTTTAGCCATCTTCCAACCCTACCTTAGAATTTCAGACCAGCTTCGCGAGCAGAATCTGCTAGCGCCGCTACTCGACCGTGGTATTGGAAACCAGAACGATCGAATGCAACTGAAGCTACGCCTTTTTCAAGAGCGCGCTCAGCAACAGCTTTACCAACTGCTTTAGCTGCATCAACGTTACCAGTGTTCTTAACTTGCTCACGGATCGCTTTTTCTACAGTAGAAGCAGCTGCGATAACCTCAGAGCCGTTTGCCGCGATAACTTGTGCGTAAACATGGCGAGGAGTACGGTGTACTACCAGGCGAGTTGCACCAAGTTCTGCAATCTTACGACGTGCACGTGTAGCACGACGGATGCGAGATGCTTTCTTATCCATAGTGATACCTTACTTCTTCTTAGCTTCTTTAGTACGCACATTTTCATCTGCGTAACGAACACCTTTGCCTTTGTAAGGCTCAGGAGCACGGTAAGAACGAATGTCAGCCGCAACTTGACCTACTACTTGCTTATCGCAACCAGTAATGATGATCTCAGTTTGGCTAGGGCACTCAGCTTTAATACCTTCAGGTAGAGCGTGCTCTACTGGGTGAGAAAAACCAAGAGTTAGAGCTACAGAGTTGCCTTTCATAGCAGCACGGTAACCAACACCCTTAAGAGTTAGCTTCTTAGTGAAGCCCTCAGTAACACCCACAACCATGTTATTAACTAGAGCGCGAGCTGTACCAGCTTGTGCCCATGCGTTAGTAACACCTTCTTTCGGACCGAAAGTTAGGTTGGTTTCTTCCTGTGCAATAACTACGGCGCTGTTAAGAACGCGAGTAAGCTCACCTTTGCTACCTTTTACAGTAACTTCTTGGCCGTTTAGTTTCACCTCTACGCCAGCTGGAATAGCGACAGGTGCTTTAGCAACACGAGACATAATCTACTCCTTAAGCTACGTAACAGATGATTTCACCGCCAAGACCTGCTTTACGAGCAGCACGGTCAGACATCAGACCCTTGGAAGTAGAAACAACTGCAATACCAAGACCACCCATCACTGTAGGTAAAGAGTCTTTATTTTTATAAACTCTTAGACCAGGACGTGATACACGCTTGATTTGCTCGATTACAGGTTTAGCTTGGAAGTACTTAAGAGTAACTTCTAGCTCAGGTTTTGCTTCGCTGTTAACAGCGAAGTCTACGATGTAACCTTCAGCTTTAAGTAATGCAGCAATTGCAACTTTAAGCTTTGAAGAAGGCATTTTTACAGCAACTTTGTTTGCTGCCTGACCGTTACGAACTCGGGTCAGCATATCCGAAATCGGATCTTGCATGCTCATAAGATTTACTCCAAATGATTAAGTGGCAATTACCAGCTAGCCTTACGAAGACCCGGAATCTCGCCTTTCATGCAAGCTTCACGAACCTTAATGCGGCTTAGACCGAATTTACGTAGGTAACCGTGTGGACGACCAGTTTGGTTGCAACGGTTGCGCTGACGTGATGCACTTGAATCACGTGGAAGAGATTGCAGTTTAAGAACCGCATTCCAACGATCTTCTTCAGATGCGTTTACATCGCTAATGATAACTTTTAGCGCAGAACGCTTTTCAGCGAACTTAGCTACTAGTTTTGCACGTTTAGCTTCACGTGCTTTCATTGATTGTTTAGCCATAACAGTAACCCTACCCTTACTTACGGAATGGGAAGTTAAAGGCAGCCAGCAGAGCTCGGCCTTCCTCATCGGAACCCGCAGAAGTCGTGATAGTGATATCAAGACCGCGGACACGATCGACTTTATCGTAGTCGATTTCCGGAAAGATGATTTGCTCGCGAACGCCCATGCTGTAGTTACCGCGACCGTCAAAAGACTTAGCGCTAACACCACGGAAATCACGTACACGTGGAAGTGCGATAGAGATTAAACGCTCTAAAAATTCCCACATGCGCTCACCACGCAAGGTTACTTTACAACCAATTGGGTAGCCTTCACGAATTTTGAAACCAGCTACAGATTTACGCGCTTTAGTGATAAGTGGCTTTTGACCAGAGATCGTTGCCATATCAGCTGCTGCGTTTTCTAGCAGTTTCTTATCGTTGATTGCTTCACCAACGCCCATGTTTAGGGTGATTTTCTCAATCCTAGGGACTTGCATGACGCTTGTGTAGCTGAACTCTTTGGTAAGCTCAGCGACTACAGACGACTTGTAGTAATCATGCAGTTTCGCCATAGTAGAACTCCAAATTACTTCTAATTAGTTAGAAACAGTTTCGCCGTTAGATTTGAAGAAACGAACTTTCTTGCCATCTTCGATACGGAAACCGATACGGTCTGCTTTACCAGTAGCCGCGTTAAAAACAGCAACGTTAGAAGCATCAATAGCTGCTTCTTGTTCAACGATGCCACCTTGTTGACCTAGAGCCGGAACCGGCTTTTGGTGTTTCTTAACAAGGTTGATGCCTTCAACGATAACTTTACCAGTTGTCAGAACCTTAGTTACTTTACCTTTCTTGCCTTTATCTTTACCAGCAAGAATGATTACTTCGTCATTACGACGGATTTTAGCTGCCATATTGCCGCTCCTTACAGAACTTCAGGTGCTAGTGATACAATCTTCATGAATTTCGCGTTACGAAGTTCACGAGTCACAGGACCAAAGATACGTGTGCCGACTGGTTGCTCAGTAGTGTCATTTAACAATACACAAGCATTACTGTCGAAGCGAATGACAGAACCGTCTGGGCGACGAACGCCTTTACGGGTGCGCACTACTACCGCCTTCAGAACATCACCTTTCTTTACTTTACCGCGAGGAATCGCTTCCTTCACTGTAACCTTGATGACGTCACCGATATGTGCATAACGGCGGTGAGAGCCACCCAGAACCTTAATACACATTACCTTGCGCGCGCCAGAGTTATCTGCTGCGTCAAGTGTACTTTGCATCTGGATCATTGTTAGTGCTCCGCTAAATATTAAAACTAGACCCTCTCGGGTCGGGCTGCCTCTTTAAAAGGGACGCGAATTGTACCACCCTTTTTTTAAATTGGGTAGACAAAAAACAAGCGGCTCCAAAAAATTATTTGGAGCCGCTTATAAGTTATAGAATTACAAAGATTAAATCTTCGCTTTTTCTAGAACTTTAACCAATGTCCAAGACTTAGTCTTAGACAGAGGACGACACTCAGCGATTTCAACTTTGTCGCCTAGGCCACAAGTGTTGTCTTCGTCGTGTGCGTGTACTTTAGTCGTGCGTTTGATGAACTTACCGTAAATTGGGTGTTTTACAGTGCGCTCAATAGCAACAACGATAGACTTGTCCATCTTGTCACTTACTACACGGCCTTGCTGGATGCGGTTAGTTTCGCTCATTATGCGCCTGCCTTTTCAGTCAAAACAGTTTTCACACGTGCGATGTCACGGCGTACAGCTTTTAGAGTATGAGTTTGCTGTAGTTGACCAGTTGCAGCTTGCATGCGCAAGTTGAACTGTTCACGTAGCAAATTCAATAGCTCAGCGTTAAGCTCTTCAACGTTCTTTTCGCGTAGATCTTGTGCTTTCATCACATCACCTGCTTAGTTACAAAAGTAGTTTTAACAGGCAGTTTACGTGCCGCTAGGCGGAACGCTTCACGTGCCAACTCTTCAGGTACGCCATTCATCTCGTACATAACTTTGCCTGGTTGGATTTGAGCAACCCAGTACGCAACTGAACCTTTACCTTTACCTTGACGAACTTCAAGAGGCTTTTCAGTAATCGGCTTGTCTGGGAATACACGGATCCAGATTTGACCTTGACGCTTAATGTGACGTGTCATAGCACGACGTGCCGCTTCGATTTGACGTGCAGTCAGACGACCACGGCCAACAGCTTTAAGACCGAATTCGCCGAAGCTTACTTCAGTACCTTTAGCTAGACCACGGTTACGACCAGTCATAACCTTGCGGAACTTAGTACGTTTTGGTTGTAGCATCGTTCGACTCCTTACTTACGGCCTTTACGCTGCTTCTTAGGCTTATCGCCTTTTGGCTCTACTGCGTTAGCAGCTGGCATACCGCCTAGAATCTCACCTTTGAAGATCCAAACTTTAATGCCGATCACACCGTATTGAGTGTGAGCCGAAGAAGTTGCGTAATCAATGTCTGCACGTAGAGTGTGTAGAGGCACACGGCCTTCACGGTACCACTCAGAACGTGCGATTTCAGCACCGCCAAGACGGCCGCCTACTTGTACTTTGATGCCTTTAGCGCCTAGACGCATAGCATTTTGTACCGCACGCTTCATTGCACGACGGAACATAACACGACGCTCTAGTTGAGACGCGATGCTATCAGCTACAAGCTGACCATCTAGCTCAGGCTTACGTACTTCAGCGATGTTAATTTGCGCTGGTACACCTGCGATTTTAGCTACAGCTGCGCGTAGCTTCTCTACGTCTTCACCTTTCTTACCGATAACAACGCCAGGACGAGCAGTGTGAATAGTCACACGGATGCTCTTAGCTGGACGCTCGATAACGATACGAGATAATGATGCTTTTTGTAGTTCCTTTGTAAGGAACTGACGTACCTTGAAGTCGCCGTCTAGGTTGTCAGCGAATTCGTTGGTATTAGCAAACCATGTAGCATTCCAAGGCTTAACGATGCCAAGACGAATACCATTAGGATGTACTTTCTGACCCATTGCTTACTCTCCTAGTCTTTAGCGATCTGCTACAACAATAGTGATGTGGCTTGAACGCTTCAAGATACGATCCGCACGACCTTTAGCACGAGGCATAATACGCTTCATGATAGGGCCCTCATCTACGAAGATTTTAGCGACATTTAGATCGTCGATATCTGCACCTTCGTTATGTTCCGCGTTAGCGATAGCTGACTCAAGAACCTTCTTAACTAATACAGCAGCTTTTTTGTTGCTGAAAGTTAGAATTTCTAGAGCTTGGTCTACCGACTTACCGCGAATTTGGTCTGCAACTAAGCGAGCTTTCTGTGGAGAAATACGAGCAAAGTTATGTTTAGCTAAAGCTTCCATCATCTACTCCTTATTTCTTCTTAGCTTTCTTATCTGCAGCATGACCGCGATAAGTACGAGTTGGTGCAAATTCGCCCAGTTTGTGACCGATCATTTCTTCGGTAACGAAAACTGGAACGTGCTGACGACCATTATGGACAGCGATGGTCAAACCAATCATTGTTGGGATGATCATTGAGCGACGGGACCAAGTCTTAATAGGCTTTTTGTCTCCGCTTTCCACCGCTTTCTCTACCTTCTTCAGCAAGTGTAGGTCAATAAAAGGACCTTTCTTGAGAGAACGTGGCATGGCGATTCCTCTTTATAAATTATTTAGTGCGACGACGTACGATGTACTTGTCAGTGCGCTTGTTCTTACGAGTCTTGAAGCCCTTAGTAGGAACGCCCCAAGGAGAAACTGGGTGACGACCACCAGATGTGCGGCCTTCACCACCACCATGTGGGTGATCCACCGGGTTCATTACTACACCACGTACGGTTGGACGTACGCCGCGCCAGCGTGAAGCACCAGCTTTACCAAGTTCACGTAGCATATGCTCAGAGTTACCAACTTCACCGATCGTTGCACGACCTTCAGAAAGAACTTTGCGCATCTCACCAGAACGTAGACGGATAGTTACGTATGCACCATCGCGAGCGATGATTTGAGCATAAGCACCAGCCGAACGAGCTAGTTGAGCACCTTTACCAGGCTTAAGTTCAACACAGTGTACAGTAGAACCTACTGGGATGTTGCGCATCGGCAGAGTGTTACCTGCTTTGATTGCAGCATCTACGCCAGATTGAATCTGGTCGCCTGCGTTAACACCTTTAGGTGCAATGATGTAACGACGCTCACCGTCTGCGTACAGAACTAGAGCGATGTTAGCACTACGGTTTGGATCGTATTCTAGACGCTCAACTTTCGCTGGGATGCCATCTTTAGTACGTTTGAAGTCAATCAGACGGTAATGGTGCTTATGACCACCACCGATGTGACGTACTGTAATACGACCGTTGTTGTTACGACCACCGTTCTTAGAGTTTTTCTCTAGAAGTGGTGCGTATGGCTTACCCTTGTGTAGGTCAGCGTTAACAACTTTAACGACGTGACGACGACCAGGGGAAGTCGGCTTACATTTAACAATAGCCATTTTTACTACTCCTGTTATTCCGCGCCGCCAACGAAGTCAAGATCTTGACCTTCTTTCAAAGTAACGTAGGCTTTCTTAACGTCTGAACGACGGCCTTCACGCATACCTTGACGTTTGGTCTTACCCTTTAATACAAGAGTATTTACAGACTTAACTTCAACTTCAAATAGCTTTTCTACAGCTGCTTTGATCTCTTTCTTAGTTGCATCTTTAGCTACTTTGAAAACGATAGTGTTCGCTTTCTCAGCTGCCATAGTTGCTTTTTCAGAGATGTGCGGAGCACGTAGAACTTTTAAGATACGCTCTTCAGTGATCATGCTAGCATCTCCTCAACTTGCTTAACTGCGTCAGCAGTCATTAGAACCTTGTCGAAAGCGATTAGTGATACTGGATCAACACCAGCAACATCACGTGCATCTACTTTGTATAGGTTACGAGCAGCTAAGAATAGATTTTCATCTACTTCGCCAGTCACAATCAGAACGTCGCTTAGCTCAAGCTCTTTAAGCTTAGCTACAAGTTCTTTTGTTTTTGGTGCTTCTACAGAGAAGTTATCAACAACGATTAAACGCTCTTGACGAACTAGCTCAGAAAGAATGCTCTTCATAGCACCGCGGTACATTTTTTTGTTTACTTTTTGGCTGTGATCTTGTGGTTTCGCAGCAAAAGTAACACCACCTGTACGCCAGATTGGGCTACGAATTGTACCAGCACGTGCGCGGCCAGTACCTTTTTGACGCCATGGCTTAGCGCCACCGCCAGATACTTCAGAACGAGTCTTTTGAGCACGAGTACCTTGACGAGCACCTGCTGCATATGCAACAACTACTTGGTGTACAAGAGCTTCGTTGAAGTCACGTCCGAAAGTAGTCTCGGAAACAGTTAGTGCATCAGCACCTTTAACCATCAATTCCATTACTTACTCCTAGACGTTATGCTTTAACAGCAGGTTTTACGATCACGTTTCCGCCTGTTGAGCCCGGTACTGCACCTTTAATAAGGAGTAGATTGCGCTCAGCGTCAACACGTACGATCTCTAGGTTTTGAGTCGTTACACGCTCAGCACCCATGTGACCTGCCATTTTCTTGCCTTTAAACACGCGGCCTGGAGTTTGACATTGGCCAATTGAACCCGGTGCGCGGTGAGACAAAGAGTTACCGTGAGTCATATCTTGAGTAGAGAAGTTCCAACGCTTGATAGCGCCTTGGAAGCCTTTACCTTTAGATGTACCAGTAACGTCTACTTTTTTAATTTCGTTGAAAAGTTCTACGTTTAGCTCAGCGCCAACTTCAAACTCTTCGCCGTTTTCTAAACGGAATTCCCAAAGACCGCGACCTGCTTCTACACCCGCTTTCGCGAAGTGACCAGCTTCAGGTTTAGTTACACGGTTAGCTTTCTTAGCACCAGTAGTTACTTGGATTGCTGCGTAGCCATCAGTCTCAAGAGTTTTAACTTGAGAAATACGGTTCGCTTCAACCTCAACAACAGTTACTGGGATAGAAACGCCTTCTTCAGTAAATACGCGGGTCATACCCACTTTACGTCCGACTAGACCAATCATTATTCTTATCTCCCTTAACCTAGGCTGATTTGAACATCAACGCCAGCTGCAAGATCAAGACGCATTAGAGCATCAACAGTTTTATCTGTTGGCTCAACGATGTCGATCAAACGCTTGTGAGTACGAATTTCGTACTGGTCACGTGCATCTTTGTTGACGTGTGGAGAGGTAAGAACAGTGAAACGCTCTTTACGAGTAGGTAGTGGAATAGGACCACGAACCTGTGCGCCAGTACGTTTTGCTGTTTCAACGATTTCCGCAGTTGAAGCATCGATTAGCTTGTAATCAAACGCTTTAAGGCGGATACGAATACGTTGGTTCTGCATGAGACAGAGCTCCAATTATTAAAAATTACACAAACAATATCGCCACTCAAACCCGATAAAACGAGAGAATGCCGATTGATTTATGTGAAACCGTAGCATCCAAAATTAGGACGCATTGTCAGTTAACTTTTGAAGCAAACAAGAAGTTTACTATTTTTATTAACCGCGAACATAAGCTGAGTATACATTACTAGGTAAGACCTACTCCTCAGTGCTCATTGGTTCACAACCAGCGTTAGCCAGTGCGATGCATTATACAGATCACACTTTAAGTTGCAAGCGGTGTTTGAAAAATAAACGCAGAATCTATTTACGGGGATAACTGGGGAGTTTGTATTGTACGGTAGTGCCCTACCGCTGGAAATTGAAAGCAAGGTAACAGCTCGGTTAAGCCTCAGCTGTTACCTCTTTTATTTATGGTATTTTAACCGTCATCTTCATCCACATATTGAGCTTGTAGATAATTTTGGATCCCAGTCATTTTGATTAAACCAAGTTGAGTTTCTAACCAATCGACGTGATCTTCCTCATCTTCTAAGATGTCTTGAAATAGATCTCGCGATACATAGTCGTGAATATCTTCTGCGTACGCGATGGCATTTTTCAAATCAGGTATAGCTTCCATCTCAAGAGATAAATCACACTGAAGCATCTCTTCAGTATCTTCACCAATTTTCAACTTACCCAAATCTTGAAGGTTTGGGAGGCCTTCTAAAAATAGTATGCGTTCAATTAAATGGTCAGCATGTTTCATTTCGTCGATAGATTCGTGGTATTCCTTATCGGCCAGATGCTTTAAACCCCAATCTTTGTACATGCGAGCATGCAAGAAGTATTGGTTTATCGCGACGAGTTCGTTACCAAGAATTTTATTGAGATGTTGAATGATGATTGGATCGCCTTTCATGACATTGCCCTCCTCTTTGGCTCTTCTAACTGTAGAACCAAATCGAGAAGTGTCAAAAAAGCTAATGCCCTTTGGGCAAAACTAGCTTGCCTGTTTGAACAGGTCTTTCGCAGTATCGTTAATGACTTCTTTTGCTGAACGTACACACTTGCCGCATTGACTGCCAAGTGCTGTACATTTTTTAATTCCTTTGATGTCAGTAATGCCCTCTTCTATCACGAGCTTGCGGATTTTTTTATCCGAAACCCCATGGCATAAACAAATGTACATACTAAAACCTAAACCTTTAACTTAGGCTTAAATATAAAAAGGAATCATTCTTATTACCAGTTATATTTACTGTTTGGTTATATCGATTGGTTATAGTGTTTTGCGAGTAATTAGAAAAATTGGCTGTGAAGGTTGTATAACGGAAATGCGTGATCAAAGTGGGTCAGTAAATAACTGTATTTAAATTGGAATATAGTTAACTGTTATAAAGTGCGATGAATTTCCCTTATAACCAAAATAAAAAAGGGAAGCCGAAGCTCCCCTTTTCAGATGCGTGCTCTTCTAATGAAGAGTGTGCAAAAATCTAAATGCTATTAAGCGAAGATTTTAGCTACAACACCAGCACCAACTGTACGGCCACCTTCGCGGATTGCGAAACGTAGACCTTCGTCCATTGCGATTGGAGCGATTAGCTCAACAGTCATTTGAACGTTGTCACCTGGCATTACCATTTCTACGCCTTCTGGTAGAGTGATGTCGCCTGTTACGTCAGTTGTACGGAAGTAGAACTGTGGACGGTAACCTTTGAAGAAAGGAGTGTGACGGCCGCCTTCGTCTTTAGAAAGTACGTATACTTCAGACTCAAACTTAGTGTGTGGGTTGATAGAACCTTTCGCAGAAAGTACTTGACCACGTTCAACGTCATCACGCTTAGTACCACGTAGAAGTGCACCAACGTTCTCACCTGCACGACCTTCGTCAAGCAGTTTACGGAACATTTCAACACCAGTACAAGTAGTAAGAGTAGTCTCTTTGATACCAACGATTTCTACTTCGTCACCTACACGTAGGATCTGTCTCTTATACACATTGACGCTGCCGACGAATAGAGAGGTGTAGATCTCGGTGG
>NZ_CADDIS010000009.1:0-129517 GCF_902751245.1 Vibrio sp. Vb339 | reverse complement strand
TTCTAACTCTTGGATTTTCTTTTGCTCAGGCRTGAGGGCTTTAGTCGTTGGAGTCATCCCACCTCGCTCAACTTTGAGTTGGTCGACCCATCGCCGTAAAGCTGTTTCACCTACGCCCATAGAGTTAGCTGCTTCAGGTATGGAGTACCCTTGATCAAGAACCAAACTTGCAGCATCTAGTTTGAACTCAGCTGAAAATGTACGTCGTTGTCGTTTTGTCATTGAACACCTCATTTATGGTGGAGACTTTACCACCTAATTTGGTGTCCGGGATCATTAGACCACTACAACAACCGCTTTTAATACTCCCATCATGTGGCCTTTCCAAACACAGTTCAAGTGATAATCAATCGGTTAGTGAGAGGTGTTGGGTACTAGATTGAAAAATGACTATAGTTTTTTAAAAAGCCTACTTCGACACTTCTTTGGATAACTAGAGCTAAGGCAAACTTACAAGCACAGCTTGTGAGTGAAATTTCGCGATGAGAAGGAATGGGGCAAAGACTACAGTCGCGAGGAGTATGAAGATGCAGGCCTCGTATGTAGGCGCTGTGGTATTTCCAGAGCAGCATTACGGAAATTGTTGAAGTGAATAAGCCGTGTGAAATCGCTAGTATGGAAAGGAAAGTGGCAGCCTTTAAACATTATAATTCAGGGTGTCGAGTCGAAACTGGGTAAATATTAACCTATAAAACCAGACTTTGCGACAAAACCAGTCATATTGCTTTCTCATCTCAAATCATCGATGAATTTACTGGATCGATGATCAAGGCAATAAATAGCATGATGATGGATATGTTAGCCGCTATCGCGAGAAAAGATTACCAAGACCGCCGTCGCCGGCAGGCCGAAGGGATAAAAAAGCTAAGGAAGAAAGTAAATATCGGGGGCGTCAGCCAAACCTTGAACTTCACGAGAAAATTTATCAACTCAGAGTTATCAACAAGCTGAGTATTAGCGATACCGCTAAACTCACAAGCGTTTCCACTCGAACAGTGGTCCGCGTTGCTAAAAAGTTGACAGGAGAACGTTCGGAGCTTCTCGAAAAATCATCAGATGAATCACCGTTGATCTAATCCGGTTCAACTCGATTTTTTCCCTTTTCAGCTCAACGTGATGATATAAAGTGTCTGAGATACAAAAGGCATTGGCTTATAAGCTTTCTCATTTTGAAGTTATGCCGAGAAATAGGAGGATTGCAATGGATGATTTTTCAGTGAATGAAGACTGGCTAAAGTTCAAAAAGGATGAGTATCCACTTTCGAAAATAAAAGGGGTCAGAGTTAAAGTAAATACCTTGAAAGATCACTTGGCACGAGTTGTCATGACTGGCCTAGTGGTTTCTAGTATCGTATGGATGATTTTTCCTGAAGGTTTTGGAAAGTTCACAGCTCCTTTCGCATTATTACTGGGGGCAATAGCCGCGTTGGTATCTGTTAGACGATATGAGCTTCAAATTGAGTTTCAGCACACCGATGAAACGGGTTTGCAGTGGGTTTCAGTGGCGAAGACTAACAGCAACAACGAGCTTCAACGCTTCAAAATGCAAGCTCGCGATATTACTAAAAAATTACATACAAGCAAGGCAAGCGTGGTAGACCTCGCCGATTCAGCGACTTAGCCATTACTACCGCTCTGATGGTGAAACGCCTTTTTTCTATGCCATTGAGAGCGCTGCAAGGTTTTCTAGACTCCGTCTTTAAGCTGGCTAACATCCCTCTGGTTTGCCCACACTACACCTGTATAAGCCGTCGTTCTAAGGATGTTGAGGTTTCATTTAAAACTAAAACCAGAGGTGCGATACAACACCTAGCCATTGATGCCACTGGTCTCAAGGTTTATGGCGAAGGTGAATGGAAGGTCAAGAAGCATGGAACTGATGGGAAGCGCAGAGTCTGGTGTAAGCTGCACATCGCAGTAGATACAAGCACCCACGAAAATCATTGAGATATCAGGTGATGGCGCTTATGACACAAGGAATTGCCATGATGCCATACGGATCAAGCGAGCTGTTCCGCTCATCCCGCCAAGAGAAGGGGCAGCCTTCTGGGAACAAGGGCATCCTCGTAACTTAGCGGTAGGTTGCCAGAAGTTCTACGGCTCCAACAAGAAGTGGAAAAAGCGGTATGGCTATCATAAGCGCTCTCTATCAGAGACCGCAATGTACCGAGTAAAACAGCTACTAGGTGGGACATTAAGCCTGAGGAACTACAACGCTCAAGTTGGCGAGACTTACGCTATGATCAAAGCCTTGAATAAGCTTACAGGGCTTGGTATGCCTGAAACACAGTATATCGATTAAAAATTAAGCTCCATGGGGCAGGCATGCCTTCTCTCTGAATTAAGCAACAAAGCCTAACCAGAGTTGAACGTTCATTGCATCAATAGCCGCGTAGTTATTTTGCTCCCGTCAATGACCACTTTCTCGGGGAGGCCATGTTGAGCTATCGCCTTATTTAGAAAGGTTTTCGCGGCAGCCTCATCGCGATAGCTGAGTTTGTAAGCGAGGTAATAACGAACGGTTTCGAGAATAACTTCAGAGGGAAAGTGGCAGCCTTTAAACATTATAATTCAGGGTGTCGAGTCGAAATTGGGAAAATATTAACCTACAAAACCAGACTTTGCGACAAAACCAAAAATCACGCTATACAGAATCGCAGATCGTTAAGATCTTGAAGGAAGTTAAGGCTGGCCGAAAAGTATCAGACGCCTGTCGTGAATATGACATTTCAGATAAAATAAAAAACTAGGCTCAGTATGTCTAAAACTTTATTTACTGAGTTTTAGCCTGTTTCATGCAGGTTAAAATTGGACCTATATTTAAAATTAATTACAAATGGTAGCATTAAATGAAATGGTAACACGCGGCACATCATTTGTATGGGGCTCTACTTTATGCTGAAGCCACCCTGGAAAAAGTACGATATCTCCTTTTTTAGGAAAAACTGTACATGTTCGTGCAAATCTTGGATTACTTTCATCTCCTAGGCTATCCATCATTCGGTGAGACTCTTTTGGGTCATAAAAGGTGATTGGCGCTGAGTTGTCAGGTATATCAATATAGTATGTTCCACTAACATGACTGTTAGCGTGTATATGTTTACCATGATATCCACCAAGCAACTGAACACTGCCCCACATGCTTGTAATCTTCAAATTTGAGATATTTTTATACCCTATCAATTTGGTGTATTCACTTAAACATTCGACTAGCTTTGGTACAAGATCTTTAAACGGTAGTAATAATTGAAGTTGATCATTATCGTTATATGTGGTGAATGCAGTGCTCACATTACAATCCTTCATTTGATCTAATATGTAATTTTTTGCTTCTTTTTCCACTGCACTAACAGCCAAATTATTATGGTAAATAGTTGTAGGGAAGATACTATAAACGTTACTCATAACCACTCCATTAAAGATTATTTATTTTATTTAAAACACTATTTCGATGAAAATCATTTACTTTTTTTGTTCTTGTTTTTTCATCGGATTTATCAGATAGAAACTTTTTAAATCTACTTTTTTCTTTCAGTATATGATTAATCCTATCTCGAATAACTGATGTTAACTGGTCTTCATTGATATCGGATAATTTAATATCACAAATATCGCCCCCTATATGATCCTTAAGCTCTCTTACAACCCAGCCTAAGTAGTCGTTGACGCTGTAGTGGCCAACGCTAATAGTTACATGTAGAGAATTTGACTGGTTGCATACAGGATTGTGCCAATGACCCTGTGGGATATATAGCACATCTCCAGTATTTAATTTCACTTCTGATTTTATGTCTTTTTTAGATACGTCACCATAACATCTACCATCACCATCACCATCACCCTCACTTGACCATAGTGACCACGTCTTACTCCCAAATAGTTGAAATACAATAACATCATGATTATCATAATGAGGACCAAACCCTTCTTTCGAGCCCCAAGTTAAGTATAAGTTAGCCTTGCTAATGCAATTAAATATCATATCAATATTGACGCAAACTTTATTTAACCCTTTGCTCAATTCATCATATGCCTCAATGATGCAAGTCACTCCATCGTTTATTGCATCATCAACTTTTTTAGGATTTACCTTATATATGTAATTTCCACTTGTGCCTATTCCTTTATCATATACATCCAAACTGGCCGACTCTTGAACGAAGCGAACTCTATCTCGCTCCAATCTACTATTGAATATAAAATCACTAACTTCACGTTTATTAACCAGGCCAAACATCAACTCTTCATTAAGATGAGTGAATAAAGGAACGCCGTCGTTAATACAATCACTTAATATTTTTGAGCCCAGAAAATCAAATACACATAAATAATTACTTTCAGTATCGAAAATCATAACAATGCCTTATACCTTATTAAGTACTAACTTTTCTATGTAGCACTTCTACAATTGGAAAGTCATTAGACATAGATTCTATATAATTCCTACATGTTAATTTATTCGCTGAGTCTAAATTTGCATCCCATTCATCCAAAAGCAACATAACGCCATCATTTTCACTTTCATACAAACTCCTAAGTGCGTGAGACACATATTCTCCTGAAGATGAATGTTTACTATTACCCCATAAAGCCTTTTTTTCGGGTGAAATAAAATAACTGTCTTTATATTTTACAGACTCAGACTTAACCCACTTCAATATTGTGCTTTTACCCGCGCCATTTTCTCCTGTAATGGTATGTAATCCATTACTTAACACCTTGGCTAAAAATTCATTAGGGGTAAATGCAGATACTTTTTCTCCACCAAGAAATATTTTTTCAACATCAATATTTTCAGGCCAGTTAATGCTATGTGATTGACCTTTATTGGAGCAAACATTCAATGTGTGAGATAACCCTTCAGCCTGGCCATTTATTGAACTCTTTTTGTAGAATAAACTGAACAAATCATAGGTGGAATTGCATATGTGAAATATTCTTGTTGATACTACTAGAATTGATACATAATCAATTGTTGACAGGTCACTTGAATTATAAGATATATACGTAAGGTATACGGATATAGGAATAACACTGCTAATTCCGATTAGAAAATTCCCAGTAGAATTAATTCGTTCATTAGCAATATATTTATTTGAGTAACTTTCTAATTTTTCATTAACCATCGCTGTCCAGATATTTCTATTAATCTTACCACCTAGGACTAAGTTGTTCCCCACGGTTAGAAGTTCAGAGGATAGCTCATTTAAAGATACAAGTTCATTTTTTGAGCTTATCTTGTATTTTTTGTAAAATAAATATATAAATAAATATATAAATAAACCGCTAACAAAAAAGGCAAAAATCATATTACCACTAACAATGTAAGACACAGCCACAATTGAAATAAGAGAATTTAATGACGAACTTATTAAATTTGAAAAATACTCACATATATTTCTTATGACTTCAGAAGAGGTTTTAGAGTAAGCAATCACACCATCCCTAAATAATGTTGAGCCTTCATTCATCGCAGATGAGCTATCATATATGTGGGATTTTTCAGTAATGAATTTTTTAATGCAGTTAAGTGACCATATCGATGATAAATAATTAGCTACGGTTCCAAAAAAATAAGGGGAAATCATACAAAATAAGAACAGATAAAAATATATCACTGACTTATCTGAGTTTATATCTGAATATTTAGAAGCTAAGTAAATAAATATAACAGAGCTTCCAATTAACATCTGATGCACTAACATCATTAATACAGAATAAATAAAAAATTTATCATGAAAATTAACAATGTTAGAAATTCTTGACTTCATGCGATCTAGTCCTATACTGCGAGCCTAACACCTGATATTTTTGCCATTCTTCCTTCAACGATATGAAGTAGCTCTTTTGGTCTATCGTGAGCTAAAACTTTCATTGCTCTAGGGTTGTTTCTTACAGAATCTATCGACTCTTGAATTCTTTTTACTATTATTTCTGTCGGTGGGTGTGCATGTTTTTTGTGCTCATGACCGAAAATTTCCTCTCGTGCAAGGACAATTTCTGAGCCTACAACTATACTATGAACAACTTTATCTAGTGGCCTATCTATATTTAAGATAGTAGATTTACACCAAGTGTCTCTATTCCTCATTAGGTCATTATCATAGTGTCCATTTTTGGCTTCATCTATATACATTAAATTGTGCGCTAATTCATGAATTAGCAACTCATGAGTATCACTTTCATTCCAATGTTTTCTAGGATTCGCCCATATGACTCCTACTAATTCTGAGGAAGTTCCACCACACGCTTTATCTGAAGCAAGTGAAAATACATAACTAATTACCAAATCAAAAATACTCTTGAAGGTTGTGGATTTATCACACAGAGTGTTGTAACAATGCTCTACATTATTAATTATATCCATAGAAGACGAAAAATCGTCACTAATTATTTCATTCTGAGAAAGGTCATCGAGCACTGAGTCATTGTTATACTTTTTTCTAAATGAAAGTGCTTGGTTTCTATCTTTTACAAAGGTCAAAGATCCGTTCAGAACTATGTTTGTATTGGGGGTAGCTTTCTGGAAAGCTGTTTTGAGATCTGTAGAGTTTGTGAATAAATCGGTTTGATTTGCCTTAGATATTGATATTACATTTTTAACACAAACTTCAGCACTAGTTGTTAACCACATAAAGTTCCCTTCTTAATCGCTCTTTAACTAATGTGCCCTCTAAAAATTAATTTATTGAGGGCACAAAAAATCATTTCATTGATGTGTTAGTTGGCATCAAAACTATGACTAGCCTTCCATATCTTCATAAGCAATCATGTTTTGGCGATCACCTTGTTTTTCATCACCATTAAATCCAAAAAATATTGAAGCGTCTTCTTTCTCATTGATTTCAATAGATGCATTCTTGATAATTTCGTTCATCATATGTTTCCTTATTGATAAAGTTAACAACATTCCCAACCACAAACAGCCATCATTGGCAACAACATAACTATCCAGCATAGGGAATTACAGAGACTAATATTACATATGCGATCTTCACCAAAAAAATCTTGCAATGTACAGGCTACTTCTGATTTTATGCGATTTATATCACAAGATATTTATAAGGCTGACTTCTATTGTTCGATTTGAGGTTAGTTTTGAATTTCAGCAATAGTAACTGAATGAGGTGCTTATTAGCTTAAAGAGTATTGCTTTATTTGGAAAACTAGATGTTATCCAGAATATTTGGCTATCATGAACTCTATTACACATTTATGTCCACAAACGTCTTTCGGATGTTACAAGTCCCCTCTAAATCCATCCTTTAATTAGCTATTGTAGATACACCATTCCAATCTAAAGTTTTCACCCATAGAACTATGTTGAATAACTTCAAATAAATAACTAATTGATAAAAAAGACAAGGTGAAATTTTTACCATAACCAGCCAAGAATATAAGTATTTTCATATTGAAACTTGCTTTTTCTGCTTATAATCGGCTTTGTTGCCGAATTCAGCGAAAGAGCGAACTCTTGCTAAATCGTTCGCATTTTAAACAACATACTGCGTTTCGGGCATACCTATCCCAGTTAGCTTGTTGAGTGCTTTGATCATGGCGTAGGTCTCACCCACTTGTGCGTTGTAATTTCAAAGCGTGAGTGAAGCACCTAGGAGTTGTTTTACGCGGTACATAGCGGCCTCCGACAATGACCGCTTATGGTAACCATACTTCTGTTTCCACTTTTTGTTCGACCCATAGAGCTTTTGGCAGCCAACTGCCAAATTACGTGGATGACCTTTTCCCCAGAAAGTTGCCCCCTCACGTGGAGGGGGCAGCTTTCTTAACCCTAATCGCTCTGTGACACTCTCTGGTATCGTATGCACCATCTCCTGAGATTTCATAGATGGTGCGGCGTGTTTTGCTTGAGTAGGTTGGGGAGCTCTTCCGCATCGGTCACACCTGATAGAGTTAGCTCTGCAGCGATAAGTTCATGTGTATTTGTATCAACCGCAAGATGGAGTTTACGCCAGACTCGACGCTTGCCATCAGTTCCATGCTTTTTCACTTTCCATTCTCCCTCACCGTATACCTTGAGTCCTGTTGCATCAATGGCTAGATGTTGGATGGTGCCTCGTGTTGAGGCTTTGACATTAACTTCTACATCCTTGGCTCGGCGACTTATACAAGTATAGTGAGGACAAACCAATGGGACATTCGCCAATTTAAATACTGAGTCTATGAAGCCTTGTAGCGCCCTTAAGGGCAAGGAAAAGATACGCTTCACCATGAGGGCGGTGGTGATAGCTAAGTCACTAAACAATCGCGGTCTACCACGTTTGTGCTGTTTAAATTGTTTCCACTCGGTTATTGCTTCTTCGTCAATCCAAAACGTAAGTGAACCTCGATTGACTAGGGAGTTGTTGTACTTACGCCAGTTGGTGGTTTTTGATCCGCACCAGAAGTTTTGGACACTGAGTTAAGTGAATACAATCACTAACGAGGTGGACAATGACAACTAAGAAAACACGAATCAAACATGCTCCTGAATTTAAAGCCGAAGCACTTAAGTTAGCAGAGAAAGTCGGTGTCGCTGCTGCCGCACGGCAGCTATCTTTATATGAATCTCAAATCTATGGATGGCGTAAAGCCGTAAAAAAAGACGCGAAAATCAGCGATAGAGAAAGAGAACTCACCACTGAAAATGCCAAGCTCAAGCGATTATTAGCAGAGCAAGCTGAAGAGCTAGATATCGTAAAAAAGGCCGCCACCTACTTCGCGAAAAATCTAAAATAGATTGCTATGAGTTTATGCTCGAACACCTGATGCAATATAGGATTGTCCGTATGGCTAAGGTGTTTGGGGTTTCTCGAAGTGGGTTTTATTATTGGATTGATAATCGCCATAAAGTCACTCAACGCAACGAGCACCGCAAGCAGCTTGATAACAAAGTTCGAGAAGYCTTTGATGATAAAAAGGAACGCGAYGGTGCAAGGCGCATTCAAAAAGAACTTGAGGCAAATGGTAATAAGCACGATGTAAAAACCATTGCCGCGAGCATGAAGCGCCAGAGCTTAGTCGCGAAGGCCGCCCGTAAGTTCAAATGTACGACAGACAGTAAGCATAGGCTTCCTGTTGCCCCGAACTTGCTTGAGCAAGATTTCAATGCGACAGCACCGAACCAAAAATGGGCTGGAGATATTACCTATCTAGCGACAAGCGAAGGTTGGATGTATTTAGCCGTTATTATCGACCTGTACTCACGGCAAGTCGTTGGTTGGTCAATGAGCACCAGAATGACCGCAACTCTGGTCTGTGATGCACTATCAATGGCATTGTTCCGCAGAGGCATGCCAGAAGACGTGATTATCCATAGTGATAGAGGTAGCCAATATTGCTCAAAAGACTACCGAGATTTAATCGCAGCTCATAATCTAAAACAAAGCATGAGTAGGAAGGGGAATTGTTGGGATAACGCCGGTGTTGAAAGCTTTTTCCACTCAATGAAAGTAGAAGCCGTCCAATACGAGCCGATAATGACCCGAGAAGAGATGCGCCAAGCGCTTTTTGAATACATTGAAGTTGATTATAATCGAACAAGAAGGCACAGTGCTCTTGGGTATCTAAGCCCAGTTAACTTTGAAAAACAATATGTCGCTTAATGCGGTGTCCAGTCTAACTGGAGCAGATCAGGGTTTCGTAAGAAATGCTTTTATAGTGCTTTTTGGCTTCAGAAGAAGTGTGGAGTGTTTTTACAGGCATAGTAATATCCTAATTACATGCTGAATGTCTTTTTAGCACAAGACAATCAGCCGAAGCCTCCTTTATGGGATAACTTCAATTAGGATTCACAATGGCTCTATTGAGATCTCATCAACTAATAATGGGAGCTGCCCCTAGTCTTCTACCTACTAGGTTACCTTGACTATTAATACTAGTGTTCACGTACCGTGAGTGAATCAGTCGGTGTTCATCTTAAGATAAACAAAGTTCGTAATTTCGTCAATTCAACTGATGGCAAGAAAGCTTCATTAGACAGACAAACTGGCAGGAAACCAGATCAGTAGACACTGCACTAATTAGAAAATGTAGGTCAAACGACCTTCCACAGCGTATGACGAAAAAATGTTTTGAATTGAAAAGGTCGAGTAGACGACACCTGTTACCAAGTGCCGCCCCTCTAAGAACCGTACGTGCAACTTTCACTGCATACGGCTCAAGCCTCCGCTAAGGCGTATTACGTTACCCAGCAATCACAATGCAGTTAAAGCAGGTTCGAACCATGAGTTTCGCCCCAATTTCTTAGCCTTTCGTGCTTTAAGGAAAGGTTCGTAAAAAGGATCATAAGGCGTTGCCTTGCTCATAATTTTTACATGCCTTTTAATTGGCGTTTTGGCTATCTGAACCAGATTAAAATGACAATCCATATTCGCGATCTTCTGCCAACCATGGAATTGCCATTCGCCTCTTCGATTCAAGTAATATTTTCTACGCACCCAATCTTTGTTTTTCGTTGGATGACGCCTTACCGCTCAACGCCATAACAACCAGAAAAGTTGATGACTTACATAGTCGAAAGTTCGCTTTGCCACGCAATGACGATAATAATTCGCCCAACTCACAGTTGATGATGTACTGATGCCTACTGGCAAAATTAAAGAAGAGATCTACCTTAGAGCTTCACTGTGTAAACGAAGAAAGCCCCGTTCTATCTGGTTAAGTAAATTAGCCAAACAAATGATCCAAGAGTGGGTTGATTACCGAAAGTCACACAATTGGGCGACCACTTTTAACAACACTTATCAGGGACTAAACCCGCTAAGTAAACTTGTGTTGAACAATCGTGCACGTAGCTACTCGATGAAGCGTAAAACTAGAATAAATCAGGCAGGTGAACAGGTTGATTATCAGGCTTGTGATGTACTGGAGTTGATGATTAGGAATATCTATCAGCGGTGCGGGTTAAAAGGTTGTAGTAGCCACACAGGGCGTAGAAGTTACGGTTCGAACATGAATGCTCAAGGGATTGAGTTAAACGCAATACAAAGAGCATTAGGCCATTCTGAACCGTCAATGAGTTTGGAGTACATCGACATTTCAGAAACTCAATTATGCCAAGCTGCGCAACTGGCTTTATAACTTTGTTAGGTTTATGATTTTATTTATTTTCCCTTTTTGGGAAAGTAACGCTTGACTGTTTATTGCCCACTTCCCATAATGGGAAATATAGCAAAGGGGATGTATGCGAATTTTATCAAGAGCAACTTTAAGAGAGTTTTGGGAACAGCCTAATTACGCTGATTCTGAACAGCCACTAATGGCATGGTATGACGAAGCCAAACACGCAAATTGGCAAACGCCCCAAGACATAAAGGCACTGTACCGAAATGCGTCTTTCGTTGGCAATAATCGCGTTGTGTTCAACGTTCACGGCAATAAGTATCGACTGATCACCGCGATTAATTACAAATTTTCGATGGTATATATTCGCTTTATTGGCACACATGCAGACTATGACAAAGTTGATGCGAAAACCGTTTAGAAGAGGCAGATATGCAAGTTAAACCAATCAAAACAGCAGATGATAACCGCGCTGCTTTAGCGCGTATCGAGCAGCTTTGGGATGCTGAACCAAACACACCAGAGGGTGATGAGTTAGAAGTGCTTGCCACTCTAATTGAGGCGTTTGAAGAAGCTAATTATCCAATTGCACCACCTGATCCAATCGAAGCAATCAAGTTCCGTATGGAGCAGCAAGGCTTAGAGGATAAAGACCTTGTACCTTTCCTTGGTCAGCGTAGCCGCGTTACGGAGATTCTGAGTCGTCAAAGACGTTTATCTATTTCGATGATTCGCAAGTTACATGATGGTCTTAGAATCCCACTGGATAGCCTTGTGAAAGAATATCAACTGGTTAAGTAAGGAAAAAATATGGCTCTAGGTGATACTTGTAGAAGGCTCAGGGTAATGTCTATCCAAACCGCAGCTAGCATGATTGATGACTACTTTAGTGGTGGTGCTGAACCTGATGAGATCGGTTTGACCGAGGAAGAAGCAGAAATCATGGAGCAAGAAAATAAGAAACTAGCAGCTAAGTTATACGCAATGGCAAATGCTGTCTGCTTAACTATCGGCTGTGAAATGACTATAAGACGATGGGTAAGAGACGGTTTTAAATCATACTGAGAGGTAAGAATTGTGGCTAAAAGTATATCTCTACCTAAACAGGTAGAGAGTCTTAAATCAGATGTTGGGCTTCTTGCCCAGCAACTTGCTAATACTTCAATTGCTCTCAAGTTCTTAAAAGATATTGGTGTTAGCGAACATGTTGAGAAGTATATTGACGACATTCTAGAGCTATCAGAAAAAACGTTAGCTCAAACAGATAAATCGAAATACATCTAAGGTAGAGGGAAAATGAAGCCATGTGGACATATGTAAACAATGAGCTAGACACTCAATACTCAAAACCTCTACCAGAAGTTTCTCGGCTTAAAGAGGACTGTTTACCAATGGCAGAGTTTGAACTAAGAGAGCAATTAGTTAGTTGGCTTTTATCTGGTTTTGTCCCTGCCAATTCACTGAACTGGTTAGATAAGTTAGTTAACAAAGCCGACTACCAGAATCATTTGATGATACTGGAACAAGCAGATCAAAAGCTACTGGATATAGTTTCTGAACCTCGATATATGGCAGCGTTAAAACGCATCCTATCTGTTATGCCCGATAGCGTAGAACAGAAGCAGTATTTGATCGAGAAAATCATAAATTCAGGTAAGTAGGGAAAATCGTGAAAATACCAAAAAGTGACTTAGTTAAGCTTGTTAATGCCTTGCCTGATGATTCTGAGGTCTCAATAAAAGATTTGAGCGTTATTTATAGTTATTACCAAAGAGGTCTTGATGATAAGTCTTGCATTGGTTTTGAGGGGCATATTACTTCAAAAATGGAGCGCGAAGAGGTGCTGAAAATGGCTTACGAACTTGCTTTTAACGAGTCACAACATAGCTAACTACACGATTAAGAGGGAAAAAGTCGCTTTTACAAAGCGTATTCAGGGAATGCGCTTGATAAAGGCGAAAGTCGTTCAGCAGGTTTTTAAATGCCTTAACAAAGAATAAAAACCGCTGATTAGCAGCCGTAAGCTGCAATCAAATGTAGTGACAATAAATAGAGGTATACATGCAGCTAAATATACAAACTCCAATTCAAACAAAAACAGTAGGTGGTTATTCCGCTGAAATTCAGTCAGTTCATACGGACAATGTTGACTGTGTTCATGGAATTATTCATTTTCCCAATGGTAGCACGGGTACAGGAATGTGGAGTAATTCGGGAATCTGTCGAGACAGTTCACAAGAATGTAATCTCGATTGGCGATCTTCTGAACTACAAAAGCTTCTAAAGTTTATCCAACATGGTTTTACTTACTAGTTTCGCTATTAGATGCGCTCTTAATCAGGCGCATCTGCTAGACAGGTTCTAACTTACGGGGAAAAGTTTGTTGAAATGTAAATCATGCCAAAGCGAGAGCACGTTATATGGCTACAACTTACTTTGTACGGACTGCTTAGGTGAAGATGTTAATAATCCAGAATATTTACGCAAGTACCCCGTTACGGCTTTTGTTCGGACAAGTTGGCAAATGAGTAAAGATTTAGAGGATGTTACCCGAACAAGACTTGGCATTGATCTACAAGTCCAAACGCCAGTTGGTTTTAGCCAAATGACAATCGACCTATACAGGCTCTATGAATATGATTCTGGAATATTCGATTCAAGAATCTCAACTATACATCCCTCAATTATCTGCGTTGAAATCTAAGGCAATGGACGTAGTTGAGTTCTTTGATTATCTATTAGCACTGCGAGAGGACGGTATAGTCGAATCAATCGATTTCGAATACATGCCAGATGAAGATTTATTACCAGAGCGCTTTAACAGGCTGATGGCTATCTACAGGAAAGGTACGTTTTTTGGGCTTGTTGCAAAAAAACAGATAAGACAGAGCTGCCTAGTGATAGGTTTCATGATTACTGGTGAACCACCTCAACATTGAAGAGGCGGTTCATGAAGGCGGAGCTCTCCCGCACAAGGGTTTTACGTTCATCACGACGTAACCAGAAATCAAACTGCCCTTTGTTCAACATCCGTAAGGATTCGAACCCCTGAAGGGTTGACCAGGCTCGCTTTCGTATTTTAAAACCACCAGTACCTACAACGAGCTTCTTAATGGGGGCGTGGTCAGATTCAACGCCATTATTGAGATACTTTACTTACCGTTGCTCGACGTCCACTCGAAGTCGCCCCTCCTTCTTCAAGCGGGTAATCGCATTGGCATAGGAGGAATGTTTGTCGGTGTTTAATGTTTGAGGCTGTAACTCTTTTGGATAGTGGCGTAGGCACCGCTTCAGGAACTGATAAGCCGCCTCTTTATTGCGTTTATGGGAGAAATGGAAGTCCAGTGTCTCGCCTTGCTTGTTGATAGCTCGGTACAAATAATGCCATTTTTTCACCTTTACATAATTTTCATCAAGCTACCACGAAGAGTCGGCTCGAATGAATTGATGATGGCGTAGTTTTTTCCGTAATGCAGGGGCATACTCAATAAACCACCGATAAATAGTTGAACGGTTAACCGAAATTCCTCGTTCCTGCAGCATGTCGCTGAGATTAGCGTAGCTCATAGGAGTTGAACCATACCAACGTAGACACCATAAGATGATTTCAGGAGCAAAGTGTTTCCATTTGAATTCAGGATTCGTCATTGATCTTACCAATCATTACAGCAGACGATGACAGTTTCAATCTTGAGGTGATTTTTTGCAACACCCCCGTGCACTTCACACCTACGGCAGGAAGCTGAATTGGAATGTGCACATCCATTTGTCTGTCACGCGTGGAGGCTTATGCAAGAAGACTGGCCTGTGGAAGCCCATTTTCTTTAAAGTTAAGACCACTGAGAAGTGTTGGCGCGCTGCCATCACTCAACTTCTTGATTCCAACTATTCAGAGTTAGATTTGAGTGGAGAGAGCTGCCCTTTTGTTCGTCATGAGCAAGATTGGTCTCGATTTTTAATCAGTCAATATTGCCGCCGATGGAAGCTGCACTTTGCAAAGAAAACGGCCAATGTGACTCCTACCATGACTTACCTAGGTCGATACCTAAAACGCCCACCGATATCAGCCTCGCGTTTACGACATAACTTCCAGGGAGGCTTGGTGACATTTGATTACCTTAACCATAGGAATGGTCGGACTGAATCTCTCATTTTGAGTCCTGAAGCCCTGATAGAGCGCATGATTGAGCATATCCCAGATAAGCACTTCAAAATGATTCGATACTTTGGTTTTCTATCAAACCGACGTTGCAGTGAGGTGATGCCTAAGGTCTACGATGCCTTAGGCATCGCCCCTGATGACTCCCCAGAAATGCCCGGTTACGCAGCCATGCTGAAAGGGTATGTGAAGGTTGACCCATTTAAGTGCACTCTTTGTGGGCACCGTATAACGTTTCTTTGTTTTAGAGCAGGAGAGGCGCTGTCAGAGCTGGTTCATCATGCTCTGGTTCAATCCCAAATCAGGTCAATTTAGTTTTTTCGTAGGATGAGTGCGTCTGAAATGGCGAAAACAGCGAGAAAGTGGTCATTAAACACCCGTGTTTAGATTGTAGAGCAGGAGTTAGGTCAGTCAGGCACTCATTCTGACGTGAATTAAGCCGCTACTGTTCAGGTAAGGAAACATTGAGATCCCTTACCTTCGAGAATAACTTCAGAGGGAAAGTGGCAGCCTTTAAACATTAAGAATCAGTATCATGAATAGAAATTAAGCAAATCTTAACTTAAAGGCTCAAAGTTTGCGACAGAACCCTTTATTCAAATCAAACAACTACTTGATGATATACATATCCTTTGTCATACGTACATCACTCGCGTTGTCCGTTGAGTAACCACCAACGTTTTTCTGTTTTAACACTGATGCGGTGTAGTAATACAAAGGAATGGCCGGCATGTCCTGTATAAACGTTTGTTCCGCTTTTTGATAATAGTCATTACGCACATCATCTGAACTTGATGAGATGGCATTAGCCAATAATCCATCAAACTTTTCGCTACTCCACCCCCCATAATTCATGCCATCACTTTGAAAATAAGAAAGGAACGTTGACGGTTCGTTATAGTCCCCAATCCACGCATAACGGGCCACCCCAAAATCCTTTTCTTCAATCCTTTTAAGAAAGGATTTCCATTCTTGGTTTTCTAGCGTGACGCTAACACCAAGATTCTTTTTCCACATCGATGACACAACCAATGCAAGTTTTTTATGGGACTCACTGGTGTTGTAATCCAATTCAATGTTCAAAGGATTTTCTGGACCAAATCCGGCCTCTTTCAATAGCTCTTTTGCTTTTTGGTTACGCGCATCCTGGGTCATCTGCCCCCATGCGATTTGAGGAATTTGATAACCGGCCACTGATGGCGGGACAATTCCGTAGGCCGGAATTTGACCCTGCCCTAAAATCCTATCGGTCACAATATTACGATCAATAGCGTAGGCCAAAGCTTTACGCACCCGCACATCATTAAACGGTGCCTTTTCTAGATTGAAAAGATAATAGTAAACGCCCAATGATGGCATAGTCAGTAATTCGTCGGGACGTTCTTGTTTGATGTTTCGGTACTGTTCAAGCGGAAAATCGGCTGTGATATCGATCTCACCAGTTCGATATCGGTTGTACTCCGCCATCGCATCTTCAATTGGGAGATACGTCACTTTGTTAATGACTGTTTTATCGTTGTTCCAATACTTAGCATTCCTTTCCAGGTCTAACCGCTCATTCAATATCCATTGAGCCGGCTTGTATGCCCCACTAACAACGATATTTTCCGGCTTTGTCCATTTGTCGCCATATTTTTCAATCGCGCCCCTGTAGACCGGAAACGTCGCGGTGTTTCCTAACATTTTAACAAAGTACGCGACCGGTTGATCTAACGTGATTTGCAATGTTTTATCATCAATGGCTTTTACGCCCAATTCATCAACGCTTTTGCTCCCGTCGCTAACCGCCGCGGCATTTTTAATATGACCTAAAGCCATATACCATGCATAAGGAGCCGCCGACTTTGGATCTACCTCACGCTTAAAACTGTATTCAAAATCACTGGCTAAAATTGGCGCGTCGTTCGACCAAAACGCATCCTTTCTGATATAAAAAGTATAAACGGTTCCCGTTTTATCAACTTCCCATCGTGTCGCCAAAGCCGGTATAACGTTGCCGTGTTGGTCCTCAGAAACCAACCCATCAAACATATCTCGAATCACGCGTGAACTTGATGTGTCACTCGATAACGTTGGATCAAGTGTTGGCACCTCAGTACCATTACCTCTGACCAATTCTTGCGTTTCTGCCAGTTTGACATTTGCCGGCACATCCGCGGCACTGGCAACGAAAGAAACTGTCATCGCTAATGCAATCATATTGATTTTAAATTTTAACATGTGGTATGACCTCTATTTTATCAGGGGTAGATATTGGTTGAAACTTTAGGTTAATTTGCATATATCACTGATTAATAACTTCTTTCGGCGTAGAACCCCTACTTTACTAAAACAATTTAAAACACCTAAAATTGGCCGCTAAAATGTTATACATTTAACATCGTCGCCACACTATAAGGTAAATATTCACTTTTTTAACATTTATAAAATTGAAATTTAAGGTTTCAATTATAACGCCCAGTACGGGCTTGTGGAGTGGAATACTTGTCTGTTTTGTGGTTCATGCCGCGAAACGAAATAGTTATGATCATTGCTATTGTGCTCTGCTGCTTTTACTTACCTTTTGTCGATAACTAGTAACACTTATTTCTATCGAAATAAATGTAGTTGATGTTTGTATGAACGACTCCCAATCGTAGAAGCAGAAGAAACCGATTTGTGGACATTCTAAGTACAAGATAAAACCAACTTATTTTCTAGCTCTTGTTGTTCTCGCTTAGTGAACCTCATACTGTTGCTAACACAAAAAAAGCCCGCTATCGAAGCGGGCAAGTGAGATCTTTTTACGTTGAGTTTATTATTAGATTAAGCTGACCAGTTGAGTAACTTCGCCTAGTGAGCCATGTTTGAGCTTTAATGCCATATTGATTTGGGAGGTAAATCGGGCGTTATCTGCGATACCATGTTCGACATAACCTCTCGCTTCTAACCAGTCTGCAATTTCAGCCCAATCATACAAAGGTGATTTACTGGATACACGTAAGTATGGGGTTGGGAACGTACCATCGCCGCGGGTTCCCTTGCTGAAACTAGATAATGCAGCCCTTGTTAGATTAGACATTTCGGCAGCGTCAGATAAACCAACAAATTGCCCAGCGTCTAGGCTCTTAATTTCAATATCATTAATGGTTTTTACTTCTTGGATAGCGCTTAATACTGCATCTTGATACGAGTCAGCTTCTCTATCGAACTCTAAGATGATGTTTTTACCACTCGAACCGACTGTGCAATCTTCTGCGCCCGCTTCAAAGAGTTGGCTTGCCAAGTCGCATACGCTGTCAGCATCCAATTCCTTTGAGCTGATAACAACTAAAGCAAAGTCATGAGTTTTCATTTTGTGTTTCCTTAATATCTTGGTGAAGATAGTGAACTTTAATTATTTGAGTCTAGTCGGTGTGAGAAATAAGCAACCAAGGTTATTAAGCTTGATTGCTTAGAGTTTGTTTAGCAGGTCAGATTACGTGCTTGTTGCAGAATCTTGTTTGCATGGTTGGTCGGGTTCTTTGGTGAACCAAATACGGCAATAAAACATTTGTTGTTCGCATGTTGCCCTGTCGTGCCTGTGTCGCACTTAAGGCAAGCAACGGCGTGGCCGTTACCCATCTTTTCGTATTTCCAACCTTGTGCTACTAACTGCTTAATCGCAGCGTTCACGGCTTTATCTTTATGGTAATTAGCTATAGGCATTTCCCTCAACGTTATTAGATCTCAAATTTTTAAAGAACAGTTGCTAATGCAACGAGCAGCCAAATTGGCCACCTGTTTACAAGTGTAAACAATCTTGTTAGTTACGTCAATGTTTACAAGTGTAAACATTGATGTCGACCTATTCTACCAAACTGGATAGACCCAACCATCCAAACGCAAAGCGTAGTTACTTTGGTTGCTCTTTTTTCTTGATAATATACATGCAAGCTAAATTACTGTTTCCTCAAACTGTAACTTAGCTTGCTCACCCTAGCAAAAAGCCCCTGTTGTAGGGGCTTTTTGCTAGGGTGTGGCTATCATTTTCTTTAATCCAAGAGTCATTTCGCGCTCTCCAGATTGATGTTCTTTTTTGGGCTCGAGATAAACACCGTTTGATATAGGCTTCTACATCACACATATCTGCAAAATGTTCACCCATAAAATCCACAAGAAATTGATTATCAATCTCCCCCCAAAATGTTGATGATTACTCTCTTAACATTTGGGCTGGTATCGTCGTATACCCTTGATTTGATGCTTCAATAGAAATATTTTCAAACGACATTGGATTCATCATTTGGCAGAACTTAAACAAAGCTGCGCGCATAGCTTGCTCCGTTTTATCAGGGCCTGTTGCAAAGAATCGGAGTCTTCGCCAAACTGCAGATTGAAGTCATTTAATCGAGCTTGTTATGAAGAACCCCGAGTTTAAATGGAAACACTTTGCCCCTGAAATCATTCTGTGGTGCCTTCGCTGGTATGGTTCAACTCCAATGAGCTAGGCCAATCTTAGCGATATGCTGCAGGAGCAAGGGATTTCGGTTAATCGTTCGACCATTTATCGCTGGTTCGTTGAGTATGCCCCTGCATTACGTAAGAAACTACGCCATCATCAATTCATTCGAGCCGACTCTTCGTGGCAGCTTGATGAAAATTATGTAAAGGTGAAAAAATGGCATTATTTGTACCGAGCTATCAACAAGCAAGGCGAGACGCTGGCCTTCTACTTCTCCCATAAATGCAATAAAGAGTCGTCATCTCTCTTAGTAAAGACAACGCCCATTTAACATCTGACAACATAGAAAAAGAAATAAACAAAGACCATCCTGAGCAAGAAATAAAAATCGATAGCACTTATGACTTAAAAGATGAGGTAAGTGACATTAAAAAAGAATTACAACAAGAAAAAGACTGTCGGGATTTGGATGTAATTGATGCAAAGCAGGTTGAGTTATCCTCTGAGCGTTCTATCGAAGATAAAGAATTGGAAAGCAAAGTAGTAGATAGAGAAATGGATAGAGCGAGAAAGATGCCTCTCCGCCTATTCAGCTACCTTACCGTTTCGTAGACAACAAAGCGTGCCGATAAGTCTGTACGTCCATCCTTATAGCGAACTTCGCAAAGCGAATCCCGAACTATCAAGAGTCCACACAAAATAGTGAAACAAATCACCATCAAGCCCAAAAGAGCCATTTTACTTCTTGGCATCTTCTATTGCCTCCTAATGATAAAGAGGCTAGTATTTGTATTGCTTAGGTACATATACGTGGCCTCGTTTGAATTTATAGTTCATTCGGGGCTTTGTACTATCTGCGACTTACAAAATCAAAACAGAGATTGCTCATGGCCGATAGCCAAGAGCACCCAGCCGAATTGTAAAGCTTTATCTTGATTTAAGCACGAAAAAAACCACCTACTGAACTGGATCTATCAATAGGTGGCAAAGAGTAGCTTAAATATGTATGTGACCATCACAGTACACAACGTGCATGGTATGGGTTTTGATTCATAATGTAAAATTAATATCTATAAATCCAATCACCTTGCCTTTAATTAACTTACTTCGCTTTCTTCGAATTAAGCCTTTTTCACATTTAGGGCATTTGTGGTTCGACACCTTTAATGGACGCTTAGGCTTAACCGTTCTTATCAGGGTAAGCTGTCTTGCAATCAGGATGGTTATTACACCCCCAGAAAATCCCGTTCTTCCCGTTTCTTTTCCCTAAATAACCTGTTTTGCATTGAGGGCAAGATTGCATATTGGGCGTGATGCTTATGCCGTTTTCTTTGATGTCGTTAATACGCTCCGCTAAGTACGCATCGAGTGAGGACACAAACGCTTCTACAGTCAGTTTTGATTCTCGAATTAAAACTTGCTGTTGAGACCAAATCGCAGACGTATCAGGGGCGATGATTTCTTTCGGTAGCACCTTACAAAAATCTTGGCCTTGCGTGGTGGTTTTCCAAACTTTCTCCTTGTAGCCTTTTTCACTCTCTACGGGGCTTTGTTGCCGAAATCGAATGAACTAAATCAAAATTTTACGATCAGATCAGGGACATTCATTCACTGACTCTGATTTCATGCCGAAGCCTCGCTATAAAACCACCAACTGGCGTAAGTACAACAACTCCCTAGTCAATCGAGGCTCACTTACGTTTTGGATTGACGAAGAAGCAATAACCGAGTGGAAACAATCTAAACAGCACAAGCGTGGTAGACCGCGATTGTTTAGTGACTTAGCTATCACCACCGCCCTCATGGTGAAGCGTATCTTTTCCTTGCCCTTAAGGGCGCTACAAGGCTTCATTGACTCAGTATTTAAATTGGCGAATGTCCCATTGGTTTGTCCTCACTATACTTGTATAAGTCGCCGAGCCAAGGATGTAGAAGTTAATTTCAAAGCCTCAACACGAGGCACCATCCAACATCTAGCCATTGATGCAAMAGGACTCAAGGTATACGGTGAGGGAGAATGGAAAGTGAAAAAGCATGGAACTGATGGCAAGCGTCGAGTCTGGCGTAAACTCCATCTTGCGGTTGATACAAATACACATGAACTTATCGCTGCAGAGCTAACTCTATCAGGTGTGACCGATGCGGAAGAGCTCCCCAACCTACTCAAGCAAAACACGCCGCACCATCTATGAAATCTCAGGAGATGGTGCATACGATACCAGAGAGTGTCACAGAGCGATTAGGGTTAAGAAAGCGACACCTTTGATCCCTCCGCGTGAGGGGGCAGCTTTCTGGGAAAAAGGTCATCCACGTAATTTGACAGTTGGCTGCCAAAAGCTCTATGGCTCGAACAAAAAGTGGAAACAGAAGTATGGTTACCATAAGCGGTCATTGTCGGAGGCCGCTATGTACTGCGTACTGCGTAAAACAACTCCTAGGTGCTTCACTCACGCTTCGAAATTACAACGCACAAGTGGGTGAGACCTACACCATGATCAAAGCACTCAACAAGCTAACTGGGGTAGGTATGCCCGAAACGCAGTATGTTGTTTAAAATGCGAACGATTTAGCAAGTGTTCGCTCTTTCGCTGAATTCGGCAACAAAGCCACTCTTTGTTGTTGATATAAAAAGCGCCTTTTCTTGAGGCACTAAATAATTCTCAGATGTACAAAATTGGTCGCTTCTATTCTTATTTACAAAAATGACTAACTGCAATATCAATACGTCTATATTATTCATTTAACTAATATTTTATTGGCGCATTAATTTGCTATGGCTATATTTTAAGGTAATCAATAACAACGACGTTTCCTTTCGTTTAAAAAACATGCAACTAATCACAATATTTTCCTGTTAGCTAATAAATTTGCTCTGTATGCATTATATTTCACATCGCTTATTTCTAATGTTAGCGGTTTTGATATAGAAGGCAGAGTTTTCCTTTATTTCCGAAAAAATGTCACAAAATAGCGAGCTAGAAACTGCAAAGTTGAAATTGCCACTACGGATTTAAATATCAAAACAGGTTGTTTTTATGATGAGTAAATTTTTTAAAGGCTTATTAATATTGGTCATTTTGCCATTGCTAATGCTAGTAACTGGTTGTAATTCAGAAAAAAGCGCCTTTTCTGCTTCATCAGCAAAGTTGGAAAGTATACAGATCGCTGCTGTTGACTTAATGGCAAAAAATAGTGGAACCGGCAATCTGGTTGTTGCAGTTGGCGGCAAGCAGCATTTTGAGGCTAAGGGTCATTACTCGGACGGATCAGTTCGTATAATTAATGATTTAAAAATAAGCGACTGGCACACAGACAACCAAGATTATGGTTTTTTTAGGGGATATGAAAAAGACGCAGGATGGTTGGTTGGTAAGCAACCGGGTCTGATAACTGTGACCGCGACAAAGAATGGCATTATTAGCAATACTTTGCATGTTGATGTTACTTCGGCAGTAATCACTAAGATTCAAGTGACACCAGCAACAGTTAACTTAGCCAAGGGACAGACGCAACAATTAATAGCAATGGCAACATACAGTGACAGCACATCTGTTGATATTACAAAATCGGTAACATGGGATTTGGAGGACACAACAATTGCAACTGTGACATTGAGTGGTTTGTTATCTGGGATTGAAGAGGGAGTTGTTGCTTTAACCGTTACAAAAGATGGCGTTGTTAGTAATACTGCAAATGTTAATGTCACTGCGGCAGTGATTACTGGGATTCACGTGATGCCAGTAACAGTTAATTTGGCTAAAGAACAGGAAGAGCAGTTAATAGTAACGGCAATGTACAGTGATGGCTCATCCTCTAATATTACAAAATCGACAACGTGGGTATCTGATAATCCATCAATCGTAACTGTAACACATGATGGTTTATTGACTGGTGTTAAGCAAGGAGTTGCTACTTTAACAGTTACAATGGACGGTTTTACTAGTAACACTGTAAATATTAATGTTAGTTCAGCGGTGCTTGCCTCGATTGATATTGCACCTTCAACATTTAACATGGCCAAAGGTCAGACACAATCGATAACAGCAAATGGAATATACAGTGATGGCTCGTCCTCTGATATTACAAAGTCTGTGTTCTGGAGTGTAGAATATAATCGTCAACTTGGGCCGATGAAGGTGGGGGAAAATTCACTAACCGCAACTGAAGTAGGCACAGCGGAGGTTTATGCTACAAAAAACAACATTATTAGCAACGCAATAATTATTAATATAACTTCAGCAGTGATCACAGATATTCAAGTTACACATGCAGCAGTTAATGTGCCCGAAGGTCAGACACAACAACTAACAGCAATTGCAACGTACAGTGATGGAACTTCTTCTGATGTTACGAAAACAGTAACATGGGGCTCTGATGACCCAGTAACTGCAACTGTAACTTCGACAGGGTTATTAGCTGGTGTTGATGCAGGCAGCACTGTTTTGACAGCAATTAAAGACAGCATTGCTAGCAATGAGGTTAATGTGAATGTTGCATTGACACCTTAGAGGCAGGCAACGGTAACTTGCATTTGCATCAATTACATGTACAGATAATAAAAAACGCCTCAATATGAGGCGTTTGATCATACTTCATCGTGACCGGGCACATCCGATTCGTTTACGTTAAAATACCTTGAACAAAAACAAAGCGAAGACAGAAAGTGAAAATTTCTGAATCGCATTCCAGTATTAACTTCAATTGTTCTCGCGTCTTCTCTGCTTAAGCCTATGTCTCTATAGTTTAGGTCTCTTTCATTAAATCTTCGTAACAACCTAAGATACAAAAAGGGATCTGTAACCATTATTGTTGCGTGACCCGGAATTAACATAGGTCGTATAAGCATTGTGAAGTTAATCGGAGTCTTTAAGTTTGGAACTGGAGTGTGTGTTAGTCTAAATGCATGCAATATTGTATAAGTGTAAACCGTTCTCGCAACTTTTACATTACGAGCAGTTCGATTGAGCGCAGTATCGTTTTCACCAAAATTAAAAATCTCCTCGAAGATAAATCTGTTACGATTTCTAGCAATGAATGAGCCTATTCCATTCATGTATATTCTGATTTTTGTTACGTCTTGAGTTAACTTATCAGTAAAGTGTTTCCTAAGCGCCTTTCTTGCAGAGCCACTCCTTCTGCTGTTGTGAACATAAGGTTAATCATCATGTTCTGGAATTACCCCGTTTGTATCAAAACCCAACGTATTCTCAATCCTGATTTTGCTAATTGTCTTTTAATGCGTTGAAGTATAAGCCTGCATCTAACACTGGGCTTGTTGCAGGGTTCACTATATTTGCAACATTGACAAAGCCAGATATGATGTTAGCGATGATGGATCACTCCAAAAGGGAATATAACCTTCCGACTTTGAAGTACAATTTTTTTTCATCAAAGTATTCATTTCATATATTTTCTTTGCTGTTGTGTATGTTTTAGCAATGCTGCTCGGTCAGAAAGGGGGACTCTTAAATAATGTAATTGAACTCCTCCCTAACTCATTATGTGTGAAGCTCGTCCTAATCAAGGTATGTTATGTGGTGATAGGTAGCAGTTTTGTTCACCTATTGCTTCAGCTCAAGTCCTTCATATGTAGTGGTCTAATGATCCCGGACACCAAATTAGGTGGTAAAGTCTCCACCATAAATGAGGTGTTCAATGACAAAACGACAACGACGTACATTTTCTGCTGAGTTCAAACTAGATGCTGCAAGTTTGGTTCTTGACCAAGGGTATTCCATACCTGAAGCAGCTAACTCTATGGGCGTAGGTGAAACAGCTTTACGGCGATGGGTCGACCAGCTCAAAGTTGAGAGAGATGGAGTGACTCCAGTAACTAAAGCCCTCACGCCTGAGCAAAAGAAAATCCAAGAGTTAGAAGCCCGGATTAACCGGTCAGAACGAGAGAAGTCCATATTAAAAAAAGGCCACCGCTCTCTTAATGTCRGACGAACTCGAACGTTCTCGTTAATAGACAAGTTGAGGGAGCATGAATCGGTCAAAATGCTTTGCGAGCTGTTCAACGTAGCTTCGTCTTGTTATTACAAGTTTAAGCAACGCAAGCCGGATGCCAATCGTATTCGTCTAGCTAGCCAAATTAAAGAACTCTTCAACATGAGTCGAGGCTCTGCTGGCAGTCGTACTCTTGTCTCAATGCTGAGCGCAGAAGGCATAAAAGCCGGGCGATTTAAGGTTCGCCAGATAATGCGTGAAGCTGATTTAATGAGTAAACAGCCAGGTTCRCATCGATATAGACATGCAAAAGTAGAGAGGTTAGRCATTCCAAATCTACTGAAGCGTGAGTTTTCTGTGAGTACTCCKAATCGTGTTTGGTGTGGCGATATTACTTATATTTGGTCAGGTTCGAAGTGGACCTATTTAGCGGTAGTGCTTGACCTATTTAGCCGACGCGTTGTGGGGTGGTCTTTATCCGATAAGCCCGATACCGAATTAGTCTCTAAAGCTTTGGACATGGCCTGGGAGCAACGAGGATGTCCGAAGAACGTAATGTTCCATTCAGATCAAGGTTGCCAATATAGCAGCCGCAAMTATCGCCAAAGACTTTGGCGATATCGTATAACTCAAAAGCATGAGCCGTCGTGGTAATTGTTGGGACAACGCTCCCATGGAGCGGCTATTTAGAAGCTTGAAAACCGAGTGGATACCAGCAACAGGTTACCTGACACAAGCTCAAGCTAAGAAAGACATCAACCATTACCTGATGAGTTACTACAATCGGCAACGGCCTCATCAAACAAATGATGGGCTGTCGCCAGTGAATGCCGAAAATCGGCTTAAGTCAATGTCCGGAATTTGTTGACCACTACACCTTTGTCATAAACGCTAGATTCTAAATGATTTAGTG
The DNA here is from genome assembly GCF_902751245.1 of Vibrio sp. Vb339. Taxonomy (NCBI): domain Bacteria; kingdom Pseudomonadati; phylum Pseudomonadota; class Gammaproteobacteria; order Vibrionales; family Vibrionaceae; genus Vibrio; species Vibrio sp. Vb339. The sequence goes on along the minus strand of NZ_CADDIS010000009.1, from coordinate 103,012 downwards.
TTTCACCAATATCAGCATAGATTTTGTCCACTAGTCCCTTGAAACCGGGAAGGCCTGCTGGATATGAAATGCCTGCACCACAAAAGAAAACAACGTTCCCTTCTTCATGAGCTTGCAGAAGTGCATCTGGAATGTCTGGACCATCTTTAATAAACTGCATAAATCACTGCCAATTGTTTGTAGTCGTATATTTCAATAGCTTGAGTTATTACAGAGACTTATGTACCAAATTCGTTAACAATTTTGGTGTCAGCATTCTCTTTTGGCCTTTGATCTTTGGTCAAAAGTTTTACTAACTCTTAATTGGACTAGTTGGCAACTTTTAAGATCTATTATTGTAGCCCTCCGTGCTTTAGCTGCCCCTAGAACTGAGCTGCTAATTCATTTTCCGGTGAAAAAGAGCTGGAGAAACACCCCGGAACCCACCCAGCTTATACCCACTAGAAGCAGGTTTCCTTCGTACCAAACTGCTCTCATATCTATCCTGTACGATTCATACCTTAACCGTTAAACCAATTCCTACCCAGAACCAGAGCAACCCAAATTACAGCCCTAATACCACAGGGTTTAACAATATATTCCCGTGGCTGATACCCGTTGGAATTTGCCGTTTCTGGTGGCGAGAGAGAGATCTGTGGGTGGATTGGGTGGTTCTGGGATTGGGACGCCACTCGGGTGAGCGGCGCTTAATATCCTACGCATTAAGTTCTGAGATTTCTAATAAACACCTCTTAACCTGCATCGTAGTCTAAAAAATAGTCAAACTTAACAAAGTCAAAGTTTACGTCTACATATCTCTTTAGAAAAACAGAGTTTTGTTCACCTATTGGAAAAACTTCATACATTGGGTCATCTGATGAAGTCCCAAAAGATACTTGTAACTCTTTTAACGCTATATCTGGTAACGTTATCTCATCAACGAAATCTTCTGTCACTTTATCGAAATATCTTATTACTCTGGACATATTTTTTAAGGCTCCACTTTTCTAGTTTTATCAGCTGGTTTGGTTTGCTCTCCCGTTTCCGGATTGAACTGCCCCAAGTGCTTACCGCGTTTATTGGATTTCTCTACCTCTCCATGCTGGTAGTCCCACTCATAGATATTTCCTTTGCTATCTTTCCATCGTCTTCTTAGCTTACCTCCACCTTGAACGGAAGTTTTAGATTTTGCGATAGTTAAGCCTGATATACCGTTTATATTTTTTGGTGCGGGGATATAACTTTCAGAAGTCACAACCAACAAAGGATCCACACCAGTATCAGCAGGCGTTCCTAAGATAGTAGGCTCCCGCTCCTCAGGTACAGGTGTCGTGGTAATCGAGTCTTATTCTCTGACTGTGGGTTAGGGAGCGCAACAACTTCTTTCTCTTTAGCATCACTGCCAACTGCCAACTGGCATTGGCATTGGTTCTGGTATCTGTTGACCACCAGTATTCGGTGAAATAGCCTTCGCACGCTCTTTAGCCAACTCAACAGCTTTAGGGTCATACTCATCAATTAAGCGGTAGATCTCTAGCTTGTCCTCAGTGCTTCGACTCTGGTCTTCAAGATCTTTTAATAGACTTGAAACCACTACAGCCTGCACATCCAGCTCTTTATCCGTTAACTTTGGATCGACCGTTAGCATTTCATTTAGAGTGCGACCAGCATTTTCAGCCGACTCCGAGAGCGTATCGTATATTGATGCGGCTACATCAGGGTTAGCTTGTAGATACGCTGCTGTTGCTGCTGTAACTGCCATCCCGACTTCATATACAACAGGTACAGCGAAGATAAGATTATCGCCCTTACTCTTATCTAATCCATTATATTCATGAGTATTATTAACAACGGTACTGCTGGTATTACCCACATGGTTATTCGTGTTCGCCATGCTTCCATGACCATTAACACCTAATGCTGTATCCGTGTAATCCACGAAGTCTTCACCGATGTTCTCAGCATAAGTTTCTTGATCTTGTTTAGAGTACTTCTCGTTATCTCCTGTCTGGCCATCAATGAAATGAATCATCTCATGTCCAGCAGTCAGCACTAGACCTTCGGTATCATCTATTTTCGCATCATTGATGTACGAATCACCTGTCTCTTCAGAATGGAAGCCCTGACGAACATCTTCCTCCTTCGCTATGATCTTGTTCCCATAACCTTCTGCGTCATAGCCCAGTGACTTAATCGCTGCATGAGTGAGTTGATCCAACATCTGTTCTTTAGTTTCTGCTGGAAGGTCAGGGTCTTGCAGTTTTGCCGCTAAGCTTGGATCATCTGCAATGCTCTGTTTAACAGCGTTGTATACGTTAAGCTGTTTACCTGTTTCATCGAAGAAGTCGGTAATCCCAACTCGTTCAGTGGTAATAGCTCTCTCTAAGCTTTAACGGAACATATCGGTGCTCAGAATATCTTCAGCTATCTGATTTCTGCCTTTCTCGGTCAGCAGACGGTGATCCACAGTAACATCTATATCCCCCTGCTTACGGTCAACAGTGAACAAGTCCTTTTCTGTATGTTCGGTGTCGCGATTTAGGGAGGTGGTGTCGTCGGAGTTTTCTGAGTCCAATGCCATTCGGCACGATGGTGAGGGATTGCATAGGAGAATATTGCCAGTAGGGTTAATTGATTAGATATTGAAAGTGCTGGCGTGGTGAGAACTAAGCGCTATTGTCCTCAGTTGGTTATTGAGTCTGATGAAGCTGCTTTATCGAGGCTAGGACTGGCTCTACGGTCTATAGACGGCCTTTCTGGGATAGTTCATCGTTAGGCATTACAAAAAGTTGCAGGAGAGCATTGAGCCGTGATTGTTGATACCTGAACATAGGCAAGGACTGCCGTTTTTGCTCTGGATTAATAAAGTGAAATACCGCTACGGTCTCGCTACGGTCTCGCTGCGGTACATTCAGCAACCAAATTAACAAACTATGTGCTTGTTTTTACATAAGGTATTATTAATCTATTCTGTAAAACTTGGAGATTTATCGTGAGCTGGTTTATTAAAAAATGCGAGTACAAGAAAGAGGAAAGTAAAGATACGCTAGACAACGTAGAAGCATATAAAATAGCTCTAGAGACTAGGAATTTTGAAATAGGCTTGTTCTGGCAACGTTCAAATTACTTTTTACTTCTAAATTCTGCCTTAATAATTGGATATTTTAGATTTTTAAATGACAGTGATATTAGCGACTACTCAGTGATAATTGCCTTATTTGGGCTCTTTGTTTCCTTTTTATGGTTCCAAGTAAATTTAGGTAGTAAGTACTGGCAAGCAAGATGGGAAGAGCGCCTGAAATTAACTGAGCAAAAGTTAGACAATGAACTGAGATTTTTTAACACTACGAGAGCGATAACTGATCAAGACGTAAAAAACAGCATCGGAGAAAGCTCTCACAAAAAATCACTATTACATAAACACACCGAAAAATTAGCTTTAAATTCAAAACCATCTGTCAGCTATAACATGACGCTGTTATCAATAGGCTTCATGCTCATTTGGGCTATTCTAATTTTTACGTCCTTTTCTCTTCTAAAAGACCATGCTTGGAGCACTTTCAATGACCTAATTTTATTCGGTAAAGAGCTATCAACCGAAATAGCAAGCTTCATCAAGGACTTTATATACAGGTAAACCGATCACCATGACAAAGTACAGAGAGATATAGGTTAAACGTTTGTCACCGAATTCAGTCAAAAGGGAAATACATAAGATAGTAGAGACCAACAATGTGAATAACGAGTGTCACAAACCGCCAAAACTGCTTACCTTGAGACTGTTCGCAGTACTCAACTATAATCGCTCCAATTGGAATCGATTTGTTAAAAAGAAAGCACCATATTACCGCTAGCGGGTATATGCTCACCACAGCTAGCCCTGCGACTTCATTTAGCATCAACATTCTGTATAAAAAAATGCTAGGTACACATGAGGTAATGAATAAAAAGACCATTATTCGCTGGCTAAAACTCAGCCACCTATCTGGCCAAATAAGATCATAAACTCTCACCGATGTCCTCATTGTTATGTTCGTTCACGCAGTAATATGCACAATTAAGCTTAAAGCCTAATACTTCCAGCTGGGATGATTATCGACCTCCTGCTATAAAGTATCGTCTAACTTGATCAATATCTGCTCTAAAATTAGCAATTTCCATTTTTGAATCTTCCAGTATATGAGCGTAATCATCACCATTACCTGACGATTGAAGGCTAAGTTTTTGAAGAATATCTAAGCTTACTAATGCACGATAATACTCATGAGTATGAGCTTCTAGGGATCTCCCTAAATAAAAACGATTTAACCGAACTTTCGCTAAGAACTTCTGACGAGCTTCTTCAACACTTTTGGCTGCAAGTGCAACTTCTTTCCTCTCATATACAATCTTTTCGGAAACTTCGGTAGATTCAAACATACTAATTTCAAAATGGGCTTTTGCTACGGCATAGTATAAATCGTCAAACTTTTCCTCAAACAGAGCAGCTTCCTCCCAAACTTCCGCTATTTTTTGCACTCTAATTTGATTGACTGCAATGTTAAATGCTTCATCTGCCTTATTCTTTTCAAGCTGAACAGTGGAAAAATACACAACAACTCCTACAAGTAACCCGACAACTAAACGATCTAATAGTAACTTTTTAACTTCTTCACTGAAGGTCATTTTTTCCTCAACTGCCTAATGTTCGCTTTAAGGCTAAACCAACTCTAACTTCCAATTTTTTAACGTACAAAACTGAAATCATAGGATAAACAGTATAACTCGTATTTCTCTCTAAGGTTTATTTCGAAGCAAAACCTACCTCTCCCGAAACAACCCTCCTCTGAAAACAGATATTAGAACCTTGGTTAATCACGACTTAAGGAGTTCTAATGACAACACCTAAAACCCGTAAATTCCGATTCACCAACAGCATCATTAAGACCCTGCCACCCCAAGATTCTCATGCTAAATCGGCCTCCTGCGAGTACTCAGATACCGAGGTCACAGGGCTGCGGTTGATGGTATCCAAATCCCATCGAAAATCGTTCCTGCTGCGTTATGTTTCTCCCATCACCAAGAAAAAATCCAGTATCGGTCTGGGGAGTTGGCCTGAACTTGAGCTATCCGATGTCAGGCAAAAAGCCCGTAAATATAAGGTACAAATTGCCGAAGGTATCGACCCCAAACTGGAAAGGGATAAAGAGCATCAGAAGCAGATACCAACTCTAAAGACGTTCTTCACTGAGACCTTTCTGGAGATGAAGAAAAACGGCGGTAAGAAAACATGGCACGATGATGAGGTCAGGTTTCAGCTCTGTAGTGAACTGCACGATAAACCGCTCGATACCATCACAGGCTTAGACTTACAGCAGTTGCAAACAAGGCTACTCAATACCAAGCATCATCAAGGGGAATACTATGCGCCAGCGACCGTGGACAGGGGTTTGGCCTTGGTCAAATCCATCCTAAAGCAAGCGTATGTGCTTCTCGATATCCGCTACATTGGCGATAAAGTCACCATGCTCAATCCCGATAACCGTCGCATGGGGTATCTCAATGTCGAACAGACAGCAGCACTGATTAAAGCCAGTCGGGAGTATTACTGTCGAATTAAGGGAAACTTCATTGCGCTGCTGTTCTTAATCGGTTGTCGGGAAAAGAGCTGAGAGCAAGGCGTTGGTCTGAGATTTCATTAGATGAAAGAACCATGACGGTACCAGACACCAAGAACGGGACGGAGTTAACCGTGTATTTAACACCACTAATGATAACCCTGTTTAAAGAGCTGAAGATGTTAAGACAACCGGGCAATCCGTATGTCTTCCCTAGCCGTAAACCGAGTATCCATATCTCCCCCCCTCGCAATGCTTTCGCCTTAATTAAGAAACGGGCTGGCATTGAAAACCCGGAGCAATATTGCTTCCACCATGCCAGACACAGTGTGGCGACTAATCTGCTCGATAGCGGTGTGGATTTACTTACGGTGCAACGTCTGCTCAACCATAAAGACATCAAAAGCACCCAAATCTACGTGAAACACTCCGAGCAAAAGCTAAGAGGCGGCGCAGCCGTACTCTCTAATCTCATTGAATCCCAGTCTCCTGTACTGGAACACCATCAACAATAATCTGGAAACACACCATGAAAATAGTTAAAAGCCATACCGAGCTTGTAGAGCTTGGTTTGCCCATAGCGCATAAAGACAACCTCATCACCCATTTGGCTGAAAGCTTTCAAGGCAAAACCGATGAGCTTAAGAAAAACTGGGAGAAAGTAGGCATTACTCTGATTCTTATCGATGAAGATGATACCGACCATAAACTCTCTCTTATAGATGGAGAGTCGCTTTCCCTGATTGAGTATGTCATTAGCTACCCTGAATATGTCCTTATTTTAGAGCCGTTCGTTATAGGGTTGGCGATTCTCAATGACCATGGTTCAGGTTGCTATCTGGTCGGACATACCAATAGCGAGACAAGTGCAGTTAAGACACTGCTCTCACAGGTCACCACCTAGCTCGTCCTCACTTAGCTTCAATCCACTTCACTGACCAGAATCACCCAAGACACTCACCCTACCTCCATATTTTCATCACTATCACCACAGGAGTATTATCATGAACGCTAAAACCAATGCGAAAAAGGACACCGATACCAAAGAGCTGAACCCATTCCAGCAGATTGTCCATAGAGCAGAAGCTGACAAACTCAGCCCCAAGGCCACAGGGAAAATCCAGTATGAAGTGGCTCTCCACCAACAAGAGAAGCAGCTTTATATTCATCTCGCAGGGCAAACCGATTCAGGGCTGTTCTCTAAAGAGTGGATACCGATTGATTCGGTTCTTACTTTAATCGAAGCGCAGGAAGTAAGGACGTTAAACCGATGTCGTTCAGCACCTTGTTTACGTTCCCATTTCCATTGGTTCGAAGTGCGGGATCTAACTTGTAACCTTCATCACTGCGGACAATCGGTGCATTTATCAGCCTTTCATTAAAATCTCTACGCAGCGTCTTTTCACTTACCAGGTATTCATCAATCAAAGACTCAGGATGAAGCACTTCACCCATAAACAAACGGGTCAGGATATCTCCAAGTCTTAAAGCTAACTTTGCACTCTACTCTTATCACTCATGGCAATAGCGTAACGGCCTTGATGGACAGGTTAAGGGAGAACCATTTTTAAATGCCTTAATCCGTCACGCACTCAGATTTGCCATAGGTTTCATAGAGTAAGGCCAACAAGGGCTTTCACCATTTATTCAACTTTTTCACTATCACGGACAGCACCTGTCCACTCCATCTTCAATACTATTCAACCTAGTAAGTCATACCCACAGCAGGTGTGCTACTTCAATCAATAAGGTAATAACAATGAGAAAAACAGCAGTAAAACTATTCATCGCAGTAGCAGTATCAACAACGTCACTTCAGGCTATCGCACATGGCAGTGGGGGCACTTTCGGAGGTAATCCGGGAGACATATCTAAAATGAAAGAGCTATTAGAACCGCACTGGAACGGCAAGCCTGGAATTCAGAACACATCGTCCAATGGGGTGATTGTTCAGTGGAAAGCTGACGTATGCGGAACCTTTAACGGCAAAGTCAGTGATGAAACAAAGTGTCCAGCAGACTCACCAAAGATGTCTCGATAAATCATAAAGCTTGTTGCATGTACTGATAGGGCTGAACTGGGTTATTTTAGTGGGGACTCTTCTAACCAAGTAAAACCTATGGTTCATGCAACACCTATTCAGGGCGGTATCAGCAATGGTACTGCCCTTTTTCATATCTGGAAAACAAGGAAATAAGCATGGGACAGAATAAGCAAAATCACTTTTACACTGAATCTCCCTCACTACCCAAGGACAGAAAAGAGACTGGTTTTAAAGCGGCTCAACTGGGCGGGGCTATAGGATTACGCTTTGGAGGGCCTTACGGGTTACTTGCTGGCACAATCGTGGGTTTTGCCGCTGGTATATTGATTGATGAGGTGTCGGACGACTAGGAATGACTGAGTTAAGCAGAGGAAGAACCTCCTCTGTTTTTTCTTTTATATGGTTGTCATACCCGCTCGGGAATACTCAGTTTCGTCCATTTAGCACTCTTTAACCCAGCGATTCTTATCTGCGTTTCTTGTGCAAGTTTTAGGGAGGGCATATCTCGGATACCGGGCACAACAGTATTAGATTAGAAAAGTATCTTGAAACCTTACATGCTTGTTATATTTTGTTTTCTACATAGCTTGGAACATCAACTTTTTGCCCACCTTGTGAAAAGTGATGATCAAATGCATAAGCTAGTTTCTCTAGCGGTGCCTCATTGTAACCAACACTTTGCACTTCAGATATGTAACGTTGCAAAAAGCCAATAGCGCCAAGAGTCTTCCATTGGGCTACGTGTACCAGCTCATGGAAATGTAACCGTAGATTTTGAGCGACGCTCGGCACTATGTAATAAGTGTTTTTATATGTAATACCTTGAACATCCATATCAAGAAAGTCACCTAAACCAGCATGACGCAATTCTGGGAAATCCGGCTTTGGAATGCTATCAACGATTACAAAATATGAATTAGATAGAAACTCTTCAGAGTAGAAGCCAGCGAAATCACGCGCAAATAACACACAAGTTTGTCGCTGATTAGAAAACCTTTCATTTGTTAAATCAATCCATTCTTCGATTCTATTTAGCATGATGAACTCCAATAAAAAATCAACGCCGCAATAAGCGGTGACATACGCGTGCTATGTTTGAGCGTAAGCGAGTCGGCACACGTATGGAATTCGACTTGATCGCTTTGTTATAAGCACTATTTAAGCTGAACCAAATCTTCGAAAAACCTAGATTGCAACTTACTTAGAAACTCGTCCTGACAAATTAACGCAGGTATAGTCCTCTGCTTATACTCATCCCAATAGATTTCACCCTTTTCCAGCTTTGCTGTGTCGCTATTTCGTGCAACTCTTAAGGATAAAGCTACTGGTTTACCGTTATCTTGCAGTTTCAAAATTGAATTGTATAAGCGCTCAGTATTTCTCCATCCTCCGCCGCTTCCCTGAAGAGCAACTGACTTATAAAATGGATACCAATCACCTGTTCTATTATCTTCCAAAATTACCGCGCCAAGATTGTAGTGTGTAGACGCTTCTGCTTCTAAGAAGATAAAAACGTTTGGCTCCTGTACTAAATTGGCAAGAGGCAAGAACCAGTCATTCGAGTGCTCACCGTAATATGCGTAAAGAGACCGAATAGGAAAGCTTTTAGTTGCTTCAATATCCGCCCTTTCGTGTTCGCTATCGACCTTTTCAACGGACTCAACACCATCAATCGGAGAGCTGACTTTCATTTTGTCATAAGTCGCATTGGATAATATTCCAACTAAAAAACTACGAACTATCTCTAAGTATTCCACATAACCTCCTTGCACTTATAACGCTTTCTATACGATTTTATTTCGTCTACCACTGAAAACGATAATGATAAAAAAACACGATAAGCATTTGAATATTATAAATATTACGTAATTTAAGTTAACTTAGCAACTATAGAAAGACAGAAAAGGAAATCACATCTGCGTTCCAACAGACATATGATACAAGGACTCGTTTCTTCAACTAGCTCTCACCCCTTACCTACTCTACCTTCCAGCAACAAACTCAAACCTTGATTATGGCAATACAGTAGTGTTGCTGAGTTTCAATCTATGATGATGTGTTGATGATTAAGTATCGAATTATGACCGCGATCGAAAAGCTAATCAGTGGCAATGATATTGCCATAGACTGAGTTTGAGTTTTCTCTGAACACTAGTGTTATAAAGGGTTCCAGAGTCATCAAGCATACGAAGAAGATGATCTGCATCGTTTCTTTTTGGACTACGAGTGAGTTCTATCGACATTATTACAGCTGATATCTGCCACTTTCTACAGTTGCAAACCTGAGTAAAAATCAAGCAAGCCTTCCTCACTGACACAGAGCTGAGTAATTTTTTATAGAAAATTTCAATTATTTTTTGAGATTTTCATTGTGCATAATTCCACCATTTGATGGATATTTAGACGCATATTCCACGCCTTATTTAAGGGAGAAAATACCCTGCATTTTTTTACGCCTTGAGGAAGGTAGTTCCCCATTTTAGTTTGTGGCTCAGAGTGTTTATAAAACCACCTTACTTACACTTTTGTTATTATTAATTCATTGTATTGATTAGTATTTTTATAGATTCAGGCGATTGTAACTCCTTGGATGTTGATATATGTTTTAGGTAGACATTCATGAAAATGGAGCGAATAAAATGTCCAACAAAGGTTTATTAAAGTCCTGTTCGGGAGACTACCGAAGCCCGGAAAATATCTCTTCAGCGCATCAGGCTGGAGGCAAATATGTGTTTAAAGACAAACATAATCGCGTCACTGATTATTTCACCTTAGGAGGTAAGAAAGAGATCACCGAGGAGCAGGCTCAGGAGTATATCGAATCTATCGTGGCTCATGCTGAAAGCAGTAAGAACCCGATGATACGGCTACCGAACAATAAGTATGTAAGGCGTGAATCGGTTGTGGCTATTGAGCAACATACCGGAGAGCAGTTCTGTGGCCTGATTATCCGGGGACTGGATAACCATATCATCGACTTTCTGAAAGTAGAGGATGTCGCTCTGCATCAGTTGATAGCCGATGAACTAGCGCAGGCGCTGGAGCCTTTACCCAAAACCAAAAGACACCGCCCTGATTGGGGCTCACTACTCACCAACCAAAACGCTATGGAGGCGTAATTCTATGAACACCAATGAAATTAACACCCTGACTGGCAATATTGAGAAGGACTTTAGCCTGCTAAGAACCAAGGGCGCGAACGCCTTTATGCTGGCTCTGGAGCAGAATATTGAAAAACACGTCGAGGAGTTTGGCCCACTGGATAACGCGGCTTATCTTCAAAATTACTTCGCTAAAGCCATGCGCAGCGCTAAGAAACCGGATGGCAGCAAGAAAACCAACTTTGGCTGGACCGAAGCCTTTAAGAAAGTGATTCTGGCTTTTCGTAAGGTTTACCATATCGAGGTGGTATTCACTTTAAAATAACTCCCTTTGCCTGCGTGCGCTCTATTATTGCCTGTCTTTGTTAGCTCTCATCTTTACCCATATATTGCCCTTCATTATTAACCGTCATTCGTAGCCTGTATTCCCGAGACAATGCACGTCTGAAATTGGCGTGCATTGTCATGTTTACTCCTAACCGTAAAGGTAAATACGATGCAACGTAGTGATATAACCACCCAATTCCAGCTCAACAAATACAGCGATAATGAAATCAGAGAAGCGCTTGTTGAGACGTACTGCCCTGACTCTGTCCATTGCAGAGATAAAGCCATTGCCGATTTTCGGGCGATAATACATAACCCGGTTAAAGACGTTCAGTTAGTGGATAACGAGCTGGCCGAGTTTATGGACACCCGCGCCTTAGCCCCCTGGCTGGCCCGAAGAGGCAAAGGCCAGCATTGCAGCATTGCCATGGACTCGGAATGGGAATATAACCCCGAGCAAAATGGTAATGACATTCTTTGCTACTCCTACAGTGTCGATGTGGATGGCAAGCGATTTAATGGCGTTATCCATACCGACATGGCGAAGTTAATCAAACACTGCCGGGATAATGGCCTATCCAAAGAAGTGGAGATGCGCCAGAGAAAAGAGCTCAGTAACAAGGGCTATAAGCTCTCTTTTGAGGACTTTATCCGTGACATACTGATTGAAGCCAAAAGCCGGGGACTGTTTGATAACTGGCCGGAATACACCACCGTATTCGCCCACTTTATGAGGGCCGACATCGCCTCTTTTAATGAGTTCTGGAACATAGGCAAGAGCAATAAGAACCACAAAAATTCTCTGGAGGTGGTTCAGAACACTGTCTGCTCTGTTGGTGCCGACTATGGCCTGAAGATTGATACTACCGGACAGGGCCGATATAAGCTGGAAAACACCCGCTTCTTCGATAAGTCCAATAACGCATTTGAAACTAAACTGGCCTTCAGAGACACCTGCCTGTTAGCCCCGAATAAAGCCAGCCTGGATGCCTTGGGTGCCATATTGGGCTATGAAAAAGAGACTCTGCCGCCGGGTATGATTGAGCGAATGAGCGACCTTTATTGTGAAAATATTGCCACCTTCAACCGCTATGCGCTGAGAGATTCGGATATAGCCTTGTCGTACGGATTACAACTTGAATCCTTCGCCTTAAAAGAGATGAATCAGGACTTACCTGATGGCATTGAACTGGGTGTAAAACGTCTGCCTGCTACACTTGGCAATATGGCGGTATCTCTGCTTAAGGCCACCTGTGGCAGTACCCAACGAATGAACGCCTTTCTGGGATTGGAGACGCGTAAAACCCAGTACTTTAATCCTAAGACAGGCACTATCAATACCCGCACTGATACCTGTCTTACTCCCGCTCGCGAATTTACCAATCAACTGGCAATTTCAAGCTTTATGGGCGGTGCCAACTTCGGCAGTCATTACGGCCCGACTGAGATAGGCGACTACTACGATTATGACCTTAGTGGCGCGTACACCAGTGCGCTGGTTGACGTACTTTTTCCAGATTATCAGAACGCATTCAGCTCTACCCGTGTTGAAGATTATCTGGGCCATACCATGGGTTTTGCCTATGTCCGGTTCTGCTTTGATAAAGACGAGCCTTATCCTTGCATTCCCTGTAGAACAGATATGAGGGGTATCTATTATCCCCGCTCAGGACAGGCGTATCTGACCGCACCTGAAATTGCCGTGGCGCATAATATGGGATGCAAAATAGATATCCAGTTCGGAACGGTTATTCCATGGGTGAAAGGCTCTGAGCCTCTGTTTAAGACCTTTACCACGATTATCCGGGACCAGCGTGCTAAGTATGAAAGCCAAGGCAATGAGCTGTACAGCCAGCTTATTAAAACCCTCGGAAACAGTGTCTATGGCAAAACAGCTCAGGGACTTGTCGAACGCAACGTCTTTGACTCCAATACTGGACTGAGTAAGAAAATCCCCTATTCCCCCATCACCAACGCACAGCTGGCAAGCCATGTGACCGGTTTTGTCAGAGCCTGCCTTTATGAGCTGATAATGTCGACCGCTCGAAAGGGTTATTCTATTATCAGCGCTACCACAGATGGATACCTTACTGACTGCCCTCAGCATGAACTGGATCTGAGTGGTGCTAACTGCCAGCGCTTTTTGCAAATATGCCGTGAAGTGGGTGACGGTGAGATGATTAAGCTCAAGCACCATGTTCGCCAGCTTATAGCCATGAAAACCCGAGGCCAGTTAACGGCAGAGCCCGGAATGACCAAACCTGTATGCGCCAAGGCAGGAAAGAAAGCCCCTAAAGGTGTGGATGAAAACAGCTGGATGGTGAAGACCTTTCTGGAGCGTTATCCGGGCCAGCGCCTTGAAGAGAGCCATTTAGCCTCGCCACGTGATATGTGGAGGGACCATTTAGATCTGATTTCTATTTCAAGAAACAAGCGACTTAATCTTGAGTTTGATTTTAAACGCTGCCCGGTCAACCCGAGAATGGTGAAAGTGCGCCATCCTGAAACAGGTGAAACCGTTGAACACCTGGCCTTTGATACCCTTCCTTGGCCTACGGTAGAAGATGGCCTGTTTGCCCGCACCTACTTTGATGAATGGCGGGAGAACCGCTGCCTGAAAACCCTGCAAGACTGGTATAGCTGGATAGACTTTTACAAGGTTAAGAAGTTTACCAAGGGAACCGGACTGAAATAACCAAGGGTGGCTCGCTGGAGCTATTTCGCTTACAGATGCTAAGAGCCATTACACAGGGTAAATGGGGACTGCCTGAGCAACCCGCCAGAATCCCTAAAGGCTTCTATGAGAATCTAGCAGAACAGTTAACAGATGCGGGCTTTGAAACCACCAAAAAAGACTGCGCTAACGCCAGAGCGAAATCACGCAAAGTGTATGAACAGCTAATGCCTGCTACCCAACAAATCATCCCACTACTGGCCTGGCTGGTAAAGCATCACCCTGACGTTGATATGGCGCTTATATTCCACCCCTCTGAACTGGAAGAGGCAAAGAAATTGCTGCTGGACTACCAAACGAAACCGAGAGCGGCTTAGTTTTTAAGGTATGAGTTAACCTGCTGATTTTTAACTATTAAACAAGTTAACTCATTTATTGGTAATGGCAATGTAGTGGAGCGATTGCTGATTCAGATTAATGTTATCGACTAAGAACAGGTTCAGATCATCGCCATCGGAATTGCCTTGTCACTGATCATTATCTCTATTGGCTTGGTGATACTTGTTTCAGCATGATCAATCATCGCAGAAGAAGTTATACTACCGATGTCATTTATTCGGTATATCAATACCATAAACAGATCGAACTTGATTGTCGTACGCCAAACAACTAGAGCGAACCAGTAACCGTTGAACACTAGTGTCATATAACCCACCGTCAGGGCTCAATGCCTTAAACGATCTGGTCACTAACTGCCCGTCAGCCTGTTGAAGTTGGTTAGTAAGCTCTAAAGCTTGACCAGCCAATTTATCTAACTTAGTGGTATCACGATCATTACTCCAAATCATATGATCCGCCGCTTTTACGAGATTTCTGGTTGAAGCGAAGATACTCGGAGACTTCTGCAAGGTCTCAAGGAATTTGTAATCGATAGGAATAGACTTCAACTGGTCCGTAGCCTTACCCCAAGGATAGGTGACAATAGCCTGCTCTCGGTGCTGTGCTGAAGCTAACTCTCGCCATCTTATATCACTGTCTGTAACGATGACTGAACCAGTTACTTGTGCAATGAATAGTGCCATCTCATAGTTTGGCGCCATCTTCGACTGAATAAGTTGCCCACCTTTACCTTTATTCATAGGTTGCAACATCATTAACGGTGAAGCCTCTGCATGACGTTCCAATTCGGTAATGCTATTTGTAGCTATTTCCTCAGTTAATCCCAACTCCTCTATCAGAAATTGAATTTTTGCATCTCTAGGCCTCATAGCTATTGAGTTTAGAGAGTCTTCTATTGACAGAGTCATGAATCGCTGATGCTCTTGTTCGCATAGCTTTATTTCTGCATGACGACTCCTCTCTTTAGCCGCGCCTATCACTTCTCTCTTTAAATCAAGGTCAAATTCCAGCGGGTCAGGTATGAGGTTAACTAGATTAAGCCTAATGAATGGTTCTATCTCAAGCATAAACAGGAAATCCTTTAGTGCTTGATACTTGTACTTACTTGGAGATTCGATAGGGCTAAATTCTGGTTTAATGTGATTAGGATTGATTATTGGTGTTTCTATCAAAAACTCATCAAATGTAGACGCCAATGGTAATGCGTGCTCACTAATCAGGCGAACATCTATAGGGCCTGCGTATAATCCTCTAAACTTACCATCTGGCTTAGGTAGTAAAGAGTAAATCTCAGTATCACGAGGCCACAACGCGGAATAGAAGCCATAAATCCTTGATACCTGCTCATTAGATAGTTCGCGTCTAACATCCAACCACGTTTTACCACTATCTAAGCCAAGTACGTCACGAATACAGGCGCAAAAAGCTAGGTTTCGCTCACGGATACTGGCTACATTCCAAGCAATACGCTGGTCGAAAGGAACGTTGCGGCAACAGTTCTTGTACTTTCGGCCGCTACCACAGCCACAAGGGGAATTACGACCAATCTTAGATTCATCGATGTTTTTGTTCAGATAATCAGCGGGAGGAGCTGTGCGACCAAATGCATCTTGATAGTGAACAGAACCATCTTCAAACTTGGTATACATTTCACCACCAAATGAATGAAGTTCTTCAGATGCTGGAAGCAAGACAGGTCTTATATCCGCCCAGTCACAAGTCACGTGCTTTTCAGGGTATAACCAATCCTCTCTACCGGCTGCGACCGATGAGTGAGATCTCGTTTTAATAACATGATTAATTTTGGTTACTTCGTCAGAGGTTAATTTGCGAGTGTTGATAAACTTGATGGAGTTAACCATGCTTTGACGGCTGCGGGTGGCATTAGTCCGTTGCTCAAGTGGGTTTGCGTTATCAGGGTCACGAGCATATTCAAGGTTTGTCAGGATTAGGCATCTATTCTTATCCAATGGGAATATAGTTTGCGATCCCTTAAAAGCTATATCTGGATCGCTCGGGTACACGCATAGTTCAGATTCGGGGGGACAAGCATGATTGTAAATAGTAACTGGATGATCGGATACGATAAACTTAACGTCTGAGTTCTCAGCTGATACAAGCTCTCGGACACCTTCAGCCCAGAAAGTGCAGTGCATAGACCGTAAATACTGCATTTCCATCATGAGTTGTAGTTGAGAGAGCTCTGGGTATTTGCTTTGAATCCAACTTAAACCTTTTGGAGTTCTTAGCTTCTGGGCATCAAGGTAAATAAACAGGTTCTGAAAATTGTGATGCCATTGGGACAGGTCGTCTGTGAGGAATGCTCGAACGGCTGATGAGCCATTGTCATCAATGGGTCCAAAGAGTTTACGTTCTATATCATCATTAACCTCTTCTCCAAAAAATGTTGAATAGAGGTCTTTTTTGTAGAAACGCTGAGCAGAAGTTTGCCATTTCTTAGAGTAGACAGTTTTGGTTTCGCCATTCTTCAGAAAAATGTCTCTGCACATTAGATGGCAAAGCTGGTCATCTCGCTCTTCCATAAAGCCTTTTTGGTGCCATTGCGGTACAAAATGATTATCTCTTGTTTTGGTCATCTGAATGCCATTAATTCAACCCAGTGAATATGTGTAGAGTATCTTAATAACAGGGGTACCGAAAGTAGATAGGTTGATCAAGTATTTTACTCTGAGGAGGAAATGAAACCAGTACCGCTAACTCACTTTCCGGCGAAAAAAGAGCTGGGAAAATCCCTGAATTCTCCTAGCTTAAACCCACTAGAAGCCGGATTCCTTCGTCACAAATAACCTACATATCCACCCAAGTGTGATTCATACCTTACCCGTTATAACCAGAACACACCGAATCACCACCCTAATACCGCAGAGTTTAACAATATATTGCTGTGGCTAATGCCGCTGGAATTTGCTGTTTCTGGTGGCGACAGAGGGTTCTGTGGGATTGGTGGGTGATTCAGGGAAGAGGGACGCCACTCGGATGAGTGGCGCTATTCATATATTCTGAAGTCTAAACTGCCGGGATAAACACTAAAATACGGTTGTTAGAATAACCACACGGCCAACCACCATTAAGATAAGAACTAAATACATCTTCGAAAAAGTCATTATCCTTTCCAAAAATAGCTCTGCTGTACAAACAGCCTTTAAAATCTGAAACAATATCATCTAACAGTTCAGCGTATTGTTTTGGTAACTGTTTCCGTATAGAACTATCCAAATCATTCATTAAGCAAGAGAGCTTAAGATCAATTTCCTTGTAGTCTTTGTCGCTATAGATTACTTCCCATATCTCACTCATTTTATCAGACCGAATGTCTGACCATGTTAACTCGTCATCTCCGTATACATCTTCCCAAGCTGCTTGTTGGGCTATGTTCAGGTCATTAACCGAATGACCTAAACTCATACCTTCTGACGGTTTAAGTAAGTGCTTTTCATCTAAAAAATCTAATACTTCAACCACTAAAGTGGAATTTTTACCAAAATCTATTTGTTTATCCATTTCAACCATACTTCTGTTTTAGCCCCATCAACATTTCTTACTGGCATACCTGATTCAGTAATTTTCTTAAGTTTTAGCTGCAAATCATGAACTTGTTTTTGCAGTTCAAATGCTGGCAAATCAGGGTCTAAGTTATTTAAGCTCTGCCTAACAGCCTCAGTGTAATTGGGGTGACTTCCAGTGTGCCTTGGGTTTGAACTGATCGTCCCTTCTGGTTTAGCTTTACTCGCTGGTAAAAACATACCATTCGATGCATCATCTAAATTAATTCCTACTTTCTTTAGAATCGGATGAGTTTTTAACTCTGAAGGAATTAAATGCTGGGCTTGATAACCAGTCCAAGACTCATTTCTATCCCGTCCCATTGATTCATTCAAGTTCTTTCCTAGCTTAGATGAGCTTCCCCCAGTAACCTTACCAATCTCACCTGAAAGAACTCTTCCACCATTAGGTAAGGAAGCACTATAATCAGCTCCATTTCCAACTGCATCAATCGTAACATCATCAGCACCATACTTAGAATTCGAATCCGCAATTTTCTTACCAGCACCTAGACTGGCTCCAATACCAATAACAGATAAACCAAATTCAGCGCCATTCTGGAACTTAGTAGAAAAACCCTCTCCAACTTCTCGCTCTCGTTCTAGATTCTGTTCGTGCTTCAATACACTCACGCCATCAACTTTAGCTACGATCTCCTTACCTGCTTCATGCTTAACTTCTTCTAAGAAATCTCCGAAAGCAGTATCGACAGCAGTATCCTTAGCCATATCGATAGCAGTTTTAACAACACCACCAGTTAACAAACTTACCGCAATCATTGCCGCTTCAGCTTGCTCTGTTGGTAAGGTGCTAACATACTTCTGAGCGCTGTCTAAACCATCAAGTACTTTTTCGGGAGCATTTAGATATCTACCTTTAGTGATAACTATCTCAAGTGGTTCACCCGAAACGTGAGGCTTGTTAGTACTAGCTGTAGTATCCGCTGCATTTGCTTCTTCTGCTTTCTGGTCATATGCGTGCATGATATCGCTAGCAACTTTATACAAATCTGGATCAGTCAGCAGTTGCTTAGCTAATGCAGGATCGACACCTTCTTCAATCATCCTATCTAAAGTCGATTCAGCATTACCTTTTAAAGCTTCCGCTATTTGGGGGTCATCAACGTTATAAAGTGCTTTAGATAAATCTTTAGCACCTAGGTCAAATGCTATATCACCAACTTTCTCTTTTATGGAAGTTACATCATTTGCTATCGCCTCCCTTCCCTCTTCGGTCAGCAGACGGTGATCTATAGTGACATCAAAATCCCCCTGCTTACGGTCAACAGTGAACAGGTCCTTTTCGGTATGTTCGGTGTCGCGATTTAGGGAAGTGGTGTCGTCGGAGTTTTCTGAATCCCCAATGGTTAAATTGCCCTGACCAACCGTTGCCAACGTCTTGCTCTTGTCGTAACCAGACGCGTTTTTGTATTGGAGGGACGTTGAGTTATTAGTCGAATCCAGCTTGCCGTTATTTACACCGACACTGGTGTTAAGGCCTAAGCTTTGATCTTGACTGTAGCTAGTATTAGACAGATCCGCATAAGTTAATGAGCCTGTCGTTAGGTTAAGCTGACCACTGTCTTTGCCTTCCTCATCCAACGCGGCAATAGTCGCCCCTTTAATATCTGTGTTACCAGCAACATCAATATCTAAGCGACCGTTTGACGTTAAGCTGGTGACCACCGTTTGTTTGCTGCTAGTTCGTCCATTGGAAGCGTTGATACCAGAGCTGCTTCCTGTCAGCTGTCCTGCGTCACTCTCCCCTGAAAGAGATAAACCGCCACTCATGCCTTGTCCTTTATTGCTAGAACTATGGCGGTCTTGTACAGACCCGACATTCAAGTCACCACCGACATCAAGCGTTAAGCTCTCTTCAGCATCAACCGTTCCCCCTTTGAGGTTGGTGTCTTGGACAGAGGTAATTTTGATATTATCGGCACTTAATTGACTATTATTATGAATTTTAGAGGATGACGTGCTTTGGTTTCGATCAAAGCTTGCATCCAAGTTAATGCCCGATGACGCTCCATACACCGTCATCGATGCGCCAATCTTACCTGACTGCGTTTCAGATTTAGTACTGGTGGTATCTTGCGAAGCGGTGATATTCACCTCATTTGCAGTGATAGACAGGGCGTCGTTCGCCGCTAATTCTGAACCTTGAATATTCAGGCTGTTGCCACTGTTATTCCCCGCTTTAATATGGATATTTTGTCCGCTTAGCGTTGAGCCCACTGAAGTGGTCGTTAGGGAATTGGACTCGGTTTGGCTTGCTTCAATATCGAGGTGAAGACCTGCATTAAAACCATAAGTGCCCGTACTTTGCGCCGCCGCAGCCGTTTGCTGGACCAGCAAGGTCGTTTTTGAAGCCACATCTTCAGCCGCTAGCGCCACACCTGCGACATACCAAGCTTCATCACTTTTCACTTCACTGATTAAGTCATTGAGCTCTTCGATATCTTCAAACGTGACGCCTGGCTTTTTATCGGCGTACTCTTGCTCCAACATGCTGAGTGTTGACTCTAAAGAATCGAGCCCTTTCTCGTACTGTTTGTAGTCTTGTTGTGCCTGCTTGAGGTTCTCTTTCGATTGTTGGAGCGCTTGTGCCGCCTTGGCAACTTCTACCGCTTGATGCTGAACGACCAAGCTCGCTTCCGCTTTACCATGAATGTCTTCACGTTGTTCACTGAGTGTGTCTACCGCCTCTTTAAGGGTTACATTCTCTTGGGCGGTCAGCGTTAAATCACCAGCTTGGTCTTGATTACTATCGGCTACCAACGTAGAGCCCTCGACTAAAATAGACGACTCTGCACCCACAAATAGGTTATCACCTGCTGTAATCACACTCCCTTTATGGCTTAGTGCGTCACTTTGCTGTTTGACTTTATCGTAGCTCGCATCGCCGAGAGAGATTTTCACTTGACCATCATCAACGCTCACACCATTGAAACCATCACCTAAACTGACTGACAACTTCTCTTCACTTGAGAATGAATGCGCCTTTTCTTTCGCTGCAAGAATAGAGACATCGCCAGTGTCGGCCGTTAAAGCGATATGCTTATCCGCGTGAAGCTCTGAGCCGATGAGGGTCACCGCGCCACCATTGACCGAGAGGTTACCGCCTGATTGAATGACACTCGACTGAGCAGTAGAGCTTTGCTGGCCCTCACGCTTTTTCTCCATCTCAAACAGGTGACCACCGCTTAGGAAAGCCGCTTTTTCATCCCACGCTTGGCTCTGCTTGAGCACTTCGCCAGCGGCAACCAATACATTATTCATCGCAGTGAAGTTAACCTCTTCGCCACTCGACACTTCACTGGCGATAACACCAATGTCATTGCCTGCTTGGAGAGAGGTATGGCCTGAGTTAATCAAATAGCTGCTATTTAGCAACGTGGCGTTATCAATGCTGCCTTTGTTGCTGCCACTTAGCCCCCCAACGCCTTTTTTGATGGTCTCATGTCGTTCAAATTCCTTGTAGGTTTGAGCCGCAAGGGTGACATCCCCATCGGCGGATAAGCTCACTTCACCACCCGCGTTCAAAGAAGCACCGATCACATTGATATTGCTGTCACCACCGGCGGTCATCGCTGAATCTAAGTGTTGCGCTTTGATGCTAATGTCATGACCCGCCGTCATTGCACTGCCTTTCACCTGCTCTTGATAGGTTTCATTGATTGTGGTTTTACTGCGACCAAAGGACTTCTTCGACACCGCTTTATCAAAATGGTACTGGTCATCATTTACGGCAAGAACGTTGACATCGCCCTTGGCATTAAGATAGGTGGTTTGCTCCGCTGCAACCGTGCTCCCAGATAACGTAATGTCGTTTTGAGCCTGCAGTGAGACATTCTTCCCCTCAATCATCGACCCTTGATGCTGTTCACTTCGATTGATTGCGGTGTAGTCTGAACGATAAATATGATCTGACTGTTTATTGAGTGCAGTTTGAACGGTGATGTCACTCCCTGCTGCCAAGCTAAGGTTCTCGCTTGATGTCACTTGGCTAGCGGTGACGGCAATATCTTGATCCGCACTCATTGTTAGGTTTCCACCAACTGTAACAGTCGCGCCAATTTGAGAGGTTTCACTTTCCCCTTCTCGCCACCCTCGCGTAGTAACGTCATAGCCATGATTTTCTTCTTTCGCGCTAACGATGATATCTTGCCCAGCCTTTAAGCTAGCGTCTCCATTGGCTTTTATATCCGCCGCCTGGTTTTCAATATTCTTACCAGCGTTAAGAGCCAATTTGCCCGTTGAGGTCATGGTAGCCGTCCTACCGACATCCGTGAACGTGCCATGATTATTGCCCAGTGAAGCCGTACTGGTCGTTACTCGAGTCTCATTGATAATGCTGCCGTCCATTGCTTCAAGTGAGACATCGTGACCTTGAATATCACCACTGACGTTGATGATGTCTTTCTCTGCAGTTAACGAGATCTGACCACCACTAGCAATAGTGCCCCCCCTGTTGGTGATGCTGTTTGAGCTATTTACATTAAGGCTTGAATCTGCTGACAATTGGCCGCTATTGGCTAGGTTGCCTGCATCGATACTGATATTTGAACCGGCAATTTGAGCACCGCTGCTCAAGTCATCGATTGTCACCTGGGCCAAATAGAGCTTAGGCGCGAGCACCGTTTGACCGTCGACGTCAATCTCTTCATACCAAAGGATATCTTGAGTCAAATTAGCGACTTGATCTGAAGAAAGAGCCATGCCCGCAGTCAGGTTGAGTGACGCTTTCTGAGAGGCCGCTGCATCCATCAGCTGCTGCATTTGGTCTAATTGGCTACCGACTGAAGCGTTTAAGTACTGCTGTCCTGTTTGCTCAAAAATGGCCTGGCTAATGATGCGCGAATCATAAAATGCATCACCTAAGAACTTAACATCGGCTTCAGGATTAAAGCCCACGCTACTCATGAAGTAATCGGATCCTAAGAAGTTACCCATATTGGTCAGCAGGGGGTTGGTCTCAATGAGGTACTTACCTTTCGGGTCAGGTGAGAGAATAAATAACCCATTAGGCGCAGTAGGAAAAACATAATCCGGAAAGGCTATATCATTCCTGTTTACAAAAGTAATGGTAGGCCCCGTCACTGAGGCTGATGATGTCGTCTTTAACTCAGACGCCGATTCCGTCGGCTGAATCACGGTTGCGTTCGCCTTTAACTCAGGGGCTAGTTTGGTCGACTGAACAGCAATCGCGTTCGCCTTAATCGTGGCATTATTGACCTTGTTCGCAACATTAAGCGTTAAGTTGTTGCCGGCTGTGATAGAAGAATTAAGTTGACCTGAAGAGCCTGTTTTGACTTTGCGTGTAGCCGTTTTATCAAACGCAAACGTATCCCAGTCCCAAGGTCGTCTAAGCTGATAAGTATAATAAGTCTCATACTCCGAAAATTCATACCCTTGATTCGTTAAAGACTGCGCTGTGATATCCACATTTTTCCCGGCGATTTGGCTTGTTTGGTTAAGAACTGTATTCGCCTTGATTAATAGGTTATCGTTAGCAACAATATTTCCAGCACTAGAGGCAGCACCTAGCTGTTGCCCTTCTTTTAGAACCATAACCTCAAAGGTTTCTCCGCTTTCAACTTCATAACTATATGACCAACACCAATCATCATTACATATAGGTGTTGATGTGATGACAGGCTGATATTCCGTCCCTTTTGATGCGAATACCTCGCCAAACTCAGCGCGTCTATCAATAGTGGGGGTACTTTTGATATCTAATGTTGTTCGTTTATTGGTCAGCGTTTCGGTGTAAATGCCAATATCTCCGCCCAATGACTCGATAGTCCCAGAACTATTCGTGACACTCGCACTCTTCTGTTTTGCGGCATTTTTGGCAATCAATAAATCATTCCCAACCACAATATCGGAGGTGTTATGCAGCGTGTTGGAGTAGAGGTTGGCATTATTCCCTGCGTATATCAGACTCTGGTTGTTGATCCCATTTGAGGCCGTTGTGGTTAAGTCACCCAAAGCAACCAGCCCACCTTTGTTGACCAGAGAGCTGACCGTCAAACTCAGGCCATCTAATGCCTGAAGCGTTCCGGAGTTGTTCAGTTGCCCAGCAGAAAGACTGACATTTTGCCCCGATATCGTCCCTGACAAACCATGAGTAAAATCATTCGTTAATAAAACAGACGTATCACCGCTGGCCGTTAATGTTCCATGATTAGATAAACGGTGAGAAGAGAGGGTTAAGTCTTGACCGGCAATCACTTGAGCCTGGTTAGTGACCGATGACGCAGAGAGATTGAGATTACCTTGCGTTCCTATATCACCGTGTATAACTGTGCTTGTCGTATCGATTGTCAGATCACCGACACTAGCGATACTCCCTTGCTGCTCAAGGGTATTTGCGTGAATAGTCAGCCGACCACCAGAGTGAGTTCTGCCTTTGTTGGTGACGCTAACACTCTTCTTTTTTGCGGCATTTTTAGCAATCAATAAATCATTCCCAACCACAATATCGGAGGTGTTATGTAGCGTGTTGGAGTAAAGGTTGGCATTGTTCCCTGCAGATATCAGCCCCTGATTGTTGCTCCCATTAGATACCGTTGTGGTTAAATCCCCCAGAGCAACCAGCTCACCCTTGTTGACCAGAGAGCTCGCCGTGAGATTGAGGTTGTCCAATGCCTGAAGTGTCCCCGAGTTATCGACTTGAGCCGCAGAAAGACGGACATTGCGCCCCGATATCGTCCCAGATGAGCCATGAGTAAAGTGACTCGTTAATAAAACAGACGTATCACCGCTGGCCGTTAGCGTTCCACTATTCGACAAGCTTTGGGCAGACAAGGTTAAGTCTTGTCCCGCCATCGCTTGAGCATTGTTAGTCACGGCTGAGGCCGTTATGTTGAGGTGACCTTGCGTTTCTATATCACTTTGTATGTCTAAATTTGTCGTATCGATTTTCAGGTCACCGACACTCGTCAGACTCCCGTGTTGCTCAAGAGTATGAGCGTCGATAGTGAGCCTCCCCCCTGAGTGTATGCTGCCTTTATTCGATACATTGCCAGTATCAATAGACAGCTGATTGATTGCACGGAGCTGCGCTGGCATATCAATATTAATGTTTGATGTGGAGGCTAAGTCGAGCTGCGTGGCTTCTAACGTCCCTAACACATTGATTGTCTCACCTATGACTTGCAGGGTTTGCTTGGCTTGGGCCTGACCCGATAACGTTGCACTTTTGGCGGTGATTGAAATGTTTTGTTCTGCGATAACTTGACCACTTTGATCTAACGACTCTGAGTTAACGACGACTTGATTGGCATTCGTTACCCCCTCGTGAGCAAGTGTTTCCGCATCAAATGTGATGGTGCCATTACTGTTCAGTTGGCCCTTTTGTACAAGAGTTTGAGCATTAAGGGTAGTATTGCCCGTCGATTGGAGGGTGGCATCTTGCCAAATGTCTAATGTCGATTGCGCCTTTACGGATAACGCATTGGCCGTAATTTGACTGTCAAGGTTGACAGAGTCCACCTCTAACTGCGCTGAATCTGCAGTCATTGTGCCAGAGCCAACGAACACGAGCTGATCTGTTTTAACGTCTAACGTTGAGCTGGCATTCATCTCACCGTTGTTTTCAATGGCCTCTACGCCTTTTAATACTATATCACTCGCCGCAACTGCACTCTTAGAGTCCAGCCCTAACGATCCGATCTGGCCCGATAGGCCGCCTTTAGAGACAACCTCACTACCCTGTAAGGCCAATTGCGCAGATTTAATACTGAGTTCAGCATTAGCATTGGTTTGATTCTTGTTTTTTATACCACTGAACAATTGACTGTTTTGAGCCGTGACGTTTTCGTTCGCTGCCAATTCAACCCAATCCCCAGCGGTGACCGTTGTGTGGTTTAAAGCGATACTATTCGCGCTAATCTTAAGTTGCTCTTGTGCGCTTTGCTGATTGGTTAACTCAACATCTCGACGGCTCGTTATATCGATGTTTCTCGCACTTTGAGCGGATGCAAGCTGCACTTTGCCATCAGCCGTGAGCACAATGTCACCCACATTCGAGACGAGATTACCCAGGTTTACCCCAACGCCATCTTCTGTCGCCACTAAAGAAATACGCCCTGCGTACATACCGCCTAAAGAGGATGAATCGATGGCGAGTGTTGGTTTACTCGATGACGTTGAAGGTTGTTCAGTTACTTGATTGCTTTGATAGCTGACCTTATTACGGCCTGTAATGATAGACAAATCATTAGCATGAATATCCGCGTTGATTTCAGCCGTCCGGCTGATGATATCAAAATACGTTTGCTGAGTGGCATCGAGACCTAACCCTTCAATAGTCACACTCCCCTTAGCAACATCAAACCCCGTCAATTGCCCATCGTTAAGCTCCGGAGCCCCTGTTGATAACGTCACGCGGGGCGTATTGATAAAGCCACACCCGTCACAGGTAATGCCGTAAGGGTTCGCCAATATAACATTGGCTTGTTGACCAAAGACTTCGGTATAACCTTCGAGCTGACTACGAGTGCTTCCTGTCACTTCATTTAAAATAACATTGGCAGCCTTACCTTTTAGGTTCGGGTTGTTTTGCAAAAGTCCACCAAGTTGAGATTGGCTAAGCTGAACCGTTGAGTTATTGAGAATAAGCCCTTCAGGATCCACGCTAAATTGCTGATATTTATTATGAGATAAGCCTTTGCCATTAGGCGTGGCAATATTAATCACCTCAACCCCATTTCCGGCTTGAGTTTTACTGGTATTGACTGACTTATTATCAATAACGACGTTCGCCAACGCCGGCTGAAGTGTCAAAACACTGCAAAGCGCATACGTTAGCCACACGCCACCTTGAGTCGTTTGCTTACCCATCATTTACCCACCAGATTTAAATAGAAACATCGACGCGGTAATAAACCACGTAATCATCGGCACTAAGCCTTGAAGGGGCTTCAATTGGACAGCCAAAAGTAAGTGAGCTCGAGGCGTACTTAGCCTGAGTTTTTAATGACACACTGCTACCCAGCAACGATCCCCGCTCATAAGCATCTTGGCTATCTTCCACAATGGTGCCCGTATCAAGAGCCACCTGCGCGGAGAGAGCGCCAATATAAGACCATTGACCTAAGCGGTAATTAAGATCATTTCGCCAGTAATACCCTTCATCCCCTGAAATAGAGGTACCTTTAAAACCTCGTACTGAATATTCGCCACCAATACTGAGTCGTTCACTGCCATAAAGCGTGTCATTGCTCCACTGAGCAAAAAGGGTACTTGCAAGCGAGAGTGACGGAGTGAGTGCGTAGGTATAACTCCCTGTGAATGAGGTTTTGACGAATTGGGCTGTTGGAAGTGAGCGACCTTTCGATTGCGTTTTTTCCCCACCAAACCAATCCGTTCCCAACGACACCTTCGGTGATAAGCTCATGAACCCGCCCCATAAACGAGTGCTGTGGTCCCAAGCAAATGAAAAGGAAGATAAATTACGGGAGCCTGCTTCTAACAAATTGCCGAGTATGTAGTTCTTTTCACGCCGATAGCTGACGGTGCCTTTTAGTGACGACTTACTGAATTCATCGCGATAAAAGAGCCATTTAATATCAACGTCATGACTATTGGTTTTACCAGACGAATCAAAAGCAAAACCCTTATTCGTAAACGTCGTGAAGTAGGTGCTGTAAGAGGTGCGATAACCTAAGTTCCAGTAACCTAGAGGAACATCAACGCCAAAATATAGGCTCTCTGAATCTTTAGAGTTAATAAAGGCAGCGCTTTTGGTTGCCCTCAAACTCCACAGATCCAGTCGTTTAAACAGGCTCTCGCCGGTAAAATTGACTGAGAGCAGTTCTTCTCCTGTTGAGTCCTGCCCACTATTACTAAAGCTCACCCCAGCGGATATAAGATGTTTTTCTACGGTTTGAATATCAACGATTGAGTAACCTTGCCGCGCTGAAGGCAACAATTGAATTTTAGCGTTATATCTAGCAAGCCGGTTGATCTGATCGAGCCCTTGTTCAATGTCTCTCAAATTTAACAATGAACCTAAAATGCCAGGCAATGCCATGACTAAAAAGTCCTCTTCCTCACCATTGAACAGAACCTTTTCTACCTTCCCCTCGACAATAACAATCAATAACACGCCAGAAGACAGGTCTT
This sequence comes from Vibrio sp. Vb339, assembly GCF_902751245.1. Classification (NCBI taxonomy): domain Bacteria; kingdom Pseudomonadati; phylum Pseudomonadota; class Gammaproteobacteria; order Vibrionales; family Vibrionaceae; genus Vibrio; species Vibrio sp. Vb339. Next base: position 75,194 of record NZ_CADDIS010000009.1, on the reverse strand, counting down.
GTGGCGTCATAAATGCACGTGACGTCACGTAGCCAGCTTCAATATAGTGGTTAGAAATATTGCGAAGATAGCCATTAATAGCATTGAGGCCAATACACCCTGCTTGAAAACCTGATATTTCAGTCAGTGTCTCATTATCGTATTGAGTATTACCTGAAAATTGTATTTCAGTGATATCAACACATTGAGCATCTAACATCGGTTGAGAATCAGGAAGCGTTGGAATAGAGGTTAGACCTCGAAGTGCGCTATTGCTTTCTTCAAGCTCTTCAAGGCGTTGCCGCTGCTCTTCTTCAAGCTCTTGAGTTGCGAGTGGTCCTAAAGGCAAGTTGGCTGCGTGAGAAATCGTCGAGTAAGCAAGCAATAGGGCCAACACAAAACGAAGAGCGGGTATTGAAAATAAAAGGAAACCGTTTGGGTTGAAGGGGAATTGCATTAATACTCCAGCGTCATTGACGTTTTTTTGTACTTCAAAAAAACTCTGTTCGATATAGGCATTCAGCCTTAAATAACATGGTTACTTCTGTCTCCTCATCTTTATTCATATTTAAATTTTCTCGATGTCGTTCAGGCATCTGGGCGTGACCCATTTATCCACTCCCGTTAAAACGACAACGTTTAGAATTCAGAGAATCAAATAAGCGTTATAAAAATGCATAAACCAAAGTAATTTCAGATAGTTAAAAACAAAACCTTCAAGTAGGAGTGTCAGTTACTACCGTTAAACGCCGCGTATGTTACAAAACATTTCAAAGCATTTCAAAATGTTTCAAAAAGATTCAGATCATCCAGTTGGTATAGCAAGAGGACTGGTAGTCGCGTATAGCAAATTGCTCAATTAGACGTGTAACGTGCAGCGCTTTTGGTTTGGAGTTACGTTGGCTGTAAGCGCCGCTTAGCAAGGAATTTATGGTTAGATAATTCATTCGGGAAGGCGGAGCTTTCCCACACAAGAGTTTTACGTTCATCTACCGAAGCAATACTCATTTACTTCTGTTCACTCAAAGAACTTGTTTCTTCTACTTCCAAGTTTCATAAGTACTAACAAAGGAAAATGAGAAGTCACTACTGACCATACTCAGGTATTTAGCAATAAAATCAGCCAGTTGTAATTGGACCAAACTAAAGAGCAAATAAATACGATTAGTGAGTAACGTAAGCCACAAGACGTAACCCGGCTTCTTTCTATGCAGACGATAGAGAAAAACTGTCAACAAATTTGTTAAATAAGTACATCCCTCATATCAAACTGGCTGCTTAATTGTTACATTTTCAGTATAGTCACCGATGACTTATATCAAACTGATATGGTGAAGCACATGAGTAACGACAACAAAGCTGCAATATTATATGAAGCCCGTAAAATTGAGCCCATCATTGAAGCTATTAAAGAATTTATTGAAGCAGAGCGTTTGAAAGGAATGCTCTACAATTTTTATGACTTAGAGACTCATTTTATTGGCCAAATAACTAGGGGAGAATTAATCCAAGCTATGAAAATTATGCGATTGTCTGGAATGTTTGATGAGATATTTTGGGAAGCTTTACTGCAATATTCACCATCAAAAGTTAAAGAAAGCATACTTGGTGAAAAAACAACCGAAATTTAGGAAGAAACAACTTTCACAGACTTGATTACGTAAGTCCCTTCCCTAGAGTATTGTCCTTGTTAAGGATAAAGCTAACATTACCTACCGTGTTACATACAGCGTAGTTGCTCATACTTCCATCTATGACAACTTGGACGTCGATTTCATCCATTCGCCCCGATCCAATTGTATACCTTCAATTCCTCGATAACTGAATTTGTAAGCGAGATAGTAACGTATGGTTTCGATAATATTTATATGTCATAGAGGCAGTTGAGCTCTATGGCATATTAGTAATTTGACAATGCGGCTTGTTGGAAATAATGGTGGTATTCACTTTTAGGCTCAATGCCTCAATTAGATTGCCTTTTGTTTAATATTCCCAATATAGAATATAGTCCTTGATGTGTAACCTAGCCTTTTTCGAACGTTAAAATCATCGATAAATGGTAGAGCAGTTTATGGATATACCACGTTCATCCAACGCCACATGCTTATTCTACTTAAATATGCTCTTTAATCCACTTCCATGTATCTTCATCTAGCCATCCTTGATATTCATCTGTATTAACTTTTGATATAAACACTTTGTCATTGTTGTCAAGATATGAGGTAAATTTACCGACGACTTGAGATGCTGATAACGATGTAGATACCAGCCATGTTGACTCCATTATATGATTATATCCCCCAAAACTTCGTACCACTGAATAAATATTTTCGTACTTGTGTCCAGAATTATTTAAGTCATAACTAATAGAATATATTACCATTTTACATTCCCTATACGATACGAATCTAAACGAAGCTCTCCTTATTCAAAGGCCCAAATAGTAATGGTTACGTGGCAACAAATTTATTTTTATCACCGTTACATAAACACTACATCAACACTTTTGTTTTTTCATTATCAATTATGAAAAATAACATTTACAAAATAAAACTAACAAGTCGACAACATTCTGGCTATATTGAACTTGATCGTCAGATCCCCGCGTTAACCCGCGTTAATTTGTGTTTGTTATTTTAACAGGCTCCTGCCTACTTTATTTTCACGCCGTCCCCACGGCGTTTTTTTTGCAAAAAATTGGTATATATAACGATTTAAACCTTCGAAAATATGTATCAACATTGAAAAATCGATTAACGAAAAATACAAAATATCGAAAACGTATCACAACAAATTTAGAAAAAATCAACTGACCATCTATTTTCAAGCCCCCCCCCATCTACAATAAGAAACACAGAAATTGTTAATCTTATGTTACCGTGAATATTGTTCAAACAAATAGGGAGTAATTAAGATGAGAAACAAACTAACTTATTTATCTAATATTGTGATTATATCGTTAGCTGTTACTACTGGACTCCCCGCCAACGCAACAGAATGCATAGCTCCATCAAATCCCGGTGGCGGATGGGATTTTACTTGCCGAACAGTTGGAAGAATACTTTCAGATCTCAACCTAGTGGACGGTAATGTTCAAGTAACAAACATACCCGGTGGTACCGGGGCGGTAGGTTTCGCACGCGTTGCATCAAAACGTTCAGGCGATCCAGACTTACTAGTCGCAACTTCAACTGTTGCCATTACAAAATTTGCCCAAGGTCTCTACCCAGGAACAATGGACGATGCACGTTTTGTCGCAATGCTAGGTACAGATGTGGGCGTTATCGCCGTTCCTGCAGACAGCCCGTACTACAGCCTAAATGATCTAACAGCAGTCTTAAAAGAAGACCCTAACAAAGTCGTTGGGACTGGTGATGGCGCAGGCAGTTGGGATCACATTCGTTACCTAGAAATAGCTAAGGAAGGGGGTATTAAAAATTTACGAGGACTACGTTGGGTTCAGTTTGATGGTGGTAGCGAAGCCATTACACAGATGTTAGGTGGAAAAATTGATGTTGTTACTACAGATCTTGGAGAAGCATCCGGCTTCCTTAAGTCTGGTGATATTCGATTATTAGCTGTGTTATCAAACGATCCCGTTCCTTTATTCCCCAAGATACATACTGCCATCTCACAAGGTTACAACGTCACAGGATATAACTGGCGAGGTTTCTACGTTGGCAAAAATGTTAGCGACAAAGATTACAACGCTTGGGTCAAAAAGCTCAAAACGGTTTATGACTCGCTAGAATGGAAAAACGCAGTCAAACAATCAGGGTTAATACCTGCCTGGCGCTCAGGCGAAGATTTCAATTCGTACCTAGTCAAACAGCGCAAAAGCATTGAAGACATTTCTCGATCGATAGGAGTGATCCAATGATTGGGCGGCTTATAAGTATAGCCATCTTTGTGAGCGCGGCGATCTACGCAAGCGCCGCTACCGGCTATAGCGCAGGATTTGGAGACCCATTAGGACCAAAAGTATTCCCGCTAATGATATCAATTCCAACAATGTTACTTAGCGCCTCTCTAATAGCTTATCCCGGCAGAGTTGGAGAACTGACAGATACTTACCACCTCGTGAAACAGATAAGTTTCACCATTGCACTATTCACGTTTGTGTTTCTCTTAGAGAAAATTGGTTATGTGCTCAGCAGCATCATTTTAATCAGCACAATTTCCATACTCTTAGATGCTAAACCAAAGCAGGCGCTTGTGGTTGGAATGCTGGTAACTCCTATCTTATGGGTAACTTTCGACAAACTATTGAATCTACCACTCCCCTTTTTAGGATCTTGGATTTCGTAGCACATGGATATACTTTCTAATTTAGCAGCCGGCTTCTCGGTCGCTATTCTGCCTTTGAACATATTATTGCTTATTTTCGGCTGCTTCATAGGAACGTTAGTCGGCGCACTACCGGGACTTGGCCCTGTAAACGGTGTTGCAATCCTAATTCCTTTAACCTTTGCATTACGGCTAGACGCTACTTCTTCTCTGATTTTATTAAGTTCTGTGTACTACGGCTGTATGTATGGCGGTAGGGTTTCAGCAATACTTCTCAATATCCCTGGTGACGAACCGGCAATAATGACCACGCTAGATGGATATCCAATGGCACAAAAAGGCCAAGCAAAAGACGCATTGGCGGTTTCAGCCGTAGCATCATTTACAGGTGCAACACTGGCTACAATCGGTCTAACTATATTTGCCCCATTACTAGCAAAGGTAGCTATATATTTTGGGCCAGCTGATTATTTTGCCTTGTACGTAATGGCGTTTGCAACGATTGGCGGGATATCGGCTATCGATATTAGAAAAAACCTACTAAGCGCTTTCCTTGGTTTGCTGATCGCTACAGTCGGACTTGATTCTTCAACAGGTGTAGCTCGTTTTACTATGGGCTCCTTCGAGCTTTATGATGGTTTAGATCTAATTGTAGTACTCGTCGGATTGTTTGCTATATCTGAAATTCTCATGATTCTCGAAAGAGATCCCCACAAAAACAACAGTAAATTACACGTCAAAGGCTTCCTCCCTAGCTGGGAACCTATAAAAAAATCACTCCCCTCTTCATTACGCGGTTCTAGCATAGGTTTCTTAGCTGGAATTCTTCCTGGTGCAGGTGCTGCACTCGGAGCGGTGATCAGTTACACCATTGAGAAACAATTTTTCAATAAAAAAAACACTTTCGGTAAGGGCGATCCTCGAGGTATAGCGGCTCCAGAAGCTGGTAATAATGCAGCGTCAGGTGGTGCTCTTATTCCTATGTTAGCGCTTGGGGTCCCAGGCTCAGGTACAACAGCTATCATGCTAGCAATGTTGGTATCACTCAACGTTCAGCCTGGTCCTCTTCTATTTGAAAGCAATCCGGAACTCGTATGGGGGTTAGTGGCATCTCTATACATGGCAAATTCGCGCTGTTGCTACTCAATATCCCAATGATTGGTATCTTTACATGGATCATGCGAACGCCTAACTGGATATTACTGCCTATAGTAGTCGCTATCAGCTTCGTTGGAGTTTATTCCTTGAGTAGATCGACTTTCGATCTTGCAATCATGGTGGGTTTCGGCCTCTTTGGATATTTTCTACGCAAATTTGAAATCTCTCTTGTCCCGTTAGTTCTAGGCATGCTGCTAGGAACAAACATGGAAAACAACCTTCGAAGAGCCCTTTCAATTTCTGGCGGTGACTGGACAACGCTCATTAGCTCACCAATTTCAATTGGCTTATATGTCGTTACAATCTTACTGCTTGGATCCTCAGCCTATTTAGCAGTTCGCGCTTCCAAAGCAGCTTCACACAATAATGCCTCGGATTTAAAGGAGTAAGCCATGATTTTTGGATTTATCGGACTTGGACAAATGGGGGCACCAATGGCACAAAACCTTTCTCGAGTTAATCGTGTGCTAGCTTTTAACCGCAGTCCTTGTTCCACCTCGCTAAAGGAAACGAAGAATCTAGAGCTCGTTTCCAATATCACCGAATTGACTATATGCGATTGCATTTTTCTTTGCCTCCCTTCTAAAGACGCTGTTGAAACTGTTCTATTTGGGGATAACGGCCTCGCTAAGAATTTAAAATCAGACACGATCATCGTTGACACCTCAACAGTTGAGTTCAACGCAACAATCAATATCGCCAAGCGCCTAGGTCAAATGAACATTCATTTCCTTGACGCCCCAGTGTCGGGCATGAAACAGAGGGCTCAAGATGGAACTCTAACAATGATGATTGGCGGAAAAGCGAGTATTGCCAAGCGACTAAACCCCACGCTAGAAACAATGGCTAGCCATATTCTTTATATGAGCAACACTGGTTGTGGACAACTGACAAAACTTATCAACCAACTACTCTTCGACATCAACATGGCAGCCCTTGCAGAAATTCTCCCCGTAGCCTCCAAACTCGGGTTACCCCCCGAACTCATTACTAAAGTAGTTAACTCTGGCACAGGACGTAGCTATGCATCCGAGTTCTTTTTACCAAACATATTAGAAGGCATATTCGACCAAGGTTACTCAATGCAAAACGCCTATAAAGATCTCATTTCTGGTGCTGAACTTGGCGTCAGAGAGTGCACCCCAATGCCTGTTCTCGCAGCAGCAACGACGACTTTCCAAAACGCGCTGAGAGAAGGGTTAGGAGATATGGATAAAGGGGCAATGATTCTAGTATTTGAACGCCTATTAGACACAAAATTTCGCAGTGCAACTTATAAGGATAAATAATGAGTAAAAGGGAATATGGCATCGCCGGTGGTTTAACAAACTATGGCGACAAAGACTTCGCAGTGTATCTACGTCGTTCATTTTCACGATCCATGGGGCTTTCAAGCTCGATGCTTAAAAAACCAATTGTTGGCATTGCGATGACCCCATCCGGTTTTAACAACTGCCATCGCACAATGCCAGAACTCGTTGAAGCAGTTTCACGAGGAGTTTTATCTGCCGGTGGATTGCCCCGCCCTTTCCCTACAACCTCTTTAGGTGAAGTATTTCTAAACCCAACGTCAATGGTTTACCGAAATCTAATGTCGATGGACACAGAAGAGATGGTACGCGCGCAACCAATGGATGCAGTGGTTCTCATTGGCGGCTGTGACAAAACCGTACCGGCCCAGCTAATGGGCGCTGCGTCAGCCGATATTCCGGCAATTCAGTTAGTCACAGGACCGATGTCTACGGGACGACACAAAGGAGAACGTTTAGGTGCATGTACCGATTGCCGCCGCTTTTGGGGGCGCTACAGAGCAGGGAAAATCTCAAAAGAAGAAATAGATCAAATCGAAGGCCGTTTAGCTGTCACAGCTGGTACTTGTGCTGTAATGGGAACGGCATCAACAATGGCGATCATTGCTGAAGTTCTTGGTATATCCCTCCCGGGTAGTGCCGCTATTCCAGCGGTAAATTCCGAACGGCTAGTTGCGGCTGAAGCAAGCGGCGCTGCTGCTGTTGAGCTCATAACCAACCCGATACTTCCAAGTCAATTAATCACCGAAAAATCCGTTGAAAACGCTATGCGTGTATTGATGACAGTGTCAGGCTCAACTAATGCCGTTATTCATCTTGCAGCAATCGCAGGGCGTCGCGGAATCCGCATATCTAACGAACGCTTGAATCAAATCTCTGATGAAACCCCCGTTCTCGTTGATTTAAAACCCGTGGGACATGGGTATATGGAAGACTTCCACGCAGCAGGTGGTGTTGGCGCTGTGATGCGAGAAATCAAACATCTTCTTCATCTTGATACAATTGATATCCAAGGCGTTACTCTCAAGGAACGATTAGCTAAGCCTTTGGACTGGATAGACCGCAAAATAATTCGCGAAGCGAGTAACCCTGTTTCCGCTGTCGGCGGTTTAGTTGCCTTATCAGGAAACATAGCCCCAGAAGGCGCCATTTTCAAACGTGCAGCAGCCACTCCTGAACTCTTCGAAATAGAAGGAAGAGCAGTTGTTTTTGAAAATCTTGAGGACTTAGCCAATCGCGTTGACGATCCAGCCCTCGATATAAACGCTGATGACATCATGGTTTTGAAAAATGCAGGGCCAGTTGCCGCTGGTATGCCTGAAGCTGGTTATTTACCCATCCCCAAAAAACTCGCTTTGACTGGAGTCAAAGACATCGTTCGAATATCGGATGCTCGCATGTCTGGTACAGCATTTGGCACCATTGTCTTACACATATCCCCAGAGACAGCTGTTGGCGGAACCCTTTATGCCGTTAGAAACGGAGACCGCCTTCGCCTGTCTATCAAAAACAAAAGTATTGATCTTCTGATTGATGATGAAGAGTTACAACTACGCATGTTAGACCGTAAAGAAATAAACAAACCAATACGTGGTTATCGCAAACTTTATGCTGAAACGGTCCTCCAAGCACCTGAAGGCTGTGATTTCGGCTTCCTCCAGCATGAAGATTTACAGGGAGACTCTTTATGAATCTGTACTCACAACTGCGCAATCTAGAATACTCAGGCAAGTCACTTAAAATCGGTTTGATCGGCGCTGGTAAATTCGGCACCATGTTCTTAGCTCAAGCTTTACGTTTACCTGGTATCCATCTTGTGGGCGTCGTCGATCTAGATATTGAGTCAGCAATGTCAAACATGGCCCATGTTGGCTGGCCAAAAGAAAGATACAGCGCAACGTCACTCAATCAAGCGGCGCTTACTGGGGGAACTCATGTTGGAGAAGACTGGTTAGAACTAGTGAAGCACCCTGCTGTTGATATCATCATTGAATGTACAGGTAACCCTATCGCAGCCATTGAGCACATTCTTGTCGCTTTTTCAGAAAGAAAAAATGTCATCAATGTAACCGTGGAAGCCGATGCTTTTGTCGGTCCAGCTCTAGGGAGAAAAGCGGCAAAGGCTGGCGTTATTTACTCAATGGCTTATGGCGACCAACCAGCTCTTGCATGTGAGCTAGTAGATTGGGCTCGCACCTGTGGCTTCTCTGTTGTTGCTGCCGGCCGTGGACACAAATGGCTACCACATTATCGCCAATCAACTCCGGACACCGTCTGGGAACATTGGGGACTATCGCAGGAGCAAGCTGAGCGTGGACGCTTAAACCCTAAAATGTTCAATGCGTTCCTTGACGGTTCAAAACCTGCGATAGAAAGTGCAGCTATCGCCAATTGTTGCGGCTTAGATGCACCTGATAATGGACTTGTATTTCCATCAGGCGGAATTGACGACATCCCCACACTAATGCGCCCTATTTCAGAAGGCGGTGTGCTCGAACGAAAAGGAATGGTAGATGTTGTTTCTTGTATACGTGCTGATGGAACACCTATTCCACACGATATTCGCAAAGGAGTGTGGGTCTGTATTGAAGCTGATAATGACTATTTGAAGAATTGCTTTGAGGAATATAAGGTAGTTACAGACCAAAGCGGGCGGTATATGTGTAATTATAAACGTTGGCACATGATTGGCCTTGAATTGGGAGTTTCAGTCGCATCTGTCGGTATTAGGAATGAACCAACCGGTGTCGCAACAGACTTTAGAGCAGATGTTTCAGCTATAGCCAAACGAAACTTAAAAGCTCAAGAAATTTTAGACGGTGAAGGTGGATTTACTGTTTCTGGAGGCCTAAGACCGGCTCATATATCAGTAAAAAATGGCTACGTTCCGCTAGGTCTAGCTCATCAAGTCAAATTGATTAAACCAGTAGCAGAAGGGAAACCAATAACATGGAGCGACGTTGAAATAGACAAAACTACGGTTGCTTATAAGCTTCGTAAAGAAATCGAACAAACAATCCTTACCTAAACGAAATAAAGCGATACCTAAGGAGATAAGATTTGGACCCACTGAATGACATATACAAAAACAACAACGTTCACTCTAGATACAATATTTTATCTCTTGCCCTATTTATCACTGTCTCAGAAACCGGCAGCATTGCCGCCACTGCAAGCCGCCACAATATAGCTGCTTCCGCAGTCAGTCGACGTATAAGTGAACTAGAAGCCCTCATAGATACAACACTTTTATATCGCCAACAACGAGGTGTTGAGCTGACATCCGCAGGCCAAGAATTTTATCGTCACTCCCAAAACGTATTGATGTGTATCCAAAAAATGGAAAAGTCGATGGAAGAGTTTTCGAATGGAATTCGAGGAAGTATTCGCATCGCTGCCAATACATCAAGTATCACTCAATTCTTACCCGATGACCTCGCTATATTTACCAGAGACTAGCCTACTATCCAATTGAAGCTTATCGAAATGTACAGTACAGAGGTTGTCGCTGCAGTACGTTCTGGAGAAGTGGATTTTGGGTTATGTTCAGGAATGACTGACACCTTTGATTGCGAGAGGACATTGTATAGACGTGATACGCTTGTTTTAGCGACACCTAAAGACCATCATCTAATAACCAGAGACTCAGTAACTCTAAAAGATATTATCAAAGAAGATTTTGTGTCTCTTCAAAACGGCAGTGCGATCCAAGCGCTTGTTGACGCTCAAGCAAATCAACTTGGCAATCCGATAAAAACTAAAATCGAAGTCATGAGCTTCGATGGTGTAAGGAGGATGGTAGAAGCAGGTCTTGGTGTAGCGATTTTGCCTTTCAGTGCATTAAAAGACAGTAACTTAGCCATGATCACCATTAATGAGCCTTGGGCGCAAAGGGATTTAATCATTGTAACAAAACCAGGTGTAAAGTTAGGACAAGCAGCGCGAGCGATGCTCCACTGTTTCCTTGGAGAATGATCTTCACCAGATAAAATGGACCCACTATCATCTCTTTAACCCGTCACTAATTCATATTCATGTGGCTTTCGGTTTCTCTAATTACCATTTTCTATGGACTCATCGTCAGTTGTATACCTTTATTACTGCCAAACGTCCAACGATTGTACACAAGTAAAAAGCGATAGTGACCGCTACATACACCCCACGTTTATCTTCCATGCTCCCCCTTTCTCGAAGCAAAAATCAGGCACTAATTACCTTAAATCCATAATGCATTGTGAGTTTTTACCTAATTTATAATCCAACATAAACACCTCCAATCACAATGAAGTTGTTCATAGTTCAGATCAACTACAGAATAAGATTCAACGTCACCCCAAAAGCTATTCGAAATCTGAAGCAGCTTCTTTGCAATTATTCCTCTATTCTTTCAAAGGACATCGAATGCTTGTATACGATAAGAATAACGGCTAGTTAAGGTTTTCTAAACATAACACCCCAACATTTCCTATATTTGTCGTTTTGGTAACATTATCTAACACAAGCGATGAGTCCTCATAAGAAACAAGCCACGTTTTATTCTCATTTTTATCAAAGGCAATGAAATTTTTCTCTAATAATAAGTTCAAATTACCGTCTGTACTCAACCTATCCCACAGAGCTTGATGCCAAGAGGTTGACGCTATCTCCTCAAAAGGCTTGTTGCATAAGTAACTTGCAGACTCAACATTATCTGTCGGTTTCGTCATTTTTGAAGACAGAACGGTAAGCTTAGCATCGTTAATCATATATTCTTGCGTAGGGTACAAATCTCTCGCCGTTATTTTGGAGGTCGACATGTAATCCCCATTATTATCGACAAATCGCACGTAGACCGGAGCGTCTGGCTTTTCAGCGAAGAGTAATGTAAATACGTTACTCTGAGTATTACTAATAACTCGAAAAGATGTTCGAGAGTCAGAAACTACTTCATAAGCTAAATCGGTAAAGCCTAACGAATAACTTGGATAAAACAATTCAAATCTAACTTCTAATTCTCGTTGTGACTTCTTATCTACGACTACAGATGGTATTTTAACTTCAGACACTCGCTCTCTCTCATCCAATGAGAAATACTTATCCATAATTGAGTAGCCAGCCCATGTATCACCATATTTTGTAGAGTAAGCCCACCCAGCCGTAAAACCATAAGTCATGCCAGAACTGTGACTAAAACCATATGCATGGGCTATCTCATGAAAGACTATGTTATAGTTACCATTGCTAAACAGTTGTTTTGTTGTTTTTGTCGGCCCTATATTATTGTGCCATATTGAAGCCCAACCACTTTTCGTTGAACGAATATTCTTAAGATCTGGTTTTTGTCCCCAAGCCATACCGGATGCAAGATAAACATTCTTCTTTTCACGCATGGACAACCGATGATCACTCATTCCCATTAAGTACAAATTTCGCTTACCATAATTTATCCCTGTATCTTCATATCCTTGGCATTCAGACCATCTTTCACATTCGCCATCTTTGCTAAAATAAGCCTGCATCGTTGTATCAAATATCTTTCTGTTAAAACCGTGATGCATGTTGGTTAGAATGGTTTCAAATATACTACGTCCGCGTTCATCTGTGTCTCCATAGCAAACAGAATCAGGTACAGCACTACAATCAGGTGCATCTGCTCGTTTGAATATAATTATTGGATTAAACATGCCTAGTTGATGCTCGAAACGAAGATCATCAATCGTTTCAGTGGTAAAACGAATCGTGGCCTGACTATAGGCAGGGATAGGTGAATCTAAATGTATTTCGCGAATTGTTCTGCCACCATTAATATCAACCGCCGCAATAAAATGCCTAATTGGCTGAGGACTATAATTTTCAACAACCCAGTCAACTCCTGATTTTTTAAATCGAATATCACCAAACTTTACTTCATCCGGCTTTGGTACTGATGTTACAGCGGAAACATTAGCATCCATAACCGATAGAGCTTTGGGTTCCACGCTCACTACATTTGAGCTACTGATCGCACTGTGATTCAATGGAATTCGCTCAAACTCTGGTCCTGGCTCTGGTCCTGGCTCTGGTCCTGGCTCTGGTCCTGACTCTGGTCCTGACTCTGGTCCTGACTCTGGTCCTGGCTCTGGTCCTGACTCTGGTCCTGACTCTGGTCCTGACTCTGGTCCTGACTCTGGTCCTGACTCTGGTCCTGACTCTGGTCCTGACTCTGGTCCTGACTCGTTGGATGTACTCAGCTCATCATCAGATGGAAGACAACCACACAAAGTGGTCGCCATGGCTAATATTATTAAGGGCTTTAATTTCATTTGATACACATAAAAATAAACCAGAGTTAGTATAAAAATCTGGTATAAATAAAAATATTAATTCTACCGCAGGTATAGATAAGATGACTTAATATATAATATGGAAAACAATGTTCACTCTCTGGTAATGTTTTTTTTGAACAAAAACATTAGTAAACCATCAATACATTAAGGAGATACTCGTAGGGTTATTCAAATAGTACAACTGTACTATTTAGTATGCAAAATAGAGATTATTGATAAAATCAATAACACCATTCATGTACTGATCAAATTTATACAACTATTGGTGTTTCGAACTTATGTAAATACCGTAACGCAACCATTTCTCTCCTTGGCAACGTAATCTCTTCACCAAGAAACCCACTCAAAAGTCCGACATAGTTCACAAATAATCGTCAATTATACGAATACAAAGTTAAAGCGTATTAACAGAGCAAATTTTAACTTTGCTGATAGTATGAACTACTCACTTGTCAGTGTTCACATCTTACAGTAAACAACCTTCGTGCTTCTGGTAAGCCATAGGAAGATTCTTTATAGCAACGTGACTTCTTATGCAGTCAGGCCCCTAGTAAATAAATCAACTATAAATGGTCAAGCGACTAACGGAAACGCCTCATTCAGAAAATCTGCTTAAAATTGGTATAACTTATAAAAGCAGTTCCACACCAATGGGCATACCATAAATAAGTTCGGAGTTGAAATGGTGCCATTTGAAATAAAATAGGCCATTGAGTATCCAGCGAAAGCGATTAAAGGAAATATCACTTGATAATTGCGTAAAGAGCTAGCTTTTGATCGCCTCAGAATATATTTGAAAAACAAGCCTATTGATAAAAGAAAAACATCAAAATGTCGCTGGGTGCTGTTGGTTTTCTAACATAATCCACACCTGTTTTATTAGTGCTAAAAAATGCAAACCTGTGTGAGCCCCTTAAAATAGCAATGTATTAGAGTATTATTCCAATCTACATAACCTATGTGACTCATACCCTGTTCCACTGATTTGGTAAAGTTTCTTTCCTACACGAAGCGACATTATTGTCAAATACCTAAAGACAAACTCTAGTGAACACTAAGAAAGACCTCGAAGTAATATTCAACTTGGTATGCGCAGCTTTAATAGATTTGAATCCTCGTACCATATGATCTACCGCTTAGCTTTCCATGCACGACCTCAACAATATTTCAAATATTTTGCTTGATCGTGAACGACTTTACTCGGGTATACCTACATTTGAGTTTTCTCAGCACTTTAGTGTTATGAGTCGTGGATAGAAAGCTTGATGATTTGTGTATCAACGAGATTTGATAGAAGTAATCGCTTATAAAACGTCTCTAAGATTTTTACGCTCTTCAATTTCTGCCGGCTCAGGAATAGTACCAGGCAACGTGATTTTTTTAGGATTCTGTTTAATGCTTTGAGCTGCGCGAGTAAACTTAGACGCCTTAAATTTCAAATTAAATACCTGTGGATTAATAGTAAGGCTTTGCCTCACTTCAACCGCAAATTCTAGATTTTCATTTTCGGGTAAATAATTGCTCTTGAGGTACTTAATCGACAAAGATTCTTTGTTTTTCTTTAATGTAAACAAGCACTTTGTTAAACGCATTATCGACGTCAAACCAGCACCTGATGCCATGGTAATTTCTTGAGTGCCACGTATCTCATCTTTGTTCACATGATGAACAAGCAACAAACTAGCCCCTGATTCACTAGCAAGATCCTGGAAAACATTTTTAATTAAGCGATCGTGTTTTACTTCCTCACAACGGCCTATTGACTCTGTCACGGTATCGATGATCACTAAGTCAAATTCCGAAAAAGTTTCTTTAAGTAGTTCTAGGTACCGCTTATGTTCTGCCTGCTCTTGTGCCGAACTATCAGGCGGAATCACTACTGGTTCAATATCGGTCAAAAAGTGGAGATTATTTTTTAGCTCTGACTTAATGGTGGGAGTACAGTTAGCCAACTTGTCTTTCATCCTAGATTGAATGACACCGGCACTATCTTCTGAACTCAATACCAAGGTTTTAGCAGGTTTGTTAACTGCACTCATCCCTAATAAAGACATTGAAGAAGCGTGCTCCATTGCTATACAAAGAGCAAGATGAGATTTACCGACATTAGGTGCAGCAATCAACATACCTACATGTCCTTTAAGCAACCCTTTTAAACTGAAGCTCAAGTTCTGATTTGCAGTTGAAGACATCAAGCTATCAAGAGATTGAGTGATCATTACTCTCCCCCGCCAATATAGAATATTTGAATTCCATTACCGACATCGCGAAATTGGAGGCTAAAATCTTTTTCAATTTGTACTGCATTGGCTAACAAATCTTTTCTGAGATCACTACGGAAGCTATGACTGACTTTCGAAGCAATAGATTGAATATAACTATCAAGTGCCCACTCAAACTTCTTGTTATGTAAAAACTCAGCTTTATGCGTGGTAATGTACTTTAAAAACGAACGTACGGACGGTTTACTGTAGTTAGTCATTTTATGTTGTTCTAATCGATAATAATAGCCATGGTCGCGTATCGCTTGCAACAAACGGATATCAGGAACCAAAAAGACATGATTAGTAAGATTCTTACTGTTTTTACGGCCTATTTTGAATTTACTTCGGTCACAATAAAAACGGTAGTCTTGAACAAATTCTAATGGTTTTTTGTCTAGTATGTTCTGTTCTTCATCAAGTTCATTTATCACCAAGTGAGCTGTTGCTAATTGAGTAATACGACGCTCTATTTGGTCATAATTTGCACGAGTGGTTGCCATACCCATACGAGTGGCAAGTTCGTACATACTCATAGATAAAACTGTCGCATCTCGATCAATAAAAGAGTCGAAGCCATCTTGTTGAGTATCTGAGATATCGCCATCAGTGATAGTTTGGTACACCTGTGACCAAGTCAAACGAGCTCCAGCATCATAAGAAGAATTGTCTAGTTGAATTGTTTGAGCATACGCCAGCATAGTTTCTAGAATATCACGATGTGGTTGAAGTAAATAATCAACATGCAGGTCAACTCTGAAGTTTTTTCCATAGCTATTAATGTTCACGCTTTCCAATGGGTAGTTAGGATCTGTACCACCGCTTTGCGCAATCTCTATAAGTTTTGATTGCATTGTTGATGTTAAACGTGAGGCTGGATGAAAAATAGTAGCTCTAGAAAACAGAATGGATGAGATGAACCGATTTTTACGATCCTCTTCATTAACAACTGTCAAACTAGAGTTAGATGTTGTAGCCATGATCATTACCTAATAATGCGATAGTGTTATTGTAACAGATAGGTACTACTAACTCACTAAATTCGGCAGATATCTATATGTGATCGGTAAATATTCATACCTAATCACAAAAATAGCCATAACAATCGGTAAATATTTATACACTTCGGTAAATGTTGATATGTGTGACAATGATCTTCTCTCCATCTAAAAGGGCTGTTTGGATCCTGTTTTGGCTTGTTTAACTGGTATTGATCGTCGAATTCAATTAGTTGTGATCTTTTTGTGGTTATGATCGGTAAATACTTATACCAATCACACCAGTATCGGTAAATGTCGATATGACAGATCGTTAGATATTTCTATTTATTCGGTAGATGTTAATATAACTTCGGTGGATGTTGATACCATATCGGTAAATGTCGATATTATTAGCCATTAACTAAGAAACTAGAACCTTTAGGATCTAGTTTAAAAAAAATACCAACTTCACTTAGGTTTAGTTGGTTACTTAATAAGCAACATCAAACCCTAGAGGTTTTGATGTTGCTTATTAAGTTAATATTTGTATTTTGATGATCTCTTCATCGATTCTTATACCATTGATAAAATGGCCTTTATACTTTGAAGTTTAGAAAAATCTGTTTTACGTAGAACTAAATGCATAAAGATCCTAGGCTGATATTTTAATGTCTTCGAAATAGATGGCCTACTTGATTGTATTAGAAACTAAAAGAGTATTTAGTACAGCTTAACTGAATTATTGCCACTTATTCAGCAATTAGTTTAATACTGAAATAGTGGATGAACTAAATAATGATATGTGGATTTTAGTTAACTTAATGTTTGATAAAAGTTGAGGGGGTTGGGTCTTTGTTATGCAAATGTATTTGAAGTGAATTCACGTTTTATCATGCTGTAATTAAGCTTTATACAGTGTATTGTAACTTTTTAGGTTAATTATTTTTAAGTATTCGTTTAACTTGTTGTATAGCCGTTTCTGAGAGTAAACATCTGTGGTTTCGATTTTGCTCTTTGCTAATGGGAGCTAAATATGGCTTTGTTGCTTAATTCAGAGAGAAGGCATGCCTGCCCCATCGAGCTTAATTTTTAATCGATATACTGTGTTTCAGGCATACCAAGCCCTGTAAGCTTATTCAAGGCTTTGATCATAGCGTAAGTCTCGCCAACTTGAGCGTTGTAGTTCCTCAGGCTTAATGTCCCACCTAGTAGCTGTTTTACTCGGTACATTGCGGTCTCTGATAGAGAGCGCTTATGATAGCCATACCGCTTTTTCCACTTCTTGTTGGAGCCGTAGAGCTTCTGGCAACCTACCGCTAAGTTACGAGGATGCCCTTGTTCCCAGAAGGCTGCCCCTTCTCTTGGCGGGATGAGCGGAACAGCTCGCTTGATCCGTATGGCATCATGGCAATTCCTTGTGTCATAAGCGCCATCACCTGATATCTCAATGATTTTCCGACGTGTCTGATTGAGTAAGTTGGGGAGCACTTCGGCATCGGTTACCTTAGATAAGCTCAGCTCTGCTGCGACTATTTCGTGGGTGCTTGTATCTACTGCGATGTGCAGCTTACGCCAGCCTCTGCGCTTCCCATCAGTTCCATGCTTCTTGACCTTCCATTCACCTTCGCCATAAACCTTGAGACCAGTGGCATCAATGGCTAGGTGTTGTATCGCACCTCTGGTTTTAGTTTTAAATAAAACCTCAACATCCTTAGAACGACGGCTTATACAGGTGTAGTGTGGGCAAACCAGAGGGATGTTAGCCAGCTTAAAGACGGAGTCTAGAAAACCTTGCAGCGCTCTCAATGGCATAGAAAAAAGGCGTTTCACCATCAGAGCGGTAGTAATGGCTAAGTCGCTGAATCGGCGAGGTCTACCACGCTTGCCTTGTTTGTTTTGCTTCCACTCGGCTATCGTCTCCTCATCAATCCAAAAGGTCAGAGAGCCACGGTTGATTAAGGCTTTATTATACTGCTTCCAGTTAGTTGTTTTGTAACGAGGTTTAGGCATGAGACTACGACGATTGATGGGTGTATCCGATCAGATCGTAGCTTCCTGATTTAGTTCCATCGATTTAAGCAACAAGGCCGCTAAATATTTCCCTTTTTACGGAGAAATATGTACGAAGTTTAATTTAATTTTAATTCCATTATGACTAACTATCGTGTCGTAATTTTTACGAATACGCTAGCGCGTTTGTTTTAGTAAGTTAGGAAGTATTTCTCTATTTGTAATGTGTTGTTTTAGCTAAACATTACATTTCTTATTTTTCATTCAAGCTTGAGACTTCAAAGTTGTCGTATCAATCGCTACGTGTTGATATGTTCCCCTCCTTTTAACTCTAAATAATACCTTACTTTCTTTGTCCCTAAGACTGATGTAGATGTAATGAGAATAGCTTAATGGAATATGGACAAAGTTAAACATTGAATCAATAAATCTTTGTAGTGTTTTCATTTATATAAATAACATTATTTACAATAATGACTGTTGTGATAGCTGAACTAATGTGGTCTACGAGCTTATTTTGTTTGGTTTGTGTCTGCAATCCAAAAGAAAAAGGGCACTATTGATATGTGACTGGTTGGCTTGTTGCTAGGTTTAGGGTTATGAAAGGGAGTGTAATTGAGGGTAATTATAGGTTTTTAGTTTAGCTTCACTGAACTATGTAACAAAGCCAGAGTGTATAATATTTAGTAAATAGATACTTCGGTTGTTCAATTTTGAAGGGTGTTAGAGGAACGAAATAGAATAATATTCAACGGTATGGTTCAAATGAAAAGAAGTAAACACATTATAAATTATGGGATTTTTAGATCTCCAATTATCAAAAACATAGCTTTAAAAATCCCTAAATACAGTAAGTAAGTGGGATAAATTAAAATACTTAACTAACAATATGAGTTTGTTGTTTTGCTTAGCTCTGGTTAAATAAGCCAGCTGCAAAGTATCTTAAGATCGTATTTTCTCTTTTTGTTGGGGACAATGGGGTTTGTTTAGTGAAAGGTAGGAGGTGTACTCCGCGCCCCCTCAGTTAAAAAGTACAGTGACCTCTCGATTACAATGACTGATGCGTCCCAGAGCTCCCTAAACCTTCCCCGCTTTCTGGGGACAATGGAGGTTGTTTGGTGAAACGTGGGAGGTGTGGCCCTGCGCCCACTCAGTTAAAGAGTGCAGTGATCTCCTGATTGCACCGATTGTAGCCGCTACTGATTCGCTCGAACCCTCCTCGTTCCCTTGGGACAATGGGGGTTGTTTGGTGAAACGTAGGAGGTATAGCCCCTACGTTTCACCAAGTTAAAAAGTGCAGTGAACTCTCGATTACAATGACTGATGCGTCCCAGAGCTCCCTAAACCTTTCCTGCGCCCACTCAGTTAAAGAGTGCAGTGATCTCCTGATTGCAACGATTGTAGCCGCTACTGAGTCGCTCGAACCTTTCTCGTTTCCTGGGGACAATGGGGGTTGTTTGGAGAAATCTGGGAGGTGTGGCCCGGCGTCCGCTCAGTTAAAAAGTGCAGGGGGCTAATGACTGCAACGATTGTAGCCGCTATTGAGTCGCTCGAACCCTCCTCGTTCCCTGGGGACAATGGGGGTTGTTTGGTGAAACGTAGGAGATGTAGCCCGGCGCCCCCTCAGTAAAAAGTGCAGTGAACTCCCGATTACAATGACTGATGCGTCCCAGAGCTCCCTAAACCTTTCCTGCGCCCTGGGGACAATGGAGGTTGTTTGGTGAAATCTGGGAGGTGTGGYCCGGCGTCCGCTCAGTTAAAAAGTGCAGGGGGCTAATGACTGCAACGATTGTAGCCGCTATTGAGTCGCTCGAACCCTCCTCGTTCCCTGGGGACAATGGGGGTTGTTTGGTGAAACGTAGGAGATGTAGCCCGGCGCCCCCTCAGTAAAAAGTGCAGTGAACTCCCGATTACAATGACTGATGCGTCCCAGAGCTCCCTAAACCTTTCCTGCGCCCTGGGGACAATGGAGGTTGTTTGGTGAAATCTGGGAGGTGTGGCCCGGCGTCCGCTCAGTTAAAAAGTGCAGGGGGCTAATGACTGCAACGATTGTAGCCGCTATTGAGTCGCTCGAACCCTCCTCGTTCCCTGGGGACAATGGGGGTTGTTTGGTTAAACGTGGGAGGTGTGTGCCGGCGCGCACTCAGTTAATTGTTCAGGGATCTCACTATTACAATGGCTGCTGCAGTGCATTAAGAGAGTCGTTGCACACACTTCCCAATAAGGAGGGAAGTATTCAAGGAGCACAGATATCTTTGAAACTTCGCGGTTTTTATGCATTTAGAGTGAGTGATAGTAAATGACATCCATTGGATCAAATTATTACGTAGGTGGGAGATTTCTTGCTATATCTGGAAAGTAGGTAAATTACCATTTACGGAAGTCGGTGGTTTAGGGCTGAAAATTAAAATTAGCTCCCAAGTACTGTTTGGGAAGTTGTTTTTGAAAAAGATACAGTGTAACGAATCTCTAGATAAGGAAGCTAATGGATAAGTGATCTTATGAAATGTCTTGGTGGAAGCTTATCTTAATGTAAAAGAGTTCTAAGTATTTTCTCGCCTATTTTAATAAGAGATTTGTAAGTTAGCCTTAAGTCAGTTATGAGTATATCGTTTTTATAATTCGTAATGTTAGGCGGATGAGTTTGCTTTTGCCATGAAGAAGAGGGATAGCTGCCGCCTGTCTCTGTTAAACTAAACTACAATAAAAGGTTAATTGAGACTCCTGTCTTTAAAAGAAATAGCAGCATAATACTTTAGTTCCATAGGGATTGTATCTTTGCTGTCAAATCATCTTATTCCAATTATTGAGCACCGCAATAAATACAGCTCACATGCAAAGTTCAATCTTTAAAATCCTATCCCAATCACTAATGCATTATCTATATAGCACTATTTTCAATTGGTAGGTCACTTTGCGCATTGACGGTAAGTTCAATACGGCTGTATTTAAAGAAAGTGCTTATCACGGTGAACAGAGGAGTAATCGTGCTAGAAGGATTATTTCTATGGACCAGCATAAATACCATATGTCTAATGAGCTTGGCTTACGTGATCGTCGATGTATTGATATCGTCGTGCTTAATGTAGAAGAGAAGGTTAAGTTCGAACCGATTACGGGGAAAGACATGTTTATTAGATAATGAAGCGGAGAGATAGGGGAATGGTTAGAGAGTGAAGTACAACAACTATGCTGTAGGTGACATCAACAGTTTCTTAAAGTATTTAAGCGTTAAATTTATCGAAAGGTCCTGAGTCCTGGTATGTACGGCTACTTATGGAGGGTTGTGCCGAAGTTACGGCGAAGAAATAGAAAATATAGGTTTTTGATGAGAGGCATCTACATATGATGTCACGCCACTTAAATGCCGTACCTTAGATGCTATGGTTTAGCTAAAAAGCCAATCTCACGCCATAGGCGAAAAACGCTCAGTTGGCTAAGTACGGTTTATTAGAAAGAGAACATTGTTTTGTTGCTAGAATACTTTGTCGGTAGCGTTGATGTGAATGAACAAGTCATAGTTAATGATGATAGACATCTGGGGAAAAGGATTCTGGTCAACTCCACATAGGATTTTAGCAGTAAGTACTCCGTGTATACTCGAGCCTGTATTAACTTTATGTGTACTAATTCAGACCTGATCTGACAGTTACCCGCTTTTCGACTTGGTGCCTGTCAGATTATATCTGGGCTAGATTCTTTTCAGCCCAGATTGATTTCCCATCCTCTAATGTCTCTATTGGCGTTCTGCCACAGCACATTTTTCCTTGATGGGTACGATGATTGTTGTAGTAGTCCATCCATTCGTCCAGATCTTTCTGTAACGCTTCCATCGAACCATACAGTTTCTTTCTGAATGTGACTTGGTAGAACTCATTCAATATGGTCTTGTGGAAGCGTTCGCAGATACCATTTGTCTGTGGTGACATCGCTTTCGTTTTCGTGTGGTCGATATCATTGATGGCTAGATAGAGTTGGTAGTCGTGCTGATCAACACGACCACAGTATTCAGTACCTCGGTCAGTCAAGATTCTCAACATTGGCAGTTTATGATTCTCGAAGAACGGCAGAACCTTGTCATTCAACATATCTGCTGCCGTGATTGGTGTTTTTGTCGTGTAGAGCTTTGCGAACGCTATTTTGCTGTAGGTATCAACGAACGTCTGCTGATAGATACGCCCAACACCTTTAAGGTTGCCAACATAGAATGTGTCTTGAGAGCCTAGATAGCCTGGGTGTGCTGTTTCTATCTCACCACAAGCTTCATCATCATGCTTCTTGCGTTCTAGAGCAGCGACTTGCTCTTCCGTTAGAATGATACCGTTCTCAGCAACTTGCTTTTCTAATGCAATGAGGCGTTTTTTGAAGTTTTCTAGGTCGTTGCGAAGCCAGATTGAGCGCACGCCACTTGGAGAGATAAAGACCCCCAGTTTACGCAGTTCGTTGCTTGTTCTAACTTGCCCATGAGCAGGAAAGTCGATGGCGTATTTTAGGACGGCTTGTTCAGTTTCACTATCGACTCGGTTCTTTAAGTTTGGTGTTCTTCTGCTCTGATTAATCAGAGCATCAATACCGCCAGTTTCAACTAACTCTTGATAGCGATAAAACGTGTCTCGAGACACCCCCATAACCTTGCAGGCTCTAGATACATTACCAAGCTCTTCTGCAAGATTGAGAAGCCCAGCTTTGTGTTTAATGATTGGATTGCTAGTATGATGCATGAGAGTTACCTCTTATTTGTCTTTGATTGATGACTAAGCACCTTTAATCAAAGTGGGTAACTCTCTTCTTTTCAAATTGAAGTGTCAGATCTAGTCTGAACTAATACACTTTATGATTTATTTGGGGTTAATAATTCTGGCTGCATATCGTTCTTCTACTCCTTCAAGCTTACATTCAGATATAGAAATGCTACTTTCCGTTTTCTGTAAGAAGATCTCTGTCGGACAGCGCAATACTTTTGTCTATTAGTGTTGCTACTCGAGTTAGTCGCTGGGCTTGTTTAATGTCGAATTAACCCCTTCTGTTTGTCTGAATGTGTTGATATCAAATGGTCTTTCCCATTGAGTGTTTTATCCTATTGTCGCTTCGCTATCAGGTGACGTTTGTAAAACACTTAAGTAGTTAAAAATAGTATTGGTAGTGTTTACAACCACCATCGATACTTTCCTTTTATAATAAATTAAACCTTAAACGGTTTTATTGATGCATTTAGGGTTTAATTTTGTTTTTGTGTGTACTATAGTATCTGAAAGCGATTTAGGTATTAAGGACACCCCATGACGACCATCATAGATTCACTCGAGCTGGTATGTGAACGTATGCAGCAAGAGCAGGCCGATCTCAAAGCGGTAATTAAAGAGCGGATGCAGATAAAAGTGACCGACACTGAAATTGAAGGAAGTGTCGACCGTTTGATCTACAATCATTCGCTCAAGAAGAAAGAGTTGCAAGAGTTGTTTGGTTTATCGCGTGTAACTTTTAACACTCGCATAGATGAAGCGACAGAGCAGGGGATTATTGGTGCACCGATAATCCAAGGCCGCACTCATTTGTATAACCGTTTTGATGTGGCAAATATGATGGAATTCATGAGCTTTCCTAAGTACAGCCAACGCTTCGAACCTACGACTATTGTTGTAGAGAACCATAAAGGCGGTACGGGGAAATCCACGACAACGGTGACTCTCGCGACAGCGGCAGCACTTGACTTAAACCTAAATGCACGTTGCCTCGTTATCGATTTAGATCCACAAGGCTCTACTGGGCAGAGCCTTATCCATCAAGCTGACGATGAGTCGGTGTATATGACGGCAGTCGATGTCGCGTTGGCAGATTTAGAGCCAGAAGGTGATTTTGCGCAGTATCTCAATGATTTTAACTACAATGAACTAGTTAAAGCCATTCCATTTAAGACACATTTACCCAATTTAGATGTCATTCCTGCGTTCCCGTCAGACGAACGTTTCGTCGATAGTTACTGGGGAGTAGACGAAGCTGGTCAGCAACAATTAGTGAGTGTGTTACGCGAAAAAATCTTACCCGTACTCAAAGAGGAGTACGACTTGATTTTTATTGATACTCCACCACAGAACTCACCAATACTATGGGCTGTGAATGAAGCTGCTGATGCAGTGCTAATACCAGTTACGCCACGCGAATTTGACTTTGCTTCGACCAGCAATTATATGGCCACTATGCCAGGTACCTTCAAAGCACTACCATCTCAAGGTGAAAATTTGAAATGGGCAAAACTTCTACCGGTGAACTTTGATGAAAAGAGTGCTCATGAAGTGAAGGTCTTCGATAAATTGTTACGTGCGGCACAAGGGCATTTGTTATCTACCGCTATTCGTCATTCTGAAGCATTTGTTGCAGCAGCAGAAAGTAATCGAACTGTACTGGATATTCGTAAGTCCGAGCAAATCTGCAGCGGTAAGCAGTTTGATTTAGCTATGACATCCGTTAATGCTGTGTACCATCAGTTTATTACCGAAATCAAGCAGCTAGCAACGAAGGGGTTATAACATGTTACGACCACAAGATAAACGCATAGGCTTTAACCAAGGTAACCAATTGGGTAAGCGTACAAACTCTGAAAGCCCAAAGAAAGTGTTCACCTTTGCGAGTGGTAAAACCGTAACCGCGGAGCGTGTGATTGTTAAAGCTGAAGAGCTTGAAAACAAAACTGTTATTCATCCCCTCAACCCACGTCGCCAGGAGTCGCTTACTTTGGATTCTGTGCGTGATATTTTACCAAGTATTCAACAAGAGGGTGTGCACACCGAAGGTGTAGCAACCAAAGACGAACTTGGTAATTATCAGCTGCTCGACAGCTCGCGCCGTCGTTTTACCTGTCTTCATGCTAAAAAAGATTTACCTTTATGGGTGTTTGAAGGGGAAGTGGAAAAAGTTGATCTTATTGCTTTTATAGGTACTACTCAGTCCGTTAAGCGCCTTTCTTATCGAGAGTTGGGCGCTGAATATCCAAGTATAATGAAAGAACAAGGTTTTAATAAACTTGTTGAGCTTGCTGATTACTTGAATATAGGTCGTGAAACATGCCGTAAGCGCTTTGCAGCGGCAGTGATTGATCAGCGTTTGATAGAGGTGTTCCCTGACTGTGAAGGTATTCCAAATAGTTATTACGCCAAACTCACGAAAGCTGAAAGGCTGTTAGTGAAAGAGAATATGACAGTTTCATGTTTTGTGAGTTCGCTTCAATTTAACCTCGATAATGCGGTAAATGTTGAGGATAAACAAAAATTGGTACTGGACGCGATTGAGGCTAAGCTTTCAAAAAACAAGGCTAAGGTGTCTTGGGATACGGAACCGCTGGCTATATTTGATGATAAAAATCAGTATGTTAAAGTATCTCGTAGTAGCGACAAGAGAGTGTTGAAGATTGAACTGAGTCGTTTACCTGTAGAAATGTATGACGAGATAGTTCAGTTTGTCTCTGAAAAGGTCAACCCAAAGTAATGACGCGTCCTGCTACAGAGCTGTAATGTAGCTCAGTTTAGGAGCGGTGACAGTGCGAGATAATCGGAAGCTAGCTTTTTAAGCTTCCGATTTTTTATGTCTATTAAAAATTTAAAATCGTTTTGCAGACGGTCTCGAAGAAAGTTTTGTTGTTAACCGTCGGTATGGCTTCTTCCGTAGTGGTTCCATCGTTGAAATCACATGAGGAATGAATGTTTGTGATCCTGTGAAAATAGCAGTATAGAGTTCTAAGCGTCACGAATGTGACACAAAATCCCGCTATATTTTGGGTTTTAAATCTAGTACATGCAGTAAGCGTTCTGGTACACCGGCCCAGATACTAGGGCGTCCCTTTGGATTTTTGCTATTCCACCAACCAGTAAACCTTGTAGTGTTGTATTGATATGTATAAGCCCCCGAAAGAACAGGAATTGTCACCTGATTCTCAGCAATGATTTTTTGAATTGAATGCGCGATCTTAAGTTGTTCCTGTTTGCTACCTGTTTTATAGAAGCTATTCAGTAATTTATCTAGATTTTTATTTTTGTAGAAGTGCATTGCGAACCGAGGCATCCCGTTTCCAGATTGAAGGGCTGAGTTATAACCGCTATTCCAATAAGTATATGGGTCAGCACCGAGGAAATAGTTTGTGTAAGCTACATCATAGTTACCTTCTAGCATGGATTGATTGTAAACAGAGAAATCTGGGGTTTTTGCTTTCGCTTTTATTCCCACATCTGCTAACTGCTCCACAGCAAGTTGAACGGCGTTGTTAAAGTCAGTCCAACCATTTGGAGATTGGATCAATAATTCAAATGATTTGCCTGAAGGAGTTTCTACGAATCCATCTCCGTCAATATCTTGGAAACCAGCTTTTTTCAATAAAACCTTAGCGCCTTGAACATTGTAAGTATTATATTTCTTGTATTTGTTATGTATGGTTTCGTCAGACCAAGATGAGAACGTATAACCAAGACCTGAAGCAAAGTCATTTACTGTACCGTCATCATAGAAAGCAAGAGTGATGATGGTTTTACGGTCAATGGCCATAGAAAAAGCGCGACGGAAATCTAGGTTCGTCAGTGCTTCTTTTTTCGCTGGATCTTTATTTTTGAAGTTAACCATAAATGACTGTGTCCCGGCAGGGGTATACCAGTAATGGTGAGTAGGAGATGTTGAAGCGTAAATTTGATCAATATTAGGTACGAAGGAAGACGACCAATCTAGCTCTGAGTTTATCAGTTTTGCTAAGAACTGATCGTTGTTTGCAATTTGAGGTACTTGCAAACAATCGATGTTAAGATCCTTATTATCCCAATAGTTAGGGTTCCTACACTGTACGTATAATTGAGGCGTAAATGTCGTTATTTCAGTGAATGGACCAGTACCAATAGGGGTCTCATTCAGAAAAGCCGTAGGGTCTTTGACATCTTTCCAAGCATGCTCAGCAACAATAGGAACTTTAACAATCTCATATGGAGCATTGGAGTTTGCTTCATTCAGAGAGAATTTAATCTGGTAGTCGTTTAGTTTTTCTACTTTCGAGATTATTGAGTTGATTCCACTTTGGTCTAAGGCGGGGTATTGTTTAACGAGATTGAAAGAGTACAGCACATCGTTAGCGGTGAAATCTTTACCATCAGACCACGTTATGCCTTTTCGAATATCGAATGTAACACTTGTGAGATCCTCTGACATCTTGAAACTTTCAGCTAAACGAAACACTGGACTGTTGTTATGCATTTCATTAAAGATTACTAAAGGTTCATAGATAAACTCCGTTGTTGTATGGAGGTTGGTTGAACCTAGGAACGGATTGAAGTTGCGAATGAAAGTTGTGAACTCTTTTGGATGGATGGTAAGCACAGAAGGCTCCGCTCCGAATACAGTGGAACTAAAGCCAGTAGCTGAAACCGTAATAGCCACTAACGATAACCATGTTTTAGTATGTGAAAGCATAATTTTTCCTTTTGTTATTAGAATGTTTTGATTTTTTCTTACCTTATTTGATTAGCTAATTTAAGATTTATTATTACTTATCAGAATTAATACTATGTTCAAAAGCTTTCAAACGTTTGTATATGGATAAAAGTTCAACGATAGTCGTCCAAGAGTTAACTAAATATTGAAAAGAGTCTTCTACTTGATTAAAAGCATTCATAACTCTTTGCATG
This sequence comes from Vibrio sp. Vb339, assembly GCF_902751245.1. NCBI lineage: Bacteria > Pseudomonadati > Pseudomonadota > Gammaproteobacteria > Vibrionales > Vibrionaceae > Vibrio > Vibrio sp. Vb339. The sequence continues at coordinate 47,248 of NZ_CADDIS010000009.1, read as the reverse complement.
ATCCCAAGTGTAAATGTACCAGCTACAATAGAAGGGGCTAATGCGATGAAAGGGATAAAATTCCCAAATTGAAGATAACTATATCGAACAATATTGAAGTAAACATAGTGTATATATAGTCTTACATAATTTTTACGTACGTTAGTAAAAAGCTTTTTTAATTCTATCGGTTGAGCTCTATCATTATTATCTTCTCCGTAAACTAATTCTTTTCGATAAGCCGCCTCTGATTTTTGGTTATTAAACTCTAAACCAGGAAGTTTGACGCCAGTTAAAGATATAATAACGGTTCCAAAGATAGACCAAATTATAGCAACAAAAATTAGTGCTTGAGGAACCTTTCCTATAATAGGTAATTCTGTGATATATTCCGATAAGCTCCATAATATTGGAAGAAAAGCAATAAGCGTCATGATTGAGCGTAAAAGACTGACTCCAAGAGTTTCCATAATTGAAGCAAAACGCATGGTGTCCTCTTGGATACGTTGAGCTGCGCCTTCTATATGACGAATATCTTGCCATTTTGATACATAATATTCTGTCATCGCTGTACGCCAACGAAAGACAAAGTGACTGACAAAAAAAGCATTACCTACAGACACCATAATTGCAGCCATTAATAAAACAATAACAGTAGATAGCTCGGAGTAAAATTTGGTAAGTGTAATGGTGTTAGGAGCAGTGAGAGCTTTTTGAATAAGGTTATAAAACTCTCCATACCATTCATTAAGCATAACGCTTACTTCAACTTGAAACCAAGTGACAAGTATAATAATAGCGGAGCCTAAAACAGACCATTTTGCCCATTTTTGCCCACCAAAGAACATCCATCCTCCGATAAATGAGAGGTAACAGAAAGCCATAAACTGATAGAGCCAAACGTTCTCAGCAATATTCATACTTGCTTGAAACTGTGTCTTTATAGCCTCTGTTGCATCTCCTGATAAAGGTTTAGGGAATTGAATACCAATAAGGTGACCTAAACTGTAACTAAAACCCGTGTCTTTAACGATGGAATACCAACTAATTATGCAAAATAAAGACCAAATACCAAAGCTAATAAAAAACAATTTAGGTTTAGGAAAGAAAGAACTGAACACTGTATATACTCCCAAGTCATAGTGTTATATTTGTAAAAAAACGATTGCTTGTAACAACTCCTAAAGATGTGTTATTTGTAGTAAATGTTTTATTGATGTTGGTTTGTTTGCTTCAACATAGCATTGTGGTGATAAAGTTGTTAATATCATTTTGTAAATGTTATTTTGCGTAATTGATAATCAATGGGTGGTGTTTATGCAACGCGTTTGTGGTTTTATAGAACATTTTTCTGATTAAAAATACGCCGATGTAAGCTTAGTAGATAAATAGAAGCAAATGAAAATGGAAAACTTTGCGTGAGTAAAGTTTAGACGTCACTAAATGGTGGGAAATATAGTTAATGATTTTTAATTTTCATCAAACTATCAACAGGTTAGGGTGGGTTGGTCAAAGGTGTTGGTTTGAGAAAATATTGCCGTTATGAATTACTTGTCGATGTTGAGGTTGGTTAAATAGTATTAGCCAATCCTAGTAAATGTTTTATTTAATATGAGTTTAAAAAACACCATAAGGGGGAGGGATATCAATCGAACATAAAAATCCCCATCAACGTTGTCAATAGGGATTTTTCCATCTAAGTATTCTTAAACGGCCAGTGAAGTCACTGCGAGTAAAAGAAGGGTGTAATTTAATTCTAAAGTCACGATAGTGAATTAGAATTTAACCTCCATACCAACAACATAACCTAGCTCAAGGTTAGCACCTTGAAGCTTCGCTGCTTTTTCTAGTTTGTCTGCATCAAGATAACCTACCTCAGTATAAACCTTGACGTTGTCAGTGACTTTATTGGTAACATTGGCATAGTAATTGTTAAGTTTTTCGCTTGTTGATTTTGATTTTATTTCGCCAAAATCGGCGCCTATTGCGAATGTTGTTTTACCAAGAGTGTAGGCTGAAGTTAGATTGATAACGCTCAGATCAAATTTTTTGGATGTAAGTTTGATATCACTATCCGCATAAGATGCTCCTAATTTAATAGAGTTGATTTTATACGTTGATTCAAGTTGATATGTTTTTTGGCTGCCTTTCTTGCTTGTCTGATCGAAATCGACATCTTGAGCGTAAGCATTAAACGAAGCATCAGCAATGATTACACCTGCACCAATATCAACAGCTTTATTATCAGTGATTTTGATAGAGCTATCTGTATCTTTTTTTCTATCTTGTATTTGAGAGTAAGAAAGACCGGCCCAGAAGTTATCATTTTTAAATTTATATTTGGCAACTTGGTCGCCGCTTGTTACTGAAAATAGATTAGTTGATGTTCCATCAGTGCCTGTGAAGCCTAGCCCAAATTCAATATCATTTGTTATCCCGGAGTCATCAACTAGGGTCGCTTGTCGACCTATAGTAATGGTACCTAATTTTTCATGTTTTAATCCAACAAATAGATCGTCGTTTTCAACTTTTTTGTCTTCATACTTAAAACCAGTTGTACCAATAGCTTTTAAGTTATCATTGATATTAGCGGTGATATTAAGAGCTAAATCGCCATCATCAAGACGAAAAGTTAAATCTTCATTGTAAAACTTGTTATTGGGGTCTGTATTTATTCTGCTTTGAAATGCTTGTACTTCGACATCTGAGGATACACCAACTTTAATGCCATTTTTTTCATAAGCTGTAATCTCGGCATGAGCATTCCCAGTTATAAGTAGTATTGATAGTGCTATTAGAGTTTTATCCATTATTTATTTATCCCTTTTTACTTGCTAATCACGTTTAATGTTGCATGTATGTTGAGTGGTTGTAAAATTCCAATTATGGAAACTAATATTTACAAAACACCAGAAAGGATATTGTATTGCTGGTTATACATTTTCCTTTATGTTCTTATATCTAAGTGAGTATTATCTGAACATATAAGTTGTATTTTGTTGTTCAAGGAGATGGAAATAATGTTAGTTCTGCGGGTTGATATATAGCTCAAGTCTTTAACGAAAAAGTTGACACCTTAAACGTCAGTATATTTCTCGTAACATGTAGGAATATTCTAGCTATCTTCCCTGTAATTATTTACCGTCACTCATTCCCAATGGGTGACGGTTGGATTTCTTTAGATGCCAAACGATTTGTCATTCAAGCGGAGCAAATGTGTAGCAGTTAAATCAAATAGATTGAATATAATTAGCTTCTACGGGACACCTCAAACGAGCATTTTTCACAAAGATTCTTAAAAACGCATAGATATTACCGCTTTCTTACTAGGTGCAAACCTACAATATAGTGAGGAGGTTGAAAGCAGGGCCATAATTAGGATGTAAAACGATTAAATTTGGAGGGGAGTATGAATAAAGGCTAGCCACATTCTTGGTTGAGAGGAGTCATAAACTTAGCGTAGGAGCGCTCCGCGTGTATGGATCGTTTGTTTAATGTTAAGGACGAGAATCAAAAGTTTTAGTGAGCATTATGACAGTAAGTATTAAATACTATTAATAGTTTAACTTTCTTGTAACTTGTTTAGTGAATATTTGGTATGTGACTTTAGGCTAACCTTTCATCACTGTGTGACCTGTAGTGAGTTTCGCACTGCGGGCTACACGTAGATTCGACTTGGTGAGTAGCTTTTCCATATCATTTAAGTTGCGTTGATGGGTACCGTCTTCACAGATGACCGATTGGAATAGGGCGTTGAACTGCAATCGTGGAGAGCGCTCTCCGTCTTCAACTAGAGGCTCAATAATCAGTAAGCGGTTGTATTCTAAAGATTGAGAAACCGTGTCTAGTATTTTTTTACAAGATTGCATATTCCAATTATGCAGGATATTTTTCAGTAGATAAATATCATAGCCGGAGGGGATAGAATCAAAGAAATCACCGCAGCAAACCTCAACTCTGTCGTGAATGTCACTAGGCAGATACCGCCAACTTTGCTCGCATACCTCCTCTCGGTCAAAGATACACCCAGACAAATGTTCGTAGCGATGGAGTAACTCTGTAGTAATAACGCCGCTTCCACCGCCAATATCAATTAAGCTACCAGCAAACCTGAACGTATCTGGAAAAACTCTTGCGAGCTCTGCGCCCACTGGTCTTGAAAAGTCACGCATAGCAAGATCATACACGGAGGAGCGAGAAGGGGTGGATTTCAAATACTGGTAAAGTGTTTCGCCATAGATGTGTTTGAGCCCTGAGTTTCCGGTTTTACAGGTATAGATTAGCCCCTCATAGGCACGATAATACTCTTCGCCAAACAAACGGCAAAAATGTTGCATAGATTGAGGGTGATCGGAAACAAGTAACATTGAATGCGTGTTATTGCTGATCATTCGATCATCTTCAATATCAAAAAAACCAAACAGCTCGATAACTTTAAGCATATTTAGCAGGACAGTCTTGTCCGCATTGCAAGCTACAGCGAGTTCGTTGATGTCAAGCGCGCTCTCTTTTAATAAGTCGGCAAGCCCCAGCTCTGCGGCTACATTGAGCGCTTTGGCTGCCAGAGGCAGCATCATGATTTCAGATATCTTTTTAGTGGACTCGACATTACTCATAAACGACCTCATAAAACCACTATTCATTATGTATTTAGAAAGCTAGCCTTGAAAACTTAATATTTAATTAAGGTTGAACGAGTGCAGAGTATTAGTTCCGATGCATGCTCCTATTGAATGTTTTGTCATTTTAACATGTTGATTTTATTTGCTTAATAAATTCGACTAGCTTTAAAGTGTTTTTCACGTCTGATTGTGGTTTGTTGTAGCAATGTCGCATTCCAATTAACTTGTTGTGTTGTTTTTTATTTATCTATGTCTTTGGGATTTGATAATTAAAATAAAATTGTTGTCTTAATTAAATCCTAAGTTTTTATGTATAGGTTTCATTTGTAAGAAGTCGGCCAGCCAACCAGAATATATTATCATTCGATTTCAGAAATACCTTAATTAGCGAGGTAAATATTGTGAAAAATAACAATCCTGTATTTGAAACTATTTCGATGCAATCGTTGATTTCCCCTGAGGCAACATCGGTTATCTACAAAGACATGTCGCTGACCTATTCTGAGCTTGAGCTGCAATCAGACCAACTAGCGAGTTACTTAGTTAGTCAATATCCTGATAGCGATAAAGGTAAAGTGGCGGTTTACCTTGAACCTAGCCTTATATTACCTGTGGTGCTTCTTGGGGTAATGAAAGCAGGGTTCAGTTATGTGCCCCTCTCTTCGTTTCAGCCGACAAAACGCATTCAGCACATTTTGGATGACTCCGGTGCATTCGCCATCATTACAGATGAGCTTTTGATCAAGAAACCGAGCATGGCTGAATGTGATATAGACAAACTTAATGTAGCAGCACTTGATCTAGCTGGTACTCTAAACTGTCAATTATTGCCGAAGGTAAGCCATTCTGATTTGGCTTATACGCTTTATACATCTGGCTCGACAGGCGTGCCAAAAGGGGTGGAAGTTGAACATGGCAGTATGGCGTATTATCTCGATTGGTTTAACCACGACTTATGGCCAGAAACTCAGGCAATATTACCGCTCACGTCCTCTCTAAGCTTTGCGGCTGCGGTGACTCAATTATTTGCTCCGTTGCTGCGTGGTGACACCCTGCATATTCTCCCTGAGGGTATCTTGAATAACCCACAACGACTCTTTGATTGGTATCAGAATCGATCCAACACTGCGATCTACTGTGTCCCTACAATATGGAACGAATTACTGAATTATCGTTGCTCTGTCGATAGCGAGTTGCTACTGCCTGAAACTGTTTTTCTATCCGGTGAACCTGTTGGCGAAGATATCAAGCAGCGTAGCTTCGACAGTATTGAGAATGTGCGTTTGTTTAACTTATACGGTCCGACTGAAACCGTAGCAAACTGCGCGTTTACGGAGTTAGACAAAGATCAGCCCGTGACCATAGGCAAAGCGTTGGCGGGAAGTGAACTCTTTATACTCGATGAAAAGGGAGCATTAGTGACAGATGGTAGTGTGGGCGAAATCTGTATATGCGGCCCAGGAGTGGCTCGTGGATACAGCCATCGACCGGAATTGAACACAGAGTGCTTTTTCTCATATCGCGGCCAAAGTGCGCATCGCACCGGAGATTTAGGTCAGTTCAACGCAAATGGAGAAATGGTGTGCCTTGGTCGTAAAGATCGTCAGGTGAAAACTAACGGTGTGCGGGTTGAGTTAGGCGAAATAGAAGCTAATCTTCGCCAGCATGGTGAAATTGCCGACGCTGCGGTGAGAATGGTCAATGGTGGGCTGGTAGCTTACTTGCTGACGGACAAAAAACCAAGCGCTTGGGATCTACGTGCTTTCCTTAGCGAGCGTTGTCCGGGTGCTATGATGCCCGCTCAATTTGTTTACCTTGAAAGTTTTCCAAAGTTACCTAATGGAAAACTAGACAGTGCTCGTCTGCCCGAGCCCGCGTCCGTAAGACCTGACCTGAACTATGATTGTAGCGTACCCGCTAATGACCTTGAACGGGACCTAGTGGACATCTGGCAAGAAGTACTCGGTTTTAGTGGGCTAGGGGTTGATGATCACTTCTTTGACTTAGGTGGGAGCTCCTTACAGGCGATGCGTGCCAGAACTCTGATTCGACGCCGCCTCTACAGCGAGATAGATTTCAAGCTCTTCTTCAGTAATGCAACGCCGCGTAAGTTGGCAGCAGTAGTACCTTATTATCTGGCAGATGACTTGGAAGATGCGATTTCCGTTCCAAATGAAGACAATCAAGAAGCACAATTCGAACCGCTCACATTGCAACAGGCTTATTTTTTGACGTTAGAACAAACCAGCGCTAACCCGAAAGCCTACCAGCCAGCGTTTTGTATTCACCTTGAAGGAAAGACAAGTACGGAAGGTGTGGAATGGTGCCTCAATCGGGTGTTGGTCAGTAACCCAATCTTGACCACTCAATTTGACCCCGATAGCTTTACGGCTAAAGAAGGTGGCTTTGGTGCGGATAAAGTAGAGGTACAGCACCGCAAGGTTGAGTATATGTCGGGCAAGCTTAGTGAAATTTCGCATTGTGATTTGCTGGGTATGGCGGACATGCCGTACATCGATATAGACAGAGAGCCGCCAATTCGCCTGGCATTATTGAGTAAAAATGACGATGAACATGTGGTTGTTATACGTGTTCACCACGCCGTGTTTGATCATGATTCCATTGGCATATTCTTTGATCTATTTGTTCAGGCTTACCGTGCTTATGTGGTAGGAGATTATGGCTTTGCGCAGCATTATCAACATCATTTGAGCTTGAAACAGCATCGCGGCGCGATGGTGGATCAAGAGAGCCAGATGCAATTTTGGTTGTCGACATTGAATCGTTATCTGACAAAAGGGGTGGATAGTTTGTTATATCCAAGAACGAATTACCCGTTACCACAAGGTTATGTACTTGAACTTTCTCAGCCACTTAGTCAAGCGATAAAAGACTTTGCACATGATCATAATACAACGGCTTATGTCGTGTTACTCACGTTGTTCAATCTCGTTTTAAACCACGAAACTCGTTATCACAATATAACGATTGGCCTGCCTGTCTCTAATCGGGCTCTTTGTCAGCACGATGGTCAGCTCGGCTGTTTTGTCAACATGGTGACCTATCACGAACAGGTTGATCAGGTGGATAGCGTTGTATGCTTGATTGATTCCAGTAGCAAAGTGATCTACTCGTTGATAGAAAATCAGTCGGTGTCCTACCTAGAACTTGCTGATGAAATGCGAAGTAAAGGCTGGCTCGACAAACTGCGTTTCCCTGTCATGTTTAACTATTTGTCTGCGATGCCGGAAGTCGTTGAGGTGCAAGGTTGTCGCATGAAAGTTCAACATATCGTTGAGCCATCCGCTCGGTGTGATTTGACCTTAACTGTCGATGACGGCGAGCAGTTTACCCTCAATTTCGATTATGAAAGTACGGCGTTTACTAAACAGCAGGTTATCTTGCTAGCAAAACAATACTTGGCTCTGATTTCAGACACATTATCTTTGTAACCCGGATTGGAGTGCCTAGCCTCCGGCTCGTTGGGAGCTGGAGATGAATAACGATTGAATATGGGGAGATGAATACTATGTCAAAGTTGATCCACCGTCAGTTTTCTCATCAGTGCGCCAAAACACCGGATAATATAGCTCTGCGAAGTGACAGCGAAAACATCACATACCGCCAGCTCGAACTACGTGCTAATAATATTGCCCAGTTATTGATTCGTTCTGGTATTACACCAGGTGATGTTGTCGGCATTTACATGAATCGCTGCAATAACCTAGTTGCAACCATATTAGGTATATTGAAGTCAGGGGCCTGTTACTTACCGCTGGATCCTTATTACCCAAGCGAACGCCTTGTGTATATGGCTGAGCACTCAGAAGCGAAACTAGTGATCACTGACAATTTGAATAGTATAGATTGGTTTAGCAATCAGCTTCCAACGTTGGATGTGAACAGCGTAGATTTTTCTAGCGCTACAACTCCAGATTTACCACAGATAGATGAACAGAGCTTGTGTTACATCATGTATACCTCTGGTTCAACTGGTCAGCCTAAGGGCGTGATGATTGCGCACCATACGGTGGTGAATTACCTCAACTGGATGCAAGACGCCTTTCACCTGACGGCGAATAGCAGGGTACTGAGTCAGACCACATTCAGTTTTGATATTTCAGTCTGGGAAATGCTTTGGCCTCTGATGGTAGGAGCAAGCTGCGCGCTGATTGCTGAAGATGCTAAGTATGATCCTGTACTATTGGCTGACTTTGTCGAGCAGCATCAGGTAACAGTGGCTCAGTTTGTGCCAACCGCATTGCGTATCATAGTCGATGCGGATGTATTGCAGAAATGTACGTCGTTAGAGCATATATTCTCTGGTGGAGAAGCGCTGCCGCAGCGTTTGGTGGATGATCTGTCAGTTCAGTATCCGGGTCATATTCACAATCTCTATGGGCCGACTGAGGCCACCATTTTTGCCTGTCATTGGTACTGTCAGTCGCAGTGCGCAGAAAACATTGTGCCTATTGGTCGCCCGATTCCACACGCAGAAGTGCTTATCTTAGACGAAGCCCAGCAACCCGTAAAGCAAGGGCAATATGGTGAATTATATTTAGCCGGAGATATTCTGGCGAAAGGTTACCTCAAACGTGCTGACCTTACTCAAGAGCGATTTGTTGCTCATCCTTTTGCTAAGCAGAGGGGAAAGAAAATGTATCGCACTGGTGATCTAGTGAGTGCCAGAGAAGACGGTGTATTACTGTTCCATGGCCGAACCGATTCACAAATTAAACTGAGAGGTCATCGAATTGAGTTGGCTGAAATTGAAGCTCAGTTGCAAGCAATGCCCTGTATTTCTCACGCGGCGGTGACTGTTGATAGCAGCGATGACGGCAAGGTGTTTTATCTGACAGTTTTTTATGTGCCCTCTCAGCAGTCCAACGTTGATGTACACGTGATCAAAGAACAATTGGCAAAAGTATTGCCTTATTATATGCAACCTTCCCAGTATTACTCAGTTGATAGCTTACCCACACTTCCTAATGGGAAAGTTAGCAAGTCAGCTTTAAACGCTCACTAACACAAAGGTTCTAGCAACATGTCGACTAATAAATCCAATATTACACCTGAAATTGAAAACCGTGTTCTCTCAATCTGGCAATCGGTTTTAGATGTCAAAAAGATTGCTCGAGATGAGAATTTCTTTGATGCAGGAGGTAATTCATTATTAATGAGTAAAGTACACAAGGAAATAAAGATACAGCTTGGAATACCTATTAATATCATAGATTTATTTCAATTCCCCACTGTGGGTTTATTAAGTAAAAATATAATCAGGAAATACCCTCAGGTGTTATTGGGAAAATTGAATTAAATAGTTTTGCCTAAAAGCTAAATACATTTTATTCGCTGATTGAAGTACTCCTTTATTTTCAAAGGAGAGGTCCCTTTTTCTTTAAATAAGTACCAATAAATATGACATACAACCCGTGAGGTAGCATATGAAAGACCAAGCAACACTGCGCGATAAAGATATAGCTATTATTGGCATGTCAGGCCGGTTCCCTGGTGCAGAAGACATCACGACGTTCTGGAAGAATCTCGTAGAAGGGCTGGAAACCATTACAACATTTAGTGAGCAAGAGCTTCGCGAATCAGGTGTCGATGAAGAATTGATTGCCTCTCCCAATTATATTCCCCGCCGAGGCATTCTCGGTAACGCACAATATTTTGATGCGCACTTTTTTGATATTACCCCTCGTGATGCGGAAATCATGGATCCTCAACATCGTGCGTTTTTAGAAAGCAGTTGGCATACTTTTGAAGACGCGGGATACGTGCCCTCGAATTATCCAGGAAAAGTTGGGGTTTTTGGCGGTACAGGTACGGCGTGGCATTTGAACAAAGTTTATTCTCATCCGGGTGCCAGTCAGTTTGCCAGTGGTGCGTCAGTCGTGACGAATAATGATAAAGATTATGTCACGACGCGAGTCTCCTATAAGCTGAATTTAAAAGGACCAAGTGTGAATGTGCAGACGGCATGTTCAACCGCAATGGTGGCTGTGGTAATGGGGATTAACAGTTTGTTAAGTTACGAGAGTGACCTCGTGGTTGCCGGTGGTGTATCTATTGATACGCCGGAGCGCCGTGGCTACAAATACATGCAGGGCGGTATGGAGTCTGCGGAGGGACGCTGTTACGCGTTTGATAGTCGTGCTAACGGTACGGTATTTAGCCGCGGAGTTGGGACTGTGCTGCTCAAACGTATTAAAGACGCAGTCAAAGATGGCGATCACATCTACGCCGTGATCAAAGGTGGTGCGATCAACAATGATGGTAGTCTCAAAGCTGGATTCACCGCGCCAGGCATTGAAGGACAGGTTGAAGTTGAAAAACAGGCGATTTCCAACGCCGATATTGATGTAGAAAACATTCGCTTTGTCGAAGCGCATGGCACGGCAACAGCGTTAGGTGACCCGATTGAATTTTTGTCATTGTCGCAAACCTTCCGTCACTTCACAGATAAAGAACAGTTCTGTCGCTTAGGCTCGGTTAAAACTAACATCGGCCACACCGATGCTGCTTCGGGAGTTGCCAGCCTGATCAAAGCTTCAATGGCACTAGAATCCGGACAGCTGCCAGCCTCGCTGCATTATGCTGAGCCGAATCCAAACATCGAGTTTGAAACCAGCCCGTTCGTAATGAACACCGAACTGACGGCGTTTAAACAGCTGGATAAGCCAAACAATGCGTTGGTCAACTCCTTTGGTGTCGGAGGTACCAATGCTTGTGTGATTCTCGAAACGGCACCAGAGGTCCAACCGGGGGATGCACATAATTCGCCACTCATGATTCCGTTCTCTGCTCGCAGTCGTAAGGCATTGAATGAGATGAAACAGCGTCTGGCTCGTTACGTGACAGATAACCCAAATGCAAATGTTGCGGACGTGGCGTACACCATGCAGGTCGGTCGCAAACAGTTCGAATTTTCCACCTCGGTTGTCGGTAATGATCGTCAGGCCATTATTGATGCGCTGGTTAAGCCTTCTCTGATTGTATCTGGAAACAAATCGAAGCGGCCAATGGTGTTTATGTTCCCAGGGCAGGGCAATCAATATCCTAACATGTCTCGTGATCTTTACCAGGCGTATCCGGTGTTTAAGCAGGCGATGGCTAAGTGCTGCGAATATCTGTTGCCTATTCTTGAACAGGACCTGCGTGAGATTATCTTCCCACAAGATGAACAAACAGCGGCTCGCATTAACGAAACTCAATTCACACAGCCTGCGTTGTTCGTTGTTGAGTACAGTTTAGCTCAGCTTTGGATGTCATGGGGTATCCAGCCCGATATGATGATTGGCCATAGTGTCGGTGAGTACGTGGCGGCATGTTTATCAGGTGTGTTCTCGCTGGAAGATGCACTTAAAGCTGTAGCGATTCGTGGCAAACTGGTTCAGGCTCTGTCAGCGGGCGCAATGCTAGCTGTTCTGATGGAAGAAGTTGATCTTATTGAGCGCTTATCAAACAGTGAACTGGATATCGCAGCGGTCAATTACCCAGAACTCTGTGTGGTTGCTGGTGAGCTTGAAGCGATAAAAGCGTTCCAATATGAGCTAGAAGAAGAAGGCATTTTCTGCAAACACTTGGATACGTCACATGGTTTTCACTCAAGCATGATGGATCCAATGTTGCCAGCGTTCAAAGACGTTATCGATGGCATTGAATTGAATGCTCCCCAGATTCCGTTCGTCTCTTCGGTGAATGGCGAGTGGATCAGCGATGAGTTAGCACAAGATAGCGACTACTGGGTGCGTCATGTCAGGAACCCTGTGTTGTTCTCGCATGCATTCAAAACCCTGATAGCAGATCAGCAGGATGGCTTCGTGGCATTAGAAGTGGGGCCTGGTCGCTCTCTGGAGTCCGCGGCTAAGCAACACTTCCGTGAAGAAGATGGTTTGAATGTTGATATATTCGCGTCTTTGCCCACTGCGAAAGAAGCAGAGATGTCCGGTGAATACTTCGTCTCAATGCTGGGCACTTTGTGGGCTCATGGCGTTAAAATTGACTGGTTATCTTATTATGGTGATGAGCGCCGACATCGCCTGTCTTTGCCGGGTTACCCGTTCGAGCGAAATGAATTCAAGTTGCCTGAGCTGAAAACAGGTAATGCTGAGAGCCTATCAATCAGCAATGCAGAAGCAGATTTGAAACGCAAGAAGACTGATATCGGTGACTGGTTCTATATGCCAGCTTGGAAGCGAACCATTCCTGCTAACTTCATGCCGAGTAAAAAAATTCAAGAAAAAAATGATTGTTGGGTGGTTTTCGCTGACGAGTATGGCGTGGCTGATCAGCTGCATTCTCAGCTTTTGGCATCAGGTCATCAGGTCGTAACTGTGTTTAAAGGCGTTTGCTATCAGGAGAATGTCGTCACCAGCGATAGCGTAAAGAGTTTCGTTATTGATCCCACGTCTCGTGAAAACTACATCCGACTGTTTAAGGCAATCAGAGCTCAAAAGATGAATCCAGTTCGCATTGTCGATCTGTGGAGCTTTTTTCCTGAACAAGGCGATGTTGATCTTGAACTGTGCCGTGAACACCAGTTGGATTCTTTCTACAGTCCGTTGTACCTACAACAGGCACTAGTGAATGAGAACTTATTGGATAATCTCCATCTGTTGTTGGTGACCAATAATATCTTCAGTGTCTCTGGGGAGCGAGTTTACGCGCCTGAGAAAGCATTGTTAGTAGGATCTGCGCGTGTGTTTTATCATGAGTATCCAGAGGTTCAGTGTCATTTAGTCGATATCGATTGGCCTGCAGATTTAGCGGATAAATCGGCTCATTGGACTGTAGAGCAAGCTGCACGTTGCTTGATTGCTGAAAGTAATATCAGCACCGACGGCCAATTAGTAGCGTATCGAGGCGGATGCCGTTGGGAGGAAGACTATCAGGCGGTCAACTTAAAGAAGCAAGAGCCGGGGTTACCTGCGCAATTCAAAGATGATGGCGTTTATCTCATCACTGGTGGATTGGGCGGCCTAGGTATGTTGGTAGCTGGTTACATCTCGGAAATAAGTAATGCAACGCTTGTTCTGACTTATCGCAGTAATCTGCCTGAACGCGAACAATGGAATGACTGGATTCAGAATCACCCAGTCGATGATCCTATGAGCGAAAAATTGGTAGGTGTCCTGCGCCTTGAAGAGCAAGGTAATACGATTGACTTAGTCAATGTGGACGTTTGTGATTATGTGGCTATGTCGGAAGTGTTTGAGTGTTATGATCGCTTTGATGGCATTTTCCACACTGCTGGTATTGCAGGTGGTGGCATTATTCCGCTCAAGTCTGATGAAGATTGTGCCAGCGTTCTGGAACCGAAAATTCTTGGTAGCCTGATTCTGGATGACTTGACCAGAGACAGCCAGCTAGATTTCATGGTGCTGTTTTCATCCATCAGTTCGATTATCGGTGATGAAGCTCGAATTGATTATTGTTCTGGTAATGCCTTTATGGATGTATTTGCCAGCTACCGGAATCAGAATCGAACAGGTCGAACTGTCGCCATTAACTGGGGTAAGTGGGGAGATGTAGGCATGGCGGTTCAGTGGGCTCGTGAGTTAGATGAAAAAAACAAAGCCAACCAAGTATCTCTAGTACAAACAGGGCTGCTTACGCTACTCGGCCGTAAAGGGATGGAAGAAGAATATCGAGTCAATCTGGATGTGCAGAATGATTGGGTAATCAACGAGCATAGTCTGTCGAATCATCCGACTTTGGTTGGTACCACTATACTGTCGATGCTACATACCCTGATGTGTCATTTCAAGCCTCAAGAGGCGCTTCAGGTTAATAACTTGCTGTTGACTAAACCAGCGATTTACTACAATGCATGGCCACGTGAAATGCGCCTATATGTGCGCAGTGAAGGATCGGGCTATAGCTTCAACCTGCGTAGCCGCGGTGTCTGTGACATCGAGTGGGACGAACATGCACTGGGCAATCTTGGCCGTGGTGTAGAGAGTGAGGAGAGCCTTGCTGCTCTAGATTCACTTGAAGCGATTCAGTCTCGCTGTATTAAGAAACTGTCTGACGACTTAACTGGCAAGGATTACATCAATGCTTTAACGGGTGAAATTTTCCTGTCGCTTAGTGAGCGTTGGAATGGTTCTAAGTGCGCATGGCAAGGCGAGGGTGAGTGGTTGATTCATAATGCTCTCGATGCTCAGTTTCAGAGTGATTTTGAACAGTACCCGTACCATCCTGCACTAATTGACTCGGTATCTATTCGTTGTATCAACCTGCTCTCGACAAACAATTATCTACCAATCAGCTACGGCAAAATCAGTTATCTGGCACCGCTAGATGGAGATTGTTACGCGCATATCAAGCTTAAACAGCCGTATCAGACGGAAGATAGCATTATCACTATGGATGTAGCTTTCCTATCCACTGACAGCAAGCCGTTGATGGTTTTAGAGAACTACACATTAGTACGTATGAAAGCTGAGAATCAGGTTGCTGCGTCTACGTCAGTGCCTGTTACAGCTGATGTTGCCGTCGATGTTTCAGACAAGGACATTCTGTACTACGAAGGCCTAGATGCGCTGAAACGACAGCTTGCACACCTTGAGTTTGAGCACCTCGTCGTGGTGACCAGTGATCTGAGGCAGCTTATCTATGAAGCGATTCCTGAACAGGAAGATGAGCTGCTGGTTGAGCTGGAAGCGGAAGTCAGCCAAGGGCACGCCCGTCCAGAAATTTCTGTTGAGTATGTGGCTCCTGAAAATGATATTGAAAGAGAGGTCATTGCAGTTTGGCAGTCGATTCTAGGTATTTCAGGTATTGGTGTTGATGATAATTTTGTCGAGCTTGGCGGTAATTCATTGCTGGCGGTGCAAATTGTGTCAAAAGTGTCAGCCAAGTTTGAAGTCGATATTCGAGTGGATCTCTTCTATCAGGATCAAACAGTAAGAGGGCTGTCCGGCCTAATAATCGAAGCGTTTGAATCTGTTCTTCAGAGTGAGTAGAGCTCATCTCTCGGGCGTGAGCCCTAGACGTTCATCATCTTCGATCTGCTGCAAAGGCAGCCAAATATTTCAAACGGTAAAGGGCAGGGTTATGATTACTAAAACGAATCAGATTTTGAACTCTATGGGGCTCGAAGAGCTGAAAAGGCTCGCCAGAGAGAAAAAACAGAAAAAGGCGCATCTCATGGAAGAGAAACGCTCTTCAATGACGGAGTCAACACGAAAAATATTTCCTCTCACCAATGCGCAAAAGAGCATTTGGACACTGGGCCAGTTCCTTGAAGACAATATAGCCTATAACAACCCATTGGCGATCACCTGCCACATTGATCATGAGTTTGAGCCTGGCAGAGTCGAACGAACTCTGACGAAAATGGTTAATAGTCACGACATATTCCGCACCACGATCCGAGTAGTCGATGGCGAACCTTGCCAGTGTATCGATAACCTGTCCAGCTTTGATTTTAGCTTTGATGACATTACTAGCATGCCAGAAGTGGACAAAAATCTGTGGGTCATGCGAGTTGCTCGTGAAGAAGGCAGAAAGAAATTTGAGCTCACTAGAGGCCCGCTGTTTCGCTGGCGAATGACAAAAACTCAGCCGGGTGAATACATCATCATGCTGACCTTCCATCATATTGTTTCGGATGGTTGGACAGTGAGTTTATGCTTCAAAGAATTCATGACTACCTATTTTGGCCAGGCGGTAGATCATTCAGCACAATTTACCGATTACGCCTTAAAGGAGAGCCTCCGGCTTGAAAAAGGAGAGTATGAACAGGGTCTCAACTACTGGCGCGATAAGCTCAATGGTTTTCAAGGTGTACTGGAGCTTGCAACCGACCACCCTCGTCCGGATACACTTACTTTTGAGGGAGGTTATGTCAGCCATCCACTTTACGCTGACTTCTGTTATCAGCTTCAGTCTTGCGCAGCAAAACAGGGTGCTACTATCTTTCACCTGATGCTGGCGGCTTACCAGTTACTTCTGTACAAACACAGCAACCAGAACGACATTGTGATTGGTGTGCCTTTTGCCAATCGTAGTGACGCCCGGACGCAGGGAATGATGGGGCTGTTCATGAACACGCTACCACTGCGCTTTAATCTCAATGATGATTCGCCTCTTTTGGCTGTGGTTGAAGCCGCGAAAACAGAAAGTGAAGAGGCTATTGCTTATCAGAACGTGCCGTTTAATTGCATTCTGGATGTCGTCGACTATCCGCGAACTACACATGTTAACCCGCTTTATCAGGCGGTTCTGACTTATCAGGTTTACCCCCACTCACGAACCAATACCTTGTTTAGCTATTCGCCACTCAAAGTGGATTATGGTGTGTCTAAGTTGGATCTTAACCTATGGGTCGAGGAAGATGGTGACGGTTTGTTATGCACATTCAACTACAGCACAGCGCTTTTTGAACGCGCCACCGTGCAGAGAATGCTGCGTGATCTACACACCATATTAATCGCATTGGTAGAGCACCCACAGCAGTCGATTAAAGCATTGTCATTGGTGACTGAAGATGAGCGTCAGTCTCTGCTTAAAATGTGCTTACCCACAGAGGGAGGTCAATGGTTGCCGGTTCATCACCAATTTGAGAAACAGGCGCTAGTTTGCCCTGAAAACGTGGCCGTGCGTTGTGAAGGTCGTGAGCTTAGTTATACCGATCTGAATGAACGCGCCAGTCAATTGGCTACGCAATTGATCTCTCAAGGTGTGATTTATGGTGAGCCTGTCGCGATGATAATGGAAAAAAGCGAACATAGCGTGGTCGCGATGTTAGCGATTCTAAAGGCGGGTGGTTGCTACCTTCCCATCGACATCAATCTGCCAGAGTCCAAAATCGACTTCATCTTAAATGATGCTAAAGTTAAGCGTGTTTTACTCGTAGGTGAAGTCCCCATTGCTTTAAAAGCACTGGCTATACAATCTTCACTAAATTGGGTAGACATTCTGAATATAGAAAAGAGTAACACCTCACTAATACGTACCAATCAACAAGATCATCTTGGCGATGGACCTGCGTATATTATTTATACCTCTGGCAGTACAGGGGTCCCCAAAGGTGTGTATGTTCACCACTCTCAACTTAGCCATTACTGCCGAGCGATTGCTCCGGTACTCAAACAAAGTCACAGAGCGCGTTATGGTTTAATGTCTTCCTTCTCCACAGACCTGGCTCATACCATGTTATTCCCCGCGTTGGTCGGGCAAGGCGAGCTGGAGATAGTGACTAATGGGTTGCTGGAAAGCCCTGAAAAACTCGCCGGCTATATGAAAGACAAACCTCTTGATTGCATGAAAATTACGCCGACACATTTGTCCACTTTGTTGAACGTCCCGAATGCGCAGCACCTGCTTCCTGAGCACACACTGGTACTTGGTGGCGAGCGTTTACCTATTTCCCTGATCGAGAAAGTCAAAGCGCTGAAACCAAGCTGCCAGATCGTCAATCACTATGGTCCAACCGAGTGCACGGTGGGCGTGACGACATTGACGATTCCCGAGAACATCGCGGATTTTGGTTATCAGGTTGCGCCTATTGGTCAGGCTATCGATGGTAGTCATGTACTGGTTCTTGATGCTCACCAACAACTGCTTCCTGCGGGCGTACCCGGTGAAATTTGTATTGGTGGAGCGCAGCTGGCTTCTGGGTACCTTGGTCTTGATGAGCAAACTCAGCGTCACTTTGTTCCCCACCCTTATTTGCCGGGAGAGTATCTGTATCGCACCGGCGATAAAGGCCGCCTGTTAGCGGATGGAAATCTTGAATATATTGGTCGCTTGGACCGTCAGGTCAAAGTGCGTGGTTATCGAGTTGAACTCGCCGAGGTTGAGCAGGCTTTAGGGTTGATTGCTAATGTCGAATGCGCGGCGGTTGTTCAGCAGAAAAAAGAAGAAACCAACCGTTTGGTCGCTTATGTTGTGGCCAGTGAAATTGGCATTCAGGAAGAGATTAGGGCTGCGCTGAGGCAGCAATTACCCGTTTATATGCAACCAGAAGTTTGGGTGTGGCTCGACTCAATGCCAATCACCGCGAGCGGAAAAATTAATTATCAGGCGTTGCCAGTGGCTAAGTTAAATGTACAGACGTTAGCTTCTGTGTATCCGAAAAATCAAACGCAAGCTCGCTTGCTGATGTTGTTTCAACAAGCTTTAAATACCGAGCAGATCGGTATTGATGACGAATTCTTCAATCTTGGGGGAAATTCCATCAGTGCGTTGAAACTGTTAATTGATGTGAACAAAACGTTTTCTACTACCTTGACCCTAGGTCAGATATTGAAAAATAGCAGTGTTTCTCGACTCGATAAATTGATCGAACAGGTATCTGATGGTGCTGAATATGGCTCTTCGATTGTGATGCTTAATCAGGGGAGTCCGCAACACAAGTCGACCTTACTGCTGATTCACCCTGCGGGCGGTAATGTGCTTTGTTACGATGAGTTGGTGAAGGGGCTGAACAAAGAATATCCGGTTTACGGTGTCCAGATCGTTGATTTTCAGGGGGTGGCTGATTATAACCGTCAAGTGACGACGTTAGCTGAGCACTACGTGAAGCACATTGGGGATCTGATGGAACGTTCTGATTTAGTTATCGGTGGTTGGTCACTGGGGGGAACCATTGCTTTTGAGATGGCGTGTCAGATCCAGACATTGACAGGAAAACAGCCAAAGGTTTTGGTTTTCGATCAACCAGCCCCTCAAGTGAACGTCGATAACAGTGCCAGTATGGATAAGCATGAGCGTCTCGCTTACTTTGCTCACAAGGTAGAGTTGTTTACCGGAATGTCTTTTGATACAACGGGCCTGCAATTGGCGAAGATGTCACAAGCGGAAAGAACGCAGGTATTTCTAACGGGTTTTCGTAAAGCGAATTTGGTGCCGGATAACATCAGTGCTGAGGACTTCCAGCACTTTCTTGACATTCTTCAGGCTCATATGAATGCGACAGATGAGTACCAGGGGCAGCTCTATTCTGGTCCTATAGTGGTTGCGGAAGCAGAAGAGGTCTTAATTGGCCGTACGCTACTTAAAAAGCCTGGTTTGGGCTGGCAGGCATACAGCGAGCAGCCTTTGATCATTGTCCCCGCAAAGGGCGACCATATCTCCATGATGAATGCGCCCCACATTGGTGACTTGGCGCCCCGTCTACAGGAGGTATTATATTGACTACGATTGCACCTTCGAGACCAGAAAACGAAGTTGTTGTTTCAAGGAAGGAGTGGTGGGTCATCATTGGTGGTCTCATCGGTGGTTTTATGGCGATTCTGGATATCCAGATCACGAACTCCTCCATGAAAGTTATTCAGGGGGCACTGTCAGCGTCTCTGGATGATGCGTCTTGGCTGATGACCTCGTATTTTACAGCTGAGATTGTCGCGATCCCACTTTGTGGCTGGCTATCCAAAGCACTGGGAACAGGCCGCTACGCTTTATGGTGTATTGGCGGTTTTCTTGGCTCGTCTTTTCTTTGTTCGATGACTTGGGATCTTGACTCGATGATTGTCTTTCGCGCTCTGCAGGGTTTTTGTGGAGGGGCGTTGATCCCGTTGTCTTTTCGGTTGATCATTGAAGTCTTGCCGCTAGAAAAGCGACCGATGGGGATGTCATTATTTAGTATTATCGCCACATTTGCACCGGCGATAGGGCCGGCGATTGGTGGCTGGCTCACGGAGCACTTCTCATGGCATGCGATCTTTTACGTCAATGTGTTACCGTCAGTGGTAGCGTGGGCTTTGATTCAACGTTCAATGAAGCACCCCATCATTAACTGGGCAATCATTCGTCACGGCGACTTTGTTGGCGTTGTATCGGTGATGATGTTTCTCGGTACGCTGGAAGTCATTCTGGAAAAAGGCGGCGATGAAAACTGGTTTGACTCACGCATGATTTGTGTACTAGCAACACTCTCTACCATTAGCTTGGTTATTTTTGTCTACGATCAAGTGGTTCATCGTAACCCATTGATTAATATTGATTTATTTAAGGGGTTTCAGTATTCCTATGTGTTAATCATTTTTGCCATGTTGGGGTCTGCTATCTACGGTACATTGTTTTTGGTGCCGTATTATTTGACTATGATTCACGATTATAACGCGACAGAAATTGGTCATGTTGTCATCTGGATGGGGTTACCTCAGCTCGTTATTCTGCCGATGATCCCATTTCTCATCCGTCGCTACAATCCTAAGTATCTTATCTTTATCGGTTTCGTTGGCTTGGCCATCAGTGCCTTTATGGACAGCCACATGAATGCTGATTTTGCCGGACCGCAGATGATCGCATCGATGTTGGTTCGCGCGTTAGGCCAGCCGTTTATTATGGTGCCGCTCTCCATATTGGCGACTCAGAATATTAAAGCGCAGGATGCTGCCTCATCTGCAGTGTTAATCAACGTATTTCGCAGTTTGGGCGGTTCAATGGGTACTGCGATGCTGTCTACTTATTTCACTATTAGGAATGACTTTCATCTTGATTCAATCAAGTCCACCTTACTGGCTGGGAGTCAGCAGTTTTATAACTATTTGGGTGAGGTAAAGAGTTTGTTGGTCAATCTGGGATTGCCTTCTGGTAGCACAAATGTCCAACAAACTGCAGTGAGTGTTTTAGGTAAAAGGATAACAATTCAATCACAAATAATGGCCTTTAACGATCTATTTATGATTATGGGGATCATGATGCTCGCCACTGCAATCATGGTATTGTGCTCAAACCGTGATTTTCAACTTCGACTGAAAAAAGAGGAAACCGCATGAGTGATAAAACATCGATGAGCGTCTGGAGCTATCTGCTGTCTTCGGAAGCAAGAATGACTATCATAGTTCCTATTCTTATTTACAACCTGACTTTTTGGGGGGGAGGGGCGGGAGCGGCGTTGATCGTTACCGCGTGTTACTCCGCATTGCTGGAGTTGTTTAGCAAACGAAGTGGTTCTCTGTCCATCATTGCTTTGATTCTGGTCTCGGGCACTACTCACTATCTTTACCTGCACGGTTACACCTTGTTCGAGATTGATCAAGAAAGCGTTTTTCTTTCGGTGGGAGGGTCTCTATCTGTCATTGTCGTGTTCGGGTTCTACTCTATCATTGGGCGCCCAGTCGTTCGTACGCTGGCGGAAAATGCGCTCCCTCGTTTGATGCAGTTGCCCGTCTATGGTTCTCTAAAATACGCTCAAGTTTGGCAGGAGATTTCTTTGGTTTGGGTTCTCGTTTACGCAGTAAAAGCGCTGCTCGTGATTAAGTTTTCCCGTGATATGCCGGATTACGCTGATTATTTTGTTTTCATTGGTGCTTGGCCGTTGACATTAGCAATGATTGCTTTCAGCTTTTATTGGCCTGGCTTTCGCTGGTCATCGGAGGCAAGCGCATAAACATCAAATGTGCTTGATAGCGACCTGCAAGGAGCTACGACAACTAGCAATTTCCGCTCCGCCAACCAGCTGTTCGGTGAGTAAAACAGGGTGAGTTTTTACTTTCATACACAGGGTTTTCTATGGACCCATATGCGCGACCATGCCCGAATAAAAATACTTTATGTGCAGAGTTGATTAAGTTGGGTCGAGTGATTCAGGGAGAAAACATGGGTAAGGTCGTCGAAAGTAACAGCCTTAAATATCAGGTCGGCAAAAATATTGCTGCAATTACAAATTTGATCGTTTTGTCGAGGGGATTGGAGCCCGTTTGCCCGAGCTGTGTGGATATCTCGATGTTATCTCTCTTTCACTTTTCACGGCCAAGTGCACTGGAAAATTGGTCAACTCAAATTTCGTGAAATGGTGTCGAAAGGTTGGCAAACATACCGATAAACAACTTGGTCAAGTTTAATGCTCTTTGCTTTTTTGATTGGTTGGTTGTGCTATGAAAAAAATAATAAAGATTTTGATTCCATTGATGTTGCTGGTTTCGGCTGGAGATGCCTATTGGTATTACTACTGGCGTTTTTTCCAGACCACCGAAAATGCCTATGTTCAAACGGACATTACTAACGTCAGTTCTCGCATTAACGCGGAAGTGATAAAAATTAATATTAAGGACAATCAGAAGGTCAAAAAAGGCGATTTACTGGCGCAGCTGGATGATCGTGAGTTCTTGATTAAAGAGCAGCTCGCTGAAGCGACCTTGGCGCAAAGTCAGGCGGAACAGTCGAACGCGGACGCGGCGTACAAGATGCAGAAAAGTGCTATCGAAGAGTACCAGAGCAAGGTGACATCGGCGAAGGCCAAATATCAATACTCACTTCAGCAATACAAGCGTTTGCAGGCTCTAGAGAAGCAAAACTATGTGTCTAAAGGCGAACGTGATAACGGCGCGTCTTCCTATAAAGTTGATGAAGCTGCGTATCTTGAGGCAAAGGCCAGCCTGAAAACGCAACTAGACAAGCTCTCAGTACTGGAAAGTGAAATAGAGCAGGCTGACGCTATGGTCAAGCAAGCCACAGCCAGTTTGTCGCAGGCGAAGCTAGAATTGGGTTACACCCGAATTGTGGCTCCAATAGATGGCGTGATCAGCAATCGTAACCTGCAAGTCGGTATGATGGTGCAACCGGGGCAATCTGTGGTGAGCATAGTCTCTGATCGCACTCCGTGGATTCTGGCGAATTTTAAAGAAACGCAAAAGTCTCGCATGCACAAAGGGCAGCCTGTTGATGTCACCATTGATGCCTACCCAGGGAAGACCTTCTCAGCACGAATCGACAGTATATCGCCAGCCACAGGCGCTACCTTTGCTTTGCTACCACCAGATAACGCGACGGGCAACTTTACCAAAGTGGTGCAACGTGTACCGGTTAAGATTGTGTTCAATGATTCGGTTCAGGTCGACAATGGGTTATCTGCGGTTGTTACTGTGGATACGAGGCAGTAATTATGGCGACATTATTTCCTGACATTGACGCCATAGTGGGAGCGCGTGATCTATCTGAGCAAACAAGCGGTCGGTTTCTCAACAAGGAGCAAAGGTTTCTTATCAATGGCGCGAGTGTCTTTGTGTGTCAGTTTAACCAAAGCCTCTATCACGACACCTTGTTCAAGAAGTTAAGGATTCAATGTCCTGATGGACTTGGCCGCGCGGTAAGTTCTAGACGAGCCGAGTTTCTGGCGGGTCGTTATGCGGCCAGACAGGCGATATCTGCTTGCGGAGGACTGGTTGCTAACGGAGTTCAGGTCGGGGTTGGAGCAAATCGTTGCCCAACATGGCCAGATGGAATTTTAGGTACGATTACCCATTGCGATGATATTGCTACATGCGCAGTGCTTCCTGCTATTCAGAACATCAGGCGCTACATCGGAATGGATATTGAGAAAGTGTTAGCGACCAAAGTGGTGCGTGAGATATCCAGCTCCGTTTGTTCTGTATGGGAGTGGCAGCGTCTGGCGTCACTGCCGTTTAGTAACGATATCATCACCACAATCATCTTCTCCGCCAAAGAGAGTCTGTTCAAAGCGATTTATCCCTATATTGGTGAGTATTTCGGCTTTGAATGTGCTCAGGTTAAATGTGTTGACCCATACAAACAGCGCATATGGCTGAACTTATCGCCTTCGTTGGTGGCGGAGTTGGGTTTTCGTGAAGTGGAGTGTCATTACACTATACAGTCTGATTACGTCATCACCTTTCTTTCTCAATAATCGTTCTCTTTGGTGAAACACGATGGAAGTATGAGCATAAATTTATGTACTTAGGATGCTCAACAAGATTAATATAATCTAATAGTTTTTGAACTTTTAGTTGGCACGGTTAGGGCCAAAAATGAAATATTTAGACGTTTATTAAATGCTTTTTAGTTTAGATGAGTTCTATGGTTGATTTCTATGATCTCCCAAAAGTTCTGAAGACTGGCACGGATAGATTGAAAGTAGCGAGATTCAGTGAATAAAAACCATCGCCAGTGACCTCTTACCTCACAGTTGAATGGGGCACTATACACAGAACAGAGGTAGATAACATGCGCGTATTATTAGTTGAAGATGACCTTATGCTTGGTAATGCGATGACGGCCTCCCTTGCCAGACACCACTATATCGCAGATTGGGTCACATCAGGTGAAAATGCTCTTCATGCACTGCAAACGGATAGCTTCCAACTGGTCATTCTTGATATTTCTTTGCCGGGTATAAGTGGTTTGAAAGTACTTAAAGAACTCCGGAGTAAAGGGGATAGTACGCCCGTTTTGATTCTCAGTGCCCGTGACGAACTCAATGACCGTGTTTATGGGCTCAATCATGGTGCAGACGATTATCTTGTTAAGCCTTTCCAGCTGGAAGAACTACTCGCGCGTATGAAGGCGCTAATTCGTCGATCTGTGGGTATGACTGATGACACTATAGTGGTGAGGGGGGTCTCCGTATCGATGAACTCACACAAAGTTGCGGTTGCTGGTGAATGTATTAACCTGACGCCGAATGAATTCAAAATCCTCCTCTATTTGATGACGAATGCCGGCCGAGTGTTAAGTAGGGCTCAGATACTACAAAATATGCACGGTTGGGATGAAAGCGCCGGACTTAATTCTATTGAGGTGCATATTCATAATCTGCGCAAAAAAATGCCGAAAGGTATCATAGAAAATATTCGAGGAGTCGGGTACATTATCCAAAACTAATATGAGACTGAATTCTGTTAAGCTTCGTGTTGCATTGACGAGTGTGCTACTTTGCCTCGTGGTTATTAGCGCCTCTACCATTTGGGTCTATTGGAATACTCGTCAGGCAATTACCGATGTCGATGACGCACGACTGCAGGAGCTCAGTGAGAGTTTTTTAAAGGTGTTGCTACTGACCGAGCCCTTTGTGATTGGTGGAGACCGAAACATAGTCCCAGAAACCGTTTTCGCTAACATCACTAGTATTATATCCTCCAAAGACAAGCTAGAGAAATGGTCACGCGCTAAGCTGTTTAAGGATAATTTCGCTTTTATTTTGCTTGATTCTCAAGGGGAGGTTTTAGGTAGTTCTCCGAATGCGCCACCTGTAGATTTAAATATGATGCGTCACCCCGGCTTGAACGATATTCAGGACCAATCCCGTATGTGGCGTGGTGTGACCATGCAGCTAACGCAACAGAAAACGGGTGGCTTAATGTGGCTCTGGCTAGGGGAAGATAAGCACCTGCGCAGCGAAGTCGAAAATAAGATTGCTATCCCTGCTATCGTACCCATGCTAGTGGTAACGCCATTCTTATGTTTGCTCTTGGTGCTCTTTACTTATCATTTTTTTGCACCGATCAGCCGTTTGGAAAAGGAAGTGTCGGATAAGTCGATTAATAACCTTTCCCCACTCAATATTACAGATGTACCAACTGAGCTGTATAGTTTAGTTAATCGTTTAAACTACCTGTTTGATCAAGTTAATGCCGCTTGGCAAAGAGAAAAACGATTTAATCAAGATGCTGCACATGAACTGCGAACACCCCTGACAATCATAAAGCTTAATGCGCAGAATGCCCTTGAAACTCAGAATGCTAAGGAGAAAGACCATGACCTCAAGCAGATTGAGCAGACTATCACTCGCTCTGAGCGAACCATTGAGCAGCTGCTGACATTGGCAAAAGTAGAGAGTGGGTTGATTGTTGATTTAAGCCAAACAGTTGATATTGCGCAAATATTGCGCAGCGTGATTGCTGTACTGGTGCCCCTTGCATTGAATCAGCAACAAAACATTACATTAGAAACAAATGAGGAAACCTATGTCATTCAAGGGAATGAGGTTTTCCTTAACTGTTTGTTTCGAAATCTGATGGACAACGCAATTCGCTACTCTGGAGAGGGAACCCGAATTTGGGCTGAAGTTAGTGAGCATGAAGAGTATGTACAGGTTGTGATTGCCGATAGTGGTCGGGGAATGAGTCAGATAGATATGGACCGGCTCTTTGAACGTTTTTTTCGTGGTCGGGAAATGCAGAATAAAGTCCAAGGTACAGGGCTAGGGATGGCCATTGTTGAGCGCATTATAGCTCTGCATCGGGGAACAATTAATGTGAGTTCTCAAGGGCGGGGCCTGACATTTATCATCACCTTACCAAAGTCCCGTTTAATTTAGTTTTCAAATTAGGATGTCAGCTCTCGTCTGAATCAATACATTTAAGCGGTCTTAAGTTAAATGTATTGATTCTAATGCGCAAATATATGCGCTTAGTGTGTTTCTGAATTTCACTATTGCATTTCAGCAAGAAAAAGTTCGTGCTGATTTATCGAGTCGATAAGTTCCGGGGCTCGTTCCAATTGGGTGGCATTGAAAGTGGGATAATTTATTTTCATTTATGGTTAAAACTATGATCTTTTTATTATGTCAAGGTTTACCAGTAAGCTTTAGAGTTTTTCGGCTCAGGCCTGTTTTGTGTAGTTGGCTTGATAATTTAAATCGTACAACCTCGTTTTTAGGTTTTCTCCTTTTTTACGTGCCAAGTTGAACATCAATTTAAAATCCTTTTTGATGTTCGATAGGTTTTAGTACTCACCATTGTTTCATAGATAACGCCGCAGGTGAGACAGTTGGTGTGAGTGTTCTTGCTATACACGTCACAAATTGATACTAATCTCGTTATGGCGGTTTTATTTTTGAGTATTTTATCATTGCTTCCTAATGATAAAGAGGCTAACCTCTTGTTGTTGAAAATTCTACTTGGCCTCGTTTGAATTTATAGTTCATTCGAGGCTTTGTATTTTCTACTGCTCTCTCACAATTATAGGTTTTGTTTATGGCAGACAACTAAGAGCACTCAGCTTCAAGCTAAATCTTTTCAGTTTTTCTCTTGATCCTTTTTATTTTTAAAATCTATTTTCCTTAATAGCACGTATATTGATAATACAAGAATGGTATATCCTGTATCTACGATATGAGTTGTTCAGTTTTATCAAGAAAGTATCTTTGTGTTTGTTTAGCCTAGCTATAGAGGAGAGCAATATGCTTTTGGGCTCTGTCGCAAATGTAGTAAAGGCGTGATTGAGCTATTTTACAGATACTATGATACTGCGAGTGCGTAGAACCGTTCAAAGGACGTTTTGATCTTTAGTACCTATCTGTTTTCCAGCTGCATCTCTTTAACTTCGCGACAAAACCGTGGCGACTCATATATCGGGTGCAGCATGACACTAATCTCAATTATAAAATGTTGATGAAATAAGCTTTTTACATCAAAAAATGTTTTGGTAAGGTCACGTATAACTTCAAATTATCTGCACTTAGGTGAAATAATGCTTTTTTCCGAAATGATTTCTTTGTCCAAGTGGTTTAATGACAAAGAATCTTTATTCAGCCCTATTCAAAAACTTGCCGCTTTACAGGACATACTAAATGGCAATATTGCCGCTCGTAATCCAAACCATCGTCAAATCGCATCGATCTTGCCATTTACTGCAGAAAAAAATCTTGCTCTTGATGCCATAAAAAAACTTTCCTTGTCTGAGCTTTCCAATGATCAAATAACATGTTTATCCTTACATGATACAGATAAATTCATGGGTATCGACGCATACAATTATCTAGAGTCTATCTTCAAGAACGAAGTGCATGATTTAGCATATTTAGCTTCAGAAGTTAAAAAAGCACACTCTGCTCTTACTCAAGCGAAGACAGCAATTAACGCTGTAGCTCAATCAATGACACCGTATGCAAAATTAATCGAAGAAGCGCAATACCTTGAAGACCAAGCGAGATTTAGCATCATTTTTAAAGAAGGAGTGCAGATCAACAATCTAAAAGATTTAGAAACTAAATCTAAAGAATGGAATACCATTATACATAGTATTGGGGTTTCCCTTGGTGTCTCTCCTAATGAGTTTAAAGTGCTTGGAGCTAGAAATGGAAGCCTAGTAATTGACCTCTATATGGGTGCTGCTGCAATTGTACCAATAGGCTTTATTCTTAGTCGTTCTCTATCAATAATTGAAAGCTTTGCAATAAGTATGAAACGCTTAAAGGCGATTTATGAGTTAGAGATTGATGATCCTGCAATTAAAGAGATTGACGAAGACATTAAAGCAATAAGTGAGAAGTATTTCAGTCATAAAAAACTCGTTTCGGCTAAAAAAATTGCCTCTCAGATTCTTGATGAAACTGAATGCCCACCTGAAAATAGACCTGAAGCAGAAAGTAATCTTGAGTCAGCTATTAAAAAGATACTTAACCATCTGCGCAAAGGCGGAGAATTAGATGCATTTGTTCCAACAGAGCACAAAACCAACGAGGAGGAGCAACTACATGACCAAGATTCTCAACATAGAGCGAATGAACTTATCCAAGAGTTCAGGCATAAAAAGCTTGGCTTGAAAAAAGAAGAAATTATTCAGCTATTAGAGCACTTTAACTTTGAAGATGAAGAAAGTAGTAATGAAAATGATGTTACCTAGATTTGTTTAATGTTATCTAATAATTGTTAGTTGAGCGCCTGTTTTGTTTTTAGTGCGCTCGTTTCCCCTCAAAGCCATTGTGTCTAATTTTGGGTTGTGCAGCGTCTGCGTAATATCACAATCTAGCTCGTTCACAATTACGCCAATATATTTAACCTGAGCATTTTTGAGAGCACTCGGCCAGGGGGTGTCGCTTTTCTAAAATCTGTGCGGAAGTATAGAGTGCATGATTTCAAAGGCCGTCACTTTTCTGGTTGGGCTGTTCGTTGGTACTGTAAGTATGTATTCGTTACCGTTAGCTCGATGAAATGCTCGAAGAACGAGGCATCTAAGTCGATTACACCACATTCTATCGATGGGGTCAGAAGGGCTTGAAATAGAAAAACGCTTGCACTGGTATTGGAAGTTAGGGTGGACTTCTTCATGGCTGATTGATGAAATCTATATCTGTGCAGAGAGAGGGACTGGATTTCTATTTGTTACCGACTCGTAATGCAAAAGCCGCTAAACGTTTTCTTAGCAAAGCCTTGCGTTGTATTAAGTTGTGTAATCATCCTTTAATCTTGTCATACGGATAGAGATACGGCTTACATCCTAGTGATACTCGCATTAAAGGCCTGTCCGAACTATTGCAGGAAAAATGTGTCTGACAGAAAGGCTATTTAACTTTTAGTCTATTCTTCATCCCTGATTAACTGGATCTCCTAAAGCTTTGCAATGGAGCCGTTTTGAACGATGAAAACAAACACATTGAAAAAGGGAAGAGCATGATGAAGAAACTACTGATAGCATCAGTATTAAGTATTTATGCATGTTCATCTTTTGCAGCTCATGTACCTGAAGGGACACAGCTTGCCATAGAACAAGATTTGACTGTAGGGAACGGCTCTGAGCCAGTTTCTATTGATCCTACGCTTGTCTCTGAAAGTGTTGGCCAACGTATTGCTTGCGATTTATTTGAAGGACTAGTATCGGAAGGGATGTCTGGTGAGATTGTTCCCGCATTAGCGAAAAGCTGGGAGGTTTCTGATGACCAACTGACATATACGTTTTATTTACGGGATGCGAAATGGTCTGATGGTTCGCTAATAAAAGCTCAAGATGTTGTTTATGCATGGCAGAGGTTGGTCGACCCAAAAACAGCTGCAAGTAATTCTTGGTATTTAGGTGATGCTCATATCGTTAATGCTAAGCGGATCTCTAATAATGAGTTACCTATCGATACACTAGGTGTAGAGGCGGTGGATAACAAGACGTTGGTTGTACATTTATCGACCCCAACGCCTTATTTTATATATATGTTAACGAATCCGGTCACCTTTCCGCTAAAACAAAAAGTTGTTGAAAAGTATGGTAATGCTTGGACGAAGCCTGAACATATTGTGGTAAATGGTCCCTTTAAACTCAAATCATGGGTAGTCAATGAACGATTAGTTTCGGTACGAAATAGTCAATATTGGGATGATGAACATACAGTTATTAATTCTGTTAGTTATTTACCATTAGAAAGTTCGAATTCTGAATATAACCGTTTTAGAGCTGGGGAAATTAATCTTACACTAGGTATTCCTCTCGCTCTTTATGAAAAAATTAAGCAAGAGATGCCAAGTAAGCTAGTTAACGAATCAATTCTTGCTACCTATTACTATCTTTTAAATACAAGTAAAAAACCATTTGATGATGTGAGAGTAAGAAAGGCTCTATCTTATTCTCTTGATCGAGATATTATTACTAGACGCGTGCTCGGCGAAGGACAAATATCAGCTTATTCCTATGTGCCTCCCGCAGTAAGCAATTATAAATCTGTCGTCGTAGATTGGCAGTCATTAAGCCAAAAAGATAAGAATGCAAAAGCTCGAGAACTTCTCGACGAGGCTGGTTTTAATAAAGATAATCCTCTAGTGTTTACTTTATCTTACAATACGAGTGAAGCCCATAAGAAAATTGCAGTGGCAGTTGCATCTTTATGGAAACAGAACTTAGGAGGAGCTGTTAAAGTTTTACTTTTGAATGAAGAATGGAAGAGTTATTTAGAAAGCCTGAAAGAAGGGAATTATGAAGTAGGTAGGTATGGGTTTGCAGCTGATTACAATGAACCTTCTACGTTTTTATCATCATTTACTTCCAATAAAAACATTTATGGTCATTGGGGGAGTAATGAATATGACTCGACCCTAAATAGGGCAACAAAGGCTAAAAGTAAAATTGAGAGAGATAAATTCTATCAGAAGGCTGAAAAAATACTAGATAACAACATGCCAGCAATTCCTATTTACTTTTATATACATGCTGCGCTAAAAGGTCCCAAGTTATTAGGTTATTAGGTTATTAGGTTATTAGGTTATTATGAAGGTAATCAAATGCACTATGCTAAGGATTTATATTTCATAAAATAGAGATATAGACATGTATTTTCTCTATTGTCTAATTTTTGTATTTATATAAATTAAACTGATGTTTATATGGCACGTAAAAATGATTCAGCCTAGCAATGAGGTTGTATGAGTTAAACGTAAGTAATGGTATGGATGCAGGTCACTCCTTAATCTAAGGGGCAATTAGAAGTAGGGAAGCGTAGTACTGGGACTTGAGGAAGCATTTAACAAAGTGAAGAGTGATAAGCCAGATTTAACACGTATTGCAGAAGCTCTTGAGTTTATCCCAAAAGAGTATAATGGCCACCATCGTATGAATTGACTTACTGTAAACCGCGTTTAGGTTATCAAGACATGCGCTATTGTTACCGCGGGCTTGTTGCAAAAATATTCGAAGGAGGACTTCGAATACTTACCTTTCTATTTTTAGTTGAAAACGACCTCAACATTGAATAAACGACTCATGAAGGCGGCTCTCTCCTTTACAAGAGTTTTACGCTCATCATGATGTAACCAGAAATCAAACTGACCTTTGTTCAATATCCGTAGAGACTCGAATCCCTGAATGGTTAACCAGGCTCGCTTTCGTATTTTTAAACTGCCTGTACTTACAACGAGTTTCTTGATGGGAGCCTGATCGGATTCAATACCATTATTGAGATACTTCACTAGCTGTTGATCGATATCTGTTCGAAGTCGCCCTGCCTTCTTCAGACGGGCAATCGCATTGGCATGGGAGGAATGCTTATCGATGTTTAATGTATGAGGCTGTAATTCTTTTGGATAGTGACGCAGACATCGCTTCAAGAACTGATAAGCTGCGCTTATGGGAGAAATAGTAATCCAGTATATCGCCTTGCTTGTTGATAGCTCGGTACAGATAATGCCATTTCCCTTTTACCTTGACGTTGGTTTCATCAACCTGGCTGTGTATCCAGTGGTCAGGGAGAGCTACCCGAATAATTCCCTAGTCTCATGTAAAGCTTTGAAGAGTAGCAGTTGGTCATGCGCAAAAAGAGGTCATATTGAACTTTTTCATTGATTTACTCTTTTGAGAGTCCGCTATGTTTATCACTATTTTGCTCTAAGGGTTAATTACTCTTAATTTTTCTGTTCATATTGTTAGTGAGTATCTCTTAGTTGAGAAAGCGTCAAATTCTCGGATTACTACTCTAAAGCTCGTAAAGCCTCACCTAGTAGGTCTTCTGGCGAGAGGGTAGAGCGGGTTTTCATTATGTTGTCTATTCTTCTTGTAGAGAAAGAGTGATAAGTTTTCTCTTTACTATCAAAGTCCTCTTGCCTTCTGCCGTATGCTATGTAGATATTAGTGAAAGTACACTTCCTTTCTCTCACTGAGCAGTTAATTTGGCTGAGTCTTTTTTGAAGACCTTCAAACATTCTGTCGAGGCTTTGGTCACTATTTGCCTTAGTAAAGTGACCATATATTTCAGAGATAGTGCTCTTTATTGTTAGCTCAAACCTATGTACTCCTAGTTTCATTTAAAAATAGCTCAAGTATTATTGGGGTTCTGTCACACGTACTATAACCCAAAAAATTGAAAGTTATTGGTTAATCTATCTTAGTAAATCTTGGTTCGTATTGTTATCCGCTCATATTGGTAAAACCAATTGACTTCGAGTTGTAAAATATATCGTTGAGCCATTGAGAGCTCGATGAGATCTTATAACTGAGCTAATAGCCCAGCAATGGTCATAGTTTTCGATATTATCGATACCTGACTCATGTAAAGTACTCAGAACTAGCTCTCGTTGCTCAGATGTACAGAGTGTTTCTAGTTTATACCCTGATTTTAAACGACAAAATACCTATTTCAACAAACGTTAATTAGATGATAAATTGTTGTCTTTTGTTCTTTTTATTTGCAGTTTGTTTCATATCAAATTGGTTGGTGATCAATAAATGACACCATTTACACTAGATAACGAGGAGCATTTTGATATTGGTGAATTAGCCATTGTGGAAATGTTCTTAACCTTACGTTGTTCAGAAAAATCGAGCAAGATCGGCTTTGTTGCTTAATTCAGAGAGAAGGCATGCCTGCCCCATCGAGCTTAATTTTTAATCGATATACTGTGTTTCAGGCATACCAAGCCCTGTAAGCTTATTCAAGGCTTTGATCATAGCGTAAGTCTCGCCAACTCGAGCGTTGTAGTTCCTCAGGCTTAATGTCCCACCTAGTAGCTGTTTTACTCGGTACATTGCGGTCTCTGATAGAGAGCGCTTATGATAGCCATACCGCTTTTTCCACTTCTTGTTGGAGCCGTAGAGCTTCTGGCAACCTACCGCTAAGTTACGAGGATGCCCTTGTTCCCAGAAGGCTGCCCCTTCTCTTGGCGGGATGAGCGGAACAGCTCGCTTGATCCGTATGGCATCATGGCAATTCCTTGTGTCATAAGCGCCATCACCTGATATCTCAATGATTTTCCGACGTGTCTGATTGAGTAAGTTGGGGAGCACTTCGGCATCGGTTACCTTAGATAAGCTCAG
This sequence comes from Vibrio sp. Vb339, assembly GCF_902751245.1. NCBI lineage: Bacteria > Pseudomonadati > Pseudomonadota > Gammaproteobacteria > Vibrionales > Vibrionaceae > Vibrio > Vibrio sp. Vb339. The sequence continues at coordinate 13,436 of NZ_CADDIS010000009.1, read as the reverse complement.
CTCTGCTGCGACTATTTCGTGGGTGCTTGTATCTACTGCGATGTGCAGCTTACGCCAGCCTCTGCGCTTCCCATCAGTTCCATGCTTCTTGACCTTCCATTCACCTTCGCCATAAACCTTGAGACCAGTGGCATCAATGGCTAGGTGTTGTATCGCACCTCTGGTTTTAGTTTTAAATRAAACCTCAACATCCTTAGAACGACGGCTTATACAGGTGTAGTGTGGGCAAACCAGAGGGATGTTAGCCAGCTTAAAGACGGAGTCTAGAAAACCTTGCAGCGCTCTCAATGGCATAGAAAAAAGGCGTTTCACCATCAGAGCGGTAGTAATGGCTAAGTCGCTGAATCGGCGAGGCCTACCATGCTTGCCTTGTTTGTTTTGCTTCCACTCGGCTATCGTCTCCTCATCAATCCAAAAGGTCAGAGAGCCACGGTTGATTAAGGCTTTATTATACTGCTTCCAGTTAGTTGTTTTGTAACGAGGTTTAGGCATGAGACTACGACGATTGATGGGTGTATCCGATCAGATCGTAGCTTCCTGATTTAGTTCCATCGATTTAAGCAACAAGGCCACTAGATGCTGCAAGTTTGGTTCTTGATCAAGGGTACTCCATACCTGAAGCAGCTAACTCTATGGGCGTAGGTGAAACAGSTTTACGGCGATGGGTCGACCAACTCAAAGTTGAGCGAGGTGGGATGACTCCAACGACTAAAGCCCTCAYGCCTGAGCAAAAGAAAATCCAAGAGTTAGAAGCCCGGATTAACCGGCTAGAACGAGAAAAATCCATATTAAAAAAGGCCACCGCTCTCTTAATGTCGGACGAACTCGAACGTTCTCGTTAATAGACAAGTTGAGGGAGCATGAGTCGGTCAAAATGCTTTGCGAGCTGTTCAACGTAGCTTCGTCTTGTTATTACAAGTTTAAGCAACGCAAGCCGGATGCCAATCGTATTCGTCTAGCTAGCCAAATTAAAGAACTCTTCAACATGAGTCGAGGCTCTGCTGGCAGTCGTACTCTTGTCTCGATGCTGAGCGCAGAAGGCATAAAAGCCGGACGATTTAAGGTTCGCCAGATAATGCGTGAAGCTGATTTAATGAGTAAACAGCCAGGTTCGCATCGATATAGACATGCAAAAGTAGAGAGGTTAGACATTCCAAATCTACTGAAGCGTGAGTTTTCTGTGAGTACTCCGAATCGTGTTTGGTGTGGCGATATTACTTATATTTGGTCAGGTTCGAAGTGGACCTATTTAGCGGTAGTGCTTGACCTATTTAGCCGACGCGTTGTGGGGTGGTCTTTATCCGATAAGCCCGATACCGAATTAGTCTCTAAAGCTTTGGACATGGCCTGGGAGCAACGAGGATGTCCGAAGAACGTAATGTTCCATTCAGATCAAGGTTGCCAATATAGCAGCCGCAACTATCGCCAAAGACTTTGGCGATATCGTATAACTCAAAGCATGAGCCGTCGTGGTAATTGTTGGGACAACGCTCCCATGGAGCGGCTATTTAGAAGCTTGAAAACCGAGTGGATACCAGCAACAGGTTACCTGACACAAGCTCAAGCTAAGAAAGACATCAGCCATTACCTGATGAGTTACTACAATCGGCAACGGCCTCATCAAACAAATGATGGGCTGTCGCCAGTGAATGCCGAAAATCGGCTTAAGTCAGTGTCCGGAATTTGTTGACCACTACAGTATCTAATTAACAAACAAGTGAACCGAAGCACCTAACAAGCTTTGGAGCAGAAGTTTGCCCGTTATATTAATAAATAGGATATAACGGATTAGTTGAAATATGGGAGGTAACGCTCTAAAAAAGCCGCCACCTACCGCCTTAACCACTTAAGCTCACGCATCATCAAAATGTCACGTATTGCGAATTTCTCTTGAACATTTTGTATAGATAATAAGCACTCTAATCAGGTAAGGTGAGCCCCAGACTTTAGCTGCAACTAAAGCTCTTCTATCTGGTAGTTCGGTTGAACAATGACCTTTCAATTAAGAGATCGGTAACAAGTACGAACGTTAAATAGAACTCCAAGTACCACATTCAACTATCGCGCTCAGTGTCGCGCATTTTTCGAGGTTACAGTTCTTGTTAAGAAGTCAGTGTAATTTTCATGATACGCAGCCTGATTCGATTGAAAAGCAAGCATCTTTTAATGACCGTTTAAGGTGTTGTTCGCGAAACTTATAACTTCCTTGAAGGTCGAGATATGTTCTTCGGCATGATAAGCCGCTAGCTGAGGTCGTTATTGCAATTTGCCTCGGCCAATGGCCTATGCGCTTCAACAATACTGGTAGGTTCGTGACTGGCCAAATCGATATTAAAAACAGCAACATTTGGATAGAGAGCTTAAAAGACCGTCGAGACAGTTATTGCTAAGAATGCAAGTAGCTGAGAGTGAGTTTTTTGAAGTGTTAAAAGAGGTCATTGTTTCTGACGAACTTTATGTCGTTTTTACTCGTCATGTCTGTGTTTGTTCCCTAAGTCAATCAATGCAGAAAAGCTGTCAAATTTTAGATAAATCAGGGCTGTTGGTTGTAATAGTACTCTCGATATAATTCCACAAAGAAAACGGACGCTTAATCCAGATTGTTTGACTTTTGTGGTTAAATGCTCTTTGTGTTGGTAATTGGTTGGAGTAAATGATTGTTTTTTTCATTTTTGGCGGGTTTAAATAAAAAAGCACATGTTTTGTAACACTTTGATTTATAGCATAACCCAAAATACCATTTTTTTAAAAGTGGAAAATGGAAAATAAGATTTATATCATATCAATGTTTACACTGTCTTCGGTGTTTTTATTTGAATAAGTGTTTGTAAAAACACACGGTTAACAATGTACGCAAAAGAGAAACTACTATGAATAATTTAACTACAAAAGTAGCGTTTTACTCCGTAGGTTCACGCTTGTCTGGGTACCTTTATGCTGGGCTAACAATAAATGAAGAGAGTCGCTTTATTCGAATTTCTTCCGAAGGTGATAAGGGATACATTGATGTTATTTCTTTTAGCAACGAAACAGAAATGCTCCGCGGAGCATAATTAATGCGCAATGTTATTTCTCATAATCTTTGGTTCTTGCCGAAGAAATAAACAGTGAAAATGGTTTTTACGAGCGGTGTTGAGGTATCAGTAGCTACCTAATATGAACCGAAATTCTTATTTATTGGAAAAAGGTTTAATAGCAGTTGCACCGTACCTATAGATATGAAGAATTGAAATAATTTAGAGACGAGAAAGTCATAAATGAAGATTACCACCAAAGAACTTAACCAAATTCGCAAAGTGTATAAAGAGCATGAATCCCCAATCTTAGTCAATTTGTACAGTAAAATGATTGACGATATGAAGCCAAGAATTACAGAATCAATGATGTCCAGTACCCGTCTTATTCTAGAAGGAAATACGACTGAAGAGGCTTCCAGTGTACTCGGAGTATCTAAAGTGGCTGTCAGTCAATCAGCGATTAAGGGGCTTAATCGACTTGCTGAATTTTGGGAGGATATTGGGGGGATTTTGCCTGAAGAGCTTAAGAACTCCTTTAATATGCCGACCGCTAAACGTAATTTACGCGTATTGAACGAAGCAGCAGCTTGTTATCATAAACCAGAGCTGTCACTCAGTTGGGATAAGTGATAAAAATTTTTCAGCATATACTCTCTAAATAGAGAGTATATGCTGCTATTTAAATTTTCTATAAATTCCGTAATTATGCAATATTAATGCGGTGATTCTCAAATTTGACGCATTACTGTCTTATAGTAAGTGTCTGATGTATTATTTTTCCATATGCAATGGTTTAAAATGTAGAATAATTGCTTTTCTGCTTTTCTGCTTTTCTGCTTTTCTGCTTTTCTGCTTTTCTGCTTTTCTGCAAATTACAATCAAAATTTAGGTTATCTTAAAATGCTGATAATAATAGATAACGAACTAAATCACTTTCTCAATCATAGTTACAGCTTTTGGGAGTGTCGCTAGTAAAATATTGACTATCACCAAGAGCTTGAGAAAAATAGCTGTGATTTTTTGAAAGTAGATATGTTGAGTGTGCGGTTTGAAATGAAGTAATTAGCCTCTGTATGAGTCAAAAAATGAAGAACACATAAGTGTGGAGTTTAGTTATAGGTTCAAACTGTAACTGTAACTGTGTATGGGGTTGTTATGGGTTTAGGAATGAAAGTGGCTCAATGTGTGTCATTTATTGATACGCCACATTCTCGGATGCTAGAAGCTGTGGAGTAGTGAATTAGCAATTTATTAACAGTTTTAGTGGAAAACTTGTGAACGAAATGGATGGTTGCGAAAAATCGCTGTTTAGAGCTAATGATGACGAACTCAGCATTCAACTCGAAGCATTTTGTTCCCTGCGTTAGTATGGTTTGCCATACCAATCTTAGCGAGATGATCCGAAAAGTCGAGTGCAATCGAACATCGTACTTTATCTTAATGATTCAACTCTTCAATGTAGGTGTGTGGAATAACTGGGTGAGATAATGGTGTCTAAAAATTTGGGTACGGATCATTTTACGAGAAAGCTAAGCGTTACAACAAAAGCCGCCTATGTAGTACAAACCCCTATTATTTACCCACGGGCAAGAGATACTCTTAGCTATACCCGTGGGGAGTATTCGTTAGTTAAGTTTAAATTTACTTACAATGTTATTGAGTTCATTGTTTGCGTTAACCAGTTTTTCATTCTCGACGTCTGTGCTTGCACCAACCGTAGAAAGTTGTTCTACCATCTCACGAATAGCTGCCATGTTGCGTGTGATTTCATCAGCAACAGAGCTTTGTTCTTCGGCCGCCGCCGCGATTTGTATGTTTAGAGCATTGATATCCTGAATAGACTCGTTTATTGAGTTTAAATCTGTCGCTACACCATTACTTTTTTGGGCTGTATCTAAACAACTTGTTTTGGTCCGGTTCATAGCATCGACGGCGACAGAAACCCCATCTTTTAATTTACCTAGTGTGGCTTCAATTTCGGCTGTACTTGTTTGAGTTCTTGCTGCTAACGCCCGAACTTCGTCAGCAACAACTGCAAATCCACGTCCATGTTCTCCTGCTCTTGCAGCTTCGATGGCTGCGTTTAGTGCCAAAAGGTTAGTTTGGTCAGCAATCTCTCCAATCACTGTAAGTACGTTAGTGATTTCAGTCATATCATGCCCAAGGTTTGAGATGCTTGTTGAGGTCGTTTCGACTTCAGCAACCAGTTGTTCTACAACGGAGATTGTAGAACCCATCGCATATTGAGAAGCATTGGCCTGATTGCTAGTCTGTGACGTGAATTGGGCTGCATTAGATGTATTACCAGCAACATCTGTTGATGTTGCGCTCATTTCGTCAAGAGCGGTGACAATTTGCTCAGTTTCTTTGCGGTGTTCATCAAGAATACAACTGCTGTTTTGTGTCAGCGTATGAAGTTCAATAACACTTTCGGAAATTTCCTTATAAGAACTAGATACTTGTAACATCATGGTTTGAAGATTAGCTATAAAAGTATTGATACCTTGAGATATTTGGCCTAGGTCATCTTCCGAGACAATTGGTAAGCGTTTTGTCAAGTCGCCATTGCCTAGCGCTAAATCATGAACCATAGCTTTTAAAGCATTAATTGGAGCGTAAAGTTTATTCATGATGGCAATACATAAAATGACAGCGATAATTAACATAATGGTAGAACTGATAGCCGTGTCAATAAGCGCGTCATCGGCTGCCTTGTATGCTACAGATTTATCTACACCTACAAAAAGATACCATTTTTTCCCGGAAACCATTGGAATATCATGAATAAATGCAACTTTATCTATACCATCTAACGTATAATCAAATTCATGCTCACCTGCGAGCATTCTTGAATGGACGTCAGGCAACTTAATGTCTCGGAAAGTCATTCCGACTTTGAGAGCATGGGATGAAGACGCTAATGCATTGCCATTGTCATCCAAGATCACGGTAATAGCACCTGGGTAATTAACTGATTGTACCGTTTTTTCTAGAATGCTTAGTTCAATATCGCCAAGAAGAACGCCATTATCGATTGCTTTAACTATTGAAACTAAATTTTTTCCGGATGAGGCACTTTTGTAAACATCTGTGATATCAAGTTGTCCGTTAGCTTTTTTACCTTGTGCGTACCAAGGTCTTTTACGTGCATCGTATTTATCCACGATTGCGACGCCATTATTCCATGAAGAACTAGATATAGTTGAAAAAGAACGGCCATCATCAAGTGAAATTAGTACGGCAGAAAATTTAGATATGTCCTTTGTATATTCAGCCAATGATACATAATCTTGTTCGGGTTGATTTGGCTTATATTGCTTAGAAAGAGCACTAATAGACTCAGATTTGTTTCCGAACCATTTTTCTAACTTATTAGCTTCCACCTTTGCCGCTGCAGATGACTGATAATTAACGCTCTTAACAGTTTGCTCCTTAAGAAGGATATACGAGTAATAATTGCTAACTAATAAACATGTGACCATCAACACACTTACCGATAGTAATAATGTGTTTTTAAAACCCAACTTGTTCATATTTAATGAGACCCCACCGGAAGAATAATAAATTATATTGTTTTTGTATTTTGTATGAAGTTAAATGGATTGCTTGTGTTATGTGTACTTACTAAGTTCAATTGACGTAAAAATGTGACCTCACGCGCTTGTAAAGCAAAATTCTTTATTCAAGCCTTAATGAAATATCAATATCAATATCAATATCAATATCAATATCAATATCAACTTTCAGCACTGTCTAAAAGCCTCAGGAAGTCGTCAATAAAAAATGGCTCCGACTAATTTAAATTAACGACTTCCTGAGGTGTAGGATGCGTAGTTTGCTATTGACGTTATCATTGTAGAGATTGCACGTTGTAATAATTCGAGCCATCAGATGTCACTGCCCAATCGTTGTTGTTGGGCGCTCCAACCGTGTACGTTTGCTTCTCAGTAACCAACCCTAATCTAATGAAGTAAACGTAAGGCTAAGGCTCTGAGGTGCAGGATGCGTAGAGTGGCTGGAGCTCATCTTGGCTTTTGGTGTTACCAAGGCCGAGGTCAACGGTGTAGTTATGACCACCACCAACAGGTGTCATCGACCAATAGGAGTTGTAGGTCGGCCAACCGTTCTTGCTATATATATCGAACACCTCGCCGTGCGTATCGTATAGCTCCACTTTTAATTCATCTCTCGTTGCTAAGCGCCAATTAGTTCGCCCAGCGATACTTTGGGTGTTGTACAAAGCACACAATGCGTGTGCATTGTTCAAGTTGAATTGGTAGAAATCACCGTCTGGGCCGTAAGTCCCATCCTCAGTATAAGTCCCGTTAGTATAAGTACCGTTTGTTGCACTGCCACCAATACTATCTAAGTAAGCCACTGATGGTGAGTTAGTCAATAACTTACCGTTACCTGTATCGATGGTATCAATACATGAATCAGCGAGGTCACATACAGTCACATTCACTTGGTCACTGGTGATACCACCTTTGCTGGCAGTAAGTTCGGTCTCACCTTTAATACTACCAGTTAGTAAACCAGAAGCGGACACGTCTGCGATTGTTGGGTCTCCAACAATCTCCCACGTTACGGAATCACTGATGTCTGTCTCGCTTTCATCATCGTATTTAGCCATGGCTACTAACTGTTGCGTATGTTCTTCTAACACTAAAACGGGTGACGGTGTAACCGTGATTTCAATCACTGTTGCGTCTACCGGTGCTACTGTTGTGTCTACTGGTGACTGAGATTCAGAATTGAAAGTTCCTTCTGAATGACAGCCTGCTAACAGCATTGATAATGGAAAAATCACCATTGCAAATAGAGTTTTAAAATATTTATCCATAACAATACAGCCTACTCTTTAAATTGAAAACTAGGGATGGTGATCTTAACTCGACGATTTTTAGCCCGTCCCTTAGCAGTATTGTTGTCCGCAATAGGTTGAGACTCACCTTTACCTTGCCACTCAAGCTGTGTAGGTGCGACTCCCAATTCAATCAGCTTATTGACGACCGCTTGAGCACGACGCTCAGAAAGTTTTTGATTATAGAGCTCTGAGCCTGTTGAGTCAGTGTATCCAACAACAACAGCTTGAGATTGTGGGTAAGAGTTTAATACTGAAGAGACCTCTGCTAATTGGTCACGAAACTCTTGGTTGGGTTCAGTTGCATTAAAACTAAATAGCTCATCCGTAGTTTTTAATGAAAAGGTCTGCATTTGAGGAGCTGCCTTTGTAGTGACTGTCTTTTTTACTGGATTGTTTTCAATTATAGGAGTTGGCGCTGTTTTGACTAACGCTGGTTGAGTTGTGCTGTCAAACGTATAGGTAAGACTGAGCAACAACCCACTGCTATCATATTTTCCAGTATTTGACTTACCAATACTGTCAATGTATTGATAGCCCGTTGATAATTGGACGTTAGGGGTAAAGTTATAGTTAATCCCCACTTCACCGAGAGGAGAAAAGCCAGTGGCTTCGCTATTATTTGAAGAAAATTGCGTTTTTTCCATGTCCCAATAAGCAGTACCAAGTCGACCGTACAAGCTTAGATTATCTTGTAGGTACCAATCGTAACGGAGAGCACTTTCAATCAACCAACTTTTAACATTAACCGATGTGACGCCTGCCTTTAATTCGTCGTGATGTTGATAACCTATATCCCAACTCCAAGACGGAGTGAATTGTAATCCACTATATAGACCTAAGATTGTGCCCTCTGGATTTGAGTGATTGTAACTATCGTCTAGAGCCCATTGGTATCCGCCCTTTACGCCAATAAAAACCTGAGGGGAGCCCGTTGCGGCTAGTGCTGGAATACTAAATAAACTAACAAGTAATATTATTTTCATAATTTTCAGATAGATAGTGTTACTTTAAAGTGAGTGTTTTCATTTGTTTTTATGGACACCATGCATAAGGAACTCGTCGTCAGTACAAGCAGCATTAGATTATCAATTTAAGGGTAAACCTACCGGCACTTGAAAATAACACAGCAGCTATAGTAACAATGATGGTTGATACTCTTAGGCTAATAGATCCCAACGATTCAACCATTCTTCTAGTCTTTTCGATGAAATTGCTTGATGTACAAGGTCGTTAGCTGATTTTTGCTGTGTGTCGAAGCGCTGCATATGTTTGATATAATGGTTTTCCATGTTTTCTTTTGCCCATGCTGAAGGAACTATGTAAAATTTTGGCTCGAGCCCTTTTATATCAACAAATACCCATAGTTCATTTTTTCTTCTATTACTTTTGTCAAGTTCGGAACGTCGAATCGATAATTGCCAGTAATCGGATATTTTTGCTTTGATGAATACTTGTTTAGTCTTGCCGCATGAATATTCGAGTAAAAGTGTTTGTCTTCTTCCTCGTTTTTGATGTGTTACGGTGATTCTAGATTTATCTAGCTTAGCGACAAATGCATCTACGGCTTCGTTTTTTGTTTTGCCTTTTTTCCTTTTTATTTTCGTTTCCCATCCTTGAGAAAGAACAAGGTTTTCTATGAAAAAGCAATTTGATCTTGAATTTTTCATAATGTTGCTTCTATAGGCTAATAGTTAGTAGTTGCTTTAAATAAGTAATATGTTACTTACTTTTCATGCATTAATGACATCATGAGCAAAGCGAGTAGGTGATGAATGGAAGCTAAAGTGTTTTTTATGTGTTCTTCCTCAATGGTTTTATCGTAAATATAGTCACTAGTTACTTATTATTCGAGAACGATATCAGTTATTGAAATGCGGTTCAAGTTTTGTTTGATGTATCTATAACTAATCATTATTAAATGATATAACTTTAACGTTTAAGGGGTATTTTTATTTCACTCTTGCTTGGTGTGGACTAATGGTGATTGTGTAGGTATGAACATCACGGGGGGGGATTGTGGTCCGTTTTTGGTAAAGGTCTTCCGATCTAAATTAAAGGCGTTAACCATCATGTATTGCGCCAAAAGTTAGGGTATGTTTTCACGGAAGAAAACATTGAATCTGCTCTTATGAGTACTGAAGCACGAAACGCAAATTGTTTCTATAGAAAAACGGTTAGTTCTGATCTTCACCCGATAAAATGGACACCCTATTATCTTTAACCCGTCGCTACTTCATGTTCATGCGGGGTTCGATATCCAAGACTTGAGTGCAGTCTATAACGGTTATAAAAATGCTGGATATAACCGGCAAGTTTATCTCTAAGCTGCTTCTCACTTTTAAAACTATTTTTCCTAATTATGTCGCCTTTGAGCGTATGGAAGAACGACTCCACCTCCGCATTATCAGTGCAATGACCTGGACGATTCATATTTGGGACAATTCCATTTTTTGATAATAAAGCTTGAACTTCATGGGCTCGATATTCAGAGCCTCTGTCGGTATGAAACAATAAGCGTTCTTGTGGCTTTCGATTTCTAATGGCCATTCTCAACGAACTCATCGTTAGCTGTGTACTCTTCTTACTACCAAGCGCCCAACCGACGATTTTACGCGAGTAAAGGTCGATAACGACGGCTAGATACATCCAACGTTTACCTTGCTTTATATACGTTAGAACTCCAGACCATTGTTGATTAACTGCCGTTGGTTTTGGTGTGTCTTTTTTAGTATTCTTAATCGATTGATAGAACCGATGTAGCTTGGCCATTTTCATGTAAATGCGATAACTTCGCGCTCTTAGCCCTTGCTCTCTCATGATCCGAGCCACACGCTTGCGGCTAACCAAAACTCCTTGGCGCCTCAGTTCTGCATGAACTCGTGGGCTGCCGTAAGTCTCTCGACTCTGGGTAAACACTTTAATTATACGCTTCTTCAAAGCCTGCTCTTCTTGATCGTAGCGGCTTGGTTCTCTAATAACCCGACTTAGAAACAGATAGAAAACGGCACATCAATACAATGGAATAACGCGTTTTGTAATGGGCTATGAATCGGAATTTTGTCGATTTTCTTGGGCAACGAATCGTTGCCACTTTTTTAGCAAGTCATTCTCGAGCTTAAGTTGTTCGTTCTGACGTTCAAGTTCTGCAATCCGACTAGACTCAGTTTTCTGGCTCGGGAACTTAGTCCTTTTCTTACGTTTATCTTCCATAATAACCCCTTCTCTATAGTCCTTTCGCCATTTAGAAAGCATATAAGGGTGGATATCTAATGATAGCGCCACGCTTTTAACTGTAGCTCCTTCTCGAAGCGAAAGTCGGACAGCAGTTCCCTTAAATTCCGTAAGATATTGTTGAGTTTTTTTACCTGATTTATAACCTGGCATAATCACCTCCAATTACAATTGAAGGTGTTCACTAGATCGGGTCAACTACAGTTCTTGGTTTCACGAAGGTTGTTAGCTAAAGAAACTGTCTAGAACTTCTTTGATATTTTCATCAAGTTTATTCTTATTTTCTAGTGCTATTTGATGCAATGGATCGGTTGCCATCAACGTTAAACCAAGAACAAAGGACGTACATTCCATGTAAATACATTCGGTGCTTCTATCTTTGTTCCAGCCATCTTCTTTGGCTTCGTTGATCAGTTTTTTAATTAGACCTGAGTACCCTAACGCTAATTGAAAAAACTCGAGATCAGTTTTATCTATATGTCGAACTACATCAGGGTTTCTTATCAGTAAATGATGAGCTCGATTTTGTTTTGCCCATTCAATATGACTAATTGCGCATATCTTCAATTTTTCGAGAGATGACATATTTACATCACCTGAATTTTTGGAAGCGCTTTCAAACATACTTTTAAGTCCATCCTTAGCAATGGCTGCAAGCATGTCTCCTTTGGACTTGAAGTGTCTCATTGGCGCGGTATGCGTTACTCCAAGTTCTCGAGCAATAGATCGCAAACTCGTCGATTCAATGCCTTTTTCAGTAATTAGTTCAACAGCTTTGTTGATCAACGCTTCTCGTAAATTTCCGTGATGATACTCACTGCTCTTTCGCATTATTATCGTCTCTAAGTCAATCCGTAGTTAGCTAGGAAAATTGAGGTAAACATTCATTTTTTTGATAATGTTTACGATGTTTATCGTTTTTCCCTCAAGTTGCCGAAATCAAGAAATTTAGGCTTTTAATGCATGTTCTACCTCAAGTAACTCAATATAATCAATGCTTCACTAATGACTTATCTTGGCTGCTTACTTCATGTGAGCCAAGCAGATAACGATCACAAAGCTTTAGTTTTCTCCATTTGGAGTTTTTTTCGACGAATTTAAGCGAATTTTACTCTAAATGGTGGATTATCGATTCATGCACCTTTCAGAGGTATATGATAATTCTAGATTAAGGTTGCAAAAGAGCATCTTAAACAGAAAATTGATTTGCACATCGGCAGTAATGCTTCGTCCTTGAAAGAGAAAGCCCGTTCTTCGAATTATAAGTGGCTTTAACTCGCATGTGGAAAACACGTTAATATACTGAAAAATTTGGGAGGGGTACAAGTTTTTCAGTACAAGCTATGACGTCTCCGTACAACAGTTTAGGCCTTTGAGTTAAGTGAGTGTAACCACTAATGAGATGAACTATGACGAATAAGAAGAAACGTGTTATTTACACTCCTAAATTTGCAGTAAAAGCCGTTAAATTGACTGGGAGAGTCGGAGTGATAGAGGCTGTCAAATATTCTCTTTATATGAATACCAGATTTGAGGTTGGTGTAAAGACAGGTCAATCTACAACTCTTGGTGGGTATTTCATTAATCTGGTTGAAAACTGTGTAATGCTGATAGCTACTTATCAAAACTGAATGGCTTTCTAGGTGTGATTGCTAAAGCAGATCATATGGCTGAAGATTTCAATAAAATTTGAATTTCTGGCTCGGTTTATTTTATGTATCGAGCTGACGAAGAATGAGAATGCTGTGAAACTTGTTTTGTAGTGGTCAACAAATTCCGGACACTGACTTAAGCCGATTTTCGGCATTCACTGGCGACAGCCCATCATTTGTTTGATGAGGCCGTTGCCGATTGTAGTAACTCATCAGGTAATGGCTGATGTCTTTCTTAGCTTGAGCTTGTGTCAGGTAACCTGTTGCTGGTATCCACTCGGTTTTCAAGCTTCTAAATAGCCGCTCCATGGGAGCGTTGTCCCAACAATTACCACGACGGCTCATGCTTTGAGTTATACGATATCGCCAAAGTCTTTGGCGATAGTTGCGGCTGCTATATTGGCAACCTTGATCTGAATGGAACATTACGTTCTTCGGACATCCTCGTTGCTCCCAGGCCATGTCCAAAGCTTTAGAGACTAATTCGGTATCGGGCTTATCGGATAAAGACCACCCCACAACGCGTCGGCTAAATAGGTCAAGCACTACCGCTAAATAGGTCCACTTCGAACCTGACCAAATATAAGTAATATCGCCACACCAAACACGATTCGGAGTACTCACAGAAAACTCACGCTTCAGTAGATTTGGAATGTCTAACCTCTCTAC
>NZ_CADDIS010000008.1:0-153893 GCF_902751245.1 Vibrio sp. Vb339 | reverse complement strand
GCACCAGTGATCATGTTTTTAACATAATCCGCGTGTCCTGGACAGTCTACGTGTGCGTAGTGACGTGCTGGAGTGTCGTACTCAACGTGAGAAGTTGCGATTGTGATACCGCGCTCACGCTCTTCTGGAGCGTTATCGATAGATGCGAAATCTTTAGCAACACCGCCGTATACTTTTGCAAGAGTAGTACAGATAGCAGCAGTTAGAGTTGTTTTACCGTGGTCAACGTGGCCGATAGTACCAACGTTTACGTGCGGTTTCGTACGTTCAAATTTTTCTTTAGACACAATCGTGTTCCTTCCTAGTTATGATTCGCCACGTTCATTATTGAGCGAGACGCGCCAGAAATTGCTATTTTATGCGCCAACTCTCGTTAGCGCAATATTTGGACGCATTGTTCTTTCAAAAAATGAAAAAAAATGCCTTCCTTTTGTTTAACCACGCTCTGCAATGATTGCTTTTGCAACATTGTTAGGCACTTCAGCGTACTCACTAAACTCCATAGAGTAAGAAGCACGACCTTGTGTCGCAGAACGTAAATCAGTTGCGTAACCGAACATGACAGACAACGGAACTTGTGCACGAATTATCTTCAGGCCAGCTGTCCCCTCGTCCATACCTTCGATGATGCCGCGACGACGGTTAATATCGCCAACAACGTCACCCATCCAGTCTTCTGGAGTAGTTACTTCAACTTTCATCATAGGCTCAAGCAGAACCGGTTGCGCTTCAAGTGCACCCGTTCTGAAAGCCATAGAGGCAGCGATTGTAAACGCCATCTCACTTGAATCTGTTTCATGGTAAGAACCATCATATAGTGTAGCTTTGATATCCAAAACTGGATAGCCAGCAAGCACACCATTGTTCATCTGCTCTTCAACGCCTTTAGCAACTGAAGCGATAAACTCTTTCGGTACGATACCATTGGCAATTTCATCCACAAACACAAAGCCTTCGCCAGCTTCTGATGGTTCCAGTTTCAGCCATACGTGACCGTACTGACCTTTACCACCATGTTCACGGATAAATTTACCTTCCGCTTTCGCTGTACCACGAATAGTCTCACGGTAAGCCACTTGCGGGTTACCAACGTTGCAGTTCACGCTAAATTCGCGCTTCATACGGTCAACGATGATATCTAAGTGTAGTTCACCCATACCAGAAATCAGAGTCTGGCCAGTTTCCGCATCCATATCAACGCGGAACGATGGGTCTTCCGCTGCTAGTTTACCTAGAGCGATAGTCATTTTATCTTGATCAGCTTGAGAGCTTGGCTCTACAACGATCTGAATAACTGGGTCTGGGAACTCCATGCGCTCAAGAACAATCTTATGGTTCTGGTCACAAAGGGTTTCACCAGTAGTCACATCTTTCAGACCAATGATGGCTGCGATGTCACCTGCTCGTACTTCTTTTACTTCTTCACGCTTGTTTGAGTGCATTTGAACAATGCGACCTAAGCGTTCACGTTGTTTCTTCACAGAGTTGTAAGCTGTTTTACCGCTTTCAACAACACCAGAGTAAACACGGATGAAAGTTAAAGTACCAACGAATGGGTCTGTTGCGATCTTGAATGCTAGCGCTGAGAACGGTTCTTTGTCGTCCGCGTGACGCTCTGCTTCATTCTCGTCTTCATCGATACCTTTAATTGCAGGAACATCGACTGGAGAAGGAAGGAAATCAACTACTGCATCTAGAACAGCTTGTACGCCTTTGTTTTTGAATGCACTACCACAAGTTGCTAGTACGATTTCATTGTTAAGGGTACGAGTACGAAGACCTTGTTTGATTTCAGCTTCTGTTAGTTCACCTTCTTCAAGGTACTTATCCATCAGCTCTTCATTTGCTTCTGCAGCAGCTTCAACAAGTTCTGTACGATATTCTTCAGCCAATTCTTGCATGTCTGCAGGAATATCTTCGTACGTGAAAGTCATGCCTTGGTCAGCTTCGTTCCAGTTGATTGCCTTCATCTTGATAAGATCGACAACACCCTGGAAGTTTTCTTCAGCACCAATGTTCAGTTGAATTGGAACAGGAGTTGCGCCTAAGCGATCCTTGATCTGTTCAACTACGCGCAAGAAGTCTGCGCCTGTACGGTCCATTTTGTTAACGAAAACCATACGTGGAACGTGGTACTTATCAGCTTGACGCCATACTGTCTCTGACTGAGGTTCAACACCAGATGAGCCACAGAACACAACAACTGCACCATCAAGTACACGCAGAGAACGTTCTACTTCGATAGTGAAGTCAACGTGTCCAGGAGTGTCGATGATGTTGATACGGTGGTCCGAGAACTGAGCTTCCATACCACGCCAAAACGTAGTGGTTGCTGCTGAAGTGATCGTAATACCGCGCTCTTGCTCTTGCTCCATCCAGTCCATGGTTGCTGCACCATCGTGAACTTCGCCGATTTTATGAGAAAGACCGGTATAGAACAGAATACGTTCACTTGTGGTTGTTTTACCTGCATCTACGTGAGCAACGATACCGATATTACGGTATTGCTCTATAGGAGTTTTACGAGCCACGGTTGAATCCTCTTATTAGAGACTTAGGGACTATTGCTATGTCTAGATTAGGCGTTAAAAGCGATGCTTCGCTAAAAATTGCTTGCCCTAGAAATAGCAATAGTTCCTAGCATAAGCATAGGAACTAAAGAAGTGCTGCAAGGAACCTTGCAGCACTAAAAAGGTATTACCAACGGTAATGTGCGAACGCTTTGTTTGCGTCAGCCATGCGGTGAACGTCTTCACGTTTCTTAACCGCAGTACCTTTGTTCTCAGACGCGTCTAGCATTTCAGCAGCTAGGCGTTGAGCCATAGATTTTTCACCACGCTTACGCGCAGCTTCAACTACCCAACGCATAGCAAGAGCGTTACGGCGAACCGGACGAACTTCTACAGGTACTTGGTAAGTTGAACCACCTACACGGCGAGATTTAACTTCTACCGCTGGGCGAACATTTTCAAGAGCTTCTTCAAATACAGCTAAGTGGTCTTTACCAGACTTCTCAGCCATTGAATCTAGTGCAGTGTAAACGATTTTTTCTGCAGTAGATTTCTTTCCGTCAACCATAAGGATGTTAACGAATTTTGCCAGCAATTCAGATTTGAACTTAGGATCTGGAAGGATCTTACGCTGACCTATTACGCGACGACGTGGCATGGATATTCTCCGTTGTCTTCTTCAGGTTTTTTCCAAAACTTTTCAGAATAATAAATAAAATAGTGTTTGGCCTTACTTAACGCTTTCTTTTAAAAAAGAAAATGCATTAAGACTTAGGACGTTTCACACCGTACTTAGAACGACCTTGTTTACGGTCGTTAACGCCAGCACAGTCAAGTGCGCCGCGAACAGTGTGGTAACGAACACCCGGAAGGTCTTTTACACGACCGCCACGGATTAGTACAACACTGTGCTCTTGTAGGTTGTGGCCTTCACCGCCGATGTACGAAGTTACTTCGAAACCGTTAGTTAGACGTACACGACATACTTTACGTAGTGCCGAGTTAGGTTTTTTAGGTGTAGTAGTGTAAACACGAGTACATACACCACGTTTTTGTGGGCACGCTTCTAGTGCAGGCACGTTGCTTTTAACAACTTGCTTTACACGAGGTTTGCGAACCAACTGGTTAATAGTTGCCATTAACTAGCTCCTGAAATTTACTTGAAAGTAAGCTTTGTGAAAAATCTATCCCTAATCACAAGTCGTAATTAGGGACGCAAAATTCTATTCAGCAGTGGGAGGTGTGTCAAGAAATATACAGATCTTTTTTAGCCGTCTAGAGCTCAGGATGGTCTAATTTTAACCAAACTGATAGAACACGCTTACCAAGTCACTGATTTGTCGTTCAAAACCGTCAGTTTAACGAAGCCATCGAAGTCAACTTGATCAATGGTACTTGAGACAAGTAGTTGTAAACCTCGGCTATCTAGATCTGGTTTTAACACCGACACCTGCTCTACTGCGCAGATTTGAGTGAATAACTCATGATTTGGAAGGCAAACGTACACCGCATCTTCCACCAAAAGATACTGATCTTGTGGCTGAGAATAGGTCAATGCGAGTTTAAGTTTGTCGACTGATTTTACGATATGAAGCATAGCGTCCCCTAGAAAGTCAGTATCTGTTGGCACTGAGCTAACTTCTGCGTTAACTCGCCGGCTTCAACGGTGGTCACATCGATCAGCAGGTTGTCTGCTGAAAGACCAAACTGACTCAGACTACGCTGACACACATACACCTGTTCGATGTCGTACAGGTCCATAAGTTTGAATGCGGAGATGTAGTCACGCGA
Organism: Vibrio sp. Vb339; assembly: GCF_902751245.1. Lineage (NCBI taxonomy): Bacteria > Pseudomonadati > Pseudomonadota > Gammaproteobacteria > Vibrionales > Vibrionaceae > Vibrio > Vibrio sp. Vb339. The sequence continues at coordinate 149,592 of NZ_CADDIS010000008.1, read as the reverse complement.
TAGTGTTTCGTCGGGCTGCTGCGCTTTGAGAAGCTGTGTCACGCCATCGCCAACAAAGAACACGGCGATGTCTTCACTGTAGGCGGACGCAGCAAGTAATGCGTCTAACCCTTCTCTACCCGCAGCGGTCGTATGAGGAAAACTGTTAAATATAAAGGCTAACTTTCTCAAAACTGCACAACCCTATCTTGCGTTAGTAGCGCTTCTGATAAGCTCCCTAATCCGGCCTGAGTAAATCCCGTGGCTAGGTTAGAGGCACTTAATTGATGTTGCTCTGCTTCTTCAGAGCTAATCACTCCGCGTCTTAGCGCTGCTGCCACACAGGTTTCAAGGCTAACATCGTGTTCATCAGCCAGCTTTTGCCAAGCAGAAGCTAAGTCAAATTCATCGTTAGCCGGTACGGTAAGGTCTGAGCCGTTACTCACGCCATCTTGATAGAAGAACACACTGTGAAGTTTGTGGCCCTGTTTAATCAGAGCCACGGCAAACTGGTAGGCACTTCTTGCTGACTGTGAGCCATAGACTGGCCCATTCACTAGGAGTGTATAGCTTAGCAACCCTCTTCATCCTCTGTTTTACGTTGGCGGATGTATAGGTACACGGTGTGCTTAGAGATGTTCAGTCGCTCAGCAACGCGGTTGATTGCGTCTTTAATATCGAAGATACCTTTGTCGTACAGCTCCATCACGATCTGACGGTTCTTAGTATTGTTCGATACCGATTTGTCAGCGTTAATTTCTTCAATAGTGCGTTCAACCGTTTGGTCGACAAGTTCTTCAACGTCACTAGCGAAGTTAACCGATGATGCGGCTTCGTCTGCGTCTTGCGTAGGCATGAACGATTGCAGTACTTGTGAGAATGGCGCGTCTAGATTCACGTTAATACACAGTAGGCCAATCACTCGGTCTTCACCGTTGCGGATAGCAACCGTGATCGACTTCATCAACACTCCGCCTTTAGCGCGAGTGAAGTATGAACGTGAGAAGTTACGCTTAGAACCTTCAATATCTTTTAGCATCTTCAATGCAAGATCGGTGATCGGCGAACCAACCTGACGACCTGTATTTTCGCCGTTGGCAATTTTAATCGCAGAAGTATTGAGGTCTTCTAAAGAGTGCAAAACGATTTCACAAAACGGACCAATAAGGCTCGCAATACCGTCAACAACGGCCTCATAAGATCTTAGAATGATTTTATCGTGTTCACTGAATGGCATAACGTGGACTGATTCCATTTCAAGTAACACATCTGCATTGACTGTTTCTGTAGTAGTCACTTATTCCTTACCTTCGTGTGAAAAATCAACAAATTTATGTAAGTTTATCAGAAAATTTTAATTGCACACCTAGCTAACATTGCAACTAGTGATTTAGAACAAGTTTAAAAATCAAATACTCATCTTCAAATCATAAAAAAAGCCTAACTCAAAGTTAGGCTTTTTATTCAATCACGTATTTTAGTACGAGGCTTTTAACCGATATTACTGTGCAGGAGCTGCTTCAGCGTTATCGATGTTTAGTAGTTCTACTTCGAATACTAGCGTTGAGTTAGCAGGGATAGTCGGTGTGTCTTGCTCACCGTATGCAAGCTCTGGCGGGATAACGAACTTGTACTTAGAACCAACTTGCATTAGTTGTACGCCTTCAGTCCAGCCTGGGATTACGCGGTTTAGTGGGAATGTTGCTGGTTCGCCACGATCGTAAGAGCTGTCGAACTGAGTACCGTCTGTTAGCGTACCTTTGTAGTGTACTTGAACCGTATCAGTGTCTTTTGGAGAAGCACCTTCACCAGCAGTCATTACTTGGTAAAGTAGACCAGATTCAGTTTGCTTAACGCCTTCAGTTTTAGCGAACTCAGCGCGGAAGTCATCACCGGCTTTCTTCACTTCTGCAGATTTTTCTGCCGCTTGTGCTTGCATCGTTTCAGCAACACGCTTGTCTAGAGCTTCAAGAGCTGCGCGAGTTTCTTCTTCGTTAAGTGCTGTTTTCTCTGCGAATACGTCTTCGATACCTTGAAGAACCATATCTTTGTCTAGGTTGATACCTAGCTCGCTTGGCTTATCAATGCTTGTGCTTAGGTAGTTAGCGAAAGATACACCGATTGCGTAAGCCGCTTTGTCATCTTCTGTTTTAAAGTTTACTGCTTCAACTTTAACTTCTTCTACCTGTGGAGCTTCTGCCTTTGGTTCTTCTTTCTGACAACCAACTGCTAGCATAACCGTTGCGGCAAGCAGTGATACTTTTAAAACTGATTTCATTGAATTCTCCAATTAATGGCCAAGCCATTGGTTATTGTGCACAAATCTAATGATTAGATTGGTGTGAATACGTTAGTTATAACAATATACTAGTCATATGTCTTTCGACACAAACCGGATTATTAGATGTGATGCGAATATTTTTCCACTCATTGCTATGTACAATTGTCATCACCTTGTTAAATGGTTGCTTTTTCTTCCAAGATGATGAGCAGCGTTGGGAAATTGAGCCCAATGGTGCCACCAGCTTTGCACTCAGCAGAGATGGACGCTTCGCCCTGCTCTACTCTCAGCAAAAGCAACTGCTCCTTTGGGACCTCGCCGAAGACCAAGAGTTGGCTCAGCTTGGCCCACAAGATCAGTTAGAAAACCAAGTATCGCGTATCCGTATCTCGGACAATGGCCGTTTTGCCATTACCGCGAGCCAGATGAACTTCGCCGTTTGGGACTTATCTTGGACTCAAGCACAAGGGCTATGGTCTATCTCCGACGGCTTGATTCGCGATGTCGATATCTCTAGCAATGGTGAAAAAGTACTGCTTGGCCTTTCTAATGGCAAAGCCATCTATGTGGACTTAGTCACCGGACGCCGTCTGGAGTTCCTCGCTCACCGAGAAAAAGTGAATTCTGTGTCCCTTTCATCCAATGGACGCTACGCCTTATCCGGTGGTAACGACTACAAAGCCTACCTTTGGGATACCGAGTCGGGCTTGGTATTGCGCACCTTTGAGCATGAACAAAGAGTAGTACGAGTCGCGCTACAACGCGATGGCGAGCTGGCTTTTACTTCTGACGGCGGCAATCAAGCGATGATTTGGGATCTTGAAACGGGTGAACCTCAAGCACAACTACAGAGCTGGTCTCGACAGTTGATTTTCTCGAGTGCTCGTTTTTCTGATGACGGCAGCATGTTGGTGACGGGCACGCCATCCAGCCAAGTGAGTGTGTGGAATACTCAGGATGGCAAACGAATTTCTCGCCACGATGCTGAGCCACTAAAAGATGCTCGCCCTCCTCGTGCGGTAGTGTATGATGCAGCCTTTGATGATAAGAACCGTGTGATATCGGGCACCTCTGCGGGCATTGCCCAAGCTTGGAATGTGGATTAAGAACGATGACAGAAAAGCGAGTTGAACAACTAGAAAGCCGCGTAAATGACCTAGAGTGTCAGTTAGCTTTCCAAGAACAAACCATTGAAGAACTCAATGAAGCGCTTAGCCAACAACAAATGTTGATCACGAGAATGCAAGACCAGATGAAATTCGTGGTTGGCAAAGTGAAAAATATGGATGGCTCTAATCTAGCTGACGCATCAGAAGAGACGCCACCTCCACACTATTAAGTGCGGTTCAAAATAACGAATTGATTCTAGCGACCATATCGTTAGTCTCTCGCCTTCAATGTATAAATACATTTCAGGACGGGACATAAAAAACAAAAGGGCGACAGATACTTATCTGTCGCCCTTTTGTTTATTCCATCTCAGTGAATAAGCTAAAGCCAATTAAGCCGATAGAAACTTAATCATCGGCATAAATCTTCACTTCAACACGACCTTGAGTATCAACACTTGCACGATACATTCCTGAGCTGTTCATACCAAAATGAATATCGCCTTGGCCATCGATAGCGATCAAGCCACCTTCTCCACCCATGGTTTTCAATTCACCTTGAATGATCGTTTCACAAGCGGTGTGCACATCTTCTTTCAGATAACGCATTCGTGCCGCGACATCACTTGCGACCATTTTACGTAAGAAGAACTCACCCATCCCGGTTGTTGAGACGGCAACGTTGCCATTTTCAGCGATGGTTCCCGCCCCAATAATCGGAGAATCACCCACGCGACCGTATTTCTTATTGGTCACGCCACCGGTACTGGTTGCTGCTGCTAAGTTACCCGTTTGGTCTAATGCGACAGCACCGACCGTGCCGTACTTTTTGTCGTCAGGGTATTTCTCAGCTTGCTGTTCATCATATTTCGCTTCAGACAGAGCAAAGATGCCTTTCTCTTTCATCGACTGAAGTTGGTCATAGCGACGCTCAGTAAAGAAGTAGTCTTGCTCGGTGAAGGTGTAATCATGCTCAAACGCAAACTTCTCGGCACCTTCACCAATCAACAACACATGGTCGCTTTTCAGCATCACATCACGCGCAAGTTCAATTGGATTTTTGATATGGCGAACGCCTGCAATAGCACCTGCATCCATTTCGCGGCCATGCATCACAGAAGCGTCCATCTCAACAAATTCATCATGCGTTAAAACAGAGCCCTTACCGGCATTAAAGTGTGGGCTGTCTTCCATCACCTTAACCGATGCTACTACCGCATCCAGAGCATCACCACCCGATTGCAATATTTGATAACCAGCCAAAACCGATTTTTCCAAAGCCTCGGTAATACCCGCTTTTAATTCATCGCTCATTTGCTCGCGCAAGATAGTTCCTGCACCACCATGAATGGCAATTGAAAAAGGCTGTGACATACAAACTCTCCACTGACGTCGTCTTATAATGTTGTGCTATCAATACCACATCCATGGTTCGATGTCTGATAACGAAAACCAAACTTTTACGAATGCTTAGATTTGCGGACACTTAGTTTGGTAGAGAAAAGCGAGGTCAAAAAGCGAGGCTCTTAAACGCAAAAAGCCTCCACAAGGGAGGCTTTCAAGATTCTTAAACTAAACCGTTAATTCGGTATTAGTGAGAACCACAGCTACCGCCGCCGCAGCAGCCGTCTTTTTTCTCTTCACCGTGGTCATGGCCTTCGCCACCACAGCAACCGCCTTCGTGGTCATGATCGTGGTCGTGACCGCCACAGCCGCCTTCTTGGTGTACGTGACCGTGTTGAACTTCTTCTTCAGTCGCTTCACGAACCGCTACAACTTCAACATCAAACGTTAAAGTTTGGCCAGCTAGCATGTGGTTACCGTCAACAACAACTTCGTCGCCATCTACTTCAGTAACTTCAACTGGGATTGGACCTTGGTCAGTATCCGCTAGGAAACGCATGCCAACTTCGATTTGCTCAACACCTTGGAATACGTCAGCAGGAACACGTTGAACTAGTGCGTCATTGTGTTCGCCGTATGCGTCTTCTGGAGTAACAGTTGCAGAGAACTTGTCGCCAGCTACTTTGCCTTCAAGCTCTTTTTCAAGACCTGTAATTAGGTTGTTGTGACCGTGAAGGTAATCTAGTGGAGCTTCTGCAGTGGATTGGTCAACTACTACGCCATCTTCAAGTTTCACTTGATATGCAACACTAACTACTACGTTCTTTTCAATTTTCATGAGAGCTCCAAGGAGGTTTGGACTAAGCTCGAACAGTTGAGCTTAGGAAAAATTCTGTACCGGGATATTATGGGGATCAATTAACGAAACTCAATCATTCTGGCTTAAAAATACCGATCATTTCTTGATTCGCGTGTTCAGATTTCTCTACAGTTTTCGGTTTACGCTGTTCTGTGAAGTCACAATCGACACATTCCACCAGCTCGATATTGTTTTCAATCCACCAACGGAGTGTGTCTTGAGTGTTGCAACTTGGGCAGCTTGCCCCTGCGATAAAGCGTTTTTTCTGTTTCACGTTCATATCCTTTACTACTCTGGATTCGCAGTTCTTCCCACTCACTTTATTGAGAAGTTAAGCAGAGACCGCGTTTATTATTAGATTGGTTCTTTAGTCTGTTATTTCTATGCTCAAGCTTCATTTCTAAGCTCAAGCATGAGTTATCACTTCAAGCTACTGCCAATAGTTTCGAGATTGGTGATCGTTTTCCATCTCGTGTCCAAAGATCTCTTCAAGCTCTTTACGAGCCTCTTTCGCTCTTTGGGCTAACTCGGCATCTTCGTTATGCTGAGGCAGCAACTCTTTCAGCATACCATTATCCAACTTTCTAAAGTGTGCTTCTGCTCGCTTCGCTTTATATGGATGCATGCCAAGTTCAGTCAATGTTTGACGACCTAAATCCAGTGCCCCAAGGAAGGTTTCACGAGAGTAGTTACTCACACCGTGGTTAAGTAATTGATACGCTTCAACACGGCTTCGAGCACGCGCTAAGATCTTTAAGCGTGGGAAGTGCTGCTTACATAAATCGACGGTTTTCATGATTTCATCGGGAGAGTCAGTACACAACACAATCGCCTCTGCTTTATCAGCACCAGCTGCGCGTAACAGCTCGAGGTGAGTCGAGTCTCCGTAAAATACCTTGTAGCCAAACTTTCTAAGGATATGGATTTGGCTGGCATCACTCTCCAGAACGGTGATGCGAATCTTATTGGCATACATCAAGCGACCAATGATCTGACCAAAACGACCAAAGCCCGCAATGATCACTCGAGGGCTACGATCGACCACATCCGAAGACATCGCACTTTCGCTGATTTGGTTCAGTTGACGAGCAAAGAATCGGTCTTGCAGCTTAAGCATCAATGGCGTGGTCACCATAGACAGGCTCACTACTACCAGTAAGAAAGACACTTGTTCGCCACTTAAGATGCCTTGAGCACTCGCCGCAGTAAAAATAACGAAAGCGAACTCACCACCTTGGCTGAGAATCATCGCCATGCGGCTACGTGCTTTTGCCTGCGTTCCAAAGATACGAGCTAGCGCGTACAGCACTAAACCTTTCAACACCACGAGGGCCAATACAGCTATCAGTATCGCGAATGGGCTTTCAGCTAGTAAACCTAGGTTTACCGCCATACCAACCGAGATGAAGAACAGGCCGAGCAACAATCCTTTGAATGGGTCAATCGCGATTTCAAGTTCGTGTCGGTATTCACTTTCAGCCAGAAGTACGCCCGCTAGGAAGGTACCTAATGCCATCGATAAGCCAATCTGTTGCATGATCACGGCAATACCAATCACAAGTAACAGCGCTGCGACGGTGAATAACTCACGCACACCACTCATCACTACGTATCGGAACAGTGGTCTCAACAAGAAGTGACCACCGACCAGCAGACCAATCACACCACCCAACATCCATAACATGTCTGCCCAGCTACCACCGGTATTACCCGCAAGCAAAGGCAACATTGCCAACATTGGAATAACGGCGATATCTTGGAAAAGTAGTACTGCAAAGCCTGACTGCCCGGCTTCTTTACCGCCGAGCTCTCGTTCTTCAATAACACGCAAGGCAATCGCGGTGGAAGACAGCGCTAAACCCATACCTATTACTAGGCTGGTTTGCCAAGTTAATCCGAACAGACAGGCGATGGCGGTAATAATCAGAGTGGTGATCAGCACTTGCGCGCCGCCCAATCCGAGAATGGGGGCTCGCATCTGCCACAATTTTTTCGGGTTAAGTTCGAGACCAATCAGGAAGAGCAGCAGTACCACACCGAATTCGGAGAAGTGCAGAATCGCCTCTACATCACTGATTAGGCCAAGTCCCCATGGGCCAATTGCCACACCTGCCAATAGGTAACCGAGTACTGAACCCAAACCGGCGCGCTGTGCGATAGGAACCGCAACCACAGCAGCCGCTAAAAATATAACGCTACTTTGTAGAAAATCATTAGTCAGAGCCATCATCTGCTCCTATATCTTGTAGCGGGTCTCGCAACCAATTTCGATACGCTTCGGCGTGTTGGTAACGCGTCATATCGGTGACATTTCGTGCCCAGTGTAAAACCAAAGGGGATATCCAGTTCATTTGACACAAAGCAGCGGTGAGCTCGAATGGTTGCAAGATCTCTTGTAATGGATATTTATTATAGCCTGCGGCACCAAACGCCTCTTCTTTACCACCGGTAGTAATCACACTGCGCCAGTGTTTGCCTTTAAGCGCACTTTGCTCACCAAACGCAAAACCCTTGCCTAACACGCGATCAAACCACTCTTTTAACAGTGAAGGGCAGGAATACATAAACAGAGGATGTTGAAACACGATCACATCGTATTGAAGGAGCAATTCATGCTCATAAGGCACATCGATAAAGAAGTCTGGGTAGATGGCGTAGAGATCATGAACTTTGACATGACCGAGCGACTCTACCTTCTTAACCATCATCTGGTTAGCAATAGAGGTTTGCGGCTCTGGGTGCGCGTAGATGATCAACACCTTTGGCACGACTTTGTCTGTCGAGGGAGTATTACTCATTCCTTTGAAACATTCCTTTGAGGGCTAAACGGTGGCAAGGCCACAAGAATTTAAGCAAAAGTTATTAATATGTTATTGGCATCATAACGCAAATTGCATTGTGATCGACTTTTATCTGGTTTCAGCCTACTATGCAGGCGTCTGTTCACCTCTAATTTCTATGCTATTTCAATTATGATTACTTTCTCTGATATTCAATTGCTACGCGGCGGTAAGCCACTCCTCGACCAAGCATCTGCGACTTTTCACCCTGGCGACAAGATCGGTTTGGTTGGTAAAAACGGCTGTGGTAAATCTACGCTGTTCGCCTTAATTAAGGACGAACTGTCTATTGATGCGGGCTCATTCAGTAAACCAGCCCATTGGGAAATGGCTTGGGTTGCTCAAGAAACACCTGCATTAGAAAGAACAGCAATTGAATACGTGATTGATGGCGACCGTGAATACCGCGGCCTTGAAGATCAACTAGAGAAAGCTGAACAAGCCGACAACGGCACATTGGTAGCAGAGATCCACGGCAAGATTGAAACCATTGGTGGTTACAGCATCAAGGCACGTGCTGCCGAGTTACTGGACGGCCTAGGCTTTAGCCAAGAACAAATGACATGGAACCTGACTCAGTTCTCAGGTGGTTGGCGTATGCGTTTGAACCTAGCGCAAGCCCTACTGTGTCGCAGTGACCTACTGCTACTCGATGAACCGACCAACCACTTGGATTTAGACGCAGTAATGTGGCTAGAGCGTTGGTTACAAAGCTACCCTGGCACACTAGTACTTATCTCGCACGATAGAGACTTCTTGGACCCTATCGTCAACCGCATCGTGCACGTTGAAAATCAACAGCTCAATGAGTACACGGGTAACTACTCATCGTTCGAAACCCAACGAGCACAAAAGCTGATTCTGCAACAAGCGATGTACCAAAAACAGCAGAAACAGATGTCTCACATGCAGAGCTACATTGATCGTTTCCGTTACAAAGCGTCAAAAGCTCGCCAAGCGCAAAGCCGTATTAAAGCGTTAGAGAAAATGGAGCAAGTGCTGCCTGCTCAGTTTGATAACCCATTCAGCTTTGAATTTAGAGAACCAGACGCGCTACCAAATCCAATCATGATGATGGACGAAGTATCAGCGGGCTATGATGACAATCTGATTCTAGAGAAGATTCGCTTGAACCTAGTGCCGGGCAGCCGTATTGGTCTACTTGGTCGAAATGGTGCTGGTAAATCAACACTGATTAAACTGCTTTCTGGCGAACTTAAACAGCAAGGCGGTGAACTGAGTTATTCGCAAGGTGTTAAGATTGGTTACTTTGCACAGCACCAATTAGAGACTCTGCACCCTGAAGAAACACCGCTGCAACACATGATGCAGATTGCCCCTAAGCACACCGAACAACAACTGCGTGATTACCTAGGTAGCTTCGGTTTCCAAGGTGAAAAAGCGCTCGATAAAGTGGCACCCTTCTCTGGTGGTGAAAAAGCGCGTTTAGTATTAGCGCTACTGGTATGGCAAAAACCAAACCTGTTGCTACTCGATGAACCAACCAACCACTTGGATCTCGACATGCGTCAGGCGCTGACTTTTGCCCTGCAGACATTTGAAGGCGCAATGGTTATCGTATCGCACGACCGTTACCTACTGCGTGCGACTACCGATGATTTATACCTTGTACACGACCGCCAAGTAGCACCGTTTGATGGTGACTTAAGCGATTACTACAAGTGGCTAACCGAACAGCAGAAAGTTGAGCGCAAAGAAGCACAAGCATTGGCACCAGCAAAAGACGGCGCCAACAGTGCAGCAGCGAAAAAAGAGCAAAAACGTAAAGAAGCCGAGTTCCGTAAACTGACGGCACCACTACGTAAAAAGCTGACTCAATTTGAAAAGCAGATGGATAAATTAACGCAGGCTCTTGAAGAAGCTGAGCAAGAATTATCCGACACATCACTGTATGAAGCTGAAAATAAGGCTAAACTGAATAAAGTACTCGCTCTCCAAGCGAGCAGTAAGTCACAGCTAGAAGAAGTTGAAATGGATTGGATGTCCACTCAAGAAGAGCTTGAGCAGATGGAACAGGATATGGATAGCTTATGAGCCCAGAGCACGCCCCAATATCACTAACACTGGAACGACTATGGCAATTTAGCCTTCAGTATTACAGTGTGCGCGGTGTAAAGGATGCGTGCCTAGCTTTGCAAAACCAGTTCCACGGCAACGTCAATCTACTGCTGCTTCTCAAATGGCTTGATGAGCAGCAATTGTCTTTTGCGGAAGAAGAGTGGCATAAAGTTCAACAGTGTTTGAGCCGCTCTGAAACCCTGCTTCATAGTTATCGAGAGCTACGTAAACACCTCAAAGCACACGTTGTCGACTCACTATACCGTGAAGCCTTGCAGTTTGAGTTACAGCTTGAGAAGCAACAACAGTCCGATCTGGTCGACTGTATTAACTCTCTACAACTGTACGCTAATCAGCAATCACCGCTCGCGTTTCAGTACTGTCGTTTATTAGGGGCAGAAAACCTCTACGACGCTTTTTCTGAACCAGCACCACAGCCCTAGCCCGTTCTCTTTCCCTTTTATTCAATCAAGATCCAAGCTTAACCTTGATATTATTCAAACGGTTATCCATAGCCTGTTTTTGTATCTCGTATAAGTGAAGCCTTGCGCTTATGCCGAGAATCAACCAAGCTCAAATAAAAACGTGGGCGTTTCGTTACAAGCTCAACACGTTATCAAAACCCGTAAAAGAAGCATGGATCGTTTTTATGACAATATTTACCGCAGCTGCTGGTCTCTCTAATCCGCACTTACAAACCTTAGTGCCACGGTTTATTCGAAAGCAGGCGCTGTTTCATCCTCACTGGCAAACCTTAGAAACACCCGATGGTGACTTTCTTGATCTTGCTTGGAGCGAATCACCAGACGGTGACACCTCAAATAAGGATGATCGCAGTAGCAAGCCGATATTCGTTCTATTCCACGGTTTAGAAGGTAGCTTTGAGAGCCCTTATGCCAATGGATTAATGAATGCGTTTGCTAAAGATGGTTGGTTGTCCGTGATGATGCACTTCAGAGGCTGCAGCGGAAAACCCAATCGCCTAGCTCGCGCTTACCATTCAGGTGAAGTCGAAGATGCGCGTTTTTTCCTAAGACACCTGCACGCCCAGTTTCCGAATAACCCTAAGGTTGCGGTTGGCATATCTTTAGGCGGTAACATGCTGGCGAACTATTTGGCTGAGTACGCAGACGACCCATTGCTGTCGGCGGCGACCATCGTATCTGCTCCTTTTGACTTAGCATGTTGCTCTAGTCGCATTGAGCGCGGTTTCTCCAAGCTCTATAAGAAGTACCTGCTCAACTCTCTAAAATCGAATGCGCTAAAAAAGGTTAACCTGCTACAGGAAGAACTTGGCATCACCGCTGAAGCCATCAAGAACATCACCAAACTGTATGAGTTTGATGAACGAATCACTGCGCCTCTGCACGGCTTCAAAAATGCCCAAGATTATTATGCGCAATGTTCTGCGCTGCCTAAGCTCAATAAGATCAAACTACCGACTCAGATCATTCATGCCAAAGACGACCCTTTCATGACCGATGATGTGATCCCAAAGTTCGTTCTGCCCGATAACATCGATTATCGACTGTTTCAAAAAGGCGGCCACGTGGGGTTTATTACTGGCAGCACACTCAAGCCAAGGTTTTGGTTAGAAGAAGCCTTGCCTGCCTACTATGAAAGTATCCAAGATTCGGCATAATGACCGAGCCTTAGTAAATAGAAGCAAAACATTACTAAGCACACGCATTTCTACATCAATAAACATATCTATGAACATAAAAGAGAGAAGTATTTATGATCATCCCATGGCAAGACATTGCGCCAGAAACACTGGAAAACCTCATCAAAGAGTTCGTGCTGCGTGAAGGCACAGACTACGGCGACGTAGAGGTTTCGCTGCAAAACAAGATTGACCAAGTGAAACATCAATTAGCTTCAGGAGAAGTCAGCATCGTGTTTTCTGAGCTCCATGAAACCGTTGATATTCAGGTCACAAAACGCTTCTAAGCTGCGCTCATAAAGGAGCCGTGTTATAGTGGTAAACGATTGCTAACAAGTAAGTTACTCAAAAGACAAGGGTTGTCATGTCCGCTAAACATCCAATTATTGCGGTGACGGGTTCATCTGGAGCCGGCACCACCACCACCTCAGAAGCCTTCCGTAAAATGTTCAATATGATGGACGTGAAGGCAGCTTGGGTTGAAGGGGATAGTTTCCATCGCTTCACTCGCCCAGAGATGGATGTCGAGATCCGTAAAGCGCGCGAGCAAGGTAAGCACATCAGCTACTTTGGTCCACAAGCCAACGACTTTGGTGCGCTAGAAGAGTTCTTCCGTAAATACGGTAACGAAGGTACAGGTAAAGTACGTAGCTACCTACACACCTTCGATGAAGCCGTACCTTACAATCAAATGCCGGGCACCTTCACGCCATGGCAAGAGATCCCTGAAAACTCCGATGTGATGTTTTACGAAGGCCTGCACGGCGGTGTGGTTGATGGCGACATTAACGTTTCTCAACACGTCGATTTGCTGATCGGCATGGTACCTATCGTAAACCTAGAGTGGATTCAAAAATTCGTTCGTGACACCCGCGATCGTGGCCACTCACGCGAAGCAGTAATGGACTCCATTGTTCGTTCAATGGATGATTACCTTAACTACATTACCCCGCAATTTTCGCGTACTCACATCAACTTTCAGCGTGTTCCAACCGTAGATACATCGAACCCACTCAATGCCAAAGGGATTCCAAGTTTAGACGAAAGCTTCGTAGTTATACGTTTGCGTGGCATCAAAAACGTCGATTTCCCCTACCTTCTGGCTATGATTGATGGCTCGTTTATGTCTCGTCATAACACGCTAGTGGTGCCAGGCGGCAAGATGAGTTTTGCTATGGAGCTCATTGTAAGGCCAATCCTGCAACAACTCATCGAAACCGGAAAAATAGGTTAACAAAACGACATTCTGGTTGATTACTTTTCATACCGTGATCATGTGCACAATTTTGCGTAAAAAATCGTAGCTTGGTCACGATTAAAATCAAGAAATAGTACCTGAAAAAGGATACTATTCTTAAACGAAACACAAGATAGCTTGCAGCACTCAACGAGTGCTCTTATCCTACAAGTCAATCCAGGCTTAGCTAAAATACGGAAAGCGGCAAGCATACCCTGCAGAGGAAGTGAGATATTATGGTTCTAGGTAAACCTCAAACCGATCCAACATTAGAGTGGTTCCTTTCACACTGTCATATTCATAAGTACCCTTCAAAAAGTACTTTGATTCATGCTGGTGAAAAGGCAGAAACCTTGTACTACATCGTTAAAGGTTCTGTGGCAGTTCTTATCAAAGACGAAGAAGGTAAGGAAATGATTCTTTCTTACCTAAACCAAGGCGACTTCATCGGTGAGCTTGGCTTGTTCGAAGAAGACCAAGAGCGTACAGCTTGGGTTCGTGCTAAATCTCCTTGTGAAGTAGCTGAAATTTCTTTCAAGAAATTCCGTCAACTTATCCAAGTGAACCCAGATATCCTAATGCGCCTTTCAGCGCAAATGGCAAACCGTCTACAAGTAACTAGCCAAAAGGTTGGTGACTTAGCGTTCCTTGACGTAACAGGTCGTATCGCTCAAACGCTACTAAACCTAGCGAAACAGCCAGATGCAATGACTCACCCTGACGGCATGCAAATCAAGATCACTCGTCAAGAGATTGGCCAGATCGTTGGTTGTTCTCGTGAGACAGTTGGTCGTATCTTGAAGATGCTAGAAGAGCAGAACCTAATTTCTGCACACGGTAAAACTATCGTGGTATACGGCACTCGTTAATCTCGATTAACTGAGCCAAAAATTTGAAAGCCACCAAATGCGAATTTGGTGGCTTTTTTGTTTTCTGAAGATCTATAGAGCAGATGCGAGATGCGAATAAAACACCTACAGCTTCCAAGCGCAAACTGTCTCGAAGCGAAGCGTACTCGCATATCTAGGATAAGTCCGTTCTCGTACCTTTTATTAACTGTTGGTGCTCTCAAAGATCTTATCCGCCGATGCGGCCACAAAACCGGTGTAAAGCTCACCGTTAGCCATCGCATAACGCTTAGCGAACTCATAGAAGCCGCCTGGAATCATCTCATTGCCTTCAACAAATGAAACTGGGACTTTGTCTGCCATTGTTGATGATTGCTCTAATAAGACCTCTGGAGAGCCTTTAACCTCACCGCCAGATGCGTTGATAGTAAAGCCAGACTCGCTCAGGTAGTCATTCACCACCTGCACTTCATCAAAGTTATTCAGCTGGTTCACACTTACCGTAAAGTGGTTTGCACCATATCCATGAGCCGCTAGCCAAGATGCGTATTCGCTCTCTTTAGCTAGTGCTTGGAAATCAGCGAAGCTCAAATTCCATTGGCGACCACCAAACAAGAACTCATGACCTTGAAGCTTGCTTGCATCAACCTGCTCAACTAACTTAGCAACGATCTGTTGTAATTCACTAGAACACTCTTCGACCTTCAATTCACTAATGAACACTTTTGGCTGCTTCGGGTCTGGGTGCTCGTAGTGTTTAGCCACTAGCTTCTTGCTCTCAAACAGGTAGTCGCCACACGCCTTGTAGCCTAACTCAAGGAAAGGCTTAGCTAGTGTTTCAATACCGAGAGGGGCAACATTAAAAGTACGCAGTGCAATATGGTCGTTGATCAGCGCTTCATCTTCTTTCAGCAAGTGATGCACTTTCTCAGCCGATGGACACAGCCTGTGAATGTAATCGTCCCATAGTGATTTAAAGAGTAGATCGGGCGTCATGGTGACTCCTTGTCAGAGGTTCTAGCAAGCTAGTAATTTGGATTAGAAAGGGAGAGGCTGAGACACAGAGTCAGCAGCCATCAGCCTGTGACATACTTGTTCTATTATTATCTACCGCCCAATCTAGGTGTCGGACGTGATGGAAAAGGGAAGCGATAACACCACTTCCCTATTTCAAGCTTAACCAATGAGCCTAAGAGTCATTAGCCTAAATTAAAGCTCAATACCTGGGCTAAACGATGCTGGTAGTTGAGTTTCGCTACCTTCCATTGAAGCCATAGGGTAAGCACAGTAGTCAGCTGCGTAGTAAGCACTTGGGCGTAGGTTGCCTGAAGCACCCGGACCACCAAACGGTGCATCACCACTTGCGCCTGTTAGCTGACGGTTACGGTTAACAATACCCGCACGGATATGGTCAACGAAGTATTCCCATTCAGAATCATCTGTTGATACTAAGCCAGCAGATAAACCAAAACGAGTGTCGTTAGCTAGCTCAACCGCTTGCTCTAGCGATTGGTAACGAACCACTTGTAGCAATGGACCGAAGTACTCTTCATCCGGCAGTTCAGCAATGTTGGTTGCATCGATAATACCCGGAGAAACAAACGCCGCTTGACCCGCTTTTGCTTCTACTAGGCTGACACCGCCTAACGACTGCAGATTCGCTTGCGCGTTCAGAATGAACTTAGCCGCAGCTTCAGAGATCTGAGGACCCATGAATGGTGCTGGCTCAGCGAATGGCTGATCAACACGAATCTTTTGCGTCGCTGCGACCAGCTTATCGAGTAGCAGATCACCCTTCTCGCCAACAGGAACATACAGGCGACGAGCACATGTACAGCGTTGACCCGCACTGATGAACGCCGATTGGATAATGGTGTATACCGTTGCGTCTGCGTCACCATATTGGTCACTGATCACCATAGGGTTATTGCCACCCATCTCTAGCGCTAGCATCTTGCCCGGTTGGCCCGCGAATTGACGATGCAGGATATGGCCAGTATTAGCACTACCTGTGAACAGCACGCCATCAAGACCTTTAGCATCGGCTAGTGCGATACCTGTCTCTTTAGCGCCTTGTACTAGGTTGATTACACCAGCAGGAAGACCCGCTTCTTGCCATAGCTTCATCGTAAACTCACCCGTCCAAGGTGTCTGCTCTGAAGGCTTAAATACCACGGTATTACCCGATAGCAGTGCAGGAACAATATGACCGTTTGGCAGGTGACCTGGGAAGTTATAAGGACCAAATACTGCCATCACGCCTAGTGGACGGTGACGAAGTACAATCTGGTTGCCTGCCGCTTCACGTGAAGCTTCACCGGTACGCTCATGGTAAGCACGAATAGAGATAGCAATTTTGCCCGCCATCGCGCCCGCTTCAGTGCGAGTTTCCCAAATCGGTTTGCCCGTCTCTTTCGCGATGATTTGCGCGATTTCTTCGCTGTTCTCTTTAACTTTCTCAGCAAAGTTCAACACGATCGCTTCACGCTCTGCAAAGCTCAGTTTTTTCCAAACCAAGAAGGCTTCACGAGCTGCTGCTACTGCAGATTCAACCTGTGCTGGTGTTGCGCTATCACCCTGCCACACTACTTCATTGTTGTATGGGCTTGCTGATGTCATGGCGTCACCTTGACCTGCCACCCACTGTCCTGCTATCCACTGAGTCATACTTCTATCCTTAAAATCTTCGACAGATAATCGCCGCTCTTACTGAGCCAACATGCGAACGAATTCGCCTTCTTTTACTTCAAGAGCGCTTGCTACTTCAGATGATAAAATCACTGTGTCGCTTGCTTGGTCATACGCACCTTTCGCGGCTACTGCGCGGAAGTTCTCAAACGAGGTATTACCAATTAGGAAGTCTTTAGAGCTAGAGTGCTCTGCAATTTGAACCTGTGCTCGAATTGAGTGACGCACAGATTCGATGTTTCTTAGATCACACTCAACCGTTGGGCCCGCATCAAAGATGTCGACATAACCACGGTTGGTGAAACCTTCACGTTCCAGCAACTTAAGTGCAGGGCGCGTATTGTCATGTACCTCTCCGATCACCGCTTGAGCTTCTTTGCTCAGTAGGTTCACGTAGATAGGCAGCTTAGGCATTAGGTCTGCAATGAAGCCTTTCTTACCAATACCGGTTAGGTAATCGGCAAGCGTAAAATCAATCGAGAAGAAGTGCTCTTGCAGCCATTGCCAGAAAGGAGAATTACCTTCTGCGTCTGATACGCCACGCATCTCAGCAAAAATCGTTTTCGAGAAACGCTCTGGGTGCTCAGACATGATCAAGAAACGACACTTAGACATCAGACGACCATTCAATCCACCACGGAATGCCGGGCGCAAGAACAGTGTGCAGATCTCACTGCATCCGGTGTAGTTATTACCGAAAGTCAGCAGCTTAACGACGTTATTTACGCCAAGCTTCTGCGATGAATGAACCACTTTACTGATGTGGTACGAGTAGAACGGGACATCCCAGCCGATTGAAGCTTCGATACCTGTCGTACCTGCAACCTCACCAGTTTCAGTATCAAAGCCAACCATTAGGTAGCCTTCATCACCGGGTTCAGTCACGTCTTGTTTGGCAAAGCTGTATTCAGAGTGAGTAATACGGTTAGTTAACAGTTCTTCGTTAACCGGAAGAGATGTGAATCCGTGACCAGATTCAACCGCGCAGGTATGCAGCGCATCGTAATCAGATAATTTTATTGGGCGAACAACTAGCATCAATATTCCCTCCAGATGCAAAATAGGCCCAAAACCAGAAGCTTGGGCCTTTAGCAGAACGTCATGGGATCGCTCTATTGGCGATCATTCCTATGACGCCGCTCAGGCTAAACTAGCGTAGCGATTGCTTTGTCTAGTTTTGATAAGCCTTCTTCAATTTCTTGTGTAGTAATAACTAGTGATGGTGTGAAACGAACTACGTTTGCACCCGCAACCAGTACCATCAAGCCTTGTTCGCCTGCTGCTACTAATACGTCACGTGCACGGCCTTGCCACTCTTCGTTAAGTGCAGCACCTAGTAGTAGGCCTTTACCACGAACTTCACTGAATATTTGGTACTTATCGTTAATCTTAGTAAGACCATCACGGAACAATGCTTCGCGTTCTTTCACGCCAGCTAATGTTTCAGGTTGGCTAACCACATCAACAACCGCTTCTGCAACGGCACACGCCAGTGGGTTACCACCGTAAGTAGAGCCGTGTGTGCCAACTTTTAGATGTGTAGCCAGTTCAGAGGTTGTTAGCATTGCGCCGATAGGGAAACCACCACCTAGAGATTTTGCTGTGCTCAAGATGTCTGGTGTTACACCTAGACCTTGGTAAGCGTAAAAGTTACCAGTACGGCCGTTACCGGTTTGCACTTCATCAAAGATAAGCAGTGCATTGTGCTTATCACACAGCTCACGAACTGTGTTCACAAATTCAGAGGTTGGCGAGATGATACCGCCCTCGCCTTGCAGAGGTTCCATCATGATTGCACAAGTGCGATCAGAGATGTGCGCTTCTAGTGCTGCAATATCGTTGTAAGGCAGGTGAGTAACATCGCCCGGTTTAGGACCGAAACCATCAGAGTAAGCTTCTTGACCACCTACAGTTACGGTAAAGAAAGTACGACCGTGGAAACCTTGTTTGAATGCAATGATTTCAGATTTCTCAGGACCGTGAACATCCGCCGCCCAACGACGAGCGAGCTTCAATGCTGCTTCATTCGCTTCTGCGCCAGAGTTGGCAAAGAATACTTTTTCTGCAAAACATACGTCGGTTAGCTTCTTCGCTAGACGCAGTGCAGGTTCGTTGGTCATCACGTTACTTAGATGCCAAATCTTGTTTGCTTGCTCGGTAACAGCATTAACCATTGCTGGGTGACAGTGACCCAAACAGCTCACAGCGATACCACCAGCAAAGTCGATATACTCTCGGCCTTGTTGGTCCCAAACGCGTGCGCCTTCCCCTTTTACTGGGATCATTTCCATTGGGTTATAACAAGGCACCATCACCTCATTAAACAGACTACGTTCTACTTTATTTTCCACTGTCATCGTACATTCCTTCTCGATACCGCAAGCTTCGCAAATAAGCGTAATGGTTCATAAGTGAGACAAAGATATTTTGTCTCGCCATAATCCCGCTGCAGCATTATATTTACATTTAATTAACCTTTTCAATAGTAGATTATTCTTTAGCCATCCCTTACAACCAGCTAAACGTCACTACCTATGACTATTTATGCATCAATTAATCTGTTTTATGAAGCTTTTTTTACCTAAACGTATAACCAGTAACAGCAAAGCCTTACTGGCATTGCGGTATATTGGGTTCGAGACGAAATAACGCGAATAATTTTGCATAGGCTAAAAACTTAGCCGGACGAGGGAAAAATGTTATAAAAAGTGATCGGCGTCAGAGGGATGAAGGCGCGTAGCGCCCGAATTTAAACGCTTAACGGGTAATGGAATACGTTTAACTGGCTTATTTAGATGGAGAAAGGGTCAAATTTAAACACTCAGCGTGCTAGGAAGTTAGCGAGAAGCTGGTGTCCTTGCTCTGTTTTAATCGATTCAGGGTGAAATTGGACGGCATCAATCGGCAAGGTTTTATGTTGATAACCCATGATCTCATCCATGCTGCCATCTTCAAATTCTGTCCAAGACGTCAGCTCAAAGCAGTCTGGTAGCGTGCCGTTTTTCACCACTAAAGAGTGGTAACGAGTCACAGTCAGAGGGTTATTGAGACCTTGAAAAACGCTCTTACCGTTATGACGGATCGGAGAGGTTTTACCATGCATCACTTGTCTGGCTCTCACCACTTCACCACCAAAGACTTGAGCAATGGCTTGATGACCAAGACACACACCTAAGATCGGCAGCTTACCAACGAAGTGTTCAATCACCTGTAGCGAAATTCCCGCATCATCGGGCGTACATGGACCCGGCGAGATAACAAGATGGCTAGGATTTAGCGCTTCGATGCCCGCAATATCAATCTCATCGTTGCGAACAACTTTCACAGTGACCCCTAACTCACAGAAATACTGATACAAGTTATAGGTAAAAGAGTCGTAGTTATCGATGATAAGTAACATGGGTCGAAATCGTTTGCTAAATACTAAATGATTGGGGGATATAGGGGCGGTATTGTGCAATACCCATGGCGAAAGGCAAGTGGAAACTGCATTTCGCCAATAATTAAGGCCAACCTAAGTTGACCTTAATTGTTTACAGATAACTTTCAGTTACCTGTATCAGCTGGCTTGCGCAGTTAACGATGTCGCTACTTGCGACGACGCCACATTGCTAAGCCAAACAATGACATCAGTGCACCGAAGCCAAATGAACCACCTACTCGCAGTTCAAGAACAGCAGGATCATGATCCGATGAACGGAAGTGATCTTGGTACTTAGGTAGGTCACCTTTGAACTCTTCGTTGTAGTCAAACAACGTCGACTCACCACCATTGATGTGCCAATCGGTAGCATCGACAACCCTATCTTTCAGGCTGTCACTGATCAACAAATGATCCAAGGCACCGACTTCATCATTGTATGAGTAGCTCCAGCTATCTGGGTGCTTTTGAGCCACAGCATTAATGTAGCCGTAGTTCTTAGTAATTACCGCACCGCTGTCACCAAACTGCTCAATGCCGTCAATGTAAGTGTTACGCGCCGCTTTGATTTGCTTACCGTATTTCTCTTCAGAGTAGTCCGTCAGTACCAGCATTGGGTCTTCCATGCCGTACGAGTTCATATCACCCAGAATCACTTTATGGCCTTTGATGCCGTCTAGCGCTTCACCCAGTGCAACAGCCGCAGCAACACGGAAGTTCTCACATGAACCTTGCTTATCGGCATCTACGCCACCTTGACCACCCTGTTCAACAGGTGCTGCATCTTCCCAACACTTAGAACCTTTCGATTTAAAGTGGTTGATCGCTACAGTGAGTTTCTCTTTGGTGCCTTTAACTTTAAAGGTTGGCGCCAATGAGTCGCGCTGGTAGTTCTTACCGTCTTCAATCACTTTGCCAGAATCATCTAACACCTCTGGCGCTTGTTGGCTTGGCATCGCGATAACACGGCTGTCTTTAAGCTTAACTACTTTCTTACGGTAGATAACACCTGTTGTAATGACATCAGTACCAATCGAGTCCATCTCGTCGGTCACGCCATCTTCGTTCGAATCGACAGCCACAAAGGTATAGCGGTCTTTCTTGCGCTCAATGCGGTCATTCAGTTGGTTAACAAGCTGCTGAATGGCAGAGCCTTCACCAAAACCGTTGTTCTCAATTTCCATCAAGCCAATGATGTCTGCATCTAAGCGAAGAATCGCGTTCACAATCTTCTCTTGCTGCATCTCAAACTCAGTCATGGTGTTCGCGCCACGGTTGTTACCATGCTGATTCGCGTCCCCACCAAATGGAGAGTTAAAGTAGTTCAAGACATTGAAAGTCGCGATACGTAGATCACCTTCATCCATATCAGGCTTGTCAGTACGTGGGTCATTACGTACAAAGTTCTCAGCCGAGATCTGGTTGGTTGTCACTAAGCGGTACTCGCCGTAGCTGTAAGTCAGTACGCCTTCTAGGCCAACAATGGTGTCATCGATACGGATGTAGTCTTCCGTCGAACCATCTTGGTCGATATCGGTGCGGCCAAAGTCTGGATAGAAAGGAACTTGTCCGTCAGCCGCTTTTTGATCGGTTTCAACGAAAAGACGGCGGTCTGCGTTATCTTCCGTTTGTTGTTTCGCGTCTTCAGAACCTGCTGCGAAAAGCTGGTTCGGTTGCATGTTAATACGCTCATGCGCCAGTACCATGTTGTTACGACGACCTGCGTAGTCATAACCAAAGGTACGAGTGACACGCATATCAAGCGCTTCCGTCGTTTTCACCAACATGCCTTCGTAGCGTTCAAGCGTTGCAGCGAAGTTTTCATCACTGTCTAGAGCTTCAATCGCCGTTGCTTCAGGCGCTTGTTGTTCGCCCTGTTTTAACCATTGGTTGTTTTCAACTTTAAGCTGAGTATGGCTGTAGTACTCTTGAACCTTACCTTTCACACACACCACATCGCCCGCAGCCAGCTCTGAGCTAGATTGATTGGTGTGAATAAATAGGCCTTCAGAAGTGCTTGAATTGAAGTCGTCATCAAGTGCTTGCAGGTAGAAACCTTTGGTTATGCCTGTAGTCACCGCACTCACAACACCTTTGACGAAATACTCATCGTCAGTGATGTAAGGATAGCCATCAATGAACGGCGATGTTGCGCCCTCACCTTGGATTTCTTGAATGGTGGTGAATACTGGGTCAGAACCATCTTGTGTACAAGTGAACGCTTCTGGCAGTTCAACACTGTCTAATGAACCTAGCCCTTCAATGTTGTCTTTTGGTAGCGATACCCATTGCGAAGCATCAAACGTCGCCGAAGGTGTTTGTGTCGCACGAACCAAAGTAACATCTTTGCCCCAGTCCACATCGCCCATCAAACCAACAACATCATGTACCGAACCATCTGAATTCAAGATAGCCAGCGGGTCGTCACCGTTATGGTTAGCGATGGAAGCATTAATGATGTCAGCTTTAGCTTTAATCTCATCACTCGCACTAGAGTGTGCGACAACAAGCACCTCACCGGGCGCTAAAACGTGGCCATCTAAAGGTAAAGTTGCGCCCCATGATCCGTTGCCGTTCGCTGACTTAGCCAGTGAATAACCATCTAAATTCATGCTGCTATCGCCGTTATTGGCAATCTCAACCGCTTTGTTGTAGCTGCCGCCTTCCACATATTGTGAAATAAACAAATCAGCGTGTGCACTTGCTGTTAGCAAGCTACCAATTGCCACTGCTAGCAATGAAGGTTTGTGTAAAAGAGCCATCCGTTTCACCTGAGTACATTGATTTATAGTCACTGCCATCTATGGGCAGTCATGTATTTTGTGGTAACTATCAGGTTTATTTATGAAAGGAATAAGTCAGTTGGCAAGAAAATGAGGAACTTATCACTTTGGAATCATCAATTGTTTGGCACGTTATATATTTCCAACACAAATAGAAATGAGCTGAATTTTATAAACTTAAAGACCCATTAACAGGATCATCTGCACAGCATTAATATGATGAATATGTTAGCTAGGTAATGCTTAAATTATCAATTTAAACAAGAGGTTTACTGGGAAGGCAAATGGAGCGGGCAATAAAAAGCCCAAAGTAAACAAAGTCACTTTGGGCGCAAATTCTCAAGCAAGTTATTTTAGTTCACTCTATGGGCGAGTAACAAAACCTACCGCTTCGTATGCTTTTTTCAGTGTTACTGCAGCACGCTCAGACGCTTTTTCAGCACCCGCTTTCATTACTGCGTCCATGTAAGCACGGTCAGCACGGATACGGTGATATTCAGCTTGAATCGGCTCAAGCATCTCTACCAATGCTGCGCCTACGTCTTTCTTAAACGGACCGTACATTTCAACGCCTTGGTACTGCGCTTCGATCTCTTCGAACGTTTTACCCGTCGCTGCAGAGTACAGACCCATTAGGTTAGAGATACCCGCTTTGTTTTCCCAATCATGAGCAATGCGTGGTGGTGTTTCTGCATCGGTTTGCGCTTTGTTGATCTTCTTGATGATCGACTTAGGCTCTTCTAGCAGAGTAATCACGTTCTTACGGTTATCATCCGACTTAGACATCTTCTTAGTCGCGTCTTGCAGGCTCATTACACGTGCATTCACTGTTGGAATGTAAGGTTCTGGTACTTGGAAGATTGGCGTTTCAGGACCGTAGATGTTGTTAAAGCGAGTTGCGATATCACGCGCTAGCTCTAAGTGTTGTTTCTGGTCGCTACCTACAGGCACTTGGTGAGCGCCGTAAAGCAGGATGTCTGCGGCCATCAACACTGGGTAGTCGTATAGGCCTACGTTTACGTCGTTTGAGTGACGTGCAGACTTATCTTTAAACTGAGTCATACGGCTCAGTTCACCCATTTGCGTGTAACAGTTAAGAAGCCAACCAAGTTGAGCATGCTCTGGTACGTGAGACTGAACAAATAGCGTGCTCTTCTTTGGATCAACACCGACAGCAAGACAGATTGCTAGTGCGTCTAGAGTCGCTTCATGCAGTGCTTTCGGATCTTGGCGAACCGTAATTGCGTGAAGGTCTACAACACAGTATTGGCAATCGTAATCATCTTGCATCTGTTGCCATTGACGTAGAGCACCCAAGTAGTTACCGATACTTAGTTCACCAGATGGTTGAACACCACTCAATACGATGGGCTTGCTCATGGTTTTAATTCCTTTGCTTATTCGCTAAGTTTATTGAACGCTTAGCTTCTTAACTTAAATATAGAAAAGCCGCACAGCTCTTCTGTACGGCTCATCCAGTGTACTCATTGATAAGTATTTTGCTAGTAGGTTAGCTAACTTTTGTCCGCTTTATGCTGAAACTAGAACGACATCTAGTAATTGCGCGACGTTATCCGCGACATAGTCAGGGTTTGATGCTGAAATCGGCTCGCCGTGGTTATAACCGTAAGTCAAACCAAACGAGTGACAGCCTGCATTCTTAGCCGCTTTAATGTCGTTGCTTGAATCGCCAACCATCAGCATCTCTTCCGCTTTAACATTGTGCTTTTCTAGCAACCAGTTCAACGCGACTGGGTTCGGTTTTTTCTCTGGGAAAGAATCGCCACCCAACACATCAACAAAGTACTTATCAATACCGTGTTGTGCCAGAACGTCTGGTACAAACTTCGAAGGCTTGTTGGTAACCAGCGCCATGGTGAAACCCGCCTTATCCAGCTCAGCCAGCGTCTCTTTAACCGATGGGTAAAGGTGACTTAGCTTGTGACCGCCCTGCTCGTAGAAATCATCAAACAGGATGCGTGCTTTTTTCAGTAGCTCTGGCTCTAGGCTTGGGTCAACCGTCAGGTTACGGCTGAGTGAACGTCCGATAAGAACATCAGCACCATTACCTACGTAGTCGCGGACTTGTTCTTCGCTCACTGAAGGGAAGCCCAACTCCTGACAAGCTTGGTCAGCAGCAACGGCCAAGTCAGGCACGCTATCTAACAAGGTTCCATCCAAATCAAAGGCGATCAGTTTTATTGAGCTTAATGACATCTTACTTTCCTATTTATTATGTTCGTCTTATGAGTTGAGCTATAAGACGTAAAAAAGGGGCAAATTAGCCCCTTAATATTCAATCTATCTGTAGTTTTACGATTATGCGTTTACTTTTGCAAGCTCTGCACGCATCTCATCAATCACTTCTTTGTAATCTGGTTGATTGAAGATAGCTGAACCCGCAACGAACATATCTGCACCCGCTTCTGCGATTTCACGGATGTTATCCACCTTCACGCCGCCATCAATCTCAAGGCGAATGTTACGGCCTGACTCATCAATCAGCTTACGAACAGCACGCAGTTTATCGAGTGTATGAGGAATGAAAGATTGACCACCGAAGCCTGGGTTCACAGACATCAGTAGAATCATGTCTACTTTGTCCATGATGTAATCTAGGCAAGAAAGCGGCGTTGCAGGGTTCAAAACCACACCCGCTTTACAACCGTGCTCTTTGATTAGCTGTAGAGTGCGATCGATGTGCTCTGATGCTTCAACGTGGAAGGTAATCATTGATGCACCTGCTTTAGCAAACTCAGGCACGATGCTGTCTACTGGCTTAACCATCAGGTGAACATCGATAGGAGCCGTAATACCGTAGTCGCGCAGCGCTTTACAAATAGGCGCGCCAAAAGTCAGGTTAGGTACGTAGTGGTTGTCCATCACATCGAAGTGCACAACATCAGCACCAGCTGCGAGTACTTTTTCTACGTCTTCACCAAGACGAGCAAAATCTGCAGACAAAATCGATGGAGCGATTAGAAAATCTTTCATACCAAACCTCTTAAGAGTGAGTAAATTGCGAATACCACCGCCTTGGTGACATCTCATACACAAATACAAGACTCAATCCCAAGACTATTTGGTGTGCAATTCTACCTAAGCACCTAAGCAGATCCTAGCAGTTCGAAAGATTAGTTTAAGAAAGTATCCGTTGGTCACTCAATTTAATGAGTTTGGCGGATATTCTGACCATTACTGTTCCGCTGATGCATGCTGCTGGTTTTTCTCTTTATGGAAAAGCGCCAATAGCTCATCAACTTTATTACGACCAGCGCCATTGCGGCTGATGGTGCGTTTCACCTTAACCACGTTCAACTCCGCACCATGATATAAGCGACGAGTTAATGTCGTATCGTGGTTTGAAATCAAAACAGGAATACCGCGTTCCATCGCTGCTTTTTCAGCAACATCCGCCAGTGCAGCTTGGTCATCTAAGCTAAAGCCATTACCTGCGTAAGAGGTAAAGTTAGCCGTGTTCGACAGTGGTGCGTATGGAGGATCGCAGTAAACCACACAGCCTTTGCGCGCGCGGCTAAAGGTTTCATGGTATCCCTCACAGACGAAGGTGGCCTTTTTCGCTTTCTCGGCAAAAAACTCCAGCTCAGCTTCTGGGAAGTAAGGTTTTTTATAAGAACCAAATGGAACGTTAAAACCGCCCTTCTTGTTGTAACGACACAGGCCATTGAAGCCAAATCGGTTCATATACAAGAAAGCCAACGAACGATACATGACGTTATCTGTACCATTGAACTCAGCGCGAATATCTAAGAAGGCTTCTTTGCGGTTGTTCTCAGGACAGAACCAGCGCTTCGCTTCCGTGATATAAGTTTCAGGATCGGTTTTAAGTAGGTTGTATAGGTTGATAAGATCGGGATTGATATCTGCAAGCAGGTACTGTTCAAAGTCAGTATTCAGAAATACTGAGCCGGCACCGACAAACGGTTCTACCAATTTACGAGCAGGTGGCAGGTGACGTTGGATGTCTTCAACTAGGCCATATTTACCACCAGCCCATTTTAGAAAGGCACGCTGCTTTTTCATTTACTGCTCTATCTATCAACTCAAAAATAAGGCTGCGGAATGTAACATATTTTGAGGCTAAGCTCAGGGTTATTTCGCACGTTCTATCTCTCGATGCACTTGATTCATCGATTTTGCCCAAGGTTCCAACTGTTGAAGTGGTTTTGATAACGCACTTACCGCGTCTCTCGCCACTTGAATCGTTGGGTAATCCTGATAAGTGATAATGAACCACTTGGTGTCGTTGCGAAGTGTTGGGTAAATACGAACCTTGTTCTCAAGGTCATACTCTTCAATGAAAGATTGGACGTCTTCCAATGAGGTCATCGCACTCAACTGCAGGGTATAAGCTCGCGGCGAGATAGCTTGTAACTCTTCGCGAGAAAATGAGAATGTGATTTTCTTAGTCGGTGGCGTGGACTGGGTTAGGTCTGCTGCTTCATCGGCTGAAGGTTGTGACTCCACTTTGTCTGCATCTGACTGCGAACTCACCGCGGCTCCTGTGTTTTCTTCAACAGCAGCATCAATCGCACTGGTATCGGCACTTTCAGGTTTATCATCAAGCAAGGCATCAACCACATCAGAGGTGATTACGACACGCTGCTGATCTTGTGTTGCCTCACCAACACTGGCTGTCTCTTCAACCACAACCGGTGGCAAAGAAGAGCTGTCGTCATCAGCCCCCTGGTAACTCATGTCAGCTTCGGCTTCAGAATCGTCCATTCCGTCGATTCCTACTTGCTCGGTACCACTTTCCACTTCAAAAGTTGGGATAGCTGTCTGTTCAATCGGAGCGATAAGAGATTGCGCTTTATCGTCAGGGGTTGGTTGACTGAACATCCACCAATAGCCACCACCAATTAAAATCAACAGCAAGGCCACCACAATCGCGATATTGATGGGTGAGCCAATAATTGAGCGAATAATAATCCTTTTTTCCACTTTCAATTCTCCTAAAGCCATTAACTCACCGGGCAGAGGTTGCGCTTTATTAAACGCACGTCGCACGCGAGTTTCAGACTCATCATCAACATATCGAATCACCAGTGATTCAAAGAAATGTTCAGCTTCTGGTTGCGAAAGGTCATCGATCTCAAGATCGATAGGCTTGTGTTGTTGACCGTAACTCAAACGCGTTAATAACGTATCTAAGTGGCCAGGATCCGAGAAGAGAACGATATTGATCGTCCATTGAGGGTTTGATTGAGCTTCCAGTACCAACATCCATAATTCGGATACCAATAGCTCAGAAAGTCGTTGGGCATCATCAACGACGATAACCACATTACACGGCTCTCCATCCAGTAACCTTGTCAGGCTATCTGATAAAGAATCATGTTGATTAAACAGGGGATCAGAAACAATTTGGCTAAGAATAAGCGCGCGGCGTTGTTGATCGTCTTGGCTTGGATGACAAAGCAGTAAACACTGATTTTTTTCTGTCGACCATGCTTCAAGATAACGCTGAGCTAACCAAGATCGGCCAGAGCCAGCTTTGCCAGCCACCGTCACAAGGTTTGAACCAAAGTTAGTCAAAAGCTGTAAGCGCTCTAGCAGCTCAACTTGAGATTCTAACTCTAATACTCTTAATTCATGAGCCAAACTCATTGGGGATCCCTACTGATAAGATCGATCAGTAAAACGCTTCAGTTGCCTAGAGTTTAGCTAGGCAACCTCACAACCAAATTTAAAGAGTACGGCAGAAATCGATCGCTTGTTTAATGATGTCTTGAGGCACATCAGCAACCACTTCAGCAGTACCAATACTTGTTGGTAATACCAAACGCAACTGACCAGACAGCACTTTTTTATCGCGCATCATGTGCTTCATAAAGTCTTCAAAAGACATGCTTTCTGGCGTATGGATTGGTAGTTTCGCATTCTTGAGTATAGAAATAATTCGCTCAAGTTGCTGCTGAGAGATCAGTCCCTGTAATTGAGCTGTTTTAGCTGCCATTACAGTGCCTGACGACACAGCTTCACCATGTAGCCAATTACCATAGCCTAGTTCTGCTTCAATCGCATGACCAAATGTATGACCTAGGTTCAATAACGCTCTGATTCCTGACTCTTTTTCATCTAGAGCCACCACTTCAGCCTTAATTGCACAACAACGAGCAATCGCGGTAATCAGTGCTTCTTCATCAAGTTGATAAAGTTTCTCTAGATTCTGCTCCAACCAATCAAAGAAGGCTTCATCGTAAATGATGCCGTATTTGATCACCTCAGCAATGCCCGCTGCAAACTCACGCTCTGGAAGCGTTGATAAACAGTTGGTATCGATGATCACAGATTTCGGTTGGTAAAAAGCGCCGATCATATTCTTACCAAGAGGATGGTTTACTGCGGTTTTACCACCAACAGAAGAGTCCACTTGAGAAAGAAGGGTCGTCGGGATTTGAATGAAATCAATACCGCGCTGGTAACAAGAGGCAGCAAAACCGACCAAGTCACCGATAACACCACCACCTAAAGCAATCACCACCACATCGCGGCTGTAATTTCCTTCAAGCATGTAGCTCATCACTGAATTGAACGTTTCAAGGGTTTTGTACTGTTCACCGTCTGGCAGCTCGAGAAGAGATGTCTGACAGCCGACTTGATCCAATAGCGATAAAATTTTATCAGCATAAAGAGGCGCTACTGTCACATTACTGATAACAACAACTTTCTGCTTACCTGATAAAAAAGAAAGGTACGCCGGGTCTTCAAATAACCCGGCGCCAATAGAGATAGGGTAGCTACGCTCAGCTAGATTGACCGTAATCCGTTCCATGGGTTTGCTCTCCGAAAAAATGAACTTAACGTTCTTCTAGCATTTTTACGATCTGGTTGGCTACCACTTTTGCACTTTGGTCGTCAGTACGAACTGTGTAGTCCGCCACTTCTTCGTATAGTGCGTTGCGAGATACAGCTAGATCTTCTAGCACATCACGCGGGTTGTCTGTTTGAAGTAGAGGGCGTTTCTTGTCGCGGTTAGTGCGAGCAAGTTGCTTTTCAATTGTTGTCTCTAGGTATACAACAATGCCTCGTGCAGATAGACGGTTACGGTTTTCTTTGCTCAACACTGAACCACCACCTGTCGCAAGAACAATACCTTGTTCTTCTGTCAGATCATTGATTACAGATTCTTCGCGCTTACGGAAACCTTCTTCGCCCTCAACATCAAAAACCCATGCGATGTCTGCGCCAGTGCGCTCTTCGATCACAGTGTCAGAGTCTAGAAACTCCATATGAAGTTGGGAAGCTAGGTGTCTACCAATTGTACTTTTGCCGGCGCCCATTGGGCCAACAAGAAAAATATTGCGTTTCTCAGCCATGTTTTTAGCAGTAATTTACAACGTTAATTCAATGACATCGCCACAAGGTAGGTCAGTACAAGTACTGAAATTAAAAGGCCCGTGGCACCGATTCCTCACAGATAATTCGTGATAAGACCCGAAATTATCAAGGTTAGGTGCCACTAATGCAACTTTATTTTTAATCTAATTGTTCATTACTGAATCACAACTTTGGGTGTGACAAAAATAAGTAGTTCACTTTTACCCACATTTTCATAGCTGCGACGGAACAATGCGCCCAAAACTGGCAGGTCTCCCAACAGAGGAACTTTATCCACTGTACTGCTCACACTGTGCTGAAATATCCCGCCAAGCACGACAGTTTCACCATTATTAACAAGCACTTGCGTACCTATTCTTTGCGTATCAATTGCGACCGCTTCACCGGTTCCGGTTTTTACCACTTGCCCTGGCCTATCTTGAGTCACGCTCAAATCCAATACCAAACGATTGTCGGGTGTGATCTGCGGTGTCACCTTAAGACTCAATACCGCTTTCTTAAATGCGACCGACGTAGCGCCACTTGAAGATGACTCTAAGTAAGGAATTTCAGTACCTTGCTCAATATAAGCGGGCTTTTTATTGGTGGTGATTAAGCGTGGGCTGGAAATGATTTCAGCTTTCGACTCTTGTTGCAGTGCCGACAGTTCAAGATCGAGTAAGGTATCTGAGCCCAGCTTAGCCACCTGAAACGCAATACTCGAGGCGTTCGGCGATGTTGCACCTAAATTGACGTTGAGATAGTCATCAATCACGCTGCTGCCGCTATCGTCGTCATACGGCGTAATCGCTGATGGGTGGTTGCCTTCGATTGAACCACCAACGGTGAAGCTTCCGTTGGTTGATGAAACGCCCCAGCGCACGCCAAGCTCATCTAGGTTACCCTCGGTAACAGTGACAATACGTGCCTCTATCTGTACCTGCTTCACAGGAATGTCTAACGATTCAATGATGCCTCTGATCACGGCAATGTTTTCTTCCAATTCACGAATAAGCAGTGAGTTGGTGCGCTCATCAATGGTAATTGAACCACGATCGGACAACATGCTGACCGCACCTTCACCGCCAATCATGTCAGCAATGTCGGTGGCCTTAGCAAAGTTAATCTTGATGATTTCCGATTTAAGCTCCCCTAACTCCTCTTCTAAGCGAGATTTTTCTAACGCTTGTTGCTCTCGAAGGTCTAGCTCCGCTTTCGGCGCGACCAAGATAACATTGCCATCAACACGCTTATCCAAGCCTTTAACTTGCAAGATAATGTCGAGAACTTGCTGCCAAGGTACGCCATCTAAGCGTAACGTCAGGTTTCCGGCTACCGAATCAGACACCACGAGATTGAAGTCGTTGTAGT
This sequence comes from Vibrio sp. Vb339, assembly GCF_902751245.1. Classification (NCBI taxonomy): domain Bacteria; kingdom Pseudomonadati; phylum Pseudomonadota; class Gammaproteobacteria; order Vibrionales; family Vibrionaceae; genus Vibrio; species Vibrio sp. Vb339. The sequence continues at coordinate 117,746 of NZ_CADDIS010000008.1, read as the reverse complement.
CGGCAATCAACTGCAGGACATTTCGTACCGGAATATCTTGGAAGTTAATCGATATCAGCTTGCCCTCTTTCTCTAGAACGCTTTTTTCTTTGGTTGCGTCATCAATAACCGGTTTGCTGATCACCACCTCAATAAAGCGCCCCTTTAGGTTGTATTCATACTGATAGTCATTGCTAATCGTCGCTAGAAGCCGAGTGCTTGGTGTCTCTTTGTAGACTTCAATGCCTTCAACTAAGGTAGCGAAATCCTTCACATCCAGCAGGTAGAGCTTGTCATCATCAACTTGAGTATTGATTAACTCGATACTTAACCCTTCCTGAGCACGTTGAACATCCACCACAGCGGTACTGGTCGCCAGTTCAATAATGATGACGGCGTCTTTATCCTTATTGACCCTAAAATCAATATTCTCTAATTTGTTCGGTAAGCTCTCGGCATGGCTGAGCACGCTAACAACCAACATTACAGACACAGCAAAACCTTGTAGAGCCTTGCTCACTAACCCACTTATTCCTTTAATCATATTTACATCTCATATCCACATCATGTGACATTGGTTTACTTCAGAGCCAGCCTAACGTTGCGCTTATGCCAACAACCTAAACCATCTGGAAGAGTTTCATTAATCTGAACGTATTGGCTCGTCACCTTGGTAACTCGGCCATTGTTTAAGCCGATAAACTGGCCTTTCTTGACGTTTACCACGTTGCCTTTGGGTGTTTGCACTAAGCCAAACACGCTTGAGCCACTGCCCATCACGCCTCTTAAACGAAGCTTACTCAACGGGTACTTCTCTAACTTGCCATTACGAGAACGGGCGCTGGGTTGCCAACAGTCTTTCTTCACCAAGGGTTGGTTTTGCACAATGGCTTCTTTAGGCAGTTCAAAGGGAGGACGAAAGGCACGGCGCTGATAAGTCGCCGCCGTGAATTCAGTTGCTGGGACAAGTTGCTCGACGTCTTTTCTCGCCTTGGCTTCAACCTTCGCCACAAAGTCTTGCAGTGAGTCTTGATTAGCCTTGCAGCCTGACAACGCAAACAGCAATACGATTGAGTAGAACGCGCTATTGGGTTTCATCATTGACCTCCGATTTAAACTGGTAGGTATAAGCTCGAACCCTAAAGTGCAGCGTGCTGCTTTCTTGGCTGACTCGCTGCCAATTCACATCATCAAAGCTAATAATGCGCGGCAGCTTTGCGATGGCAGCAGAGAAGTCACCAATCTCGTGATAGTCACCTGTCAGCTCAATATTGAGAGGTAATCGATAAAGGAACTCCTTGTTCTGCTTTTGCCCCCAATCAATTCGCGTGAAGCTCAGCGAGTTATCCAAGCCGAGCTCATTCACTGAGGCCAACATGCTCGCCAACTCCTTTTGAACGGGCAGTTGCTCTAACAAGTAATCGTAACGGCTGGTTAACTCATCCAACTGGCTCTGCAACTTAGGCAAGGCTGCAACCTTATTAGCCTTTATTCTCAATGTCGTTTTTAAGGTCTGCTCCTGTTGCTTCATCTGTTGCAGTTCCTCGTCGAGCGGCAGCACATACAGCCAAGTGCCAACACCTTGGATTAACACTATCAACACCAGAATCACGAGAAGCTGAGGCAACAATGGCCATTCAGTGATCTCATCAACATCGAGATCTTGCAAACTCATCCTGTTTTGCCTACTAATCCTATTTTGAAGGTTAGCCATGATGTGCCCCCTTCTCTTTTCTGCTCGCGGTTGTGTTGTCTAAAGACACAGGGCTAAACACAAAAGAGACCTTGAAGGTCTGGAACTCTTTATTAAAGCGCTTGCGGTTATGAACGATAGAGTGCATCTCGACCCCTTTCAGGGAATCTGAACGCTCGAGGTTATCCAGCATGGTGGCGAGACGAGCAGTACTGTCGCTGATGCCCGACATTTCAATCTCCTGACCATTCATCTTTATCTTGTCGACATATACGCCCTCAGGAATTAGCTCCGGCATCAGGTTCATAAAGTCGGTGGTCTTATTGCGGCCAAGCTGCAGCGACTCCACTACATCAAGACGAGTCAGAATGGCTTTGTGTTCTTGCTCTGCGACTTTTAACGACTGAATTTGTCGGTCGAACTCAGCAATGTACTGATTGAGGTAATTGAGGCGAGCTTGCTGCTTGGCTTGTTGGTCGTGAAAATAGTGACCAACCGCCCATTGCCCTATAAGCGCAATGATGATGCCAAGAATGACCAGATGGATAAAACGCTTCTTGTGCTGAGCACGAATCTCATCACGCCACGGCAGCAGGTTAATTTGATGCAACATGCTTCTCTCCCTGCCACTTGAGCCCACTCATCGCCATACCTGCCGCGATACCAAAGTGTTGCCAGTCCATCGGCAGTCGGCGTCTCTTGGCGACCTTATTCTCAAACAGAGACAAAGGGTTCAATGACTCGCAGCTCATCTGAAAATGGCGTTCTAGCTCTTCGGTTACCACAGGAATGCTGGCGCCCTCGCCCATCAGCCAGATCCCTGAGATAGGTTGCTGCGCATTTCCCGAAGAATAGAGCTGCAATTGACGCTTGAGCTTCTCAATTAGGTTAACAATGAATTGATGAGTCTCTTCCATAGTACCGAACACGCTCTCGATATCACTCGGGTCATCTGAGCTGCGAAGATCTTGAGTGCCAAAGGTGATGTCTTTATAGAAAGGCGACGAATTCTGTGGGATAACCCCTAGCGACGTTTGGTCGACTCCAACATCCACCAGCAACCAGTTTTTCTTTTCGGGATACAGACGCGAGGCCAATTGCCAGATATTAAGTAGTCCATGCGCCTGTGTATCCACCACCACAGGTTTAAAGCCAGCCTTAGTTAGTGCATCCGCTCGGCTATCCACCACTTCCTTTCGAGTGGCGTATACCTGATAACTGCTTGTCGAACCTTTACCAAATCGTTTGTCTTCCAGCTTTACAAAATCTAAACTCAGCTCCTCGATAGGAAAGGGAGATTGATGGGCGAAGGTTTGATAGATAGAAAACTCTTTCTCTCTGTCTTCTAACTCACTCTCTATTTGCAGTACTTTGCTGATCACTGTGTTATCAGGTACCGAAATGGCGACGTTGCGACAGCCAAAAGGCAGTCCTTTCCTAAGTTCTTTAAGTTTCTTAACAGTTTTCTGATACTCCAAAGTATGGTTAGCTGTAAAAATGTCGTCCGAAATCGGCAGCTCTTTGTATCCCACTAGGGCATACAACTCCCCCACGGGTTTTAGTACCACAGCTTTGATGCTGTGATGATTTATATCTATACCTGTAATTAATGATGAACCCATGTGACCTAGCTCCTGAAGTGCCAAGCATTTCGTTGATTATCTAGGGGTTGTGATTATTAGTTAAATAAGCGTTAATAAACGAAAGCTAAGTTTTTAGCCTAGAGTACAAGGGTTTGCTGCTTATCAGCCTTAACTAATCAGGGATTATCCGGTGAAGTTCATAAAGCGATTATTCATATTTACATTGATTTGCATGATTCTTGGAGTCAGTACAATTTTCGGGTTTTATTATTACGTAAAACCAGAGTTGCCTGATGTTGCCACTTTGCGCGACGTAGAACTCCAAACGCCGATGCAAGTCTTCAGTCAAGACGGTAAGCTGATCTCTCAATTTGGTGAAAAGCGTCGTAATCCAGTGACTTATGACGAGATTCCTCGCCACTTAGTTGAGGCTCTGATTGCCACCGAAGATAGCCGTTTCTATGAACACCCAGGTATTGACCCAATCGGTATCACACGTGCCGCACTCGTGGTTGCCATGTCGGGTTCAGCAAAACAAGGTGCGAGTACTATTACTCAGCAGCTTGCGCGTAACTTCTTCTTATCTAATGAGAAAAAGATCATGCGTAAGATCAAAGAGATCTTCATTGCGATCCACATTGAGCAGCTTTTGAGTAAAGAAGAGATCATGGAGCTTTACGTCAACAAGATTTTCCTTGGTCACCGTTCGTATGGTTTTGGCGCGGCAGCACGTGTTTACTTCGGTAAGGATCTTCCTGATCTAACGCTAAGTGAAATTGCGACGCTTGCGGGTATGCCAAAAGCACCTTCGACAATGAACCCTATTTACTCTGTTGAGCGCGCGACTAACCGTCGTAACGTTGTATTGCGTCGTATGTTAGACGAGAAATACATCACTCAAGCAGAGTTCGATGACGCTCGTAGCGAAGAAATCATCTCGAAATACCACGGTGCAGAGATCGAACTAAGCGCACCCTATGTTGCTGAAGTTGCACGTGCTTGGATGGTAGAACGCTACGGTGAAGAAGCTTATACATCAGGCATGAAGGTCTACACGACCGTTGATTCGAAACTGCAAAAAGCAGCGAACCAAGCAGCGATTAAGAACCTACTTGGCTACGATGAGCGTCACGGCTACCGTGGTGCTGAAAAAGTATTGTGGCAGACTGCACAATCAGCGTGGGATCAAGAACAAATCGTTAAACACCTTAAGTCTCAACCAACCTACGGTGACTTAGTCCCTGCTGTTGTTACCGCAGTTGATTCGAAAAGTGCTCAAATTTGGGTTAAGAACCAAGGTGAAGGCACTATCGAATGGCAAGGCATGAACTGGGCGCGTAAATTCCTAACAGATAACCGCCAAGGACCAGCGCCTTCTCAAGCGAAAGAAATTCTGGCGGTTGGTGAACAAATCTGGGTTCGCCATGAAGCCGTTACCGGCGATGAAGTCTCTGAAGAGCCGACAGAAGAGTCAGTGACTGCAGAATCAGAAACACCGATTGTATGGCGACTAAGCCAAGTGCCGAATGCGAACACCGCATTTGTTGCAATGAACCCGAACAACGGCGCAGTATTGTCGATGGTGGGTGGCTTTAACTTTGTTCACAACAAGTTCAACCGTGCAACGCAATCTATTCGTCAGGTAGGTTCTGGTATCAAGCCATTTATCTACTCAGCAGCGATTGAGAAAGGCTTAACTCTAGCCTCACTGATCAACGATGCACCAATTAACCAATGGGATAAGAGCCAAGGTACAGCATGGCGACCGAAGAACTCACCACCGACTTATGTGGGTCCAACTCGTTTACGTATTGGCTTAGCTCAATCTAAAAACGTAATGGCGGTACGTGTACTGCGCGAAGTAGGCCTAGATGATACTCGTAACTACCTAACTCGATTTGGTTTTGATATTGACGAAGTACCGCGCTCTGAAACCATTGCTCTGGGTGCTGGCAGCTTAACGCCAATGAAGGTAGCTCAAGGTTACTCAGTATTCGCTAATGGCGGCTACTACGTTGAACCTTTCTACATCAGCCGCATTGAAACACCATTTGGTGAGACTGAATTTGAAGCGACACCGAAAGTGGTTTGTAAAGACGATTGCCAACAGCAAATGACCACAGACCCAATGGCGGACGAGTTTGCAGAGCAAGATGTGGATGCCAAAGTACAATACGCACCTCAAGTTATCTCTGAACAGAACGCATTCCTTGTTCGTGAAATGATGTACAGCAACATCTGGGGTGGCGGTGATTGGAGCGCAGGTACTGGTTGGAACGGTACAGGTTGGCGTGCACAGCCGTTGAAGCGTCGTGACATTGGCGGCAAAACGGGTACCACCAACGATTCGAAAGATACTTGGTACAGCGGTTACGGCCCTGGCATGGTTGCAACGGTATGGGTTGGTTTTGATAACCACAACCGAAACCTAGGCAGAACTAAAGCGAACTCAAACCTTGGTAAGAATCAGATTACTGGTGCAGAAGCTGGCGCGAAAACAGCAGAACCTGCATGGGTTGATTTCATGGGTACGGCGTTAGCGGGCGTTCCTGCTGAGCGTAAAGAGATTCCAGAGAACATCGTCCGTGTTCGCATCGACCGTGAAACTGGCTTACTGACCAACAAGTTCGATAGCTCATCAATGTTCGAGTACTTCGAAAAAGGCACTGAGCCAACCGAGTACATCACAGAACGTTTCAATGACGACATCTACTCAACCTCATCAGGTGAAGCAGTAGAAGAACTGTTCTAGCTAGGGTTTGTTGAACCTAGTAAGTTGAACCAACAAAAAGGGTTGATATGAATTCATATCAACCCTTTTTTTATATCTATACCTTACCAGCTTGGGCTCTGAGATCGAGTGTTAAGCTGTTTTCGCCAGTTGAGTTCGGATAGTCTCAGCCAATTGCTCGAAACGTCCCTTCAATGGAGAACCCGGACGGTAAGCCACGACAATTCTACGTGAAGGCGTTGGATTCACCGCAGGTACGTAACACACACCATCTTTCTGCTTCTCTTTCGGCACCGATAGCTGAGGAAGCAAGGTAATACCCGCCCCCGCCGCAACCATGTTACGCAGAGTTTCTAAGCTAGTCGCCTTAAAGCGCTCATCGTCTTTGGCGCCCGCAGCAAAACAGAAACCCAAGGCTTGGTCTCTTAAACAGTGACCGTCACCTAGCGCCAGTACGGTTTGTCCATTTAGCTGCAGCATATCGACAGTGTCTTGCTGCGCCCACTCGTGGTCACATGGAACAGCAACACTTAACGGCTCGTCATACACATCAATCTCTTTAAACACCGCCGTTTCATCAACCGCAGCCAGTACCAGGCAATCAAGCTTGCCGTCTTCAAGTTGACTCACTAACTGGTGGGTCTGAGCTTCATGCAGGTAAAGCTCAAGATCTGGGAAGCTCTCTTTAAGATGAGGAACAATCTTAGGCAAGATGTAAGGACCCACGGTTGGAATAAAACCAATGTGCATTGGTCCCGTCATCGCTTCACCGTGCCCACTCGCCATATCTTTAAAAGTTTTCACTTCATTGAGAATACGCTTGGCTTGTTCAACAAGTTGTAACCCTGATTCTGTAAATATTACCTTCCTTGGGCTACGCTCGGTTAACTGAAGTCCAATTTCATCTTCGAGTTTGCGTATTTGACCGCTTAGTGTCGGCTGACTGACAAAGCACGCTTCTGCCGCTTTTCGGAAGTGTTTATGCTCTGCGAGCGCCACCAAGTATTCAAAGTCACGAATGTTCATGATCAGTCTCTTACCTCAGGTTTTAATAAGAACAAGGGTTCTAATAGAAACATTTAAAAGAAAAATGCTCTTGATAGAATTTACCTATCAAAACCATAACATCAAACGATTAGAGCTATCAAAGGATTTATCTAATAATGGGCTCAACGAAACGAAACAGAGCAAAGAAAAACGTTAAGCTCTGATAGAACAAAATTAAAAATACTATTTAAGGAAATCAATATGTTTGCATCTAAAGAAGGTCAATCAATCCCTCAAGTAACATTCCCAACTCGCCAAGGTGATGCATGGGTTAATGTAACGACTGAAGAGCTATTCAAAGACAAGACAGTTATCGTATTCAGCCTACCAGGTGCGTTTACGCCAACATGTTCTTCAAGCCACCTTCCTCGTTACAACGAGCTACACTCTGTATTCAAGGAAAACGGTGTTGATGACATTCTGTGTGTTTCAGTAAACGACACATTCGTAATGAACGCTTGGAAAGCAGACCAAGAAGCGGAAAACATCACATTCATCCCAGATGGTAACGGTGATTTCACAAACGGCATGGGTATGCTAGTTGAGAAAAACGACATCGGCTTCGGCAAACGTTCATGGCGCTACAGCATGCTGGTTAAAAACGGCGTGGTAGAAAAAATGTTCATCGAAGAAGACGTACCAGGCGACCCGTTCAAGGTTTCTGATGCTGATACTATGCTTAACTACCTTGCTCCTGAGCACAAAGAGCAAGAGTCAATCACAGTATTCACTAAGCCAGGCTGTCCTTTCTGTATGAAAGCAAAACAGAACCTAATCGACAAAGGTCTGAACTACGAAGAAGTGGTTCTAGGTAAAGACGCAACAACAGTAAGCCTACGTGCAATCTCTGGTCGCACTACCGTTCCTCAAGTATTCATCGGTGGCAAACACATCGGTGGTAGCGAAGAACTAGAAACTTTCCTAGGCTAATCACTTCATCGCCGATATAGGCTTAGAAGTATAAGCTAACCCACCCTCTTGTGGGTTAGCCATTCCAAACACTCTTATCTGAGTTTTGGGAAAAAGAATATAGCTGGTGACTCGCCTGTCTTTTACTAACCTATAGTTAGCAATAAAAGCAGAGTCACAAGCTAAACCTAATAAAACAGAATCACAAAACTGACCCACTATCCTGACTCTCAAGAAATCACCAGAGTTGGAGGGGTTCGTTCAAACTAAATTTAGCCATTGCGAGAAAATTATTATGAAACAAGTCAATGTAGATGTAGCAGTTATCGGGGGCGGTACGGCAGGTTTAGGTTCTTACCGCGCTGCAAAAGCACACACTGACAGTGTCGTGATGATTGAAGGCGGCCCTTACGGTACAACCTGTGCTCGTGTTGGTTGTATGCCATCTAAACTGCTTATTGCAGCAGCGGAAAGCGTACACCAAATCGAGAAAGCTCCGGCTTTTGGCGTTCACCCACAAGGTGATATCGTGATTAACGGCCGTGAAGTGATGGACCGAGTGAAGTTTGAACGTGACCGTTTTGTTGGTTTTGTTTTAGAAGGTGTTGATGAAATTCCAGAGCAAGACAAGATCTCTGGCTACGCAAAATTTTTAGACGACAACACACTACAAATTGATGACCACACGGTTGTCACCGCTAAACGTATTGTTATCGCGACCGGTTCTCGCCCTGCTTACCCTGCTGTTTGGAATGAGCTTGGTGACCGTTTGATCATTAACGACGACGTGTTCAGCTGGGATGATTTACCAGAATCGGTTGCGGTATTTGGCCCTGGTGTTATTGGTCTTGAGCTTGGCCAGTCACTGCACCGCTTAGGTGTAAAAACCAAACTGTTCGGTTTAGGTGGTCAAGTGGGCCCAGTAACCGACCCAGAGATCATGGCTTACGCAGATAAAGCCTTCAATGAAGAGTTCTATCTAGATGCCGACGTGAAAATCGAAAGTATGAAGCGCATTACCACTGAATCGGGTGAGGCTCGCGTCGAAATCAAGTTCATCAATAAACAAGGTGAGCTAGAAACTAACATCGTTGAATACGTACTGGCAGCAACAGGCCGTCGCCCAAACACTGACAAGCTTGGCTTAGAGAATACCTCTCTAGCACTTGATGAACGTGGTGTGCCAATCGCAGACCACTACACGCTACAAACATCGCTACCATCAGTATTTATCGCTGGTGATGCGAGTAACCAACTGCCTCTACTGCATGAAGCAGCAGACCAAGCGCGTATTGCGGGTGACAATGCAGGTCGCTTCCCTGAGATTCGAGCAGGCCTACGCCGCTCTAAAATCTCGGCAGTATTCTCTGACCCGCAAATAGCGATGGTTGGTGAAACCTACAAAGAGATCACCACACGCTTAGGCACATGTGGCTGTTTCGCAACGGGTGAAGTGTCTTTCGAAAACCAAGGTCGTTCACGAGTGATGCTACGCAACAAAGGTATTCTGCACGTTTACGGCGAGCAAGGTACAGGCCGCTTCCTTGGTGCTGAAATGATGGGACCAAACGCAGAACACTTGGCGCACTTGTTAGCATGGGCACACCAGAAAAAGATGACGGTTTCTGAAATGCTAGACATGCCATTCTACCACCCAGTAATCGAAGAAGGTGTGCGAACAGCGCTACGTGACCTCAATGCAAAACTGCACCTAGGTCCAGAGATGGTGAAACACTGTCTGGATTGTGGCCCAGGTTGCTAATATCAGAATATTCTTAGGCAGTAAGCAAACGCTAGATACTAAAAAGGAAAGCCATTGGCTTTCCTTTTTGTTTTTGGCAACGAGCAAATAACAGGTTCCCGACTACGCTCCTTCGTCGCTATCGGGAATGACGCCGCTTTTAATACTGAGCAAATCCGAAGCCCAATAAGAACAACGCATAAACTAATCCAAGCTTTAACTCGTCATTCCAGAACTGAGGGACGAAGTATCTGGAATCTCAGCACACAAACAGAGATTCCCGATTACGCTCCTTCGTCGCTTTCGGGAATGACGCTGCTTTTAATACTGAGCAAATCCGAAGCCCAATAAGAACAACGCGTCAACTAAACCAAGCTTTAACTCGTCATTCCAGAACTGAGGGACGAGGTATCTGGAATCTCTTGAAGCAATTACCGGTTGTTAAAGACTTAGCTATTACTTCTCAGCAGCAATCACAGAGATCTCAACAAGTAGCGCTTCACGAGCCATGTCGCCAGTCACACATGCGCGAGCTGGAGCGCGACCTTCTGGAACCCATGCATCCCAAACTGCGTTCATTTCTTGGAAGTCTTTCATGTCTTTCAAGTAAATCGTTGCTGACAGCATGTGCTCTTTGTCGCTGCCAGCTTGCTCAAGTAGGGCTTCTACTTTATCTAGCATCGTTTGTGTTTGCTCAGTGATGTCTTTGGTTGCATCAGCACACACTTGGCCACATAGGTAGATAGTGCCGTTGTGTTTCACAATACGGCTCATGCGTTGTTTGGTTTCTTGGCGCTCAATCATCGACTTTCTCTCTGTGTCACCGTGATCCAATATCTTGTGACGTGTTATTATCAGGGCAACAAGCATAACGCGAATCAAACCCAAGATGACATGCATTCATTGCAATAAAAGTGAAAAAATCCGTAACAAGCTCGGTCGTTGCCAGCGTTGCATGAATCAGCTGATGGTGTTGTCGATTTTGAGTTGGGGAGTATGGTGGCTATTTTTCAGAGAAGACCCAAAAACCATCAATGCCATCGCTTTGATGATGGCCGCTTTCGCATTCAGTGGCTTGCTGTCGCTGCATTGGGTAATGAAGTTTGTGGTGCTGCCTTTAAGGAACAAAAAGCGTTAACAGAGAGACGTTGCTAGATAAGTGATAAAGGTTAGATAAGCGATAAAGGCTAGATGTCCAATTAAATAACTCGCCTTAGCAAGCCATCATTATTTCCCCAAACAGCAGATAGAAAAAAGCCCCAGAACCAATCGATTCTAGGGCTTTCTTAGAAAATTCTAAGAAAAAGCAGTGGTACTTTAATAGACCGGGCTTTTCTTAGTTTGTTCCCAAAAAAGATCATATTTTTGATCTTTTTTTTAGGGACTATAAAATCAATGCCTTATGCAACATTAACCTTAGCAATGATCTGCTCTACCAAGTTCACTTCCAACGCCACTTCATCACATGCATGTTGACGAGGACACTGGTCACAGTCTTTCAGTACCTTCTCTGGCAGTAGAGATTTCGATGTTGGTAAGAAATCATGCTTCATGAAGAACTCTGGTGTACGAGTCAGCACAAACACCTTCTTAATGGCCATTTGTCGCGCTTTCTCAACCAAATGCTGCACAATCGCGGTACCCTGCCCTTGACCTTGCCAGCCAGCCTCAACACCGAGCGAGCGAATCTCCGCTAAGCCAGAGTCATACACATAGAGTGATGCACAACCTGTCACCTCACCATGATGCTCTGCGACCGCAAACGAGCCAATATCACGCACCAGTTCATTACGAGAACGAGGTAGGTTTTCACCCATGTTCGCCCAGTAAGCGACCATGCCTTCCAACGCTTCAATATCGGTCAGACGAGCAGGACGAACCTTGACGATGGAAGTGTCACGCTGTGATAAACGTTTCTCAGCTTGGTCAACCGCGTAAGCCACTTGCTGTGGAGATACGCCACCTAGCGCGCTACGTTTTTCAAGACACGATTCAATGGTCAGGATGTCATACACATCCTCTTCAATCACCTCAGAGAACTCTTTCATCTCTGCGATGGTTAATTCTTCTAATGCACAGCCTTTAGCAATCGCCGCCACTACCGTCACACCAACAATATGGTGAGCTTCACGGAAAGGAATCCCTTTCGCTACTAGGTAATCAGCCAGTTCAGTTGAGTTCGCGTAGCCTTGTTTCGCGGCTTCAAGTGTACGTTCGCCGTTCACTTTAATGCCGTCAAAACAAAGTGCAGCCATTTCCATACAATCATTCCAAGTGTCTAAAGCGTCGAACAGACCTTCTTTATCTTCTTGCATGTCTTTGTTGTACGCCAAAGGCAGAGCTTTTACTGTCATCATCATTGCCGCTAATGAACCGTAAACACGGCCAGTTTTGCCACGAATAAGCTCTAGCGCATCTGGGTTTTTCTTTTGTGGCATCAGAGATGAACCTGACGTCACGGTATCCGCTAACTCGATGAAGTTTGATTCACCTGAGTTGTAGAAAATCATATCTTCTGCAAGACGCGAAAGGTGAAGCATAGAGATAGAAGCAATCGACATTAGCTCCATCACATGGTCACGGTCAGAAACTGAATCTAGAGAGTTGCGCGTTGCACGACGGAAACCTAAGTTGTGAGCTAACTCTTCACGGTCCATCGGGTAAGCTGTTCCTGCAAGGGCACCAGAACCCAGCGGACATGTATCTAGACGCTTAATCGCATCATTCAAACGTGAATAGTCACGCTCAAGCATTTCAACGTAAGCCAAGCACCAGTGAGCAAAAGTTACCGGCTGAGCACGTTGTAAGTGAGTGTAGCCAGGAAGCACGGTTTCTTGATGCTGAGAAGCAACGTTCACCATTTGGCTTTGTAGGCGATCCAGTGCCAGTAGCAGTTGGTTACCTTGCTGACGACACCATAGTTTCAGGTCGGTCGCCACTTGGTCGTTACGAGAACGGCCAGTGTGAAGTTTTTTGCCCAAGTCACCGACTTTGCCGATAAGTTGCTGCTCAACCCAGCTGTGAATATCTTCTGCATCAGAACGTAGAATCTGTTCAGGATCTTCCATCACCTCAAGTTTTAGCTCATTCAGTGCTAACTCAAGCTTCTGTTGCTCTTCTTCTGTTAATACGTTGACCGACAGTAGAGCTTTAGACCAGGCAATTGAGCCCACAATGTCTTGCTCAGCCAATCGGTAATCAAAACGAAGAGAATCGTTAAAATCTTTGAACCGGGTGTCTGCTGCTTGGGTAAATCTACCGCCCCATAATGCCATTGTGTATCTCCTAATTGCACAGTGCTCACTGTTTTTGCAAATGATAATTCTGATTAAGATTCAGTATTTTTCTGATGGTTTAAACTTACGGCAATTCAAAATGAAAATAAAGTATTAATTCATTATTTTCACATATTTATTCACCAACAGTTCAATCCATTGATTATTTTTAGCGTGGAGCGCGAATTATATGCCATCCGATAGGAAAAACCGAAGCTGATTTATTAGGCAAATAGAAAGTAAAAAGCCCACTCACTAATCAATAGTGAATGGGCTTTGCATAATAATGTCTGTTTACTGGCCTTCAACCTTTCGCTAAAGGCTAGCTCGCTAACTCATTGTTAGGATTACTTTTGGCTATTCAGAGCACGGATACGGCTTGATAGCGAGTAAAGACGGATGAAGCCTTCAGCGTGGCTTTGGTCGTAAACTTCATCTTCACCAAAGGTTGCAAACTCTTCTGAGTACAGGCTGTTGTCAGAACGCTTCTGAGTCACCGTTGCATGGCCTTTGTAAAGCTTGATAACCACTTCACCATTCACGTCTTGTGTTAGCTCTTCTGTCGCGGCAAGGATTGACTTACATAGTGGAGTGAACCAACGACCATCGTATACAAGGTGAGAAGCCTTAACACCTAGCTCTTCACGGAATTCGAATGCCGCTTTATCAAGAACCAGTTGCTCTACTGCACGCAGTGCTTCCATCATGATTGTGCCACCCGGAGTTTCGTAACAACCACGAGACTTCATGCCAACAAGACGGTTTTCTACGATATCGATACGACCAACACCGTGCTTAGCACCCTTCTCGTTTAGGTAAACCAGTGCGTTGTATGGCGTCATTGTTTCGCCATCAACCGCAACCACTTCGCCTTTTTCAACTTTAAGTGTCACTGTTTCAGATTCGTTTGGCGCTTGCTCAGGGTCTACAGTCCAAGCCCAGCAATCTTCGTTAGGTGCATTCCATGTGTTTTCTAGAACGCCGCCTTCTGTTGAGATGTGCCATGCGTTTGCATCACGCGAGTAAATCTTAGTAAGAGAAGCCGTACAAGGGATGTTACGCTCAGCTAGGTAATCTAGACACTCTTCACGACTCACTAGATCCCATTCACGCCATGGTGCAATTACGTGTAGATCAGGTGCGAGTGCAGCAAATGCGCCTTCAAAACGAACTTGGTCGTTACCCTTACCTGTACAACCGTGACATAGAGCGTCTGCACCTACTTTACGTGCAACTTCAACCTGTGCTTTCGCAATGATTGGACGAGCCATTGATGTACCTAGAAGGTATTTACCTTCGTAGTAAGCGCCAGTTTTTAGCGTTGGGTAGATGTAATCTGCCACCATCTCTTCTTTAAGGTCAGCGATGTAACACTCAGACGCACCAGAAGCTTTTGCTTTCTCTTCGATACCAACCAACTCTTCGTCGCCTTGACCAACATCCGCAACAAACGCAACCACTTCACAGTCATAGTTCTCTTTCAACCATGGAATGATTACTGATGTGTCTAGACCGCCAGAGTAGGCTACTACAACTTTCTTTACGTTAACTTTGCTCATTTTCTTTCTCCTAGTTTCCATACTGCACATGGCGGTCAGCGTTGGAAATGACTTCATAATTATATGTTTATTTAATTTGTCTAAATTCTTTAAGTAGTGACTCGTTGTGAGACCTACTGAGGTAAAAACTGTGTTCCTATGCTTTTACCTGAAAACAGTTGTGTTAGCTTTTCTGGGTATCGCCAAGTGGCAACTTCGATTGGTCGTCCAAGGTCGTTAGCGGCTTCTAGTGCAGCTTGAACCTTAACGATCATGCCGTCGGTAATCACTTTGCCGGCAATAAGGTCATCGGCTTGTTGTTGGTTAAGGCTTGGAATGAGGTGGCCTTTGCCATCCAACACACCACTTACATCAGAAAGCAGTACCAGTTCAGCATCAAGTGCGCCCGCAACGGCAACCGCAGCTTGGTCGGCATTGACGTTCATCAGTTGGCCTTGCTCAGTCAGACCAATTGAGCTGATGATTGGCAGTGCGCCCGCATTAAGAATCGCTTGCAGGACGGTTGAGTCGCCCGGCTCCGCTTTTCCTACCGCGCCCAGTTCAGGGTTCAGTTCGCTCACTTTGCATAAACCACCGTCAGCAAGGCTCAAACCAACGGCATTGATTCCGTCTTTAATTGCCTGACCTTGAAGTAGTTTATTGGCCGTGCCCGCTAGTGCACCAGCGATCACTGGGATCTGATCATAAGGAGTAACACGTAGCCCTTCTTTCTTAACGGTTTCGAGGTTCAACTTATTCATCAAATCATCAACAAGGTAACCGCCACCGTGAACAATCACGATTGGTCGTTGTGCCTGTTGTTGGTAAGCAGAGATAGCACCAAATAACTTGCTAAGTGTTTCACCACAAGATAGCGCAGCGCCACCTAACTTGATGATTAATGGTTGATTATTAAGGCTCATATCTAGGTTCCCTTACACTAACGCAGTTAATGGCGCAAAACCATAACGTAAATTTAAACACTGCATCGCTTGGCTAGATGCACCCTTTAATAAGTTGTCAATCGCTGAAACAACGATGATGTGCTGACCTTGAACCTTCCAACCTAAGTCGCAGAAAGGCGTCTGTTCTACATCTTGAATTCTTGGCAATGTATCTTCGAGTAGTCTCACTGCAGGTTTACCTTGGTAAGCTTGCTCGAAGGCATCTTGTATATGTTGTTCTGTCACGCCTTCAGCCAATTTCATGGTGATGGTCGCCAAAATACCGCGCTTAAAGTTGCCGAGGTGCGGAGTGAAAATTACATCGCATCCTAAATGTGCGGCCATTTCAGGTTGATGACGGTGATTGAATACGCCATAAGCTTGCAGGCTCACTTCGCAGAAGCTGTTAACCATCGTCGCCTTGCGGCCTGCACCAGTCACACCACTAGTTGCGTTAATCACTGGCCATTGGTTTTCATCCAGTAACTTGGCTTCAACCAAAGGTTTAATCGCCAGTTGTGATGCGGTTGGGTAACAACCCGCTACCGCAACAAGCTGAGCTTCTTTAATTTCTTGTTCGTTCCATTCCGCTAAACCGTAAGCCGCTTTGTCTAGCCATTGTTCGTGTTGATGTTCAAAACCGTAAAACTCTTGATAGAAGTTTTCGCCTTTAACTCTGAATGCACCCGATAGATCGAAGACTTGGCAATCGTTCTCTAGAAAGATTGGCGCTAGGTCATGACTGACTTCATGTGCCGTTGCTAAGAAAATCACATCAGACTGTTTAGCTACTTCTTCCGGATTTGTTAAAGGTTGTACTGGCATATCAATCAAACCAGCTAACTTACCGTGCAGTGCCGCAATAGGTTTACCTGCGTCTACACTATTGGCTGAGACATATAAACCTGATAGCGTGAGCTCAGGGTGTCTGTTTATCATTAGAGCCAGTTCTGCTCCTGTGTAGCCGCTTGCGCCAATGATCGTGGTTTTCAACATCTCAACACATCCATTTCTGAGGTAAGTTACATTTCAAATTTGACTATTCATACTTAATTTTTAGCTTTATTTGATTTCTTATGCATTAAATATGATTTAATATGTGTTTTACCGACTTATGGTTTTCCTGTCAATAGTAGAAGTGAAGTTATTATGCAATTACCGAGTTTTCTTGAGGTCTACAAAGGCCTAATTTCCACAGACTCTATTAGCTCGACCGATCCAAGCTGGGATCATGGCAACGAGAAAGTGATCGAAAAAATGGCTCAATGGTTTAAAGACGTAGGCTTTAGCGTTGAAGTCGTGGAAGTCGAGCCCGGCAAGCATAATATGGTCGCTAAGATGGGATCGGGCGAAGGTGGCTTGCTACTCGCAGGACACAGCGACACAGTGCCATTCGATGAAGGACGTTGGAACTTCGACCCTCACGCACTAACAGAACACAACAATCGCTTCTATGGATTAGGCACAGCCGACATGAAAGGCTTTTTCGCTTTCGTTTATGAAGCGGCAAAGAAGATGGATTGGAGCAAACAGACCAAGCCGCTATATGTATTGGCAACCTGTGACGAAGAGACCACCATGCTGGGTGCGCGTCATTTCACTGAAAATGCACCGTTTAAACCGGATTACTGCATTATTGGTGAGCCAACCAGCCTTGTGCCGATTCGTGGTCATAAAGGCCATGTTGCTAATGCTGTGCGAGTAACGGGTAAATCAGGTCACTCTTCTGATCCTGCATTAGGTGTCAACGCCATCGAGATCATGCATGAAGTGTTGTTCGCTTTAATGCAGCTGCGTGACAAGCTAGTCAAAGAGTATCACCACCCGGGTTTCGCAATTCCAAGCCCCACTCTAAACCTTGGCCATATTCACGGTGGCGACAGTGCCAACCGTATCTGTGGTTGCTGTGAGCTGCACTATGATGTGCGTCCTTTGCCAGGTATCAGCCTAGATGGCTTGGATAACATGCTGCGCAGCGCACTCAAAGAAGTGGAAGCAAAATGGCCGGGCAGAATTGAGATTACACCTTTGCATGAGCCTATCCCTGGTTACGAGTGCCAACACGACCATCCATTTATCGGTGGCATGGAATCAGTTTGTGAGATTGAATCACAAACCGTGAACTACTGTACTGAGGCACCTTTCCTTCAAGAACTTTGCCCAACCTTAGTTCTGGGTCCGGGCTCAATCGACCAAGCTCACCAACCAGATGAGTTCTTAAGCTTCGATTTTATCGATCCAACGATTGATGTTCTGGGTAAATCGATCCGTAAATATTGTTTCTAGTTATTACTTTTCTTCCAATATTTTCGTATAAAAGCCACCCAAAAAGGTGGCTTTTATTCTGCCATCCCTGACACAGCCTGATCTTGTAATTAAATTTCACTTTAATTCCGAACTATTGGAAAATTTACTTCTCCCGCATTTCGAAAACTAATAATTGCAAACTTAGAATGCTTTATTTGACTAGATACAGCACTTTTCGCTAGATTGTGTACTTAACAAGGAACAATGGATGTAATTTTTTTACGAGGCAGGATGACAATGAACGAGAAATACGCCGCTCTCAAGAGTAACGTAAGCATGCTGGGACGCTTGCTAGGTAACACAATCCAAGATGCACATGGTGACGTTATCTTAGAGAAAGTGGAGACTATCCGTAAACTTTCCAAATCCGCCCGCGCAGGCAACAAAGCTGACCGTGACAGCCTAGTTGAAGAAATCAAAAACCTGCCGAACGAACAACTCACTCCTGTTGCTCGTGCATTTAACCAATTTCTCAACCTCACCAACATGGCAGAGCAGTACCACACCATCTCTCGCCACTGTGAGGAGCATGTTTGCGAACCAGACGTGCTGCAATCTCTATTTTCCAAATTAAACCAGAATGACATCAGCAAGCTAGATGCGGCTCAAGCCGTTCGCGACCTGAACATTGAACTCGTTCTGACTGCACACCCAACAGAAATCACTCGTCGCACCATGATCAACAAGCTCGTTAAGATCAACGAGTGTCTGTCTAAATTAGAATTAAGCGACCTATCACACAAAGAGCGCGTGAAAACAGAACGTCGCCTAGAGCAACTTATCGCTCAAGGTTGGCACTCAGATGTGATTCGTCAGCAACGCCCTACGCCACTTGATGAAGCGAAATGGGGCTTTGCGGTTGTTGAAAACTCACTTTGGGAAGCTGTGCCAGATTTCCTACGTGAAATGGATGGCCGACTAAAAGGCTACCTTGGTGAAGGCCTGCCAATTGATGCGCGCCCGGTACACTTCTCATCTTGGATGGGCGGCGACCGCGATGGTAACCCATTCGTAACGCACACCATCACCAAAGAAGTGCTGCGCCTATCTCGCTGGAAAGCCGCTGACCTTTACCTAGGTGACGTAAACGAGCTGATTACCGAACTGTCGATGACTAAGTGTAATGATGCCGTTCGTGAACTAGCGGGTGATGAGCATGAAGCTTACCGTGCAATCCTAAAAAGCCTACGTACTCTGCTGAACAACACGTTAGAAGTGCTTGATGCAAAACTGCATGATGCTGAAGTACCGAAGAAAGAAACACTACAGAACATCGACCAACTTTGGACACCGCTGTACGCGTGTTACCAATCGCTGCACGAATGTGGCATGGGCGTAATCGCAGACGGCTCTCTACTTGATACCTTGCGCCGCCTAAAAGCATTCGGTGTACACCTAGTGCGTCTCGATGTTCGTCAAGAAAGTACACGTCACTCAGATGTGCTGTCTGAACTGACTCGCTACCTAGGCATTGGCGACTACGACCAGTGGAGCGAGCAAGACAAGATTGCTTTCTTAACCAATGAATTAAGCTCAAAACGCCCACTACTTCCTCGTGATTGGGAGCCATCTGAACAGGTTAAAGAGGTTTTAGACACCTGTAAGGTCATTGCTGCTCAACCGCGTGAAGCCTTCGGTGCTTACGTAATTTCTATGGCTCGTACTGCATCGGATGTACTGGCTGTTCACTTGCTTCTGCAAGAATGTGGTTGCCCGTACCGCATGGACGTATGTCCACTGTTCGAAACGCTAGACGACTTGAACAACTCAGAAGCGGTAATGAAGCAGCTAATGAGCATCGACTTGTACCGTGGCTTTATCCAAAACCACCAAATGGTGATGATTGGATACTCTGACTCAGCGAAAGATGCTGGCGTAATGTCTGCAGGCTGGGCTCAATACGATGCGATGGACAAGCTGGTTAAGGTTTGCGACGAAGAAGGCATTGAACTGACTCTATTCCACGGTCGTGGCGGTACAGTTGGTCGTGGTGGTGCTCCGGCGCACGCAGCCCTACTTTCTCAGCCACCGAAGAGCTTGAAAGGCGGCTTACGTGTAACTGAGCAAGGCGAAATGATCCGCTTTAAGCTTGGCTTGCCAGATGTTGCCGTAAACAGCTTCAACCTATACGCAAGTGCGATTCTAGAAGCGAACCTTCTGCCACCACCAGAGCCTAAACAAGAGTGGCGCGACCTAATGGAAGTGCTGTCTCAGGTCTCTTGTGAGGCTTACCGTAACGTGGTTCGTGGTGAAGAGAAGTTTGTACCTTACTTCCGTCAAGCGACGCCTGAACTGGAGCTAGGTAAACTGCCTCTTGGTTCTCGCCCTGCGAAACGTAACCCGAATGGCGGCGTAGAAAGCCTACGTGCAATTCCATGGATCTTCTCTTGGAGCCAAAACCGCTTGGTGCTTCCTGCATGGTTAGGCGCTGGTGAAGCGATTCAATACTCAGTAGACCAAGGCCATCAAGCGCTACTTGAAGAGATGTGTCGTGAGTGGCCATTCTTCTCAACTCGTCTGGGTATGTTGGAAATGGTGTACTCGAAGTGCAACATGGAAATCGCTAAGTACTACGACCAGCGCCTTGTTGATGAAGAGCTATTACCTCTGGGTGAGTTACTGCGTGAACAGCTACAAAAAGACATCAAAGCGGTACTGAATGTAGAAAATAACGAGAACTTGATGCAAAGCGACCCTTGGGGGCTTGAGTCAATTCGCCTACGTAACATCTACGTTGAGCCACTAAACATGCTTCAAGCAGAACTGCTTTACCGTACTCGTAAGTGTGAAACACCACCAGCAGAGCTAGAAGAAGCACTAATGGTGACGATTGCAGGTATTGCAGCAGGTATGCGAAACACTGGCTAATTAGTGATTCCTACTATAAAAAGAACAAAAGGTCGCCACGTGCGACCTTTTTATTTCGCAAAATGACCACTAATGAGTATTTTGTCAGTTTTTTGGGTTATTTTGTCCATGTATTCTACTTTATGCTTATTATTTAGATATACTACTGCTCCGCTGCGGAAGCACTCCAAAAAAATAATCTGCAGCAACTTGACCAATAAACTGGTCAACCTAGGTGATAAACGGCTTTGTAAGGTGACATAACCAACCGATGAGTTGGTGCTACTTAAACATAACCAATATAACGTGCCATTAGAAGCACACTTGTTGTTTAAGTATTTGTTTACTGTTTACCATTTGGATTTCAGACATGTCATTACCACACGTAATTCTAACCGTTTTAAGTACACGCGATGCTACTGGTTACGATATCACAAAAGAATTCTCCGCAAGCATTGGTTACTTCTGGAAAGCTAGCCATCAACAAGTTTACCGCGAGCTAAATAAAATGGCTCAGAACGACCAGGTAACTTGCGTGCTTGAGCCTCAAGAAGGCAAACCTGATCGTAAAGTTTACTCTATCACTGATGCTGGCCGTGGCGCGCTAGGTGAATGGTTTGAACAACCAACTGCACACCCAACCATTCGTGACGAGTTCTCAGCTAAGCTAATGGCTTGTGCTGTACAACCTTCTGACGCTTACCGTGTACAACTTGCTGAGCTAGTAGAAGAGTCTCGCAAACTGGTTTCTCACTACAAAGAAATCGAAGCAGCTTACTACGCAACGCCATCAACTCTAGACAAGCAAGCACGCCTTGAGCGTCTAACACTTCGTCGTAACCTACTTATCCGTGAAGCATGGATTGTATGGGCTGAAGAAGTACTGCTTGAACTTGGCGCTCTAGCTTAAGTTAAGCTAGAAGCTAGAAGCTAGAAGCTAGAAGCTAGAAGCTAGAAGCTAGAAAAGCAAAAGGCTTGAACTCTATGAGTCCAAGCCTTTTTTGTATCTATAGGATTTGAAATGTTACTGCCAGAGGCTTTTTACAAGCACTTAGGCTTTACTTCTTAGACTTTGCTTACAGCGCAGCGACTTGTGGACGAACACCTAGCGTATGGCAAAGTGCGTAAGTCATTTCTGCACGGTTTAGCGTGTAGAAGTGGAAATCTTTCACACCTTCACGGCTCAGCGTACG
Organism: Vibrio sp. Vb339; assembly: GCF_902751245.1. Classification (NCBI taxonomy): domain Bacteria; kingdom Pseudomonadati; phylum Pseudomonadota; class Gammaproteobacteria; order Vibrionales; family Vibrionaceae; genus Vibrio; species Vibrio sp. Vb339. Next base: position 95,959 of record NZ_CADDIS010000008.1, on the reverse strand, counting down.
AACCATATCAATCGCTTGGCTAGCACCTACTAGCTGACGAGTGGTTGGATCATCATCCAAGCCTTCGAACTGCTTCGCCATCCAGCCAGGTACTTTTACGTTGTTCATCGCTGCAAAGCGCGACGCTTGCTTGAAGTTAGAAACCGGTAAGATGCCCGGTACAATCTCAACATCCACACCTGCCGCTACACAACGGTCACGAAAACGTAGGTAGCTTTCTACATCAAAGAAAAACTGAGTGATTGCACGGTTAGCACCCGCATCCACTTTACGCTTTAGGTTAATAAGATCAGATTGAGCGCTTTTTGCTTCAGGGTGAACCTCAGGGAATGCTGCAACTGAGATATCAAAATCGTGGCGAGATTTAAGTAGCTCAACCAAATCAGATGCGTACATCTCTGGCGCGCCGCCGCCTGCTGGAATGTCACCACGTAGCGCAACAATACTCTCGATACCATTTGCCCAGTAATCGTCGGCAATTTGAATCAGCTCTTCGCGACTCGCATCAATACACGTTAGGTGCGGTGCAGCCACTAGGCCAGTTTGGTTCTTAATTTCTTTAATGATTGAGTGGGTACGGTCACGTTCGCCCGAGTTTGCACCGTAAGTTACCGATACAAATTTTGGTTGAAGTGTTTTAAGACGGTGAACAGAGTTCCACAGGGTCTCTTCCATCTTCTCACTGCTCGGTGGAAAAAACTCAAATGACACATTGATGTTGTCAGAAAGCTCAGCGATATTCTGATTTAAAGCGTCGATATGACTAGCGTGTGTGTATCCCATCTTACTCTCCCTGTGGCAAAAGCAACCACTAAAAACTCAAATCCTTAAACGACGTTTAGACGTCTATATGTCTGTAGAATGTATTGAATACGATTTAATGTCAACAGATCCATTATGAATTTTTCTCAAGTAGATCGTGAGTAAAACTCAAGTCGTTAGGTGGGTCGCAAAGCAGAAATAATGTAGAAAAAAGGCTGAAAAACACATCGTGCTTTCAGCCTTATTTATCTTAGTGAATAGTATGCTATTTACGCGCTAAAACAATTGATCTGAGTATTAAACCAATCGCTCTGAACATCAAAACAGGCTAGACATTCTGTTTAAGTCAGATTGAATTGCGCCAGCAGTGACTTCACGTCCTGCACCTGGACCACGAATCACCAATGGATTATCTTTGTACCATTTGCTCTCAATCGCAAAGATGTTGTCGCATGGCAACAAGTTCGCCAGAGCATGTTCTTTAGACAGTGCTTCAACGCCTACGGTTGCCTTACCGTTCTTCTCCAAACGCGCTACGTAACGCAGAACTTTCTGTTGAGAGTGCGCTTTCTCTAAACGCTCAGCCAGCTCTTCGCTTAGAACAGAAGCTTTGTCGAAGAAGTCATCCACTGAAAGTTCTTGCAGCTCTGCAGGTACGAGAGATTCCACTTTTACGTTTTCAGGTTCGATACCTAAACCGGATTCACGCGCTAGAATCACCAGCTTACGCATGACATCTGAGCCATCTAGGTCAGCACGCGGGTCTGGTTCAGTCAGCCCTTGCTGCCACGCTAAGTCGACCAACTCACTGAATGGCACGGTGCCATCAAACTGTTGGAACAACCAAGACAAAGTGCCAGAGAAGATACCTGACAACGCAATGATGTCATCGCCGCTCTCACGCAGGTCTCGCACAGTGTGGTTGATAGGTAAACCAGCACCTACTGTCGCGTTGTACAACCAATGACGACTGATCTTCGCGAAAGCATCTTGTACTTGATGGTAATACTCGCTCGATGCAGAACCAGCCACCTTGTTCGCCGAAATCAGGTGGATACCTTGTTGTGCGATTTGCAGGTACTTTGCTGCAAGCACAGGGCTTGCGGTGACATCGAGTACCACAGCTTCATCGTAACCCTGAATAGAACCCAAACGCTCTAACCAGTCGTTACCATTGTTGGCAATCGCTTCATCGTCAAAGCGCTTGCTCACTGAGGTCGCATCAATGCCTTGATCGTCGAACCAATAGGTTTGACTATCAACCACCGCAACCAATTCAAAGTTCATTCCACGGCGCTTTTCAAGTTCCGCTTTTTGTTCAGCAAACAGACTTAACCAACTTGAACCAATGTTGCCCTTACCACACAAGGCAATCGCAACACGCTTCTGCGCTTGGAACAGTTGAGAGTGAATGCCTTTCACTAGGCTTGATGTTTCACTCTTACGAATCACAGCCACCAAGCTTAAGCCAGAGTTCGCTTCTGAGATGAACTCAACCGGCGAGCTCTTAAGCTGCTGGTAGAAACCGTAGCAATGGTTCGGGTTCTTAGTCACACCTGCACCCACTGCAGCAATCAGAGAGAAACCTTCTTTTAGCTTAATCTCAGCTTCAATCGCGTGGTCTTGTAGATATTCTAATGCACCACCAGCGATCTCTTCCGTGTAGGCAAGACGCAAACAGTGTTGATCCGGTTCAAGCTCATAAGCCAGTGGCTCAAGTTGAGCACGCTTAAGCCCTTCAAGCACTTCACTCTCTAAACGGTCGAAATCATGGCCGTGACCAAAGGTCAGCTGAACGATAAGCACTTCATCCAAAGAGGTTATGATTTTTGCGCCACGACCCGATGCCAGTACACGCTCTATCTGTGTAGAGCCCGCCTCCGGCTGATAGCTGCAGCGTAAGCTGAGATCCATAGCACTTTGAGCCACAGGCTGTAGCGTTCGGCTATGAAGCACTGGTGCGGCAAGGCGAGCCAATTCACTCGCTTCATCAAGGCGAAGTAGAGGCAATAGACACGCATCTGAAACCAGACGAGGGTCAGCGCTGTAAACGCCCGCCACATCACTCCAAATCGTCACACGTTCAACTTCAGCCAAAGCACCAATCACGGTTGCTGAGTAATCCGAACCGTTGCGACCAAGCAGTACCGTTTCACCCTCGCAGTTCTGAGCCATAAAGCCCGTAATCACCACGCGGCAATGTGCATGCTGCGCCAGAGCTTCTTTGATCAGAGGGTAAGAACGTGCGCGGTCAACTTCAGGCTGAGCACCCACTTCTGCACGTAAAAAAGCACGCGCATCTTGAGCAACGGCTTGTAAATCATGCTGGCACAACAAAGCCGCGAGTAGACGTGAAGACCAAACCTCACCATGTCCAAGCACTTTTGCTTTTTGTGCTTCGCTCAAGGGAGCCGTTAGCTCACCCAAAGCGGTAAATTCTTGTTGAATGGTTGCAGTAAGTTGTGCGGCTGATTCACCCTCAAGCAGTGCTTCAATCAGATCGAGTTGGAACTGACGAAGTGCTTGTAGGCATTCATGGGCAATACGACCATCTTTGTCGAGCGCTTCAACGAACTCAATTAAACGGTTAGTTGTTTTGCCTGCTGCCGATACCACCACCAAATCAGTTGCTGATGAGTATTCTCTAAGAATGTTGACCACGCGTTGGTAACATTCAGGGTTTGCTAAACTGCTGCCACCAAATTTATGTAGCTGGCGAAAGGTTGCCATTATTAACCCTCCCCTTCAGCGATAAAGCGCTGTGTTCTTTCAAACGCTTGCTTGAGGTCATCGATTAGGTCTTCTGCATCTTCCAGGCCAACAGATAGACGCAGTAGTTGCTGAGAAACACCCGCTTCTGCTAATGCTTCTTCGCCCATCGCGCGGTGAGTCATCGACGCAGGGTGACAAATCAGGCTTTCAACACCGCCCAATGATTCTGCCAAAGAAAACAGCTCTAACTTATCAACAAAGTATTTAAGCGCCTCGAATGAGCCCGCAAACTCAAAGCTGAGCATTGAGCCAAAGCCCGATTGCTGTTTCTTCGCGATATCATGACCCGGATGTTCAGGAAGGCTTGGGTGGTAAATAGTGCCGACGAGATCTTGTTGCTGCAGAGACGCTAGAATCTCACGTGAGCTTTCTTCGTGAACTCGCATACGCGCACCTAGCGTACGAATACCACGTAAAGTCATGTAGCTATCAAATGGTGTGCCGGTCGCACCAATACAGTTGCCCCACCATGCTAGCTCTTCAGCGTGCTCTTCTGTCTTAGTGACGACAACTCCACCAATGACATCTGAGTGTCCATTGATGTACTTGGTTGTAGAGTGGATAACAAAATCCGCACCCAGCTCTAAAGGCTTTTGGAACACAGGTGTCAAAAACGTGTTGTCGACAGCAACCAGAGCACCAACCTCTTTCGCTTTGCGGCAAGTTTCTGCAATATCAACCACACGAACCAGTGGATTCGATGGGGTTTCAATTAAGATCAACTTTGGCTTAAGCGCGATCGCCGCATCCAGTGCCGCTTGATCCGATTGATCAACGAACAGAACTTTGAAGTCACCTTTTAGCGAGCGAGTGTTAAACAGACGGTAAGTACCGCCGTAGCAGTCGTGCGGTGCAATAATAAGATCATCGCCGCCTAAGAAAGCCGAAACCCATAAGTTAAGCGCCGAAGTACCGCAGTTAGTCACAACCGCGCCTTTGCCTGATTCAAGCTCAAACAGTGCCGTCTCTAATAAACCGCGGTTTGGGTTACCAGAACGGGTGTAATCGTACTTTGGCACTTCACCAAAAGCGGGAAACCCATAGTTAGTCGAAAGATAAATGGGTGGGACAACGGCATGGTGTTGCGTGTCTGACTCGATACCAGTACGTACTGCGATTGTTGCTGGCTTCCGGCTGCTCATAGGTGCTTCCTTACAAGTTTTGCGTCTGAGAATCACAGCTGCTTGTCGGCATTTTGCGGCTGTGTTAGATATATGTTATTCACTTTACTTTCATAAACGTGAGACGTCAACACTTCTAGACGTCTATATGTCTTTGCTTATGGCAGTAAATCCCGCTAAAATCACCACTATTAATTTATTCTAACAACTAAAGTGATGAAGGTACGCAATGGCCGACTGGAATGGTGAATACATAAGCCCATATGCTGAGCATGGAAAGAAAAGCGAACAAGTAAAGAAAATTACAGTTTCTATCCCTCTAAAAGTGTTAAAGGTTCTTACTGACGAGCGTACTCGCCGCCAGATTAATAACCTACGCCATGCAACAAACAGTGAGCTACTGTGCGAAGCCTTTCTACATGCGTACACAGGCCAACCACTACCAACGGATGAAGACCTTCGTAAAGATCGTCCTGACGATATCCCTGCTGAAGTGAAAAAACTGATGACAGAAATGGGTATCGAGTTCGAAGCGTTTGACGAAGAATAAAAACAACTCAGTCACTGCCTTCATTATTGATTCGCTATAGCTGACCCTATTTATCACATCACGCATTGCGTTTTTATGACTGCGCTGTGAATGATAGACATAAAAAAACCGACTCCAGATGAGTCGGTTTTTTATTATCCTTTTTCGCTCAATAGAGCAACAGCTATTAAGCCATATAGTTAGCAGGCATCTCGATACGAGCTACGCCAGATTCAACAGCCGCTTCCGCAACTGCTCGTGCTACGCGAGGAAGTAGACGTGGGTCCATTGGCTTAGGAATGATGTAACCCTTACCGAACTCCAGTGCAGTCTCGCCCGCAGCTGCTAGTACTTCAGCTGGAACTTCTTCTTTCGCTAGTTCACGAATCGCTTTAACCGCCGCCAGCTTCATTTCGTCATTGATTTCGCTCGCACGCACGTCTAGTGCACCACGGAAAATGAATGGGAAACAAAGTACGTTGTTTACTTGGTTAGGGTAATCACTACGGCCTGTACCCATGATTAGGTCAGAACGAACTTCGTGTGCAAGCTCAGGCTTGATCTCTGGATCTGGGTTTGAACATGCAAACACAACAGGCTTATCAGCCATCAGCGTTAGTGCTTCAGCAGGCAGTAGGTTAGGACCCGATACACCCAAGAACAGGTCAGCGCCTTCGATAACATCTTCAAGCGTGCGCTTGTCAGTGTTATTTGCGAACAGCTCTTTGTATTCGTTTAGGTCATCACGACGAGTGTGGATCACACCTTTACGGTCAAGCATGTAGATTTTTTCACGCTGAGCGCCACACTTAATCAGCAGTTCCATACAAGCAACCGCTGCTGCGCCAGCACCTAAACAAACGATCTTACACTCTTCAAGTTTCTTACCTTGAAGCTCGATCGCGTTCAGCATACCCGCTGCAGTTACAATCGCTGTACCGTGTTGGTCATCGTGGAATACCGGAACATCACAACGTTCAATCAGGCGACGTTCAATCTCAAAACAGTCTGGTGCTTTGATGTCTTCTAGGTTAATACCGCCGAATGTATCTGCAATATTCGCAACCGTATCAACGAACTCATCGATTGTGCGGTGTTTTACTTCAATATCGATAGAATCTAAACCAGCAAAACGCTTAAACAGGAGCGCTTTACCTTCCATAACTGGTTTAGAGGCAATAGGGCCAAGGTTACCTAGGCCAAGAATCGCTGTACCGTTAGAGATAACTGCAACCATGTTGCCTTTACCTGTGTACTTATAAACGTTATCAACGTTCTGTGCGATCTCGCGAACAGGCTCAGCCACGCCTGGGCTGTATGCAAGTGCTAGGTCTTCTGCAGAGTTTGCAGGCTTCGTCAGTTCTACGGCAATTTTGCCTGGAATTGGGAACTCATGGTAATCAAGAGCTTGCTGACGGAATTGTTCTTGAGGTGATAATTCTTGAGAGGATTGAGCTTGGCTGCTGTCTTCAGACATAGGTGTAGGTTCCTAGGATATTATTATTTGGGGGATCTTGTTCATGTTAATGGATGTACTTCAAAGTTCCTAGGTGGTTGAAGCCTCTGTCTCATTAAAAAACGAGATTTCACTACTAATAAGACCAGTGAGCAGTTGAAATTACTATCGCTTGTTGAACTTTCGAGCTGAATTTTGGTGCAGAGAGATACGCAAGGAATTGCCCTGCAATAGAAAGGTCGGAAACTTATCGTTAGGCGGGATTGAAGCTTGAATGAAAGTCAGTGCTTTCTCAAATTGCAGGCAACAAAAAAGGACACCGAAGTGTCCTTTTTCATGTCTAAATAGCGAGAATTACTTCTTGCTAGAAAGAGCACCGAAACGCTTGTTGAAGCGATCAACACGGCCGCCAGTATCTACGATACGTTGCTTACCAGTGTAGAACGGGTGACATTTATCACATACGTCTAGGTGGATTGATTCTTTTGCTAGCGTTGAGTTGAACTCAAATGTGTTGCCGCAAGAACAAGTTGCAGTAACTGCTTTGTATTCTGGGTGGATTCCAGCTTTCATGGGATAACCTCAAGTAGGCCGTGTCGCTATACGATTCTAAGCCGCACACCACACGTAGTTTAAAAAAAGAAATAAAGACACCGCATCGACACAAAAGAGTGATGAAGCCATACCTTTAAGGCGCAGTATAGTAATGAATCTATAAGGCAGGATCAACCGATTTGATACATTTTTCACCAATTCTCTCTTTATTTCCTTTATCGGCCTGAGATTTCGGGCTGTCGTTGTCGGTATACGCTAACTCGCCGCCTTCATCCAAACTGCTTCTCGAATTTAACCGCCTTATCCTTTAGACTGTTCGCTCTCGTCAACTCAGATAAAGCCGTCCCTTTATGCGTCCAATGATTGCCCGCGTGGCACTGCCGGTTCCACTCGACAAGCAGTTCGATTACAAGATTCCAAGCCACCTATTTCCGATTATTGGTGGACGAGTCTCTGTGCCTTTTGGACGACAAACCTTAACCGGTATTGTCACGGCTCTGGTTAACGAATCTGAATTCGAGCTAGACAAGCTCAAACCCATTAAAGCCTTGTTAGACAATCAGCCTGTTTGGCCGGAATCTGTCTATTCACTGTTAATGTGGTGCAGTCAATTTTATCAGTACCCTCTTGGCGAAACCTTTGCTAACGCCCTTCCGAGCGCTCTAAGAAAAGGCAAAGCCGCCGACTTCGCGACGCTGGTTGAGTGGCAGTTAACGCCATCTGGCAAAGACCAACTGATGCAAGGTTTTGGTCGCGCGGTAAAGCAAGCCAAAGTAATGCACATGCTTGAGCACGGCCCGGTTCCTCATCAAGAGTTCATTGATGAAGAAGTTGGCAGCGCCGTACTCAAAACGCTAGAAGAGAAAGGCTGGATTGAATCGGTAGAGAAAAAGCCGAAACGTCAGCCGTGGCCAGTTGATCTTGAAAACGACCAAGACAAACCTAAGCTCAATGCCGAACAAGCCATCGCGATTGCGACCGTAAATAGCCAAACCGACTTTGGTTGCTTCCTGTTAGAGGGCGTTACTGGCTCAGGTAAGACCGAGGTTTACCTGAATATGATTAAGCCGATTCTCGACCAAGGTAAACAAGCGTTAGTGCTCGTGCCTGAAATTGGTCTCACCCCTCAAACGATTAACCGCTTTAAGCGACGCTTTAATGTGCCTGTTGAGGTTATCCACTCAGGTTTAAACGATTCTGAGCGACTGAATGCTTGGTTATCGGCGCGCGATAAAATAGCGGGCATCGTAATTGGTACCCGTTCGGCTCTGTTCACGCCATTTGCTGACCTAGGCATTATCATTGTCGATGAAGAGCACGACGCGTCTTATAAACAACAAGATAGCCTGCGCTACCACGCTCGCGATGTGGCGATCATGCGTGCTCATAAAGCGCAGATTCCAGTCGTTTTAGGCTCGGCGACTCCGGCCTTTGAAACACTGCACAACGCTCAGATCGGCAAATACAGTTATCTCACCCTGACTTCACGTGCGGGTGTCGCACTGCCGACCACCAATAAGGTGTTGGATGTTAAAGGTGAATATCTAGAAAGTGGTTTGTCTGCGTCGTTAATTGCAGAGATGCAAAGACACCTCAAAGCTGGCAACCAAGTGATGCTGTTCCTCAATCGCCGAGGGTTTTCTCCGGCATTGATGTGTCACGATTGTGGTTGGACTGCCGAATGTAAACGTTGTGATGCTTACTACACCTATCACCAATACAGCAATGAGATGCGCTGCCACCACTGCGGCTCTCAGCAGCATATCGTGCACAACTGCCAAGGTTGTGGGTCTGCAAACTTGGTGACAGTGGGTGTCGGTACCGAGCAGTTAGAAGCTCAGCTTGGCCAACTATTCCCGGAATACAAAACCATTCGTATTGACCGCGACAGCACCCGCCGTAAAGGCAGCTTAGAAAGCGCACTAGAGTCGATTCGTAAGGGTGAATTCCAAATTCTTATCGGCACGCAGATGCTTGCTAAGGGTCACCATTTCCCTGACGTGACACTTGTGGCGTTATTGGATGTGGATGGCTCTTTATATAGCAGTGACTTCCGAGCGTCTGAACGTCTTGCCCAGCTATTCATCCAAGTAGCGGGACGCGCAGGTCGTGCTAGCAAGCCCGGAGAGGTGATCTTACAGACCCACCATCCAGAACATGGGTTGCTGCAAGCCTTGCTACACAAAGACTACAACCATTTTGCTCAGACGGCACTGGCAGAGCGTAAGCAGGCAATGTTACCGCCCTATACCTTTATGACGCTGTTTAGAGCAGAAGCGAATGACACCCGCTTGGTGGAAGAGTTCTTGCGTCAGGTCCGTCACACATTGGAATCACATCCACTGTTTGACCAATATTGCATGGTGTTAGGGCCAACTCCGGCTCCGTTAGCAAAACGGGCGGGCAAATCGCGCTGGCAGTTAATCTTACAAACTCAGACGCGCTCGTTAATGCAGAAGCTATTAATGAGTGCCAAGCCGGCCATCAATATGTTACCTGCTGCGAAAAAAGTTCGCTGGTCACTCGATATTGAGCCGCAAGATTTGAGCTAAACCCACTTGGGTTAAAACTAATGATAAGTTTGTTCACAAATATTTCATATTTCTCGTGAGCAACTTCACACTAGTCATGTGATTTTTGTTAATCTAGCCGTAACTTTACACGGATTAAACGAATAAAATATTGCAATAAAAAAAGTGTTAGCAACACTTTCATAATATCTATTCGATTACATTTATTATTCACGCCTTATATACTTAGGCGACAAAGGAACTTAAAAGAGGGTTTAATTTATGGCGACAATGAAGGATGTTGCCCAGCTAGCAGGCGTCTCAACAGCCACGGTATCACGTGCATTGATGAACCCTGAAAAAGTCTCAGTTTCGACTCGCAAACGAGTGGAAACAGCAGTACTTGAAGCTGGATACTCACCCAATACATTAGCTAGAAACTTACGTCGCAACGAATCAAAAACCATCATCACTATTGTTCCTGATATCTGTGACCCTTATTTCGCCGAGATCATTCGTGGTATCGAAGATGCCGCAGTAGAAAATGATTACCTTGTTCTACTGGGTGATAGCGGCCAGCAAAAGAAGCGCGAGTCTTCATTTGTTAACTTAGTTTTCACCAAACAAGCCGACGGCATGCTTCTGCTGGGCACTGACCATCCGTTTGATGTCAGCAAGCCTGAACAAAAGAATTTACCGCCGATGGTAATGGCATGTGAGTTTGCCCCTGAGCTTGAACTGCCTACGGTACACATCGATAACCTGACCTCTGCCTTTGAAGCGGTTAACTACCTCGCTCAGTTAGGTCATAAACGTATTGCTCAAATCTCAGGCCCCGTATCGGCAACGCTGTGTAAGTTCCGCCAACAAGGCTACCAACAAGCACTGCGCCGCGCTGGAGTCTCTATGAATCCAGCCTACAGCACGGTTGGTGACTTCACCTTTGAAGCGGGCGCTCAAGCGGTTCGTCAATTGCTGGCTCTGCCTGAACAGCCAACCGCTATTTTCTGTCACAACGATGCGATGGCGATTGGTGCGATTCAAGAAACGAAGAAGCTGGGCTTGCGCGTTCCTCAAGACCTATCGATTGTCGGCTTCGATGACATCCAATTCGCTCAATACTGCGATCCACCGCTAACCACTATTTCTCAGCCTCGTTATGAGATTGGACGCCAAGCGATGTTGATGATGCTTGATCTATTGAAGGGCAACGATGTGCAAGCAGGTTCGCGTCTGCTTGAAGCTAAATTAGTGGTTCGAGGCAGTACAGCGCCACCTCGAATGTAACCCTCAGAAATACCCTTATAAATCTGCGGCACATTTTGATGTGCCGCTTCCATTTCTGCACTATTATCCTCGCGCAATCTGGATTACCATGAGGGCAGAATCAGCAACTATTGAATTGTCTTGTGGCTAATAGAGATTATGTAAAGCGTGGTCGTGGCACGAAAAAACCGACCAAAAAACAAGCCCCTCGCCGTAAACCTTGGCGCAGTGGTCTTTTGGCGATCCTCCTTGCCGGTGGTTTTGGTTACGGACTTTACCTATTGAGTAATGATCCTGAGCCGCCAGCACCAACGCCTGTGGCAACCAAACCAAAACCTAAGCCAAAACCAGCGAAAGTGATTCCGCCGCCTCCTGAAGAGAAGTGGGACTACGTTGAAACGCTACCAAGCCGCGAGATTGAGGTAAAAGCCAAAGAGCAACAGATCTCTAAGATCCCTTACATCATGCAGTGTGGCGCTTACAAAACCTCGTCGCAGGCAGAAGCACGTAAGTTGGATATTGCCTTCCAAGGTATCTCAAGTGAGATCCGCAAGAAAGATGGCAGTAGCTGGTACCGTGTGGTTCTAGGACCATACAAGTTAAAGCGTGACGCAGAACGCGATCGCCATAAGCTGCAACGAGCGAAAATCGAACCTTGTGCTATTTGGAAAGACACCGATTAGTTTTAAGTTCAGCGGCAGTATCTATCTTAGTAAAAGCCGAAAACAAACACCGAAAGCCTCCCATTGTGGAGGTTTTCTTTTATCCCCCTCCCCTTTAACCAAATTTCCTTACAACTTCCGCCGATAAGTTTGCACGACATCACCCACCCTTCCTTGAATTATCCGAGCACCATCCTCATATACTTTTTATACCCAAAGATAAGAAATATTAAGAGGCCCTACTCGTGACTACCATTGTATCTGTACGTCGTAATAATAAAGTCGTCATCGCGGGTGATGGACAAGTATCTCTAGGCAATACTGTAATGAAGGGCAATGCCCGTAAAGTACGTCGCCTATACAACAACAAAGTACTGGCAGGTTTTGCTGGCGGTACTGCTGATGCTTTCACGCTATTCGAAAAATTTGAAAGCAAGCTGCAAATGCACCAAGGCCACCTGACCAAAGCTGCCGTTGAGCTAGCGAAGGATTGGCGTAGCGACCGTGCTCTACGTAAGTTAGAAGCACTGTTAACAGTAGCGGATGAGACCGCTTCACTGATCATCACAGGTAACGGTGACGTAGTTCAACCAGAGAACGACCTGATTGCGATCGGTTCGGGCGGTAACTTCGCTCAAGCAGCAGCTACTGCACTATTAGAAAATACTGATTTAGATGCGCGTGAAATCGCAGAAAAGTCGCTGAACATTGCAGGCGATATCTGTGTATTCACCAACCATCACCACACTATTGAAGAACTAGAAAGCACCGTTGAGCTGCCAAAGCCAGAGTAACGACCGCTTCCATCAATAACGTTGTATTCAACAGTGATTAAAGAATTAAGGAAAAACCATGTCTGAGATGACTCCTCGCGAAATTGTTCACGAACTCAATCGCCACATTATCGGCCAAGACAACGCTAAGCGTTCAGTGGCTATCGCTCTGCGTAACCGCTGGCGTCGTATGCAGCTTGAAGAAAGCCTGCGTGTTGAAGTATCACCAAAGAACATCCTAATGATTGGCCCAACGGGTGTCGGTAAAACTGAGATTGCTCGCCGTCTAGCGAAACTAGCAAACGCGCCTTTCATCAAGGTAGAAGCGACTAAGTTCACCGAAGTTGGCTACGTTGGTAAAGAAGTAGAGACCATCATCCGTGATCTAACGGACGTTGCAATCAAGATGACACACCAACAAGCGATGGAAAAAGTACAATACCGCGCTGAAGAACAAGCTGAAGAACGTATTCTTGATGCCCTTCTACCACCAGCACGTGATGCTTGGGGTCAGAACGAGCAATCAACTGAAGACACCACATCTTCAAACACTCGTCAGATTTTCCGCAAGAAACTGCGTGAAGGTAAGCTAGACGACAAAGAGATCGAAGTTGATGTAGCCGCGCCGCAAATGGGCGTTGAAATCATGTCACCTCCAGGCATGGAAGAGATGACAAACCAGCTGCAAGGCATGTTCCAAAACCTAGCAGGCGACACCAAGAAAAAGCGTAAGATGAAAATCAAAGACGCATTCAAAGCACTGACGGAAGAAGAAGCTTCAAAGCTTGTGAATCAAGAAGAGCTAAAAGAGAACGCGATCTTCAACGCTGAAAACAACGGCATCGTATTCATCGATGAGATCGACAAAATCTGTAAGCGTGGCGACAGCTCTGGCCCAGACGTATCTCGCGAAGGTGTTCAGCGTGATCTACTGCCTCTTATCGAAGGCAGCACAGTATCAACCAAGCACGGCATGGTTAAAACTGACCACATCTTGTTTATCACATCAGGCGCATTCCAAGTGGCTAAGCCATCTGACCTGATCCCTGAACTGCAAGGTCGTCTACCAATCCGCGTAGAACTTGAAGCACTATCAGCACATGACTTCAAACGTATCCTGACGGAACCAAAAGCATCTCTAACAGAGCAATATATTGCCCTGATGAAAACAGAAGATGTCAGCATTGAGTTCACTGAAGATGGCATCAATCAGATTGCTGACGCAGCATGGCGCGTAAACGAAACCACTGAGAACATCGGTGCACGTCGTCTACACACGGTGATGGAGCGTCTAATGGATGAGATTTCATTCGAAGCAACAGACAAAGCTGGCAGCAAGCTAGTGATTGATGAAGCTTACGTAACATCGAAACTTGGCGAATTCGTTGAAGACGAAGACCTAAGCCGTTTCATCCTGTAGCACACGAAACTCCAACTTATTGCTCTATCTCAAAGAAATAGCAGCTAATAAGCGAATTCAAGGCCCACTTTCGAGTGGGCTTTTTATTACCCGAAAAATGGGCGTATACTCAAATCACAGTATGAAACGAAGACTTACAAAGAATTAGACCTACGATGAAACAATCTCTACTGATCTGGCTTGATGCCGCACGACCAAAAACTCTGCCTCTCGCACTTGTCTCTATTCTTACAGGAAGTAGTTTAGCGTTCGCCGGTGGTCAGTTTTCTTTATCGATAGCCCTACTGGCATTTTTAACCGCCACCCTATTACAGATTCTGTCGAACCTAGCCAATGACTATGGCGACGCCGTAAAAGGCACAGACAACGAAAATCGTCTGGGGCCAACACGTGCCATGCAATCTGGTGCGGTGACGGCGAAAACCATGAAGCAAGCCATCATCCTCAACATCGTGTTTACCATGGTCGCTGGGCTGATTCTTATTTTTCATGCCTTAACCTCGATTGAAAGTATCTTATCTTTCATTGCGTTAGGCGTATTAGCCATTATTGCAGCTATCGCTTACACCGTCGGTAATAAGCCTTATGGCTATATCGGCCTTGGCGACTTGTCGGTGTTTATCTTCTTTGGTTTGTTAGGTGTTTCAGGGACTTACTTCTTGCACACTGGCCATGTTGAACCAAGCCTATTCCTTCCGGCATTGGGCTGTGGCTTGATGGCGGTTGCGGTACTCAATATCAACAACATGCGTGATATCGAAAATGACAGCGAATGCGGTAAGCGCACCATGGCGGTTCGCCTTGGACAACGCAAAGCCAAACACTATCATTTTGCTCTGCTTGGTCTCGCCCTTGCGTCTTTCGCTATCTACCTGCTTATTCAAGAAAAACCGGTCTGGATCAGCCTGCCGTTTTTGCTGAGCATTATTATTGTTTACAAGCATGGCAAAGCCGTTTGGGAAACCGAAAAGCCAGCGCAGATTGCACCAATGATGCCTGTGATTGTGAAATGCTCACTGGTCACTAACCTATTGTTTGCAGGGGTTGTCGTAGCTCAAACTCTATTGAGTTAAATGAGACTAATCATTGCAAAGGGATCAAGCGCCGATATACTCAAAGTAAGCTCATTGTTCAAAAGGTATACTAATGGAATACAACACTTCAGCACTGTGCGACATATATTTGGATCAAGTTGATGTCGTGGAGCCAATGTTCAGCAACTTCGGTGGACGTGCATCCTTCGCAGGACAGATCACGACATTAAAGTGTTTTGAAGACAACGCTTTAATTCGCTCTGTACTAGAGCAAGACGGTCTGGGGCGTGTGTTGTTAATCGATGGTGGCGGCTCACTGCGTAAAGCGCTGATCGATGCTGAGATTGCCCTACTTGCCGAAGACAATGAGTGGGAAGGGATTGTGGTTTACGGCTGCGTTCGTGAAGTCGATGAGCTTGAAGACATGAACCTAGGCATCCAAGCCTTGGCTTCTATCCCTGTTGGTGCGAGCCAAGAAGGTGTTGGTGAATTAGACGTTCCAGTGAACTTTGGCAGCGTGACCTTCTTACCAGAAGATTACCTCTACGCAGACAACACCGGCATCATTCTTTCTGCCGAACCTCTAGATGTAGAACTTGATCTGGATGTTGAAGAAGAAGAGGTCGATTAACTCTCACTCAGCTTCAAATCATAAGAACACAAACAAAAACGCCCGCTACTGAGTAGCGGGCGTTTTTTTAAATCTGAAGAGTCGATTACTCTACTTCATCCATTTTACCAAGAAGGTTACGGATGCGATCTTGCCATGCTGAATGCTCTTCCTGCATTTGCTGAGTTTTTTGCTCTAGCTCGTGACGGCTTGCTTTAAGCTCACCAGCTTCTGTTGCTAGTGCTTGTTTCTCTTCTTTAAGCTCTTCCACTTCCATTTGAAGAAGTGCAATTGTATCTACTGCTGTTTGAATTTTTGCTTCTAGCTGCTCTAGTACTTCAAAAGACATTCTGGCCTACCTTTAAGTTATCCGTTTGATGGTGAAGGTTCACTCCACTTATTTCCCCATTCTACTCAGCAGAGCAAGGATAAACACTCAATATATTCGATATTTTGCGCCATTCGATGAAAAAAACAGCGCTTTTTACCGAATATTGACGTGAACGATTACCACCACAACGGCAAACCGATTATTTTGATGAATAATAACTGTTTTCCACTGCTAATTGATCGAGAGCAATCTCCAAAAAACAAAAAGGCAAACGTTTCCTTTTGGATATGGTAAAATTCGCCGCGAAATTTCTATTCCCCCTTTGAAAATTTTGGAGTCCGCATGAAACGCGATTTAGCAATGTCATTCTCTCGTGTCACAGAAGGTGCAGCACTAGCTGGTTACAAGTGGCTTGGCCGTGGCGATAAAAACGCTGCAGATGGCGCTGCTGTAGAAGTAATGCGTAGCCTATTAAACAAAACCGAAATTAGCGGTGAGATTGTTATCGGCGAAGGTGAGATCGATGATGCACCTATGCTGTACATCGGCGAAAACGTAGGTGTGGGCGGCGACGCTGTCGACATCGCAGTTGACCCAATTGAAGGGACACGCATGACAGCAATGGGCCAATCAAATGCATTGGCTGTATTGGCGGCAGGCGAAAAAGGCAGCTTCCTTAAAGCACCTGATATGTACATGGAAAAGTTGGTTGTTGGCCCTGGCGCTAAAGGCGTGATTGACCTAGAACTGCCACTAACAGAAAACCTAGAAAACATCGCTAAAGCACTAGGTAAAACACTCGATACTCTAGTCGTAACTACACTTGCTAAGCCTCGTCATGATCAAATCATCGCCGACATGCAAGCAATGGGCGTTCGTGTATTTGCTGTGCCAGACGGTGATGTTGCGGCTTCTATCTTAACCTGTATGCCAGACAGCGAAGTAGACGTCATGTACTGCATCGGCGGCGCACCTGAAGGTGTGGTTTCAGCTGCGGTAATTCGCGCACTCGACGGCGACATGCACGGTCGTCTTCTACCTCGTCATGAAGTTAAAGGCGACACAGAAGAAAACCGCAAGCACGGTGAACTTGAACTTGAGCGCTGCGCAGAAATGGGCGTAACGGCGGGTATCGTGTTGAAGATGGAAGACATGGCACGCAGCGACAACGTTGTATTCTCAGCAACAGGCATCACTAAGGGTGACTTGCTAGAAGGTATTTCTCGTCAAGGCAATATCGCAACCACAGAAACTCTGCTTATCCGTGGCCGCTGCCGTACGATTCGCCGCATCAAATCTATCCACTACCTAGAGCGTAAAGATCCAGAAGTAGTAGGTCATATCCTGTAAGCCAAAACTCGGTGAAACAGAATATTCGAAGGCTGATACCAAGTATCAGCCTTTTGTTTTATTAGCGCCCCAGAATCTCACCATGGCTGCCAATAGAGTAAAACGCTATCTATCGGGTAAATTACTATCAATATAGTAAATGGTTTGCTTTATAAACACCTTGCCTCATAATAGTAAGGTTCATGAGGTAGGGATAGTATGAAAACAAGCGACAAAATCTTACAGACCATTAAGCGTCAAGGCGCGGTAACCGCGAAACAACTGTCAGAAGAATTTGGCATGACGACAATGGGTGCAAGGCAACATCTGCAAAGCCTGGAAGATGACGGTATTCTTGCGTTTCATGATGTGAAAGTGAAGGTGGGTCGCCCGACTCGCCACTGGTCCCTAACTCAACAAGGCCATAGCCAATTTACAGACCGACATGGTGAACTCACTATTCAAGTGATTGATGCTGTGGAGAATCTATTTGGTAAAGAAGGGCTGGCTAAGGTTGCTGCCGAGCGTGAACAACACACTCTTAAGCAGTATCAAACTGCGCTGTCTGGCTGTGATTCACTCATCAGCAAGCTTAAAAAACTCACCCAGCTTCGTGAAAACGAAGGCTACATGGCTGAGCTTCAAGAGCATGATGATCACTACATCTTGATTGAGAACCACTGCCCTATCTGTAAGGCTGCAACTCGCTGCCCTAGCCTGTGCCAATCTGAGCTCAACGTGTTTACTGAGTTACTAAAAGATGAGTGCCACGTGAGCCGTACAGAGCACATCATTGCTGGCGAACGACGCTGCACTTACACCTTAACACCCGCCCTTTGATTGCAAAGGTAATCGGCTAATACCGTCTCAATATTGAGAAAATACAAATAGATTAAAATTTGTACAGATTTCTTTCTTAAGCTTAGAGCATATGAAACACGCTTAATGCTAAGGAAGGAATGATGGCGCATCCACAACCCGCTCAAAAACTGCCACCCTTTGATGAACTTGTCCAACTCGCGAAAAGCGATCCGAAAGCATTCAATCAATTCAAACACGAGATGTGCGAACAGATGATTTGTTCGGCTTCAGAGACCATGCAAGGTAGGCTTCGCGCTCAACAAAGTCACATCGACTTAGTGGTTAGTCGCTGTAAAAACCCACACCATGCCAATGTCGTGCTCATGCAAGAGTTGCGCTGTCAGGTCTGTAAGTTCCAAGATGCACTCGAAGGGCGCAGCGGCTTTGAAGAATCTCTGCCTGAAAATGTCGTGCCTTTTAAGCCGAATACCGAACCTAAAATGTACTGAAAGTAGCAAGGCATTAAAAAGAAAAAAGGGAGCCTAATGCTCCCTTCTTATTGATTCGCTGTTCAATATTTACATGGGTCTTCGCCGTAGTCATTACGGCCTTCTGTGCCTTTCAACAAGCCACACTCAATCAGAATCCATAAGCCACACACTAATGCCGCGACGGTTGCCGCCATATGAATTGGCGATACAGGCTCTGTGGTAGTCGCAGCCATTGGCGAAGCTAAACGACCCAGTACTAGCGGCACATTTAGCAATAGCCAGTAATTCGACTTATTGCGGTCGTGCCAGCGCTTAGCGGTGACCGCAAGATCTGGGATCACAAGCATCAATAGGAAGATTGGTAGCAGGATATACGAATAAGCAGGGAACAACACAGAGATACCAGAAGCAAAACCAGTAATCGCTATGTAGTAGAAAATATTCCAAATCCAGTAAGTCTTACGACCAATTCTCCCCTTGAAAGAGAGCAGTAAATCTTTCATCGACATCTTAAATACTCAAATTTATACGCCGCTAAAAGTCAGCAGCAATGGTTAGTTTATTACTTTTTGAAAACAACTTTTATCCATATCACGAATATTCACCGTTAAGCTTCTTACATGACTCGCTTGCTCTTGCAGGATCTGCATTAACGATCGTGACAATTCTCGCTTTTGCTCTTCCGTTCGTCCCGAAAGTAACTCAAAGCTGATATGAATAAAGTCTACACTATCTTCCTCATCACCGACCAACCAATTATGGCAACGCAGTGAACGAGACTTCACTGATGGCACATCAAACAAGCCACATGTGAGAGCGACTTGGTGGAGATCTTCCAGTAAGCCTTGGATATTCACTCGCTCATCCACTGAATTGGAGTACTCTAGAACTAGATTCGGCATTGTTACTTCCTGTTGTTAACGCAATCGTTTGTCCCTTAATAACAACTAACGATGAAAAATCCGAGAAGTTAGCTATTATTCTGTCTGCCGGATCACTGATATATGCTCAAAATCTACTCTGACCATTGAGTAAGATCCAAGAAAGTCATGACCACAGTCATGATCTGTTGATATTAATCTGTTATATTATTTCGTAATAAAGTTTACTTTTTTACATTCGATTTATTTAAATACTTTGGAGATATTCCTATGCGTCATCCTGTAGTTATGGGTAACTGGAAACTAAACGGCAGCAAAGAAATGGTTGTTAATCTACTAAACGGTCTTAACGCTGAACTTGAAGGCGTAACAGGCGTAGACGTAGCAGTTGCTCCACCAGCACTTTTCGTTGATCTAGCAGAGCGTACGCTTACTGAAGCGGGCAGCGCGATCATCCTAGGTGCTCAAAACTCTGACCTAAACAACAGCGGTGCATTCACTGGCGACATGTCTCCAGCAATGCTTAAAGAGTTCGGCGCATCTCACATCATCATCGGTCACTCTGAGCGTCGTGAATACCACAACGAATCAGATGAGTTCGTAGCTAAGAAATTCGCATTCCTAAAAGAGAACGGCCTAACTCCAGTTCTTTGTATCGGTGAATCTGAAGCACAAAACGAAGCAGGCGAAACTGTTGCAGTATGTGCTCGTCAACTTGACGCTGTTATCAACACTCAAGGTGTTGAAGCTCTTGAAGGCGCTATCATCGCTTACGAACCAATCTGGGCTATCGGTACTGGTAAAGCAGCTACAGCTGAAGATGCACAACGCATCCACGCTCAAATCCGTGCACACATCGCAGAGAAATCTGAAGAAGTTGCTAAGAAAGTTGTTATCCAATACGGCGGTTCTGTTAAGCCAGAAAACGCAGCAGCTTACTTCGCACAACCAGACATCGACGGTGCTCTAGTTGGCGGCGCAGCGCTAGACGCGAAAAGCTTCGCAGCTATCGCTAAAGCAGCAGCTGAAGCAAAAGCTTAATTTAAACGTCACCGTTTAGATTAGATGAAAGGTCAACTTAGGTTGGCCTTTTTTGTTGCCTGTCATTCCAGAAACCTCAAACGGCAGGCACAAAAAAACCGCTGAACAATCAGCGGTTTTTAAATTCTTTAAGCGAACGCTAGGCGTGGCTTAGAACAACTCTTCTGCAACGCGGAACAGCTCAGAACGGTCTGGGTTCTGCATGTTCTCGATACAGTCGATGATGTCGTGGTGAACAAGTTCTTCTTTCTCGATACCAACACAACGACCACCGTGACCTTCTTGAAGAAGGTGAACAGCGTAGTTACCCATGCGAGAAGCCAGTACACGGTCAAATGCAGTAGGACGACCACCACGTTGGATGTGACCAAGAACCGTTGCACGAGTTTCACGACCAGTTGAAGATTCGATCTCTTTAGCCAGTTCGTTCGCATCCATCATTAGCTCAGTTAGAGCGATGATTGCGTGCTTCTTACCTTTAGCAATACCATCTTGGATGTTGCTGATAAGCTGTTCTTTATCTAGGCCAGTCTCTGGAGTAATGATGTACTCACAACCACCCGCGATTGCTGACATAAGCGTAAGGTCACCACAGTGACGGCCCATGATTTCAACAATAGAAATACGTTGGTGAGAAGAAGACGTGTCACGTAGACGGTCAATTGAATCAATAACAGTGTTAAGCGCTGTTAGGTAGCCGATTGTGTAGTCAGTACCCGCGATATCGTTATCGATTGTGCCTGGAAGACCGATACATGGGTAACCCATTTCAGTCAGTTTTTTAGCACCCATGTAAGAACCGTCACCACCGATAACAACAAGTGCTTCGATGCCGTGCTTCTTAAGGTTCTCAATGCCTTTCTCACGAACAGCAACGTCTTTGAACTCAGGGAAACGTGCAGAACCTAAGAAAGTACCACCACGGTTGATCACGTCAGATACGCTTGAACGGTCAAGCTTTTCGATACGGTCTTCAACAAGGCCTTGGTAGCCGTCGTAAATGCCGTAAACTTCAATGCCAACTGATAACGCAGTACGAACAACGCCGCGAACTGCTGCGTTCATACCTGGAGCGTCACCACCACTGGTCAAAACACCGATCTTCTTAATCATGCTCACCCTCGATTTTTGGGAATCTATTATTCAATTCTTGTACTTGCTGATTGTATATCAACAAGATTTTAAATCTGTATTTGTGCTTATGTTACATTTCCTCAAAGGGAATAGCACTTAAATCGCGTAAATTTATGTAACATTTCTACTTCTGTAAGAGTATTACAGTTTTACTCAGTAACTTTGTTGATTCACATCAGAATCAACATTAATTGTTACTAAGGTGTTTTTTGAATCACGAAAGAGTTAGTAATTTTTACTCACTTTAGTTCAAAAGCCACCCACTTACCATTTGCCAGCTAATTTTTAGCACGCATTACCACGAGTGGAATTTCTGCTGCTTCTCTGGTCCAAATACGACCGAATACGGGTCTTGGTGAATTAATACATCAGCATCAGGGAACACCGAGATAAGCTTAGCTTCTACTTCGTCTGAAATGCGATGCGCTTCAATAAGTGGGATATTATCTTCTAATTCTAGATGCAGTTGAATGAAGCGAATTGGCCCCGAACGACGCGTTCGTAATTGATGCACACCTAACACGCCTTCCACGCTCAATGATGTCTCTTTTATCTGCTTTAGTTCTTCATCAGGCAGCTTATGATCAAGCAGAGATTGAACCGCTTCCATCGCCATTTGATAAGCGCTGTACAGAATGTAGATACCAATACCGACCGCAAATACAGAATCCGCTTGGCCAAGCCCAAACCAACTCAATGCCAGTGCTAGCATAATCGCGGCGTTCATATAAAGGTCTGATTGATAGTGCAATGAATCGGCTGCAATAGCTTGGCTACCCGTTTTGTTGACCACATGTTTTTGGAAGCGAACCAGACCAAAGGTCATCACTATCGCGAACAGGCTGACGTAGATACCAATTTCTGGAGAGTTCAGTTCATGAGGTCGGAAGAAGCGCTCAATACCATTGAGAATAAGGAAACATGCTGAGCCTGAAATAAACATCGCTTGCGCTAATGCAGCAAGGGATTCGGCCTTACCATGACCAAAGGTGTGCTCTTTGTCGGCAGGCTGCAGAGAGTAGCGAACCACGATAAGGTTAACGACAGAGGCTGCGATATCAAGCATGGAGTCCACGACGGAAGCCAACAGACTCACAGAACCTGTCACCCACCACGCTGCGACTTTCACTATCAATAAAATAGTGGCGATGGTTGTGGCTGCCCAAGCGGCGAGCGTAACTAAACGTGCGTATTCTTGTTTCATAACTTGGCTATAAAGTGACTGATAGCACAAAGTATAACCTGCAAACAACCAATTGAATATGACAGCCATGATGTAAAACATTCATTTTTAAGGATCAAAAAAAGCGGCACACGGCCGCTTCTTTCTAAACACTTTCATGCAACGCTGATTTCTCAAGCAATGAATTACTTGTCTTTGTTCATGCGTTTTTCCATTTTGTCAGCACACTTAATCATACGCTCTTGTTGGATTTCTTTCAGTTGAGTCTTTTGCTCAGGTGTTAGTACGCTCATCATTTGATGTTGTTTCTTAAGCATTGCTACGCGACGCTCAGTTTGCTTCTCAACCATTTGGCTTGCTAGGTCGTTTGCTGCTGCTTCATCGAAGTTGTCAGCCAGTACCAATGCTTGAACTTTCTCTTGATGCGCTTTCATTTTCGCCATCTTGTCAGCTTTATTGCCTGAGTGTTTTTCTTTCATCTCAGCGCGGTTCGCTTCACGCATCTCTTTTAGTTCTGCTTTTTGAGCATCAGTCAGGTCTAGCTGACGCATCACTTTCTTATCGAAGCCGCCACATTTACCGTGCATGCCTTTGTGGTCGCCTTTATCACCACCACCGTAAGCATATGCGCTTGCTGTACCAAAAATAAGTGGAAGTGCCGCAGCTGCTAGTACAAGTTTCTTAGTCATTTTCATAATTGTTGCCTCAATTCGGTATAATAAGTCATGTGTTGCGTCTGTTTCTCAGCGCTTGAATATAGATTAGTCTTTCCCTCGTAAAGTGGCGTTTAGAAAGCGTAAAGAATCGTAAAGAGTGAAAGTTGACGAATAATTAGCAGTATTATTAACCTGTAAATAGCAGATAACCGATTAAGGCTTCCCAATGGCGAACATTCTTCTTATTGATGACGACACCGAGTTAACCAGCTTACTCAAAGACATTCTGAGCTTTGAGGGCTTCACTGTTTCCGAAGCCAATGATGGCTATGCGGGACTTGACGCTATCAATGATGAGATTGACCTGATTCTTTTGGATGTGATGATGCCGCGTCTTAATGGCATGGAGACACTAAAGAAACTGAGAGAAAATTGGGAAACGCCCGTGCTGATGCTGACCGCAAAAGGCGAAGAGATCGACCGTGTAATTGGTCTTGAACTTGGCGCAGACGATTATCTACCTAAGCCTTTCAGTGACAGAGAGTTGTTAGCGCGTATTCGTGCCATTTTGCGTCGGACTCAAACCACCACTGCACCTAAAGCGGCCAGTGACAAGGTTCAATATCAAGACATCGAAGTCTTCCCTGGTAAACAAGAAGCCTACTGCAATGGTCAGCTCATCGACCTCACCACAACCGAGTTCGCACTACTGAGTCACCTTATCCAAAATCCAGGACAAGTGATCACCAAAGAAGCATTGAGCCTAGATGTGTTAGGTAAAAGGCTTGCGGCGTTTGACCGCGCAATTGATATGCACATCTCCAATCTGCGTAAAAAGATTCCTGAGCGCAGCGACGGCAAATCTCGCATCAAAACCTTACGAGGCCGTGGTTACTTGTTGGTAGAGGAAGATTAATGCGTATCCCTAAAATCACCAGCTTATATGGACGTATCTTTGCTATCTTTTGGTTCACCATGTTACTGGTGCTTTTGTCGGTGCTGTCACTTCCCCATTTAGATCCACGTGTAGCACGTGATGTGCCCGCGGATCATCTCAATAAATTAGAGCGTATCGCTAAATTCACAGAGAAACGCTACGCCAAAGAACCGAATCTGGGCAAAATTGTGTTCCAACTTGAGGCACCACGTAGCCGCAAGGATTCTCGCGCCCGCATCTACTTAACCGACCTTGAAGGAGCTGTCCTTACCTCTAAGAGACATTCAGACTACAAGTTGAAGGCAATTCGAAACTTTGTGACCTCAATTGAGAACCCTGAAGTGCCGAAGCAGAAGCTATACGGGCACTACATGGTGGCTGGGCCTGTGCCTATTACGCTTGCCGGTGAAGAGTTGCTGATGTACGCAGGAGTGAAATGGAATCAACCACCGCCATTCTTGTTACGCCTGTTTGATAAACCTCTGCAGCTTTTGCTTGCCGTGATGTTAGCCAGTACCCCGCTATTATTATGGTTAGCTTGGGCATTGAGCCAACCTGCTCGCAGGCTCGAACGCGCAGCCCAGCGCGTAGCGAAAGGTCAATTTGAAGTCGATCCAACACTTGAAAAAGGCACTTCAGAGTTTAGACAAGCAGGTGAAAGCTTTAACCAGATGGTAGAAGCTGTGAACCAAATGATTTCGGGGCAACAGCGACTGCTCTCTGATATATCACACGAGCTCCGCTCCCCACTGACACGTCTTCGTATGGCCAATGCACTAGCGATTCGTAAACAAGGCGAGAGCCAAGAGTTAGAACGCATTGACACCGAAGCACAACGTTTGGAACAGATGATCAGTGAGCTACTGACGCTATCTCGTATGCAGGTCGACAGCCACATTACTCGTGAGGTTCAACCTATCTCGAGCCTGTGGGAAGAGATCTTGAAAGACGCACAGTTTGAAGCCGAGCAGATGGGTAAACAGCTGACGTTCTCGGAGATCCCCGAGCGTTCTATTTCGGGTAACCCTAAGCTACTGATGAGCGCGCTAGACAATATTACGCGTAACGCCATCTACTACGGCAAAGACCAAGTCGATGTGCAGTTCCACGTGGTGCAAGATCAGCTAACAATTTGCGTCAATGATAATGGTGATGGTGTACCTGATGATGAATTAGATTCTATCTTCAGACCTTTCTATCGCGTTTCAACTGCCCGTGATCGCAATACCGGAGGTACTGGGCTTGGGTTAACCATTACTGAGAGTGCGATTCGCCAACACAGCGGCACCATCACGGCAAGCCGAAGCCAGTTAGGTGGATTACAACTCGAAATCACCCTACCTATCTTACCGGTGTAATACCCCCACAAAGATCGCAGTTGATAATGATTGTTATTATCATTATGGTAAATCCTCTAATTAAGGAGGATTTACCATGTCTCACATTTTCCCTGAACTGCCCTACGCTTACGATGCCCTAGAACCTTACATTGATGCTAAAACGATGGAAGTGCATTACAGTAAACACCATAGAACCTACTACGATAAGTTTGTTGCGGCGGTGTCTGGCAGCGAACTAGAACAGCAATCTCTGACCGAGATATTCGCAAACATCTCACAGCACAGCCCGGCAGTTCGCAACAATGGTGGCGGCTACTACAATCACATCTTGTATTGGAACTGCATGTCGCAAGACGGCGGTGGAGAACCGACAGGCGAACTTGGTGATGCTATCAAGAGCGCATTCGGAGATTTCGAGACGTTCCAAGAACAGTTCGCTCAAGCGGCAATCAATACCTTTGGTTCAGGCTTTGCGTGGTTAGTAGTAGAACAAGGACAACTGAAAATCATCTCAACCTCGAACCAAGACAATCCGTGGATGGATACCGTTGCCAGTGATGGCGAACCAATTCTTGCGCTCGATGTTTGGGAACACGCCTACTACATCAGCTACCAAAACCGTCGCCCAGATTACATCAACGCATGGTGGAACGTGGTGAATTGGAATGCCGTATCTGAAAACTACGCGCAAGCACTAGCGAACCAAGCTTAAGCGAATGGTGACGGTGGCGAACTGTACTCACTCAGCTTGCCACCGTATACTCGGGCTATCTTTGATTATTCTTGTGAACCAACATGTTTGATATCGCTCTATACGAACCAGAAATTGCACCCAACACGGGTAACATCATCCGCCTATGTGCTAACTGCGGCGCAAACCTGCATCTTATCGAACCGCTTGGCTTTGATTTTGAAGAGAAGAAGGTTCGTCGTGCTGGCTTGGATTACCACGACCTTGCACGAGTTAAGCGTCACAAGAACCTAGAAGCTTTCCTTGAGTATCTAGAGAATGAACGCGAGGGTGACTTCCGCATCTTCGCTTGCACCACTAAAACGACAGGCCACCACGTTGATGCAAAATTCCAACAAGGTGATGTGTTGATGTTTGGCCCAGAGACTCGCGGCCTGCCTGCTGAATTCATCGAAAGCATGCCAATGGAACAACGCATTCGTATTCCAATGATGCCAGATGCACGCAGCCTGAACCTGTCTAACGCAGTGGCAATCATTGCTTTTGAAGCATGGCGACAAATGGGTTTTGAAGGCGCGGTATAACCGAACGCTCAAACTTATCTGTTATTTGTTATCTGTTATCTGTTATCTGTTATCTGTTATCTGTTATCAACAGTAAAAAGTAAGTAACAGCAGGCGACAGACAATAAAAAAGGCTCTTACCATTATCACTTTCTTGCGAAGGATAAAGGTAAGAGCCTTTTCTGTTTTCCCTCTAAATAAAGAGAGAGAAAAGATTAATTAGTTTAAGCGATTACGATCGTTGTCGTCGTCTTTCTTCTCAAACTCACCTTCAAAGGTGTTGCCGTCTTTTGATTGGTCAGATGGATCGCGATTGAATGGATCTTGTCCAAATGGACTCTGGCCAAAACCAGCTTGTCCACCCGCATGGAAACCGCCAGACATATTGGTCACCACCATTTTTTCCATCATTTTCTTGGCAATCATCGCTCTTGGTGCTGGCAATAATACCAACATACCGAGTGCGTCCGTCATAAAGCCCGGAGTCAGCAGCAATACACCGGCAACTGCAAGCATCACGCCTTCAAGAATCTGTTGTGCTGGCATTTCGCCTTGTTGCAAGCGACCTTGCACAGACATAAGTGTCTGAATGCCTTGGCTACGAACCAGCGATGCACCCACAAATGCAGTGATCAAAACCAACGCAATAGTTGGCCACAACCCTAAGAAGCCACCAACTTGAATAAATAGCCCAATCTCAATGATGGGTACGAAGATAAATAGTAATAATAAGATAGGAAACACACGCCCTCCTTTGTTACTTGCAGTTTACGCTGAAAGCTCTATCAATCTCAAATTTATCCTGTAAATAAGCGTGTTTATTGACCAAGAATAACTTTGCAAAATATTGACTAAACAAAACCGAAAAAGGTGATCCACTTAATATTTTTATGCGCTAAGTACAGTATCATGTGCCACATAAGTCAGGACGGATTTATCAGCCCAATATTCTAGCGAACGGAGTATTTGCACACAGAATAGGCTAATAACTAACTATATAATCAGAATAATTCTCTAAGGATCCTGTTATGGCTACTCAATCAGAAGCTCAAGTTGAAGCTCCTCAAGCTACTCGTCTCGAAGAAGATCTATTAGGTCAACGTCATGTTCCGGCTGATGCTTACTACGGCATCCACACTCTACGCGCAGTTGAAAACTTCAACATCTCAAATGTAACGATCTCAGATGTACCTGAATTCGTTCGCGGTATGGTGATGACTAAGAAAGCGGCGGCTTTAGCAAACAAAGAGTTAGGTGTAATTCCAAGCGAAGTGGCTAAATACATAATCCAAGCTTGTGACCTAATTCTAGACACGGGTAAGTGCATGGATCAGTTCCCATCGGACGTTTTCCAAGGTGGTGCTGGTACTTCTGTAAACATGAACGCAAACGAAGTTATTGCGAACGTGGCTCTTGAACTTATGGGCAAAGAAAAAGGCCAATACGAGTTCATCAACCCGAATGACCACGTAAACCGCAGCCAATCTACAAACTGTGCTTACCCAACTGGCTTCCGTATCTCTGTTTACAACAGCGTTCGTAAACTGATTGATGCGATCGAATACCTAAAAGGTGCATTCGAGCTTAAGAGCCAAGAATTCAACACGATTTTGAAGATGGGTCGTACTCAACTTCAAGACGCAGTTCCAATGACGGTTGGCCAAGAGTTCCACGCTTGGGCTGTAACCATCAATGAAGAAATCAAAAACCTAGAATACACTTCAAAACTACTGCTTGAAGTTAACCTAGGCGCAACGGCTATCGGTACAGGTCTGAACGCAGCACCGGGTTACCAAGGCCTAGCAGTGAAACACCTAGCAGAAGTAACTGGCCTAGAGTGTGTAGCGGCTGAAGATTTAATCGAAGCAACATCTGACTGTGGCGCATACGTAATGACACACGGCGCACTTAAGCGTCTAGCTGTGAAACTGTCTAAAATTTGTAACGATTTGCGTCTGCTTTCTTCTGGCCCACGTACTGGTCTGAACGAGCTAAACCTACCTGAACTGCAAGCAGGTTCTTCAATCATGCCTGCTAAAGTAAACCCAGTTGTGCCAGAAGTAGTAAACCAAGTTTGCTTTAAAGTTCTAGGTAACGACAACACGGTTTCTTTCGCTGCGGAAGGTGGTCAACTGCAACTGAACGTAATGGAACCCGTTATTGCACAAAGCATGTTTGAGTCTCTAGACATCCTAACAAACGCTTGTGTGAACCTACGCGACAAGTGTGTAGACGGCATTACGGTGAACAAAGAAGTATGTGAATCACACGTATTTAACTCTATCGGTATCGTTACTTACCTAAACCCATACATTGGCCACCACGAGGGTGACATTGTTGGTAAGATCTGTGCTGAGACAGGTAAGAGCGTGCGTGATGTGGTTCTAGAGCGCGGTTTATTAACCGAAGAAGAACTTGATGACATTTTCTCTGTTGAAAATTTGATGCATCCTCAGTATAAAGCGAAGCGCTACGAATAAAGTTAGCGAGAAAGGGCTCCAAACGGAGCCCTTTTTTAGGCTCCAATACGGTTAACCATGATTATTTTGTGGATTTCTGTTGGTTGCGCTTTTGCCAAATTGAATCTAAACCATAGAACTATTATGTGAACATTCCAGCGGCGAATGTTCACATAATAAAATCTAAATGAGGTGTTACTTATGATTGCAGTAGAACTGTTTGTCGTCCTGCTCTTTATCTTTTTGGGGGCCAGAATTGGCGGTATCGGTATTGGTTTTGCCGGTGGTGCTGGTGTTATTGCCCTTTCACTTATTCTTGGCGTTCCAACAAGCCAATCTTTCATCCCGATCGACGTAATCTTGATCATCATGTCAGTTATCACCGCAATTGCTGCAATGCAAGTTGCTGGCGGTATGGACTGGTTGGTACAAATTGCAGAAAACTTTTTGCGTAAACACCCTGAACGCATCACCTTTTACGCGCCGATTGTGACCTTTGTAATGACACTGATGGCGGGTACTGGTCACACAGCATTCTCTACGCTTCCTGTTATTGCAGAAGTAGCGAAAGGCCAAGGCGTTCGTCCTTCTCGTCCACTGTCTATCGCAGTTGTCGCTTCTCAAATTGCTATCACCGCTTCGCCAATCTCGGCTGCAGTTGTCGCTTTCGCAGCAATGCTGGCACCATTTGGTGTTGATTACCTAACGCTATTGATGGTTTGTATCCCAACAACCTTCATCGCTTGTATGGTTGGTGCGGTTGTTGCGAACTACATGGGTAGCGAACTGAAAGACGATCCTGTTTACCAAGAACGTCTAGAGAAAGGTCTAATCAAGCTAGCAACAGAAGAGAAACGCGAAATTCTGCCAACGGCGAAGAAAGCAACGTACATCTTCCTAGCAGCAATTGGTTTCGTGGTTTGTTACGCAGCGGCTATCTCTAGCTCTGTTGGCCTAATTGAAAACCCAGCGCTAGGTCGTAACGAAGCGATCATGTCTGTAATGTTGGCAGCAGCAGCGGCTATCGTGATGTTCACTAAGATTGATGCAGCGAAGATTTCTTCAGCGCCAACGTTCCGTTCTGGTATGACGGCATGTGTATGTGTACTTGGTGTGGCTTGGTTAGGTTCAACGTTTGTAAACGCACACGTAGCTGAAATCAAAGACGTTGCTGGTGCTTTACTTGCTGACTACCCTTGGATGCTGGCTCTTGTTCTGTTCTTCGCTTCTATGTTGCTTTACTCTCAAGGCGCAACAACGGTTGCACTGATGCCTGCAGCACTAGCGATTGGCGTAGCACCACTAACAGCCGTTGCTTCTTTTGCTGCGGTAAGTGCTCTGTTCGTACTTCCAACTTACCCTACGCTACTAGCAGCGGTTGAGATGGATGACACAGGCTCAACGCGTATCGGTAACTACGTATTCAACCACCCATTCTTCATTCCAGGTGTGGTAACAATCAGTACTGCGGTAGCTCTAGGCTTCGCATTCGGCGGTCTGTTTATCTAACATTCGCTGGTGATTGAACATTAAAAAGGAAGCTTCGGCTTCCTTTTTTGTTTTCTGCTCAATGTGTTATTTGATACGCATCAAATAACCATTATAAACTTTAAAAACCGCCTAAAAATAAAGTTTGAATAAAATTCCAAGATTATTCACACCAATCATAAACAACACCTACCAAATCAATCTCCTCCCACTTCTAGTTAATCCACAACGAATATTAATCCAAGCTAACTAACCAAAAAACCTAGGCGATTTTCTGCCATTTTCCAGCCCGTTCATTAGCCATTATTTTTGTGAACAGCACCAAACTTAAATACCAAAGTAAGGAATAAAATAACCGCAGCTAAATTAAATCTAACTTCATTTGGATTAGTAAATATAAAAAACAACCTTAATTTAAAGTCAGCAACTTTATATCGTTGAGTGCTTTATAAGTGTCCGTGTATTTACAATCTATAAATCATTAGTCGCTAATTCACATCACTTCTATTTAAGATGATGTAAGGAGATAGCCATGACAACTCAAACGATACCAAGCGAGAAAAAAAAGGGCGGCTTCTTTGCCAACTTTAAATTCCCTTCTGCCTACACCATTCTATTTATTCTGATTGCGTTCGTCGCTCTGCTTACCTGGATTGTTCCAGCAGGCCAATACGACCGTGCAATGAATGAAGAGCTAGGCCGAGAAGTACCCGTAACCGGAACCTATCAAGCGGTAGAAGGTAACCCTCAAGGCGTGATTGATGTACTGCTAGCGCCTATTGACGGCTTCTACGACCACAATAGCTATGAAGCGGCGGCTATCGACGTTTCGCTGTTTATCTTAATCATCGGTGGCTTCTTAGGGCTAGTAACCAAAACGGGTGCCATTGATGCCGGTATCGAGCGCGTCACCGCCCGCTTAGAAGGGCGAGAAGAATTGATGATACCAATACTGATGGCGCTATTTGCCGCAGGTGGTACTGTCTACGGCATGGCGGAAGAATCACTGCCCTTCTATACATTGCTAGTGCCGGTAATGATGGCAGCTCGCTTTGACCCTCTTGTTGCCGCTGCGACCGTACTGCTTGGCGCAGGTATTGGGGTGCTGGGTTCAACGATTAACCCATTCGCAACCGTGATCGCTGCCAACGCCTCTGGTATTCCATTTACAGACGGTATCGTGTTGCGCATTGCTATGTTGATTATTGGTTGGGGTATTTGTGTTGCCTACGTGATGCGTTACGCAAGAATGGTTCAAGCCGATCCAACAACATCAATTGTCTACGACAAATACGAAGAAAACAAAGCACACTTCTTAGGTAATGCGAGCGGCGAAAAACTTGAATTCACCGCGACTCGTAAACTGATTCTGACCATTTTTGGTGGCTCGTTCGCTGTAATGATTTACGGTGTATCCGTTGCTGGATGGTGGATGGCTGAGATCTCAGCGATGTTCTTAGCGGCGACAATCATCGTCGGTATTGTGGCTCGCATGAGCGAAGAAGAGTTTACCACCAGCTTCATTGATGGTGCCCGCGACCTACTTGGCGTTGCGCTTATCATAGGTATTGCACGTGGTATCGTGGTGGTGATGGACCGCGGTATGATCACCGATACTATTCTGTTCTCTGCAGAACAAATGGTAACGGGGCTTTCTTCGGTTATCTTCATTAACGTGATGTTCTTCTTAGAGATTCTACTGTCGTTCTTAGTGCCATCGACCTCTGGCTTAGCGGTACTTACCATGCCAATCATGGCGCCATTGGCTGACTTTGCTGGCGTAGGTCGTGACCTGGTTATCACTGCGTACCAATCAGCATCTGGCTTGGTGAACCTAATCACCCCAACCTCAGCGGTGGTGATGGGTGGCTTGGCGATTGCTCGCGTCCCTTACGTGCGCTGGGTTAAATGGGTGATGCCACTAGTCGGTATCTTGATGGTGTTCTGCATTGTTGTACTGAGTATTGGTGCGCTTATCTAACTACCAGCACTTACTCCTTTCTCATCCAAAGCCGCTTCTCACAGCGGCTTTTTTATTGCAGCCTCTCCCAATGAACCCTCTGCTACTGAAACAGCTCCTCAAAGCCATACACGCGATATTCAAGGTATCTTCTGTTCGTAGTAAAGCTCAGCCAAACCCAAAGCACTCGCAATAGAAGAATCAACCCTACTTTTAAATATCCAATTTTCTTGATGAAATAACACTCTATTTTCAACCGTGATGTTTAAACAAATAGTTAGTCACTTATTAGCGTTAATTATATTTAAAGTAATTTATATCCTAATAGATAGACGAGGTTTAATGCCCTTTTTTATCAAAAAACACACTTAAACAGCCGATTTTAAAATGTGATCACAACAGCTTTATTCGCATTTACTTTGTTAATAAATAATTAATTCCACATCCAAAATTAAATATCTAAATAAAAACACTGCATACTTCCAAGCTAAGTACACTCTTATCAATAAAACTATTCTGCATATAATCTCTCGTAAATTAGATTCTAGTAAGTTTCGTCAAAAAAGCGTGCATAAAGTTCCCTAACGGCTAACTATTTAGAATGTATTAGTCATGACTGAAAGTGCATAAAGTTTGTTAAAACCCTTAATTTTAAAGGGCTGTGGGATAAAAAACGATTTGTGATAGATCTCTAAGAATACCTGACTAGCAGGCGTAATATTAATTCCAGACAAGAGATATGAATAAAATAATTCATTCTTCTCAACTGAAAATAAATAATTACTCTTAGCGATAAAAGTAATTCAAATATATAAGAGAGAGACGATCATGAGTAAGTTCTATGTAGGTTCTGAAATAGGTCAATTACGCCGCGTTCTAGTTCACCGTCCACGACGCGCACTGACTCACCTAACACCCTCTAACTGTCACGATTTACTATTTGATGACGTACTGGCTGTTGAGCGTGCAGGTAAAGAGCATGACGCATTTACTCAAACGCTACGTGATCAAGGTGTTGAAGTTCTTCTTCTTACTGACCTATTAGCAGACACGCTAGCAGTGCCAGAAGCGAAAGATTGGCTTTTGAATCATCAAGTTTCTGATTACCGCTTAGGCAAAACTTTTGCTAACGACGTGCGTTGCTACTTGGGCGACTTACCAAACCTAGAGCTAGCAAAAATCCTAACGGGCGGTCTTTCTTACGCTGAGATGCCAATGAAATCATCTTCAATGATGCAAGGCATGCACGCACCAACCGACTTCATTATCGAACCGCTACCAAACCACCTATTTACTCGTGACACATCTTGCTGGGTATACGGTGGCGTATCCATCAACCCGATGGCGAAACCTGCTCGTCAACGTGAAACCAACCACGTTCGCGCTATTTACCGCTGGCACCCAACATTCGCAGGCCAAGACTTCATTAAATACTTCGGCGATGAAGAAAACATCAGCTATGACAACTCAACGATTGAAGGCGGTGACGTTCTTGTAATCGGTCGCGGCACGGTGCTTATCGGTATGTCTGAGCGTACAACAGCACAAGGTGTTGAGCACTTAGCATCTAGCCTATTCAAACACGGTCAAGCGAAACAAGTTATCGCAATGCAGCTACCAAAACACCGCTCTTGCATGCACTTAGACACCGTGATGACGCACATGAACGAAGATACGTTCTCTGTTTACCCTGAAGTGGTGAGTAAAGACGTGCAGTGCTGGAACCTAACTGGCGATGAGTCTGGCGCAGTGAAAGTGAAAGAAGAAGGCTACTTCGTAACGGCTATCGAAAAAGCACTTGGCGTAGACAAGCTAAACCTAATCACGACCGGTGGTGACAACTTCCATGCAGAACGTGAGCAGTGGAACGATGCAAACAACGTTCTAACGGTTAAACCTGGTGTCGTGATTGGCTACGAAGGCAACACATACACCAATGAAAAATACGACAAAGCAGGCATCACGGTTCTTCCGATTCCAGGAGACGAACTTGGCCGCGGTCGCGGTGGCGCACGCTGCATGAGCTGCCCAATTGAGCGTGATGGTATCTAATCACTAAGACGAAAACGGCCAAGCTGAACGATCTTAAATAATCTCAGCTTGGCCAAAATGAGAGAACACAATTATGACTAAGCAAACTGTTGTTGTTGCACTCGGCGGTAACGCCCTACTTCGTCGCGGTGAACCGTTAGAAGCCGATGTTCAACGCCGTAATATTGAAACTGCGGTTAAAACCATCTCTGAAATCGCAAAAGTGTACAACGTGGTTCTAGTGCACGGTAATGGCCCACAAGTTGGTCTACTTGCTCTGCAAGGTTTGGAATACAAAAAAGTAAATCCATATCCGCTAGATGTATTGGGCAGTGAGACTCAAGGCATGATCGGCTACATGCTGATGCAAGAGTTCAAGAACTATCTGCCTAACCGCAACATCTCGTGCATGTTGACGCAAATGACGGTTGATCCAAACGATCCTGCATTCGCAGATCCAACTAAGCCGATTGGCCCGATCTACGAAGAAGCAGAAGCACGTGAATTGGCGGAGAAATTCCACTGGATCGTCAAACCAGACGGCCAACACTTCCGTCGCGTTGTGCCAAGCCCACGCCCGACTGGCATTGTTGAACACGAAGCGATCACCCAACTTATCGATGCAGGCCACCTCGTAATTTGTACTGGCGGCGGCGGCATCCCAGTGAAAAAAGAGAACGGCAAATTAGTCGGTGTTGAAGCTGTTATCGACAAAGACATGTCTGCGGCTTTCTTAGCGAAACAACTGGATGCGGATGCACTGCTTATTTTGACCGACGCGGACGCTGTTTACCTTGATTGGGGCAAACCGACTCAACATGCACTGCGCAGCACCACACCAAGCGAACTGGCGCAATTCGAATTTGATGCAGGCTCAATGGGGCCAAAAATTGAAGCATCGTGCGAGTTCATTCAGCAAGGCGGCAAAGTCGTCGGTATTGGTGCACTCGAAGATGGTTTGCAAATCCTGCAAGGCTTGGCGGGCACCAACATCACCAAAGATTAATCTACTCGCGAGCTTTTCAAACCTTGCGAGAAAACTGAATCACCGTTTGAACTGAAATTAATACACAAAAATTGAATCGCGCTTTCTTGAATTTTCTTTCCCTGTAACAAGAAAGCGCCTAAATCTAAGAAGGAATACATCATGGCTTTTAACCTACGCAATCGTAACTTCCTAAAACTACTAGATTTCACTCCACGCGAAATTCAACACTTGTTAGATCTTTCTATGGAGCTAAAAAAAGCGAAGTACAACGGTTACGAACAGCCAACACTGACTGGCAAAAACATTGCGCTTATCTTTGAGAAAACCTCAACTCGTACTCGCTGCGCATTTGAAGTTGCCGCATTCGACCAAGGCGCTCGAGTATCTTACTTAGGCCCATCTGGCTCTCAAATTGGCCACAAAGAATCAATGAAAGATACCGCTCGCGTTCTAGGCCGTATGTACGATGGCATTGAATACCGCGGCTTCGGTCAAGAAATCGTTGAAGAGCTCGGCGCTTACGCTGGAGTTCCAGTATGGAATGGTCTGACTGACGAATTCCACCCAACACAAATCCTAGCTGACTTCCTAACCATGACGGAATACGGCCGTGGTAAACAACTGCATGAAATCAGCTTTGCTTACCTAGGTGATGCTCGCAACAACATGGGTAACTCTCTAATGGTTGGCGCTGCGAAAATGGGTATGGACATTCGCCTTGTTGCTCCAAAACAATTCTGGCCACAAGAAGAGCTACTGGCTCAATGTCGTGAAATCGCAGAACACACTGGCGGCAAAATCACGCTAACAGAAGATGTTCAAGAAGGCGTGCAAGGTTGTGACTTCCTATACACCGACGTTTGGGTATCGATGGGCGAAGCAAAAGAAGCATGGGCTGAGCGTATCAACCTAATGATGCCTTACCAAGTGAACATGGAAATGATCAAAGCAACAGGCAACCCACATGTGAAATTCATGCACTGCCTACCGGCTTTCCACGGCGAAGATACAACAGTCGGCAAACAACTTGCTGCTGAATATCCGCAGCTTAAAGATGGCGTAGAAGTGACGGATGAAGTGGTCGAGTCTGAATACTCAATCGTATTCGATGAAGCAGAAAACCGCATGCACACCATCAAAGCAGTAATGGTTGCGACACTAGGCAGCTAATAAGTTAAGCAGTTAAGCACGCACTTGTTCGCAATAAATTGACAAGCTAAGTGCAATAACAGGGAAATGCGGGTGGCGTTCTTGGGATTTTGACCTTGGATAAAACCCGCATTTTTTTTCATGTCCTTGAAAAGATTATTACCTGAAAAAGCCTGAGATTCGCAGTTCCAACAAAGGCTTAAATGGAAACTAGAAACGGACGTAAATTCGCATAAAAATCCATTAAATGAATACTTTACGGAAAGTGTTGCATGGCCTTTTTATCTGAGTATAATCCTCCGCAATTTGTCTAAAGAGAGCAAAAAATGAACCGCAATTCTGTCGCACATAATTGTCAAACTACACGCCAAAGAGTGGCGGTGGTGTCATTTTTATTTTGCTCTATTGATCGTTTCGAAGCCTCCTATTTTTAGGGGGCTTTTTTTTGTCCGCAATTTGACTGTATGCATAGAAAAAGGAAGACCCGTTATGGCGCATTCGTTATTTAACAAGCACATCATCTCCATTCCAGAACTCTCTCGTGATGAACTGGAGCTTATCGTCGATACTGCAGCAAGACTCAAAGCAGAGCCAAATCCAGAGCTGCTGAAAAATAAGGTGGTGGCGAGCTGTTTCTTTGAGCCGTCAACTCGAACTCGCCTTTCATTTGAAACCGCAGTTCAACGCCTAGGTGGCACGGTCATCGGTTTTGATAATGGCGGTAACACATCGCTGGCGAAAAAAGGCGAAACACTTGCCGATTCGGTGCAGGTTATCTCTTCTTACGTTGACGCCTTTGTAATGCGTCACCCACAAGAAGGCGCAGCACGTTTAGCCTCTGAGTTCTCTAACGGTGTACCAATTGTGAATGGTGGCGACGGTGCCAATCAGCACCCAACGCAAACCTTGTTGGATCTGTTCTCGATTTACGAGACGCAAGGCACGCTCGACAACCTCAATGTGGCATTTGTTGGCGACCTAAAATATGGCCGCACCGTACACTCATTGACGCAAGCACTATCAAAATTCAACAACGTGCGTTTCTTCTTTATCGCGCCAGAAGTGTTAGCGATGCCGGATTACATCTGTGAAGAACTGGAAGAGATGGGCATCCAATACAGCACCCACAGCAGCATTGAAGAAGTGGTGCCTGAGCTTGATGTTTTGTACATGACTCGCGTACAGAAAGAACGCTTTGATGCGTCAGAATACGCGCACATGAAATCGGCTTACATTCTAACCGCCGATACCCTGAAAGACGCTCGCCAAAACATGAAGGTGCTTCACCCACTACCACGTGTCGATGAAATCACCACCGACGTAGATAAAACGCCACACGCTTACTACTTCGAGCAAGCTGAAAACGGTGTGTATGCTCGCGAAGCCCTATTAGCCCTAGTTCTAAACGACACTTTATAAGCAGGAGAAACAGTCATGGTTAAACAAACTCAGCTACAAGTAGAAGCCATTCGTAACGGCAGCGTCATTGACCACATCCCTGCTCACCTTGGGATCAAAATCCTCAAGTTGTTTAAATTGCACAAGACCGAGCAGCGCATCACCATGGGATTAAATCTGCCATCGTCAGCGCTTGGCCATAAAGATCTTATCAAGATTGAGAACATCTTTCTGACTAAGGAACAAGCCAACCAATTGGCTCTGTACGCCCCGCAAGCGACAGTAAATCAGATTGAAGAGTACAAGGTGGTGAACAAGCTAACATTAGTGCTGCCAGACCAAATCAACAGTGTCTACTCTTGCCCGAATAGCAACTGTATTTCACACGGTGAGCCAGTCGAAAGCAGCTTTAAAGTGCAGCTAAAACAGGAAAACGTGCAGCTAAAATGTCACTACTGTGAAAAAGTATTCTCTCGCGAGATCATGAGTGAAATTCGCTAACCCTTAGCGCCATTATCACGGTCTCCAAAGCAACCTAATACCGATGGATATTTATGCCAAACTTGGAATAAATATCCATTTAGCAAAAGAATAAAACTCCAAAATAAAAGCAATTAACTAGAATTTTATTTGGTGATCCCCTTCAAAAAGATAACTATCCTTTAGTGGTAGACTCAATGGATAGACGATCATATATCACGCATACCTTCCCTCTTTATTTCGGGATTCATCGGTAAGCCCTATTTAACAATCGTACTCTACGGCTTTGGGAGTACGCTCGGCGCTATGGACAAGCGATAACCACATGTTGACCTTAAGGAGTTGTTCATGAACCCAATCACTGAGCACGGTTGCTTGTATTCAGCTGAAGATAAAACACTGACTGCAGCGTGCAAACGCTTACTACAACAACAAAGCTTCTCGACCCAAAATCAACTGCGAGAGAAACTCGTCGATATTGGCTATACAGGTATCAGCCAATCGACCGTATCTCGTATTTTGTCACAGCTTGGCGTGGTAAAAATTCAGAATGCTTGTGGTAAAAAGGTTTACTGCATCACGGTTGAAAGTGCACCGGTTCGTGT
This sequence comes from Vibrio sp. Vb339, assembly GCF_902751245.1. Classification (NCBI taxonomy): domain Bacteria; kingdom Pseudomonadati; phylum Pseudomonadota; class Gammaproteobacteria; order Vibrionales; family Vibrionaceae; genus Vibrio; species Vibrio sp. Vb339. The sequence goes on along the minus strand of NZ_CADDIS010000008.1, from coordinate 56,553 downwards.
CGATGCATCCATCTCTTCGCAAATCGAATTCATCACTCATAACCAAGCGATGGTCATCGTAAAAACTCATCCAGGTTGTGCGCAATTAGTCGCAAGATTAGTTGATATCGACCCACATACCGAGATTATCGGCACCGTTGGCGGCAATGATACTGTGCTTATTATTCCAAAAGATACGATGAATATTGATGCTTGCGAACAAGTCGTAAAAGCACGCTTGGGTGTTGCTTAAATGTCTCTTTTACAAGGGCAAGTCACTCAAGTTGAATTGCAGTTCCCCGCTCGATTACCCAATAAAATCGCTATCCCGCCTTAGGGGATATTTGTTTGCCGATGAAACTAATAGCAAACTATTACGGTCTGATTGAGTTAAGATACCTTCAACTCCATTTTGATGACTAAATAGTATGCGACGACTTGCCACATTACTTTTTGTTTGTGTTTCCCTATTCACCCAGCCTGCGTGGGCGCTATTTGGGAACGACAACGCCGAGCCTAGCTTCGGAGGCAATAACAATGGTTTTGTCCCTGTAGACCAAGCTTTCCCTTTCAATTACTACCAGCAAGACGACAAAGTCCTTCTCGACTGGCAAGTAAAAGAGGGCTACTACCTCTATCAACATAGCCTCTCGTTCACCGGGCAAAATCTCGCTATCGGTAATGTTGAATTAGAAGATGGTAAGCCGCACCAAGATGAATTCTTCGGTGAGGTGAGCATTTATACTCAGCCGTTATTCGTGCAAGTCCCTCTGCAGAGTTACCAAGATGGCTCACAGCTGATCGTTAAGTATCAAGGCTGTGCGGACGCAGGTTTCTGCTACCCACCAGAGATTCGTGTCATCGATATTGAACCTTTCACAGCAACAGGTTCTGCTAATTCGCAAGGTAGTGACTCACAAGCTTCATCTTCTGCTAGCAACGAGACCGATGTTTCTACGCAACCAACGTCTCCAAAAGCAGACGTTGTAAGTAACACGACTCAACAGCCAAATGCCCCAGTTTCAAAAGAAGCAGGCTTAGCCGATAAGCTCGGTGACAGTTGGTGGACCCCTCTATTATTCTTAGCACTCGGTGTTGGTTTAGCCTTTACACCGTGTGTACTGCCTATGTATCCGATTCTAACGGGTATCGTTTTAGGTGGTGGCAAGCTCAGCCAAGGTCGTGCGCTGATGCTGTCCTTTATTTACGTGCAAGGCATGGCGTTAACCTACACCTTATTAGGTTTAGTGGTTGCTTCAGCAGGCATGCAATTCCAAGCCGCAATGCAACACCCTTACGTGCTGATCGCGCTGAGTGTTCTGTTCGTGGCGTTAGCAATGTCGATGTTTGGCGTTTATAACCTGCAATTGCCAAGCAGCATCCAAACTTGGCTCAACAATCAAAGCAATAAGCAGCAAGGTGGCAATACCTTGGGCGTGTTCGCGATGGGCGCTATCTCTGGCTTGGTGTGTTCACCTTGTACCACGGCGCCATTGTCAGGTGCGCTGTTGTATGTGGCTCAGAGTGGCGATCTATTTACCGGTGCGATTGCTCTGTATGCATTAGCTATGGGTATGGGTATCCCACTGATTTTAGTGGCAGTGTTTGGTAATAAGCTATTGCCTAAAGCAGGCAGCTGGATGGACAAGGTGAAGATCGTATTCGGCTTTATCTTGCTTGCCGCACCTATCTTCCTGCTAGAGCGAATCATTCCTGAGTTGTGGGCAACCGTGCTTTGGTCTGGCCTTGGCTTCATCGCCTTTGGTTGGCTTTACCACAGCAAGAATGCACTGCCATTTGGTGGCTGGAAGCAGAGTGCTGTGGGTATCATCGCGATGCTTGGCCTGTTCGCATCAGCTCAACCTGCGCTCAATTACTGGTTTGCAGAAAAGAGCGTGACGGTAGAACAACACATCCAATTTGCCCGCATCAACACGGTTGAAGAGTTAGAAATTCAGCTCATCGAAGCGAAGAAACTCGGTAAGCCTGTGATGCTCGACTTCTACGCCGATTGGTGTGTGGCATGTAAAGAGTTCGAGAAGTACACCTTCCATCAAGCTGATGTGGAAAATAAGCTTTCTGACTTCGTACTGCTACAAGCAGATGTAACGAGAAACATGCCTCAAGACATTGAACTGCTTAAACAATTACAGGTACTTGGTTTACCGACGATTGAGTTCTGGGATGGCGAGGGTAACCATGTTCCAAATGCTCGTGTAACCGGTTTTATGCCTGCCGATGTATTCTTAAAACACATGCAAAACCACCAGCTATAACGGCAATATTCACTAAAATATAAGCCGAATCGAAAGCCGCACCGCCCCTCCGTAACGAGATGGCAGTGCGGCTTTTTTGCTATTCAGAGTAACGCTTTCTTATTCCGGGGATAAAAGTCGATATGGTTCAGACTTTTAATGCATAGATATTGTCCACATACTCAATCAGGATGATAATAAATATTAACTAAATTGTTAAAAGTATGAACGTCATGGACTCGACCTATACCATCATCATTGCTGATGACCACCCTCTCTTTCGCAACGCCCTGTTTCAGTCAGTTCATATGGCGATCAGCGGTGCGAACCTGCTTGAGGCCGATTCTCTCGATGCCTTACTGACTCTGCTAAAGAAAGAAGATGAGCCGGATCTATTACTGCTCGATCTGAAAATGCCGGGTGCCAATGGCATGTCAGGCTTAATTCAACTTCGCGCTGAATACCCTGATCTACCGATTGTGGTGGTCTCTGCCAGTGAAGATGCCAGCGTGGTCACTCAGGTGAAGAGCCACGGTGCCTTTGGCTTTATTCCTAAGTCGAGTGATATGCGTGAGTTGGTGAGCGCACTGAATCAAGTGCTGAATGGCGACCCGTTCTTCCCTGAAGGGCTTATCACCAATAATGCAGCGTGTAGCGACCTTGCAGAAAAGATTTCCACACTGACGCCTCAGCAGTACAAGGTATTAGGGATGCTTTCTGACGGCTTGCTTAACAAGCAAATCGCGTATGAATTGAATGTTTCGGAAGCGACCATCAAAGCACATATGACGGCCATCTTCCGTAAACTGGATGTGAAAAATCGTACTCAAGCGGTTATCTTGCTACAAGAAGTCCACAATTAAGCTTCGCTGATATCCTCTTCTAAAGTCGTCTTAGGTAAACATAAACCCAACCTGACGACTTTATGATCATCTATCTCTGCAACTACCCAAGTGATGTCATGCCACTCAAAGCTATCACCCAATACAGAGTGTGTGCCAAGCTCTTGAGCAACCAATTGTTTTAGCGTCATTTCTCGCTCTTCTTCCGAGCCAAGTTCAATACCATAACAATCACTCACTGCCGCAACTGATAGTTCAACATCCAAGAAGAAGTCACCAAAGAATCGTGCCGCTTCTTCTGCTAGAGGCGCCTCACTGAACAACGAACTTAAGCTGTCCAAATCTTTGTCTTGACCAAGCACACATAAGATATCGTTCGCCTCTAACACGGTGCTGCCTGATGGGTGGAGCATCGCATCTTGTCGAAACAGTGCCGTAATGCGCGTCCCTTCAGGCATAGATAAGCGCTTAAGCGGCTCACCGACACACCACTTCTCGTCTTTCAACTTGTAAACAAACATCTCCCACTCACTGGTCGGATAAATCTCCATACCGGTACGAGAAATCGGTGTTGGCGTCGGTGGTAAAGTCACTTGAGCGAGTCTTGCGACTTTCATCAAGCTACCGCCTTGAACAATCAGCGAAACCATAACCACGAAGAAGGCGATATTGAAATACAGCTGAGCATTAGGCAGGCCAGCCATCATAGGGAAGACCGCTAAGATGATCGGTACTGCACCACGCAAACCTACCCAAGAAACAAACCAGCGCTCCTTGGTAGTAAAGCTTCGAAATGGCAGTAAACCTAGCCAAACCGACAGCGGACGAGCAAACAAAATCATACCGAAGGCCAGTGCTAGCGCAGGCAGAGCAATGTCCATCAACGTTGATGGCGTCACCAATAAACCCAGCACCAAGAACATCACGATTTGGCTTAACCACGTCATGCCATCAAGGACATTAAGAATCGAGTGTCGAGAGCGCGTCGGACGATTACCAATGAACAGGCCTACAAGGTAGATCGATAAGATACCGCTGCCGCCCAGCATGTTAGAGAACGCAAACAGCGCCACACCACCGCTGAGCACCAAAATAGAGTAAAGGCCGTCAGCCAGTTGCACTCGATTGATAAGACTCCATAGAAGCCAGCCACCGCCTATGCCGACAAGGGTGCCGATACCAAACTGCATCGCGAAGCTTTTCAGTAGGAAGTTCATCCCCATTTCAGCATCAGGCGTGCCCAGCAGCGCAATTAAGGTCACCGTCAGGAACACCGCCATTGGGTCGTTGGTACCGGATTCAATTTCTAGGGTTGAGCCAACACGCTCATTGAGGCTCTGCCCTTTCAGCAAAGAAAATACCGCAGCCGCATCGGTCGAGCCGACAATCGCGCCAACCAAGATGCCCTGCATCAATGATAAGTCGAACAGCCACGCGGCCATCAAACCAGTAAGAGTCGCGGTACATGCCACGCCTATTGTCGCGAGCGAGAGCGAAGGCCAAAAAGCGACCTTGAAACTCGCAACCTTGGTGCGCATACCGCCATCAAGCAAGATCACAGCAAGCGCAAGGTTACTCACCAAGTAAGTGAGTGAGTAATCATCAAAATTGATGCCACCGGGTCCGTCTTCACCGGCTAGCATGCCAACGAAAAGGAAGATCAAAAGAATAGGAACGCCCAAGCGAGAGGACACTTGCGAAAAAAGCACACTGATAGCGATGAGCACCGCACCAGTTAAAAATAAGTGGTTAATAGTTATTGCGTCCAATTCGTCCCCCCAAAGAATAAAACCCGAGCTTTAAGCCTGTTGATCTTCTGCCGTTAAGCAAGGCGCGGTCGGTAAAAGTGCCGCTGATACTATAACAAACTTATGTTTCGCTTCGTGTCATATGCAGGACTAAATACCGTTTCTCGGTCATTTAGTTGTTAAATTTTATGACTCGCATACTAATTCATGCGTTTTTGTTAGACCTTAGGCTAATTTAACAACATTGTAACATCACATTTTTCTATGGTTATGTCTTCCAACTCCCATATTTCAGTGGATTAGCGCTAATAGTGTCCCGACTAAAGTTGCACAGATCCCTTTACTTATCCTTGCTACATTCTAAATCGTAACATTACGTTAACACAGCCATTTACAAAAACGGTTTCTACGAAAACGGAATAAAGGAGAAGGCAATGGCGTTCGAATCTACGGAACATGCTCAAGCCTACTGGAAGGAAAACTTGGGAATTATGGGAACACTGCTCGCGGTTTGGTTTGCAGTGTCTTACGGCGCTGGCATCTTATTTGTGGATGCCCTCAATACCGTTCAGTTTGGCGGGTTCAAGCTAGGATTTTGGTTCGCTCAGCAAGGTTCGATATACACCTTCGTGGCGCTGATATTTATTTACGTTGTCCGCATGAATGCGCTCGACAAAAAATACAACGTACAGGAAGACTAGAGGCTAGAACATGGATATTCAAACTTGGACGTTTATTCTCGTCGGTATTACTTTTGCGGTATATATCGGCATCGCAATCTGGGCTCGTGCAGGGTCGACTAGTGAGTTCTACGTTGCTGGCGGTGGTGTACACCCAGTAGCAAACGGCATGGCGACCGCCGCTGACTGGATGTCGGCAGCATCATTCATCTCAATGGCAGGTATCATCTCATTCGTTGGTTATGACGGTGCGGTTTACCTAATGGGTTGGACAGGTGGTTATGTACTACTTGCGCTATGTTTAGCACCTTACCTACGTAAGTTCGGTCAGTTTACGGTTCCTGATTTCATCGGTGAGCGTTACTACTCGAAAACGGCACGTATGGTAGCGGTATTCTGTGCAATCTTCGTATCGTTTACGTACGTTGCAGGCCAGATGCGTGGTGTGGGCGTTGTATTCTCTCGTTTCCTAGAAGTTGATATTAACCTAGGCATCATCATTGGTATGGGTATTGTGTTCTTCTACGCAGTACTAGGTGGCATGAAAGGCATCACTTATACGCAGGTAGCTCAATTCTGTGTCCTCATTTTCGCCTTCCTTGTTCCAGCAATCTTTACCTCAATCATGATGACAGGTAACCCACTTCCACAAGTTGGTATGGGCTCTACGCTATCAGGCACAGATGTTTACCTTCTTGATAAACTGGATGGACTGACCGAAGAACTCGGATTTACCGCCTATACCGAAGGTAACAAGAGCATGGTGGATGTATTCTTCATCTGTGCGGCTCTAATGGTCGGTACTGCGGGTCTTCCACACGTAATCATTCGTTTCTTCACGGTACCAAAAGTACGTGATGCTCGTATCTCAGCGGGTTGGGCTCTATTGTTCATCTCATTGCTATACACAACAGCACCGGGCGTTGCAGCATTCGCTCGTGTAAACATGATCGAAACAATCAACGGCCCTGACATGCAAGGTGTCGCAGCAGCAGACGCACCGAGCTGGTACAAAAACTGGGAAAGCACTGGCCTAGTAGGTTGGGAAGATAAGAACGGCGATGGCAAAATGTTCTACTCGGGCGATGAGCGCAACGAGATGAAGATTAACCGTGACATCATCGTACTGGCTTCTCCAGAGCTAGCGAAACTACCAAACTGGGTTGTAGCACTGCTTGCAGCCGGTGGCCTAGCAGCCGCACTATCAACAGCCGCGGGTCTACTATTGGTCATCTCAACGTCGATTTCACATGACTTGTTGAAGAAAGGCTTCAGACCAAACATGACCGACAAGCAGGAGCTGTTAGCCGCTCGTCTGGCAGCCATGGTCGCGATTGTCGGTGCCGGTTACTTAGGTATTAACCCACCAGGCTTTGTAGCACAGGTAGTAGCGTTTGCCTTCGGCTTAGCCGCAGCATCCTTCTTCCCAGCGATTATCCTAGGTATCTTCTACAAGAAGATGAACAAGGAAGGCGCAATTGCAGGTATGTTGTCAGGTATTGCCTTCACAGCAAGCTACATCATCTACTTCAAGTTCATTAACCCAGCAGCAAGCACACCTGAAAACTGGTGGTTTGGTATCAGCCCAGAGGGCATCGGTACGCTAGGTATGTGTCTAAACTTTGTAGTATCAATTGCAGTGAACAAAGTGACAGCTGAAGTTCCAGAAGATGTACAAGAGATGGTTGAGAACATCCGTTACCCGAAAGGTGCAGGTGAAGCTCACGACCACTAAGCACAACCACTAAACAAAGATGTTTAGCAAAAAATGAATCAGTACTTACATTGTAGGGATTAGGTACTGACTCCAGAAAGCCGATACTTCGTGTATCGGCTTTTTCTTTTTCTGCTCACTTTATAAAAAGAGAAACAAAGGGTTGTTTTTAAAATCTCATTTGATAATAATTATCATTAACATCCAATAAAGAGATGCAGATGATGATGAAAGAGCAGCAGGTTCTCTATTCGAGGTTTTACAAAGCACAGGATCGCTTTGCTTCATTAGAACAAGTTCAAGGCCATGAGCCGTTTGTAATTCGAGAGTATATCGAGTGTGCACTGACGCTTTCGGCTTACTATGAAAAACATGCCGCTCAAGAAAACATCTTGTTGTGCGAGCTGTATCTACGCCAAGTTTTCTTTCATTTGATTGAAGCGATTGAGTCTCCTGAGCGCAGTTTCGCCTTTCGTCATATCTGCCTAGACTCTATTCACTCACCACTATTTTATTTGAAGCGCCACTACTGCCAGCAACCGCAAGGCCAAGCGCGTTTTTTGAATCTCAGCCAAACACTACAACAAGTCCAAGCCCCACTTGGCTAACAAGGATAGAACATGACCCTACAATTTCGGATTGAAAAAGACAGCATGGGCGAAGTGAAAGTCCCTGCCGATGCGCTATACCAAGCACAAACTCAGCGTGCAGCGGATAACTTCGCGTTTAGCTCACACAAGATGCCGACCAGTTTTATTCAAGCACTGGCGTTAATTAAACAGGCAGCGGCAGATACCAATGCTCAGTTAGGTCTACTGGAGGGTGATATTGCCAATGCGATAGCCGAAGCCAGCCAAGAGATCATTGAGGGCAAACATCTCGATCAATTCCCGATCGACGTTTACCAAACCGGTTCTGGCACCAGCTCCAACATGAATGCCAACGAAGTGATTGCTACGCTTGCTTCAAGAAGCTTGCAAGGCGACGTAAATCCCAATGATCACGTCAACATGGGCCAAAGCAGTAACGATGTGGTGCCAACCGCAATTCAAGTGAGCGTTGCTTTGATGGCTGAAAATAAGCTGTTGCCAGCATTAACCCACCTTGCGGAAGCACTCACTATCAAGCAACAGGAGCTTGCGGAGGTAGTGAAGACAGGTCGCACTCATCTAATGGATGCCATGCCAATGACCTTTGCTCAAGAGCTAGGTGGTTGGAAATTTCAGATAGAACACGCTAAGCAAGCAATAGAGAACACCCTGCCCGCTATCAAGGCTTTAGCACAAGGTGGTACTGCGGTTGGAACAGGGATCAATGCTGACCCACGCTTTGCCGATAAGTTTGCGAGTAACCTGTCTCAATCGACAAAGATCAGTTTTAGCTCGAGTGAAAACTTCTTTTTTAACCTCAGCAGTCAAGACGCGATCGTTGCGCTTTCTGGGCAGCTCAAAACTGCAGCAGTTGCGATCATGAAGATCTCAAACGATCTTCGTTGGATGAACTCTGGGCCATTGGCTGGCTTAGGGGAAATTGAATTGCAGGCGCTACAGCCAGGCTCATCTATCATGCCAGGCAAGGTAAACCCTGTAATTCCAGAAGCTGCAGCTATGGCGGCAGCGCAAGTCATTGGCAACGACACCACCATTACCGTAGCTGGACAATCAGGTAACTTCCAACTGAATGTGATGCTGCCAGTGATTGCTCATAACGTCTTAGAGAGTATTGAACTTCTGGCAAACAGCTCAGTCGCTTTAGCGGACAAAGCCATCGCGACCTTCACTGTGCGCCAAGATAACCTCGATTTAGCCTTGTCAAAGAACCCAATCCTAGTGACCGCACTTAACCCTGTGATTGGCTACTTGAAGGCGGCTGATATTGCCAAGAAAGCTTATAAAGAAGGCCTACCAATTCTGGATGTAGCAGAAAGAGAAGCCGATCTTAGCCGAGAAGATCTCAGCAAACTGCTTGATCCAACTACACTCACTCAAGGCGGTATCGCGGGTTAAAGTAAATCGGTCATCCATAACCGAGCGAACAGATCGAAAAAGGCCTCAGCTGAGGCCTTTTTAATATCTAAGAGTTAATTAAACTAGCTCACGCGATTCAATACCGCTCGGAGTTTTAACGGTTTCACTGGCTTGGCAATAAAGCTAAAGCTGTTGGCCTTTATCGCTGCCAACATGTCATCGGTTCTATCGGCACTGATGATGACCCCTTCAAAAGAATCACCAAGGCGCAAGCGACACTGCTGTAATACTTCGAGACCCGTTCTGCCATTGTCCAAACGGTAATCTGAGAAAATGACATCTGGCAGCCAACCTTCATCTAGGCACTGCAAACTTTCGACCAGATCAACCGCCGTCTTAACCTCACAGCCCCAGCGGCCAATCAGGTTCTCCATACCGACTAAGATCTCTCGTTCATTGTCGACACACAATATCTTGAGGTGTTCGATGTCGCTGGTCGCCATTGGCGTCAAAGCTTGCACAACTGGAGCCACTTTTTCCGCTCTAGCCAAGGTGATGGAAAAGACACTGCCTTGCCCCGGCCATGAGCGCATCGAAATTTGATGGCCAAGCACATGAGCAATACCTTTCGAGATAGCCAGCCCTAACCCCAATCCTTGATCAGCTCGTACTTGGCTGCCACGAGTAAACTCTTCGAAGATCTCTTGTTGCTTGTCTTCATCGATACCAGTTCCGTTATCCCACACATCGATTCGTACCTGTCCATTCACTCTTCTCGCACCCAGTACCACTTTCCCTTCCGGGTTGTAGCGGAACGCATTGGTCAAAAAGTTCTGAATCACACGCCTTAACAGCTTAGGGTCTGAGTGAATGAACAGTGACGACGGAATCATCTTAAACTCAATTTTCTGTTGTCTCGCTAAGGCGCTAAATTCCGCGTTCAAGTTGGTTAACACATCGTGCACAGCAATCGCGTGAATGTTGGTTTCTAACTTTCCGGATTCCAATCGAGAGATATCCAGCAAGTCACCAATCAAATCTTCTGCGGCGCCTAGTGCACTCTCGATGTGAGATGAAAGTTGCTTCACCTCTTGCTCTTTTGCTACCTCAGACAGTGACGAAGCAAACAAGCGTGCGGCATTAAGCGGCTGCATCAAATCGTGGCTGACCGCCGCTAAGAAGCGACTCTTAGATTGTGATTCTTGATCCGAAATCTGCGTGGCTTTTACCAAGCGATGATTGAGTTTTTCGAGCTCTTGAGTTCGCTCATGCACTCTCGATTCCAAGCTTTCATTGGCATCTTTTAGCGCTTGCTCTGCTTGTCGGAATACCGTGATATCGGTAAAACTCATCACAAAGCCACCACTTGGCATAGGGTTACCTTGCACCTCAATCACTCGGCCATCAGGACGAATACGGGAAGAAGTGTGTCGAGTGCCTTGTTCAAGGTGATAAACACGGCGGCGAACGTGATCTTCCGGGTCACCCGGGCCACACAAACCCTGCTCGGCATTGTGGCGAATCACATCGGAAATGGGTCGTCCAACCTGAATCAAACCCGCAGGGAATTCAAACAATTCTAGATAGCGCTGATTCCACGCCACTAGCCTCATTTGTTTGTCGATTACTGCGATGCCTTGGCCAATATGTTCAATCGCGCCTTGCAGTAAACCGCGGCTGAAATCGTACAGTTCCGAAGCTTCATCCACGATGGTCGCGACTTCTTCAAGCTGCATGTTTCTGCCCTGCAAAGCGGAAGTAAGCACTAACTTAGCAGACGAAGCACCGAATACTCCGGCGAGCACTCGTTCTGCGTGTCGAATCAGACTTGCAGGCGCTTGTTGATTAGGAAGCAGCGGCTGCTCGTGTTGTTGCCAATAGCTGTGTAAGGCACTTTTGGCACGCTTACGGCCCACAAAACGCGACGCCAACATCTCTAATTCAGCGACTGTCACACGGTTCTGGTAGAGGCTGATATTCTCGTTCTCAGGCAGTGGTGTGCCAACAAATGCCGCTGATTGTAAGCGCTCACTTAGGCTTGGTCTGGTCGTCATCGAAACCACGGCATAGCACAAGGTATTGAGCACAATACTCAGCACAATGCCCCAGTTCGAGCTGCTGATATCCCAACTGCTGAGTAACTCTGGCGGCGTAATAATCCAAAGTAAAAGGTTACTTTCACTATCGCCCGCCAACATGCTGGTTTGGCTCATTAGGGTAATCAGCCAAATCAACGAGCCCACCATTAAGCCGACATACACGCCCTTGCGGTTACCCGGGCGCCAGTACAAACCACCGATAAGTGCTGGCGCGAATTGAGCAATCGCAGCAAACGAAAGAAAGCCAATTGCAGACAGAGAGTGAATGGTATCGAGCGCTTGATAAAACAGCCAAGCACCCAGTAACAGCAGTAAAATTAGCCCGCGGCGAATCACCAATAGCAGGCCAGAAAAATGTCGATGGGTTCTTTGGGTTAGGCGCATACGGCGCAGTAACAATGGCATCACTAAATCATTCGACACCATGATCGCCAAGGCGATGGTCGACACTATCACCATGCCGCTCGCCGCCGAAGTACCACCAAGGAAAGCCAGCAAAGCAATGTGATTCGCACCTTCTGCCATTGGCACACTGATCACGTAGGTATCCGCTGGCATGCCAGTAAGTAGACCTTGTCCTGCCCAAGCAATTGGCAGCACGAACAGTCCCATCAAAATCAGGTAAAGCGGAAACAACCAGCGAGCGGTATGTAGGTCTTGAGGACGTTCGTTCTCTACCACCATGGTATGGAACTGGCGTGGCAAACAGACAATCGCCAACATGGTCAAAACGGTATGAATAATTAAGGTCGGAATATTCGGTGATTCGTAGGTAGAAGCTGCCACATCAAGTAGGTCGATTTTGTCGCTGCTCATCGCCAGATACATGATAAACAGGCCAACGATCAAGAATGCCGCGAGCTTAACGATGGATTCAAACGCCACCGCCATCATCATGCCACGGTGATGCTCTGTGTTATCGATGTGCCTTGTACCAAACAGCATGGTAAAAATGGCCAAAGCACCGACCACAAACCAAGACACATGATAGTCCTGATAACCGAAGTCGGCCGCTAGGTTGGGCGCAACAATATCCAACCCCATGGTAATACCACGCAGCTGCAGAGCGATATAAGGAAGGATACCGACCACGGCGATAACCGTCACCGCCACCGCTAAACCCTGAGATTTTCCATAACGAGCCGCGATAAAGTCGGCAATGGAAGTGATGTGCTCCCGCTTCGCAATCAGGATCAGTCGCGCCAAGATCCGCCAGCCTAGTGTAAAGACCAGAATCGGGGCGAGATAAATGGGTAAAAAGGACCAAGGGTTATTGCTCGCCTGCCCGACCGTTCCATAGAAGGTCCAAGAGGTACAATACACGGCAATCGAAAGGCTATAGATCCACGGGCGCCAACGCGATAGCCAACGAACCTGCCTGTCTCCATACCAAGCGATCAGAAATAACACGCCCAAGTAGGCTAAAGAGACTGGAATTACTATCCATCCTTGCATTGAAAACCCTTTTCTCATCCATAAAAAAACCTCTCCATAAGGGAGAGGTTTCATTTAACTAAGGATGGGTGATTAACTCAATCGCATCGCTTAAATTCTGTGCTTTAGACTCTAATTATCAGCATTTGCTGTGAGATTCTGACTGTTCCGAATCTGATTGATTAATCTCAACCACTGAACTTCTTTCATCCAACTTAATGAACAGAGCAAGTGCACCCATTGCAGCCATACCCCAGAAGATATTTGCGCCCCAAAGCTCATAACCCCAACCACTTAAGGTAGTCATTAATGCAATAAAGGCACCTAATGGAATCGCGTTATACAGAGCTTGTAACGCAACCATCTTGTTTTGTTCTTCAGATTGAATGTATTGAATCGCGGCGATGTGTGCCATGGCAAAGGTCACGCCATGCAGTAGCTGCACCATAACCAGTGCGAAAATCGCTGTCGTTGATGCGGTAATACCCCAACGCGCCATCACCCCAATAGCTGCGACAACAAACAAAGTACGCAGTGACCAGCCTGAGAATAATCGCTTACTCAGAGCAAATACTGCCACCTCAGCAACAACACCTAGGCTCCACAAGTAACCGATGATCGCTTCTGAGTGACCCGCTTCTTTCCAATAAATCGCACTAAAACTGTAGTAAGCCGCATGACTACCTTGCAGCAGCGCCATCAAGGCTAAAAATTTTACCACTGACGACTCACGCAGCAGTTCACCTAGTTTTGGTCGCGCCGCTTGTTGCTCAGATTGCGTTACTGGCATCACGTTAGGATTTCTCATCGCCAGAATCAATGACAACAACACGCCCGCAAGTGCAGTATACAAAATCATGTCGGTGCCAAATTGTGCCACCAAATAGCCAACCACCGTTGAACCTGCGATAAAGGCAATTGAACCCCAAAGGCGAGTTCGGCCGTAGTCGAGCATTTTCAAACGACTGTAATGGTTAGCCATCGCATCAGAAAGAGGAATGATCGGCCCACAACAGAGGTTAAACAGTACCGTTGCCAACAACATCAGTATAAAGCTGCCACCGGTGAAGAAGTGGAAACCGACAAACAGCAGCGCAGCGAAACTCAAACAGCGTAGCGCTGGCATCAAGTGTTCCACTTTATGGATACGCGGCGTAATCACTAGGTTAGCCACACAACGAGTCGCAAAGCCGATACCAATCAATACGCCAATATCACCAGCAGACACGCCTTGGTCTTCAAACCACAACGCCCAAAATGGCAAATACACGCCATACGCAAAAAAGAAACCAAGAAAATACTGAGAGATCCAGCCATAGGGTGAAGGGCTAAACATAAATGACCTATAAAGTGTGCGGAAAAAGGCAGCACCAATTATGCCTATCTCGCATACGATGAAAAAGGGAATTATTACTGGGATAGTATTCCCATATTCAATGGGTCTGGGTATCGCATTTCAACAAGAGATTTCACGCTCATCAATACCCATACTCGCATTTAGACTAAAGTCGTCTGGAGCTTCGCTGGTATTTTGTCAGACTGATTAAAGACTCCCATTTCTTCTTGTGATGCTTATGCCTGACAAATTTAATATGCAGCACCCACCCTTCGATAGCCTGTCTGACTCTGAGCAGTTGAAGCTGCGCTCTTCATTAGACGTGGTCTATTACCGTTCTCAAGAAGTGATACTGGAAGCTGAAAGGCCGAGCCGACACCTGCATATTTTGATCAAAGGGGCAGTTGAAGAGCGCGCGAGCAGTGATGGCGAGATTTACGCACACTATGCCAATGACGATATTTTTGATGTCCGCAGCCAGTTTGAACCTCACACCAAACACCAATATATCGCACTCGAAGATACATTAAGTTATCTGCTGCCCACCGAGATTTTTCTTGAGCTTTACCACGCCAATGGCCAATTCGCGGCCTACTTTGATAGCAACCTATCAACACGAAAAGCTTTGATAGAAGCCGCCCAGCAGCAACAGAACCTTGCCGAGTTTATATTGACCAAAGTGGATGACTCTATCTATCACCCACCACTGATACTTGAACCAAACCAACCTATCAACCAAGTCACTCAAACCCTTAAAGAACAAGGGTTAGACTCGGCCCTAGTCCATTTGGAACATGATGATCCAAAAGCTTTTGGATCATCATGTTCCTTACCGTATGGAATCGTCACTCGAACCAATTTATTGCATGCTGTGATGCTCGATAATTTCCCACTGGATGCGCCTGTCGGTGAGATCGCAACGTTTCCGGTGATGCACGTGAACCAAGGCGATTTCTTATTTAACGCCATGATTACCATGACCAGAAATCGAGTAAAAAGGTTGATGGTTTGTGATGGTAGAAATGCGGTCGGCATGGTGGATATGACACAGATTCTCAGTGCATTCTCCACACACTCCCACGTTCTTACTTTGCGTATTGCGCGCGCCACCAGCGTTGAAGAATTGGCAATGGCATCCAACAAACAACGTCAACTGGTCGAGAGCTTGCTCAGTAATGGGATTCGCACACGCTTTATCATGGAGCTGATTTCTGCGGTCAACGAACAGATCATAGAGAAGGCTTTTGAGTTGGTGATCCCACCTGCACTGCATAATCATTGCTGCCTAATCGTGCTGGGTTCCGAAGGCCGTGGGGAACAAATTCTCAAAACCGATCAAGACAACGCGCTAATAATTCAAGATGGCTTGGAGTGGCATCAATGCCAAAGTGCCATGAACGACCTCACTCATACCCTTCAACAATTGGGTTACCCACTGTGCCCGGGCAACGTGATGGTCAACAATCCGAAATGGGTGCATTCAGAACAAGAGTGGAAACAAACCCTTACCCATTGGGTAAAAAAAGCTACGCCAGACACCGTGATGGATATTGCGATCATGGCAGATGCACACGCAGTAGCGGGTAATAGAGAGTTATTAAAACCTGTAAAGCAGCACCTCAGTGATTTAATGCTCGGACAAGAATTGATTCTGACGGAGTTCTGCCGCCCTGCCCTTAACTTCTCAGTTCCCCTGACCCTGTTTGGTAATGTGAAGCAATCCAAGTCAGGGCTCGATATCAAACAAGGCGGTATTTTCCCTATCGTGCATGGTGTGAGAGCGCTTTGCCTAGAGCATGGTGTCACCGTAAACAACACCTTCGAACGCATTGAGCAACTGGTTAGCAAGAAAGTGCTTGAGCAAAGTACTGCCGATAATCTCAGTGAAGCACTCAAGCAATTCTTTAAGTGGCGCTTAGCCCAAAGACTTTCTCAGCAGCACAGCAGCAACAAGATCAACGTTAAACTGATGGAGCGAGCAGACAGAGATCTGCTTCGTCATAGCCTGCACGTGGTGAAGAAATTCAAGCAATGGCTCGGCTACCACTATCAGATACGGGATTAGGCGATTGAACGATGAATAGGTTGATTCTCTATTACTGGCATCACAAACTCAAAGGCTCTCTGTATCAGCCTTTGTTTACTGCGCCTATTGATCATGAATATGTATCGCTCGATTGTGAAACCACCAGCCTAGACCCCAATCAGGCTGAATTAGTCACCATTGCCGCGACCAAGATCATCGGCAATCGAATCATTACCAGCCAACCTTTTGAAGTCCGATTGCGCGCCCCACAATCGCTCGATTGCAATTCAATAAAAATCCACCGCATTCGTCACCAAGATCTAAAGCACGGCATCGAAGAAAAACAGGCTTTAATCGAGCTACTGAACTTCATTGGAAATCGTCCTTTAGTCGGCTATCACATCCGCTATGATAAAAAAATTCTCGACCGCGCCTGTTTAAAACAGCTTGGATTTCCACTGCCTAACCGATTAGTCGAAGTGAGCCAACTCTATCAAGACAAACTCGAAAGACAGCTGCCCAATGCCTATTTTGATCTCAGTATGGACGCCATCTGTCGCCAGCTCGATTTACCGATACCGGTCAATAAACATGATGCATTACAAGACGCTATCTCCGCTGCGCTGATTTTTGTGCGCCTGAAACATGGTGACCTACCCCGTTTCAACTCTTCTTATTCTTAATTCAACCACTGGCGCTTCACATAGAGAGCAACATCTCAAAAATGAACTTAACTCGCTATTTTGTAAGTGAAAAGCAGCGTCTCATCCTAAAGTCTAATTGTGGAAATCGCCGTCCTAGCCGAGAGTGATAACACTAAGACGGTTCTGTAATAGACCTAGAAACTGAACACAAAGGAAGTTGCCAGTTCATTAGGAATGTAGGCACAAGGAGAGATGCAATGAGTGAAGCCCACGTTTATCCGGTAAAAGAAAATATTAAATCAACCACACACGCGGATAATGACACTTACCTAGCCATGTACCAGCAATCTGTTTCTGACCCTGAAGGCTTTTGGGGTGAACACGGAAAAATCGTTGATTGGATCAAACCTTTCACACAAGTAAAAAACACCTCTTTCGACCCTGGCCACATTGATATTCGCTGGTTTGAAGATGGCACGCTTAACGTTTCGGCTAACTGTATCGACCGCCACCTTGCTGAGCGCGGTGATGAAGTAGCTATCATCTGGGAAGGCGATGACCCGGCTGATGACAAAACTCTAACTTTTAATGAACTACACAAAGAAGTGTGCCTGTTTTCAAATGCTCTAAAAGAGCAAGGCGTACGCAAAGGTGATGTGGTTTGTTTATACATGCCAATGGTGCCAGAAGCGGCAGTAGCCATGCTGGCGTGTACCCGTATCGGGGCGGTTCACACAGTCGTATTTGGTGGTTTCTCACCAGAAGCACTGTCTGGTCGTATTATCGATTCAAACTCTAAAGTCGTTATCACTGCCGATGAAGGCGTGCGTGGCGGCCGTGCGGTGCCACTGAAGAAGAATGTTGATGAAGCACTGACGAACCCTGAAGTGAAAAACATCGAGAAGGTTGTGGTATTCAAACGCACTGGCGGTGATGTTGCATGGCACGAACACCGCGATGTGTGGTGGCACGATGCTATTGCTAACGTATCTGCAGATTGCCCACCAGAAGAGATGAACGCAGAAGATCCACTATTTATCCTTTATACGTCAGGCTCAACGGGTAAACCTAAGGGTGTTATGCACACCACAGGTGGTTACCTTGTTTATGCAGCAATGACATTCAAATACGTATTCGATTACCAAGAAGGCGAGACTTTCTGGTGTACAGCCGATGTGGGTTGGATTACCGGCCACACATACCTTGTTTACGGGCCGCTTGCTAATGGCGCAAAAACGATTCTGTTTGAAGGCGTGCCAAATTACCCGAACACCAGCCGCATGAGTGAAGTGGTCGATAAGCACCAAGTTAATATTCTTTATACTGCGCCAACGGCTATTCGTGCACTGATGGCGAAAGGCAATGAAGCCGTTGAAGGTACTTCTCGTGACAGCCTAAGGATCATGGGCTCAGTGGGTGAACCTATCAACCCAGAGGCGTGGGAGTGGTATTACAAAACAATCGGCAATGAGCAGTCTCCAATTGTTGATACATGGTGGCAAACGGAAACGGGCGGTATCTTAATTGCACCGCTACCGGGCGCAACAGACCTGAAACCGGGCTCTGCAACTCGTCCATTCTTCGGTGTGCAACCGGCGCTGGTTGATAACATGGGTAACATCATTGAGGGTGCAACAGACGGCAACCTAGTGATTCTTGACTCTTGGCCAGGCCAAATGCGTACCGTTCATGGCGATCATGACCGCTTCGAACAGACTTACTTCTCGACCTTTAAAGGCATGTACTTTACCAGTGATGGCGCTCGTCGTGATGAAGACGGTTACTACTGGATTACTGGTCGTGTCGATGACGTGCTTAACGTATCAGGTCACCGTATGGGTACCGCTGAGATTGAATCGGCTCTAGTTGCGTTCGATAAGATTGCTGAGGCTGCAATTGTGGGCATCCCTCATGATATTAAAGGCCAAGCGATTTACGCTTACATCACGCTAAATGATGGTGAGTTCCCAACTGCAGAGCTTCATAAAGAAGTGAAAGACTGGGTACGTAAAGAGATTGGCCCAATTGCAACGCCAGATGTACTGCACTGGACCGACTCTCTACCGAAAACTCGTTCGGGTAAAATCATGCGTCGTATCCTGCGTAAAATCGCGACTGGCGATACAGGTAACCTAGGTGATACCTCGACACTAGCCGACCCAAGCGTGGTTGATAAGCTGATTGCCGAGAAAGCAGAACTGGCATAAGCAACCAGTCACAGCAGCTAATCACTGTTTAAAACAGCAATTTCTAAACCGTCACCTATGTGGCGGTTTTTTTATGGCTGATCTTGATCTCAAATATCCCGCCCCAAATTAAGGCTAAGACGCTTTTTTGTTAAGTTGGTAACAATTCCAAGCTGTATCAATAGGAGATTAGACCAGTAAATTGCTGCGATTTGCGCTGAATTAGCTATAATCTGGTTCTAATTTTTAAATTTGGGTTTTTCTCACTAGAAATTAACCGCAAATTTTCAATAAAATGGCAACATTCACGTTCGTAAACACGATAAAGGAAGATAGCCCCACGATGTCTACAAAGTTTCGCATTCTAGTTTTAAATGGCCCAAACCTTAACCTGTTAGGCCTTAGAGAGCCTGCACACTACGGTTCTCAAACACTTGACCAGATTATTAGCTCACTGACCGAGCAAGCGAAAGCACACGATGTTGAGCTATCTCACTTACAGTCAAATCGTGAGTATGAACTGATTGAAGCTATCCATAGTGCTTATCAAAATGTTGATTTTATTATTATCAACCCAGCAGCCTTTACACATACCAGTGTGGCCCTGCGTGATGCACTACTTGGCGTTGCAATCCCATTTATTGAGGTTCATCTATCGAATGTTCACGCGCGTGAACCATTCCGTCACCACTCTTACCTATCTGATAAAGCAGAAGGTGTGATTTGTGGCTTAGGTGCCCAAGGTTATCAATTTGCTTTGACCGCTGCGCTCAGCAAGCTCAACTCAAAGTAAACATAAACAACGAACTATTACTAACCTACTCAATCATAGAGTAAGTTCAATTAACAGATAAAGAGAAAGAAACAATGGATATTCGCAAAATCAAAAAGCTAATCGAATTGGTTGAAGAGTCTGGTATTTCTGAGCTAGAAATCTCTGAAGGTGAAGAGTCAGTACGAATCAGTCGTAACAGCACTGCACCTGTAGCACCTGTTCAATATGCAGCTGCTCCAGCACCTGTAGCGGCAGCAGCTCCTGCGGCGGCACCTGTGGCAGCAGAAGCAGCGGCTCCTGCAGTTCCAGCTGGTCACCAAGTTCTTTCTCCAATGGTTGGTACTTTCTACGGCGCTCCAAGCCCAGACGCAAAACCATTCGTTAAAGTTGGTCAATCTGTAACTGCTGGCGAAACGCTATGTATCGTTGAAGCAATGAAAATGATGAACCAAATCGAAGCTGATAAATCTGGTGTTGTAACAGCAATCCTAGTTGAAGACGGTCAACCAGTAGAATTCGACCAAGCTCTAGTAATTATCGAATAATAGAGAGCACTCATTATGTTAGATAAATTAGTAATCGCGAACCGTGGTGAGATTGCACTACGTATTCTGCGTGCATGTAAAGAGCTTGGTATTAAAACGGTAGCGGTTCACTCAACTGCTGACCGTGACCTTAAGCACGTACTGCTTGCAGACGAAACCATTTGTATCGGTCCAGCTCGTGGTATCGATAGCTACCTAAACATCCCTCGTATCATCAGCGCAGCTGAAGTTACAGGTGCAGTAGCTGTTCACCCTGGCTACGGCTTCCTATCTGAAAATGCAGACTTCGCAGAACAGGTAGAGCGCAGTGGCTTTATCTTTGTTGGCCCTAAAGCTGAAACCATTCGCATGATGGGTGACAAAGTGTCAGCTATCACGTCAATGAAGAAAGCTGGCGTACCTTGTGTACCAGGTTCTGACGGCCCTCTTGACGACGACGATGCAAAAAACAAAGCGCACGCTAAGCGCATTGGCTTCCCAGTTATCATCAAGGCATCTGGCGGCGGCGGCGGTCGTGGTATGCGTGTTGTTCGTTCTGAAGCAGAACTAACAGAAGCTATCGCGATGACTCGTGCTGAAGCAAAAGCATGTTTCAACAACGACATGGTTTACATGGAGAAATTCCTAGAAAACCCACGTCACATTGAAGTACAAGTGCTTGCAGATGGCCAAGGCAATGCTATCCACCTAGGTGAGCGTGACTGTTCAATGCAGCGTCGTCACCAGAAAGTTGTGGAAGAAGCGCCAGCTCCAGGTATCACTGAAGAGATGCGTAAGTACATCGGCGAACGCTGTACTCGTGCATGTATTGAGATCGGTTACCGCGGTGCAGGTACATTTGAATTCCTATACGAAAACGGTGAGTTCTACTTCATAGAAATGAACACTCGTATCCAGGTTGAACACACGATTACTGAAATGGTAACGGGTATTGACCTAGTGAAAGAGCAACTTCGCATTGCTGCTGGTCAGCCTCTATCATTCACACAGGATGATATTAAGCTGCGCGGCCACTCAATCGAATGTCGTATCAACGCGGAAGATCCCGTTCGTTTCTTACCATCTCCAGGTAAGATCACGCGCTTCCATGCTCCAGGTGGTATGGGTGTACGTTGGGAATCTCACATCTACACTGGTTACACAGTACCACCACACTACGATTCAATGATTGGTAAGCTGATCACTTACGGTGAGAACCGTGATGTTGCTATCGCTCGTATGAAGAACGCATTGGGTGAAATGATTGTTGAAGGTATTAACGTTAATACTGAGCTTCAACTGTCTATTATGAACGACGAAAACTTCCAACACGGTGGTGCAAACATCCACTACCTTGAGAAGAAACTTGGTTTGTCATAATCCGTTCGTTTAAGAACAGTCAAAATGCTCACTTCGGTGAGCATTTTTGTTTTTAAGCCGCCGAAAAAATCAATCTTTAATCCCCATTATATTCCGTGGGGTTTTGGTGAATTTGCTCATATTTTCTGCTAGACTCGCCATCCAATTTTTCTCATATAGAAGATGCAGCCATGCCTTGGATTCAAATCAAGCTTAATGCTACCAATGAAAATGCCGAACAAATCGGCGACATGTTAATGGAAGAGACTGGTGCTCTTTCTGTAACTTTCCTGGATGCACAAGATACCCCTGTATTTGAGCCTCTGCCGGGTGAAACTCGCCTTTGGGGTGATACTGACATTCTCGCGCTTTACGACGCTGAGACTGATACTGGTGTCGTTCTAGCGCAGATTAAAGCAAGTAACATGTTCCCTGCAGACTTTGCTCATAAAGTAGAGCAAATTGAAGACAAGGATTGGGAACGTGAATGGATGGACAACTTCCACCCAATGAAGTTTGGTGAGCGTTTATGGATCTGCCCTAGCTGGCGCGATATCCCTGAACCTGACGCTGTCAACGTAATGCTAGACCCAGGCCTTGCATTTGGTACCGGTACTCACCCGACAACGGCACTGTGTCTTGAGTGGCTTGAAGGCTTAGACCTGACAGGCAAAACCGTAATCGACTTCGGTTGTGGCTCAGGCATCCTAGCGATCGCGGCGATCAAACTAGGCGCGGCAAAAGTTATCGGGATCGATATTGATCCTCAAGCTCTGCTTGCATCAAAAGACAACGCACAACGCAATGGCGTTGCTGAACAACTCGAAGTGTTCTTACCACAAGATCAACCGGAAGGTTTGCTGGCTGACGTTGTTGTTGCCAACATTCTTGCAGGTCCATTACGCGACCTTTCTGGCATCATCAAAGGCCTAGTTAAGCCAAATGGTGTGCTTGCGATGTCGGGTGTTTTAGATACACAAGCGGAAGATGTGGCGACTTATTATCGTGATGAGCTTCACATTGATCCGATCATTGAACAACAAGAATGGTGCCGAATCTCAGGTCGCAAGCAAGGCTAGACAAGACTTTGGGCGCTAATTGACTGAAATTTAAACAAATTACAAAAACAAATTGTAAATGCTCAAATATTAGTCTTTTCACGCAGCGAAAAAATGCGTAAAATGCGCGCCCTTGCTGGTACAGAACTGTGATGACATTTTTGAAAATCGGAAATTATCAACTTAAGAACAATCTAATCGTCGCTCCTATGGCTGGCGTAACGGATAGACCATTCCGTGAGTTGTGTCTTCGCTACGGTGCGGGGATGGCAGTCAGTGAAATGATGTCCTCCAATCCGAAAGTTTGGAAAACGTCAAAGTCTCAGCAGCGTATGGTACATGAAGGCGAATCGGGCATTCGTTCAGTACAAATCGCTGGTGCAGATCCACAGCTTATGGCCGAGGCTGCTCAATTTAATGTCGATAACGGTGCGCAAATCATCGATATCAACATGGGTTGTCCAGCTAAAAAAGTGAATAAAAAGCTTGCGGGCTCAGCCCTACTGCAGCATCCAGAACTCATTGAAGACATTCTGAAGGCGGTGGTAAATGCTGTCGACGTTCCAGTAACGTTGAAAACGCGCACAGGCTGGGATACAGACAATAGAAACTGTGTCCAAATCGCGAAAATAGCCGAAGACTGCGGCATACAAGCTCTTGCGCTCCATGGAAGAACTCGCGCTTGTATGTACAAAGGTGAGGCAGAATACAAACACATTAAAGCAGCGAAACAAGCAGTATCTATTCCGGTTATCGCTAACGGTGATATCGATAGTCCGGAAAAAGCGAAGTTTGTGCTGGAGTACACCGGCGCTGATGCTTTAATGATAGGTCGACCTGCCCAAGGACGTCCTTGGATTTTTAACGAAATCCTACACTATTTGGAAAACGGCACCACGATGGACCCACTCCCGATTTCGGAAGTGAAAGACATCATGCTTGGTCATGTGCACGCTCTACATGAATTTTATGGAGAGTTTTTAGGCCCTCGCATCGCTCGTAAGCATGTGGGTTGGTATCTAAAAGAACATGAACAAGCGAGTGAGTTTCGCCGTACCTTCAACGCATTCGAAGCAGGTGATCTGCAGCTTGAAGCGCTAGAAGGTTTTTTTGATAACGTTGCACCATAATTACGAGAAGAGCTAGACCGAATATGTTCGAACAAAATCTGACTTCAGAAGCATTGACAGTAACTACAGTTACATCACAAGACCAAATCACGCAGAAGCCACTACGTGACTCAGTTAAAGCATCATTGAAAAATTACCTTGCTCAATTAAACGGTCAAGAAGTCAGCGAGTTATACGAATTAGTATTAGCTGAAGTTGAACAGCCACTACTAGACACTATCATGCAGTACACTCGCGGTAACCAAACTCGCGCAGCAACCATGATGGGTATTAACCGCGGTACTCTTCGCAAGAAACTTAAAAAATACGGCATGAACTAATCGTTCTTTCGTAATTTATTGAATTGAAAGCCAAGCTCATTTTTGAGTTTGGCTTTTTTTTGGCTTGTCGAACCGTGATAGGTAGCTGATTACTCTCCAGTGCGACAACAGCGCCCTTTGTCGACGTTTGCTGAATCCAAGGCTGCCAGAATAGAACAATGGCTTGCATCGTCGTCCACGTGGCCACAACACGCATCATTAATCTTTTTAAGTGCGGTGCGAATCTTAGTTAACTCGGTAATCTTCTCATCAATCATCTCTAGTTTTGCTGAGGTAATCGACTTCACTTCGGCGCAACTGTGCTGTGTGGCCTCGAGACGAATCTCAAGCAATTCTTTGATTTCATCTAAACTCAGCCCTAACTCTTTAGATTTGAGAATAAACGTCACCTGCTTTTGGTTATTTTCATCATATAAGCGATAACCCGACTCACTGCGACTGGCTGGCGCAATCAGGTTATTCTTCTCATAAAATCGCAAGGTATCGGCTGTTACACCGCATCGTTTCGCTAATTCACCGATCTGAAACATGTTTTTTCCTACTGTTTCGTCCATTCCACAATTAACCTTATCGTTACTTTTCAGGCTGAAATGGCACTTTTCATAATTAATTTTGAGATACCAAACGATTGCGCGAGCTTTTTTGTAATAAATTAGTTAGAATCTGCGCCATCAAATTTGGAGTTGGTTATCTTATAGCTTAATCATAAGACTAACCCAAAAGGTCTTTACCAAAACTGGCCAATATTTTATCTCTTACTGGTATCTAAGATAATCCACGCTAAGAAGATAGAAACAAGTTCTTTTTTGGCAAATATCTTTATTTTAACCCCATGAATTTGAGGAAGATGGAAGCATGAATAACGCTCGTCCAATTCGCCGCGCTCTAATCAGCGTATCAGACAAAACTGGTATCGTTGAATTTGCACAAGCTCTTGCTAACCGTGGTGTAGATATCCTATCTACCGGTGGCACTGCTCGCCTGCTTGCTGAAAAAGGCATCTCTGTTACAGAAGTATCTGACTACACTGGTTTCCCAGAAATGATGGATGGCCGTGTTAAGACTCTGCACCCAAAAGTTCATGGTGGTGTTCTAGGCCGTCGTGGCCAAGATGATGACGTGATGGAAACTCACGGTATCAACCCTATCGATATGGTTGTTGTAAACCTATACCCATTCGCAGAAACCGTTGCTAAAGAAGGTTGTACTCTTGCTGACGCTGTTGAGAACATCGACATCGGCGGTCCTACAATGGTTCGCTCTGCAGCGAAAAACCACAAAGACGTGACTATCGTTGTTAACGCACACGACTACGAGCGCGTTGTCGCTGAAATGGACGCGAACGATAAATCTCTAACATTAGAGACTCGCTTCGACCTCGCTATCGCAGCATTCGAGCACACCGCTTCTTACGACGGCATGATCGCTAACTACTTCGGCACTATGGTTCCATCATACGGTGCCTCTCTACTTGATGAAGAAGGAAAGAAGGCTGACGAAGAGTCTAAATTCCCTCGCACGTTCAACCAACAGTTCGAGAAAAAACAAGACATGCGCTACGGTGAGAACAGCCACCAGGCAGCCGCATTCTACGTTGAAGCAAACCCTGAAGAAGCGTCAGTATCTACTGCTCGCCAAATTCAAGGTAAAGCCCTTTCTTACAACAACATCGCTGACACTGACGCTGCACTTGAGTGTGTGAAAGAGTTCGACCAACCAGCATGTGTGATTGTTAAGCACGCTAACCCATGTGGTGTTGCACTAGGTGAAGACATCCTAGAAGCTTACGACCGTGCATTCAAAACAGACCCAACGTCTGCATTTGGCGGCATCATCGCTTTCAACCGTGAGCTAGACGCTGCAACAGCAACGGCTATCACTGAGCGTCAATTCGTTGAAGTTATCATTGCACCATCAGTTTCTGCTGAAGCAGTAGAGATCGTAGCGGCTAAGAAAAACCTTCGCCTACTTGAGTGTGGCGAGTGGACAACTAAGACAACTGGCTTTGACGTGAAACGCGTTAACGGTGGTTTGCTAGTTCAAGACCGCGACCAAGGCATGGTGTCTGAAGATGACCTTAAAGTGGTTTCTAAGCGCCAACCTACAGCTGAAGAACTAAAAGATGCTCTATTCTGCTGGAAAGTAGCGAAGTACGTTAAATCTAACGCTATCGTTTACTCGAAAGGCGACATGACAATTGGTGTTGGCGCTGGCCAAATGAGCCGCGTTTATTCTGCGAAAATTGCAGGCATCAAAGCTGCTGACGAAGGTCTACAGGTTGAAGGTTGTGTAATGGCATCAGATGCGTTCTTCCCATTCCGTGACGGTATCGACGCGGCAGCAGAAGCTGGCATCAAGTGTGTTATCCAACCGGGCGGCTCTATGCGTGATGACGAAGTTATCGCAGCAGCAGACGAACACGGCATGGCGATGATCTTTACTGGCATGCGTCACTTCCGCCACTAATTTCCTCTTCGTATTTGGCACTGTGGCGTCGTTAGCTGCTTTCGTCCACCCCGGTCACATAGCGGGCTATGTGACCGGGGATGGGCTCAATTGCTGCCTAGCCACATCACCAACTACTTTGAGCAAGACTTATAACTTTGTTTTTTTAAATATTTAGATATTTGAGATTAAGGATTTTACAATGCGAGTTTTAATCATCGGTGCTGGCGGTCGTGAGCACGCACTAGGTTGGAAAGCAGCACAAAACCCAAACGTTGAAACAGTATTCATCGCTCCAGGTAACGCAGGCACTGCACTTGAGCCGAAACTTGAGAACGTAAACATCGGTGTTGAAGACATCGCTGGTTTAGTGGCGTTTGCTCAAGAGAAAAAAATCGAACTGACTATCGTTGGCCCTGAAGCGCCATTAGTTATTGGTGTGGTTGACGCATTCCGCGAAGTGGGCCTGCCTATCTTTGGTCCAACTCAAGCGGCAGCACAGCTTGAAGGTTCGAAAGCATTCACTAAAGATTTCCTAGCTCGTCATGACATCCCAACGGGTTACTACGCGAACTTCACTGAGATTGAGCCGGCTATCGCTTACGTACGTGAGCAAGGCGCGCCAATCGTAGTAAAAGCTGACGGTCTTGCAGCAGGTAAAGGCGTTATCGTTGCGATGACCCTTGAAGAAGCTGAAGACGCAATCAAAGACATGCTAGCGGGCAACGCATTTGGCGAAGCTGGCAGCCGCGTGGTTATCGAAGAGTTCCTTGAAGGCGAAGAAGCAAGCTTCATCGTAATGGTTGACGGTTCTAGCGTTCTTCCTATGGCCACCAGCCAAGATCACAAACGTGTTGGCGACAAAGACACGGGTCCTAATACTGGCGGCATGGGTGCTTACTCTCCAGCTCCAGTTGTGACGCCTGAAATCCACAACCGTATCCTTGAGGAAGTTATCTACCCAACGGTACGTGGTATGGACGCAGAAGGCGCACCTTATACGGGTTTCCTTTACGCTGGCCTAATGATCGATGCTGACGGCACACCTAAAGTTATCGAATACAACTGCCGCTTCGGCGATCCAGAAACGCAACCTATCATGATGCGTATGGAGTCAGACCTTGTTGAGCTTTGCCTAATGGCTATCGACGAGAAACTAGACGAAGCAGAATCAAAGTGGGATCCACGCGCGTCTATCGGTGTTGTACTTGCGGCTGGCGGTTACCCTGCTGACTACGCAAAAGGTGACGTTATTTCACTACCAACAAGCGAAGTTGAAGGCCAAAAAGTTTTCCACGCGGGTACGACTAATAACGAAGCTGGCGATGTGGTGACAAACGGTGGTCGCGTACTTTGTGCAACGGCACTAGGTAACACGGTTTCTGAAGCTCAAGAGCGCGCTTACGCGTTGACGAAGCAAGTTAGCTGGAATGGTATGTTCCACCGCAATGACATTGGTTACCGTGCGATTGCGCGCGAGCAAGAGCAGTAATCAATCTGGTTACTCGCTTACTTTCCATAGCAGTAAGCAAATGACAGCAAGCGAATAACAGCAAAAGGCGCCTCGATAGGCGCCTTTTTTATTACTCAATCTTTCTAAGAATCCGCGTCTGTACAGACAAATCAGCACTTGGCCTACAGTAGGCCAAATACTCTCAATCCTTTGATTAATCGCTATTCTTTCAACAATGACGGCCTAACGACACAATCATGGCTGTCTTCAGCCAGCATCAGTAACTCTTCCACGCTCATCTTACCCAGTGAATCACTGCCAAGAAACGCCGCATAACTTTCCACAGATGCCAATCGGTCGATCACGAAGCTTGGTAAGGTCTGGTTAAATTCAATGCGATCAAATTCACCACCAGCGCACGTTTTAAAAGAGCTGCCATCCCAGTACCCCTGAACCAGTCTGAGACCTTCATCATTCTGCTTCATCGTAGTCTCTAGAACCGACTTAGCTTCTTTCTGATAGTTTTCGAGTTGCTTAACTTGGATAGGTAAGATTTTGCTATCAATGCGGTACTGTTGATACACAGCTTCGCCTGACTTATTGAAACGCACATGGACACGATAAGGAACCAGCTCATTAGAAGAGTTACGCTGCTCGCCTTCACGAATGAATTCACGAAGCACGCCTTCTGACCAAGCATAGTCAGTTTGGTACCAGCCGTAATCGCCGACAGTGACGTAGTCAGCTGAAGTATGAGGTTGTGTTAGCTTGTTTGTAACCCAGTAGAAACTTGTCGCGTCGCCCATGACTTGGCCGCCGGTATGAGTTTCAAATTGCTCTAGGTTTTTGCGAGGGCTTGTTGAAGAACAGCCAATAAGAAATGTAGATAATAGTGAAACGAGAAGAAATGTTTTTTTCATAAAAACCTGTACCGAGGTGGAATACGACTACCTCGGTACAGTTTAGATTATTTCACTGAATCTTTCAGCGCTTTACCTGCAACAAATGCTGGAACATTTGCAGCAGCGATTTGGATCTCATCACCAGTTTTTGGGTTACGACCAGTGCGAGCTGCACGGTGGTTTACTTTAAAAGTACCAAAACCAATTAGCTGAACTTGATCGCCATCTTTAAGAGCATCTGTAACACCGCCAAGAGTCGCTTCTAGAGCAGCTTTAGCTTGTGCTTTAGAAAGGTCCGCTTTTTCAGCAATAAAGTCGATTAATTGAGTCTTGTTCATTTTAGGTTTCCCTTCTTTGTATTTTTGAATTCAATTCACTCTAAAACATAAATGCCCCATCTGGCAAAGGTTTGTCGTCGATCTTTAGCTCTAATGCCGTAGTTTTAGCCATAATATGAGTAATAACTCACAATTTGTTACTGATTTTATTAAGCAAGCCCTTGTTTAAAAGGGGCTGAGAGCAAAATTAATGATGACCTAGCCACTACTTTTTCACTATAATCCACGCTGAATCGCTGCTAAAGCGTACAATTTAATTTAAGGGCAAACATGCTGCTGCTAACTATTTACGTCTCCATTGCTATTGGAGTTTCTTTCATTTGTTCTGTTTTGGAAGCTGTACTTTTGAGTATTAGTCCGAGCTACATTGCTCAACTAAAACAAAATGGGCACCCTGCAGCAGAGTCTTTAGACAAACTGAAAACAGATATTGACCGCCCGCTTGCGTCAATTTTAACGCTCAACACCATCGCGCATACTATCGGTGCTGCGACAGCAGGTGCACAAGCGGCTGTCGTTTTTGGTAGCCAATGGTTAGGTGTCTTCTCTGCAGTACTAACGCTGGGTATTTTGGTATTGTCTGAGATTGTTCCAAAGACCATTGGTGCAACCTACTGGCGTCAACTTGCTCCTGCTTCGGCAAGCGTGCTTCGTTGGATGGTGTTCTTCCTAACACCGTTTGTCTGGTTCTCAGAACAGATCACCAAACGTCTTGCTCGTGGCCACCAAGCACCAAAAATGCGTGATGAGCTATCTGCAATGGCGATTTTGGCAAAAGAGAGCGGCGAGTTTGCAGAAGGCGAATCAAAAATCCTGAGCAACCTACTGGGTATTCAAGATGTACCCGTGACTCAGGTAATGACGCCGCGCCCAGTGGTATTCCGTGTTGATGCGGAAATGAGTGTGAATACGTTCCTAGAACAACATAAAGACACACCATTCTCACGCCCGCTGGTTTACAGCGAGCAGAGTGACAACATCATTGGTTTTGTTCACCGCTTAGAACTGTTTAGATTGCAGCAAGCCGGGTGTGGTGAGAAAGCTCTGGGTGAGGTAATGCGCCCTATCCACGTATTGCTGAACAACATGGGCTTGGCTAAGGCCTTTGACCAGATGATGGCAAACCGCCTGCAACTGTCTTTAGTTGTGGACGAATACGGCACCATTCAGGGCATCATCACCCTAGAAGACATCTTTGAGCACCTAGTAGGTGAAGAGATTGTCGACGAGGCGGATAAGACGACTGACATGCAAGAACTGGCGTTCCAACGCTGGGAAAAGTGGAAAGAGACACACGGTGTTATCGAAAACCGCGATGACGAGGACGAGCTAGAGGAAGAAACTCCAGCAGATAATGATTCCTCAGATTCAAAGTCAGCGGATGACGACGACATGTCAAAAGATAAAGCATCAAAAGACAAAGCGCAGAACGAAGACAAAAAAGACGCTTAATCTAAATTTGATATCGTAGATACAACAAAGGCTCCCTAGGGAGCCTTTGTTTTTATTCGTACCTTGGTGCGATAGCGAATTATAACGCAACACCAATGTTACTGACTGGATCTTCGCGCAGTTCGTGGCGTAGGTCTTTGATCAGCTCTAAGTCACGCTCAGTCGTTTCACGTAGAGGTCGGAAAATGGCCCACTGAACGTCCCACTCTTCACACACCGCTTCGTTTTCTTTCTGATTTTCGTTGGTCACTTCTTCAGCGCCTTGAGCAAACTCAAGCTCAGCAACCGTCTTCACCGATTGTTGACTCACTTTAATTACCGCTTCCAACATATGTTCACGGTCAAGCAGGCCATGAATTAGCGTTGCTAGGCCTTGGCATGCGTCCATTGCTGGGTAAACACCATAAAAATCAAAATCATCACCGCTAGGGAATAGCTCTTCAACCTTCTCAAGTTGACGCTCAAAGTTCACCTTTGCTGTTTTAACCGTCAGGATTTCCCAAATGCTATCCAAAACATCACGATAGATTCGAGCTTCCGCAAATTCTGTATTCTCACAAAACATGGCATAGTTAGGGTACATACGCTCACATAGACACGCCATAAAGGTAATTTGTTGCCAAGGTTCTAACTTTTCAAGACGAACCTGCAGTGGATTCTGAAGCATAGTCACTCAATAATTGCAGAAAAAGACAGCGAAAGTGTACTTGATAAACCCTGGGGGGAAAAGGTAAGCCGATGAACAATTTCACGAATAAGCTCTATATTCTTACTGAGCATAACGATACCTATACGCAACTGATTCTAAACCAGGATTTACCCGACCTAGAAATCACTCAAAACCCCGAGTTAGCTGAAATTGTATTAGCCTCGCCTCCCCTGATAGCCGAGCGCCTTGGCGAGTTTAAAGAGCTAGACTGGGTACAGAGTACCTACGCTGGCATCAATAAACTCACTCAGCCAGACCTTCGTCAGGATTACACGCTGACCAACGTCAAAGGTATCTTCGGTCCTGCTATCGCGGAGTACGTTTTAGGTTACGCAATCAGCCACTGTAGACACTTTCCTCATTACCATCAGCATCAACAACAACGAAACTGGCAGCCACAGCTTTATACTAGCCTAACTGACAAAACTATGGTGATTTTAGGAACAGGTTCAATCGGCAGTCATTTAGCAAAAACCGCGGCCGCTTTTGGTATTCATACCATAGGTGTCAACCGTACGGGTATCCCATCCAAACAAGAAACCTTTAAAGAGACTTTCCACATCAATGAGATAGAGGCTGCCCTCAAGCAGGCCGATATTGTGGTCAACACCCTGCCATCAACTGCTGAAACCTATCAGTTGTTGAACCAAACCACGTTAGGCTACTGCTCTAATGTGTTGCTGTTTAATGTCGGTCGAGGAGAGAGCATCGACAATAAAGCCTTGTTGCTCGCCATAAAAAACAGATGGGTAGAACACGCATTTTTAGATGTGTTTGAAAGTGAACCCCTCTCGCAAGAACACCCTTTCTGGAAACTACCGCAAGTTACCATCACTCCGCACATCGCTGCACTCAGTGAGCCAAGACAAGTGGTCGAGATCTTCGCAGAGAATTACCAACAATGGCGAGATGGCTTTACACTTAATCATGTCATCGATTTTGATAAAGGTTACTGATGTCCTCTTCGTTACTTAAAGAGATTCGACAATGCCGAGCTTGTGAACCTCACCTATCACACGGTGCCAACCCAGTGATTCAAGCACACCCAAATGCGCGTTTGCTGATCATAGGTCAAGCGCCGGGTATCAAGGTGCATGAGTCGTCGATCCCTTGGAATGACGCCAGTGGCGAACGATTAAGAGACTGGTTAGGGATAGACAGCGATACTTTTTACGACGAGCATAAAGTCGCGATTGTGCCTATGGGGTTTTGTTATCCGGGGAAAGGGAAAAGTGGTGATCTTCCACCACGCAAAGAGTGCGCGGAGCTTTGGCATAACAAAGTGCTGCAATCTCTACCCGATATTCAAATGACACTGCTGATTGGCCAGTACGCACAAAACCATTACCTAACAAACAAAACCACCAGCACATTGACCGAAACCGTGCGTGATTGGCAAAGGTGGGCGCCTGAGTTTTTGCCATTACCCCACCCTTCGCCACGCAATAATATCTGGCTCAAGAAGAACCCTTGGTTTGAAAATGAAGTCATTCCTTATATCAGGAAACACATCTCTGAGCATTTGGCCTACCATGATCCAAATACCTAATTAACTGCACACAACAAGATTAAACCGCCATCAAATGCCAATTTCAGGCAATAAAAAAGCGCCGTTGGTTTCCCAACAGCGCTTTCAATAATCTTACTCAGAATTACTTGTGGTAAGGCTTAGACAATTCGTGAACAGCGTCAACGAATACACCAGCGTTCTCTGGCGGTACATCTAAGTGGATACCGTGGCCTAGGTTAAATACATGACCTGTACCACCGTCGCCGAAGCCTTCAAGGATGCTGCCCACTTCTTCGCGAATACGTTCAGGCTGAGCGTAAAGCATTGAAGGATCCATGTTACCTTGCAGAGCAACTTTATCGCCGATGCGAGCTTTTGCATCTGCGATGTTGATTGTCCAGTCTAGACCAACCGCATCACAACCTGTTGCTGCGATAGACTCAAGCCACATGCCACCGTTCTTAGTGAACAGAGTAACCGGTACTCGACGACCTTCGTTTTCACGGATTAGGCCATCAACGATTTTGTGCATGTATTGCAGTGAGAATAGGTTGTAGTCACGAGGAGTCAGTACACCACCCCATGTATCAAATACCATTACCGATTGGGCACCCGCTTTAATTTGCGCGTTCAGGTATTCGATAACACTGTCAGCCAGCTTGTCTAGAAGCAGGTGCAGCGTTTGTGGTTCTGCGTACATCATCTTCTTGATCTTAGTGAATGCTTTAGAGCTTCCACCTTCAACCATGTATGTCGCTAGAGTCCATGGGCTACCAGAGAAACCAATCAGTGGCACTTCGCCTTTCAGGTCTTTACGGATCTGACGAACGGCATTCATTACGTATTGAAGCTCACCTTCTGGATCAGGTAGGCCAATCTTATCTACGTCAGCTTTACACGTGATAGGACGCTCAAACTTAGGACCTTCACCTGTTTCAAAGTACAAACCTAAGCCCATTGCATCAGGGATAGTTAGGATGTCTGAGAACAAGATTGCCGCATCAAGCGGGAAACGACGTAAAGGTTGAAGTGTTACTTCTGATGCCAGTTCCGCGTTTTTGCACAAAGACATGAAATCGCCCGCTTCAGCGCGCGTTGCTTTGTACTCAGGAAGATAGCGGCCAGCTTGGCGCATCATCCATACCGGTGTGTAATCAACAGGCTGTTTTAAAAGTGCGCGTAAATAGCGATCGTTTTTTAATTCGGTCATTCCGTTAAATTCCAATTCAATCTTGTCTAGTTTTGATGGCAAGTATTCTAACACTGATTGAAGGGTAAAAGCTGTGTGCTTTGCAACCTAGATCAAGTTATTAACTTTTAAATCAATGCTTAATTTGCACCCAATTACGGGAGCATGTTAAAAATTTGTTCGCTAGCGAAAATTACAATTATAACATCTGAGTAGTCACTACTCAGCATCTCATAACGACATCTTACTTACCCCCTCCACTTGTGGAGGGTTTTTTTTAGCTTTTGACCACCTATAGGCCAAATACTATCACAGGCAAATTAGTGCTCTAGCATCTGCTCCGTCACACCACCTTTCATCACGTCATCAACGGTTTTCTCAATCAACTGTCTCGCAATGGTTCCAACAGGAGCAACATCAGGTAGGCTTGTTACGTCAAACCATTGAGCATCCGATAGCTCGCTGTAGTCAGGCTTAAGCGTACCACCAGCATAATCTGCGAGAAAGCCCATCATCATACTCGATGGAAACGCCCATGGCTGGCTGCCAAAATAACGAATATTATCGACATCGATACCCGTTTCTTCTTTGACTTCTCTTGCCACACACTGCTCTAAGGTTTCTCCGACCTCTAGGAAGCCCGCTATCACGGTATACATGCCTGTTTTATGTCTTGGGTGCTGCGCAAGCAATATCTTGTTGTCGTTTCGTACAGCGACAATGATGCACGGGAATATACGAGGGTAATGAAGTGTGCGGCAATCTCCACACTGCATCGCCACCTGGTTATGATTGAGATGATTTCGACCACCACACTGAGGGCAAAAACGCATACTTTGAGTCATATGCCCATATTGGATGGCTTTGCTTGCAGTCAAGAAACTCACTTCAGGCCAGTGCAGTAACTCTCTTAGGCTAACCATGCTCAGCTCATTCTCCACATCACAATCGTTGAGCCAATACACCTTGCGACCTTGATGCTGACCAATACAGATTGCATGCTCCACACTCAGCCCTAGCTCTTCAGCAGAGCCAAACGGAAACTGATCATTATTAACCCAAATATCACTACCAGAAACGACGCACCAATAAGCTTGCTCTGTCATTTTGTTATCACTTTTTTTTAACATCCCTATGCCTCATTGCTTGCAGTTCGTTCATTTTACTGGCAATCTAATTTCATACTAGAGTTGTAGCAGAGAATATTTCAAGCTATTACTTTTAGTAGCTACCAATAAAACGGACCCTGCTTAGGCAATTACTTGATCACAAGGTTGTGATCAGATCATGAGGACATGGTCATGCTAAATAAATTCAAACAAATACAAGAACAATGGGGTGGCTCTAATGAGGTCATCGATCATTGGCTCGAAACTCGACAGTCTCTAATCGTTGAGTATTGTAAGCTAGGTGCCTTGCAGCCAGCTAGCAACGGGCAATCAAACGTTGTTGAACTCCCTTCTCCTAAAGAAATAAGCTCATTCTGCGATCATGTTGTCGATTATATCTCAGAGGGTCATTTTAAGATCTACGATATGGTCATGAAAAAATGGCAAGCAACAGGCTTTAAAACCAATGACGAGATTGATACAACTTACGCGAAGATCGTACTTACAACCGAGCCGCTTCTAGAGTTCAATGATAAGTACGTTAAAGTAAATGCAGACGATGAGTTGCCTAACTTCGAAGGAGATATGTCAAAAGTAGGTGAACTACTCGAAGTACGTTTTGAAGTAGAAGATAATCTTATCCAGCTTATTGCAGACAGTTTAGCGATTCCACCAGGCGCTTAGTTAGCCGAATCCTTAATAAGCTTGCCTCTGTGCAAGCTTTTTGTTTTGTCTGTAAGCTTATCCAAACTACCCAGAACCTTTCAGACAGAGCTTACTCGCTCGCCCTGACCTTTAGCCATAAGCATATGGTTACAGCCCTAATCAGCCTAATCATCTCTACCCTTTATCTTACTGGCCTCAAAGAGCACTCTTCAGGACATAAATCCAACCCCACCAGCTAGATAAGCACACCTATCACTTTATAAGTTCATAGCTAAATACCAATACGCCAGATACAAAAAAGGCACCCGAAGGTGCCTTTTTCTTATCTCTTAGAGACTACTCGTAGAGCTTACTCTTCTGAAGAGAAACCAGCGTTTAGAAGTGCTGCTAGATTGTCAGTAGCTTGTTCAGCTGAAGGACCTTCTTGCTCTTCTTCACGTTGTTTTTGACGCTCTTGGTGGTATGCGAAACCAGTACCAGCTGGGATCAGACGACCAACAATTACGTTCTCTTTCAGACCGCGAAGGTCATCACGCTTACCAGAAACCGCAGCTTCTGTTAGTACGCGAGTCGTTTCTTGGAACGATGCAGCTGAGATGAATGACTCAGTTGCAAGAGATGCTTTAGTAATACCTAGTAGATCACGTTCGAAACGTACTAGTTCTTTACCTTCAGCTTCTAGCTTACGGTTAGCAATCTTAACATTGTGGTACTCAACTTGTTCGCCAGGTAGGAACGGAGAGTCACCAGAATGAGTGATTGTACACTTACGTAGCATTTGACGAACGATAGTCTCGATGTGCTTATCGTTAATCTTTACGCCTTGTAAGCGGTAAACTTCTTGAACTTCGTTCGCGATGTACTGAGTTACTGCGTGGATACCACGTAGACGCAGGATATCGTGTGGAGTTTCAGGACCGTCGGCGATTACATCACCACGTTCAATCTTCTCACCTTCGAACACGTTCAATTGACGATGCTTAGGAATCATCTCTTCGTAAGCGTCACCGCCTTCACGAGTGATTACTAGACG
Organism: Vibrio sp. Vb339; assembly: GCF_902751245.1. Classification (NCBI taxonomy): domain Bacteria; kingdom Pseudomonadati; phylum Pseudomonadota; class Gammaproteobacteria; order Vibrionales; family Vibrionaceae; genus Vibrio; species Vibrio sp. Vb339. Next base: position 19,671 of record NZ_CADDIS010000008.1, on the reverse strand, counting down.
ACGCTTACCTTTCGTTTCTTTACCGAAAGACACAGTACCTGTGTGCTCAGCAAGGATCGCAGGCTCTTTAGGCTTACGAGCTTCGAATAGGTCAGCTACGCGTGGTAGACCACCGGTGATATCTTTGTTTCCGCTCGATTTTTGAGGGATACGAGATAGTGTGTCACCGATGCCAACTTCAGCGCCATCTTCGATGTTTACAATCGCTTTGCCAGGTAGGAAGTAGTGAGCTGGCATATCAGTACCAGGGATCATTACGTCGTTACCTTGCTCATCAACAAGTTTGATAGCTGGACGCATATCTTTACCTGCTGCTGGGCGAGCTGCTGCGTCTGTAACTTCACTTGAAGAAAGACCCGTTAGATCGTCAGTTTGACGAGAAACTGTAATACCATCGATCATATCTACGAATTGGATACGACCTGCCACTTCAGTGATGATTGGCATGGTATGCGCTTCCCAGTTAGCTACAACTTCACCAGCAGTAACTGCTGCGTTGTCGCCTTTGGTTAGCATCGAACCGTAAGGAAGTTTGTGCTTCTCTTTAGTACGGCCGAATTCATCAATAATCGTCATCTCAGATGCACGAGAAGTGATAACCAGTTTCTTATCTTTGTTAACTACGAACTTAGCATTGTGAAGTTTCACAGTACCAGTTGTCTTAGCTTGGATGCTGTTCTCTGCTGCTGCAGTAGATGCCGCACCACCGATGTGGAACGTACGCATCGTTAGCTGTGTACCCGGTTCACCGATAGATTGTGCAGCGATAACACCAACTGCTTCACCTTGGTTCACTAGGTGACCACGTGCTAGGTCACGACCGTAACACTGTGCACAACAACCGAAGTCTGCATCACAGGTAACAACAGAGCGCACTTTCATGCTATCTACTGAGTTGTCTTCCATGATTTGACACCACTTCTCATCAATCAGAGTATTACGTGGAATCAGTACATCTTCAGTACCAGGCTTAAGAACGTCTTCAGCTACTACACGACCTAGAGCAAGCTCAGAAAGTGCAACTTTAACGTCACCACCTTCGATGTGAGGCATCATGTCGATACCTTCATGCGTGCCACAGTCATGTTCGTGTACTACAACGTCTTGAGCAACGTCTACTAGACGACGAGTTAGGTAACCCGAGTTTGCTGTTTTCAGTGCTGTATCCGCAAGACCCTTACGAGCACCGTGCGTTGAGATAAAGTACTGAAGGACGTTTAGACCTTCTTTAAAGTTCGCTGTGATCGGCGTTTCGATGATTGAACCATCTGGACGCGCCATCAGACCACGCATACCTGCTAGCTGACGAATCTGAGCTGCAGAACCACGTGCGCCCGAGTCGGCCATCATGTAGATGCTGTTGAACGATTCTTGCTGTTCTTCTTCGCCGTCACGGTTGATAACTGTTTCAGAAGATAGGTTATCCATCATTGCTTTCGCAACGCGGTCATTCGTAGATGCCCAGATATCGATAACTTTGTTGTAACGCTCACCCGCAGTAACAAGACCAGATTGGAATTGCTCTTGGATTTCGCGAACTTCTTCTTCAGCAGATTCAATTTCATCGTATTTCGCTTGAGGTACAACCATATCGTCGATACCTACAGAAACACCAGAAAGTGCAGCGTATGCAAAACCTGCGTACATGATTTGGTCAGCAAATACTACTGTATCTTTTAGACCAAGCTTACGGTAACACTCGTTAAGAAGAGTAGAGATCTGCTTCTTACCTAACTTTTGGTTAACGATGCTGTACGGTAGGCCAGCTGGAACGATTTGCCATAGCATTGCACGGCCGACAGTTGTATCAACCATCTTCGTTTCAGTAGTGCTGTTACCATCTTCGTCTACTACAGTCTCGGTGATACGTACTTTAACGCGAGCGTGTAGCTCAGCAGTCTTAGTACGGTATGCCTTTTCAGCCTCAGCAGGGCCAGCAAGGTACATACCTTCGCCTTTCACGTTGATCTTGTCACGTGTCATGTAGTAAAGACCCAATACAACGTCCTGAGAAGGTACGATGATCGGATCACCTGACGCTGGCGACAGAATGTTATTCGTCGACATCATCAGTGTACGTGCTTCAAGCTGTGCTTCTAGAGTTAGAGGCACGTGTACCGCCATTTGGTCACCATCGAAGTCGGCGTTGTATGCCGCACACACTAGTGGGTGAAGCTGAATCGCTTTACCTTCGATTAGTACTGGTTCAAACGCTTGGATACCTAGACGGTGAAGTGTAGGTGCACGGTTAAGCAGTACTGGGTGTTCGCGGATTACTTCGTCTAGGATATCCCAAACGATAGCTTCTTCGCGCTCTACCATCTTCTTAGCAGCTTTGATTGTCGTAGCCATGCCACGAGTTTCTAGCTTGCTGTAGATGAACGGCTTAAATAGCTCAAGTGCCATCTTCTTAGGAAGACCACACTGATGTAGACGAAGGTATGGACCTACTGTGATTACAGAACGGCCAGAGTAGTCTACACGTTTACCTAGAAGGTTCTGACGGAAACGACCCTGTTTACCCTTGATCATATCAGCAAGAGATTTCAGAGGACGCTTGTTCGAACCAGTGATAGCACGACCACGACGACCGTTATCTAGAAGTGCATCAACAGACTCTTGCAGCATACGTTTTTCGTTACGTACGATGATGTCCGGAGCAGCTAGCTCTAGAAGACGCTTCAAACGGTTGTTACGGTTGATCACACGACGGTAAAGGTCGTTCAGATCTGAAGTCGCAAAACGACCGCCATCTAGTGGTACTAGAGGACGTAGATCTGGCGGCAGAACCGGAAGTACAGTCAGAATCATCCATTGCGGATCGTTACCCGATGCAATGAACGCTTCAACTAGCTTCAGGCGCTTAGTAACTTTTTTACGCTTAGTTTCTGAGTTAGTAGTTTCTAACTCTTCGCGCATTTCTTCCACTTCTTGATGAAGGTCCATTGTTGCAAGCAGATCTTTGATCGCTTCAGCACCCATCTTAGCAGTGAATTCGTCACCCCACTCTTCTAGACGATCCAGATACTCTTCTTCAGTAAGCATCTGAGATTTTTCTAGATCAGTCATACCTGGTTCAGTTACTACGTACATCTCGAAGTAAAGAACACGTTCGATATCACGTAGAGGGATATCCATTAGTAGACCGATACGAGACGGCAGTGATTTTAGGAACCAGATGTGAGCAACTGGTGAAGCTAGCTCGATGTGGCCCATGCGGTCACGACGAACTTTAGTTTGTGTAACTTCAACGCCACACTTCTCACAGATAACACCACGGTGCTTCAGGCGCTTGTATTTGCCACAAAGACATTCGTAGTCTTTAACTGGACCAAAAATACGTGCACAGAACAGACCATCACGTTCAGGTTTGAACGTACGATAGTTAATTGTTTCCGGCTTTTTAACTTCACCAAAAGACCATGAACGGATCATGTCTGGTGAAGATAGACCGATTTTGATTGCATCAAATTCTTCGGTCTTATGCTGTGCTTTTAGAAAGTTTAATAAGTCTTTCACATTCAGCTCCTGTAAGGAGTTAAAGGAGCTCACTGCTGTAGCAAGCTCCCTTTTACCAAATAATCCTATCTTCTTTTAAAAAGAGGAGGGATTACTCTTCGTCTTCTAGCTCGATGTTGATACCTAGCGAGCGAATCTCTTTCAACAGTACGTTGAACGACTCAGGCATACCAGGTTCCATGCTATGGTTACCGTCTACGATGTTCTTATACATCTTAGTACGGCCGTTAACGTCATCTGACTTAACGGTTAGCATTTCTTGTAGAGTATATGCAGCACCGTATGCTTCTAGTGCCCATACTTCCATCTCACCGAAACGCTGACCACCGAACTGAGCTTTACCACCAAGTGGTTGCTGAGTTACTAGGCTGTAAGAACCAGTTGAACGAGCATGCATCTTGTCATCAACCAAGTGGTTCAGTTTCAGCATGTACATGTAACCAACAGTTACAGGACGCTCAAACGAATCACCAGTACGACCATCAAACAGTTTAAGCTGACCAGATTCTGGCAGATCACCCAGTTTAAGTAGTTCTTTGATTAGAGACTCAGAAGCACCGTCGAACACAGGAGTAGCAATCGGTAGACCGCCACGTAGGTTCTTGATCAGTGTACGAACTTGATCATCAGACAGTTCAGCAATATCAACTTTCTGACGAGTATCACCAAGATCGTAAACCTTCTGTAGGAACTCACGGAACTTATGCAGTTCTTGTTGTTCCTTAACCATTTGGTTGATCTTGTCACCGATACCTTTCGCAGCCAAACCTAAGTGAACTTCTAGGATCTGACCGATGTTCATACGCGATGGTACACCCAGTGGGTTAAGTACGATGTCTACAGGCTGACCTTTCTCATCGTATGGCATGTCTTCAACAGGGTTAATCTTAGAGATTACACCTTTGTTACCGTGACGACCGGCCATCTTATCACCAGGCTGGATACGACGTTTAACCGCTAGGTAAACTTTAACAATCTTAAGAACGCCAGGCGCTAGATCATCACCTTGAGTGATTTTACGACGCTTAGTTTCAAACTTCTTATCGAAGTCTGCTTTTAGCTCATCCCACTGCTCAGCAAGTTGCTCAAGCTGTGTTTGTAGCGCATCGTCTTCTAGAACTTGCTCTAGCCATTGCTTACGACCGATAGTATCAAGCTTAGCTTCAGAGTAACCACCAGACAGAAGTACAGCTTTAACACGGTTAAGAAGGCCACCCTCAAGAATTTGGAACTCTTCAGTTAGGTCTTTCTTAGCTTCTTTAAGCTGCATCTGTTCGATTTCAAGTGCACGCTTGTCTTTCTCTACGCCATCGCGAGTGAAGACTTGTACATCGATGATAGTACCCGAAACAGAGTTTGGTACACGTAGAGAAGTATCTTTAACATCAGATGCTTTCTCACCGAAGATAGCACGTAGTAGCTTCTCTTCAGGAGTCAGTTGAGTTTCACCTTTAGGGGTTACTTTACCAACTAGGATGTCGCCACCCTTAACTTCAGCACCAATGTAAACGATACCTGACTCGTCTAGTTTAGACAGAGCAGACTCACCTACGTTTGGAATATCAGCTGTGATCTCTTCAGAACCCAGCTTAGTATCACGAGCCACACAAGATAGTTCTTGAATGTGGATTGTCGTGAAACGGTCCTCTTGAACTACGCGCTCAGATACTAAGATCGAGTCTTCGAAGTTGTAACCGTTCCAAGGCATGAATGCGATACGCATGTTTTGGCCAAGAGCTAGTTCACCAAGGTCTGTTGAAGGACCATCAGCAAGAACATCGCCGCGTGCAACTGGTTCACCAGGAAGTACAGTTGGACGTTGGTTAATACATGTGTTTTGGTTCGAACGCGTGTACTTAGTTAGGTTGTAGATATCGATACCAGCTTCGCCAGGTACCAATTCATCTTCGTTAACCTTAACTACGATACGAGAAGCGTCTACAGACTGAACTTGACCACCACGTTTAGCAACCGCTGTAACACCAGAGTCAACTGCGATGTTACGTTCGATACCAGTGCCGACTAGAGGCTTATCAGCCTTAAGTGTTGGTACAGCTTGACGTTGCATGTTGGCACCCATCAATGCACGGTTCGCATCATCGTGTTCTAGGAACGGGATAAGCGAAGCAGCGATAGATACTACTTGGTTTGTCGCAACGTCCATGTAGTCAACGTGATCGCGAGGGTGAAGACCAGATTCACCTTTTTGACGAGCTGTGATTAGCTCATCTGCAAACGTACCTTCTTCAGTAAGAATGGTGTTTGCTTGCGCGATTACGAATTGACCTTCCTGGATTGCAGACAGGTAATCAACTTCTTCTGTTACTACACCATCTACTACACGACGGTACGGAGTTTCTAGGAAACCGTAATCGTTACAACGTGCAAACGCAGATAGTGAGTTAATTAGACCGATGTTTGGACCTTCAGGCGTTTCGATCGGACATAGACGACCGTAGTGAGTTACGTGAACGTCACGTACTTCGAAGCCTGCGCGCTCACGAGTAAGACCACCAGGACCTAAAGCAGAGATACGACGTTTGTGCGTAACTTCTGACAATGGGTTGTTTTGGTCCATGAACTGTGAAAGCTGTGAAGAGCCAAAGAATTCTTTAACTGCAGCAGAGATCGGCTTAGCGTTGATAAGATCTTGAGGCATGATTGCATCAAGGTCACCAAGGCTTAGGCGCTCTTTAACGGCGCGTTCTACACGAACTAGACCAACACGGAATTGGTTTTCTGCCATTTCACCTACAGAACGGATACGACGGTTGCCAAGGTGGTCGATATCGTCCACTTCACCAATACCGTTACGGATACCAATCAGTTTCTTCATCACTTCGATGATGTCTGATTCATCCAGAGTACCGCGCTCTTCTTCTTCTTCACGCTCGATAGAGCTGTTGAACTTCATACGGCCTACAGTTGATAGGTCGTAACGTTCTTCAGAGAAGAATAGGCTTTCGAATAGAGACTCTGCAGCTTCTTTCGTTGGTGGCTCGCCAGGACGCATCATGCGGTAGATTTCTACCAATGCAGAGATGCGATCTACTGTGCTATCTGCACGTAGAGTGTCTGACATGAATGGACCGTGATCTAGGTCATTCGTGAACAGAGTTTGTAGAGCCTTGTGACCTGCTTGAGACAGGTTAGCAAGTGCTTCTAGGCTAATCTCTTGGTTCGCGCCAACGATGATCTCGCCAGTTGCTTCATTGATGTAATCTTTAGATGCAACTTTACCAACGATGTACTCTACTGGTACTTCGATGTGCTCAACGCCATCTTTTTCAAGTTGACGGATATGACGAGCAGTAACACGACGACCAGTCTCAACGTAAGTTTTGCCGTTTGCTTCGATGTCGAATGACGCAGTTTCACCACGTAGACGATCAGGAACCAACTCCATAAGAAGAGTTTGGTCTTTAACTTCGAAGTTCACTTTGTCGAAGAACAGATCTAGGATCTCTTCAGTCGATTTACCAAGTGCACGAAGAATAATCGATGCTGGTAGCTTACGACGACGGTCGATACGTACGAATAAGTTATCCTTAGGATCGAACTCAAAGTCTAACCATGAGCCGCGGTAAGGAATTACACGTGCGTTATAAAGAACTTTACCTGATGAGTGGGTCTTACCCTTATCACTGTCGAAGAACACGCCTGGGCTTCGGTGCAGCTGGGATACGATAACCCTCTCGGTACCATTAATTACGAAAGTACCATTGTCTGTCATAAGCGGAATTTCGCCCATGTAGACTTCTTGTTCTTTAATGTCTTTTACAGTACCTGCTGGTGCATCTCGATCAAAGATAACTAGACGTAGTTTTACGCGTAGTGGCTTTGAGTAAGTAACACCGCGGATTTGACATTCTTTAACGTCAAAAACTGGCTCACCAAGACGGTAGCTAACGTATTGCAGCTCAGAATTGCCGTTGTAGCTCTGAATTGGAAATACAGAACGGAAAGCAGCTTCAAGACCGTATTGACCTTCTGGATCCTGTTCGATGAATTTGTCGAAAGAATCAAGCTGGATCGATAACAGGTATGGAATGTCCAAAACTTGTGGACGAGTACCAAAATCCTTACGGATGCGCTTTTTCTCGGTATAAGAGTAAACCATGGGGTTCCTCAGCTCGCTGATAAGTGACCCAAACCACCCAAAACACTCTTCAAGAGGGGGCGGTGACAAACAGCTGTTTACTGTAGTGAACAATCATTTCGAAAAAATGACTGTTTTTTTGCTCGGATTATGACGGTTAAACAGCGGAAAATTCGTCATAGCCCTACAGCGCAAAAAGGCCGGTGGTTAATAAACCACCAGCCATTAGCCTTGCGGCTAAGAAATTAAGTAATAATTACTTGATTTCAACAGAAGCGCCAGCTTCTTCTAGCTGTGCTTTAAGAGCTTCAGCTTCAGCTTTGTCAACGCCTTCTTTAAGCGCTGCAGGAGCTGAGTCTACAAGACCTTTAGCTTCTTTAAGACCTAGGCCAGTTGCGCCACGTACAGCTTTGATAACTTGTACTTTGTTAGCGCCAGCAGCAGTTAGGATAACGTCGAATTCAGTTTGCTCAGCAGCAGCGTCGCCGCCAGCTGCGCCGCCAGCTACAACAGCAGCAGCTGCAGTAACGCCGAATTTCTCTTCCATAGCTTCGATAAGCTCAACAACTTGCATTACAGACATTTCTGCAACTGCGTCTAGGATTTGCTCGTTAGTAATAGACATAACAATTCTCTTTTAAGTCAACAATAAGTTTAAATAGCAACCAGTGAAAAGCAAGGCTTATGCCGCAGCTTCTTCTTTTTGGTCGCGAACAGCAGCGATAGTACGAACCAGCTTGCCAGCAGAAGCTTCTTTCATGCACATCATTAGGCGTGCGATAGCTTCGTCGTAAGTTGGTAGTGTCGCTAGTACTTCAGCATCAGTAACTGCGCCTTCAAATGCAGCAGCTTTGATCTCGAAATCTTTATTCTCTTTAGCGAAGTCTTTGAAAAGACGCGCTGCAGCACCTGGGTGCTCATTAGAGAATGCGATCAGAGTTGGACCAGTGAAAGTGTCTACTAGACACTCGTAGTCTGTACCCTGAACCGCACGGCGTGCTAGTGTGTTACGAACAACTTTCATGTAAACACCCGCTTCGCGAGCTTGTTTACGTAGAGAAGTCATTGCGCCAACTTCAACGCCACGAGAATCAGCTACAACTGCAGAAAGTGCACCACTGGCAGCTTCGTTGACTTCAGCAACAATTGCTTTTTTGTCTTGAAGATTTAAAGCCATTTGGATTAACCTCTGGTTGTGATTACAGCACTCAATACAAAATGTAATGAGCGTTTACGATGTTATTTAAAAATGAATAAATTCATTTCAAACCATAACATCGCCTACGTAGGTTTTATTAAGCTATCAATAATCTAATGAAAATCGACAGCGCCTACGGTCTTGGGATAGATGATTTCAAATTGCTTTAAAACCACCCAACCACAAATATTAGGCGCAGAAGTATACACTAAATCTGCGCCTAAGCAAATTAGTTTGCTTGAGTGTCAAGACTAGCTTGATCAACAGCAACACCAGCACCCATCGTAGTAGAGATGCTTACTTTCTTCAGGTAAGAACCCTTAGCTGAAGAAGGCTTAGCTTTCTTAAGAGCAACTAGAAGAGCTTCTAGGTTCTCTTGAAGCTGGCTAGCTTCGAAAGATGCTTTACCGATAGTAGTGTGGATGATGCCGTTCTTGTCGTTACGGTAACGAACCTGACCAGCTTTAGCGTTCTTAACCGCTTCAGCAACGTTAGGAGTTACAGTACCAACTTTAGGGTTTGGCATAAGGCCGCGTGGACCTAGGATTGTACCTAGTTGACCAACAACACGCATTGCATCTGGAGAAGCAACAACTACGTCGAAGTTCATTTCGCCTTTTTTCACTTGCTCAGCAAGATCTTCCATACCAACGATATCTGCGCCAGCAGCTTTAGCAGCTTCTGCGTTTGCACCTTGAGTGAAAACAGCAACGCGGATGTCACGGCCAGTACCGTGAGGTAGCACTGTTGCGCCACGAACGTTTTGGTCAGATTTACGAGCATCGATGCCTAGGTTAACAGCAACATCTACAGACTCAACGAATTTAGCAGTCGCTAGTTCTTTAAGAAGAGCAACAGCTTCGCTGATTTCGTATTCTTTAGTTGAGTCAACTTTGTCGCGGATTACGCGCATACGCTTAGTAAGTTTAGCCATGATCTTATCCCTCTACCACTAGGCCCATTGAACGAGCAGTACCAGCAATAGAACGTTTCATTGCTTCGATGTCAGCACCAGTCATATCAGCAGCTTTAGTTTCTGCGATTTCCTGAACTTGAGCGTCAGTAACAGTACCAACTTTCTCAGTGTTTGGACGACCTGAACCAGACTTAACGCCAGCAGCTTTCTTAAGAAGAACAGCAGCAGGTGGAGTCTTAGTTACGAACGTGAAAGAACGGTCGTTGTAAACAGTAATAACTACTGGAGTAGGTAGACCTTTCTCAACAGATTCTGTTTTTGCGTTGAACGCTTTACAGAATTCCATGATGTTCACGCCGTGTTGACCTAGAGCAGGACCAACCGGTGGACTTGGGTTTGCCATACCAGCTGCAACTTGCAGTTTGATATAAGCTTCAACTTTCTTAGCCATGATATTTCCTAATATTTTGGGTACATGCGCTAGCCGCAAGGCGAGCTCCCCATAAATTCAATTAACTCTTTTTTACTTCCACAGAAGCAAAAAGGCGCGAAATTATAATCATAATTCGCGCCTTTAACAACCCTAAAAAGGTGATTTTTTATACTCTTTTATTTTGAACAACTTATGAAGTATTTATCCACAGCTTGTTCAAAACTTAGAGTTTTAGTCCAGTTTTTCAACCTGACCAAATTCAAGCTCAACCGGTGTTGCACGACCAAAGATCGATACAGATACCTTAATGCGGCTTTTCTCGTAATCTACTTCTTCAACAGTACCGTTGAAGTCAGCAAATGGACCATCGTTCACACGAACCACTTCACCCGCTTCGAACATTGTCTTAGGACGTGGAGACTCGCTCGCTTTCTCTAGACGGTTCAAGATAGCATCAGCTTCTTTATCAGTGATTGGTGCAGGACGATCAGAGGTACCACCAATGAAGCCCATAACACGCGGAATGCTGCGTACTAAGTGCCATGATTCATCATTCATGATCATTTGAACTAATACGTAGCCAGGGAAGAATTTACGTTCACTTTTACGGCGTTGGCCTGCACGCATTTCCACTACTTCTTCAGTAGGTACTAGCACATCGCCAAATAGTTCTTCCATGTTGTGCATTTTAATATGCTCGCGTAGCGACTGTGCAACACGACCTTCAAAGCCAGAAAAGGCTTGAACTACATACCAACGTTTTTTTGGAGCTTCACTCATGAATCAGAACCCTCTACACCCCAGTTGCTAGAGAAACTAGACGGACCATAATGCCGTCAATTCCCCAAAGCACTAGAGACATAACAATACATACAGCTAAAACGATCAATGTAGTTTGCATAGTTTCTTGGCGAGTAGGCCAAACAACTTTACGAATCTCCATACGAGATTCTTTTGCAAAATCGATCGCAGCTTTACCTTTAGTTGTTGTTGCTGCAACGCCTAGTGCGGCAGCAATCAGCACAACTACACCTGCAGCGCGAATTACAACAGACAATTCACCATACAGGTAATTACCCACAACAGCAGCAGCCAACAGAACAAAAGCGACAATCCACTTCATTGTATCTGCTGCACCTGAGCTATCAGGAGTTTCAGCGTTTGCTTTCATAAAACCAACCTGTGATAAGTCTTAAATATAGACGACAATAACCCCGCTGTTGCAGGGCACATTCCTTTGCGTTGCAAAACAACACATCTAACAGTCATTTTAGTCAAAAAGACCGTTTAATTCTTTGCTAAGAGCAAAAATCGATGTCAAAACATCCAACTCTTTTTTTAGCGCAGAAAAAGGGCATCAAATGATGCCCTTTTTACTAGTGGTTCGTCAAATCTTATGCAAAGATTTTAGCTACAACACCAGCACCAACTGTACGGCCACCTTCGCGGATTGCGAAACGTAGACCTTCGTCCATTGCGATTGGAGCGATTAGCTCAACAGTCATTTGAACGTTGTCACCTGGCATTACCATTTCTACGCCTTCTGGTAGAGTGATGTCGCCTGTTACGTCAGTTGTACGGAAGTAGAACTGTGGACGGTAACCTTTGAAGAAAGGAGTGTGACGGCCGCCTTCGTCTTTAGAAAGTACGTATACTTCAGACTCAAACTTAGTGTGTGGGTTGATAGAACCTTTCGCAGAAAGTACTTGACCACGTTCAACGTCATCACGCTTAGTACCACGTAGAAGTGCACCAACGTTCTCACCTGCACGACCTTCGTCAAGCAGTTTACGGAACATTTCAACACCAGTACAAGTAGTAAGAGTAGTCTCTTTGATACCAACGATTTCTACTTCGTCACCTACACGTAGGATACCGCGCTCGATACGACCAGTTACAACAGTACCACGACCTTGGATTGAGAATACATCTTCAATTGGTAGTAGGAACGGTTGGTCAACTGCACGCTCTGGCTCAGGAATGTAAGAATCTAGTGCTTCTGCAAGCTCAACGATCTTRTCTTCCCACTGCTTCTCGCCGTTTAGTGCGCCAAGTGCAGAACCTTGGATAACTGGTAGGTCATCACCTGGGAAGTCGTATTCAGAAAGAAGTTCACGAACTTCCATCTCAACTAGCTCAAGTAGCTCTTCGTCATCTACCATGTCACATTTGTTCATGAATACGATGATGTAAGGGATACCAACTTGACGACCAAGTAGGATGTGCTCACGAGTTTGAGGCATAGGGCCGTCAGTCGCAGCAACAACTAGGATACCGCCGTCCATTTGTGCAGCACCAGTGATCATGTTTTTAACATAATCCGCGTGTCCTGGACAGTCTACGTGTGCGTAGTGACGTGCTGGAGTRTCGTACTCAACGTGAGAAGTTGCGATTGTGATACCGCGCTCGCGCTCTTCTGGAGCGTTATCGATAGATGCGAAATCTTTAGCAACACCACCGTACACTTTTGCAAGTGTAGTACAGATAGCAGCAGTTAGAGTTGTTTTACCGTGGTCAACGTGGCCGATAGTACCAACGTTTACGTGCGGTTTCGTACGTTCAAATTTTTCTTTAGACATGGGGTGTCCCTCTAGGTACGGATTAGGTGGCTTAAAATAAGACCACGCAACCAAAAAAAATGGTTTTCTTTATTAAAGGAGAAGAAGCTTTAGACTGGTGCTAATACCCAGAGTCGAACTGGGGACCTCACCCTTACCAAGGGTGCGCTCTACCGACTGAGCTATATCAGCACACAAAATGAGTTGGAGCGTGCAGCGGGAATCGAACCCGCATCATCAGCTTGGAAGGCTGAGGTAATAGCCATTATACGATGCACGCAACACGTAACTCTGTTTGAGCTATTTAACCTTTAGAATATGGTGGAGAGGGACGGATTCGAACCATCGAAGGCAGTGCCAACAGATTTACAGTCTGCTCCCTTTGGCCACTCGGGAACCTCTCCAAATTTTGAGCTTTCTCTCGCTTTCCTTAAAGGAAGGGAGAAAGTGGTGCCGACTACCGGAATCGAACTGGTGACCTACTGATTACAAGTCAGTTGCTCTACCTACTGAGCTAAGTCGGCACAAGTGGGGCGCATTTTATTGAATGATTTTCCACCTTGCAATAGTAAATTGAAAAAAAGTGCAAAATTCTCTGAGCAAACTCCTACATACGGCTATTTAGCTCAAGGTTTACGTCTTTAACCCGCATCTAGTACAGGAAGATATTTTATTTATCTATCGCTTGATGTATTTTCCATGCACTTGTTTTGTTATCCACTATAGAGTTTTGTATGAGCCCATTTATGTCATTTGACCGCGAACGTTGGTCTGAGCTAAGGAATTTAGTTCCGATGACACTTTCTGAGAGCGACTTAAAAGAGCTTCAAGGCATCAATGAAAAGCTCACAATGGAAGAGGCAGTAGAGATCTATCTACCGTTATCTCGTCTATTGAACCTCTATGTGGCAGCCAGACAGAATAGAAACTCGGTACTCCACCAATTTCTAGATAAGAAAGAGAAAGCGCCACCTTTTATCATCGGCATTGCGGGTAGCGTAGCCGTTGGCAAAAGTACCACTGCGCGTCTGCTTAAAGCCCTACTCTCTCGCTGGGAAAATCACCCAAAAGTTGAACTAGTGACAACCGATGGCTTTTTATATCCAAACGAGGTGTTAGAAGAGAAAGGGTTGATGAGCAAAAAGGGCTTTCCGGAGTCTTACGATATCAAGCGTTTAGTAAACTTTGTTTCGGATGTAAAGGCATGCAAGAGAAATGTCACAGCCCCTGTTTACTCGCATCTTACGTACAACATTACTGATGACGTTAAGTGCGTCGACCTACCAGATGTGCTTATTATTGAAGGACTTAATGTCTTACAAACCGGAATGAATTATCCACACGAACCACATCGCGTGTTTATTTCTGACTTCCTTGATTTCTCACTCTATGTTGACGCTGATAGCCAACAAATCAAAGAGTGGTACGTCAATCGTTTTATGAAATTCCGCGATGGTGCGTTTACTAAGCCTGGCTCTTACTTTAGTCATTACACTAAATTATCGAACCAAGCCGCATTGGATAAAGCAGAGGGTATCTGGAGTTCAATTAATGGCTTGAACCTTGAACAAAATATCCTTCCGACAAGAGAAAGGGCTCACCTGATTCTACGTAAAGGCGCAGATCACATGGTTGAAGAAGTGTTACTAAGAAAATAGTAACGCCTTAGTCGCCTTTTCTTAGCGATATCTCGCCACCAATATAGCTCTCGACACCATTCTCAGTTTTGAGCAATACAGCACCTTGTTCATCGATGCCTTGAACAACACCTTCAATTTCTCTAGGTCCAATGATCAATCTAACATTGCGACCTAAGAAATTATCCAAGCGGTTCCAACGCTCTACAAAATTGGACATTCCTTTCAACTCATAGTCGACAAGTGACTTATCCCAAGCATTGATCAGAGCCTGCGCTAACTGGTTACGGTCTGGCACCTTCCCATCACACACTTCTTTAAGGGAAGTCCATGGCTGGCCAATACCTGATGTTGTTGGATCCATGGATAGGTTTAGCCCTAAACCAATCACAATATGCGCAGCGCCACCAGACTGACCTGACAGCTCGACCAAGATACCTGCAAGCTTCTTGTCATTGTGGTAAAGGTCGTTCGGCCATTTGAGCTTTACACCTTCTACGCCCATGTCTTCCAAAGCTTCAACAACAGCTACCCCAACCACAAGGCTTAAACCCATTGCGGCAGCCATCCCTGCGTCGAGTCTCCAATACATTGAAAGATAGAGGTTTGCAGCGAATGGCGACACCCACTCTCGTCCACGACGCCCACGGCCCGCTGCTTGATATTCCGCAATACAGACAGAACCCGATTCGAGGGTGTTAGTACGCTCTAATAGGTGCTGGTTTGTAGAACCTATGATTGGAATCAGCTCAAGAGAAGCATCGCGACTAACTGCAGACAATTTTTCTTGGTCAAGCATATCCAAACGACTGGCTAGCTTGTAACCCTTACCTTGTACTCGGTAGATATCTAAACCCCACTCTTGAATACCCTTAATGTGCTTACTGATAGCCGCTCGTGACACACCAATCATTTCACCTAGGTCTTCACCTGAGTGAAACTCACCGTCAGCAAGGCATCTCAATAGTGCAAGCTTGGTACTGTGTTCTCTCATGCCAATGACTCCAAAGCCTTATCTAGGTTTGTCTCGCAGTCTCGTCCCATAAAGCGCACTTCATGTTCCAATCGAATATCGAATTTATTCAAGACGGACTGACGCACTCGCTCTGCAAGCTTAAGGATATCCACAGCAGAAGCCTCATCATAATTGATGATAACCAATGCTTGGTTGGGGTGAACCTGAGCGCCACCTTCTGTCACACCCTTGAACTGGCATTGATCAATCAGCCAGCCAGCAGCAACTTTGATCATGTCATTACTCTCATAACCGACAATATTTGGATATAGAGCTAACAAGCGATCAAAATGATCTTTGGTGATCACAGGGTTTTTGAAGAAACTGCCCGCATTCCCTTGTACTCTAGGGTCTGGTAGCTTACTTGAACGGATAGCACATACTTCATCAAATATCGTACGAGGAGAAAGCGTATCGGCTGCTAGGCTCTTTAACGGGCCATAGTGATTACATGGCTCCCACTCTTTCGGCAACGTTAAACCAATCGCAACAACAATCGCTTTACCGTAAAGAGCGTGTTTGAAAATAGAATCTCGGTAACCAAAGAGACACTGTTCTTTGCTTAATCTCTTAACTGTATAAGTATCCAGACACAGGATATCGACATACTCGCATACGTCTTGCAACTCAACACCATACGCACCAATATTCTGAATCGGAGCAGAGCCTGAACAGCCGGGTATCATTGCTAGATTCTCTAGACCACCCAACCCCTTATCCACACTCCACTCAACCAAGCTTGGCCAATCCTCGCCACCACTTACATGCAGTAGGTGATGACTGTACGTCTCGGCCAGCTCAATCCCGGCTAATTTATTCACGATGACCAGGCCAGCGAAGTGCTCAGTAAAAAGCATATTACTGCCCTTACCCAGTATTAACTTAGGCAAAGCTGACCATTTAGGGTCTTTGTAAAGCGAAATAAGTTCTTCGGTAGTGGTGACTTCAACCAACGCATCACACGTCTGATCGATGGAAAAAGTATGAACATTTTTTAAACTAGCATTGAGATGGAATTGCATGGCGATATTCAATTAACTTACACTGCGGTCATTCTACAGCAGATAAACCAATGGCGCAGTGACTGAATGAACAATGTCATCATTACTCAATTAGACCCAGTAAAGGTTCCCCTAGTTAAACGTTTCTATAAAGAACACTACCCAACGGGAAAAGCGAATAAGAGTGAACTGATCTACTCGTTATTGCTGGATAACGAGCTATGCGGTGTCGTGCGTTTCCGTACAATAGAAAATAATCGTTTACTTACTGGAATGGCGATATCAAAACAACATCGCGGTCAGCAATTAGGCTCCCAGCTTATGGGTTATTGTGCGCAACATACGCTTACGGAAGACGATTACTGCTTTGCTTACGCTCATCTCACCAATTTTTACGCGCGACACAAATTCGTACAAGTAGACCCCAAAGATCTACCAAATGGTTTAAGAGTTTTATACGAGCGCTATTCGAATAGCGGAAAAGATCTCATTCCTATGCATTATCAGCAAAATTGTTAGAGAATGCCTCGATTATCTAGTATTTGGTACTATCCCTTTGGTAAAATTAAAGGTTCGCAATTTTGCATATTTTTAAGGTAAAACAGTCAATATGATTGCCAGTAGGAATCCATTCATACAGTTGCCAACCATAGCGCAGAATCCTGACAAGTTTGAAGTACTACTATCAGCGCAAGAGTTTCGAACTCGCCTACTTGATGAGATATCTCGCGCAACGACTCGTATTAGCTTAGTCGCTTTGTACCTTGAAGATGATGAAGCTGGCCGTGAGATCCTAACTGCCTTATATGAAGCAAAGCAAAAGAATCCAGAATTAGACGTGAGCGTTTGTGTCGATTGGCACCGAGCTCAGCGTGGATTGATTGGTGCAGAGTCTTCTGAAGGCAATGCAGCCATGTATAAAGAGTTTGCAGAAAAATATCAGCATTCTGTGCCTGTCTACGGCATTCCCGTTCGTGGCAAAGAAGTCTTTGGCGTATTGCACTTAAAAGGCTTTATCGTCGATGACAGCGTAATATACAGCGGTGCAAGCCTTAACAATATCTACCTGAATTACCATGACCGCTATCGCTTTGATCGTTACCACGTTTTAAACAACGCGGCTCTTGCTGACTCAATGTTTGCCTACGTACACGAACAGATGGTTGCGGACAGCGCTGTTTATGACCTAGCTGATAAGAACAAGCCTGCGACCAAAGAACTGAAACCAGCGATTCGTCAGTTTCGTGCATCATTAGCAAGATCTCAGTATCAATTCGAAGGGCAAGAGGTTTCAGCAGACCAAGTAGCTGTAACACCATTGGTTGGTATCGGTAAGAGACGTAACCGTCTGAATCAAGGAATCAACCAACTCGTCGCTCAAGCTAAAGATGAGATCTTTATCTGCACACCTTACTTCAACTTCCCACCTAGCCTAGCTAAAGAAGTGAAGAAAGCGCTTAAGCGTGGCGTAAAGGTCAGCATTGTTGTTGGTGACAAGACAGCGAATGATTTCTTTATCTCGCCAGAAGAAGAGTTTAAAACGATTGGTGGTCTGCCATACCTTTACGAACTGAACTTACGTCGTTTCGCTAAAGCGAATGAAGCTCATATTGCTAGCCGTAATCTATCAATTCGACTTTGGCAACACGATTCCAATAGCTTCCACCTAAAGGGCATATGGGTAGATAAGCGCTACATGCTATTAACAGGTAATAACCTAAACCCTCGCGCCTGGAAGTTGGATCTAGAGAACGGTATCTTTATCCAAGATAACTACCATCACCTAACTGATAAGTTCCAAGCTGAAGTGGATAATATCCTTCAACACACTCAGCTTATCTGTACTTATAAGCAGTTAGACAAGGTAGAGAGCTACCCGATGGAAGTTCAGAAGTTGATTCGTAAGATCACTCGTGTCAAAGCCGATAGAGTCCTTAAACAAATATTGTAGTAGATGTATTAAAGTACTAATTATCAACGCCTAGCAACCGCTAGGCGTTTTTGTATCTACGAGATAGGTTTGCTTGATGGTCATTCCAAGTCAACATCTCTATTTATTCATTGTGATTGTGATGGCTGGAAGTATTAAACATCGTACCTTTTCCTTAGTCAGTCTAAGAGTTCCAGATACGTGGACCAGGTACAGAGAACGATTAAACAAATACCAACATAATCGATAATTACCCTCTACGTATTAAAAGCAATAACGTCGTCACTCCTTAGGGCGAAGTACGTACGCGATAGAGAATTTCACATAGTAAAACAATCAGATTAGTGCTCTGCTCTATTTAGCTTAACTATCAGAGTTAGAAGTGACCACCTATATTCCCAAGTAGCACCTCCCGATATATAGAGAAATACTTCATAGTTAGCGATAAGGGTTTGCTACTAAAATCCAAAACACATACGCCGTAAACGACGAAAGCCTAGTCGTCAGACTAGGCTTTCTAATGGAATAGTGTGAAGTGCAGGGGTTCAGTGTCTTTACAGCACCCATATAACCTATAAGCAAAACACTTTTCTTCAAATGTAAAAAAGCCCTGCTATTTCTAGCAGGGCTTCTCTAATAAGTGGCGGAGTGGACGGGACTCGAACCCGCGACCCCCGGCGTGACAGGCCGGTATTCTAACCAACTGAACTACCACTCCGCAGTGGAATACTTGTCGTCGCTGACAAGTGTTCAAATTTAAAGCCTGGCGATGTCCTACTCTCACATGGGGAAGCCCCACACTACCATCGGCGCTATTGTGTTTCACTTCTGAGTTCGGCATGGAATCAGGTGGGTCCACAATGCTATGGTCGCCAAGCAAATTTTAAAATTCGGAAAACTGATTTAAAAGTCTATCTCTTCAAACTCATTCAAGCGTTTGGTATTTCTTTGAGTCCACAAAACCCCTTGGGTGTTGTATGGTTAAGCCTCACGGGCAATTAGTACAGGTTAGCTCAATGCCTCGCAGCACTTACACACCCTGCCTATCAACGTCGTAGTCTACGACAACCCTTTAGGACGCTTATAGCGCCAGGGAAAACTCATCTCAAGGCTCGCTTCCCGCTTAGATGCTTTCAGCGGTTATCGATTCCGAACTTAGCTACCGGGCAATGCCATTGGCATGACAACCCGAACACCAGAGGTTCGTCCACTCCGGTCCTCTCGTACTAGGAGCAGCCCCTTTCAATTTTCCAACGCCCACGGCAGATAGGGACCGAACTGTCTCACGACGTTCTAAACCCAGCTCGCGTACCACTTTAAATGGCGAACAGCCATACCCTTGGGACCGACTTCAGCCCCAGGATG
>NZ_CADDIS010000007.1:0-207909 GCF_902751245.1 Vibrio sp. Vb339 | reverse complement strand
TTASTTAAGTTGTTAACTAAGAGCACAACGTTATTTCGAATCACCTATTGCGAGATAACTATATAGATTTGCTGCGGGCGTGGCGGAATTGGTAGACGCACCAGATTTAGGTTCTGGCGCCTAGAGGTGTGAGAGTTCAAGTCTCTCCGACCGCACCATTATTTAGATATCTTAAATGATATCATTGTTGGGCTATCGCCAAGCGGTAAGGCACTGGCTTTTGATGCCAGCATTCCCTGGTTCGAATCCAGGTAGCCCAGCCACTATTTAAAACTCTTTGTTTTTAGTTAGCTTGTTTTCAAGTTAAATATCAAACCAAGAGCACAACGTTACATCGAACCACCAATATTCGATATGACTATAAAGATTTGCTGCGGTCGTGGCGGAATTGGTAGACGCACCAGATTTAGGTTCTGGCGCCGAGAGGTGTGAGAGTTCAAGTCTCTCCGACCGCACCATTATTTAGATATCTTAAATGATATCATTGTTGGGCTTGCCCCTTATACACATCTGATGGTGCTTACTAATAGAGATGCCTGGTTCGAATCCAGGGCGCCCAGCCACTATTTAAAATCTTTGTTTAATTACTTAAGTTGTTAACTAAGAGCACAACGTTAYATCGAATCACCAATGTCGATATAACCATAAAGATTTGCTGCGGTCGTGGCGGAATTGGTAGACGCACCAGATTTAGGTTCTGGCGCCGAGAGGTGTGAGAGTTCAAGTCTCTCCGACCGCACCATTATTTAGATATCTTAAATGATATCATTGTTGGGCTATCGCCAAGCGGTAAGGCACTGGCTTTTGATGCCAGCATTCCCTGGTTCGAATCCAGGTAGCCCAGCCACTATTTAAACTCTTTGTTTAATTACTTAAGTTGTTAACTAAGAGCACAACGTTATTTCGAATCACCAATGTCGATATAACCATAAAGATTTGCTGCGGTCGTGGCGGAATTGGTAGACGCACCAGATTTAGGTTCTGGCGCCGAGAGGTGTGAGAGTTCAAGTCTCTCCGACCGCACCATTATTTAGATATCTTAAATGATATCATTGTTGGGCTATCGCCAAGCGGTAAGGCACTGGCTTTTGATGCCAGCATTCCCTGGTTCGAATCCAGGTAGCCCAGCCACTATTTAAACTCTTTGTTTTTACTTAGCTTRTTTTTAAGTTAAATAGCAAACCAAGAGCACAACGTTACATCGAATCACCAATGTCGATATAACYATAAAGATTTGCTGCGGTCGTGGCGGAATTGGTAGACGCACCAGATTTAGGTTCTGGCGCCGAGAGGTGTGAGAGTTCAAGTCTCTCCGACCGCACCATTATTTAGATATCTTAAATGATATCATTGTTGGGCTATCGCCAAGCGGTAAGGCACTGGCTTTTGATGCCAGCATTCCCTGGTTCGAATCCAGGTAGCCCAGCCACTATTTAAAACTCTTTGTTTTTAGTTAGCTTGTTTTCAAGTTAAATATCAAACCAAGAGCACAACGTTACATCGAACCACCAATATTCGATATGACTATAAAGATTTGCTGCGGTCGTGGCGGAATTGGTAGACGCACCAGATTTAGGTTCTGGCGCCGAGAGGTGTGAGAGTTCAAGTCTCTCCGACCGCACCATTATTTAATAATGAATCTATTAGATTTATTATGGCTACTTAGCTCAGTTGGTTAGAGCACATCACTCATAATGATGGGGTCGCAGGTTCAAATCCCGCAGTAGCCACCATTTTTTCTTTGAAACAAGAAGACAACGTTATTTCGAACCACCAATGTCGATATAACTATAAAGATTTGCTGCGGTCGTGGCGGAATTGGTAGACGCACCAGATTTAGGTTCTGGCGCCGAGAGGTGTGAGAGTTCAAGTCTCTCCGACCGCACCATCATTAAATAAAACCCAGCTTTTTAGCTGGGTTTTGTTTTATCTGGAATGTGCAAATCTGCTAGCCAAGTCACCAAGTATTCTCTTCTATAACCTCACTTTTAATACGATTTTATAAGACAATGTCAGCTCTATTTTCTAATTGAGTATGACTAGCCTATGAAAGCCCTCCCCTTAACGATCGGTTGCTACACAGATACACCAAGTAAAAGCCAAGGTGTTTATCAAACTCAGTTAGATCTAGAAACAGGAAAACTATTACCTCTAGAGCTGATCATCAAATGTACTAACCCCTCTTTTGTTACTGTAACAAAAACTGGGATCTATACTGCATCGGAAGTTGACCAGCAAAAACAGCCCCAGCTCCTTCATATACCTAATGTTGATTCACAGCTAACGCCCAATGCGAGCCTTATCTCGGGAGATCACCCTTGTCACGTCGCAATAGATCCACACAATAAGTTTGCTATCACGTCGCAATACTCATCAGGCACATTCGATATTTTTAGCTTAAGTATCAATGGCAGCATCGATAAGCGACTCAAAACAATCAAGATGGTTGGTTCCGGGCCGAACAAAGAGAGACAAACTAGCCCACATGCCCATCAATGTTTGTTCTTACAAAACTCACCACAGTTTGTAACTGTCGATCTCGGCACCGATCGCATCAACTTCTATTGCTTTGATGAAGAGCAAGAAGAATTCCTTGATGAGCCAATGCAGTCAATTAAAGCGCCCGCTGGCAATGGACCTCGCCACCTAGTCTTTAACAAAGCTGAAGACAGAGCCTATGTAATCTGTGAACTCTCTGAGACGTTACTGGTTTTGGAAAAGGTTTTAGGCATTTGGAATGTAGTGGAAGAGATTGATGCATTACCTAATATGGAGAAGGGAGAAGCCGCAGCTGCGATTAAGCTATCGCCTGATGAGCAATTCCTTTATGTGTCATGTCGACATCAATCAAGAATCAGCAGCTTCAAAATCGACTCTGAGAATCAAAAGCTGACTTTCATTGATAGCTACGACACTGCAGGTAAATTCCCAAGAGACTTCCATATAACTGACGATGGAAAATGGCTTATCGCAGCCAACCAGCACTCCAATAACATCACCTCATTCAAGCGAGATAATGAGGACGGGTCTTTAGTTTATACAGGGTATTGTTTAGAGATCGATGCACCGGTTTGCGTTACGCAGTAGTTATAGCATTCAACACCATACAAAAAAGGAGAGCATCTGCTCTCCTTTTCTTTATAAATAACCGGAACTAATCAAAATTAAAGACCCAAGGCGTATTTCAATACTTGAGTTTTAATCGGCCCAGAGTTCTCTGCGAGTTTTAGTGCGGCATTACGAACAAACTTGAGCGGACCAATGTCGTTGCTGAATGTCTTGTAGAAGAAATCCATGCCACTCTGCATCATTAAGTTATCGCCTCTTCTCATCACTTCATAGCGTCTTGCTACAGACTGATTTAATTCACTCTTTTCTTTGGTGACATTCAACAGTACTGATACATCTTTAAAGCCTAAGTTAACACCCTGTCCAGCCAAAGGGTTGATCGTATGCACAGAGTCCCCGACTAAAATACAGTTATTCT
This sequence comes from Vibrio sp. Vb339, assembly GCF_902751245.1. Lineage (NCBI taxonomy): Bacteria > Pseudomonadati > Pseudomonadota > Gammaproteobacteria > Vibrionales > Vibrionaceae > Vibrio > Vibrio sp. Vb339. Next base: position 204,422 of record NZ_CADDIS010000007.1, on the reverse strand, counting down.
TCGAGTATGATTGAGCATGACGTCGTGTCAGAGGAAAAGAACCCGAATTCAAGACTTTGATATCACCTAACTCTTTAGGAAAGTGAGTAAGTACTTCATTTCGTAGTTTTTCAGGAGTCATTGCTGACAGTTGCTTAATACGCAGCGGAGAATCATACCAAACTAACGAGCCCTGCCCGACTTCTTGATCGTCAGAGGTTAGAGAACACAAAGGCAAAAATGAACGAGGGCCACTTGGTAGAAATTGCTGCCAAGTAATATCTTGCTGAGGTTGTTCTGTTTCTACATTGATAAGCATACAGTGTTGTCGATAATCCCAAGCCGTAATGCCAATTCCAGCTTGTTGACGAACGGCTGAATTCGCACCATCAGCACCAACCACCCACTTCGCAGATAACTCAACCCCAGATTGAAGCTTAACGATATTGGTTTCACCAAACTCAATCTCATCGAGCTTTTCTGGGCATAACAGTTCGAGATTGTCGTAGGCATCAAATTGAGACCATAAACCCAATTGAATAAGTCTGTTCTCAACAATGTAGCCTAAACGAGGCAAATCTAATGACGCAGCATCAAAACGAGTACGACACTCTGGGTGCTCCCACGTCTCTAAACGCTTATAAGAACACACTCGCATCGCTGCAATACTTTGCCATGCACCAAGATCTTCAAGCAAATCGACCGATGCTTGAGAAATCGCTGACACACGAATATCCATCGCTTGTGACTCATCAAAAGCTTGTGGGGCAAAACCTTCGATTACCGCAACACTCAGACCTTGCTTTGCAAAACCGATTGCTGTTGCTGCGCCAACCATGCCGCCACCGACTACCACAATATCGTAACTGTTCATATTTTGTACTTATCAGTTTGATTCTTTGACTGTTTTTGATTGTTTTTGATTGTACTTTTTCATAACTAACTTGTAACCAAAAACCTTATTCGAAAAAAGGGTTATCCCTTATGGCATATGGCGTTAACGATAATAAAAACCACTACATAAGAGATTTGTTCAGACTACTAGTCAGTCGGTTTTGAAACCAGTACAATACGCCGCTTGCCGCTAGAGCCTGTCATAAAATTGAATACCGAATTATGACAAACGGGACTAGCGGATGAATAATGGGCGATTTGCTCCCTTAAATTAAACTAACGATCGAGCGAACATATAATGAGTAAGAAACTGCTAATTAAAACTTGGGGCTGTCAGATGAATGAATATGATTCATCAAAAATGGCCGACCTGCTTAACGCTGCAAATGGCTATGAGCTAACTGAAGTACCTGAGGAAGCAGACGTACTACTATTGAATACTTGTTCTATCCGCGAAAAAGCGCAAGAAAAAGTATTCCACCAGCTTGGTCGTTGGAAAACGCTTAAAGATAAAAAAGAAGGTGTGGTGATCGGTGTGGGTGGCTGTGTAGCAACTCAAGAAGGTGATCACATTCGTCAACGTGCACCATACGTAGACGTTATCTTTGGCCCACAAACATTACACCGTTTGCCAGAGATGATTAAATCATCACTGTCTAACGAAAAGCCAGTAATGGATATCTCTTTCCCAGAGATCGAAAAGTTCGACAACCTGCCAGAGCCAAAAGCTGAAGGCGCGACGGCGTTCGTTTCTATCATGGAAGGTTGTTCTAAATACTGTACTTACTGCGTTGTACCATACACACGTGGTGAAGAAGTTAGCCGTCCAATGGATGATGTACTTTTCGAAGTTGCTCAACTTGCCGAGCAAGGCGTACGTGAAGTTAACCTGCTAGGTCAAAACGTAAACGCATACCGCGGTCCAACACACGAAGGCGATATCTGTTCATTCGCAGAACTGCTTCGTCTTGTTGCTTCTATCGACGGTATCGACCGTATTCGTTTCACAACAAGCCACCCGCTTGAGTTTGGTGACGACATCATTGAAGTTTACAAAGATACACCAGAGCTAGTGAGCTTCCTTCACCTACCAGTACAAAGTGGTAGTGACCGTATTCTTACGATGATGAAACGCCCACATACGGCTATCGAGTACAAATCTATTATCCGTAAACTGCGTAAAGCTCGTCCTGACATTCAAATCAGCTCTGACTTTATTGTTGGTTTTCCTGGTGAGTCTAAGCAAGACTTCCAAGATACAATGAAGCTAATTAAAGAAGTTGATTTCGATATGAGCTTCAGCTTTGTTTTCTCTCCACGTCCAGGCACGCCAGCGGCAGATTACCCATGTGATGTACCAGCACAAGAGAAGAAAGATCGTCTATACGAACTACAACAAACGGTAAACACACAAGCTATGCGCTTCTCTCGTCTAATGTTAGGCACAGAGCAACGTATCCTTGTTGAAGGCCCATCAAGAAAGAACCTAATGGAACTTCGTGGCCGTACAGAAAACAGCCGTGTTGTGAACTTCGAAGGTTCTGCAGACCTAATCGGTCAGTTCGTAGATGTGAAGATCACTGAGGTTTACACCAACTCACTACGTGGTGAGCTAGTTCGCACAGAAAAAGACATGGGTCTACGCGTTGTTATGACTCCAGCAGAAATGATGGAAAAAACAAAACGTGAAGACGAGCTAGGTGTAGCAACATTTACGCCATAGGCAATACAACTGTTTGAGCACAAAGCGCAAACACAAAGCTTGAAATTACCTAACTAAGTGACCATCTTAGAAATAGGGATATCACCATCAGAAGCCCGGTCTAAATCGGGCTTTTTGCTCTTTGTTTTATTTAAGAGTGAGTGGCACAAAATGAGAGGCTAATTTGAGCAATAAAATCGTTACCTTAGAGATAAATCTAGAGCCAGCAGACAACAAGCGCTTGGCAAGTTTATGCGGACCATTTGACGACAACATCAAGCATCTTGAGCGTCGTCTGGGCGTTGAGATTAATTACCGTAGCAACTTTTTCACGATTGTCGGTAAGCCTCATACTACAGCCGCAGCTTTAGACATCATCAAACACCTCTATGTTGAAACGGCTCCAGTTAAAGGCAACATAATCGATATCGAACCAGAGCAAATACATCTGGCGATCACCGAGTCAGGCATTTTGGAGCAACACGTCGAGTCTGAAATTGACTACGGCAAAGAAGTGACTATTAAGACTAAAAAAGGCGTTATCAAACCTCGAACGCCAAACCAAGCACAGTACCTAATGAACATGGTGACTCATGACATCACCTTTGGTATTGGGCCAGCAGGTACAGGTAAAACCTACTTAGCCGTTGCTGCAGCAGTTGATGCACTTGAACGCCAAGAGGTTCGCCGAATCCTACTGACTCGCCCTGCTGTTGAAGCTGGTGAGAAGCTTGGTTTCCTACCTGGTGATTTAAGCCAGAAAGTAGACCCATATTTACGTCCACTTTACGATGCACTGTTTGAGATGCTTGGCTTTGAGCGAGTTGAGAAGCTGATTGAACGTAACGTAATTGAAGTTGCGCCACTGGCTTACATGCGTGGTCGTACATTGAATGATGCGTTTATCATTCTTGATGAGAGCCAAAACACCACGGTAGAACAGATGAAGATGTTCTTAACCCGTATCGGTTTTAACTCACGCGCTGTAATCACTGGTGATATTACGCAAATCGATTTACCTCGTGGGGCAAAGTCAGGCTTACGTCATGCGACTGAAGTGCTCAATGAAGTCGACGACATTAGCTTCAACTTCTTTATGTCTGAAGACGTCGTTCGTCACCCTGTGGTTGCCCGTATCGTCAACGCGTACGAGAAGTGGGAAGCAAAAGACCAGAAAGAGCGCAAAGAGTTTGAAAAGCGTAAACGTGAAGAGCGCGAAGCCAAACTTCTTGAGGCTCAGCAGGCAGTTACGACACAATTAGCAACACAAAATAGTTCTGTAATTGCAGAACAAGGTGATAAATAGATGTCTATTGAACTAGACCTGCAATTAGCGGTCGAAAATGAGCAAGGTCTTCCAACTGAGCAAGATATTCAGCTTTGGTTGGACAAGACCATTCCTCAGTTTCAAGAGAACGCTGAGTTGACGGTTCGTATCGTTGATACACAAGAAAGCCACCAGCTCAATCATGAATATCGTGGCAAAGACAAGCCAACTAACGTGTTGTCTTTTCCATTCGAGGCTCCTCCAGGGATCGAGTTAGATCTACTGGGCGACCTCATTATCTGCCGTCAAGTTGTCGAAAAAGAAGCAGAAGAGCAAAGTAAGCCTCTGCTAGCACACTGGGCTCATATGGTTGTACATGGCAGTCTGCATCTGCTAGGTTATGATCATATCGAAGATGATGAAGCTGAAGAGATGGAGTCACTCGAGACAGAAATCATGCAATCTATGGGGTTTGAAGACCCTTACATTCTAGAAAAGTAAATTGATTCTAGTAAAGTAGGTTGCAGAGAAACAATAACTCATCGAACCTGTGATTTTCGCAGGAATCTGAGTTGTAACGTGTGCTATCACACTTCTGATAGCGTTATTTTTTGAGAAATCATGAACGAAGGTAACCCCCCCACTTCTGAGGGAAGTAAAAAATCTGAAGGTCCGAGTAGAAAGTCCTTCTTTGAACGCCTAGGCCAACTATTTCAAGGTGAAGTAAAAGATCGCCAAGAGCTCGTAGATGTAATCCGCGACTCAGAAATTAATGACCTAATTGACCACGACACACGCGACATGCTCGAGGGTGTTATGGAAATTTCAGAGATGCGAGTACGCGATATCATGCTGCCTCGCTCTCAAATGGTTACAGTTGAACGCACCGATGATCTAGATACATTGATTGCGCTCATTACTGATGCTCAACACTCTCGCTACCCAGTGATCAGTGAAGATAAAGACCATGTTGAAGGCATTCTATTAGCGAAGGACCTACTTAAGTATTTGGGTTCAGAAAGTGCCCCATTTGATATCGAACAAGTGATTCGCCCTGTCGTGGTTGTTCCTGAAAGTAAGCGAGTTGATCGCCTGCTTAAGGAGTTCCAAGAAGAGCGTTACCACATGTCTATCGTTGTCGATGAGTTTGGCGGAGTTTCTGGCCTGGTAACCATTGAAGATATCCTCGAAGAAATCGTTGGTGAAATTGAAGACGAGTTCGACGATGAAGAAGAGTTAGATATTCGTAAGCTGAGTAAGCATACCTTCTCTGTAAAAGCTTTAACCACTATTGAAGAGTTCAACGATACGTTTAACACTGCCTTTAGTGACGATGAAGTGGATACAGTAGGCGGCATGGTTATGACAGCACTCGGTCACCTGCCGGTTCGTGGCGAAATTGTAGAAATCGAAAACTACCATTTCAAAATAACATCAGCAGATAACCGTCGTGTGATTCAGCTACAGGTAACCATTCCTGACGAACAGCCTCTTCCGACTATCGAAGAATAACAACTTCTCTCTAAAGAGATGACAGAAATTAGATGACTAAGACCTTTATTCATCGCCTATTACGGCCGCTTGCGGCCGTTTTTGTTGGCGCTATAACCACCCTTTCATTCGCTCCATACTCTATATGGCCTCTTGCTATTCTCAGCCCAGCTTTGTTGCTGTTACTGATCCACAACCGCTCTCCTAAAAGTGCGCTTTGGATTGGCTACGCATGGGGTTTAGGTCAATTCACCACAGGTATCAGCTGGGTATACGTCAGCATTGATGGTTTTGGCGGCATGCCACTGGCAGCCAACCTATTTTTGATGGCATTGCTTGTTGGCTACCTAGCCGTTTATTCCGGCCTATTTACCTGGAGTTTGAACAAGTTCTTCCCTGCCAATAATCTAAGCCGCTTTTTCCTCGCAGCTCCTGCATTGTGGTTAATCAGCGATTGGCTGCGTGGCTGGGTAATGACGGGGTTCCCTTGGCTTTGGTTAGGCTACAGTCAAATCGATTCGCCATTGGGGTCATTTGCACCGATTGGCGGTGTCGAGTTAATTACTCTAGTGATCATTGTTTCAGCCTCTGCATTCGCTTATGCGATTGTTAACCGGGCATGGAGTATCGCTATCATTCCCGCCGTCGTATTTAGCGCAGGTTTTGGTATTCGAAATATCGATTGGGTCACGCCTAACCCTGAAAAAACAACATCAGTGGTATTGATTCAAGGTAATGTCGATCAAGATAGCAAATGGCTGCCGAGTCATCGCTGGCCGACCATGATGAAGTACACCGACTTAAGCAGAGAAAATTGGGACGCGGATATCATCATCTGGCCTGAAGCCGCTATCCCTGCGTTTGAGGTAGAAATTCCTTCTTTCCTACGTAACTTAGATAGCGCAGCGAAGATGAATAACAGCTCGATCATCACTGGTGTGCTTAATCAGTCTGAAGATAAGAAATACTACAACAGTATTCTTTCTCTCGGCGTGAACCCATATGGTGAATACAGCTACGATCCTGACGAACGCTACCATAAACATCACCTATTGCCGTTTGGTGAATTTGTACCGTTTGAAGATATCTTACGCCCATTAGCGCCTTTCTTTAATTTGCCGATGTCATCATTCAGCCGTGGCGATTTTGTTCAACCCAACATAGTGGCAAATGGTCGTCACTTAGCGCCGGCACTGTGTTATGAGATCATCTTTAATGATCAAGTTAGACAGAACGTAACCGACGAGACTGACTTTATTTTAACGCTCTCTAACGATGCGTGGTTTGGTCGTTCGATTGGCCCTCTGCAACATATGGAAATTGCACAGATGCGTGCTCTGGAGCTTGGTAAGCCGGTTATTCGCTCGACCAACAACGGTGTGACGGCAGTTACTGATTACAAAGGCAATATAATCAAGCAAGTGCCTCAGTTTGAAACGGCAGTGTTAAAAGCTGAACTCATTTCAACGGATGGTCAAACGCCTTATCACACAGTAGGTACTTGGCCACTGTATATCTGGGCGATGCTCAGCTTGGTGATTGGTTGGATAATTAGAAAGCCAAAAATCTAGATTCGACGAAAAGTGATTTGAGGGTTGACTGATTGGGTCAACCCTTTTTCATTGCTGTGGTTTTACGTTGATACGCTATGGTTCAGAAGCTTACGGTTTAAGGGCTTTACGACTAAACCCTTTAGAACCACATTTAATGCATGGAATGATATTGGTTGGGTGGTTATATTCGGTTTGGTGACCACACTCGTCACATACTAAGGTGCCCAAGCCAATGACTTCACCCGCTTGATACAAGCCTTGGTGTTCTAAGTCTTGGAACAGTTCAACCCACTCCACCTTAGTACGATCAGTAATATCCAACAGCCCTTGCCAAATAGAGTCCGCAATCATCAAATAGAATGGACCGCTTTTACTCTCTTCATAGCTTTCGGAAAACTCTTTTAAGTCCGACTTCACGTAGGCAGAGATCAATGAAAGCTCATCTTTAGTCATATCATTAGCTGCTTTCGCAAACTTGCCCGACGTTTCGATTTTGTTGTTGAGCTCTTCAGGGCTATGCTTCAGCGTTTCAATCACCTCTTCGACGACTTCTTCATAGAGCGCTTTTTTCTTCGGCATAACAACCTCCTTAAGATAACCAACCTTTTAGTGAGCAAACGGATGCGCTGCAATGCACTCCCGCTTACAAACAAATGCAATTCATACTCTTAAGTATAGTTGCCCTGCGAAATTCAGTGAAAATTACACAATCTACTAGGCAGCAACTGCAAGTATGAAGGGTATAACTATTGTTGTACTCAGCTCCTTTAGGTATTCTATGACGATCTGTAAGATTCTGTTCTAACCGAACTCACAAATTCCAAGATAACCGGATACCATCGATGCAAGAACAATATAACCCGCAAGAGATTGAACAAAAGGTTCAACAACACTGGGATAACAGCGAGACTTTCGTTGTAAGTGAAGACCCAAACAAAGAAAAATTCTACTGTCTTTCTATGTTCCCTTACCCAAGTGGCCGACTGCACATGGGTCACGTGCGTAACTACACCATCGGTGATGTGGTATCTCGTTTCCAACGTCTACAAGGCAAAAACGTAATGCAGCCAATTGGTTGGGATGCATTCGGCCTACCAGCAGAAAATGCAGCTGTTAAAAACAACACAGCACCTGCACCATGGACTTACGAAAACATTGAGTACATGAAGAACCAACTGAAGCTTCTAGGCTTTGGTTACGACTGGAACCGTGAATTCGCAACCTGTACTCCAGAGTACTACCGTTGGGAACAAGAGTTCTTCACTAAGCTTTACGAAAAAGGCCTGGTTTACAAGAAGACTTCTTCTGTGAACTGGTGTCCAAACGACCAAACTGTACTGGCAAATGAGCAAGTAGAAGACGGTTGTTGCTGGCGTTGTGACACTCCAGTAGAGCAAAAGAAAATTCCACAGTGGTTTATTAAAATCACTGAGTACGCTCAAGAGCTACTAGACGATCTAGACAACCTTGAAGGTTGGCCTGAAATGGTTAAGACCATGCAGCGCAACTGGATCGGCCGCTCTGAAGGTGTTGAGCTATCTTTCGCTGTTAACGGCGAAGAAGCACCATTAGAAGTGTACACAACACGTCCAGATACACTAATGGGTGTTTCTTACGTTGGTATCGCTGCAGGTCACCCTCTTGCAGAGAAAGCATCGAAGAACAACCCAGAGCTTGCTGCATTCGTTGAAGAGTGTCGTAACACTAAAGTTGCTGAAGCTGAACTCGCAACGATGGAAAAGAAAGGTATGGATACTGGCCTAACGGCTATCCACCCTCTTAACGGTCGTGTTGTTCCTGTATACGTAGCAAACTTCGTACTGATGGATTACGGCACAGGTGCGGTAATGGCGGTTCCTGCTCACGATCAACGTGACTACGAGTTCGCAACTAAGTACGGCATCGATATCATCCCAGTAATCAAACCTGAAGATGGTTCTGAACTGGACGTTTCTGAAGCGGCTTACACAGAGAAAGGTGTTCTGTTCGATTCTGGTGAATTCGATGGTCTTGCGTTCCAAGAAGCATTCGATGCAATTGCTGCGAAGCTTGAAGCTGAAGGCAAAGGTAAGAAGACAGTAAACTTCCGTCTACGTGACTGGGGTGTATCTCGTCAGCGTTACTGGGGTGCTCCAATCCCAATGGTAACCACTGAAGACGGTGAAGTTCACCCAGTACCAGCAGACCAACTGCCAGTCATTCTTCCTGAAGATGTAGTAATGGATGGCGTAACTAGCCCAATCAAGGCAGACAAGTCTTGGGCTGAAACAACATTCAACGGCGAACCAGCTCTACGTGAGACTGACACGTTCGATACGTTTATGGAGTCTTCTTGGTACTACGCACGTTACTGTTCTCCACAAGCAGACGACATTCTAGATCCAGAGAAAGCAAACTACTGGCTACCCGTTGACCAATACGTTGGTGGTATCGAGCACGCGTGTATGCACCTGCTTTACTCTCGTTTCTTCCATAAGCTTCTACGTGATGCTGGTTACGTGACGTCTGACGAACCGTTCAAGCAACTACTGTGTCAAGGCATGGTTCTGGCTGACGCTTTCTATCACGAAAACGAAAAAGGCACCAAAGAGTGGATTGCACCGACTGACGTAACGGTTGAACGTGACGGAAAAGGTCGCATTGAAAAAGCAGTCGACGATCAAGGCCGTGAAGTTGAACACTCAGGCATGATCAAAATGTCTAAGTCTAAGAACAACGGTATCGACCCACAAGAGATGGTAGACAAGTACGGCGCTGATACAGTACGTCTATTCATGATGTTTGCATCACCTGCAGATATGACGCTTGAGTGGCAAGAGTCTGGCGTTGAAGGTGCTAACCGCTTCCTTAAACGTGTTTGGAAATTGGTTCACGCTCACTCTTCTAAGGGTGCTGCTGAATCTGTTGATGCTTCTGCGCTATCTGGCGACCAAAAAGCACTTCGTCGTGATATCCACAAGACTATCGCGAAAGTAACGGACGATATTGGCCGCCGCCAAACGTTCAACACGGCAATCGCTGCAATCATGGAACTGATGAACAAGCTGGCGAAAGCTCCTCAAGAATCTGTACAAGATCGTGCAATCCTTGATGAAGCACTAAAAGCGGTAGTACGCATGCTTTACCCAATGACTCCACACATCTCTTACGAAATGTGGATTGCACTTGGTGAATCAAACGTAGACTCAGCAACATGGCCAACTTTCGATGAGAAAGCGCTAGTTGAAGACGAGAAAACTATCGTTGTCATGATCAACGGTAAGCTACGTGCGAAACTAACCGTTGCAGCTGATGCAACAGAAGAGCAAGTTCGTGAGCTTGGTCTAAACGATGAGAACGCTAAAAAGTTCCTAGATGGCTTAACTATCCGTAAAGTTATCTTCGTACCAGGTAAGCTTCTAAACATCGTTGCTAACTAATTTCGTTAGCACAATGCAATTGCTAAAGAATTAACGAACTTAATTCATCAAAAGCAGTCTGTAGACAGGGTAACTAATTGCCCTGTCTACTTATTTAAGCGCTTTAGACTTGAGCCTAACCACTCAAACGAATTAAAGCCTTTAAATAAGTATTCTACCTTCATGAGAGCCATCAAATAATGCGCCTGATTTCACTATCTTCATTGAAAGTTACTGTTGTTGTTTTAACCGTCAGCCTATTAAGTGCCTGTGGTTTCCACCTACGTGGTGATTACTCCGTACCAGAAGAACTCAACAAGATCTCCGTAACCAGTTACGACCAATACAGTACGTTTACACGTATGATGAAAGGTCAACTGCGTATGAATGATGTAGAAATTGTGCCACCGGCTGAAAATACCCCTAACCTGCATATTATTAGTGAAGGTGTTGGTGAGCGAACTCTGTCTCTATACCAAAACACTCGCGCAGCTGAAATTGAGCTAACGTTCTATGCTTCATACCGTGTAACTATCCCAGACCTTGGCTCAAAGACATTCTCAACCAGCGTAACCCGTAGTTACCTAGATAACCCGCTGACTGCACTTGCGAAGTCGGTTGAACGAGACATGATCGAAGATGAGATGCGTAAGTTGGCAACAAGCCAAATCCTTCGTCAGATGGCTCGACTAAAAGCGAACATTGCAGCTGATAGCATGGATCTAGATGCACTAGAGCACGTTCAAGTGAAAGAACTCGAAAAGCAATACAACATCAAGAATGTTGAAATTGACGACGTTGAGACCATACCAGCTTCAGAAGAACAACCAACACTTAGTGATTCGGCTGAGTAATAGGTTTATTTGATGCGTATTTTTGCTGACCGCTTATCAGAGCAACTGGCTAAACAGTTGAGTAATGTTTACCTAATTTTTGGTAACGAACCTCTACTACTGCAAGAGAGCCGAGAAGCGATTCAAAAGGCTGCAAAACAACAAGGCTTTGAAGAACGTCATCGCTTTGCGATTGATAGCAGTCTCGACTGGAATCAAGTCTACGACTGCACTCAAGCACTGAGCCTATTCTCTAGCCGTCAGGTCATCGAGCTTGAACTGCCAGAGTCAGGCGTCAATGCCGCAATAGCAAAAGAGCTACTCGCAATCTCCGAGCATATCCACAGTGATATCTTGTTGATTTTGGTAGGCACTAAGCTCACTAAAGCTCAAGAAAGCGCTAAGTGGTTTAAGGCACTTTCGAATCAGGGTCACTGGGTCAGCTGCCTAACGCCCGATGTCAGTCGGTTACCTCAGTTTGTCCAAGCACGCTGCCGTCAAATCGGTTTAACGCCAGATCCTGAAGCGATTCAAATGCTGGCGCAATGGCATGAGGGTAATCTATTTGCTCTGACCCAAAGCCTAGAAAAACTGGCTCTCCAATACCCAGATGGAAAACTCACGTTAGTACGCTTAGAAGAATCGCTGAGTCGACACAACCATTTTACTCCATTCCATTGGAGTGATGCGTTATTGGCAGGCAAAGGAAACCGTGCACAACGAATCCTACGTCAACTAGAAGCCGAAGGTGTCGAACCCGTCATTTTATTGCGTAGCATACAACGTGAGCTTGCTCTGCTGTTACAGATGCAGCAACAAATGAAACAGATGCCGATTGGCCAGGTCTTCGAGAAACACCGTATCTGGCAATCTAAAAAGCCTCTTTATAACGCCGCGCTAACAAGAGTTTCGATTTCTCAATTACACTCTTTGTTCGCGTTGCTCACTCAAGCTGAATTGATGACAAAAACTCAATATGAGCAGTCGCCTTGGCCACTAATTCATCAGTTAAGCGTAGAGTTTTGTATCCCTTCAGCTTCAATACCATTTCACGCATAAAAGCGTGGTATATTCTAGGGTCAACAGCCCCTAAAAAGCTAAATTCAGATTAAAGGAACACCCCGTGTTACGTGAAGAACTAAAAGATTTTCTTGCAGACAAAGCCGACGACATGAAAGCAGAATCGATTGTGACTATCGATGTAGAAGGTAAATCAAGCGTTACTGATTACATGATTGTTTGTACTGGTACGTCTAAGCGCCATGTTGCTTCTATTGCACAGCATGTTGCTGATGAAGTACGTAAAGCAGGTATGCAGCCACTAGGCATGGACGGCCAGCAAGAAGGTGAATGGGTTGTTCTAGATATGGGCACAAGCATGCTTCACGTTATGCAAGAAGAACACCGTGAACTGTATCAACTAGAAAAACTTTGGGGCTAAGCTTTGAAGATCCAATTAATCGCAGTTGGCACAAAAATGCCGAAGTGGGTTGAAGAAGGCTTTAAAGAATACAAACGCCGCTTCCCTCATGATATGCCATTAGAGCTCATTGAAATCACTGCGGGAAAGCGCGGTAAAAATGCGGATATTGCACGCATTCTTCAAAAAGAAGGCGAAGCAATGTTGGCAGCGGTTCCAAAAGGCAACCGCATTGTCACGCTTGATATCCCAGGTAAAAAGTGGGACACCCCACAACTGGCAGAGCAATTGGAAAGTTGGAAATTGGATGGACGCGACGTTTCTATCCTTATCGGCGGGCCTGAAGGATTAGCACCTGCATGTAAAGCGGCTGCAGACCAAAGTTGGTCTCTGTCTGCGCTTACTCTCCCTCACCCATTAGTACGCGTTATCATGGCTGAAAGCTTGTATCGAGCTTGGAGCATCACTGCTAACCACCCTTATCATCGAGAATAAGCGTTAATGTTACGTAAACGTAGCCAAATCCGTGATTACAAAGCAGAAGCACGACTATTTACTAATCGTGCTTTTGTTGCGTTTGCGGGGATCATAGTCATGATATCGATGTTGGTTGTTAACCTGTACAACATTCAGGTCAATCAATATCAAGACTATAAAACCCGCTCTAACGATAACCGCATCAAGGTCGTTCCAATCGCCCCTAACCGTGGTTTGATTTACGATCGTAATGGTGTACTTCTTGCCGAAAATCGCCCGGTTTTCAACCTAGAAATCACGCCAGAAAAAATCAAAGATATGGATGACTCGCTCGTCCGTCTACAAGAATTAATCGAGATCCCGCCAGAGCGCATTGAACGATTTGATCGTGATCGTCGCAATTCACGACGCTTCAAGTCAGTACCTATTCTGAATCAGCTTACCGAAGAACAAGTTGCGATCTTCTCTGTAAATCAACATAAGTTCCCAGGCGTTGAAGTTACAGGTACGCTAAAACGTTTCTACCCTTATGGTGATGTGTTAACTCACGTGATTGGCTACGTATCGCGCATCAATGACCGTGATATGCAGCGCCTGGTTCGCGAAGAGAAAGACGCCAATTACCAAGCCACTCGCGACATCGGTAAACTTGGTATTGAGCGCTACTACGAAGACATGCTTCACGGTACCGCTGGCTATCAAGAAGTCGAAGTTAACAGCCGTGGACGAGTGATCCGTACTCTAAAATTTGTACCGTCGGTTCCGGGTAAAGATATCGTGCTCAACTTGGATATCAAGCTACAACTATATGTACATAAGTTACTTGATGGCCGCCGTGGCTCAGCTATCGTTCTCGACCCGAAAGACAATGGCGTGTTAGCCATGGTATCTAGCCCAAGCTACGACCCAAATGCATTCGTACATGGTATTTCGTCTAAAGGTTATAACGCCCTGCTTCAAGACAAAGACCGCCCTTTGGTTAACCGTGCAACGCTAGGTATTTATCCACCAGCATCGACGATCAAGCCATTCATTGCTGTTGCGGCTCTGCAAGAAGGTGTGATTACACCTAATACAACGCGTAATGACCCAGGTTATTGGAAGATCCCTAATTCAAAAACAAGACCATTCCGTGACTGGTTGCGTTGGGGACACGGGGTCGTTGATATCGAGAAAGCGATTGAAGAGTCAGTGGATACTTTCTTTTACCAAATTGCTTATGATCTCGGCATTGATCGCATATCCAAATGGATGATGATGTTCGGCTTTGGTGATTATACTGGCATCGATATTTATGAAGAGAGCAAAGCCAATATGCCAACTCGTGATTGGAAGATGGCAAGACACCGTGTGCCTTGGTACCAAGGTGACACCATCCCAGTTGGCATTGGCCAAGGCTACTGGACTGCAACACCAATGCAGATTGCAAAAGCCACATCAGTTTTGGTCAATGAAGGTGAAGTAACCGCACCTCACCTACTTCGTTCAACCATTGATAACGGTCGTCCATTCGATGAACAAATCATGTCGGACATTGAAACTTACCCACCGCTAACCGGGGTTAAGAAGAAGTATTGGGATATCGCTCAGGAAGGTATGAGGCTGGCTAACCACGGTAAGAAAGGTACGGCAAGACGTTCATTCCAGAAGATGTCTTACCAAACCGCTGGTAAATCGGGTACCGCGCAGGTATTCGGCTTAAAAGAAGATGAAGAGTACAACGCGGATGAAATCGCAGAGCACTTACGCGATCACGCCCTCTTTACGGGTTACGCGCCTTTTGAAGATCCTGAAGCCGTCGTGACTATCGTTCTAGAGAACGCAGGTGGCGGTTCTTCTAACGGCGGCCCAGTAGTAAGAAGGATTTTAGACCATATTATCCTTGCAGAAGATTATCAAAGTGAGCCAATTAAATAATGAAACTTGATCCTTCAACTGGACGAAATAGAGCCCTATTCGAAAGGCTGCATATCGACCTGCCGCTATTGCTTGGCATTCTGGTTTTAATGGGCTTTGCCCTACTGATCATGTATAGCGCAAGCGGACAAAGCCTTGCGATGATGGATCGCCAGGCGATGCGTATGGCTCTGTCTTTAGGTGTGATGATCTTCCTAGCGCAAATCTCACCTCGCACTTATGAGACCTTGGCACCACTGCTGTTTGCAGGTGGTGTCATCTTGCTATTAGGCGTGTTGTTCTTTGGTGAAGCCTCTAAAGGTGCACAGCGTTGGTTAAACTTCGGCTTTGTTCGATTCCAACCCTCAGAGCTATTAAAGCTCGCGGTGCCTTTGATGCTGGCACGATTTATCGGTAAGCGCTCACTTCCGCCCACCTTCCAAACATTAGCGATCTCGCTAGTGATGGTGTTTGTACCGACGATTCTAATCGCAAAGCAACCTGACCTAGGTACATCTATCCTTATCGCCGCATCTGGTATCTTCGTGATATTCCTGGCAGGTATCAGTTGGAAAATCATAGCTAGCGCTGCAATCGCGTTGGGGGCATTTATCCCAATCTTATGGTTCTTCTTGATGCGTGAATATCAAAAGGTACGTGTAAGAACCCTCTTTGATCCTGAATCAGATCCATTAGGTGCGGGTTACCACATCATTCAAAGTAAGATTGCGATAGGTTCGGGCGGTATATCTGGAAAAGGTTGGCTGCAAGGCACTCAATCTCAACTGGAGTTCATCCCAGAGCGTCATACCGACTTCATTTTTGCGGTCATCGCCGAAGAGTGGGGCATGATTGGTATATTGTTCTTGCTTGCTATTTACTTGTTTATTATTGGACGTGGCTTAGTGCTTGCGAGCCAAGCTCAAACCGCATTCGGTCGAATGATGGGCGGCAGTATTGTACTGAGCTTCTTCGTTTATATTTTTGTAAACATTGGCATGGTAAGTGGCATTCTACCTGTGGTTGGTGTTCCTCTTCCTCTAGTCAGTTATGGCGGTACTTCAATGGTTACCCTTATGGCTGGTTTTGGTATTTTAATGTCGATACATACACACAGAAAAGCATTCTCAAAGGCGACCTAATCGATGTCTATTACAACGTTTCTAAAAAAAGCATCCTTGGTTGAAGAGCTGCCAATCAAAAAAATAGTCTCTATCTTGGGGCTAGCGATTTTAATCAATGGTTGTTCTTCAAAACAGCCAACAGGGCGCTACGATATTGATTCAGATATTGCACCAGACGCACCGATCTCAGTAGAGCATCTCGAGGATGCTCACCCTCAATATGAACCTTATAGTTTAGGTGGTAACACGGATTACACTTTGCGTGGCGAAGACTACAAGATCGTAAAGAAGACCGAAGGGTTTACTGAGAAAGGCAAAGCCTCTTGGTACGGTAAGAAATTTCATGGTCACTTAACGTCTAATGGCGAGATCTACGACATGTATTCGATGTCTGCGGCGCACAAAACATTGCCAATTCCAAGCTATGTAAAAGTGACGAATATCGACAATAACAAAACGACGATTGTTCGTATCAATGACCGCGGCCCATTCCATGAAGGCCGAATCATTGACCTTAGTTATGCGGCAGCTTACAAACTCGATGTATTGAGAACCGGCACGGCAAATGTTGAGATTGAAGTCATTACTGTGGCTATGCCAACCGACGCAAATAAAAAGGCTGCTTTACCGCAATTTATTATTCAAGTCGCAACATCTCCGCATGAAGATAGAACCGAAAAGTTAGCTAAAGATCTAGCCGAAAAGCTAGAAGTAGCAACGTTCTTGCAGCCAAATGATGACAACTACCGTCTGATGATTGGGCCATTTCATGACTATGCTCTGACTCAAGAGAAATTAGAACAAGTTAAGCTAATGGGTTACCCGTCAGCTTATATAAAAAAACACACCCTAACTCGCTAATTAATCTAACAGTTACTTCTGGTAATCAGCGCTCTGGTGTGACAGAGTGATTCTGTTAATATATGAATAGTTCACCAAATAATTGCATTCAAAATGATTAAATCTAATAAACTTGTTAAATCGATTTTTGCTACTTCTGTTGCTCTTTCTGCAACGATAGCTACATCGTCATTCGCCGCTCCTATTGTTGTTCCTGATGCACCTCAAATCGCCGCTAAAGGTTTTGTTCTGATGGATTACCATTCAGGCAAAGTACTAGCAGAGAAAGAGATGAATACTCAGCTTTCTCCAGCAAGTTTAACCAAGATGATGACGAGCTACGTGATCGGCCAAGAGCTCGATCGTGGCAACATCAACCTGAACGACGATGTTGTAATCAGTGAAAATGCTTGGGCTAAAAACTTCCCAGATTCATCTAAGATGTTCGTTGAAGTTGGCACTACGGTAAAAGTTGAAGAACTGAACCGCGGTATCATCATTCAATCAGGTAACGATGCATGTGTTGCTATGGCTGAACACATCGCTGGCTCTGAAGATGCATTCGTTGATCTAATGAACGCTTGGGCAAGCTCTATCGGCATGAAAGACACGCACTTTGCTAACGTGCACGGTCTAGACAACCCGAACCTATACTCAACGCCTTACGATATGGCGCTACTTGGTCAGGCACTGATTCGCGACGTACCAGACGAGTACCGTATCTACTCAGAGAAGAAATTCACATACAACGGCATCACCCAATACAACCGTAACGGTCTGTTATGGGATAAGAGCATGAACGTTGATGGCATCAAAACGGGCCACACAAGCAATGCAGGTTACAGCCTAGTAAGCTCAGCGACAGAAGGCAAAATGCGCCTAGTTGCTGTAGTTATGGGCACCAAGAATGCGAATGCTCGTAAAACAGAAAGCAAAAAACTGCTTAGCTACGGCTTCCGCTTCTTTGAAACAGTGGCACCACACACAGCCGGTGAAACCTTCGTAGAAGAGAAGATCTGGATGGGTAGCAAGGACACAGTTGCGCTAGGTGTCGACGAAGATACGTTCGTGACGCTTCCTCGTGGTCAAGCTAAGAACCTGAAGGCAAGCTTTGTTCTTGAGAAAGAGCTAGAAGCGCCAATCAGCAAAGGGGATGTGGTTGGTAAACTATTCTACCAAGTAGACGGTGAAGACGTTGCTGAATACCCACTACTAGCACTTGAAGATGTAGACCAAGGCAGCCTATTCAGCCGTCTATGGGACTACCTAGTTCTTCTGTTCAAGGGTTTATTCTAAACAAGCCAAAGGTTTGTTCTAGGTAAAACCTAAGCTTGTTGTATAGCTAACCTAATGAGTAAGTTCATGATTTACTCATTAGTGAACCAAAAGCCGCCATGTGCGGCTTTTGTTGATCTTGAGTTCGGTGATATTTACACGTAATATTCCGCCTTATTACTCGTGTCTGTTGACCGAACACGCTTTTTATCGACATTTCGCCAATTTGCGAGAGTCTAGCCTTTTGGAGCTAATCATGAACATCAATTCTGATGCAAAACTAAAAGACCTCTTAGAGTTCCCTTGTTCATTCACTTACAAAGTAATGGGCCACGCTAAGCCAGAACTGACTGAGCTAGTACTAGAAGTGATCCAGCGCCACGCTCCTGGTGACTATAGCCCAACACTAAAACCGAGTGCGAAAGGCAACTACCACTCTGTTTCTATCAATATTACTGCGACTTCAATTGAACAAGTAGAAACTCTTTATAAAGAACTGGGCGAGATCGAAATCGTTCGTATGGTTCTGTAATCTCCGATTACACATGAAAAACAGCGGCTTATTGCCGCTGTTTTTGTTTAAAGCCCCGTAAAGAACTCAAATTCACTCAACTTAATTTTCAATAAATACAAAGAAAGTTGAAAAACCTTGCAGTCCGTCTGTAGTTAGAATCATGTTTCGCGTTTATAATGCGTTCACTTTATTAATCCTTGAGGGAGTGCAGCTTTGCAAAATAAGCTAATCGTAAAAAAATTAGGCCGTCAGGATTACGAACCTGTATGGAAAGCCATGCATAAGTTCACAGACGAACGCACGGAAGAAGACGTAGACCAAGTTTGGTTGGTTGAGCACAACCCTGTCTTCACTCAAGGACAAGCAGGCAAAGCTGAGCATGTATTAAATGCCGGTGATATCCCTGTAATACAAAGCGATCGCGGTGGCCAAGTGACTTATCACGGCCCAGGCCAATTAGTGGCTTACTTTCTGATTAACATCCGCCGCAAGAAATTCGGAGTGCGTGATTTGGTTACTCATATCGAGAACCTCGTAATCAATACTCTGAAAGCTTACAATATAGATTCAGCTGCCCGACCTGACGCTCCTGGTGTTTATGTCGATGGCAAGAAAATCTGTTCACTCGGATTACGTATTCGACGTGGCTGCTCGTTCCACGGGCTAGCACTCAACGTCGATATGGACCTGTCTCCATTCCTACGTATTAACCCATGTGGTTACCAAGGTATGGAAATGGCGCAGGTAAGCCAACTCGGCGGACCAAGTGAACTAGAAAACGTTGAGCAACAGTTAATACAAGAGCTCGTAGAGCTACTCGGCTATGACCAAGTAGACATTCAAGCCACCAGTAACATTACAGCAGAAGCATAAAATCATGAGCAAACCAATCCAAATGGAAAAAGGCGTTAAATATCGTGACGCTGACAAAATGGCATTAATTCCCGTAAAGAATATGCCTGCTGAACAGAAAGAAGTTCTACGTAAACCTGAATGGATGAAGATTAAACTTCCTTCAGACAGCCATCGTATTCAAGAAATCAAATCAGCAATGCGCAAAAACAACCTGCACTCAGTTTGTGAAGAAGCGTCTTGCCCTAACCTAGCCGAGTGTTTCAACCACGGTACGGCAACGTTTATGATTCTTGGCGCTATCTGTACTCGTCGCTGCCCGTTCTGTGATGTTGCCCATGGTCGTCCTGTTGCTCCTGAAGCTGAAGAGCCGAAGAAACTGGCTAAGACGATTAAAGACATGAAACTGAAGTACGTTGTAATCACTTCAGTTGACCGTGATGACTTGCGTGACGGCGGTGCTCAGCACTTTGCTGACTGTAACCGTGAGATTCGCGAACTAAACCCAAATATTCGTATCGAAACTCTGGTTCCAGACTTCCGCGGTCGTATGGACGTTGCACTTGATCTAATGAAAGACAACCCGCCAGATGTTTTCAACCACAACCTAGAGACAGCGCCACGTCTATACCGTAAAGCGCGTCCAGGTGCGAACTACAAGTGGTCTCTTGATCTACTGAAGAAATTCAAAGAGCAGCACCCTGATATCCCAACAAAATCAGGTGTGATGATGGGTCTTGGTGAGACAAAAGAAGAGATCGTTCAAGTACTGAAAGACCTTCGTGAACATGGTGTGACGATGCTGACACTAGGCCAATACCTAGCACCAAGCCGTCACCACTTACCAGTAGAACGCTACGTGCCGCCTTCTGAGTTCGATGAGCTGAAAGAGATTGCTCTAGAGCTAGGCTTCACTCACGCAGCGTGTGGCCCGTTTGTACGTTCTTCTTACCATGCAGACTTGCAAGCTCAAGGTATGGAAATCAAGTAATCACGATTGCTGAACGAACACTACAAAGGCGCTGAATATTATGTTCAGCGCCTTTTTTCTATCTTGTTCGTGCTGCTATAGCTTTATATTAAAACAACAAAGCCACTCTTATGAGTGGCCTTGTGCTTAATATTTCAAGTTCTGAGGAGGTAATTTCAAAAAGCCCTGAAAGGGTTCTGCATTAACCGAAAGAAGCCCAGATAACCGTTGCTACCAAGATTGGGCACACAAACTTCACATACATTGGCCAAACCTTACCAAACCAACCCAATTGGAAATCCGGACAACCTTGTTCAAGCTCTTTCACTTTTGAAGCTCGGCTCCACACCCAACCACCAAACACACAGAACATCAGTGCTGCGACTGGTTGAAGATACTGAGTTGCAATCATCGCTACCATGCCAAACATCGCAGCAAAGTTGTAAACAATCACCACACTAAACAGCGCGATAGCACCACCAATCACCCAGCTTGTTGGCGTTCGTCTAGTATTGAAACGCTCACTCACTAGCGCTACAGGGCCTTCAAGCATCGAAATCGACGAAGTCAGTGCAGCAATCGTTAGTAGTAAGAAGAACACAATCGCAAAGATCTGACCAAGCACACCTAAACTATCAAACATCAACGGTAGAACCGTGAATACGAGCGTGTCAGAACTTAATAGTGAGCCATCTTCCGCATAGATTTGTACGCCCTTTTGCATCGCAACAAACATTGCAGGCATCACCACTAGGCCAGCAATAAAAGCGACAGCAGTATCCACCAAAGTTACGTTCATCGCCATTTTTGGCAGGTTCTCTTTCTTACTTAAGTAAGAGCCATAAACCAACATCGAGCAACCACCAATGGTGAGTGAGAAGAACCCCTGTCCCATTGCCGCCAGAATCAGTTTTCTATCCCACACTTTCTCAAAGTCTGGGACTAGGTAATGTTTTAGGCCTTCCATCGCGCCAGATTGCGTCATGATGTAAACAAACAATAAGCCAAATAAAACAAACAGCGCAGGCATCAGACGAGTCGACCACTTCTCGATGCCTTGTTTAACACCGCCCTGCACAATCAAGATAGTCAGTACATAAAACGCGACGGTACCAAATACGTTGCGCTCAACACTGAAGCCTTTAAACCAATCAGCAATCGCTTCTAGACCGATAAGATCCGCGACCGCACCAATTAGGAAGCAGATCAACCAACCACCAACAATACTGTAAAACGCCAACACAGCGCTTGGTACACTCAGTCCAATCCAACCGACAAACTCACCGACTTTCTTACCCAAAGGGTTTGTCGTCAAAGATCGCATGCTATCAACTGGGTTTGCTTGGCCATGACGGCCGATAGCCATCTCTACCACCAGCATTGGGAAAGCAACCACGAAGATCATGATCAAATAGACCAAAAGGAAAGCACCGCCACCGTTGCTGGCAACTTGAGTCGGGAAGCCCCAAATATTACCCAAGCCAACCGCTGCACCAGCCGCTGCTAAAATAAAGCCTAAACGAGAGCTAAAGTGCTCTCTTGAAGAGGAAGATTGTTGGTCCATATCGCCCGCATTAAAAATCAGTGAACTAGTTGAGAAGTACAGTAATAAAAAGCAATGATAGGCACAACTAATAAATGAACAATTCTCTGATTTTTACAATCAATGCGCTATTTAGAACCACAAAATTAACAAATAACCAGTCTTATCGTTCAATTAGAAGCAACAAAGCGAAGTGGAAGGCTTGAGAAGGAAATAGATTAAATAGAGATAAATACTCGCCGTGTGGTTCCATTTATACAAACAAAAAGAGCACCAAACGGTGCTCTTGTGATTCATCAGTCAATTCAGATTAGATCGTGAAGACTTGATAGTCTTTTAGGTTCGGAATGATTTCATGCAACTCTTGCTCTTGTTCCGCCATCTCATCCAGAGAATCGCAGAACTCATTCGCTTCTTCTTGTACTTGTTGAGAGTGTTCTTTCATTCGCTCTTCAACTTTCAGCTGTAATTCAGCCATGCTGTCAGCTAATTCAGTCAGGTTTAGGCCACCGTCTTGTTTCATCTTTTCTGACATCGCATTAAAAGCACTAGAGATAAATTCTTGGTTAAAGATCTCTTTTGCCTTCTCGAAATCTTCAGACCAGCCATTGGCCATAGAATCAAAGCTTTCTGCTGGTAACACTAACTCGCCATCTTTGTAGTAACGCGCTTCCAGTTCTGCAAAGTAGGTTTTCATTGATTCTTTTACGTTATCAAATGACTCAGGTGAATCCAGGCTAGCCGCGATATCATCAATCACGTCATTGGCTAACGCTAAGCTATCGTTGGCCATTTGTTTCGCTCGAGGTAAGTACTCACTCATATTTTCGCGATATTTCTCAATCGCCGCTTGTTGGTCGGCATCAAGCTCAACCTTCTCACCATGGATATAGAGGTCGTTGTTATCATCAAAAACGGCCGTATCACCATTCACTTGATGGATTTCGACTTTTTGATCATCGATTCTTAGTTCATTTTTCAAATCAACTCGACACTGCGCTGCAAACGTTGGCAGGCTCACAACAGCGATAACCGCTGTTAGTGATGCAATTAATACATTGTTTTTCATAACATCCTCTCATCAATCTGACAGATTACTATACCCTTGGTATATGCTTCTTTGTCAGAGAAACGTTTAATATCTACTAATCAACCAGTTAGTCGATAGAGATAACTTCATAGCAAAACTGTTTATCAGCGACCTTAAATTCAATCTCATCGCCAACTTCTTTACCCATTAGAGCCTGACCGAAAGGTGCATTTGCCGTCACAATAGCTACTTCCTTGTCATTCCACGTGACAGAAAGTCCGCCGACTCTCGGCCCCATAAAGAAATGTTTATATTGATCATGCTCGTCAATGACCACAACATAACTGCTCACCGTAATCTTCTCACTATCACGCAACACTAAGTTACGATAACACTGAATGTCGTCTTCACACTCTTGTACCCTCACCGCTTGACCATGAGCAAGATACGAAGCTTCTAGTGCCAGTGTATCGTACTTATGCTCAGGCACTGTCTCTTCATCTGTCGCAGCGTCAATCGCGCGTTGAGTAGCAGATTGTGCGATACGTAATCGGGATTCGAGTTGCTCGATGATTATTTGGTGAAGCTCAGACTTATTCATACTATTGGGGTGCTTTTCTATAGGAGCTACAGAATAGAATTAGGTACAATCAGGTGCAAGACATTTGATTCATCAAGCGACGCTATCATGAATAGGCGCCCGCTTTAGCATCAATACGACACTTAATAACTCAGGTAGAACATAAATGATTGAGCAGAAGCTAAAACAAGTATTCGGATTCGACTCACTGCGTAATGGGCAAAAGCAAGTCATTGATAATGTTCTATCTGGTCACTCGACTGCCGCGATATTCCCGACAGGCTCAGGTAAATCGCTGTGCTATCAATTACCAGCATTAGAGTTGCCGCACTTAACCTTGGTGATATCGCCGCTGTTAGCCTTGATGAAAGACCAACTCGCTTTCCTGCACAGTAAAGGCATTAGCGCAGCGGCAATCGAGTCAAGCCAAGACAGACAAACCACACAACAGGTTATGCAGTCGGTACGTAACGGTGACACCAAGATCCTCATGATCTCCGTTGAGCGCTTGAAGAACGAACGCTTTCGCCAGTTTATCTCTCAAGTGCCGATCTCACTGCTTGTAGTCGATGAAGCGCACTGTATTTCAGAGTGGGGACACAACTTCAGACCCGATTACCTGAAGCTTCCTCAATACCAAAAACAGCTCAATATTCCTCAGGTTCTGCTACTGACAGCCACCGCGACCACTTCAGTTATCCAAGACATGAACTCAAAGTTTGAAATTGATGAGGAGCGCGTTGTGGTTACGGGCTTCTATCGTCAAAACCTCGATCTATCGATTCAACCTTGTGAACAAACCAGCAAGCTAGAAACCTTGTGCAATGTGGTTAACCAAGCTTCTCTCGCTCCGACTATTGTTTATGTCACCCTTCAACAAACAGCTGAGATGGTGGCTCAGCAGCTTCGAAACGCTGGCGTTAATGCTGTGGCTTACCATGCCGGTCTTAAGCCTGAAAATAGAGATGCTATTCAACATCAATTCATGAATGATGAAGTGAGCTGTATCGTGGCAACCATTGCGTTTGGTATGGGCGTAGATAAATCTAACATCCGCCGAGTAATTCACTTTGACCTACCAAAATCGATCGAAAACTACTCGCAAGAGATCGGCAGAGCTGGCCGAGATGGGCAAGCGTCTGAATGTATTTTACTGGCTAACAAACATGGTTTGAGCACACTCGAGAACTTCGTTTTTGGTGATACGCCAGACAAGATATCGATCCAAGCGGTATTAAAAGAGATTTACGAAAATCAAAACATTGGCGCTTCTGGCTCGAATCAATGGGAGATCATGCTTAACCAACTATCACGTGAATCCAACATTCGTCAGTTACCGCTAAAAACTCTGCTGGTGTATCTCGAAATTGAAGGCGTGATCGAGCCTAAGTACAGTTACTTCGCAGACTACAAATTTAAGTTCATTCGCCCGAAACAACAAATCACCGAACAGTTCCAAAGTGAACGTCGTCAATTTGTCGAAGCTATTTTCCAATGCTCTCCTCAAGCAAGAGTGTGGTGCCAAGTCGACTTCGATGCGCTTTGGACTCACTACCAAGCCGATCGCCAGCGTGTGATTGCGGCTATCGACTACTTCAATGAACAAGGTTGGATTGAACTAGAAAGCAAGCAGATCACCGATGTCTACGCAATCCACAATACTTCTGAAGATATGATGCAACTGTCAGAGCGTCTAACTGAGTTGTTTAAAGCAAAAGAAAACAGCGAGATAAACCGCCTAAACCAAATGCTGAATTTCTTTGAGGCGGATACTTGCCTAAGCTCACGCCTTGCGAGTTACTTTGCCGATGATAAAGCGCCAACAAACTGCGGTCATTGCTCTGTATGTCGAGGAGAAGTGGCAATCTTACCAACCGTTGATGTTGAACCTATCGATGATGAGACGGTGATGACATGGATACATGAGTTTATTTCGGCTAGCCAACAACTGATTACCGACGAGGCAATTACTCGCTTCTTATGCGGAATCGCCACCCCGCTTTCAACCAAACTGAAAGCCAGCAAAATGGTCGGTTACGGCAAGCTAGAGCAGCAACCGTTCAGTGATACCTTAGCGCGAGTTAAACTGCTTCCTAGGTAACCCAACTTCCTTGTTTAGAAAAAACCGACTAGGTTATCAAACCTAGTCGGCATTAAAACACCAACACTTCCAGTACCACCTCTAAGCCTAAATTCTCAGCGCCTTTCCCTAAAAGAAACTCAACTGACGCATTTGGTCTTTGGGTTGCAGCATTACGCTTAAACCAAGCAGACGTATTTCTCTCCCCTGTTGCCTTTTCAGTATTTCACTTAGCAGTTCTTTGAAATGTTCACGATCGAGAGAGGCGTGGATGTGTTCAATCGTGGTTTGTTGAAAGTCGGCGAACTTGAGCTTAATGCCCTGCTTGATAATCGCTTTACTTGGGCTGGCTTTTTCTAAGCGAGTTTCGAGTTCAGGAAATAGCTTGTCTTCGATTACCTGCCAACATTCAGCGTAAGTTGAAATATTTTGAGTGAAGGTGCGCTCTACGCCTACCGATTTTCGCTCGCGCTCGATGATAACTTCTCGATCATCAATGCCATGACTGCGCTTCCAGAGTGATGCACCTTGGCGGCCAAACTTGAGTAGCAGGTCTCGATAATCAGACTCTTTAATATCCTTACAAGTAAAGAAACCCGCTTGATGCAGCTTTTCAATGCTCACCTTGCCAACACCGGGAATCTTTTCAAGTGGCAGCTCATCAATCACAGCTTGAACGTCCTGTGGAGGGATCACAAACTGACCATTGGGCTTATTCAGATCCGAGGCCACTTTCGCCAAGAATTTAATCGGTGCAATACCAGCAGAAGCGGTCAGGTTCAGTTCGTTCCAAATATCACGGCGAATCGACTCTGCAATCAGAGTGGCCGAACCGTGACACTGTTTAGAATCGGTGACATCAAGGAAAGCTTCATCCAAGGAAAGAGGTTCAATGATTGATGTGTATCGAGAGAAGATTTCACGGATCTTTTTAGATATCTCGACATAGACCGACATTCTTCCCGGCACAACCAATAGATTAGGACAAAGCTGTAGGGCTTTTCCGGTAGGCATTGCAGAGCGAACACCAAACTTGCGGGCTTCATAATTACAGGTGCTCAAAACGCCGCGTTGCTTTTCATGCCCACCAACAGCTAACGGGCGATTTCGGTAAGCAGGGTTATCACGCATTTCTACAGCCGCGTAAAAACAATCCATATCAACATGAATTATTTTTCTTACTTTCTCTTCACCCGCGCTACACATCTAGGAATTACTCGACCTTACAACTGTGTCTATAAACAGTATAATCCAATTATTATCAGATTTAAAACGATCTCGAGTCCAGCTAAAGAGGTTTCGCTTCAATAGCCATGAGCTCTTCTGATACTATTGTTAACGAGTATTTAGTCTATAAGTAGGGATCGCTTGTGAGTGAAAAAATACTAGTAGTGGAAGATAGCCGAGCATTCCGCAACTACCTGTACCAACAGCTTAAAAATAGCGGTTATGAGGTAGCAGTTGCTGAATCGATTGCAGAAGCAAAAAACATCTTGGAACAAGAGACAGATTTCTTGTGTGCCGTATTGGATTACTGCTTACCTGACGGGCAAGACGGTGAGATCATTGACCTCGTCTTAGGCTACCAACAGAAAATCATTGTCCTGACCGGGATGTTTGACAATCAACTGCGAGAGCAAGTCCTAGCCAAAGGCGTTATCGATTACATACTTAAAGACAGTATGTCATCAGTAAGCTACCTACTCCCTCTGGTTCAAAGAATTTCGAATAATCGCCACCACAAAGCATTGGTTGTCGATGATTCAGCAGTCGTTCGCCGTTACATAGCTCAACTTCTAGAACACCAATATATCCAAACTATCCAAGCCGAAGATGGCGAACAAGCATTAAAGCTTCTTCATAACGATCCCGATATTACATTCGTTGTTACAGACCATGATATGCCGAAGAAAGACGGTATAGCGATGATCCGTGAGATTCGACGTGATCACGACAGAAACCAGCTGGCCATTCTAGGTCTATCGGGCAGCGATGACCGCACCATGACAGCGCGATTCCTTAAAGCGGGGGCTAACGACTTCCTTTACAAGCCTTTTAACCAAGAAGAGTTTTTCTGCCGAATCCATCAACTGCTTGATATGAAAGAAGCAGCCAATGAGCTGTTTCGACATGCCAACGAGGATGCTCTTACTGGCTTATGGAATCGTCGCTACCTGTTCAATCATCCTTGTAAAGGCTGCGATCAACGAAACATCGCGATGATGGATATCGACTTCTTTAAGAAAGTGAATGATACCTTTGGCCACGATGGTGGTGATGCAGTGCTGATCGATGTAGGGAAAATCATCAAAGATCATTTCAAAGACGATGTCGCTGTGCGCTTCGGTGGTGAAGAGTTTTGTATTCAGTCATGCGGTGCATTTGAGAGCTTTGTTGACAACTTAGAGTCCATGAGAGAAGCCATTGAAAGCCATGTTGTTGAGCATGACTCTCAAAGAATCAAGGTCAGTATCAGTATCGGCGTAACCGATTTAGACGCGAAGCTAGATGAGCAGATCAAAGCCGCTGATGAGCTTCTTTATACGGCAAAAGAGCAAGGTAGAAACCAGCTAGTGTTTGCGCGTAACAGCATGCAAATCGAACAATAGTCATTCGCTTTTGTTTCCATTTTTAGTATGCCAAGATTAATTGCTATACTTCAAAACTAAAAAAGCTCAAGACGGTAA
Source organism: Vibrio sp. Vb339 (assembly GCF_902751245.1). NCBI lineage: Bacteria > Pseudomonadati > Pseudomonadota > Gammaproteobacteria > Vibrionales > Vibrionaceae > Vibrio > Vibrio sp. Vb339. The sequence continues at coordinate 176,017 of NZ_CADDIS010000007.1, read as the reverse complement.
TCTTGAGCTTTTCAATTTAAGGGCATAGATAACTCTACCCCTAATGACTGTCACCAATTAAGCGATACGGTCTTTACTCCAAGCCGCTTCTTTTTGTTGACGCTCAGCCAGCTTCTCTTCACGGTAAGCTTCACGTGCTTCACGCTTCTTACGCGCGTCACAAGGTTCAGGGCAGTTACATACTTTATCAATACCAACAGCACCCAAACCGCCACAGCTACCTTTCACAACTTTCTTTTGGATAATGTAGCCAATTGACATCGCTGCGATTACTGCAAGAAAAACACCAAATGTAATCAGAAATGTATTCATAATTATCTCGCTTACCTTATTTACCTAAGTATGGCTTAAATGCTTCAGAAGCAATTTCTTTAAAGCCATCTGCTGTTTTTACCACCATGAACACTGGGATGTTATGTTGGTTTGCGACTTCCATTCCTTTTTCCTCACCTAAGACCATAAGGCCCGTAGATAAGCCGTCTGCAGTCATTGAAGACGGGTTTAAAACAGTCACAGAAACCACTTTATGATGAAGAGGCTTTCCTGTTTCTGGGTTGATGATGTGTGAGTAACGAACACCATCACGCTCAAAATAGTTGCGGTAGTCACCAGACGTTGCGATCGCCATATCACCAGGTTCGATGATCTCTTGAATGTTGCGTTCGTCAATACTTGGCTTTTCGATGGCAATACGCCAGCCTACACTTTCGCGGTTAAGGCCTTTTAAACGGATTTCACCGCCGACTTCTACCATGTAGTTGTGAATACCAATGGAATCAAGGTAATCAGCAACAACATCAACGCCCCAACCTTTTGCAATGGTTGACAGGTCGACGTACAAATTAGGCAAATCTTTAGTTAGCTTGTTGCCTTCAACGCTCAAGTGGTGAATACCGACTTTAGCTTTACGAGCAGCAAGCTCTTCATCTGATGGAACTACTTCCGGACGCGCTTCAGGACCAAAACCCCAAAGATTAACTAATGGACCAACCGTAACGTCCAACGCACCTTCAGTAAGACCGTTCAAACGAATGGCTTCTTTCACAACGATAGCGGTTTGTTCAGAGACTTCGAATGCGTCAGCGCCTTTGTGTTGGTTGAAACGGCTCAGCTCTGAATCTTCACGGTAAGTCGACATTTGATCATTCACTTCTTCGAGTAGACGATCGATCTCTGTATGAACTTCATTAGACTCGGGAAATTCATCACCATTGATGTATTTAATATTGTAACTGGTGCCCATAGTCGGGCCACTTAAATGCACTTGCTCTCTTGCCTGCTCACAGCCCGCAAGAAAAATCAAAGAAGTTAATGCAACAAGCCAAATTCTCACTTGCTTACTCCTGTCTAATGTTGAGGATTTATATAAGGAAAAATAAGAGTAAAAAATAGGTATTTTGAATGCCTTACTCTTTCTTATATAAGCCAGTATGTTGTCAAAAATAGTCTTAGAAAAACAAATGGCTGACTCGTGAGAGTCAGCCATAATATCAATCACTTAAATGGATTAACCACCGAAGTCATCTAGTAGGATGTTTTCATCTTCTACACCAAGATCTTTCAGCATGCCGATAACAGCCGCGTTCATCATTGGTGGACCACACATGTAGTACTCACAGTCTTCAGGAGCTTCGTGATCCTTCAGGTAGTTTTCGTACAATACGTTGTGGATGAAACCTGTGTAACCGTCCCAGTTGTCCTCAGGTTGAGGATCAGACAGAGCACAGTGCCACACAAAGTTCTCGTTTGCAGCCGCTAGGCCATCGAAATCTTCAATGTAGAACATCTCACGCTTAGAACGTGCACCGTACCAGTAAGACATCTTACGAGTAGAGTTAAGACGCTTAAGTTGGTCGAAGATATGTGAACGCATTGGCGCCATACCTGCACCACCACCGATGAATACCATTTCATTGTCTGTGTCTTTAGCAAAGAACTCACCAAATGGACCAGAAATAGTACATTTGTCGCCTTCTTTAAGAGACCAGATGTATGAAGACATCACACCAGGAGCTACGTCAGGATTGTTTGGCGGCGGAGTTGCGATACGCACGTTAAGCTTGATGATGCCTTTCTCTTCTGGGTATGAAGCCATAGAGTAAGCACGGATCGAATGCTCTTTAACGATAGACTCGTAACGGAACAAGTTGAACTTATCCCAGTCACCACGGTATTCCTCAGGAATATCGTAATCTGCGTATTTCACGTGATGTGGTTCAGCTTCAATCTGAATGTAACCACCCGCGCGGAACGGAACTTCTTCACCTTCAGGGATCGCTAGAGCAAGTTCTTTGATGAAAGTAGCTTCGTTGTTATTCGAGATAACAGTACATTCCCACTTTTTAACACCAAAGATATCTTCGTCTAGTTCAATCTCCATGTCAGTTTTCATAGCAACTTGACATGCAAGACGTTCGCCTTCGCGAGCTTCACCTTTTGTGATGTGATCAAGTTCAGTTGGAAGGATGTCGCCACCACCAGACTTAACTTTTACACGACACTGACCACAAGAGCCACCGCCACCACAAGCAGAAGATACGAAGATACCAGCGCCAGCTAGGGCACCAAGTAGCTTGCTACCAGGTTGAGTAACGATCGCCTTTTCAGGGTCGCCGTTTACAGCAATAGTGATGTCACCTGATGGTACTAGCTTAGACTTAGCGAAAAGAATCACTAGTACTAGAGCCAATACAATAATGGTAAACATCGCTACGCCAAGAATAATGCTTTGCATTTGTTATTCCTTATTACTGGGTGCTTACCCTACAGTTGAACACCAGAGAAAGACATAAAGCCTAACGCCATCAGACCAACAGTAATGAACGTGATACCAAGGCCACGAAGACCTGGAGGAACGTCAGAGTACTTCATCTTCTCACGGATACCCGCAAGAGCAACGATAGCTAACATCCAACCCACACCAGAACCGAAGCCGTAAACAACAGATTCAGCAAAGTTGTAGTCACGAGTTACCATGAAAGATACACCACCAAAGATTGCACAGTTAACTGTGATCAGTGGAAGGAAGATACCTAGTGCGTTGTACAAAGGTGGGAAGAAACGGTCTAGAACCATCTCTAGGATTTGTACAAGTGCCGCGATAACACCGATGAATGCGATGAAGTTAAGGAAACTTAAATCGACACCTTCAACAAGCGCGTTTTCTTTCAGGATGTGTGTGTAAACAAGATTGTTTACAGGAACAGCGATTGTAAGTACTACAACTACCGCAACACCAAGACCAAAAGAAGTTTTAACTTTCTTAGATACCGCTAGGAATGTACACATACCTAGGAAGAAAGAAAGCGCCATGTTTTCGATGAAAATCGATTTAACTAGCAGACTAATATAATGTTCCATGACTACCTTACCCCTTCGCTTCTACTTGTTCTGGTTTGAACACACGAATTGCCCAAATCAAGAAACCAATTAGGAAGAATGCAGAAGGTGCTAGAAGCATCAAGCCGTTTGGCTGATACCAACCACCGTTGCTCACTAGAGGTAGTACTTCCATACCAAATAGTTTGCCAGAGCCTAAAAGCTCACGGAAGAAACCAACAGTGATAAGAACGAAACCGTAACCAAGACCGTTACCAAGACCATCGATTAGAGATGGGATTGGTGCAGACTTCATTGCGAATGCTTCAGCACGACCCATTACAATACAGTTAGTAATGATTAGGCCTACGAATACAGATAGCTGCTTCGAGATATCGTATAGGTATGCTTTAAGCACTTGGTCTACCACGATTACTAGTGATGCGATAATTGCCATCTGAACGATGATACGCACACTGTTAGGAATGTGGTTACGGATCAAAGAAACGAAGAAGTTAGACAGAGCAGTAACAAACATTACCGCGATAGTCATAACAAATGCTGTTTCTAGCTTAGTGGTTACCGCAAGAGCAGAACACACACCAAGAACCTGTAGCGCGATTGGGTTGTTGTCCAACACCGGCGCTAAGATGCTCTTTTTAATTTCTTTTGCACTAGACATTAGTTCAGACCTCCGTCACGAACTTTTGCTAGGAACGGACCAAAGCCCATATCACCTAACCAGAAGTCAAATGTATGTTGAACACCAACGCTAGTCAGTGTTGCACCAGAAAGGCCATCTACACCGTGCTCAGAACCTTGAGGAGCGCCACCTTTAACAACCTGAATAGCCGGTTTGTGGTTTTCGTCGAATAATTTCTTACCAACGAATTGAGCGCGCCAAGTTGGGTTCTCAACTTCACCACCAAGTCCAGGAGTTTCACCTTGCTCGTAGTAAGTGATACCAGAAACTGTGTTGCCATCAGTTTCTACCGCAACGAATGCGTACATCATTGACCATAGACCGTTACCGTGAACAGGGATGATAACTTTAGAAGTTTCAGCGCCATCTTTCACAAGGTATACAGTACCCGTGTTAGCACGACGAAGGATCTTAGCGATGTCATCTTCAGCTGAAAGCTTGATTGACTGAGCTGGATCTTTTGCCGCTTTACGTTGGTCGTATGCAGCAGCATCGCCGTCAACGAAATCGCCAGTAGCGAAATCAACTAGACGAGGTTCAATGTTCTCTGCGTACAGTTCAGGGATATTACCCGCAAGTTCAATGCCCGCAACTTCAAGGATCTTAGTTTGCTGATCCAGAACCGCGTTAGCTTGTTGCTTAGGTTTAAGAACAACTGCAGCTGTTGAAACGATGATTGAGCACACTAGGCTCAATGCGATAACAACAAACAGCGTCTTTTTAATGCTATCGTTATTACTTGCCATAGCGCGCTAGTCTCCGCTTAATGTTCTTCTCGATTACAACGTGGTCAAACAGAGGAGCAAATAGGTTTGCGAATAGAATCGCAAGCATCATGCCTTCTGGGTATGCAGGGTTAACTACACGAATCATTACACACATTGCGCCGATTAGGATGCCGTACCACCACTTACCTTTGTTGGTAAATGAAGCTGATACTGGGTCAGTCGCCATGAAGAACATACCGAATGCGAAGCCACCTAGAACTAGATGCCAGTGCCAAGGCATGCTGAACATTGCGTTAGTATCAGAACCGATCACGTTAAACAGCGTAGACACAGCAATCATACCGATCATTACACCAGCAATGATGCGCCATGAAGCGATACGCATGTAAACGATCATCGCTGCACCAATCATAAGTGCTAGAGTCGATACTTCACCGATAGAACCTGGGATGTTACCAATGAATGCGTCCATCCAAGTGATTGCTTCACCAGATGTTACGTTCATTAGTGCGCTACCGCCGCCTTGAGCCCATTGGCTAAGAGCAGTTGCACCAGAGAAACCATCTGCAGCAGTCCAAACTACGTCACCTGAAATCTGTGCAGGGTATGCAAAGAATAGGAACGCACGACCAGCAAGTGCAGGGTTCAGGAAGTTACGACCCGTACCACCGAAGATCTCTTTAGCGACTACAACACCGAAGGTAATACCTAGTGCTGCTTGCCATAGAGGAAGTGTTGGCGGAACGATAAGCGCGAATAAGATAGAAGTAACAAAGAAACCTTCGTTTACTTCGTGCTTACGCACCATACAGAACAGAACTTCCCAGAAACCACCAACGATGAATACCGTTGCGTAGATAGGTAGGAAGTATGTCGCACCAAGTAGCATCTTACTGCCAACACCTGCATCGGCTCCTAAGGAGGCTCCAAGCATTTCGGTTAGCCAGTAGTGCCAGTTACCACTGATAACAGATGCTAGTTCAGCGCCTGCGTACATATGGTTAAGTGCTGCGATAGCTTGGCCACCCGCGTTGTACATACCCCAGAACATTGCTGGGAATACCGCGAACCAAACCATGATCATGATACGTTTTAAATCAACGCTATCACGAACGTGCGAGCTTTTCTTTGTAATAAGACCTGGCGTGTAGAACACTGTCGCTGCTGCTTCATAAAGCGCAAACCACTTCTCGTGTTTACCACCTGGTTCAAAATGATGCTCGATGTCTTCAAGAAACTTTTTAAGGCCCATGAAAATTACCCTTCCTTCTCAATCGTATCTAGGCATTCACGAAGTAGTTGACCGTACTCGTACTTACCTGGACATACAAAGGTACACAATGCTACATCTTCTTCGTCTAGCTCTAGCGCACCAAGTGCTTGAGCACTATCAATGTCGCCTGCACATAGATCACGAAGCAGCAATGTAGGTTCCATATCTAGAGGCATTACGCGCTCGTAGTTACCAATTGGAACCATTGAGCGGTCACTACCGTTTGTTGTCGTTGTCATGTTGAACAACTGACCTTTAAACAGGTGACCAAGGAATGAACGAGTAACAGAGAACTTGTTCTTACCAGGCATAGCCCAGCCGAATAGCTCTTTATCACGACCTTCACGTAGAACAGAAACTTGCTGATGGTAACGACCAAGGAAAGCATGTGGACCTGTTGCTTCAGTACCCGTAAGTACAGAACCAGAAATCACACGAACTTCGCCTGGCATTAACTCGCTGTCTGTCAACTCTTCAAGGCTAGCACCAATTTGAGTACGAACTAGACGTGGGTTGTTAACCACTGGACCAGCCAGAGAAACAACACGCTCAGAGTAAATCTCACCAGTAAGGAAAAGCTTACCGAATGCGATAACATCTTGGTAGTTAATGCTCCACGCTACATTTTGTGCATTTACCGGATATAGGTAATGCATATGCGTGCCTGCAAGACCTGCAGGGTGTGGGCCATCAAAAACATGTTCTTCAACGTTAGACTGAGCTGAACGAGGTAAGCTAGTACCTTTTTTACAAACGTACACTTTACCGTTAGTCAGAGTTGAAAGAAGATCTAAACCAGCAACGAAAGCATCAGACTGCTCGTTAATGATTAATTCTGGCTCAGCTGCTAGCGGATTAGTATCCATAGCAGTAACGAAAATAGCCTGAGTTTCAGAATCAACTGCTGGAACCTTGCTGAACGGACGAGTTCGCAAAGCGGTCCATGCGCCAGACTCAACTAACTGAGCTTTAACCGTTTCACGGTCAAGGCCTACTAGTTGGTTAGCTTCATAGCTATTGAACGTGATTTGCTCATTGCCTGCTACTTCAATCACTACTGATTGAAGAACACGCTTAGCACCACGGTTCACTTCAATAACTTTACCGCTTGCTGGAGAAGTAAATACAACACCTGGGTTCTTTTTATCTGCAAAAAGAACTTGGCCTTTCTTCACTTCATCACCAACGCGAGCATGCATCGTAGGACGCATACCAACGTACTCTTCGCCAAGCAAGGCGACTTTAGTGATGGACTTACCATCATTAATCACCTGGGATGGAGTTCCTGCGATAGGAAGATCCAAACCCTTCTTTATTGTAATCATACGCACTTGCACTACTTTATCGGGAAAAAGATTCTTTTAATTGCGTAAATTCGGGACGTTTTAAAATCGCCCTTAGACACGACATTACAGTGTCCGGTTTTGGTAAATTTGAGATACCAAAATCGCAACATTACATTAATAAACTCATCACAAAGATTATGTGAGATTTATCAGGTGCCGTATTCTAGCATTTTTTGACAACTTGATGCCATGACCAATAACTTGAATACCGCGTTTATTTGGTGAGATTTGAAGCATATGGACTCTCAAATATGTATAAATTTGACGAGCCGCACAGATAAAATAGCTTTTGAAACGTGTTTTAAACAAGAGATTAATACTCTGTCACAAACTATTATTTTACGAGTTATGTTGAAACACTGTTAATAAAAACATTACTCATTGTAGGTATTTTTAGTCGTTCAAATTGCCATCAGTTTGAGTGATATAACAACGAAAAACACATAGGTTTGGCGACAAAAAAGGCGGCATCACCACCTTTTGTCAATATGCTCGCTTTGTTACTTGCCACCACCCATACACATAGGGCTGTCTGGCACGTTATCGAGCTGCTTCATCCATTCATCTTTTGTATAAGTGTGAATGGACAGTGCGTGAATATTATTCGCTAACTCTTCTGAAAGAGCTTTATTTACCGCTCGATGACGAGCAATAAGACGCAATCCTTCAAACACATCACTGACAACAATCACTTTAAAATGACTCTCAGAACCGGCCGGAACATTGTGCATATAGCTCTCATTAACCACGTTTAAATGACTTGGTGAAAACTCATTGTGCAATTTTGTTTCGATAACTTCTTGGATCATTGTGATTCCTTAATAACGTATTGGCATTATCCGTGGGGTGAGTATAAACCCTAACAGGTCGAGTGTCTGAATATTTGATAGCGAATGGCATAGGTTTGGTTGAGTTTTTTCTATCTTGTTCAGCCTGCATTTGAGACAATATCTTTGTTATTTCTTACATAAGTATCTCAAGCAATGAAAACCGAACTTACCCTTCACGACAGAACTTTGACCTTACATCGTTTCCCGAAACGTTCAAATGAAACCCTTCAAGCTTGGGATGCGGGCGACGAATACATTATTAGCCATGTTGAAGAGATGAACCTTGAACCAGGCAAACACATCCTGATCATGAACGATAGCTTCGGTGCCCTATCGACTTGGTTCTCGAAAGATCATGATGTCACTATGATGAGCGACTCATTTATCTCTCACCGTGGTGCCCTGAAAAACTTGCAGCGCAATCAAACTAACCGAGTGAACTTCTTGAACACGATGGATGATATCCCACACGGTATCGATCTTGTGATCATGCAGCTGCCAAAAACAAATCGTCACCTAATCTGGCAACTGAGCCAGCTACGCCAAGCATTGCCTGAAGGCTGCCAAGTGATTGGCGTCAACAAGGTAAAAGAGATTCACACCTCTACGCTTAACCTATTCGAAAAATACCTAGGCGAAACCAAAACATCACTAGCGAAGAAAAAGCACCGCTTAGTACTCTCATCTCCAAACTGCCAGCCAATTCAAACGGTAGAGCCTTTTGTTGAATGGGATGTAGACGGTGAAGATATCCGATTGAAAAATTTACCAAATGTTTACTCAGGGGAAGCACTCGATCAGGGCGCTCGCTATATGCTAGAGCACATCCCTCAAGATCCTGAGCTGCGTCATATCATCGATCTTGGCTGTGGCAACGGTGTATTGAGTGTAAAAGCAGGGCAATTGAACCCACAAGCTCGTATCACCTGTGTGGATGAAAGCTTTATGGCGGTGGAATCGGCGCGCCAAAACGTCAAGGATAACCTTGGTGAAGAAGGCAACTTCCAGTTCATCGCCAATAACTGTTTAGATGGCTTCAAGAAAAACAGCACCTACTTAGTGATGTGTAATCCTCCATTCCATCAACAACAAGCGATTACGGATCACATTGCGTGGCAAATGTTCTGTGATGCAAAGCATGTTCTTAGCAATGGAGGCAAATTAATTGTTATTGGCAACCGACACCTCGGATACGATGTCAAACTAGCAAGACTATTTGGTGAAGCTAACGTTGAAACGCTTGAACTAAACCAAAAATTTGAGATATTACAAGCAACAAGAGAACCTGCGAATTTTAATAAATAAGCAGAAACGACTTCACAAGAATTTAAGATACCGAGCTTCTGGTGTGAATTTAGAAAGGATAAAGGAATGAAAAAACTGATTTTGGCTGCTTCTATTATGGCTTTGACAGCATGTTCAGCCCCTCAGCAAGAACAGATCAATGTAATGCCAGAAGCTTCACTAAGCTCAAGCAACCTTGTACAAGGCAAAACATACACACTAACCAGTAAAGATGTTCGTGCCGCTCAATATGTTGCATTGGTTGATAGTGGCCGTTCAAACATTCAGCCAATTCACGCTAAGCAAAACATGCGTATTTCTCTAGAAAACGCTGTGGCTCAACAGTTAGAGTCTCAAGGTTTTCGTGCAAGCGTAAACAGTGAAAACTCAATTGTTTTAGAAATTCAAGAAGCACTCGTTACCGTAGAACACACCATTATGGAAAACAAAATGGACGGTAAAGTAACGCTTGAAGTTACCGCGGAAACGCCTGAAGGCAAACTAGTTAAAACATTCAACGGTACTGCAACACGCACTGGTGCATTGAGCGCATCAAACGACGACATCTCTATGGTTCTTAATGACGTAATCAACTTGGTTCTTACTGAGATCGCTAACGACCAAGAGCTACAAACTTACATGAAGGAACGTTTCTAATGGGTCGTATTTTATCTTCTATCGCATTAATGCTAGTGAGTGTGAGCGTTTGGGCTGGTCCTAAAGTAAACGTGGAAACAACATTAGGCGACTTCATTATTGAGCTTAACCAAGAACAAGCACCGGTTAGCGCGGAGAACTTCCTAAAATACGTGGCAGACGGCAGCTACGAAGGTACTATCTTCCACCGTGTTATTCCTGGCTTTATGGCGCAAGGTGGCGGCTTTGATCAAGAGATGAATCAACAAGCAACTTACGCTCCTATCAAGAATGAGGGCAGCAATGGCTTGAAGAACGATACAGCAACAATCGCTATGGCTCGTACCAATGCGCCAGATTCTGCAACTCGTCAGTTCTTCATTAACTTCTCTGATAATGACTTCTTGAACGCAAAAGGTGGCAACCCAGGCTACGCTGTATTCGGCAAAGTAACTGAAGGTTTTGATGTTGTTCAAAAGATGGCAACGATTCCAACCAAGCGAATGGGCCGCATGTCAGACATCCCAGTCGACCCAATCGTCATCACTAAAGTGACCCTTCTTAAGTAATCCAATCTAACGCCCTTATTTCTTAAGGGCGTTTTTCTACACAAGGACGCCCTATGTCATCAGGCACTCCCTCTCTTTCTTGGATGCAGACTTTTCGCAGCTACCTAGATAAACGCCTACTTTGGGTGTTTATGCTCGGCTGTTCGAGTGGCTTCCCATGGGTTCTTATTGGATCCAACATGTCTGGTTGGCTAAAAGATGCAGGTTTAACGCGTGCTGCCATCGGCTACTTTGGTAGTGTGTTTGCCGTGTATGCAATTAACTTTCTATGGGCACCATTGGTAGACCGAGTAAAACTGCCGGTGCTTCACGCAATACTCGGCCAGCGCCGCAGTTGGATCTTTTTCTGCCAAACCATTGTTTTAATCGGTACCTTGTTCATCGCAGGCGTCAATCCCGCAGAGAATTTGGCGTTTACCTCAATATTGGCGCTCGCTATTGCCATTGCCTCAGCCACGCAAGACATCGCGATTGATGCATTTCGTATTGATACCTTCCCAAAATCCGAAGCATCAAAACTGCCGCAAGCTTCTGCAATGGCAGTGATGGGTTGGTGGACGGGGTATTCTCTACCAGGCTACCTTGCCTTTATTAACGCAGACTCAATCGGTTGGAATGGTGTGTATTACGGAATGGCAGGCGTCGTTGTCGTACTAATGCTGTTTACGCTTTTTGTCGGAGAGCCAAACACACAACGCGAAGCCCTGCAAGAACAGGCTCAGCAACGCCACAATAAGGTTATCGGTTCGAAAGTCGTGGCTTGGTTCAGTGTTACCGTGTTAGAACCGTTTTATGACTTCTTCAAACGAAACGGAGTTCAAGTTGCCATCACCCTACTGCTGTTCGTATTCCTATTTAAGATAGGTGAAGCCTTCCTAGGTCGTATGTCGATCACCTTCTATAAAGAGATAGGTTTTAGTAACGAACAGATCGGCCACTATTCGAAGTTAATTGGTTGGGGCGCAACCATATTCTTCACTTTGGTAGGCAGTGTCTTCAATGTGAAATTCGGTATTGTACGCGGACTGATGATTGGCGGTGTTGCAATGGCAGCCAGTAATCTAATGTTTGCGTGGATCGCTCAGACTGGCCCAAGTGAGACCTTGTTCTTGGCAACCATCATTGTCGATAACTTCACGACCGCCTTTTCAACAGTAGCTTTTGTCTCTTTCCTAACGTTATTAACAGGCCAAGCGTTTTCGGCAACACAATACGCCTTACTCGCATCCTTAGGTAACTTCGGTCGCACCACACTGGCTTCCTTCAGTGGTGAGTTGGTTGATTACCTCAATGACTGGTCAACCTTCTTTATACTTACTGCACTTATGGTGATTCCAAGTTTGATCATGCTCTATTCGTTACGCCACTTTTTCACAGATTTACTAGAAAAAGCGAAAACCAACCACGAATAAGAGAAAAAGAAGACAAAATAGAAAGAGGGTAGCATCACGCTACCCTCTTTTACTTTGCCACTAATGATTTAGTAAACACTAGTCTGTTGTATCACTCACAATAAGGTTGAAGCCTGTGCCAGCCGAATCGTCGATCGCCACAACTTGATACACCACGCCATCAGCTAATATCGCCTGTGCTGAATTAACCGCTATTGTTGATGGGTCACCTGCAACGGTAATCGTTACATAATAGGTTCCCGCTGCAACATAAATTCCATTCACATAATCTTTAAATTTCACATCACTCAGCGCAGGAGTGCTGCCAGCAATACCCGTATTCTCGGTCAAGTAAATATCAACCGAAGACGCAATTGGATTAGCCGCCGCGTGCGTAATATTCAATACTGCACTGGTCGCAACCGGGCGACGGTTTTCAGGAACAATCATAGGTTCCAAGTTGAGCGGACTTACTGTCCCTACCGCATAGATGCTGTAATCCATACCTGCAAATACAGCGACACCATCTGCATCTATCAGTGCATTAGTTGTAGTACCATCTGCAAAGATATCAATATCGTAACTTCCCACAGCTAAATCGATAAATCCTCGGATTTCCTTGAACATCAAATCAGCTAAAGGCGCAAAAGCCGAACCATTTACAAATGGGTCTACATCCGGAGCACCATCGACCAAATGCCCGACTCTTACTTCGGCAGTTTCTGCCATGTCATAGATTAACGATGATCCACTACCATCCATCACCATCAATTTTACTGGGGAAGCGCTATTGGAGTCAGCTCTTGGCACAGCCGCAATCGTTAGCTCGCTGCCGCCAGACAGAGTGATTTCTCCAGAGTCAAAAGCAATAGCACTGCCGCTCACGGTTTCTAATCTCACACGATATTGTCCTGCAGGGATATTGAGTACGTCAGTAAAATCTTTATAAGCTAAAGTCCCTAACGGTGCGCCCAATGGATCACTCGGCCCTGTCACATATAGGTTTACATCGCCAACTCCTGTTGCCGCGTGTACTACTTGCACATCTAGACTTGAACTGGTTGCCGTTCCTGCAGCAGGGCGAGTAACAACCAAAGCCTCTACAGGATTGTTGGATCCATCGGCGTCGCCTACAATCATCACGGTGTAATCTAAGTCACCGCTTAAATCGAATTGGCTTTGAGGGATAACAGTGGCCACTTCGTCACCTGGGAGTTGGACATCGACTTGAAGAGTTGTCTGTCCTTGACCTACGGAGGCGTATCCGGATGCTTGAGCATAATCGACATCGCTCCAACGAGCCTGACTATTGACTAGAACGTTAGCTAAAGGAGCATCTGGCGATGCATGTACAGCTTGTAGTTGAGTTGTTGATTCATCGTCGTCATCACACCCAACAATAAATAGGGCTGAAATTGCTACAGCGAGTATAGGTGAATATTTCATTGGTCTTCTCTCCAAAAAAGTTAGACCAGTTCGTCACACAAATGATTAGTCCAATAACTAATCTTTAAAAAGTATTTCAAAATCTAGTGCAGTGAACTGTCTTTAATTCTCCGTGATTCAAAAAGTAGCTAGGTTCAAATCCCTAGGCAGTCATCACATGAGTTGTCCATCAATTGATTCCAACTCCATTACGCTGTTGGTCAAAAATAGATCAAAGACAAGATTAAGAGGTGGTTTGAATGAGTCATTTTTTAAGAGAAAACGCTTAGAAAGGAATACTGTTGATTTTGATATGCATGTCACTCTAATTAGTAGAATCGTTTGCTTAGCGCAGTATTTCACCTATTTATCCACAAAATAATCGAATTTCACAAAATCAATAGAATTAGAGGTGCATCAAGATGCATTGCCATCTTAAAGTTCCATCATTTAGATCATTAGTGTGATCAAGTTCACCTTAATAATTGCAATTTTCATCGCGTCTCACTTTTATTTGAGAACAAAATCGCTATTATGCTCGGCATTCGGACATCATAAACACGCACGGATTAGCGGGTTATTCATTTTTAACATAGAGAGTTCCATTATGCGTAAATCACTTTTAACTCTTGCCCTACTAGCAGCAGCTTCTGCTCCAGTAATGGCAGCGGATTATTCTGACGGCGACATCCACAAGAACGATTACAAGTTCCTACAGTTCAACTTGATGGGTGCTTTTAATGAGAAAGGTGTTTCTGAGTCTACTCATGATTACCTAGAGATGGAGTTTGGTGGTCGCAATGGTATTTTCGATCTTTACGGCTATGTTGATGTATTTAACCTAACGTCGGACTCAAGCAGCGATAAAGCAAAATCTGAAAAAATGTTCATGAAGTTTGCTCCTCGTATGTCTATCGATGGCCTAACTGGTAAAGACCTTTCTTTTGGTCCAGTTCAAGAGCTATACGTTGCATCTCTTATGGAATGGGGTGGTGGTGGTGCTACTAACTGTGATGCTACAGGTTGTATCGATGGTAGCCCTGGTGTTAACACTCAAAAAATTGGTCTTGGTTCTGACGTAATGGTTCCATGGTTCGGTAAAATGGGTCTAAACCTTTACGGTACATACGACTCAAACAAAAAAGATTGGAACGGTTTCCAAATCTCGACTAACTGGTTCAAACCTTTCCACTTCTTCGAGAACGGTTCATTCATCTCTTACCAAGGTTACATCGATTACCAATTCGGTATGGATGAAGGTAAAGGGTATGCAACATCAAGCAATGGTGGTGCAATGTTCAACGGTCTTTACTGGCACTCAGATCAGTTCGCAGTTGGCTACGGTCTAAAACTATACAAAGATGTATACGGTTTTGCAGATGGCGAAGGCCTTCCATGGAATGCATCAGCACAAGCTGAGTCTTCAGGCGTAGGTCACTACGTAGCAGTAACTTACAAATTCTAATAGAACTTCTAAGAAAGTTTCCAAAATGGCACCCTCGGGTGCCATTTTTTATTGCTTTCATTTAATGCCTCGTTATCCTTGCAGCATCACTTTCTTATCTCGGTATTGCTGTGAACATCTCAATTATTGGGCCTGGAGCTATCGGCTCTTTGTGGGCTATCAAACTCTCTCAAGCGGGTCATAATGTGTCTTTGTGGAGTCGCTCCACTGATAACTCAATTGACGTATCGCTTGATGGACAAGCTTCACTTTCCTTCAGTAACAACAATATCGAGAAGCTATCAGAAAGTGACCTAGTGATCTTCACGGTCAAAGCTTGGCAAGTAGAAGAAGCCACCACTCCACTGCTTCAACACCTAGACCCTGACACCATTCTCATGTTCATGCACAATGGAATGGGCGCGGTCGACCATATAGAGACTCAAATTGATGCTCACCCAGTAGTATTGGCGACCACCACCCAAGCGGCATTCAAACCCAATCGCAACAATGTATCCCATACAGGAATCGGACAAACCCAGTTGGGTGCTTTTAACCTCAAAGGTCAACAGTGCACTTTTTTAGTTGATGTGTTGGAACACGCTTTACCTACCGTGAGTTGGAATCCTGAAATAAAAACGGCGCTATGGACTAAGCTCGCCATCAATTGTGCCATCAACCCACTGACCGGGTTGGAACAGATCAAAAACGGAGAGCTTGCTGACAAAAGATTTAGCGAAGCTCTGAGTTCTATAATTAAAGAACTCATGCAAGTGATGCAGGCTGAAGGTATTACTTGTTCATTTGACGAATTAGAGACAAGCGTCAACAAGGTTATTCAAGCGACAGCAAAGAACAATTCCTCAATGAAGCAAGATGTGTTTTACCAACGAAAGACAGAGATCGACTTCATTACCGGACACCTAATAAAGACGGCACTTAAGCATCAGATAGAGGTTCCTGTTAACCAAAAACTCTTCGATCAGGTTAAAGCACAAGAAAATAGCTGGAATCATCAAGATTAGTCAGCAACGGTTAACAAGTCGCGATAAAATAACGATACTGATCAGCATGACGCTGGCACCAATTTCCAAGATTTAGGTAAGAATAGATGCTTGATATCAATCACATCCGAGAGCAGTTTCCTGCGCTATCACAAACCATCAACCAACAACCGTTGATTTACTTAGACAGCGCGGCAACGACACAAAAACCTCAGGTGGTTATTGATGCTATTAGCCAATATTACTCCAAGCAAAATGCCAATGTTCACCGTGGCAGTCATAGCTTAACAGCTCAAGCAACCAGTCAATTTGAATCGGCTAGAGACAAGGTCGCTCAGTTTATTGGCGCGACATCGTCAAAAGAGATTATTTGGACTCGTGGTGCAACCGAAGCACTTAACCTGATCGCACAAACTTACGCAAGAAGCACGCTTCAACCTGGCGATGAGATCTTAGTCAGTGAAATGGAGCATCACGCCAACATCGTGCCTTGGCAAATTGTGGCTGAACAAACCGGTGCTAAAGTCGTGAAAGTACCAATGACATCAGATTGTGACTTTGACGTTGTTGCGTTTGACGCCCTTTTGAATGAACGAACTAAGATTGTTGCTCTGGCTCAGATAACCAATGTTACGGGTTCTCGCCAGCCCATTGAAACAGTTATCGAGAAAGCACATAAAATGAATGCAATTGTTGTGGTCGATGGCGCGCAAGGTATCGTTCATGAGCCCGTTGATGTTGCTGCTTTAGGGGCTGATTTCTACGTGTTCTCTGGACATAAGCTCTATGCTCCCGCTGGTATTGGGGTGCTTTACGGCAAGCTTGAATTGCTAGACGCGATGCCACCTTGGCATGGTGGTGGCAAGATGGTTGAACGCGTGTCTTTCTCTGGCACTACCTTTTCTGAACTGCCGGGAAAATTTGAAGCGGGCACGCCAAACGTGGCGGGAGCGATAGCATTAAGTACCGCAATAGAATGGTTAAGTGGTTTTGCTCAGCAAGATATCGAAAATCATATCCACCAGCTTCAGCACGAGACTTATCTTGCACTCAGTAAACTGGATGATATTCAGGTATTGGGTTATCAACCCAACGCAAGTGTGATTACTTTTGTGATGGATGGTGTTCACCATCAGGATATAGCGACGCTTTTGGATCAGCAAGGTATCGCGGTACGTGCAGGACATCATTGTGCTCACCCATTAATGGATGCACTTAATGTGAAAGGCACGGTTCGAATTTCATTTGGTATTTACAACAACATGGATGACGTTGATAAGCTTACAGCTGCGATAGAAAAAGCCGTTGATATGCTTTAGGGAGTGGCGAGACTAAGTTAGAAATCGTCATTCCAGAACTGAGGAACGAAATATCTGGAATCTCTAATAGCAAACTATCCAAACGAGATTCCCTATTACGCTCCTTCGTCGCTTTAGGGAATGACGAAATACAGTTAGAAATCGTCATTCCAGAACTGAGGAACGAAGTATTTGGAATCTCTAATAGCAATACTATCCAAACGGGATTCCCTATTACGCTCCTTCGCCGCTTTAGGGAATGACGAAACACAGTTAGAAATCGTCATTCCAGAACTGAGGAACGAAGTATTTGGAATCTCTAATAGCAATACTACCCAAACGAGATTCCCTTTTACGCTCCTTCGTCGCTTTAGGGAATGACGAAACACAGTTAGAAATCGTCATTCCAGAACTGAGGAACGAAGTATTTGGAATCTCTAATAGCAATACTATCCAAACGAGATTCCCTATTACGCTCCTTCGTCGCTTTAGGGAATGACGAAATACAGTTAGAAATCGTCATTCCAGAACTGAGGAACGAAGTATCTGGAATCTCTTTAAAGCACTACGATAAAAATGTATGGAGACAATTACAAGTTAGCGAGGTTCTTGATTTGCTCAACAATCGCTTTTAATCCATTACCGCGAGATGGGCTAAGGTGGGTAATTAGACCGATTTGTTCAAAGTAACCATCAATATCGAACGCTTGAACCTGCTCTGATGTTTTTCCATCATACGCAGCCATTACTAATGCAATCAGACCGCGAACGATACGCGCATCAGAATCAGCACAAAAGTGCCAAACACCATCGATATTCTGAGAAACCAACCACACTTGGCTTTCACAGCCAGAGACAATCACCTGCTCACTTTTCAGTTCATCAGGCATCGTTGGCAGTTTCTTACCCCATTGAATCACTTGGCGATAACGGTCTTCCCAGCCGCTGAATGTCTGCATTTTCGCGACAATATCATCACTGGTAATTTCAGTGCCGAATGGAGAGCTTGGGAATGTGGTCATTTTAATATCCAGTCGATTGTTAATTGAGTAGAAGACGTTACTTAGCGTGCTTTTGAATCAGCTTTTCGACGATACGTGAAACAGCCACAAAGCCAAACGTCGCTGTTACAACCGTTGCCGCACCAAAACCCGTCGCACAATCCATGCGTTTTGGACCTTCTGCTGTCGCTTTCGCAGCACATACACTGCCGTCAGCTTGAGGGTATTTCAGCTGTTCAGTTGAGAACACACAATCGATACCAAACTTACGTGCTGGATTCTTAGGGAAGTTATGATGACGACGAAGGGTATCTTTTAGCTTCTTCGCTAGCGGATCTTGAATCGTCTTAGTCAGATCAGCCACTTTGATTTGAGTGGGATCGATTTGACCACCCGCACCACCGGTGGTGATCACCTTAATTTTGTTGCTACGACAATATGCCAACAGTGAAGCCTTAGCTTTCATGCTATCAATCGCATCTAACACAAAGTCGAACTCTTTCGATAGGTATTCAGCCTGATTGTCTGGGCCGATGAAGTCGTCAACCAGGTTAACTTTACACTCAGGGTTAATCAGCTTAACGCGCTCTGCCATCACTTCGATTTTACTTTTACCAACGGTACCCGACATTGCGTGGATCTGACGGTTAATGTTAGTTACACACACGTCATCCATATCGATCAAAGTCAGCTCACCTAAACCAGTACGAGCAAGCGCTTCAACCGCCCATGAACCTACACCACCAATACCGATCACACACACGTGTGCTGCTCTAAGTATATCGACTTCACTATTGCCATATAGGCGACGAGTGCCACCAAATCGTTGGTCATAGTTTTCTGAAGCTGGAGTGGTCAATTCACGCATTGTTGCCGCCAATTTATTTCTGAGAAAAAGAAAAGAGTGCGTTTTATACGCACTCTTGAATAAAAAGTCTAGGGGATTAGCGATTCGCTTTCAATGCCCTATTTTATTGTCGCTTACTCAACCTTTTCAGGAGGCAAAGCCCAAGGCGCTTCGGTTGCGCTGCCATCTAAGCCAAGCTTCCACACACGACCAAAATGCTTGTAATGGCCCGCTTCGGTACCTGCTCGTGGGCCCATGCCGTGGTAAAGATCCAAATGGTTTTGCTTAACCGCGCCGCCCGTATCCAAAACCAGTAACAGTCTTAGTTGGTGGGCACCGCTCCAAGTACCATCAGCATTCAGTAATGGAACCTCAGCAAGAATCGGCGTACCCATAGGCAAGATAGAGCGATCGCCCGCTACCGCCGCCATTGGTAATAGAGGAATGCCCGCGCTACCTATCACAGATAGGTCGTCTCTCGCTTCAAAAAACACGAAAGATGGGTTTTGTTCAAGCAGCTCTTTCACTACTTCAGGGTCGTTTGCCAATACCCACTCTTTGATTGCTTTTAGCGACATTTTTTCGCGTGGAACTAAGCCTCGTTCAATCAGAACACGGCCAATGCTCACATAAGCTTTATTATTCTTACCCGCGTATGCGAAATACTGCAGCGTGTCATCATCACCGAAGTGCACAAATCCACTGCCCTGCACTTCCATCATAAATGGGTCGATACGGTTTGCTGAGTAACCTAATTCAAGGCCTTGACCTTCTAATGCACCGTTGTAAATATCTTCGCGTGTTGGACACTCTTTGCCACACTCAGGAAGCCCGTAAACAGGATAACGGTATTCTTCATTCGCTTCGTGGCGCAGTTCCATCACAGGAGAAAAGTAGCCAGTGAATAAAACATTGCCTTGCTTATCACCACCGCCTAGTTGAGCAGTTTGAACGCCAAAATTAGCGAGTTCGCTTGGATCTCCACTCAGCATCGCCCACTCATTGAGTTGTTGATAAAGCGGCTCATAGATTTTAGCCATCGAAGGGGATTTAGAAACCACCATCTCAGCTTGCTCTGCAAATGCGGTGTAGTCTCTTGGTTTATTGGATTCAACCTGATCGACCTTATTCAAGGTACGAGAAAATTCGTCATCAAGATGTTGTTGAGCAAGATCAGTGGGTTGAGCACAGCCAAATAGCAAAGAGGCAGCGACTAGGGGAAGCCATTTTTTAATCACAAGAGTCATCCTAAAAATTCTATGCATCGAGGATGACAAAAACAGTCAGATAACACAATCGTAGATTGTAAGAGTTTACAATAAGATAACCTATCGGACGGAGTTATCGATATGGCCTTTAAGGCGGAAGATGGGATTGTAGTGACTGTCAGAATCGAGCACCATTTCTGTATTGTCAGAATTGGTCATGCGGAAGCGATAGGTTTTATCACCCGCCTTGTATTCAAAGTAGTTACCGTCAAAGTCAAAGCTCGTCGAAACAACAGACCCACGAACTGATACACCATTAGCATTCAGAACAAACTCATCCGTCGCATAATGTGCAACATCCTGCTCTATCCAAGTACCGTATATCAGATTGTCGGGCGTCGCCGCATCTTGCACTCGGGAAAGCACATCGCCGAACAAAGAAACCACCGCAAACGAACCCACCAAAGCTAGAACCATTAAACAACGTTCAATGATCTTACGCTTCAACTTAGATTGATTGCGCTGATCAGCTTCGCTGTAGAGACCTTTGGTTATCTCATCGATTTTGTTGTTTGTCGCTGGAGCTTGTTGCATTCGGTGACTACTCATAAGGATGCTATGCGCATTCTACACTGAGACAGTTTATATATTGAAGCCTAGATAAGAATAGTTTGCGCTTTATTCCAAAAAGGTGTTGTTTACATTTGAATTTAAATGCTAAATTATCGAATAAATAAACAAAATGGACTTGTTCTGTGAAATTAAGAAGTACAGCGCTAGTAAAAGGTTTCAGACAATCAACCCCTTATGTCAATGCTCACCGAGGCAAAACCATGGTCATTATGCTGGGAGGCGAAGCCGTTGCCGACAGGAACTTTGGTAACATTATTAGTGATATAGCCTTACTCCACAGCCTTGGAGTAAAAATTGTTCTCGTTCACGGGGCAAGACCGCAGATCAACCAATTGATCGCTAAGCAAGATTGCCATACGCCTTATCACAAGAATATTAGGGTCACTGATGAATATTCTCTGGGCGTCGCTATGCAGGCTGCTGGCCAACTACAACTTGCCATCACTGCTCGACTTTCGATGAGTTTAAACAACACCCCGATGGCAGGCACTCAACTCAATGTGATGAGTGGTAACTTCATTACGGCTCAACCGCTTGGCGTGGATGACGGTACGGATTATTGCCACAGCGGGCGTATTCGTCGAATCGATATCGAAGGGATCAATCGCACACTTGACCAAGGTTCAATTGTACTGCTTGGCCCTATTGCCAGCTCCGTGACAGGCGAAAGCTTTAACCTACTTTCTGAAGAGGTCGCGACCCAAGTTGCTATTCGTCTAAAGGCCGACAAGCTGATTGGCTTTTGCTCCGAACAAGGGGTAACAGATGAACGCGGTAATGTGCTCGCCGAACTCTTCCCAAAAGACGCCAAGCAAATTCTAGAACGATTAACGGAATCTCAAAACCCTGCCGAAGACATGAGCACAGGAACACTGCGCTTCTTGAAAGGAGCGATCTCCGCTTGTCGTGCCGGGGTGCCTCGTTGTCATCTAATCAGCTACAAGGTAGATGGCGCGTTAATCCAAGAATTGTTCTCTTTTGATGGTATTGGGACCCAAGTGGTTATGGCGAGTGCTGAGCAAGTAAGACAAGCTCAGATTGACGATATTGGTGGCATCTTTGACCTTATTCGTCCTTTGGAAGAACAAGGCATTCTTGTTCGTCGTTCAAGAGAACAATTGGAACAAGAAATTCACCGTTTTACGATCATCGAAAAAGACGGTCTGATTATTGGTTGCGCTGCACTATATGCGTATCCGGAAGATCACATGGCAGAGATGGCGTGTGTGGCGATTCACCCTGACTATCGCGATGGAAACCGTGGGCAATTGCTGCTGGATTACATGCGCCACCAATCAAAATCTCGTGATATCGACCAGATCTTTGTCCTTACTACGCACAGCCTTCACTGGTTCCGTGAACAAGGCTTTTACGAGATAGCGGTTGATGAATTGCCGATGGAAAAACAAGGGTTATACAACTATCAGAGAAACTCAAAGATCTTGGCGCTCAACGTATAAATAAAGTTTTGGAGCACAATCTCACTTCAGAAGAAAAATAATTGCAAATGTAATCGTTTTCTATATGAGATTCATCAACTATGCACTTTCACTCACACGTATAATTGTATAGAATTTAAACGCTTTAATAATCTTAACAAATGTTTATATTGGAATTGCCATCTCGATAGTCATATCGAACTCATTGAGGTGGTCACTGCACGGATTGCTATACCCGTTGACGGTCAGCACGCTAACATTAGCTCTGCTCGTTAATATAAACAGCAAAAAGAGCAACATTGATATGAGAACCATTGTTTGTAACTCGCTGCAAAGTTTTTGGGATATGGCTGATAACCAATTCTTAGAAGGGCTAGACGTACACTGCGTGTTCCCTGTTAGCGAGAATCTAAAAGAGTTTATTTTGAATTGCCAAGCAAAATACAAGATAAACCACATATCGTTTACTCGAGCGTTTTTAAGCAAAGAGCCTTAATAACGTTCAAAGCAACCAGGGATGGTTGCTTTGTGTTTATCTAGCTCTAAGTGCAAGCCCTTCTCTAGCGTCCATTATCGACTAATTCGTTAAACGACTGCCTAAACCACTCACTCGCTCTGTTTTCACCTTAATCCCACGCTTCAACACGTTGGTATCGCTGAACATCATCAGTCGTTTCTTCGCACGTGTAATACCGGTATAGATAAGCTCCCGCGTTAAAATAGGGCTGAAATCTGGCGGCAAGATCATTAAGGTCAGATCAAATTCACTACCCTGAGATTTATGTATCGTCATTGCATAAGCTGTTTCATGATCGGGAACTCGGCTTGGCAGCACGGCTTTCACACTGCCATCTGGCAACTCAAAATAGACCTTCAAACGAGGGGTTAAGTCAGGTTGACTAGAATCCGCCTCAAGCATACAGATACCAATATCACCATTATACAAACCCAAGCCATGATCATTTCGAGTCACCATGACAGGTCGCCCGTGATACCACAGCTCATCATTATGAGGGCTCACCAAACGCCTTGCGGCCAGTGCTCTTTCAATTCTGTGGTTGAGGCCTTTAACACCAAAATCCCCTTCACGAATGGAACACAACAGTCGGCATTGGCTGAACAAATCGAGCACTGATTTTGCGCGTGCTTCTTGAGTTTCTAACTCTTCCAACGGCGCATTCATTCTATTGAGGTACGCACCATACTCGTTAACCAAAGTACGCAGCATCAAGTTATAGCTGTCGCTCGATAGAGGATGATTTTCGATATCGCCAAAACCTTTGGCAAACACTTGATCTACTTGATTCGCAGAACCATTATTGATTGCTTTTGCCAGCTGACCAATACCGGAACGCGCATCGAAACGATAACTCTTCTGCAGCATACACAAGCTGTCTGCAATCGCAGGCGAATTCACCGCTCCAGCTTTGTCTTGTCTTGGATTAGCGATCGCATCAAAGCCTGTCATCTCCGCAATCAAATTGCCTTGCGCTGCGCTGTACCCTGCAGAGTTGAATGAACAGATATCACCGAGCACAGCACCTGCCTCTACTGAAGCGAGTTGGTCTTTATCACCCAATAAGATGAGCCTTGCGTGCTCCGGAAGTGCATCCACCAGCTTATACATCATCGACAGATCAACCATAGAAGCTTCATCCACTACCAAGATATCAAGGTGGAGTGGATTGCGTCGGTTATGTCTAAACTCAGCACGGTTAGGAATCGCACCGAGTAATCTGTGTAAGGTGCTCGATTCCGTTGGTATATTGGCTTTCACTTCAGGCGCTAATGGCAGCTGTTCAATCGCTTTACCGATCGACTCGGTTAAACGCGCCGCGGCTTTACCTGTAGGTGCCACCAGTTTAATTGTCGGTGTTTTACCCTGGCTGAGCGATTGCTCGACCATAGCCGAAAGCAACTTAGTTACCGTGGTCGTTTTACCAGTACCCGGCCCACCAGAAATCACCGCAAAGCGACGACTTAACGCCACCGCTGCCGCCACTTTTTGCCAATTCAAACAAACAGATAACGGCACTAGACTATCCAGCACATCTAAATCGGTCACTTGTTTAGCTTGAACAATCGCTTGGTCTATCGCGCCCCAATCCAAAACATGTTCGTCGACAATATCTAGATGGTCACACACCAGTTGTTGGCGAAACACTTGAGACGTTTGTTGGTTTGCTTCAGCCTTCGCTAAGGCATTAAACAGAAAATGGTAACTGCGTGCGAATAGTTGATTGAGCGTTTCAGTCAGTGCCTTCTTCTGTTCAGTATTGAACTCTACTGGCTTACTTAAACGGTTTAAGGTCTCAGCCAACACAACTTCGTAGTTCCAATAACGCTGTAAGTAGACACGCTGTCCATCAAACATCAGCGGCTTAACACAGTCATTGGTTGTACCTACTAGGTTTGACGATTGAAGTACCGCCACCCAATCAATACCTAATAACTTTTGATTCAATTGCAGGGCAGTTTCACCGTACAACCCAAGTAACTGAGCAAGATCCGCCGTTTGTTCAGGGCCTACCGTATACTGCTGTATAAGCTGAGTACAAATATGACCCTTGCCCAACTCATGGCTCACCAACCCAGCGAGAAAACCGATCTCTTGAGAATGACTCGTGGCTTGCTGCGAAATAAAACGGGCAAACTGATAATCCAGCTGACGAATCGAGCCCTTATCCGCAAGGAACTTGAGTACATCCATGAGCTGTTCAGGGATAAGTGAAACTGGCTTTACAGAGTTCGCTGCTTCTACGCTGGTATTAGTGGTCGTCGTTGTCATTATAAAAGCCCCATCTGTCCAGTTTCATCGTCATTCAATTGTGCTGAACGTCTGTCTATCACTTTACCGTCAATCAATTGATCCATTTCATCGAGCAAAGCCAATGTTGGTTTAGCCGAGAAAACACCTTGTTGTGATTGGCCATCCATTCCTCTTAGGAACAAGTAATAAACCCCACCGAAATGTTGTTCATAACTGTAATCTGCAACGCGACTGCGTAGGAAGCGGTGCAATGCCAACGCATAGATTTGATATTGAAGATCGTAACGGTGGTCGGCCATAGCCGATTTCAATGCCTCACCATGGTAGACGGCAACGTCATCACCTAAATGATTCGATTTCCAGTCGAGGACATAGTATTTACCTTGGTGCTCGAACACCAAATCGATGAAGCCTTTCAACATGCCTTGCACGGTTTGGAAGCCAAGGTCACCCGCTTTTGCTGATAGCGGATCGTGATACTGAATGGTTTGATTCAATTCCGATGCGGCTAACACTTCGATCGGCAACAAGAACTCCATCTCGACTAATCGTTGCGTTGAGTCTTTCTCGCTTAGCTTTAAGTTCTTACCATCCAGCGCGGTGTTCAGCACCGTATCGACCAGTTGTTGAAGCACAGGTAACCACTCTAGTTCGTATTGCTCCGACTCTAATAAGTGAGTGATTACTTGCGTGTTATGTTCGCTGGTTGCTGGCTCGGTAAATTCAACATCCTCAAACAAGGTGTGTAAGAAGGTACCCGGGCGAGCGCCGCGAGGGAACGTGAATATAGAACGTTCAGGTTCAATCAATTCCGACTCATCTTGTTCATCCGCCGAGTCAATATCAAAGCCAGACACCTCAATAGTCGCGTCATGGCTCGCACCGTGACTGCCTTGCTTTACAAGCCCCGAGTAACTGGTAATACGCCAAGCTCGGTCAATTGAAGCCTTAAGTTCACTGGCCTGTAAGTCGTCACTCACTTGCTCTGTTTGCACAAAAATTTGTTCGTGAGCGGTAGGTGTTTCGGCTAACAGCACACTGGAATTCTTACCCTCAATAGCCGATAGAGCTTGATGCAACTCGGCGATGCCTTGCTCTTGTCCGTTTTGAACCAAATAGCCCATAGCACTCAAGTGAACGCCAGTTGGCTCTTTGGTTGAACGCCCTTTACGTAAAGGAGCCATACCAATAAAACATCCATATACTGCACGAGTCAGCGCCACATAAATCAAGCGTAAGTCTTCCGCCAATCGCTCTTTATCGGCTTGTGCTAAGGCACTGTCGCTGCCAGTAATATCAAGCACGGTAGTATCTGAATCATGATCGTAGAACTTGCCTTCGCTCGCTTCACGGTAGCTCGCGACAAACGGCAAAAATACCAGGTCATATTCCAAGCCTTTCGACTTATGAATGGTAACGATTTGAACCAAGTTTCTTTCTGATTCAAGGCGTTGAATATCATCTTCACTGCCACCTAAACCATTCTGAGCATCGGAAATCGCTTCTGCCAACCAACGCAGCAAGCCATAGTCACTGTCGAGTTCCTGCCTTGCTTGTTGTAGCAATTCGCCAATGTGCATCAAATCAGTGAGTGAGCGCTCACCATTTTCTTCTTCCAGTAAGCGCTCAGCGAGATGTCGTTTGCTAATAACGCTACGAAGCATTGGCAGCACGCCGCGCTGAAGCCACAACTTACGATATTCTCGAAATTCGTTAACTACGTTTTCCCACACAACCTCATCATTATTGAGTTCATCCAATGAAGCCGCATCCAGAGCAAACAACTCGGAGGCTAAACTGGCACGCAATGCACGATCGTTTTCTGGTGTCAGCACCGCTTGTAGCAGGCGTTGAATATCTTGCGCGACCAAGCTGGTAAACACACTGTCTCGGTTGGACAAATACACACTCGCAATGCCTTGCTCCGATAGCGCGTTCTTGATCAGGCGACCTTCACTACCGGTTCGAACCAAAACAGCAATATCACCCGCATTCACGGCATGTTGTTTTTTGCCGTTATCAAAATAGGCTTGATGATTTTGAGAAGCGGCCAGAATGGTTTGAATTTGACTCGCCGTCGCTTCTGCCATTGCCTTGTGATATTCGCCTTTAGGTAGTGGCTTATCTTCTGCTTCTTGTAGCCAAAAGGTCAGTGCGTGTTGAGTTTCTCCGTTCATTACCCATTGACGTTTATCAGCCGATGGACTGGCAGCGACGGGCAGAAATGGAATGTCTTGGTCGTAGATAAACGGGCTATCTGAATTCATAAACACTTGGTTTACCGCGCTGACCATATCAGCACTCGAACGCCAGTTAGTGCCTAACGTATAGTGAGCACTAACTTGGCTTCTTGCCTTAATGTAGGTAAAGATATCCGCACCACGGAAGCCGTAAATAGCCTGCTTCGGGTCACCGATCATAAACAGACCACACTGCGGGTTATCGAGATAGATTCGGCTAAAAATACTGTATTGCAGCGGATCGGTATCTTGGAATTCATCGATCATCGCCACCGGGTAAAGCGTGCGAATTCTTTCCACCAGCAATGATTGCTCATCGACATCAATCGACGCCGATAACTGAGTCAGCAAGTCATCAAATGATAGCCACTGCTTCTGTTGTTTCGCCTTGGCTAACATAGTTCGACAATGGGTAATCGCATGCGCTAGCAATGGAGCTTTTAGATCTGCTGGAGAATTTAAGAAGTCCTCAATCGCCTCAAACACCGCGTGCTGAGGCGCGGCGCCCTTTGGTGTTTTTTCAATTAGAGTGGCTTGAGAGAACTTCTCTAGTTTATCTGGAAACTGGTAATCATGAGTGTCGCTTTGTGCCCATGCAGTCACCGCTTCTAACCAAGTCGGCAGAGACTTCTTGGTGTAACTGCGTTTGTTCACATCCGAGCCAGAGATCAAAGCCAAAAAATCCGCTTCGGATTCACACCACAGCGCTTTAAGTTGCTTCACTTTATCTAGGTTTTGATTGTGCAGAGTTTGCAGGTCGCCAGACATCGCATCTACCGTTAGCTTCAACGGAGATCCTGTCAGGTAACGATTTACGTCAGCTAATAGCGAAGCGGGAGAACCCCAGATATTACGAACCTCACCTGCTAATTGAATTGGCAATGGGTAGAACTGTTTACGCCAATAGTCGGCAACCACTTGTGCTTTTAGGTGGCTTTCATCGGTCACAAATTCATTATCAAAGCGGCTTCCAGACTCGAAGGCATTTTGAGTCAACATTCGCTGACAGAAACCGTGAATGGTGTAGACCGCTGCTTCATCCATTTGTCTTTCAGCGTTAAGCAGAGTTTTAGCTGCGCCAGCATGATCATCGATGGCTTGTAACAAAGGCGCAATCACTGGGTCGTCACTTTGCCCACGTGCAAACGCAATCCGTGCATCATGGATTCGAGCACGGATACGATCTCGCAGCTCAGCCGTTGCCGCTTCAGTAAAGGTCACCACCAGAATTTGCTCCACGGTTAGCGGCTCATGGTGTCGTGTGGCTTCCGTCAGATCACCTTGTGGAGCGGCCGTGCCGTGCCCCAGCAGTAAGCGTAAGTACAAGCCAGCAATGGTAAATGTCTTACCCGTACCCGCCGATGCTTCAATTAAACGCGCGCCATGAAGTGGAAACGTCATGGTATCGAGTGTTTTTGGAGCGATTACCTGAACACTGCTTGTGGTCGTCATGCCTTACTGCCTTCTGATAAATGTGTTGTTACAAATGTGACCTAGCGTGGAAAACGTCATTCAATTTACGTCCTACGCTAATTTGTTAATAGTTAGTGCGATCTCTCTCACGGATCAATTCGGATCGCCTCGCTACTATGCGCCCACGAGTTCAGGAGCGCGTACGAGTTTTGTACTTTACGACGTTACTTTGAACCACAGAATAATGGTCCCTCTGACCTGTGGCCGTACAGCGAACGCCCTACACTAATAATGATTTACTGGCGGCCACTTTATTTCCTGTAACTTGATTCACTTCACCTGGAAAGTAAGCATCCCAAACGCTTACCAGCGACTCTCTTTTGTCTTTCATTAATTCAGCGCACTCGCTATTGATCTTGTCGATCACAGCCACCTACTCCTGATCTTCCAGATCGGCTGCAGCCAACCTTGCCGCCTGCAACACAAGTGTCGAGTACATACGTGATTGAGCAGCCAGTTCATTATCCCACTTAGGCCAAATTCGTGAGATGTAGGTATCTCTGCCCTCGCCCGTAAAGGCGAAGCTATCATTAAAGGTATCGGCCATTTTCTTGAGTGACTTTTCTTCGTCATCAATCCACTTACCACGGCTAAAGCCAGCCTCAACGCCAGCCAATGCGGTTTTCGGGAAGTAAGGTAGCGGTGCTGTCATACCTTGATAAAACAGTCGTACTAATTCTGCCAGCAAACCTCTCGCCTGCTGTGCATCACCAATAGGCTGTAGCGTTTGGTGAACCACGCCCTCTTTTCTGTCATAGCCAATAATATGAGTCGTTTTTCCGTGTCCCATAACAGCGCAGGATAGATGGTCAATCCACGCTGCCAAGTAATCTTGAGAGCGTATTTTTCCGCTACGAAAACGCACTAGACCTGATTGATAGTTTTGAGTTAACCACCCCATCAAGCGAACAGGCTTACCTTCGCCTAACACGTCAAACTCGATATTCACTTCGAGATCTTGCTGCGGCGAACCGCTCACAAATCGAATCTCTTTGGCTAAGTCTTCCGCTTGAACACGGTTGGTTTCAAATTCGATGTCACCGAAAGCGCCAACAGGTAATCGACCTTGTGCTTTTTGCTCAGAGACAAACAGGCGCACCGCTTCATCTGCACCTTCAGGATGGTCCAGCAACACTTGCAGCAGCGCATCTTTAAGCTGGAAGCTCTCTAGCCCATTGAGTACGAATGGTTCATCGTCCTCCATTACCGGAAGAGGAGGCTCAAACACGACTTTTAGACGACGATTAAAGAAGTATTGCACCGGTAAGCGCCAGAAACGCTGCAACTCAACCAAGTCGAGTTCTAACGGATACGTTGCACCCAACAAATAGTCGTCCAATGCACGATTGAATTCACCACTGCGTTCACCTGAACGGTTAGCCGCAGGTAACCACTCTTTGGCATAACTCAATACATGGCTCGCATCACCTTGAGTAAACGCAGCGGGGCTGAACGGTGTCATGGTGTGCTCAAAGCTGATCGCTTGAGTCAGGTTGATACCAGAATCGTCACTTGGTAGTGCTTGGTCTTCACTTAGGCAGTAGTTCTGTTGGCAGTACTCTATCAATTCAGAAACCAACACCGACGGCACTCGCTCGGTATTATCTTGAATCGAACGGCCGACATAGCTGATGTATAAACACTCTTGCGCCGACAGCATCGCCTCTAAGAATAGATAGCGGTCATCATCACGACGAGAACGGTCACCGGGACGAGTGCGCCCGTTCATCAGGTCAAAACCTTCTGGCGGCATTGAACGAGGGTAAACACCATCATTCATGCCCAACAGACAAACGGTTTTGAACGGAATAGAACGCATCGGCATCAGGGTACAAAAGTTAACTTGCCCCGCTAAGAAACGCTGACTAATACGGGCGCCCGACAGTTTATTATTTAGGTACTGATAAATGATGCTTGGCGACAGTTCTTGTTCGTATAAGGCATCATCAAGCTGTTCATTCAGTTGTGAAAGTGCATCGCGAATCGATTTGAGCACCACCTCGCCTTCCAGCTCAACCGCAAAGAAATCATCAATCATTTGCAGCAAGGTTTCACGCCACATATCGATTGATTGTGTTTCAGTCAGACGCTGGCGGTAATGGGCAATACGATCGATAAAGTGCGCTAATTTACCCGCAAGTTCGGCGTTAATACCCTGAACTTCATTGTAAGCGGCAATTGGAGAGTGTTCAGTTTCAAACAAACCTGCAGAATCCGACATCGCATAGCCTAAGAGCATGCGCTGAATACCGAATAGCCAAGTATTTTGTTCGGTCGCAGGTAGATCAAATTCTGTCGCAGTTGAAGCATCAACACCCCAACGGATACCCGCTTCTTCAACCCACTGCTTGGCTTGCTCGAATTGAAACTCATCAATACCAAAGCGCGCCATCATTGCAGGGATTTCTAATAGCTCTAGTAACTCAGACGCTAAACAACGCGTATTCGGTAGCGCGACCAGCTGCATGAAGGCGGTCAGAATTGGGCTTTCTTGGTCGGCGGTTCTATCAGAGATCGAGTAAGGGATATAACGCTCACCCGGGGCATTACCAAATACTGCCTGAATCGCTGGGCTATAAGCATTAATGTCAGACACCATCACGATGATATCGCGCGGTTTCAGGGTCGGGTCAGCATCAAACATTGCCAACAGCTGATCATGAAGGACTTCAACCTCACGCATTGGGCTGTGACACGCATGTACAGTCAGAGAACGATCGCCAAGCTCAACCACCTGTTTATGGAGGCTGGAGTCTAAAATTTCATCATTGCGATGCTCTTCCAATTCAAGGATATCTCTTTGAATTTGATGCAATAAGCCATCTCGCTCTACATCAATAAAAAATTGATACTCCTCAGTATCTCCCTCAGAGAGCAAAAGTAAGTTATCTCGTCCTAATTTTCCCATCGAAGCTAATAAGTTATTTCCAATGGCATTATCAATATGCAGTTCATCATGCACTTCATATTTCCCCCCTTCCATTAAGGAAGACGAGCCAGCTGATGAGAGCATATTGTTAGACAAAGCGAGCTTTTTACGTTGCTTAGCCTCAAATCTTGCTAAATCTTTGAGGCTTTTGATATCTCCCCAATAAGGCTTACTTGGGTTGGTAAACATCAAGTGCACATCAATCTGCTCACCTAGCGCTTTCAACGCGTCCATATAACGAGGAGGCAAAGAAGAAATACCAAACACAAATAAGCGCTTAGGCAGATGCTGCAGTTGGCCCTGTTGATTGGCTAGCGCTTCAATAAAGTCGTGATACAAGTTACCACGGTGGTATTTAGATTGGCCTTGTGACAGAGTTTGATCATAGAGCGCTTGCCACAAAATCGGTTGCCAAGGGTGCTCTTGCTGCCCTTCCTCATCGATAAGTTCTGCAACGGGCTCTCCCGCTTCCCACATCGCCATCCATTCAGGTCGATACACTAAATAGCCATCGAAGATATCGGCAATTTTTTCTGCCAATTGGTACAACTTCGAATCATCTTCGTCGTTTTCAAGATAGCGCTGTAAAGGAAGAAAATCAGGGTGGTCAAGCTTAGCGGGTAGCAAACTCATCAGCTTCCACGTCATCGCTTCTTTGTTAAAAGCACTGCGTTTAGGAACATCAGGAAGCACTTGGGTAAACATATCCCAAATGAAGGTTGCTGGAAGTGGGAAGTCGATATTTGCTGCTACGCCAAACTCTTTGGCGAGTTCCATCTTAAGCCATTGAGACATACCTGGGCTCTGAACCAAGATCTGCTCTTTTGCGAAGGGATTGGCTAAAGGGTCACTTTTGATTAAGTGAACGAGAAGGATTTTTAAAGTATCAACTTTATTGGAATGGTAAACAGTAAACAAAGTGCACTCACGCTAATCTTGCCACAATATAAAGCCAGATTAGCATAAGTGCCGTGTTTGGATTAGGAATATAAGCTTATGAAATACTGAAAACTTAAGGTCCGTTTATCTTTTGAACTAATGCGGATTACAATTTACCGCTTACCGAACTTAGAACACGATGTGGTTTGTAGTTCATGTAGTAACGAATAGCTACATAGCTGACGACAAGCGTTGCAATCATTAGCTCAATGTCCGCCAACCCATTCACTTGCGCTACATACTCGCTCGCTACATTAACACTCTCCATCCAGTCAGCCGTTTTAAATAATGCCGTTGCGCTAATCACTAGTGGGAAAGTGAACGCTGCATAGCCAGGGCTAAATGGTAAACGCATAAGCTTTAGAAACGCTACGTAGATTATCGATGTCATCAGAACCGCAATACCAAACAACATACCAATGATAACTGGAGATGGTTCAGGGCTCACCGCTAAATAACCAGCCAATGAAACACTTGCAGGGGCAGCCATTACCGCAATAGTTGGTTTTGCTGCATCTGGAACTTCATTAGTAAAGATTAGGCGATAAATCATCATAGGTAGCATGACGACATAAGATGCCAAACCAAACCACAGAACCGAATCTGCTATCCATTGTAATGAAGGTTCACCAGAGAAAGCCACATCAGCAACTACGATGCCGATAGGTGGAACGAACCAACTTGGTACCATGTGGTGTAATTCAAAGTCTTTTGCACGGTGGTAAAAGAAACTCACTAAAAACACGACGTGTAGTACGACAGCCGCTAGCCAAATTGCATTGCCAGCTTGTGGGTAAAAGTGTCCAATTGAGCTTGAAACTACCATAACCCCCATCGCAAATGTTGGGACAACACTTCCTACAACTGGGTGAGCAAGGTCTTGACGCAATAGGTGGCCGTGGACTAAAAATTTGATAGCTAGAATTGTGAGTAATACTCCACCAATTGCGGCACTAAACCATTGAGCATAACCATTGCAGTCTAAAACATTTTCCCAGCTCCAGCCTAAGCTTGCTATTGCTAGGCCTAACCCTGCCATGGGTGTTGGAGCTCCTGTTAATCTATATTTAATACGTTGAATCATGTCAGCCTCTCTTAAACTTAATTCACAAAACTTGTGAACTCATCAGCTTGTTGAAGCCATAATACGCTTGCACTTCGTTAAACAATATCCAATTATATATAACAAGTGTTCACAAATAATGAACAAAACCCATTTTCACCAGCAGAGTTAAACTAGGGATCTGATGGCTAATATTTCAATAAAACAGCTCAAAGTGTTCGTCACTATCACTCAGCACTCGACATTGACTGCTGCCTCTGAGGCTCTGTTTCTGTCTAAGGCCGCTGTCAGCATGGCACTAGGCGAAATGGAGAAGCAACTCGGCCACTCTCTATTTGACCGGGTCAACAACCGATTAATTCTCAACCAAGAGGGACATAAGTTACTTCCATTGGCGGATGAGATATTACATCGTGCTGCTGGTATTGATGTTTTGTTCCGTGATGATCAGCCTTTAAGTGGCAATCTAAAGGTCGGCGCGAGTGACACGATTGGTAATCAGGTCGCACCGTTTATTTTGTCAGGCTTTCGCGAACGAACTCAACATCAGGATCAAAGCTTGTTCATTTCAAACAGTGCACTGATCTGTCAAAAGTTGGTGGATTATGAACTTGATATCGCGCTAATTGAAGGAAAAACATTACACCCTGAACTCATTTCGAGTCAGTTTAGCAGCGATGAAATGTGTATTATTGTGAGTAATCAACATCCTCTCGTTGCAAAAGAAAAAGTAACTTTAAGCGATTTAGAAGACAGCCATTGGATTTTACGTGAATCAGGTTCAGGGACTCGCGAGTTTTTCCTTCGTGCCGTTGCACCGCGCATCGAACATTGGTATGAATCCTTTGAACTCAACACCACAGAGGCGATCATCAATTCAGTTTCCGCCAATCTTGGATTCGCGTGTTTATCACGATTGGCAGCACAACGAGCGATTGATTCAGGCCGAGTAAAAGCGCTTGATGTGCCACTCGACATGAAACGACGTTTCTGGATGCTGGTACACAAAGACAAATACCAGAGCCCTCTGCTGAAATCTTTCATGAGTTATTGTGAAGACTGGGCTACACATCAAGATTGAGGCCGCATAGTTAGGGCTCCAACTGGACTTTTAGCATCAGAAACTGTATAAAAAGCCAGTAAAATTTATCAAACTTAGAGGATTAACCATGGCTGTTATCGTCAAGTACGTGGTGGAACGCAACGGAGAAGAGAAAATGACTTTTACCTCTAAAGCCGAAGCCGACGCATACGACAAAATGCTGGATATGGCTGATGAGCTTTTTGAACTTTTAGGCAAAAGCGATTTAGTTGAAGATGAAGGCAAGCAAGAAGAACTTGCAATGTACCTAGCGAAGAACAAAGAAGAAGTTCTTTACGCATTAGGTGCTAAGCGTAAACCAGCTCCGAAAAAAGCTAAGAAGCTTGAAGCTGTTGAAGACGCAGAAGAAGATGCAGCGTAACTAGCTGATCACTATGCTAAAAAACGTCAATGACGCCTCTAATCAGAGTTCGTTATTGGCGTTTTTTATACTTATCGAAATATAATGAAGCTTGTTTATAGTCGAAATTGCTCTAAACATTCGCTTGCATGAAAGTGTGATAAAGATCTAATCTATAGCCATCAGGTGATGGGGTTCCACCTAAGCTTTTGCTTCAACCGCCCGTTCTTTCCGAACAGTGCTAATGACTCCTACAGAATCGAAAACAGGTAATACTGTTGGATGTATCGCTATTCCTCCATTTTGAAATGGACTTAGTCTATTAAGACCAAGCTCCATGACGCCTTTGGATTATCGATACTCAAGATCTGTAGTGAATTAGCCGCACCTCTTCCAACACATCCTGTTTTCTCAACGCCCTAGGTCTTCAATGACTCTAATAGTGAGAAAACATTATGCACTACTCTTCAGAAATTCAATCAATGTGCCCTATTCAAAGGGGTGATCTGCACACTTCAGCACCAATTCCAGTTGAAGGCGCTATGGTTAGTCCAAAAGATGTCATCGCTATTTCTGGCTTAAGCCATGGCGTCGGCACTTGTGCACCACAACAAGGTGCAGCAAAACTAACGCTGAACGTAAAAAACGGCATCATCGAAGAAGCACTAATCGAAACAATTGGCTGTTCAGGCATGACTCAATCAGCCGCGATGGCAGCAGAAATCCTCACCGGAAGAACCATTCTTGAAGCCCTAAATACTGACTTAGTGTGTGACGCTATTAACGTAGCCATGCGTGAAATCTTCCTGCAATTTGTTTACGGTCGAACTCAATCAGCTTTCTCTGAAGGCGGTCTAGAAATTGGCGCTGCATTAGAAGACTTAGGTCAAACACAGCGCAGCCAAGTGGGTACCAGTTACTCAACTGCAGCAAAAGGCGTTCGTTATCTAGAGCTTGCAGAAGGTTACGTTACCAAGCTAGCGCTTGATGATCACAGCGAAGTGATTGGCTACGAATATCTTAACCTCGGCAAAATGATGAAGGCGATTAACCAAGGCGTGCCAGCGAATGAAGCAGCCGACCTTGCGACAGGGACCTATGGCCGCTTCGATGAAGCCGTGACCACTATTAACCCACGCCAACAGTAATTTTGCCAATTTAGAGGAAAGATATTATGAACACTCAATTTAATGAATCCGTAACTCGCGTATTGGCAGAAATGAACTTCGACTCTTTGGAGCAAGCGAACCAATACTGTTTATCACATAATGTCGACCCAAAAGCATTAGTGATGGACACTCAACCTATCGCTTTTGAAAGCGCTGCCGATGCTTATATCCTTGGCTCAGCACTGGCGCTATTTCGTAAAGCCACCAGCGCAGAACAAGCCGCTAATATTATTGGTGAAGGTCTTCAAGCATTCACCAAACCTGGCAGTGTTGCTGAACAACGACAAGTTGGTATTGGACATGGCGCGCTAGCCGCTCGTCTTCTCAATGAAGAGAGCCACTGCTTCGCCTTCCTAGCGGGTCACGAATCTTTTGCTGCAGCAGAAGGTGCGATTAAAATTGCGCTAAACGTCAACAAATCACGCAAAAACCCATTGAAAGTGATCTTAAATGGCCTAGGTAAAGATGCGGCTTATCTTATCTCGCGCATCAACGGCTTCACTTACGTGCGCACTCAATACGATTACCAAACCGGTGAACTTGTTGAAACAGAACGTCGTCGTTTCTCACAAGGCCCTCGCGGCGACATCTTGTGTTACGGCGCTGATGACGTACGTGAAGGTGTGGCTATCATGCACAGAGAAGAAGTTGATGTAAGTATTACGGGTAACTCAACCAACCCTACTCGCTTCCAACACCCTGTAGCGGGTATCTACAAAGCAGAACGTACTCGTCAAGGTTTGCCATACTTCTCAGTTGCTTCAGGCGGCGGTACAGGTCGAACATTGCACCCAGATAACGTAGCAGCAGGCCCAGCGTCTTACGGCATGACAGACACCATGGGCAGAATGCACGCTGACGCGCAGTTCGCAGGTAGCTCTTCTGTTCCTGCTCACGTGGCGATGATGGGCTTCATCGGCATGGGCAACAACCCAATGGTCGGAGCGACGGTTGCATTGGCTGTGGCTGTGAGTGAATCTCAAAACGCATAGCGACAAAATGAGCTCCACAGTCTGCCTGTTATGTAGAGTCTATTAGTTGAGAATCAAGCAATAACGAACGACTAAAACTCTACACCTATCACTAAAACCAAACAGCCAGCCTTATGCTGGCTGTTTTTTATTCACACTTGCTCTACTATCTATTTCTAATAATTATTTGTATCTAAGATTAAATACATTCTACTGTCGTATTTAACTGCATATTTTCAAAGGAATAATATGAAAGAGCTCATCATTCATACCATTACCGTGTTCATGGGCTTTTTTGCCATCATGAACCCTATCGCCAACACACCGATCTTTCTTGGATTAACGGGTGATAATGATAGGGAAACGGTCAAGTCTATCGCTTTCCGCTCGGTTTTCATCGCCTTCATCATCGTCAGCACCTTTGCTGTGTCGGGTAAGCTCATCTTCGACCTCTTTGGTATCACGCTTTACGCGCTTCGCATCACTGGTGGGATCCTCGTGTTCTTGATTGGCTTTCACATGCTGCAAGGAGACTCAACCCACTCTAAAGCGAAAGAGAAGGTCAACTCAGACGCCCAACAAGATGCGGCGCTCAGTATCGCCGTCTCGCCACTGGCAATGCCAATACTGGCCGGACCGGGCACCATTGCCACCGCGATGAACTTTGCCAGCACCGAAGGCATCTACGAAACCATCATCACCATCGTCGCGTTTGGTCTATTATGTGCCTTAACCTACGTATTGTTTGTATTCGGCGAGCGCTTCGTTAAAGCCGTTGGACCAAGTGCATTGAATGTAATTACCCGAATGATGGGTTTGATACTCGCCGTTATCGGTATGCAGATGCTGATTGAAGGTATTGAACAAGCTCATAAGGCGCTGTTTGTTTAGAGAAGGCTATTTAATAGAGAAAATTGATTAAACGAGCCAATTTGTGTTGATCTACACCGCTTTCTCATTGCAGAAAAACATCTCCCAAAAGACAAGCAATATCATTTTACAGACTTTATCCCAATGCGCCCTTTCATAACGAGGGCGCTCTCTTTATGATGAACGCAATTAAATTAACTTTGCTAACGGCAGCGCTTGTTATTCGAGCCGTTGTTTTGGAATAGCAAAATCAAGACTCAACACATGGAGATTCAACATGGCTTACTTTTCACTAGCCTTCGGTACGGCAACCAAAAATCGCGACAATAAAATCATTGAAGCGTTCTTCCCTAACCCACTTCTAAACCCAAGCGACGCTCTTGTAGCGGCTGTGGCAGAAGTATCAGGTTACACTGAAGGCAACCAAGCTATCGAAATCTCTGCTGCACAAAGCGCAGAACTGGCGAAAGCATTCGCAGCAAACGACGATGCAGCAAACGCATCTTTCGCAGAAAAAGCGGCAGCGTCTGAACAGCCACTTGTTCTTGTTGTTCTTGCTACTGACGAGAAGCCAGCATCAGTTGCTGAAGGCTTCCTAAAGCTACAACTTATCTCTAACCGCCTAGTACAACCACACGGTACGGTACTGGACGGCATCTTCGGTCTACTGCACAACATCGCATGGACAAACGAAGGCCCAATCGACCTACCTGAGCTGGCTGAGCGTCAAATCGAAGCTCGCCTTGCAGGTCGCGCTTTGTCTGTAGATTGCGTAGACAAGTTCCCTAAAATGGTGGATTACGTGGTACCAACAGGTATTCGTATTGCTGATACTTCTCGTGTTCGTCTTGGCGCACATGTGGGTGAAGGCACAACAGTAATGCACGAAGGTTTCATCAACTTCAATGCTGGTACAACTGGAGTAAGCATGGTTGAAGGTCGTATCTCTGCAGGTGTTGTTGTAGGTAACGGTTCAGACATCGGCGGCGGCGCTTCTATCATGGGTACTCTGTCTGGTGGCGGTACTATGGTTATCTCTATCGGCGAAAACTGCCTACTAGGCGCAAACGCGGGTCTTGGCTTCCCTATGGGCCACCGTTGCACGGTTGAGTCTGGTCTTTACGTGACTGCGGGTACTAAGGTTCGCATGCTAGATAAAGAAGGCAACGAAGTAGAAATCATTAAAGCTCGCGATCTAGCTGGTGTTTCTGACCTTCTGTTCCGTCGTAACTCGATCACTGGTCAAATTGAATGTCTAGCGAACAAGTCAGCTGTTGAACTAAACAGCGAGCTACACAGCAACAACTAATCTAAGCGCTAGATGCTAGATGCTAGATGCTAGAAAGTACGAAGCCGTTGGGGTTGAATCCAACGGCTTTTCTTTTATATAGGCAGATCAGTGTGGGTTATGCTTTCTCTGCGGCTAGCTGCTCAAGAGCTTGAATAGAAGTCTCTGAAACTAGTGTGCCATCCATGTAGTAGCTGACCTTGTCACCATCACGAACGCCTGTCAGTACTGCTTTTTGACCATCGTTGTAAGTAATGTCCATACGAATGGTATTCTCGTCGATTTGCTGCATTTCACCCCATTCAATCTGACGATTGTTGAAGCCAAGTGGCGCATCTTTCAGTGAATCATCAAGGCTGTCGTTCACATCAATCATGGTATCGACTTTACTATCGAAGATGTGAGGCGCACCAGTCAGTGGGTTTTTACCCGCCCAGAATTCGATCGAGTTAAATACGATGTAATCGGCTGCGGTTGTTAGTGCATAAACCGGAGCAAGCAAGAAGTTGACCCCTGCTCGAGCGTAACGGTTATCTACAACCTCAACGTTGAACTTCATTAATTTACCAGTAACGGCGTTACTACCGACACACCCAGCTAACGACATGACAATCGCTGCCACTGCAACTGCTTTTGTGATTGTTGTTTTCATAGTTCCCTCTTATGCCACGATGATTGATTCAGTTTTTGCATAGCCAAACCTGCACACATACAGAAATTCATGGCCTAACAAATTGATTCCATAACATTTAGCGTAGTGGAGATTTTTAGAACAGCAAACTGCAAATGTTAATTTCTTCGCTCTGGTTCCTAAATTTTGAGAAATAAAAAAGCGCAGACCTTTCGATCTGCGCTTTTCATTTTTGCATAACCTAGCCTAGATTAATGCGGCTAGTAAGAAAGTGATTAACCCACATTCTTACGTGCGTTTTGGAACATACGCATCCAAGCGCCATTCTCGCCCCAACCTTCCGGAGACCAAGAGTTTGCAACCGTACGGAATACACGCTCTGGGTGCGGCATCATGATAGTCACACGGCCATCTGTCGTCGTTAAACCAGTGATAGCGTTTGGCGAGCCGTTCGGGTTGTTCGGGTATTGCTGCGTTTGGTTACCGTTGTTATCAACGTAACGTAGAGCAACTGTACCTGAATTTTCAATCGCGTTTAGGTGGTCGTTATCACGTACTTCTACGCGGCCTTCACCGTGAGAAACTGCGATTGGCATACGAGAGCCTTCCATGCCGTTGAAGAATACAGAATCTGACTTCTGAACCTCAACTAGGCTGAAACGTGCTTCGAAACGCTCTGATTCGTTGCGAACGAAACGTGGCCAGTACTCAGCACCTGGGA
Source organism: Vibrio sp. Vb339 (assembly GCF_902751245.1). NCBI lineage: Bacteria > Pseudomonadati > Pseudomonadota > Gammaproteobacteria > Vibrionales > Vibrionaceae > Vibrio > Vibrio sp. Vb339. The sequence continues at coordinate 135,134 of NZ_CADDIS010000007.1, read as the reverse complement.
TAAGTTCACGTAGATTAGACAACATCTGACAACCGTTACACACACCTAGAGAGAAGGTATCTTCACGCTTGAAGAAGTTTTCAAATTGGTCACGCGTCGAGTCGTTAAACAGAACTGACTTAGCCCAACCTTCACCAGCGCCTAGTACGTCACCGTAAGAGAAGCCACCACAAGCCACTAGGCCGTTGTACTCTTCTAGAACCGCTTGACCCGTTAGGATGTCGCTCATGTGAATATCTGTCGCTTCGAAGCCTGCACGGTCAAATGCTGCTGCCATTTCAACGTGAGAGTTAACACCCTGCTCACGCAGAATCGCCATCTTAGGCTTAGCACCTGTATTGATGAACGGTGCAGCAATATCTTCGTTTACGTCAAAGCTTAGTTTCACGTTCAGACCTGGGTCTGAGTTGTCTTTCTTCGCTTCGTGTTCTTGGTCAGCACATACTGGGTTATCACGTAGACCTTGCATCTTGTGTGTTGTCTCAGCCCAGATAGTACGTAGTTCAGTACGGTTACGTTCGATAACTACAGACTCGCCAGACTTAATCACTAGCTCATCAGAAGCTTCAACAGAACCAATGACATGTGAACACGCTTCTAGGCCGTTTTCTGTAAGAGTAGCGAGTACTGCGTCTAGGTCATCGTTGCGAACTTGGATTACAGCACCCAGTTCTTCGTTGAATAGTGCCGCAAGTGTATCTTCGCCTAACGCCGCAATATCAGCGTTAACACCACAGTGACCTGCGAACGCCATTTCAGCTAGCGTTACGAATAGACCACCGTCACCTTTATCGTGGTAAGCCACAACTTGGTCGTTCGCTACAAGTGTTTGAACGCCTTCGTAGAAACCTTTTAGTTGCGCTGCGTTGTCTACGTCTGCTGGCTTATCACCAAGCTGCTTGTAAACCTGTGCAAGTGCTGTCGCACCCATACGGTTTTTACCGTTACCTAGGTCGATAAGAACCAGTGACGTGTCACCTTTGTCAGTGCGCAATTGAGGAGTAATTGTCTTACGAACGTCTTCAACACGTGCAAACGCAGTGATAACAAGAGATAGCGGAGACGTTACTTCTTTCTGCTCGCCATTCTCTTCCCACTTGGTCTTCATCGACATTGAGTCTTTACCCACTGGAATAGTTAGACCCAGTGCTGGACATAGTTCTTCACCAACCGCTTTAACCGCTTCGTAAAGACCTGCATCTTCACCTGGGTGACCTGCTGGAGACATCCAGTTAGCCGACAGTTTAATGTGTTTGATATCGCCGATGTTGGTCGCTGCGATGTTAGTGATAGCTTCACCAACCGCTAGACGAGCCGATGCACCGAAGTCTAGAAGTGCAACTGGCGTACGCTCACCAAGAGACATAGCCTCACCGTGGTAAGAGTCGTAGCTTGCCGCTGTTACAGCACAGTTAGCAACAGGAACCTGCCATGGGCCAACCATTTGGTCACGAGCTACAAGGCCTGTTACCGAGCGGTCACCGATGGTGATAAGGAATGTTTTCTCAGCAACTGTTGGTAGACGAAGAACACGGTCAACCGCTTCGTTCATCTCGATACCAGAGCGGTCAATCGCAGGGTTGTTCGCTTTTAGCGTTTTCGCGTCACGGTGCATCTTAGGTGTTTTACCTAATAGGATGTCCATTGGCATGTCGATTGGCGTGTTGTCGAAGTGTGAATCTTCTAGTTTAAGTTCACGCTCTTCCGTTGCTTTACCAACCACTGCGTATGGTGCACGCTCACGCTTACAAATCGCGTCGAATGTTGCCATGTCTTTATCAGCAACCGCCATTACGTAACGCTCTTGAGATTCGTTACACCAGATCTCAAGTGGGCTCATGCCCGGCTCATCGTTTGGTACGTCACGTAGGTTGAAGATACCGCCACGCTCACCGTCGTCTACTAGCTCAGGAAGTGCGTTCGAGATACCGCCCGCACCCACATCGTGGATGAATGCGATTGGGTTCGCATCACCTAGCTGCCAACAACGGTCAATAACTTCCTGACAACGACGCTCCATTTCTGGGTTTTCACGTTGTACAGAAGCGAAATCAAGATCTTCAGAAGAAGAGCCAGAATCCATTGAAGATGCCGCACCGCCGCCAAGGCCGATGTTCATCGCAGGACCACCAAGAACGATTAGGCTTGCACCTACTGGGATCTCTTTCTTCTGAACGTGCTCGTCACGGATGTTACCAAGACCACCAGCTAGCATGATTGGTTTGTGGTAACCACGCACTTCTTCACCTGCGTGAGAGTTTACTTTCTCTTCGTAAGTACGGAAGTAGCCAAGTAAGTTTGGACGACCAAATTCGTTGTTGAATGCCGCGCCACCAAGAGGACCTTCAAGCATGATATCCAGAGCAGTAACGATACGGCTTGGCTTACCAAAGTCAGTTTCCCAAGGTTGAACGAAGTTCGGGATCTTAAGGTTAGATACAGAGAAAGCAACAAGACCCGCTTTTGGCTTACCACCAATACCGGTTGCGCCTTCATCACGGATTTCACCGCCTGAACCTGTCGATGCGCCCGGCCACGGAGAGATTGCCGTTGGGTGGTTGTGCGTTTCAACTTTCATCAAGATGTGTGTTTTCTCTTGGTGGTAGCTGTACTGGCGAGTTTCTGGATCTGGGAAGAAACGACCGACTTCAGAACCTGTCATTACCGCTGCGTTATCTTTATAAGCAGACAGAACGTGCTCTGGTGTCGTTTCAAAGGTGTTCTTAATCATCTTGAACAATGATTTTTCTTGTTTAACGCCATCGATAGTCCAATCAGCGTTAAAGATCTTGTGACGACAGTGCTCTGAGTTCGCTTGTGCAAACATCATTAGCTCGATGTCAGTCGGGTTACGACCTAGCTTCTCAGTGAAGCTTTCAAGAAGGTAATCAATCTCATCTTCTGCAAGTGCAAGACCTAGGGTAACGTTTGCTTTTTCAAGCGCTTTACGTCCGCCAGTTAGTAGGTCAACTTCCGCATAAGGAGCAGGCTCAGCAACGGTAAATAGTGCCGCCGCTGATTCAAAGTCAGTGAAAACCACTTCCATCATACGGTCGTGCAGGATTGCTTTCAGCTCAACAAGTTGAAGTTCAGAAAGTTCAGCAGAGGTTTCAATGTAGAAAGCGGTACCGCGCTCTAGACGTGCCACTTTAGCCAGTCCGCAGTTGTGTGCGATATCTGTTGATTTTGAAGACCAAGGCGAGATAGTGCCCGGGCGTGGCGTTGCAAGCAGCAGTAAACCTTCAGGTTCATGCTCTTCAATCGTTGGACCGTAAGTCAGTAGCTTTTCTAGCTTCTCAACTTCAGACTCATCTAGGTCTGCCGTTAGATCAGCAAAGTGGGCAAACTCAGCGTAAATACCTGTTACAGGTAAGCTTAATTCACGACAAAGCTCTAAAAGCTTGTTAACACGAAACTCAGATAGAGCTGGGGAGCCACGCAAAATTCTCATGTGCTTACGTCTCTTATGCAGTTGATTAAGGTAGTATTGGAATAAATTCAGTGGGTTATAGGAACAACCTAACTGTTTTCTTCGAAGCTATTCCCGAAGGTTGCCAAACCTATGCCGATTCCACCTCTTCAATGCGAGCGCATTATAAAGCATTTCTTTTTGTGACGTAACACCAAAAGCAACCGTTTGCGTGTTTTTTTTTATCTTTCTGCGTAAATGGTACTTTTGCTGCATTTATCACCACTTTTACAACTGTTTAATTAAACCTGCTTTGCCAGCCTTGCGGGGTTTGGTATAAAGGGGCTTCCACTTTTCGAGATTTCATTTTGATGCCTAAATTTACGCTCATCTTTTCGTCTAAGTTCCTTCTGCTCGCCATCGCCCTATTTGGGTTGGCTGGATGCCAGATTGAATCTGAACCTAAAAGTGTCCTTGAGCAGATACGAGATCGTGGCGTTCTTCGTGTCGGCACCCTAAATAACCAACTCTCTTATTACATCGGTCCTGATGGCCCTGCTGGCTTGGATTACGAATTAGCTCGTGAATTTGCGCAGGAGCTTGGTGTAAAGCTTGAGGTTAAACCCGCTTACCGTTTGTCTGGCTTGTTCCCTGCACTGCAGAAAGGCGAAATCGATCTTATCGCGACCGGCTTAACGCAAAACAACAAACTGACACGCGCTTATCGCGCCGCGCCTGCTTATTACTATGTAAGCCAACAGGTCGTATACAAAAAGGGCCAGTGGCGACCAAGAAACCTTGAACAACTGATCAATTTCGAGAATGAGCGTCAGGCTGACTTTGTTAAAGCGCAAACTGAATCAGAAGAGGCGGCGTCTACTGACACATTAACGCCATCTTTGGTCGTGGTGAAAGACTCACACTTTGAGCCAACACTAAAACAGCTGCAGAAAACACACGATGACTTTATCTATGATGCGGTCGGCAATGCTGATATCAACGACCTGTTAAAAGAAGTTTCGACTGGCGAGCGCTTATTCACTGTGGCTGACTCAATTGAATTGTCACTGGCACAACGTTTATACCCAGACGTAGCTTTGGCTTTTGAACTGACAGAAGACCAACCTATCTCTTGGTATTTGCAGAAGTCTGAAGATGAAAGCCTTTACGCTCTGTTGATTGAGTTCTTCGGAAACCTAAAACAGTCTGGTGAACTGGCTTCACTGGAAGAGAAATACATCGGCCACATCGGTACTTTTGACTACGTTGATACTCGCGCCTTTATCCGCGCACTGGACAGCAAGCTGCCAAAATGGTCGCCGCTATTTCAAAAGTACTCTCAAGAATTTGATTGGCGCTTGATTGCCGCTTTGGCCTACCAAGAATCACACTGGAACCCTGTTGCGCGCTCACCAACGGGTGTTCGTGGCATGATGATGTTGACACTACCTACCGCGAAGAGTGTTGGGGTAACCAACCGTCTCGACCCGAAACAGTCGGTACAAGGTGGTGTTGAGTACCTGCGTCGTATCGTTAACCGAGTGCCAGATTCGATCACTCAGCACGAGAAGATTTGGTTTGCCCTAGCCTCATACAATGTAGGTTACGGACACATGATGGATGCTCGCCGCTTAACCAAAGCACAAGGTGGTGATCCTGACGCTTGGGGTGATGTGAAAGACCGATTGCCTCTATTGAGACAGAAGAAATACTACAGCCAAACTCGATATGGGTATGCGCGTGGTGATGAAGCGAGAAACTACGTTGAAAACATTCGCCGTTATTACCAAAGCATTATTGGCCATGTAAATAAGCGCAATAAAGAACAAGAAGCGACCCTTGAAGGCTTGGTGGTGATCCCACCTTTAGAAACCTCAGGTGCTGAATCGAGTATCAGCGCAGCTCAGTCGACAGTAAGCAGTTCTGAGCCTTCACAGTAAAACCCAAAAGAGCAATGCCATCTAGCATTGCTCTTTTTTATTGTCTTTTTTATTGTCTTTTTTCGACTCTTCTTTCGTCGCTACGTGATAAGGAGAAGAGACAGGGAAAATAATGATGAGAGCTCGAGTGTCATATTACAGTAACAATCGAGCCTTATAACGGCACACCACAACCAAGATTATGCTCTGTTGCACTTCGAACCTGGCTTTAGACTAGAACTGCTCTTCTATTTAAGCCAAGCGTGCGACAGGCCAAACAAACGAATAACACTATAATTAAATCGTTAGTCCAAACTAAAAAGTCAGACGACAAATAGGAAATCATTGAAATGATGAAGAAACTGAAATCGAAACGCCTTGATAAGACCGTTGCTGCAAACCGTCGTAAGCGTATGCTTTCAAATAATAAGAAGAAGATCATTTGGCGCAATCGCGCTTTCATGCAGATGATTGCTGAGTAAATGTAGTTACTCAATCAGTTTGCTTGGCACTCTTGCGATTGAGAGTGCCGAAAGCACGCTGCTATTTCTTATTCCCAGCCTTCATCTCGGCTTCTAAACGCTGCTCTTCCAACAGACGTTCTTGCTTTCGCTTCTCTTTTATCTCTTTTCTACGACGCTTGAAAAACGCCTGCAATTGTTCACGGCACTCTTCCTCTAACAAGCCATGTTCAACGTCGGCATAGTGGTATGAGGCCTGGCTTTCAAACAAATTCAACACTGTACCTGCAGCGCCCGCTTTTAAGTCTGGAGCACCAAACACAATGCGCTTTACTCGGCTGTGTAGCAAGGCGCCTGCGCACATTGGGCAAGGCTCTAGCGTGACGTATAAAGTGGTATCGAGTAGGCGATAGTTTGCTAAGGTTTGACCGGCTTTACGCAAGGTTTCAATTTCTGCGTGTGCCGTAGCATCGTGGTTGCCAATCGAACGGTTCCATCCTTCAGAGATAATCTCCCCATCTTTCACTAATACAGCCCCCACAGGAACCTCTCCCTCACTCTCAGCTTGCTTAGCCACCTCGAGGGCGCGTCGCATGAAGATTTCATCTTGAGGGGTGAATTGATGGTCTGACAAAGGGAACTCCAGAAAAACAATAGGAACAAAAAAGGTATGCGGTGAAGCATACCTAATCTTCGTGATAATGAACAATAAAGAGGTTAAGACAACAAGAGACAATGAACCATTGCCGCTTGTTGGTTGATCTAACTGTTAGCTATTAGCATCTTCTGTGTCATCGGCTATTGGCGTCGCTTTGATGCTCACAATGCGATTGTTCTCAACAGAGATAATTTCGAACTGCCACTGCTGGTATTGAACAACTTCGCCAGCATCCGGTAAGCGCCCTATTAACCATGTCACAAGGCCATTCAGCGTTTGGAAGCTCTCGCTTTCGCCCTCAAAATCCGACAGCTCTAAACGGTTCTTCAGTTCACTGATAGGAATCAATCCATCCACCAGCAAACCGTCTTCCACTTGCTCGGTCCAAAGATCGTTCGGGTTATTCGATAGCTCTCCAGCAATCGCCTCGAGGATATCGTAATGAGTCACAAGACCTTGAACATCGCCATACTCGTCGACAATGAAAGCCATCTCGGTACCCGACTCTTTAAAGTAGCCAAGTAAACGCAGAGCTTTCATCGATTCTGGAACATAGATCGGCGAGCGAGACAGCCCCATGATCACTTGAATGCTCAAATTGCCCGCCTGATTCAGCAAAGCTTTAGCTGATACTGTACCCACCACTTTATTGAGGTGATCTTGGCACAATGGAAACACACTGTGTTTTGATGAACGCAGTTTCTTTAAGATTTGCTCAACGGGTTGGTCGACATCCAGAAAATCGATGTCTCGACGCGGAGTCATCAATGAGCTCACAAGGCGATCATCAAGCTGCAAGATATTACGAATCATTTCTTGTTCGCCGCGTTCAATCACACCCGATTCAGAGCCCTCTTTCACAAGTGCATGGATATCATCTTCAGTAACGCTATCTTCTTCACCGCCTCGGCCCATCAACTTAAGAATACCTTCCGTTGAAGCCGACAATGCAAACACAAACGGCGTTGCAATTTTAGATAACCAGAAGATTGGTAGCGCGACTAACACAGCAATGTTTTCAGCTTGGGACTGAGCAAAACGCTTTGGTACCAACTCACCGACAACGATAGCGAAATAAGTAATACCCACCACCACAACCGCAGTAGACAAGATATTCGCTTGTGTTGGGTCTAATCCCCACAGTTCAAGTTGAACGGCCAGTGGAGCCGATAGCGTCGCCTCACCCACAATACCGCTGAGTAGGCCGATTACCGTGATACCGATTTGGATTGTAGAGAGGAAGCGGGTTGGGTTTTCTTTGAGCTCAAGAGCAACCTGAGCGGAGCGGTGTTTTTCGGCTAAGCGTTTCAGCCGACTATTTTTTGCTGCTACCAATGCAATCTCTGACATGGCAAACAGACCATTTAAAACAATTAACCCTACTAAAAGCAGAATCTTCATGTGGCTTGGATTTCCTAAATTTACCGGCCAACAATTAGCCGTAATCCGGAGTATAAGCTGAGTGCCATTATTTTGAATATAAAAATTTTTGGATATAGAAAGTTTTGGATATAAAAACCTTGGATATAAAAAAACGGAAAAAATAGCGAAAAAAAAGCCCGCACATTTCGGTGCGGGCTTCGATGATTTTTATGTTACTTACTTTTGCTTTTCTTACTTCGCTTACATTGTGTAAGTGTAAGGTGCTTGGATACCTAGTGGGATACCAAGAGCCCAGTAAGCTAGCAAGAAGATAGACCAACCGATTAGCATAGCAATCGAGAATGGCATCATTAGAGAAGCTAGAGTACCGATACCTGTCGACTTAACGTAGCGCTGACAGTAAACAACAACCAGTGGGAAGAACACCATTAGTGGAGAGATGATGTTAGACACTGAGTCACCTACACGGTAAGCCGCTTGAGATAGCTCAGGAGAGATACCCACAACCATTAGCATTGGAACTAGGATAGGACCAATCAGTGCCCACTTAGCTGAAGCAGAACCAACAAGAAGGTTAACTGCAGCCGTTAGTAGAATCATACCAACAACCGTTGCTTCACCTGGAAGGTCCATCGCTTTCAAGCCTTCAGCACCGTAAAGTGCCAGCATAGTACCGATGTTTGATTGAGCGAATGCAGATAGGAACTGAGCACAGAAGAACGACATTACAATGTATGCGCCCATCGTTGCCATCGTCTCAGACATTGCTTTGATAACATCATTACTATTCTTGAATGTACCCGCTACACGGCCGTAGACGATACCCGGAATAATAAACAGGATGAAGATCAGAGGAACAATAGACTTCATCACTGGTGCTGAGAACGCCGTTAGTTCGCCTTCAGGTGAACGAAGTGCTGAGTTTTCAGGCATTAGAGCCGCGATAAGCAGACCAATACCGGCAACCATTGCCCAACCAGCGAATTTGAATGCTTTAGATTCAATGGCTGTGAACGTACCTAGATCAGGTGCTTGTTCTGCATCTTCATCTACAGGCGTATTAGCAAGACGAGGCTCGATGATTTTCTCTGTAACGTACCAACCAATTGCCACAATTAGAATTGAAGACAAACCAGTAAAGAAGATGTTCGCTAGAGGGTTGATCACATATGCAGGGTCAAGAACGTTTGCCGCTGTTTGAGTGAAACCAGCTAGTAGCGGGTCAATACCTGAAGGGATGAAGTTTGCAGAGAAACCACCTGATACACCAGCAAACGCTGCTGCAATACCCGCAAGAGGGTGACGACCCGCAGCGTGGAAGATGATACCGCCAAGAGGGATTACTAGAACGTAACCTGCATCTGCTGCTGTGTGAGACACGATAGCAACAAGAATTAGCATTGGCGTTAGTAGCTTAGCTGGCGTGAAGTTAAGCATCTTCTTAAGGCCAGTCGTAATGAAGCCTGAAGAGTCAGCAACGCCAACACCTAGCATAGCAACAAGTACGATGCCTAGAGGTGCGAAGCCTGTGAACGTGGTAACCATATTCGCTAGGAAGCTAGCAAGCGCTTCACCAGTTAGTAGGTTGTTTACTTCAAGAGCAGCACCCGTTTGAGGGTTGATTAAGTCGAATGAAAGATTCGATAAAAGTGCAGATGCTACCCATACAATAACTAGAGCCCAGAAGAACAGGATTGCGGGATCTGGAATTTTGTTGCCGGCGCGTTCAATGAAGTTTAGAAAGCGGTCCATACCACTGATCTTGTCAGTCGATGGTGCTTTTTTTACGGCTTGGTTACTCATGGTAACTCCATATGTGATGTTGTTTTGTTTAGGCCTAATATAAGTTTTGACCACGGCCTATTGGTACAGCACATATTCTATTAAAGTCGTTGTTAAAAAGCACAAGATTCCACCTGATTTTCCATAAATGGAGACATATTTTGCAAAAACACCATACAACCACAACAATATAAAAACACAAAAAACACCATTCCATATACAGAGTTTTAACTAGCACGCAAACAATGTCCGAGGAGTGAAAATTATCAGTAAAAGGAGTGGCATGAGCCTTGGCATGCAGTAAACGTTTGCTTGAGGGTCAATCAAACTCACTGTATTTGGAGAGCATAGTTTCGAGGTAAATACGTTGTGCGTGGTTCATACGATCTTGCCATGCAATTGTGACAGTAATGCTTTTTAACGCACTAGACAAAGCACCGTTTGCATCAGTCACTTCACAAGTCATGGCATAGGCAGAACCCGACAAACCAGATAAAGGATCTGAACTTGCTGTGTTGAGACAATGACTCGCCTGATTTAGTTCCGAAAAAGGAATTAAACCTACTGCCCCACTCGCATTAGACGCCCGAGTTCGATAATACTCCATCTGCCTTTCTGCAAAATGCAGCGCTTCGATACTCTGAATCGCATAGTCGGCTTTCTGCTCAGTGTAGGTCTGCAGCTTGACCATGCCTAACGCGGCCACGCCCACCAGTAGAAAAGAGATAAGTACTTCAAGTAAACTAAAACCACGCTGGTTAGAAATCACTCCATGAGCCCTTTTTCCACTGTATTTCGACAGGTTCATCATGCGGATTGTATTCTCCTCGATAATCTAGATTCATCGAGCCTTTAATCGTAGAAAGCCCCCCGATTGAATCCAAAAATATGCCTCCTTTAGGGAAGAAGGAAGCGTTAGCTATATAGGTACTATTTTCTTTAACCAATGAAGAGTAATCCATCGTTGCTGGTAACTTATCCCAACTATCAGCAAGAAAGTCCGTGTTGTTTTCAGCACCTGAAGCATCCTTGAAGACACTCATGTCATTCAAGTGATAAAAAGCACCATCAAGTACACTGGCGTTTCCATTTGCGAAAATCCCATTTTCGACCACTAAAGATCGTGGTGTGATCGTTCCTGCACTATCCACAATATTAATGGCTGGGTGCCAAACTACACAGTCCCCAATGACCCACACCTTAGTTTTACCAGCTGAAAAGGCATCATTGATTCGAGTACTGCACTCCTTGCCCACGTATTTATTTGTGTTTGAATCGAAATCTACATGCACGGTATTCCCGTGAGAATCCGTCTCTAATAGGTTTATTACCTCATATTCATTACTTTTAAGGGTGTTGATATTGTCCGTTGTTTTCTTTACCCCGAAGTAGTTTTCGAAACCATTTAGATTGGTGTCATGAACGTAATCACTCATAAAAGCACCGCTAGGATCACTACCCGATGCGGTAATCGTTGCGCTCTCACTCAAGTCAGTTACCGCATCTTTACAAGCGCTAAAATCTGCAGGTGCATTCTCAGGATGAGAAACGGTGGTTAAGCTCCCCCCTGTACCTTTGGTGTGTATAACAGAGTCGAAAAACCGAACTGCCACACACTCATATACACCGTTGTTATTGGTTTCACTGAGTTCAGGGTCGATATCCATGATGTCCTCGGAAATAATTTCGAGAGCCGATATTGCTTGTATGGCCCCCAAACCCGAATCATTAGAAAATCGAATTTCTTTATTAATCGATGTTCTGTTGGCGGTTGAGACAAGGATATTGGCGTTATAGGATGATTTATCTAATGAAGAAAGCTTGTTGCTACAGGAATCCAGGAGATCACCTGGGATCGCGGTACTGCTGTTTTCAATAATAACGCTTAGACCACACTCCAATCCCCCCTCGGCGGTCCAATGTTCTTTGCGAGCTTGAACCTCGTTTTGAGCACGCTTTATTTGGTAAAAAGTAGTTTTAAAGCTACCAAGAGAAACGATCAGCACACCAATCAATAGAATACTGACTAGAAGTAGTGTTACCGCTCCATTTTGCTTTAATCGCATCATTGCCAATTCCTTTGTACCACTGAAGTCACTACTCTCTGACTTTCATCTGCATTCACAAGAGAAGCTTCTAGAGCGATATCGACTCTTTGCGAGGTTGCCAGACTGTTAGATAACTCAGTTACAGAAACCAAAAAATCGTCTACTTCTATTTGCTTTTCGAAAAACAAACTTTCACATGTCATTGCTCCCAAACCAGATGACGTAATCTGAGTGATATCTAATAAATAAGAAGATTCTTCTTGGCAGTAGTTCAGCTTATTACCCTTAAATTGATAGACAATGTTTCGATAGGCCGAAGATGCGCTGTTTTGTCGATAAACAAAACCAACGTAAGATTCACTGGCACTGGATTGAAAGGTATAAATCGTATTGGCAGCGCCCGATAGCTTCACTGATTGTCCAGAGTCTGCATCATAACCGGCTCGCCAGAGCTCCTCTTTCATCATTTGAGTAGTAGCGAATAGGTTCTGAGATAAGAGCAGCTCCAAGCTCTTTTCTGAACTCAAACGTTGGTTGGTAACAAATACCGAGCCGATAGTACCGATAACAATCACACCGATCACAGAGGCCACTAACATTTCGACCAAGGTACTACCTTGAACACTCCTAACCACAGATCTCATAACCATAATGACCTATGCTATTGCGCCCATCACTGTTTGGGTCACTGCTGCAAATTCGGATCCGCCCTGTCGTTTTCGATGCGATGATTGAAAGTACATCCGACAGCGCATTCGTGGAGGCGAGTGAAACATTACCGTCTCGAAAACGTCCCCTGACGTTATCGATCGCAATTGAAGTACTATTGGAGAAATTAAAGTCTACTTTTATACCTCTATATGCCGAACCATCAAGATGCATAAGTACATTATCAGAAACGTAAGATGTTGAACTGCTCAACACCATATCCCAATCACCATCAGAACTTTCGGTTCCACCTAAGGCACCTGAAACCAAGAACAAAACATAAAGCTCTTGGTTACGAGTGACCGCTTCTGATCGGGCAGTAATAAGAAAACTATGAACCTCAGGGGCTAAGCGCTGCAGTTTAGAAGAAGCCAACAAAGAACTAAAACTAGGGGCAGCCGCAGCCAGTAGCACTGAAAGCACCACGACAGTAATCAGCAGCTCTAATAGCGTAAACCCGCGAGTCATTTCCCAAATTCCTATGTAATAACTTGAGCAACCGTACTCAATCTTGCGCATATGCTAACACTAAGGAAAAATAGCCAGATAAGTGAAAAGGAAGTCCTCGTGATGATTCGAAAAAATATATGCAACAGTAACAACACGCGCGTAAAAGGGATGACATTGATCGAGTTATTGATTGTGGTTGCCATCATTGGGATTTTGGGGGCTATCGCCTATCCGAGCTATACCAACCACGTAGTGACTGGACATCGAACTAGCGCACTCGCTGACATCGCTCGAATTCAATTAGAACTAGAAGCAGCCTATGACAGCGGTTATGACTGGAGTGGTATTGTTTCGGGAAGCGATTGTTTGATCTGCGATACCGAAGCGAGCCGTTTTGTTTTCAGTGTCACCAGTTCGGCTTCTGCTGCCTATACGATTACAGCAACACCTCAGTCGGGAGTAGGTCAAGATAAAGACAACTGCTTCGATGGACAAAACCAGAAAGTGCTCACTCTCGACAGCGCTAATGTCGAATACCCAGAAGCCTGCTGGATGTAGTGTGATGAGGGTTTCAGGTGAAGAGAAAGAGAAAGAACCAGATTTGAGATACAAAAAAACCTGCTACATGAGCAGGTTTTTTAATTCCATCAACAACTTAAAGTATCAACAACCTAATTACTTAGTTAGGTCATCGAAGAAGTTTTTAACGCCGCTAAAGAAACCTTCAGACTTTGGCTTGTGCTTGCTTGCCGCTTCGCCACAACATGTTTCTTCGAATTCACGCAGTAGTTCTTTCTGACGAGAGCTTAGCTTAACTGGAGTCTCAACCACTAGCTTAACGATTAGGTCACCCACACCTCCGCCACGAACGCCTTTCACGCCTTTGCCACGCATACGGAACATACGGCCCGTTTGTGTTTCTTCTGGCACTTTAAGGTTTACACGACCATCCAGTGTTGGAACTTCAACTTCACCGCCTAAAGCAGCCATAGAGAAGCTTACTGGAACTTCACAGTAAAGGTTATTGCCGTCACGCTCAAAGATGTTGTGCTCTTTTACGTGTACTTGTACGTACAGGTCGCCAGCCGGAGCGCCTTGCTCTCCCGCTTCGCCTTCGCCTGATAGACGAATACGATCGCCAGTATCAACACCAGCAGGGATCTTAACGTTAAGTGTTTTCGTCTTCTGTTTGCGACCTTGACCATGACATGAGTTACATGGGTCTTTGATGATCTTGCCTTTACCGTTACAAGTAGGACAAGTCTGTTGAACCGCAAAGAAACCTTGGCGCATTTGTACTTGGCCGTGGCCATGACAAGTGCCACACGTTTGTGCAGAAGAACCCGCTTTCGCGCCGCTGCCGTCACAAGTATCACACTCTACAAGTGTTGGTACTTCGATTTCTTTAGAAACACCACGAACCGCTTCTTCTAGAGAAAGTTCCATGTTGTAACGTAGATCTGAACCACGTTGTGCACGCTGTTGACCGCCACCACGACGACCGCCGCCGAAGATGTCGCCAAATACGTCACCGAAGATATCGCCGAAGTCACCTTGGCCACCGCCGCCGAAACCACCGCCGCCGCCCATGCCACCTTGTTCAAAGGCTGCATGACCGTATTGATCGTAAGCTGCTTTCTTTTGAGAATCGGTTAGGATCTCGTACGCTACTTTTACTTCTTTAAACTTATCTGCTGCGGTCTCATCACCCTGGTTACGGTCCGGGTGGAATTTCATCGCTAAGCGTTTGTACGCTTTTTTAATATCGCGCTCTGATGCATCGCGGCTTACGCCTAATACTTCGTAAAAATCACGTTTTGACATGTTCTAGGTCACCAAAATAATTGCTACTACCGAATGATCACTTCAGTAGTCTGTGTATCAATCTAGATAAAAGTTCTGCCGGCTGAAATGCCGAATAAAGCTATTATCTAGATCGACAAGTCTAAATACAAATTTACGGGCGTGAGAGTTACCTCTGACGCCCGCAATAATAAGTCTTTGAGACAAATTTCTAAGCAGATAGCTTGAGTCCTAAGTGGAAGCTCGGAGCCTACGTTAGTAGGTGGGCACTTCCGATAACGAAATCAGGCTACTCTGCGACGAAATTATTTTTTGTCTTCTTTAACTTCTTCAAACTCAGCATCAACAACGTCGTCATCTTGCTTAGGCTGTTCACCAGCGTCAGCACCAGCTTGTTCAGCTTGAGCTTTCTGTTGAGCGATTTCCATTAGCTTTTGAGCTGCTTGCATAAGTTCTTGAACTTTAGCGTCGATAGCTTCTTTGTCGTCACCAGACTTAACTGATTCTAGCGCTTCGATAGCTGCTTCGATTTTAGCTTTCTCGTCTGCAGGTAGAGCTTCACCAGCTTCTTCTACTTGCTTCTTAGTGCCGTGAATCATTTGGTCAGCTTGGTTACGTGCAGTTACTAGCTCTTCGAACTTTTTGTCCGCTTCTTTGTTAGCTTCTGCTTCTTGTACCATTGCTTCGATCTCTTCCTCAGACAGACCGCCTGATGCTTGGATAGTGATCTTCTGCTCTTTACCTGTTGCTTTATCTTTAGCAGATACGTTCAGGATACCATCAGCATCTAGGTCGAATGTTACTTCGATTTGTGGCATGCCACGTGGTGCTGGTTGGATACCTTCTAGGTTGAACTGACCAAGAGACTTGTTGTAAGTCGCTTGCTTACGCTCACCTTGAAGAACGTGGATAGTTACTGCGTTTTGGTTGTCTTCAGCTGTAGAGAACACTTGATCCGCTTTAGTAGGGATAGTTGTGTTTTTCTCGATAAGCTTAGTCATCACGCCGCCCATCGTTTCGATACCGAAAGATAGAGGAGTAACGTCTAGTAGTAGAACGTCTTTAACGTCACCAGCTAGTACACCACCTTGAACAGCAGCACCCATTGCAACAGCTTCGTCAGGGTTCACGTCTTTACGTGGCTCTTTACCGAAGAATTCAGTTACTTTAGCTTGAACCATAGGCATACGAGTTTGACCACCAACTAGGATAACGTCAGTGATTTCGCCTACAGATAGGTCAGCATCTGCTAGAGCAACTTTTAGTGGCTCAAGAGAACGTTGAACTAGGTCTTCAACTAGAGACTCAAGCTTCGCACGAGTCACTTTGATGTTCATGTGCTTAGGACCAGTCGCATCAGCAGTAACGTAAGGTAGGTTTACGTCAGTTTGAGTAGTAGAAGAAAGCTCGATTTTCGCTTTTTCTGCTGCTTCTTTAACACGCTGCATTGCTAGTGGATCAGCTTTAAGGTCGATACCTTGCTCTTTCTTGAACTCATCTACTAGGTAGTTGATCATGCGGTTATCGAAATCTTCACCACCAAGGTGAGTGTCACCGTTAGTTGAAAGAACTTCGAAAGTCTTCTCGCCTTCTACTTCATCGATTTCGATGATAGAGATATCGAATGTACCACCACCAAGGTCGTATACAGCGATAGTGCGATCACCACCTTGCTTGTCTAGGCCGTAAGCTAGAGCAGCAGCAGTTGGTTCGTTGATGATACGTTTAACATCTAGACCAGCGATACGGCCAGCATCTTTCGTTGCTTGACGTTGAGCATCGTTGAAGTAAGCAGGAACAGTAACAACTGCGCCAGTTACTTCTTCGCCTAGGAAGTCTTCAGCTGTTTTCTTCATTTTCTTAAGAACTTCAGCAGATACTTGAGGAGCAGCCATTTTTTGGCCTTGCGCTTCAACCCATGCATCACCGTTATCAGCTTTAACAATGTTAAAAGGCATGATTTCGATATCGCGTTGAACTTCTTCATCTTCAAAACGACGACCGATTAGACGCTTAATTGCGTATAGCGTGTTTTGAGGGTTAGTAACTGCTTGACGTTTCGCAGGTTGACCAACTAGCGTCTCGCCGTCAGTGTATGCGATTACCGATGCTGTTGTGCGTTCGCCTTCAGCATTTTCTAGTACGCGTGGTTTGTCGCCGTCTAAAACAGCAACACAAGAGTTAGTAGTACCTAAATCAATACCAATGATTCGACCCATCAGGCTATCTCCGAAATATAATCTATATTAGTTTTTGCTATACCCACATATGTGGGGGGCGGTAATCAGGGATTCAACCCTAATACACAAAATTTAAGTGCAAATGTAATTTGCTTTCGTATGCACCATAGATAAGGGCTGCAAACTGGTTTTCAAGGGAATAAGTAAAAAAAATCTATTTTTTCCCGTATCTTTTTACATAAAAGTAAAAAGTGACCGATCCCTTGCCAATTAAGGCTCCGATGTTGAGAAAGTCTCGCATTTATCCCCACATTGAAACCTCAACCCTATTCCAGATGCCATAAAAAAAGACCTTCATGTAGAAGGTCTTTTTCAAATAGATATTAATCAGTTAAATATTATTCAAATGATTACTGATTCAGCCATATTATTGATTAAGCACTAACTGGTAGAAGCTCGCTTGAGTGTAATCACCCGCTTCCATACCACGCCATTCACAGGCAGAGCTCGACTTCTTGGTGTTGCATTGATTGTATGCGCCCGCCTTGAAGTACATCCAGTCTTGTCCATAACCAAGATCGATATCATGCCCCTGATATTTACCCTTAGCTAAATCAACATCATACGTCTTCACAATTGGAACGGCTGAGTTTGGATTCTTAGTAAATGTTAAGTGCATGATGTTGTCTTTGATGTTCACATCGTATGAGAACACTTCACCTAACTTAATACCATCAGCAGGATCAGAACTGCCTTTTTTCAGATTGTATTGACCAAACACATCATGGCGAATGTCTTTACGAAGTTTCTTTCCGTTTTCATCCTTCGCATTTTTCATCTCTGTCGGCGGGTTTAATTCATAGTTCCACGTTAACGAACCATGCTCATGCTCCGGCAGTTTACGGTAAACAATTTTCAGAGGCTCATTGTCTGAACCATGAATTTGGCCAATCACTACCGAGAATGCGCCTGTTTTTTTATAGCTACCGCTGGTACTCACCTGATCAACAGAAAGTGTTGCCGTCATTTGACCACCGATAGAACCGAACTCTTCTGCATTCTCATGGCTTGAAATCGCGAAGTTGTTGCTCGGCGCCGAGTAGCTGTCTGCCAGCATCGCTCTTAGTTCACTGCGCGTGTTTTTACTGTTTGGTGTCGTTGGTGCTGTATTCGGAGCAACAAATACCATCGCGCCAGATTCTGCATCAGTGTAGAACCATTTAGGATGAACGTAAGGTGTGTCTACATTCGACAACTCTTGCTTACCGATCTCCAACGTTTTGCCTTTTCTAGAGCCTTCTGTAGTTAGCTCCGGTAGGTTAATTTTCCATTTAGATAAATCGAAGTTTTGTGCTGGTGCTTTTGCTGGATCAAGATTGAACTGTTGACCAATATCGTGATTAGAAGCAAGAGCGGGAGCCGCTAAGAGGCTAGCAGTCAGTAGGCTAAGGTAAGACAACTTCATTATTTGGTTTCCTTTATGTCGTCATAATGTAGGTTGCCAGAACAATAAAATGATATTGTATTATTATATGTGATCTATATTAAATATTGAAAACTGATGACCCATTCAGCGCGAGTAAAAAGAAAAAATGAGACTTCGCACCAACACAGCCCCCTCTTTTAACCCAGCAGCAGATAGCCCAAAGCACTGATCAGCAGAGACAAAAAAGCCCCGCTCTAGTTGAGCGGGGCTTCTAATTATCGAGTCTTAATTAGGAATTAAGCTTCTGCTTTTTGCAGCTCAGTTTCTTCGTTAGCTTCAACGCCAATTTCGTTTTCAGATTTAGCAACGATAGTGTTAACCGCTGTATCACCGACTACGTTTGAAGAAGTACAGAACATGTCACAGATACGGTCAACAGCAGCAACAATCGCTAGACCTTCGGGTGGTAAACCTAGTTGGTGTAATAGAACACCGACCATCACAACACCGCCACCAGGAACACCACCAGCACCGATAGACAGTAGCAGGATAGTTAGACCAAGAGTGAAGATATCAGCAGTGTTGATTGGCTGACCAAATGCGTTTGCTACGAACATAGTTGCTAGTGCGATGTAGATAGATACACCAGACATGTTCATTGTTGCACCTAGTGGTACACCGAAACCTGCTACTGACTTAGATACGTTTAGTTTGTCAGTTAGAGTACGCATTGTTACTGGGATTGTTGCATTCGAACTTGCTGTAGATAGTGAGAATAGAACTTGCTCACGAGTTGCACGTAGGAACTGCTTTGGAGAAATACCAGTGAATGAACCAACCATCATTGGGTAGAAGAAGAAAATCCAGAACACTAGCATTGCAACCACAAGCGCCACATAGCCAGCAACTGACATTAGCGTGTCTGCATCCAGTGTTGCGCCCAGTTGAATCATCAGAGCAAATACACCGTATGGCGCCAAGCTCATTACTAGGCCGATAAGCTTCATCATGATTTCGTTAGCCATCTTGAATGTCTTGATAGCTGGGCCACCACGAGAATCAAGCGCTTGAATAGCAAGACCAGTCAAAATTGCCATGAAGATGATTTGTAGCATGTCGCCGCTTGCGAACGCTTCTACAGGGTTGCTAGGAACGATGTTAACAACAAGAGAGAAGATGTCTGGTGTTTCAGTTGTTGTAAGCGCAATTGTCTCAGAAACCGTACCCGCCAGATTCGCACCTGCACCTGGTTGGAAAATAAGACCAATCGTTAGCGCTGCTGAAATCGCGATGATGGTGTTAATAATGTAAAGACCAAAGGTTTTACCACCAAGACGACCAAATGAACGAATATCTTTTAGCTCAACAATACCGCAAACAATAGATACGTATACAAGAGGAACTACAAGCAATTTGATAAGTGATACGAACATACCACCAGCACCTTCGGCAGCGCCAAGTAGATACGTATCAAAAATAGCAATACCGCTGAATAGGTACTGAATAGCAGTACCAATAAGTAGACCGGCGAACAAGCCTACAAAAATTTTACTTGAGAGCGATTTATCCATCGTTCTTCTCCAGTTTGTTGTGTTTAAAATTTGTACTTTTATAGTTATATATGCGACCAGAATCGCTATATTGCAGTGGATTTTACATACAAAGATAACAATTAAAAGCATTTATTTACAAAAACATTACAAGTGTGACATCGAAACATTTCTTCAATTACAACCAGTTTCATAATATAAAACTCTAAATCATTGTTCTGGATAAAATAAAAAGAACGACATTCTTAATGCCATATTGGTGACTATTTACGTGGACTCTCAAGTTATAGGCATAAAAAAAGAGAGGCATATGCCTCTCTTTCCATTTCACGTTAACCAGTGAATTATTTTGTCGCCGCTATTTTGTTACTTCACAATTGCCATTATCAACTGCTTAGCAAACGGCCACTCAATTACTTAGCAACCATTACCATTGCAGGGCGAATAACACGGCCGTTAAGCTCGTAGCCTTTCTGCATAACAAACATCACAGTGTTTGATTCGTGGTCTGGGCTTTCTTGAATAGACATTGCTTGGTGGTATTCAGGGTTGAATGCTTCACCTTCAGGGTTGATCTCTTTAAGACCAAACTTAGCAACTGTGTCTACGAACGTTTTGTGCGTTAGCTCAACACCTTCATACAGTGGCTTAACCACTTCGTTTTCAGCGTCTGCCGCTTGCATTGCACGCTCTAGGTTGTCGATTACAGGAAGCAGACCTTCAGCAAACTTGTTCAAAGCGAATTTACGCGCTTTATCAATTTCTTGTTCGCTACGGCGACGCATGTTTTCAACTTCAGCTTTCGCGCGAAGAACAGAATCTTGCTGCTCTTTCACTTTAGATTCGCTAGAAAGCAGTGCAGCTTCCAGTTGAGCGATTTTTGCTTCCTGCTCATCAGCAGCATCTTCATTCAGTTCAGCTTCTTCAACTTTCTCAGCTTCAGCGATGATCTGATCTAGCTCTGCTTCGGTTACTTTGTTTTCTTCGTTGCTCATGATATCTCCAGAATTCGTTTTCAATGCAAGTGACAGGCGTGTTTGCGCCCCAAATTGATATAAAACACTCGCATAGACGTTCAACTTGCCTTTATTATGGGGATGAAGAATTTTGATTCAAGCCTAATTCGTTTGGAAACGTTATGAAAAAGCCATTTGAAGTCATCGCCATTATCGGTAAACCTCGAGATCAGCAAGCAATTCAGACTCATAGAGAGCTCTATCAGTGGTTAAGTGCTGAGGGTTATCAAGTGTTTGTTGATGACAGACTCGCCACTATTTTAGACGACATCCCAAAAGAACATTTTTCTAGCCTGATTGAGTTAGGTAAACGCGCCGATCTCGCCATTGTGGTCGGCGGTGACGGAAATATGCTCGGTGCCGCTAGAATCCTGTCACGTTTCGACATTTCAGTAATTGGTGTTAACCGAGGCAACCTTGGTTTCCTAACCGATCTCAACCCTGAAAACTTCCAGAGTGCACTGACTGATGTACTCAAAGGCGAGTTCATGGAAGAAGAGCGCTTCTTACTTGAAACGGAAATTCATCGTCACGGCCAGATAAAAAGCCACAATGCAGCACTTAATGAGGCTGTACTGCACCCCGGACAAGTTGCTCACATGATCGAGTTCGAAGTGTACATCGATGACAGCTTCGCCTTCTCACAGCGCTCTGATGGCTTAATCGTCTCAACACCGACAGGTTCTACCGCCTACTCGCTTTCTGGCGGCGGCCCTATCCTGTCATCAAGCCTAAATGCTATTTCACTCGTGCCAATGTTCCCGCACACCCTTTCAAGCCGCCCACTTGTAGTAGATGGCAAGCGTCGTATTAAGCTGATCGTATCGCCTGATAACCGCGGAACTCAGGAAGTGAGCTGCGATGGTCAAATCTCTCTGCCTGTTTCTCCTGGCGATGAGATCCACATTTACCAAAGCCCAAATGTGCTCAAACTGATCCACCCTAAAGACTACAACTACTACCACGTTCTGCGTAACAAGTTAGGCTGGTCGAGCAAGCTGTTCTAAGTAAAAAGCGAACGATTTTAAAAGGCTGACGACATTCGTCTGCCTTTTTTATTGCCGATTCAAAGCCCACCGCCTCTATCTTTACGCCAATTCACCACATCGTCATTCCCAAGAGGGAGGAACGACTGAGTTGGGAATCTATAGCGGTTTCAGTGATCTACAGACAAGCTCAATTCTGAGAGCTGTCGCAAAAAATTTTCACCTGTCGACTTTACTGTGTAAAGAAACAGTATATACTGAGCTTATATACAGTATTGTTCAGTTATACAGGTAAATAAAAATGCTGGCTCATTTAAGTGTTAATAATTTCGCTATTGTTAAGTCTTTACAGCTAGAACTCTCTAAAGGCATGACAACAATCACCGGGGAAACTGGTGCGGGTAAATCTATCGCTATCGATGCTTTAGGCTTATGCCTTGGAGGAAGATCCGATGCAGGAATGGTTCGACAAGGTGAAGAAAAAACCGAAGTCAGTGCCGCTTTTTTACTTGAGAACAATCTGCATGCTACCCGCTGGTTAGAAGACAACGAATTGCTTGATGGCAGTGAGTGCATCCTGCGCAGAACCATCTCAAAAGAAGGTCGTTCTCGTGCATTCATCAACGGTAGCCCTGTCCCTCTTTCGCAATTGAAATCACTTGGACAACTGCTGATCAACATCCATGGTCAACACGCGCATCACCAGTTGATGAAAAGCGACTACCAAATGGCCATGCTTGATCAATACGCAGGCCACTTGAATCTATTGAAATCAACACGTAATGCTTACCAAGCGTGGCGACAAGCGGATAACCACTTAAAAGAGTTACGTGAAAATAGCCAGCAAAACCAAGCTCAAAAACAACTTCTTGAATACCAAATCAAAGAGTTAAATGAGCTGTCTATTGGGGAGGAAGAATATGAAGACCTCGAACAAGAGCATAAGCGCCTCTCCAATAGCGGAGAACTGGCCACAACCTGTCAGCAAGCTATCGAGCTTATTTATGAAGGCGAAGAAGTTAATGCGCTTGGTATTCTGCAATCGGCCAATAACTCCTTAATTCAACTAGCTGAGCTAGATGAAAGATTAGCCGAATTACCAAACTTGCTTTCCGAAGCCATTATTCAGATTGAAGAAACCAACAACGAGTTAAGAACATACCTAGACAGCATTGATGTTGATCCCGGCCGTATGGCTTACGTTGAGGAGCGTTTCTCTAAAGTGATGTCGATGTCTCGTAAACACCACGTGTTACCTGAAGAGCTGTATAAGCACCATCAAGACTTACTACAACAAGTTGAAGCGCTTGATTGCTCTGATGAAAAATTGGAAGAATTGGCAAACGAGGTAGAAAACCAATACCAATCGTTCGTTGCTAAATCAGAGAAGCTTCATAAATCTCGAACTCGTTACGCAAAAGAGCTCAACAAGCTGATCACGCAAAGCATGCACGAACTGAGCATGGAAAAAGCGCAGTTTGCCATTGAAGTGAACAACACCAACACACACCCTTCTCCACTGGGTATGGATAACGTGACCTTCATTGTTTCGACCAACCCAGGCCAACCGATGCAGCCAATTGCGAAAGTGGCCTCTGGTGGTGAGTTATCACGAATTTCATTAGCGATTCAGGTGATCACAGCGCAAAAAGTGGACACACCAAGCCTGATTTTCGATGAAGTCGATGTAGGTATCAGTGGACCAACCGCTGCGGTTGTCGGAAAAATGCTACGTAAGCTGGGCGAATCGACACAAGTTATGTGCGTGACTCACTTACCTCAAGTTGCCGGTTGCGGTCACCAACAACTGTTTGTAGCGAAGAACACGAAATCAGGTAAAACCGAGACTCAAATGCACACGCTTGATGAGCAACAACGCGTTTCAGAGCTTGCTCGACTGCTTGGTGGCAGCCAGATTACCGAATCGACGCTTGCCAACGCAAAAGAGTTATTAATCGCAGCTTAGGTTACATATTCAGCAACTTTCTGATAATTTACCGAAAAATCTTGGCAATTTTGCAACTTAATTCAAAATTGCCAGTCATAACAAGCTCAAAGCGCAAGGAGCTTTTTACTTCTTGCTGGAGCTTGTTTATTATCAGGCAGTATTTTAGCGAAGAAAGATCTCAAACTATGCGAATTAAAAAGTGGTTAGTTGCAGTTCCACTTGCACTAACAATGTTGACCGGTTGCTCTCTATTAGAGAAGTTGGTTTATCGAATTGACATCAATCAGGGTAACTATGTTGAACAGGAAGCTGTCGATCAGCTAAAGTTTGGCATGACAAAAACACAAGTTCGTTACGTTATGGGCTCACCTATGCTTATCGAAAATGGCTATCCAGATACGTGGTACTACATTTACCACCACCAAAAAGGCCATAACGACCCTATTCAGAAAAACCTTGTCGTGAACTTTGATGCCACTGGCACTCTAGTAACGATCAATGGTGATTTTGAAGCCAGTGATGAGTTCTTCGAAAGCCTTCGCTAGCTTTCCAGTCAACAAAGCTCTCAGTCGACAGAGCCAGAATCGCAAAAGCCTGCTCAATGAGCGGGCTTTTTAATATTCGCTAACAAATTAACTCACAGTGCCTAACTAACAGGCACAAAAAAGCTCGCCAATATAGCGAGCCTCTTCTTAGTCAAATTTGTTTGGTATTACGACTTAGCAGCCGCCGCTTTTGCTTGTTCAGCACGCTTACGGCGAATCTCTTTTGGATCAGCCAACAATGCGCGGTAGATTTCGATACGATCTTTATCGCGAACCGTCGCATCAAGCTTAACGTTACGACTGAACACGCCAACCTTATTTTTCGCTAAGTCGATCTCTGGATACAGTTCCAAAACACCAGACTGCGCAATAATCTCTTCAACGGTCGCGTTTTTGTTCACCACCAAGGTAAACACACGCTGTTCGTGCGGAAGTGCAAACACAACCTCTACGTGGATCATATCTGATTCAATAGTCATGGCTTAGTAAACCTGTTTCGCACGTTGAGTAAAAGCACTGACCATATTACTCGTCAGCTCATTGAAAACCTTACCAAATGCCATTTCAATCATTCGGCTAGAGAATTCAAACTCCAACTTAAGCTCAACCTTACACGCTTGATCGTCGAGCGGAGTGAAATACCAACCACCCTGCAGTTTCTTAAATGGGCCATCCACCAGCTCCATCAAGATCTCAGCGCCATCCGCTAAGCGGTTAGACGTAGTAAATGTTTTGCTGATACCGGCTTTAGATACATCAACCGAAGCCACCATAGCTGAATCTGAAGATTCGATCACACGTGAACCAGAACACCCTGGCAAAAACTCGTGATAACGAGCAACATCATTGACCAAGCTGAACATCTGGTCGGCACTAAACGACACTAATGCTGAACGAGTAACCTTTGGCATATAGACTCCTGTTAAAGACAGCGTTACATTAACACAAACTGCAATTTTAATTGTATTAGGCCAGAGCGCAAATAAAAAGGATTCCCCAACTAGGGCGCAATCCGTATAATGAGGCCATTATGGCAAAGAATAAATCAAAATCAAAAGCCGGTAGTAATACCATTGCGCTTAATAAGAAAGCTCGCCACGAATATTTCATCGATGATGAGATAGAAGCGGGGCTTGAGCTACAAGGTTGGGAAGTAAAATCCCTACGTGAAGGTAAAACCAATATCGCAGAAAGCTACGTCTACATCCGAGATGGCGAAGCATTCATCAGTGGTATGACGATCACTCCGCTGACTCAAGCGAGTACTCATATCGTGGCGAACCCAACACGTATCCGTAAACTCCTGATGTCGAGAAAAGAACTCGATAACCTTATCGGTCGTATTAACCGTGAAGGCATGACACTTGTCGCAACCGCACTTTACTGGTCTCGCTCTTGGGCGAAGATTAAAGTTGGCGTAGCGAAAGGTAAAAAGCTGCACGATAAACGTACTGATATGAAAGAAAAAGATTGGGCGAGAGATAAAGCACGAATTATGAAGAGTAATTTGCGTTAATTTTAAGCACTTAAACGCACAGTGCTAGACAGGGTAAGCTTTTCTGGTACTATGCAAATAACACTTGGGGCTGATTTAGGATTCGACAGGAATTTTGAAGTCTGAGGTGCATGCCGTGGGGCGGTTGGCCACGTTAAAAGCCGCAAAAAAATAGTCGCAAACGACGAAAACTACGCACTAGCAGCTTAATAACCTGCTCAGAGCTCTCTTACCCTAGCTTCCGCTCGTAAGACGGGGACCAATAAGAGATCAAACCCAAACTAGCTAGCGTGGCTTCTCCCACCTGAGAGGAAAAGCGCGAATTATAATTCAGGTTAGCCTTTAACTAGCGTGTCGGTTCGCAGGTTGCTGGTGAAATTAAAGATCGACTAAGCATGTAGTACCAATGATGAATGATTTTTGGACGCGGGTTCAACTCCCGCCAGCTCCACCAAACGTTTGGAAAGGGCGGTAACTCATTGAGTTATCGCCCTTTTTGTATTTATAATCATTAATTATGCTATTAGTACTAAAAGCAGGTACTAAACGCGCCACCTTTCACTCCCGGTAAAAGGTACCTTGCACTTTCGCTTTCAAGCTCCCTCTCGCTTTCAACACACCTTCAAAAGTCGTAAATAAATCAAACGCAACCTCCGCACATCCAGCTTGGATGATGATAATGCCTTGCGTCACCATTATTTATTTCTTAATCACCTGTGCTTTCACTCACAGTGTAAGTGCTTTTGATTGCCATAACTTTAGTTTCGAACCATCTCATTGCGCTTCAAAGTCAGTATTTCTAATCAACTTTGTGTGGCATATTTGATCTACTTACGTGTAACCATCATCTCACCTTACCCGCACGGATAATCGCTAGTCGACAGAAGAGCTTAGCGAAAAGTCCAACAAAGGCTGGTATCCACCTTCTTGCAATACCTCTTTAAGCTAAAGGCTTTAATAATCCTACTTTATCCTCTACAAGGTATATAGCTTGCAATATCCCCTATAAGGTATAAAGTTACATATATCCCTTTGTTGGGATAGCATGACCTATATCCTCTCATGGGGATGAAACCTCATAGTAAGGAGTGATAACTTGTGATTTATAGCCCACAACAATTAGCTAATACTTTACTGCTAATACGCCAAAAAAATAGGTGGACCCAATCTGAGCTGGCAAAAAAAGTAGGGATAAAACAAGCAACCATTTCGAACTTTGAAAATAGACCAGAAAAGGCCACTATTTCAACAATGTTCAAGCTCATCCAAGCATTAGATCTCACCCTTAAAATCGAACCCAAAGATGCAAAAAATAGTCAAAGCACTGTTGATGAGGAAGATTGGTAATGCAACAACTTAATACCTATATGAATGGTGAGTTGGTCGGTACTCTAACAAAGCAAAACAATGGCTCTCATGAGTTTAAATATAATGAGTCTTGGCTAAGTAGCGACAAATCTCGCCCATTATCTTTATCCCTTAAACTACAAATACCTACGCTAACTTCTGATGCCGTTATCAACTACTTTGACAACCTGCTACCAGACAATATTGCTATACGTAATAGGATTGTTGCACGCTATCAAACGGCTTCAAATCAACCTTTTGATCTTCTGAAAGAAATTGGCAAAGACAGCGTTGGTGCCATTGCTCTGCTCCCTCCAAGTCAACCCTATATCGAGAACAAACTGTCATACGAACTTCTTGATGAATCTCGGCTTGAAAAAATCTTAGCAGCCCATCATTCCGATATTCCATTAGGTATGATTAAGGAAGAAGATGATTTCCGAATATCGGTTGCTGGTGCTCAAGAAAAAACAGCATTGCTAAGGTTGAATGGAGATTGGTGTTTGCCTAAAGGGAATACACCTACAAGCCATATCATTAAGCTACCTATTGGTGAGATTAAGCAGCCCACCTCTATTCTAGATCTGACTGAAAGTGTCGAGAATGAGTTCATCTGTATTGAGTTAGCTAGAGAGTTGGGATTTGATGTTCCGACAGTCGAGATCATCACAACCCATAATTATAAAGCCATTGCTGTTGAACGTTTTGATAGACGTTGGATTAAGGATCGTACACACCTACTGCGCCTTCCTCAGGAAGATATCTGTCAAGCCAAAGGAATCCCTTCATCGATAAAATACGAAAGTGATGGAGGCCCCGGAATCGCCGATATTATGAAGCTACTTGAAGGCTCATCAAATGCACTGGAAGACAGATATAACTTCATGAAGTTTCAAGTTTTCCAATGGGCTATAGGCGCTATTGATGGGCATGCAAAAAACTATTCAATATTTATTGAAAAGCAAGGTAGTTATCGCTTAACACCATTTTATGACATTTTGTCTGCTTACCCTATCACGGGGAAAAAAGGACTAAACATCAGAAAATTAAAGTTAGCAATGGGATTAAAAGCTAGTCGTGGTAAGAAATACCAGATAAGCAAGATCTACTCTCGCCACTTTCTTGATACCGCCAATTCAGTTGGCTTTAATTCTGATAGCATGCAAAGCATATTGGATGACATGCAAACTGAATTACCCAAAGCAATTGAGCGCCTCGCCGCACGCTTGCCTGAAGATTTCCCAAAACACATAACCGAAGCTATCTTTGATAACTCTATTGCCATGCTTAACAAATTGAATTTGAGCAAGAACTAGATCATTTCCCTCTAGAGAAGATAGAGCTTGATGTGCTTTATAGAGCACTCAACAAAAAGCCACACACCCCAATACTGAAATGTGTGGCTGTTTAGAACTATTCTGATACGAACTTAGATAAGTTTAGGGATTACTCCATATCACCTAACAAGTAATCTTCATCGCTACTCACTACTGCGCCGTGCTTTAAGAAGTTCTTACCTAGGATCATGCTGTATTCGAAGCGAGAGCGGTCTTGAAGGTTTACCCTCACCTCTTTCTCTAGGTCTCCGAGCTTAACCTTCATTTCAACGACAGGGCGAATATTCACCTTCTCGCCTTTCTTGGCTTTGATGCGCATTACATCGATCACTGGCTTGGTGAAATCTTGCTTATCACCTTGGTTGTTTTGATAAGTAAAGCTCACCATGTCTTGGCCGTCTTTCTTAAATCGTTTGATGTTGACTGCGTTCATTGAGCTTACATCCGCACCAGTGTCGAGCTTCGCCGGGAACTTCATGCCGTTCACTTCTACTACTTCAATGTGCCCTACTTTAAAGAGCGGCTCAGCTTTCAGAAGGT
The DNA here is from genome assembly GCF_902751245.1 of Vibrio sp. Vb339. NCBI lineage: Bacteria > Pseudomonadati > Pseudomonadota > Gammaproteobacteria > Vibrionales > Vibrionaceae > Vibrio > Vibrio sp. Vb339. The sequence goes on along the minus strand of NZ_CADDIS010000007.1, from coordinate 106,143 downwards.
AATCAGAACGCGTATTAACGTAAACGCCCTCTTTTGCCATCTTCTTACCTAAAATAAAGTACGCTTCTTTCTCATTTGTATTGAGCACGTCTATGGCAAACTCTTGCGTGCGCACTTTCTTTCCAGACACCGCAAACTCACCACTTACAACCGGACGAGTATCATCCCCGACTTTAAGCTTCTTAATAATTGGCTTGGTCACCTTCTGCTTCTCACCATTTACATCCGTAAGATAAAATTCAACGGAAGCATCTTTACCTTTACCTTTACCTGTCATTTCAAAACTGTCGACCTTCAGCAAAGGCGTATTGACAGTGAAAGAAGCCACAGCCTTAAGCGGGAAGTCATCTAGGGTGATGTCCTCTTCCGGCGAAATAATCATAGGCTCACCAGACTCAGCCACATCACTAAAATTCTCTGAACCTTCTGATAAAATATTCTCAGCACTGGTGTCAATCATGAAGAGTTCGCTGGCAGTGCTGGTTCCAAATCTCAACTGCGACTCACTACTCGAGCGCTCACGTAGGTACACTAGAACGTCTTTAGTCGTATTTTCATCGAGTTGAACAGGCACATACACCAAAGGTCTCTTCTTACCGCTCACGCTTAACATACGAACCAACGGCAACGTCATCTCTTTTGACTTACCGTCGTTGTCGAACATATCAAACGTCACTTCTTTGTTCTTTTTGTCTATGTCGATGTCTTTGGCATGCAAAATGCTGTAGCGGTTCTTTAAAGAGAAGGTCGCATTCATCGCCATTCCCGAGATAGACACCACCTCTTTACGGCCAACCACTGTTGCGTTCTCTTGCTCTTGTAAGTAGTCGTAGCCTGCAAACACCAGCGCGTTATCTGCAAGGAAGGTTTTGCCGATCAATACTGGCGCAGAGAAATGGCTTCTGTCGGTCAGGTTAACGTCTGTTTTTAATTCTTGATCTGCAATGGTGAGCGACATTTTTACGGTAGGACGAAGTAAAGGCGTGCTGCTAGTGCGGCTGCGTATCATGCTGACACGCTCTAAAGGCGCTTCGATTAATACCATATCTCCCGTGCGTGGGTTTTGGACCTTAAAAGAGACCACAGCTTCATATTTCGCAAAGGTGCTGCCATCCCAATCATCGTAATCAACATCGGAATTGTTCAACAGGTCTTCGGTTAACGCCGCCATCAACTCTTTGTCTTTGAGGTTTTGGTAGTCGGCATTAGAGCTCTTCACATGAATGTCTTCAGCATGCATAGAAGTGGTTTCTGCACCGGTATCAATTTTACCAATGAAAGGAACGTCTTTTAGCCCTTGAACGCTAGATAAGTACACGTTCTCAGTGCGACCTAATACCGACTTACCATCGAGTTCGTAAGTGGGATTTTGAGTAGTATGTGAAGTGTCAGTAGCCAAAGTGTATTGTGAAAAAAGTAGAGTGCTTAAAAGAGTTAGAGCCAAAGGTATCTTTTTCATTAGTTGGTCCGTTGTGATCAGTTAACTAATAATACTGGCGTTTCAGCGAAGAGTTCCCCCACCAGCAATGGTTCTCACATAACGTTAACGCTATGAGTTTTTCAATGACAAACCGATGACTTTGCGCTGCATTCGCTTATCGATTATTGACTAATGGATACCCAATAACCTTTTCAATGCTCGGTGTTCTATTGAAGAAATGAATACAAAAAAGGCCAACGACGAGCGCTGACCTTAGCTATTCAAAACACACCTGAAGCGAGTTTAACTTGCTAAAACACAAACGGTTCTAGATAAACATAGCACTAAAAAGTCCCGACTGTTTTCTTTGCGCAGATAGCCCGAGCTTTTTCTGCGTCCTCACCTTTATTTTTGAGATAGCACTGTCGATAAGATTCGACGTAGCCCTCAAATAACACCTTGGCTTCAGGTTGTGGTTTAGAGAGCAGTTGGCTAACGAACTTTCTTGATCCAACCTCAAAATGCTGAGTATCGATTGGGCTATTCCAATCCCCTCCCCAGATCATAAATCCGTGATGGGCAAACAGCTCCACCACATCTTCAGCCATGCCGCGGCGTTCTATTTCATCACGCGCACGAAAGCGAGTACGGTTCACATAGCTTGTCGCAGATTGTGAAGGCTTTACCGTTATTCTTCCGTTGCTATCGAACTCTAAGAAAGGGTTTTGAACTGGGTTGATGTCTATCGCCACACCATAGGCATGCTTCGACCAACCTCCTCCGCCGGTAATAGGACGAGCATTAAACGCGCTGCTGTTGTTCGCGTCCATTGAGGCGTTATCATCACCTCTGAATTCACGCATAAGGCGAGCAGAATGAAGAGGGAAATTACGCTGTTTGAGTTCTGAAAAGATTTGTTCAACCGCAGGTGCAACCACATCAAGCACGATCATATTGCCCTGTTGCGTTTCCCCTTTGAAATTAATGAAGTCGAAATCCACTTTGGATAGTCGCTCACAACCAACAGGCGCACCACTACTCAAGACATTGTTCTTTTTCATCATGTCGCATTGCCATTGAGATATAGGGGCAACTTGGGCATAACTCGCAGCACTGAGCACAGTGGCCAGCCAGCCGACAATAAAACGTTTCATATCAAAAACTCAAAAATAGTAAGAGTGAAAAGTAGCAGATGTTGGAAAATCGCATAAGTTAGAAAGTAACATATTAAGCCAAGTGGAGCGCACGCTTTGTTAGCGCGTTTTGTTCCAATAGACAATCTCTCGAACTCGTCCATTCTGGTCGACATCCACTTTTCCACCAACATCAGAAAGCTCAGGTAAGGTCGATAATTGCGGAGCGTTATAGGCAACTAACATCAATACAAATGCATCATAGATATCGTCTATCGCAACGTCTTTACGTTTAGTGTTTGAAATGGCCAACGACAAGCCTTCACACCATTGAGGGGCGAGTTGCTGAATAATAGAAAGCCGTTCCTCTTTGCCCTCTTGCGTTCGTTTTGAAAACGTCAGCGGTTCGCCCTTCAAAGCTGCAAACACCACCTCTGGATGTGATTCCCTGATAGAAAGACTGGGGTAAGATTCAATGAGCTCATCAAGCTCGCGGATCTTGGGCACTATTCCCCAAGTCTGTTTAGAAAACTTCTTATCAAGCTGCTCCACATTGGCACTGCACGCCGCAACGTAATCGGTTTGGTAAACCGCCTCTCGGCACGGAACAGGAAACACGGAAGAGCCACGCTTGCTGGTGAGAAAACGCCTTGCCGCTTTATCGCATAATCTATCTGGAGTAAGCGAATCGCTAAAGCCAATAGGCATGTCGATTAACGTTGTTGCTTCGGTAAGATCACCAACCAACTCATCGAGCGTCTTTACCACCTTCAACTCAGGAACCTCACTGTCAGAGAAAATCCAAGCGATCCACCCCGCCTTGCAGCCATCAATTCCGATGTATTTCATTGTGTTCTCAAATTGCAAACTTACACTAGCTTGTACTGTCGCTAACTATCGGCTTTGAATCAACTTAACTCCGGTATATATACCAACAATGATACTCAACACAGAAAAAACACCCGCCAGAGAAAGTACAGGCATCGCTACCAACAGCTGAGTATCGTTCCCTCCACCAGCCATCACAGCGCCAAGCCCCATAAGCACACCAGCAACCAAATGTTTACCCAATCGACGTATAGGGCTTAACCTCAGTGAAAACGACCCAGTAAATAACGCGGCGCTAACCATTCCAACTAACAGCGAGATCATCAAGATAAAACGCTCGCTGCTTGGCCAATCTTCAGCTTTACTGTGCCAAAGAGAAGTCCCCATAGATTTCAATAAACCACTTGGCGTCCAGTGTGGTTCATAAAGGAATACAAAACCTGCCATTAAGCCAATTCCCAGCATTGATAACCATAACTTACGATTTACCGCATTCATGAAATAGCAACTCACCACAATAATGAACGAAATGCTCCCAAGGAATGCATAGCGAGAAAAATCAGACAATACCAATTTATCTCCCTTTAACTCGTTAGGTAAAACGGGAGCAAATAACAACCAAGCAACAAACCACCCTAATATCGTCGCCAACATCACAACTTCGCCACGAGCTAAACGGCTTACGGTAGATACCCCGCAACCACTATTAATTGCCGCTCCAATACCAAACAGAAAACCACCAAACAGAGAAAACAGACTCGGCCAAAAAGCGGTGGATAAAAGCCGCCCTTCTACGACAGAGCCAAGAGCCATAGAAACCCAAGCCAGCGAACCACTAAACACAATCGCGATGATGAACATCGGTGATCCGTTTATTGCCTCCTTCACTCCTCTCACCATACAAAGGCCCGTAGTTTGGGCAAGATACCCCAACAAAAAGATGCAGAGTAAAGCGAGAATAAACAACATACATAGCCCCCGAATTGCATTGATTTTACTGCTGTCGTTCGTTAAATATAGTAGCAACCTAGAACCCTAAGGACAGAAAATGCACCACAAGCTTATTGATTGGCATAAGTCTAGGCATCCTAATTACTTAGGAGACAACAAGGTTAATAAACTTTCTGCCACTGAGCTTCGGTGTTTAGTGGTTCAAATTTTACAGCCTATCGAACACTCACTAGGAGAGGTAACGGTGACCTATGGTTATACAAGCCATCCTCTTTTAAGGTGGATATTGAAAAATAGCCCTGGAGATATGGCGCCAGATATTGACCAACATGCCGCTATGGAACTCAACTCCCGGGATAGCCGTATCTGTAAGCGCAATGGGGCTGCATGTGATATTTATGTTGAAGGGTATGAGCAACGTATGGATGAAGTCGCTCGATTTATCTGCACGCATTTAGAGTTCGACCGACTCTATTTTTATGGCAAAGATAAACCTCTGCATATTAGCGTTGGGGCTGATAATTCAAAATATGCCCTTATCCGACAACGCCGAAGTGATGGGCTTCGCGTAAACACAAAAAGTGCAAAAGGCAGCGCCACACAGGCATTGTTTGATGATTTATAATCTTCAAAAACACCTAAGGAATAGGAATGAACGAAGAGCTATTTGCTGAACTTACCTCTCAAATAAAAGTTGGAAAACAACTTCCCGATGCCATTTATCTTCATAAAGACGCATTCAGCGCATTGCCTAAAGCATTAACACAGTTCATTCCCGCCGTAGCAAAAGCCGTTAACTTAGATGAAGAAGAGTGGAACCTCGTTAAGCTGTTTAAAAAAGAGTTCCGTTTATCTCTTCTTAATTACCCTGATTTTTATACTGACTCCTATCCCGCATTAGAACAAAGCCTCAATGTCGATCTCTCTAAACTAAGCCACAAAATTACAGGCTATCGCGAATCTGAAAACCCGCCGATCTTACATAGAAAAGAAACCATGGTTTTGCCAACAAGTGAATATTACGAACACTTCGTTTCACTCACACAAGAAGGCGAAAATGCAGGCCTGTACGAAAACAGCCGTTTGATTGGTTTTAAACGTTCTTGGGAAAACCTAATAGCACGCCATGGTTACGAGCTTGTCGATGGTCGACTATTCCGATGTTCCTCTGTGACAACGCAAGAAGAGGCTGGAATTGATAGGCACAGAACAGCCATAGTGCGTCATGAACTCTCCGCACCAATGAAGACTCTCGTTAAACATGGTTACTTAAAAGGCGAGCACTCAATTTTCGATTACGGCTGCGGCCGCGGAGACGATTTAAGAGAGCTCGAAGCACATGGCCTCGACGCTCTGGGTTGGGATCCGAACTTTCAACCCGACAACGACAAATCCAATTCTGATATCGTAAACATAGGGTTTGTTCTTAACGTAATAGAAGATCAAGATGAAAGACTCGATGCCCTACTAGGCGCATGGGAGCTAGCAGATAAATTTCTGGTGGTTTCTGTCATGCTAGCCAACGAAAACTACATTGCTCAGTTCAAACCTTATAAGGATGGGGTCATCACCTCTCGTAACACCTTCCAAAAATACTATGCGCAATCAGAGATCAAAGCGTACATAGAGAGAAGCCTACAAGAAGACGCCATTACCGTCGCGCCTGGTATTTTCTATATCTTCAAAGACAAATTGGAAGAGCAACAGTACCTGCAGAGTAAATACAAACGCCACCATAAATGGCAGCAGCTGACTTCGCCAGAGCCTATTGAAGCCAAAGACAAAGCCAAACTGCTTATTACCCAGCATCAAGACTTGTTTAATGACTTTTGGAACACCTGCTTAGAGCTAGGGCGTATTCCTGCCAATGATGAATTTGAACAATCTGACAAAATTCGAGAGTTAATAGGCTCACACAGAAAAACCTTTAACTTACTGCAAGAGATGTTTGATACCCAAGAGTTTGAACAAGCAGAAAAAAGCCGAAAAGAAGATCTTCTCCTCTACTTTGCTATGGGACTGTTTGAGAAAAGAAAACCCTATACACAGCAACCAGAACCCCTTAAGCGCGACATCAAAGCCTTGTTTGATGATTACAAAACCGCGATCAACCTGGCTGCAGAATTACTGTTCGCGATTGCAGACACCAACTTAATTCATCAGCAGTGCGAGAAAGCACACGGCCTACTTCCGGCAAGCCTTCTTAATAAAGGGCACTCATTGATCCTACATCGAGACTTTATCGATGATTTACCACTACTGCTGCGAGTCTACGTTGGTGCAGGGTTGCAAATGTATGGCGAACTGGATGAAGAAATAGACCTAATTAAAATTCATATCACATCCGGGAAACTCACCCTGACCGCTTATGATGACTTTGAAAAATCGGTGCCTTTCTTAGTAGAACGCATAAAAATCAAGATGGCCGACCAAGACATCGACTTCTTCGACTACGTCAATGAAGATCGCAGGCCGCCACTGCTAAACAAAAGTAAACTACTCGAAACTAGTAATAAAAACTATGAGAAACAAAAGAGTCTAGATCGAAGGTTGGCGAAACTAATGCAGCACGAAGTTGATTGTGAAGTAAATTATCAACGTTCCGTATGGCAAGGGTTACTAACTAGTAAAAACAAAAAAATCAGTAGCTATAGGATTTTAAATTTAGAATAATCAATGCATTAAGCTTATACAGCATGATACACTTATAGTCTTAAAAAACGTCCACCTCTAGGAGCTTCTTTTGCTGATTAATATTCAAAATATATTTAATGCAGAGTCAAGAGATATTCAATCTCTATTCAACCCAAAACCTGGAGTTGGATTTTTTATACCTATTTATCAGCGTCAATATACTTGGGGGAAGAAGAATATTGATCGCATGATGGAAGACCTACGTTCATGTATCGAGCGTTTAAAGGAATACGAAGACTCTGTAACCTTCATTGGAACTGTTATTACAGTTGCGAATAATGAAGGAGTAGCGAAGCACGACAGTCTAATCAATGAGCTGCCAACACAAGTGCATCACGTCATAGATGGACAACAGAGACTGACGACCTACTCAGTTATCTTAATGGCGTACTATTCTCTGCTTGACGAGGTAAACTTACACTACAAAAAAGATATAATGCCTAACCTTTCAACTCCGTTGAAAAGATGGATTAACAGTAAAGTTAGTGAAATACAAAAAACAATTAAAAATAGCCTTTCAATCGAGATGGGCGACGAAAGTGACCCGGATTACAAGTTTTATCCAAAAATTACTCGGGCGGATGGAGACTCTTGGTCAAAGTATGAAGATGATGCCGCTTATCAATCTCCAATAGCTGCATTTTCCCACCAGTTTATCAAACACCACATAGCACATTCGAGCAATAGTGATAAATTTACAATAGCAACTCCAGTAAATGAGCTCCACAAATCTGTGAGTGAAAACTATAAACAAATCCGAGATGAATTAGTAACACTATCCGAAAGTGAAGAGCTTATTAGTGTCTCTTCGATTAATCAATCTGATAAAATTTTGTCCAGATTTTTAAACGCTAACTCAGGTTTCCCAGCAGAACTTACGGAATCTGAAGTACTGTGTGCTAGTGAAATAATTAGAACCGTGATGCTAGGTAATTTTATCTTGAAGCGGGTCATAGCTACATTTGTTGAAGTATCCGATGACAATTATGCTTTTGATATGTTTGAAGCTCTTAACACAACAGGAGAACCTCTTACTGCATTTGAAACTTTTAAACCCAAGGTTGTAGAGTATTGCAATAGTCAATACGCTAGCAGTAGCCATGTTGTTGACTATCAACAGACAGCTGAAGGTAAAGAGCTGAACAAAGCAGAAGCGCTACTTGGTAGATACAAAAAGGCAGAGGAAAAACATAAAAAGACTACAGCGTTATTTCAAGCGTTTCGTTTAGCCTACGATGCAAAATCATTGAGCGGTCATTTAAGTGAACAGCGCCGCTATATCAACAACGCTTTTGAACAGTGCACGGAGAAATTTTCGTTCATTCAACTATTGAGCTCTACAAGTGAATTTATTTTCGAAGTATGGGAAAACTCAGAACCTAGCTTAGTCCCGCAATCTTGTTTAGCAAACATGACTAATCCAGCAGAGATAAAAAGCTTAATTCTAAATCCTAGACTCGAAACAGCTAACTTTTGTATTAAAGTTCTAAAATCAGCAAACCATAAGATCGTATGCGGGTTATTTGCCGATTTTTACAATCAATTCAAAATCGATAATTATTCTATTGATGGGTTAGAAAAGCTGATCGATATTATTCTTGCAACTACAAGCTTCTTCGTGCGATATCGAGCGTTTAGTTCTGGTACTGATGGTATAGACAATGTTTATCGTGAAATCCTAGGAAAAAGCATATCTAACACTAAAGCACCATACCGAAATACTGCTGATATCATTGAACAAATGAATAAAATGCTAATTGAAAAAGGCCGTGGTGACGAAGAAAGGTGGGTTAAAGAAGTAAAATCACAAGACCTATACAAAAACCGCAAAGACCTTTCTAAACTAATGCTTTTGATGGCTTTTGAAAACAGTACTTATGATGAATCGAATATTGGTCACCTTTGTAATGGAACAGACTCATTAGATAGCTATTTACGATTAAAAGTTTGGTCTGAGTTCAACAGCGTAGAGCATGTATGGCCTCAAACACCAGACACATCTTGGCCTGAAAGCTTGGATACAACTCTCCACTTAAACACTATAGGCAACTTATCAATCCTACCTATTTCTGAAAATAGTATTCTTGGGAACAAACCTTGGCCTGACAAAAAATCAATTTATGAAATTCTTGCAGAAAAAAGTAGTGAATCAAAGAGCACGTTAATTTCAGAAGCTGTATCAAGGAATGTTCTAACACAAAATCAAGGTCGAATCTTAAAAGATCTATCCGTACTTCATCCTCATATCATAGCTATATCTCGATGTGAGTTGTGGGATGATGTTTATGTCAGTCAACGCGCTGAAAACCTTCTAAAGCGAGTATGGTCAGCAACTGAGAAATGGTTGTAGTACTTTATAGTTGAGAGGCTATAACAAAGCCTCTCGACTTTACCTTTATCGCCTTGTTTTGAATCGCTTCTTTCAGTCGCTGTTAAACGATTTAGCCAAATTCATTTCCCTCAAAAAAACCACTTGCAGCATAACGTCATCAATTATACTGTTTCCTCTACGGAACTGACTCAAGTAAATACTATGTACCTAGACTATCTCGCAAGCACACCACTTCACCCAGAAGCTCTACAGGCCATGACTACTGCATTTCGGGACGTTTATGCAAACCCGTCATCTGATCACACGTGTGGTAAGCACTCTCAAGATTTACTTAAAGATTGCCAAAGAACTATTGCAGATAAAATTGGCGCAGAAGCTAGCGAAATCATATTTACTTCAGGTGCAACTGAAAGTAACAACCTTGCTATAAAAGGTTTAGCTGAGTTAAACTCGCACCGTGGAAAACACTTAATAACAAGCCAAATAGAACATAGTTGTGTTCTGAGCATATTTTCTTTTCTTGAAAAGCAAGGCTTTGAAGTCACTTACTTGGAACCTAACCACATGGGTATCCATACTGCTCAGCAGATCGAACAGGCAATAAAAGAAGATACGATCCTTGTTAGTATCATGCATGTTAATAATGAGCTCGGTACGATTAATCCGATTAGAGATATAGGAGCTCTCTGTTTTAGGAAGGGCGTAACTTTTCATTCTGATGCAGCTCAATCAATTGCAAAATTAGACATTGATGTTGTCGACGATTATATCGATGCTCTATCTGCATCAGCACACAAATTTGGCGGACCAAAAGGTATTGGCTTCTTATACTTGAGGGAAGCTAGACTGCTCAGTATAGAACCAGTCATACACGGCTCAGGGCAGCAAATAGGATTGCGTGGCGGAACGATACCTACTCCATTAATTGTAGGTATGGCTGCTGCTATAGAATCGTTCAAGTTTGAACAGACTTACTTGGAAAGTCTTCGACATGAGTTTTTAGCGACTCTAGATCGCCAAAATATTAAATATAAAATAAATGGAGCTAACACACTCAGCAATGTAATTAACCTTACATTTGAGTGTGATGAAGATTACGCGAAGTACACATCTCAAAAAGGGATCTGTGTTTCACAAGGCTCTGCATGTAATTCACAACACGTAGAGCCTTCACATGTTCTTACAGCAATGAATGTAAGCGCTAAGGATTCATTTAATTCTGTAAGAATATCCTTTTATAACGACACTCTTATTAGTTCATTAGATTATTTAAATTCAAACATTCAAATAGAATAACAAAAGCACTATCAAGGGGTATAATCATATTACCCCCTAAATAAACTAAGGACTTAGAACGAAGAAATATCCAAATCGCCCTTATTATTGAAATTATTAGAATCTAGTTCCAACATGTAATTAATAATAACATCAGGGTTATTATTTGAATCTTTTAACCAGCTAGATATTATAGAAAGACCACCATTAGAATATTTTTCAAAGATATCGATTGCCTTATCTACTTGTTCAGCTCGAAGAACATCCATAGTTTTCTCTTCATACATTGCAATTAAAAATATCAATCCATGCTGACCTAAGCTACGGTCATTACCAACACTTCCTTTACCAGAGTAGGTTTTTAATGTAATACCATTAGAAGTTGATTCTTTATCAATACTTTCTTTTACACCTTCTTTCAGGCCTAAAAGTGCACTAAATATCATGAGGTCTTTTAAATACTTAAATGCTGGAGCGTTTGACTTAGTCACCAAAGTATCTTCTATATGTTTATACTTCTTATTTCTACGTACATTCTTGTCGAGATCTTCAAGACTCAAATCTAGCATGGAACCTCCATTTCTATAATTTCAGAATATGACTTTTCAGCATCATAAGCATTCAATATGTACTCTTTACCCAACACTTTTATAGAATCTATTTTTTTATCACCTTTGTTTGAGTTTTCATGTAGTTTTATATAATATTCTTTACCTACGCTAGATCTGATATTAGACTCGACTTCCCCCTCCCAGTGACTAGAAGATAGAAATAAGACCACTTGCCTTGCATATGAAGGCAAAATATTAGCAACGTGACCTCTGTATGTTTTATCAAGCTCTCCAAAAGGTGCATCAATAACAAAAGGAGCTGTAGTACCAGGTAATAAAATACCGCCTTTAGCATTGAGCCTATTTTCAGCATGTTTGATTAATGAAGCTGTAAACACCATATTTAGCAATAATCTTTGCCCATCACTTAAATTAACAGTTTTTTTATAAGCATTAACAAGAGATACTGAAAAATCAGATTCAAGCCTAACACTATAATCATTTCTCAAGAATTTTTTAATGTTATCACTTACTAATTTCAGTAATACGTTTCTTGTATCTTTTTCAGTATTAGTTAAAACATCACTAATTTTCTTACATAACAAATCTACAGCTGATTGTTGCTCTTCTAATGCAATTTTCTGATGGTCATTATTACTATGTTTGGAACGCTCAATTTTCAACCTATGCAACCTTTTTCTTGCTTCCTCAAGCCTCCCTTCAGATTTTCCTAATTCATGTATGTTATGGCGTAACGATTTTTCCTTTTCTCTTCTTGATAAGTTTGCAATCTTAGCCGCTTCAATAACTGAATCAGGGTCACCTTCAAATTTATCAAATGCGCGCTCTATTCTATCTTTCGCCCTATCGTATTCATCTTGCTTAGAAAATGCCTCTTTTTCTTTATTAATTGCCTTTGTTAAACTCGAGAAAGCCCCTGAATGGTCATCGCTCAATTTTTGCGCCCAAGCTTTTACATTAAATACTCTTGATTGTAATTGAGGGTCTACTGCTTTATTCAACAAACTCTCTATTTTAAGTCTTGCTTCAGTACCGTCTTCAATGCTGTTACCACATATACAGAGTTTTTCTTTTAATATGTCATCAATTAACGTTTTATTATAGGGCTCTGGTAACCTTCCTTTCAGCTGTGACTCGTCTATATAATCAAAAACTTTTTCACCAAACTCTTTACCAAACACGCTCCAGCCAAACTCACCAATGAGTGCATTTTTACTACGTCTATTACTCTCTATCTCGTTATTGTTTTTTGTAATCTTTGCTTCAATATTTATTCTTTCTGAGCGAAGACTTTCAACTGCAGCAGAGTCTAAACCTTTAAGTTTTTCATCAATATTTGATATATCTATTTCTGCGTTATTGATATTGTCATTCAGATTTATGATTTTTGATTCCAACATCTTAATCTCTTCATCTGAATTAGAAATATCCGTTGATATTTTTAATAAAGCAGTATTCTCGTTATTAAGCATTGAAATCTGCTTATTATAATCCTTAGATATATCTGATAAGTCTGAAATTGCTTGTGTTGCAGGCCTAAATCCTAGTATATCCTTAATAGCTATCTGAGTATTTGATACCTTACCTTTTTTTAATGCCGAGCTTCCTTCTCCTTGGAAAAAGAAATATTCAGACATTTCTGGCGGCAATACTGTATTGACAAACTCTTGAGCTTTTTTTTCTCCTAAGCTTTGACCTAATAAACTATCCCTATCAACAATAGGATAGACGTCAAAGCCGTTAGGTGTTCTCACAGCTCGAAAGTGATCGTTTTCAGTTGTAATAAAGTCAACTTCCACTTTAATTAAGCTTTGTTTTGATTCATCTGCAGCTTGATGATTTAAAAGATCACCTGAATTAATAAAATTATCAGTAAATGTTTTAAATAAACACCATTTAATAGCATTTAAAAGAGCTGTTTTACCAACTCCATTCTCAGCATGTATTAATGTTACGTTTTTTTCCTTATCTATCGAGAAGTTAACAACTTGCTCTCCATAAAACTGGCGATAGTTTTTAAGTTTTACACACTTTATAATCATGAATCTTCCAATATTTTTTTATAGTTTTTAATTATTACTTTTTTTATATCTGGCTTTCTAGACTTAGAGTTTCCATAAATAAAATCTTTTTCAATTTTCATTATTTCATTTATAACTCTATTTACTGTGTGACTTTCTCGTTCTAAAATCTCATCTTCAGCCTCAGAAACAGCTGCTTTGAAGATATCACTAATATTACTGGTCAAATTAAACACTCCAACTCATCTAAATTAATATTATGTTCACTTAATAGTTCTCTAATATAAATATTTATTTCTGCTGAATTCAAAGCAAGAGTATTAGACTCAACAACTCGACTAAATTCCGACTTCAATAAGGATTTACCATATCCAGCATCCATAATATCTTGTGATGGGATAATGAGAAAATCGTGTATGTCAGCAGAGAGCTTACCAGGTGATTTTCTTAGTATACGCCCCCGTCTTTGTATGTATTGTCTAGGGTTTTTACTACTAGCTAAAATAAATGCTCTCTTACAAACGGGTACATCAATCCCTTCATCAAGTACCTTTATTGCAATTAGTGCATCGATTGCACCATCCTTGAAAGATTTCATTATTTGATGCCTTGCGAGTTTCCCTTCGGTTGACGTAAACTTTTGATTAGTCCAACCAAGTTTATTAACTAAACTTGATACCACATCAACTTGCCTTCTATTTTCTTGGTTATCAATATCTACGTAACCATCACCACAATATACTAAGCTATGACACTTATCATCTTTTGGTATTTTTGACATTGCTATTTTTAATGCATCTAACTTATTATCCAAATTAGCTAACAACCGAGACCGAGCACTAAGTAAGCTAGATAAGTTAGACTGCTCTGAGTCCAAGCTTTCTCCCATAGCAAACTTATGACCAATTTCTTTACTTAAATTTATGTATTCTTCACTTTCATTTTCATTCAGAAAAACAGGGTGGATAAAATACTTATAAGGCGTTAATACATCATCTCGTAGTGCGTCACCTAGATCGTAAGTAGAAACCACTTCACCATAATAGTTCGATAGAATTTGTTTCCTTTCATCAGAATACTCAATAAGTGAATCCTCTTCATAATACGGTGTCGCCGATAGTCCCATGCGAAATGAAGAGTTTGGTAAAGCCTTTGCTAGTCCTAATGAAGAATGATGATGACACTCATCCCCGATAAAAAATTGATAGGTTATTTTATCGATCTTACTTATATATTCTTGAAACACTTCCTTTCTTAGCGTTTTATTTATGACAACTAAACATACATTATCAATCGCTTCAGTAATTAGCTGTTGCTGTGCCTTATTAAGTTCACTTTTCCACTTAGAGGAAGATCTATAACACTTTATAGGATCAAAACCAAAAACCCTCAAAATATCAACCCATTGCTCTGCAAGGTTATCATATGGAACAGCTACTACTAGAGAAAACTTCTGCCCTTTAGTCTTAAGCATGTTATAGAGGCGAACTGCACACGAAATTGATGTTATTGTCTTTCCGGCCCCTGTAGCAAGCTTTAGTATCCCTCTTATACCATTCTGTTCGGAACCAATTTTCTTCCAGTTTTCTATTGCTTCTAATTGATGTTTTTTCAACTCAAAAGGTATATCATTCAGAAGCTTGGGGATATTTGGGCCTGCTCGCTTCTGATTTCTTTCGAATATTTCAAGTTTCAACTCTTCATCTAGGCTAAACTCACTTGGAGTTTTTTTTGCATTTTTTGTTATTTTTTCGTATAGAGAGGAAGATACATCAAAAGTAATCGTATCATCCTCTTCATTGTCCCATAGCCGTTGAAATCCATAAGTAAATGGCTTTGTATATTCATTGAAAATTTCTTCTGGTGCCTTCCAATTAGCGAAAACCATTATGCTTTCAAAGTTTTTACTCGACGCATTAGCAAATTCTGTTTCATTTGCCGAGCCTTGAAATACGACTTCATTTCCAGCATCGTCCGAAAACCTCCCTATTTTCTCGTGATACATTCCTGTTCGTCTTAGTGCAAACTTAATTTCCAGTTGACCATTTAGAATAAGGAACTTAAAAACCTCTAATCGATGAATTGAAGACTTCGTATCTAAGCTATTTACAATTTCCTCATACTTATTCTCTAAAAATGATTCTACTTCTCCAAAGTCTTCACTTTCTTTTACTATATTAAACTCATCCGAACTCAATGGATGGCCAATAATAAGCCTCATCTTTCCATTATTATAGACAAAACCAGAGAGACCTTTCAGAGCCTCATAAAACAAGCTACTAGAGAAATAGCCTACAGCACGGTCATATGATGAAGATGCATGCAGACAAGGAATATAAAAGTCTTCTAAAAGTGAGTCGTTATTACTTCTATATACTGACTTTAAAAGTATTTCATTTAACAGATTAGTATAAGACAAGGTCAATCCTATTTATAACAAGTTACACACGCACCGCCGCCTTCCTGCTCATCGTAGATTTCATCCATAAAATCTCGATCGACATCACTTACATCTACTTGTAGAACATTTATTCGTTTGCGCTTTAAGAAGCGTTCACGTTTCTTATCATGCTCAGCTTTTATACGAGCAATTCGCTTCGGATCCTCGAGTGTGGATAAAGGGGTATCTTTACCTAGCCAATAAAATGTGCCATTACCCTCGTCATCTTCAGCTCTTTTCTCATAATTCTTCGCTTCTTCGAATGCCTCAGGGTGACGCTCTCGAAGACGAACCCATTCGATTTTTCTTTGATAGAAACAGAATGTGCAGCCACTACGTGATCGCCAATCGTAATATCCAGGCAACCCTTGAGCTTGGGCACTCTTAGGGTTATTTCGAGCTTCTTCCGTATCAGCGAATAAATCTGCTTGCTGTAAAATATCTTTGACGCCCGCCAAATCAATACCATCATCCCGAAACGGCATTACAGTAACAATGTCACGATTACTTGTTGCCTGGTATCCTTCGCGATAAGGCTCATCGGCTCTGATGCCAACATATGTAATTACTTGATAACCGTCATCTAAATACTGTTGTATCCACTTCTCAAATGGAACGAGCTTCATTTGTATAGTGCACCAACGAGCTTGTGGTGAAGGCAGATAGTCATTGTGCTCTTTCAACCAGTAATCAAAGTCCTTTTTCTCTCGGTTTGACGTACAAATCTCCTCATAGGGATCTATTATTTTCTTGCCTATATAGCCCTCTAGTCGATTTACAAACTCAATCACCTCAGGTAATTCCTTACCGGTATCAGTAAAGTAATAAGTCAAATCAACTTCCGGGTGCTTGTCACGCATATAAATAGCTAATGCAGCGCTATCTTTACCGCCTGATAACCCGAGTACATGGAGCTGTTTCTTATTAGGGTCTATCATTTTGTTTTTTCTCCTAGCAACGCTTCAAGAGACTTCATTAGTATGATTTTCTGCTCTTGCACTGACACACCAGACAACATTTTATCTATTTTATTGAGAGCATCTTGATGGTCTTTATCTTCTAACGATTTATCAACATTGCCGATATTACTAGCGAAATACTCAGCTAATTTAAAGCGTTCTACAAATACAACCAACTCTGAGTTAGCCTTCTCTATTGCTAAATCATTCCAATTTCGCTCTGCTTTAGCTGACAAAAAGGAGATCATATTAGATGTCCAGTCATCTGTATCTTTACTAGTAAATTCACCAAGACGTCTGGAAAACGTCTTCAAGCCTGAATCAGCAGTATAATTTTCAACACTAATTGCACGCTCAAGAAACGCAGCGTTTACAGGCCCATTGAATAATGTATTAATACGTCCTCTAAACTCACTCAACATTCTTCTATGAGCAGACTTCAGCTCGTCACAAACCTCAGTTATAACGCTAACTAACTCCTCATCATCTTTGGTATGCAGAACCGCAGGTAGATCTTCAAGTAAAAACTTATTCGGGTCATCCGCTTTCAAGGCCACTAGCCTAAATGCTCTTGCGTTATTCGACAATTGTTGAGTGCTCTTAACCCACCCAGATAGGCTTGCAACAAATGAAACAAAACCTTGAGCTGCATAAAGTGTGGTTTTCGTTGCGTCTGATTTATTTATTATTCTGCACAAAGATTCAATATAGCTTTTCTTTACGCCATCATCTTCAAAGTACCTTACACCTACGCTCTGTGGCTCTTTAATTAGTTTGTTTACAAACTCTTCGTCAGCACCTGTTATATAGATAAATTTATTAGTTACATCTTTATCATAAAAAGCTAGGTTATCTCTTTGTGCTAATACAAGAGACAAAATCCAGATAGGAATTAAACCATTTGTTAAACCATAAGGTTCGGCCGACCATAGGTCTACGACATCACTTAGAGGAACGACGCCATCATGGCTACGTTTCTGAATAATCGCGATTGCGTCATCCCACAACTCACAAATTTTTTCTTGATGCTTTTTCTGTACTTCACTAGCTTCAGGGTCAATTAATGGCATTACAAAATCAAAATCACCATCGCTATTTCCTGTATGTAAATTGAGATTTTGTAAACAGGATTTATACATAGCCATTTCAGGTGGTGTACCTTCAATGGCCAGATCTTTTTCAAAATACTCATCTACCATCTTCACCATCAATTTCTTTCTTGCTGAAACTGCGGCACCTGATGGTTTTGCTCGATTGATTAGTTCGTTATAAAGTCTCGGGCATTTTGGATAAAGATCTTTTGCCAAATTACTTGCTACTGTTGATAAATTTACACCATCAATTTTTTTGCCTTTGTTATGCCAAGTAGCACTTTCAAACAAATCAGCATAAATATTATCAAATGCCACTTTCGCCAAATTAACACGCGACTCTAATTCTCTACGAGCTATACGGTCATGTTGAATGACTGGGTTGTGTCGTGAAATATTATCTAAACAGATTAAGTCGTTAATGATCGACTTTAACTGATCAATTGCCCTCGGAGCAGTTCCAAAAACGTATTCAGGATGCTGTTTTGAAATGATATTCGCGACATCGGAGTCACCTGATGTCAACAGTATAAAAACCGAGAACTCAGTTGAATTAAGACTATTTTTTTTCTTAAATTTCTTTGCATCAAAACTGCCGGTTTCAAAAGCCATTTTCATCCAGCGTAAAACACCAATTTCATGATAATGGCTTTTAGCAACAACATGATCTGACTTAGTCTCTAAAAACTTTTTCCATTCATCACTATTGCTCTGTTTAACTCTTTCATTTGCAAGCTCTTCGTCAATATCAACATCACTTCCCTCAAATACAGCATATGACTGCAAGTGATTACGATAAACGATTAGGTTTTGCTGTTTTAATTTTTCAAGAGATAAATCTATTTCATCAGCATTGTATTCATCTAATGCTGCATGCAAGACACTCTTAGTAGAATAAATACCTAGCTTACGGCCAAACATATTCAAAATGGCAACAGTCTTAATCAACTCTTCAACAAAGCCCTTTTCTCTGGCTTGCGTACGCTCCACGGCATCTTTAGCTTCTGACCATGCTCTTGCGTCTGGTGAAGATAGTATTAGATGATCTAAATTTGCCTCAATATAGTCATATAAGTCAGATAGGCGATACAGTACTTCAGCTTTGTTATTACCGATAAAAGACTGAAAACCATGATTTTCTACAGAGCCTAAAAAACCAAACGTACTGCGCTCGTTCTGACTAAACCTGCGCTTAGAAAGCGGACCTAATAGTAATGTCGTTAACGGATGAAGTGGCAATGCTGATTCTAATTTGGACTTAATATTCACAGATTTGGAGATTCGAGTATCTTCCAATGCTTTGAGAGTATTCTCAACAATCAAGTTATTAAGTTTGTATGATGGCTCTTGAACAATGCTATTACCAATTAATGTTACTGTTTCATCTTCAGAAACATTGAATAAAAGATCTGTATAACGACCTTGAACTTTGGCCCACCCTTCTTTTATCGACTGTGATTGTCCACGAGCATACTCAGCAAAAGCTTGGTGCAAAAAGCCTAAAAACAAGACAGGAAAATCTTTACGCGTTGCTTTCTCGGCAAGGTCTTGAAAAAATTGAAGATCTAATTGCTTTGAATTAAGAAACTCTAATGATTTCCCCATTTCATCAAATAATATGACAATCCCATCAAGAGATTTTTCAACTGACTTGGTTACTTTATTGAATGCAACAAAAAAAGACTTCTCGTCTACAGGTGTAGTTATATGAGAAATGTCGATCTTGTGAGCATCTGCCTCAGTAACTATTGATGTCCATAACGCTGTTATTGGTGATTCAAAGCTACAAACAGTTTTAACTACAAACCAACCATTTACTACAGGGATTTTCTCGTAAAAAAGATCTGAAAACTCAGGTTTAACAACCTCTGATGCAACACTCCTGAGTTTTTTTTCTGAAGATAACAAACCTGCCAGTAATAGAGCTACCGTTGACTTGCCAGTCCCATACGGGCCAGTAACCGTATAGGTTTTACGGTTAGATTGTTGATAACCCTCGGCGATAGTCCTTAAAGTATTCTCTGCAGTACCATGAAAAACAAAGCCATTAAAAAACTCACCATTAAGATCTAGGTCTGAATCTATACGTGTTGAACGTTGAAAGCGAATATTAACATTAATATGTTCTTTTAAATTTGACACGAGAACCTACTTATAAATCTTTGCGAGAAAGGTATTTTTGTTTTTTAAGACAGCTATATCTTTAATTTGTATTTGACGAAGGCCTTGAGTATCCGTCCAACCAATAGCCTCCGAAGTAAGCTCTGAAGCTCGTTCTAATCGGTTTTCTACTTCTGTCTGAGCCATACGGAAGACACGGGCAGGGCTACCTGGATCAAGTAAGAACGAATCAAATGACATCGTAATTGCACCATCTTTACCCGATATCATCGAAAAGTAATCAATCAAAGCAAAAGTAAAAACTTGATCGCTTAAACTATTTCTTGGCTCCAACTCGCATAAAAACTTCTGTCTATCAAATTGCTTCAACAGCCCTAATTCACTTAACGGAGAAGAGAAACTATCCTCCGATACTTTGCTTGTTTTACTTTTTGCGTAGGTCAAAAAGAAGGTACTGATATCTTTTGTTAAACTATTGTCTGCAGGTAACTGCAAGATACTTTTTTTCTTGGTGTCTGATTCAAACTGTTTTGTTGCAAACAACTCTTTTATGAACACTAGGAGTGATTCTTTATCAACCTTTTGTCCATTATAAAAATTAAAAAATATACGATAAGCTGTCAGTTCGGAGACATCTCTGCATAGAAGCCAATGAATAAGCCACAGTGAGCTTATGTTTTCTAAGTGCTCGTCTTCTTGATCTATATGAAAATACTCATCGCTGACCTTATGGTCATCTGTCTGATCATAGATACCTACACGTCCGGCCCAATATTTTATTCCATCGACCATATTCTTACCTACACCCCACTCAACCATTAACTCATCGGTAGAAAGTGTATCGAAGCCTTCAAGCTGACTAGTCTGATAAAATTTATAAAGCCACCCATAGCGAAGTGGAAAAGTTTGGTGTCCAGAAAATCGTGCTGTATATTTATTCAAAATCAACCCTAAGATAGCTCCCCCACAAAAAACAAACAAAAAACCAATATTAAACAACAAGTTAAATGCAGGGAGTAATCATGTATAAATCAAAAATATTTGCGCTATATTTTACCGTTTTTATACCAGACTACAAGAGAGCTCTGGCATCGCCGTTCTAATTTCACACTCGTAACCGTTAAGTTTTTTTCCCTAAATTCAATTCAGGAACAGCATATTGTTAAGTCACAAAGTATACTCAAAGAACACCTTATGGCTTACCACTTTACGCCACGTCACAAGATTGTTACCCCCAATGCATAGTTAACCTGTATAAACCTACTTATACTGATGACAAATTGTGTTACTAAATGGAAAACATCTAATATTAAGTTAGGAAAGGGGTATTTTGTTATAAAATGAATCTCTGAGAATGTTACACCCCAACCTCTCTGAATGTTGAGCACCAAACCGATAGAAAACTAATGAACACATACTCGCACATAGATACCCCATTCAACCTGCGCCACACCTGTTGGTTTTGTGGTGAACCTTCCAGTAACGTTGTTGAATTTCCTAAGACAGCGCAAGCTGTTGCCAAGATTGGCCATTCACCGATAGCACTGCCGGCTTGTAATGAGTGTGCGAGAATTAACTATTCAAAGAATCTGACCTCAATTTGGTCTGTGCGCGATCAGATAAAACACACTCTGATAGACAAGTACGCTAAGCACCTTGGCATCGGTGAGAACTGGACAGAGCAAGAGCTTATTGATTCTGATTTCTCGGGCTCGACGCTTGGCGGGTTTGGACGCAGCGCTTGGAAGATGTATCAAATCGCCAAGCAACGCGTCGATTATAAAGGCTGGCCTTTGTCGGTTGATGACATCCCACTTGAGGTATACGACGAAACCAGTGGCTTTGAGTTTGACGGTACTCGTTATGCCTCAATCAATTCATGTATCGACTATTTCACCAAAGCAGCAGGCGTAGACAAAGAGCTGTTGTCACAGCTTGTCGACATCGTTTCATCAGACCGATTTAGCTACGCACTGCGAATCGCCAAGCTGAACAAGAATGTCTCTAATACCAAGCGCTCGGAGATCGTCGAAGAGGTGCTGCAACAGGAGTCTGAACAAGAAGAGATATTGCTTGAGCAAGCTAATTCAATGTTTAACCCAAACGTCGAAGAGGTGAATATTTCAGGCTCAATAGCGCCTGTATTTGCCATTCAATGGGCGCTGGCTAACAAGGTTAAAAATTTAGCCCACCTTTGTGCTCTCGAAGATGAGTATTTTGACTATTTTGAGCACCTCGGCGGACCTGCAGCTTTCATGTCTTATAATGGCCTACAACTCTACTTAGAATCGCGTCAAGATCCTGAGTGGGTAGAAAAATCGGATCCAAATAAACAGTATTGGTGATCATAAGCCATTACTGGTGAACACGTGTAAGCTCGATAACTGTGTCAAACACCCATTGTTAGTCCTTGTTTTATATAAAGATCTAAAAATAGCCCCCTATCACAGTTAATTGTTGCAATTCGGTTAAATAGAGTGAAAACTTCAAGCATCTAAAACTATTTAATCACTGCCATCTTGCGGTGAGTAAGGAGTGAATTGTGCTTGCTGTTCTTCGTATTATTTTGGCTACGGTGTTTATTATTTTCACCACTCTATGTGCTTTTGTTTACTGCTTGTTTAGCCCCAAGAACCCCAAGCATGTGTACGTTTTCTGTCGTTGGTTCAACCAACTCCAAAAGATCATCGGTGTAAAACTGGTGCAGCGCGGCCTAGATAATGCGCCTACACCAGAAAACAGCGTCTACATCTCTAACCACCAAAGCATATTGGACTTTGTAACCGACCCAGGAATGCTAAGACCACGCACTGTTTCATTGGGCAAACGCGATTTGTTGTACGTGCCTTTCTTTGGCCTGCTGTATTGGATCACCGGTAACATCATGATTAACCGCGAAGACAAGTCCAAAGCACGCGATACCATCAAGCAAGTGGCGGAAGCGATTCATCAGAGAGATCTGTCTGTTTGGGTTTACCCGGAAGGAACCCGTAGTAAAGGACGTGGATTACTGCCATTCAAAACGGGCGCTTTCCGAATGGCGATTGAAGCTGGCGTGCCTATCACCCCGATGTGTACCAGCACCACACACAATAAGATCGACTTTAGTCGTGCCAATAATGGCATTGTGATCACCGAGATGCTGGAACCTATCGATGTATCCGGATACAAGCTTAGCGACGCAAGAGAGCTGGCCAATCGCTGTCACGCAATTATGGCTGAAAAAATAGCAGAGCTTGATGACGAAGTGGCTCGTTTAGAGGCGCAGCAAAAACCAGAACTGGATTCAGATCGTTCTTCTACGAACTAACTCGCAACGAACCCACTGAGTCATCGCTCAGTTACTTAAAAAGATACTCAACGATCGCAACTCTCATTGTTCTTGTTTTACATGCTGCCGCTTATCCGCAAAATAAAAACAGGCGTTAATGGCTTTATAGAACAATGGGAGTAAACGATGGAAGTGATTCACCATGGCGGCAAACATACCGTCACAGGATCTTGTCACGAGCTAAGAGATTCAGGCCAAGCGGTGCTCATCGATTGTGGCCTGTTTCAAGGTTTAGATCTTCAAGGTAAAAAGCTTCAAGGTGAAGATGCACGCCCTCTTGATATTGAATTTGAAACATCCCACCTTAATGCTCTGCTGCTGACCCATACTCACATTGATCATATTGGTCGATTACCTTGGTTACTCGCCAGTGGGTTTAACCAACCTATTTATTGCACGCAAGCCACCGCTGAACTTGCCCCTTTAATGATTGAAGATGGATTAAAACTGCAAGGGCTCAGCAACAAACAGTCGAAGCTGATACTCAAAAAGATTCATTCGTTAGTTGCTCCCAAGCCTTACGGGGATTGGTTTCCAATCACGTCTAAACAGCAAAACAACGGAAAGAATCATCATAGGCCAAATACTCTGCATGCCCGCTTTCAACCTGCTGGGCACATCTTAGGTTCCGCCTATATCGAGATTAAGTTACCCAGCCAAGAAGTAGTTGTGTTTTCTGGAGACTTGGGTCCGAGTAACACACCACTGCTGCCCGATCCTCAGTCACCACAGCAAGCCGATTATCTGTTTATCGAATCCACTTACGGCACCAGTACACATGATGATATTGCTACGCGATCTGAGCGTCTCAAGGCCATTATTGATCGTTCACTACTCGATGGTGGCGTTATTCTAATCCCGGCTTTTAGTATCGGCAGAACTCAGGAACTGCTGTTTGATATCGAACACCTGATCTTTGAGCATCAACTCAGCAGCGATATTCCTATTATTCTCGATTCTCCGATGGCTCAAAAAGTGACGCGTTCATACCGACGCTTTAAAGAGTTGTGGGGACAAGAAGCAAAGCAGCGTCTTGAACTGAAACGCCACCCACTCGCTTTTGAGCAGTGCATTACCGTTGATGGACATAGAATGCACAAGAAAATCGTGAATCGCCTCAAGTCGACAGGTGAACCCGCAATTGTGGTAGCAGCTTCTGGAATGTGTCAGGGCGGCAGGATAATGAACTACTTATCTGCCTTGCTTCCCGATAAACGAACCGATGTAATTTTAGCGGGCTATCAAGCGCACGGGACGCTCGGACGAGAGCTGCAACAAGGTGAAATGCAGGTTTCTATTGATAACAAAGACGTTGAGGTTAATGCTCAAATTCATGGCATGTCTGGCTATTCTGCCCATGCTGATAAAGAGGATCTTTACCGATTTATAGACGGCATCGCGACTCCACCGAAAGAGGTGCATTTGATTCACGGCGAGCCAAATACTCAGTCTGAGTTCGCTAAAGAATTACAGGCGCGAGGGTTCGTAGTTGTTTAAAACAGGCATCAAATTAGCCACTTTCACTAGGTCGATATTAAAGCCTCAATTATCGAACCTTCAAAAAACACAGTTTCTTAGACCTGCTAGATCACACGATGCAGGTGATATATTCCAACCTACTTATCCCACCATACCTATATCAGCTGTTTATGCTAAGCGGCTTTAACCGCTGTTTTCGCGATTTCATTTCTTATGAGTACCTCAAGATCCCCTTTCTGTATTAATCACTATTTATTCACTTTGCAAAACACAACAAGTAACAACCAGTTGCATATCGGGTTAAATGGAACGATTCTCGAATTAGCACTAAGCATTAACAAACACCCTCTATAACTTGCTTTATGTCACAGTAATCCTAATGCGCAGTTAAATAATTTAACACTCGGGTTACAAGTGAAGTATTGTGTTGTTCGAAAAACAATCATAAGCAAAACTAACAGGGAAAATACTCATGCAGTCATTCGTTGATTTTTTGAATGGAATAATCTGGAGTCCAGTACTTATCTACCTATGTTTAGGTGCAGGTTTGTTCTACTCCATCATGACTCGATTTGTTCAAATCCGTCACTTCTTTGAAATGTGGCGCTTGCTACTATCGGGTAAAAGCTCATCAAAAGGCATCTCGTCTTTCCAAGCTCTAGCCGTTTCGCTATCTGGCCGTGTAGGTACAGGTAACATTGCTGGTGTTGCTGCCGCTATCGGTTTCGGTGGCCCAGGTGCCGTATTCTGGATGTGGGTTGTAGCCTTCTTTGGCGCCGCAACTGCTTACGCAGAATCTACGCTAGCGCAAATCTACAAAGAAGAAGACGAAGGCCAGTTCCGTGGTGGTCCGGCTTACTACATTGAAAAAGCAATGGG
The DNA here is from genome assembly GCF_902751245.1 of Vibrio sp. Vb339. NCBI lineage: Bacteria > Pseudomonadati > Pseudomonadota > Gammaproteobacteria > Vibrionales > Vibrionaceae > Vibrio > Vibrio sp. Vb339. Next base: position 80,617 of record NZ_CADDIS010000007.1, on the reverse strand, counting down.
TCAGAAGTGGTACGCATGGATCTTCGCTATCGCGACTATTTTTGCATGTGGTATTTTGCTTCCAGGTGTTCAGTCAAACAGTATCGGTAATGCTGTAGAAGCTGCATTTGGCTCAGGTGACATGATTGAAACAGCTGTCGGTACATTCAGTTTCGCTAAAATTTTCACCGGTACTGTTGTTGCTATCATCCTTGCTTTCATCATCTTTGGTGGTGTTAAACGTATTGCGAACTTCACACAAATCGTTGTTCCTTTCATGGCATTGGCTTACATCATCATCGCGTTCGTTATCATTCTGCTAAACATCAGCCAAGTGCCAACTGTTTTCGCAATGATTGTTGGTGATGCATTCACACCTATGGCAGGCTTTGGTGCTGCAATTGGTTGGGGTGTTAAGCGTGGTGTTTACTCAAACGAAGCGGGTCAAGGTACTGGTCCTCACGCGGCAGCGGCTGCAAGTGTTGATCACCCAGCTCAGCAAGGTTTGGTACAAGCGTTCTCTATCTACATCGATACTCTTCTAGTATGTTCTGCTACTGCGTTCATGATCATCATCACTGGTGCTTACAACGTTCATGGCGGCGCTGAGGGTGTGTTCCTTGTTCAGAACCTAGCAGCAAACATTGGTGCGAATGGTCCTGTATTTACACAACTTGCTATTGAAAGTGCCCTACCAGGCATTGGTAAGCCATTCATCGCATTTGCTCTGTTCTTCTTCGCATTTACAACGATTCTTGCTTACTACTACATCGCAGAAACGAATATTGCTTACCTACGTCGTACCATCAAGATCCCTGGCATGATGTTCGTACTTAAGCTTGTTCTTATCACTGCAGTTTTCTATGGCACAGTTAAAACAGCGAACCTTGCATGGGCAATGGGTGATGTTGGTGTTGGCTTGATGGCATGGTTAAACATCGTTGGTATTCTGATCATCTTCTTCATGTCTAAGCCTGCGCTTAAAGCTCTAGCTGACTACGAAGAACAGCAGAAACAAGGTGTGACTGAGTACACGTTCAACCCTGTAAAACTAGGCATTAAAGGTGCAACTTACTGGGAAGAGAAGTACAAGCGTAAAACAGGCAAGTCTCCTGAAGCAGAAGCTGCAGACACTAAACCTGTAGAGCAACCTTCATCGTAAGATTGCCTTAGCAAATAGATCGCTTTAAAAAATAGCGCTATTAATAACGCATAAAAAAGGGGTTAGCCATTTCGGCTAACCCCTTTTGTTTTATTCATAACCAATAAACGGCTTATAACAAACTAACTGTTCCCGAGTTAGAGTATTAAGCAGCGATTTCTTGTGTTGCCATTTGAGGTGCTTTCTTCTCACCGATAGGCAGTACTGTGCGGCCGTATTCGTTGTTGATTACTTGTGCCATTGCAAAGTAAATAGCTGAAGCGCCACAGAATATACCTTCAAAACCAGCGATAGTGCCGATTAGTTCGCTGCCAGTGAAATCACGAGCTGCAAGTAGGAAGAACAAGATAGTTAGTGAACCGAATACTACTTGCTTCGCCACTGGGTAGCATAGAGAGCCGATGAACATGAAGCCTGTGAAGATGCCCCATAGTAGTAGGTACCAACCCATGAATGCTGCAGGGCTTGCAGGTAGGCCCATGTAAGGCATCACGATTAAACCAACCAAAGACAACCAGAATAGACCGTAAGAAGTAAACGCAGTTGTACCGAACGTGTCACCACGTTTGAAACACATTGTGCCCACGATAACTTGGCTCAAACCACCGTAAAAAATACCCATAGCAAGAATCATTGAATCGATTGGAAAGAAACCTGCGTTGTGGATATTAAGAAGAATAGTGGTCATACCGAAACCCATTAAGCCTAGTGGCGCTGGGTTAGCTAGTTTGGTCGACATTGCGAATTTACCTTATTAAAGTGGTTGATTAAAAAAAAACGATAAAAGTTATCAGAAAATTTTAATCTATAAACCGTACAACTAGGTAATCCAGTTATCGAAAACTAAGATTGTGTAAATGATCTTATGGAAAATTAGTTTCATAATAATACCAATCAATTCACAGAAACTATAAGTAAATAAATTACCTGTCACGTATCGACTCATTAGATCGTCATTCCAGAATCGAGGGACGAGATATCTGGAATCTGCCCTTAGACATAAATACCAACCGTAAACGCCAGACATTCCCTATCACGTTCGTTCCTCACTGTAGGGAATGACGGTGGTGTGTTTAGGTACGAGTAAACGAGATACGGGATGCGAAGAGCATGTTTAGGTTGAAGTAAGTGATATGCATATGAAAAAGATGCGGGTAACGAGATACGGGATGCGAAAAGAGTCTTTAGATTTGAGTAAGCGCCCCCTGAATAGCAAACGTAGGCAACAGAGGGCGAGCTCTTCGCTACTCGTTTACTCGTATCCATATCAACTCATTGAATCGTCATTCCAGAATCGAGGGACGAGATATCTGGAATCTCTTCTTAGACATAAATACCGACGATAAACGCTAGAGATTCCCTATCGCGTTCGTCCCTCACTGTAGGGAATGACGAAGTTTGCTTAGATGCCAGCAAACGGGATGCAGGATACGAAGAGCGTGTTGAGATAGAGTAAGCGTGAAACTAAATAGCAAACACGAATAATAATAGGGCGATCTTTTCGTTACTCGTTCACTCGCATTCCGCATCTACTCACTCAGTCGTCATTCCAGAATCGAAGGATGAGATATCTGGAATCTCACCCCCTCGTTTGTAATCTTAAATTACGCTTGTTGTGTTTTAGATTCAGACACTTGAGATTGAACGTCTGAAGAAGCGTTTTTACTCGCGTCGCGCTTAGCTAACAGAGTTACAAGAATAAGCTGAGCAACAAGAGCGCCTAACACAACCAATGCACTTCCCGTAAAGCCTGCGACTACAAAACTAATCAGAGCAATAGAGCCGTTCATCAATGCGTAAGGGAGCTGCGTCTTAAAGTGTTCAAACTGATCACACCCTGCCCCGGTTGAAGAAAGAATCGTGGTTTCAGAGATCGGTGAGCAGTGATCACCAAACAAGCCGCCAGACAACACAGCGCCAATTGCGACGAGTAGCGGTGCATCTATCGCAATCGCGGTTGGAATAACCAATGGCATCATTATCGCGAAGGTTCCCCACGATGAGCCCGTTGCGAATGAAATAATGGCAGACAGCAAGAACGCGACCGCAGGTACTAACCAATATGGAAAGCCGCTCTGTGCTTGCTCAGCAATATAAGCTGCCGCACCCAACTCTTTACCAACGGTGCTTAACGCCCAAGCCAATACCAAGATGATCGCTACGGGCATCATGTTTCCCATACCTTTTAAGTACACAGAAACACCATCAGACAACTTTCTTACACCGTAGTAAGCCATTAGCGAGATCAAGGTAATCGCGGCAAAGAAATAAGCCGATGATAATGCCGCTCTGAATGATGAACCTGCGACCTTTTGGAATGGGAAGCCTTGTGGAACCAACATGGCACACAACACCACCAACATCACTAGAAGCGGTGCCCAGACAAAAGAGGCCTTTGCATTTTTATGCGAGAACGGATTTAATGATTCGTTATTCACACCAGAGTTAATTCCCGCTTGGCAATCACGCTCGGCTTTTGCCATTGGCCCAAAATCTAAACCTTTAACGGACACAAGCGGAACGATGAAAATCGCGAGGAATGCGTAGAACTGAAAAGGAATCGCACCGATGAACGCATCCCAATCGGACATGTTGACATTCAACGCCGTAAACTCTTTTTGGATCAGGCTCATGATGTAAACACCCCATCCAATGAAAGGGATAAGAATAGCGACGGGCGACGAGGTTGAGTCGATGATGAATGCTAGCTTCTGTCTTGAGAGTTTCAGTTTATCGAAAAGGGGACGAAAAACAGGGCCAACAATTAACGGAGTACCTAAGTCTGAGAAAAATATAACGATTCCACCCAACCATGCTGACAATTGAGCTTGGCATTTATTGCTTACCCACTGAGTCACTCGCTTTGCAAACGCAACACCACCACCCGACTTCTCCATTAGAGCAACAAAGCCACCGATGAACACCAACAGCATGATCACACCTGCGTTATAGCTATCAGTCAATTGAGGGACTAAGTAACCTTTAACCATGGTACCAAACGTATCAAGCGGATTGAGTTCGCTGAACATGCCAGTCAGCATCGCAACGCCACTTAGCACGCCAGCAAAAAGCCCTATCACCACATTCCTTGTCGCCAACGACAACACCAAAGTAATCACAATGGGGATGAGTGACGTGATATCTGTCTGTTCCATAGGTACACCTTAACCCTAAAATAAAAGAATAAATATAAATTAAATTTGAATATAAATTCACACCAAGCATTTGTACAGAACTTTATCCTCTAACTGGATAATTAGTCTTTAAATGCGCTTCAACATAGCCAAATAGACCAATCGCCCTGCTTAAATAGCCAAGTTCGAAACGGAAAAAAGCCGAAAGTAGAAACTTTCGGCTTTTGATTATTTATATCACTATGGTCGTACTACTGAGCTCGTAACTTAGGCCACCTCTTCAGTATTCAGACGATCAATTACAACTGATTTCATCCCAGAACCAATTCGACTGAATAGGGCTTTCCCATACACCCGGGCCGTTTTTAGCCACGAAGCATTTACCGTTATGTGTCACCTTATCACCGTTACTCACTTGGCTAACGCCCGCTTGCCATGTGATAAACACCGATGGGTCAACAACGACAGGCGGCTCAGTAACTGGCGGTTCAACTGGTGTTGGGTCTACCGGAGCAGGATCAACAGGTGTAGGATCGGTGACGACTGGCGGTGTAGGCTCTCCAGCAATCAATTTCCAAGGGCCGCCATTGGCAGGGTTATCCCCTTGTGTCCACCATTTCGCTTCGTAGGTTGCGCCATTATGAGTCACTTGGTCACCCGCATTGTAAACCTTGGTCGCACTCCAACCATTACCACCCGGATCAGTGCCAGGGTCTACCGGATCCAGCTTATCGACTACTTTCACTTCAGGCCAACTCGCATGAGAACCATAAAAGTTGGTCACACACTTCTCGTAATCTCCAGCCACCAGCGCAGAATAAGCCGTTTGGAAACCAACAAGCTCACACTCAAATGAGTAACCTTCTGGGCGGTCAGCGTAGTATTTCCAGTTGCCATCCCAGTTGGTGTACAACACATCCGTTGCTCCGTTGAGGTTTAAGCTTCCGTAAGGCGTTTGCTGCCAACACGTATTGGCTTCATCCGCTTCTACCGGAATTTCGTAGTGCGCCGCTAGCCCTTCCCAGTAACGAATACGGTTAACGGGTTGGCCTTTGTCTTTGTTCTGCTCGCCACATTCAATACCACCATTGATCACGTTGATCGTGGTACCAAATCCATAACCAATACCTGCATCCAATTCGCGTTGAGATGGCGTCCAAGTACGGTCAATAACATGCAACATGGCTGGTTTAGGGGCTTGAGGGGTAAGGAAAAACCAGATAGCAGAAGCCAAGTTCAACCAAGAGTCCGCCACTAAGCCCGGATTGTTGAGAAGCACAGTCGCATCACCATCAAACATCACTTCAGATAACGCGCCGTAATTAAAATGGTAAGAAAGCTGTTTAGCACCACGTCCAAAGTAACCCTGCCCCGCAGCACATGGCCAGCGGGCATTCTGCCAATCATTCTGACCACAACCTGTGGTGTAACCTTCTTGGCCTTCAGACCAACCCATTTCACGAACATGCACCAGCGCTTGCTGCCACTCTTCGAGAGCTAATGGATTATCAGAGGTGTTGTCTATCGCGATGTGCCCACCCGTCTCTTGTGAGAAATGAGCAAAGGCTGTGATAATGGATTTTTTACAGATGGCGTCGGAGTCACGGCCATCGGTGTACTCTCCACAGAAAGCTGGAAATTTGCCAATTGCACGTAAGAAGCGAGTGTAGGTGTATTCTGGCGCTGCCATCTGAGTGAGGAAGTCCCATTCAGATTGAGGGAACACGCGCTCTACACGCTTTACGTTTTCAGGATTCGAGGGGGAGCCAGGTTCAATCGCTTCAACGATGGTGTTCGGGCGAGTTTGAAGGGCCTGTGACCAGATAGCATACATAGGATCGGATGTTTTCGCTTGTTCAGCAGCTTGTAAGGCCGACTTTTCAACAAGGTAACCATTCGGATTTTGCGGATCAGGTTGAATGTTCAAAGACGCATGACTTTGCGCTGCTAATGTGCAGCCCAGTACTGTCGCCAAATATTTGATTTTTAACATGATGGATTCTCTTATCTGTCCTTAATAAGTCCATCAAAGAGTATGCTTCACATGTGAAATGGCCTAGCTGTAGCTGTGTAAATTTATAAAAAGTGCGAGTGATCTTTTTGATATATAGCTCAACACAACAAAGCGTCTCATGGTTTCTTGAGCTGATATCTAGTTTCCAACTCATTTGGTTTCTAGGTATTGTTCATTTGATTTCGAGGTATTGCTCATAAGCCTTTAATATAATGAATCGAAAAGAAAAAAGCCCCGAACTGAGTTCGAGGCTTAAGATCTTAATCAAAACTGGTTAAATCTCTAAAAGACTATTCCCACTCGATAGTTGCTGGTGGCTTACCAGAAATATCGTAAACAACACGTGAAATACCGTTAACTTCGTTGATAATACGGTTAGATACCTTACCTAGGAAGTCGTATGGTAGATGTGCCCAGTGAGCAGTCATAAAGTCGATAGTTTCTACAGCACGTAGAGATACAACCCAATCGTACTTACGGCCATCGCCCATTACGCCAACTGAACGTACTGGTAGGAATACCGTGAATGCTTGAGATACTTTGTGGTAAAGGTCAGCAGCGTGAAGCTCCTCAATGAAGATAGCATCTGCGCGACGCAGTAGATCACAGTACTCTTTCTTCACTTCGCCAAGTACACGAACACCTAGACCTGGACCCGGGAATGGGTGGCGGTAAAGCATGTTGTATGGAAGACCAAGCTCTAGACCGATCTTACGTACTTCATCTTTGAATAGCTCACGTAGAGGCTCAACAAGGCCCATTTCCATATCATCAGGAAGGCCACCAACGTTGTGGTGAGATTTGATTACGTGTGCTTTACCTGTCTTAGATGCTGCAGACTCGATTACGTCTGGGTAGATAGTACCCTGAGCAAGCCATTTAGCATTCTTCAGTTTCTTAGACTCTTCATCGAAGATATCTACGAATACGTGACCGATGATCTTACGCTTAGCTTCTGGTTCAGCTTCGCCTTCAAGAGCATCAAGGAAACGTTGCTCAGCATCTACTTTGATGATGTTTAGGCCAAACTTGTTGCCGAACATCTCCATAACCTGCTCAGCTTCGTTTAAACGAAGAAGGCCGTTATCTACAAATACACATGTTAGTTTGTCGCCGATAGCGCGGTGAGCAAGCATCGCAACTACAGATGAATCAACACCACCAGAAAGACCAAGGATAACTTCATCGTCACCTACTTGTTCTTTAATACGTGCAACTGCATCTTCAATGATTGAAGCTGAAGTCCACAGACCTTCACAACCACATGCGTTAAGAACGAAGTTCTCAAGCATTTTTAGGCCGTTCTTAGTGTGTGTTACTTCTGGGTGGAATTGTACGCCGTAGTACTTCTTCTCTTCGTTTGCCATAGCAGCGTATGGGCAAGTGTCTGTTTCAGCGATCTTTATGAAATCAGCTGGGATCTCAACCACTTTGTCACCGTGGCTCATCCAAACATCTTGAGTAGACTCAAGGTCTGCGAAAAGTGCAGACTCGCCAGTCACTTGTACCGCTGCGTAGCCGAACTCACGCTCAGTAGACGTTGCTACTTTACCGCCAAGTTGCTCAGCCATAGTTTGCATGCCGTAGCAGATACCGAAGACAGGAACACCTGAATCAAATACGTACTGAGGTGCACGTGGAGAGTTCTCCTCCGTTACACTTTCAGGGCCACCAGATAGGATGATGCCGTCTGGATTGAATTCACGAATATCCGCTTCTTCTACGTCCCAGCTCCAAAGTTCACAGTAAACACCGATCTCACGAATACGACGAGCTACTAGCTGTGTGTATTGAGAACCGAAGTCCAGAATTAGAATACGTTGGTCATGAATATTTTTAGTCATTGTAAGCAGTCTTATTGGCTATGTGATAAAACGGAGGCGAGTTTACTCACCTCTGATTAACTCTTCAAGAAATAAAGCAAACGTTTTCGTTAGATATCTTTAACCACGTGTTTTGAGAAAATCGGACTTTTAACAAAACAGGCGGTAGATATAATACCAATCACAGTAAGTAAATGTTCAGGAATAGCGTAGGAAAAAAGCTTGAGAACGAGGCAGGATTTTCTGATAAGTAGTTATTCTACAATCAAAAATCCTAACGAAGTTATCGAGGTTTTTAACAAGCTAGGATGACCAGTTATTTACTACGATTGGTATATTAATGTGCCGACTAAATCAGCACATTATTCAAACGTTTGGACGTATTATTAACCTAAACGGTAGTTAGGTGCTTCTTTCGTGATTTGAACATCGTGTACGTGAGATTCTTTCATGCCCGCACCAGAGATACGAACAAACTCAGCTTTAGTACGCATGTCTTCAACAGTTGCAGAACCCGTTAGGCCCATGCTTGAGCGTAGACCGCCCATCTGTTGGTGAACGATCTCTTTTAGACGACCTTTGTATGCGATACGACCTTCAATACCTTCTGGAACAAGCTTATCTGCAGCGTTGTCAGATTGGAAGTAACGGTCAGAAGAACCTTGAGACATAGCGCCAAGAGAACCCATACCACGGTAAGACTTGTAAGAACGACCGTTGTAAAGAATAACTTCACCCGGTGCTTCTTCAGTACCCGCGAACATTGAACCAACCATCACACAAGATGCGCCAGCAACGATAGCTTTACAGATATCGCCAGAGAAGCGGATACCGCCATCTGCGATTACTGGAATACCGTATTCGTTAGCTACTTCAGCTGCGTCTGCGATTGCTGTTACTTGAGGAACACCAACACCAGTAACGATACGAGTCGTACAGATTGAACCCGGGCCGATACCTACTTTAACCGCACTAACACCCGCTTCGATAAGAGCACGAGCGCCAGCGCCAGTTGCTACGTTACCACCGATGATTTGTAGATCAGGGTATGCAGCACGAGTTTCGCGGATACGGTTAAGTACGCCTTCAGAGTGACCGTGTGAAGAGTCGATAAGTAGAACGTCTACGCCAGCTTCAACTAGAGCTGCAACGCGCTCTTCGTTACCAGCACCAGCACCAACAGCTGCACCTACACGTAGGCTGCCGCGCTCATCTTTACAAGCGTTTGGTTTACGTTCTGCTTTGTGGAAATCTTTTGCAGTGATCATTCCAGTAAGTTGGAAGTCATCATTTACAACAAGAACTTTTTCAACACGCGCTTCGTGCATTTTCTCTTGAACTTCTTCACGAGTTGCACCTTCTTTAACCGAAGCAAGGCGAGCTTTAGGTGTCATTACTACATCAACTTTCTTAGAAAGGTCAGTAACAAAGCGAACGTCACGGCCGGTAATAATACCAACAAGTTCGTTTGTTTCAGTAACAACAGGGAAACCGGCAAAGCCGTGTTTTTGGGTAAGGGCTACAACATCAGCGATTGTCGCGTCAGGGCTTACAGTTACTGGGTGAGAAACCACACCTGCTTCGTAAATTTTAACCTGGCGAACCATTTCAGCTTGCTGTTCAATAGACATGTTCTTGTGAATGAAGCCTATTCCGCCTTCTTGTGCCAGTGCAATCGCTAGGCGAGCTTCTGTCACAGTATCCATAGATGCAGATATCATTGGGATGTTTAGGGAAATATTCTTCGTCAGCTGAGTGCGAAGATCAGCTGTATTAGGGAGAACGGTGGAGTGTGCTGGCACTAGCAGTACGTCGTCGAATGTCAGCGCTTCTTTGGCAATTCTTAGCATTTGCAATATCTCACAATAATAGGAGTAAAAAGAAACAATCCAATCTCATCGTTTCGCCTAATGAGGGCAGCCAATTAAGGAAAATCAAACTGCATTTGGATTAGATATTGCGGACGGATTATACGGCCAACGAAATCGCTTGGCTACACATTTTTGTATTTTTAATTTGCATTTACCCCCTTGCTATGTATTATATTGCCGCTATCTTCCATACTCACGCCCTGTGAGATTCCAAGAAAGACCTTCCTTCAAGGAAAGATAGTGCTTCTATGACTAATCCAAACATCTTTACTGTTTCTCGCCTCAACTCAGAGGTTCGTCTCCTATTAGAAAACGAAATGGGAATAGTCTGGCTCGTTGGTGAAATCTCAAACTTCTCTGCACCTGTATCTGGTCACTGGTACCTCACGCTTAAAGACTCTCGCGCTCAAGTTAAGTGCGCTATGTTTCGTGGCAATAACCGCCGTGTCACTTTTAAGCCCCAGAATGGTAATCAAGTTCTAGTTAAAGCTCGTCTGTCTCTTTATGAGCCACGCGGTGACTATCAACTGATCATCGAAAGCATGCAACCAGAAGGTGACGGTAAGCTTCAGCAAGAGTTTGAAAAGCTGAAGATGAACCTTGCCGCAGAAGGCCTGTTTGCTCAATCGAGTAAGCAACCGCTTCCTGAACACCCAAAGCGCGTTGGCGTTATCACGTCGAAAACCGGCGCGGCGCTGTTTGATATTCTTGATGTACTGAAAAGACGCGATCCTTCATTGCCTGTTGTGGTTTACCCGACCATGGTTCAAGGCGAAGAGGCGGCAATTCAGATTGCTCAAGCGATTGGACGAGCTAACGAACGCAATGAGTGTGATGTGTTGATCGTGGGTCGTGGCGGCGGTTCATTAGAAGACTTATGGTGCTTCAATAACGAGATCGTTGCTCGCACAATTGCAGCAAGCCAGATCCCGATTATCAGCGCAGTTGGCCACGAAGTTGACGTCACTATCGCCGATTTCGTCGCAGATATGCGAGCTCCAACTCCATCAGCAGCTGCAGAATTGGTTAGCCGTGACAACAGTCATAAAGAGCAAGCTTTTGCCTCTAAACGCGCTCGCTTAGTGAGTGCGATTCGTCATGTGTTAATCAAACAAGCACAATCCACTCAAACGTTGAAATACCGCTTAGAGAAGCAACACCCGAGCTACCAACTTCAAAAGCAGAGTCAGCAACTTGATGACCTAGACATGCGTTTGCGTCGTGGTATGACTCAATACCTAAAGCAGCATGCACAGCGTGTTGAGCGCAAACAGCACCAGCTTCAGCTGAACTCGCCAGTGAAACGCCTTGGTGAACAGAAACTGCATTTACAACGCTCTGAGCAGAAGCTATTAGATGCGATGGATAAAACACTGCTAACCACTCGACACCAGCTGGCCATGGCTGCTGAGAAGTTAGAAACCGTTAGTCCACTAGCAACCCTAAAGCGTGGCTACAGCATTACTCATTCAGCATCGAGCAAGACTGTGTCATCGATTAACGATGTTGAGGTGGGCGAAGTGATCACCACCCAAGTTGAAGACGGTGTGATTGAATCGCAAGTGACAACAAAAGTCGTTAAGAGTGAGCTTTAGGTTCGACTAGAACGTTGAAAATCATTTAAAACCAGAAAGCCCTATCGATAATCGACAGGGCTTTGTTCTATCTAATGGTTTTGAAATTCAAACTCTACTCAGTAGCAGAAGGCTCCTTCATGGTGAGCATCCCTTCCGTCACAATAAAGTTGATGATGAAATCTAAACCTTGGCTCTCTTTTAGGTTAGTGAACACGTATGGCTTGGTTGGTCGCATGCGTTGAGTGTCTTGCTCCATCACTTCAAGTGACGCACCCACATATGGTGCTAAATCGATCTTGTTGATGACTAGCAGATCAGAACGCGTAATACCCGGCCCGCCTTTACGTGGGATCTTCTCCCCCTCCGCTACATCAATCACGTAGATGGTCAGGTCGGCTAACTCAGGGCTGAACGTGGCACTGAGGTTGTCGCCACCGCTTTCGACGAATACCACATCGAGGTTTTTGTGCAGCTTAGCGAGCTCTTCTACCGCAGCTAAGTTCATCGACGCATCTTCACGGATCGCCGTGTGCGGACAGCCACCCGTTTCAACACCAATGATACGATCCGGTTCTAGCGCTTCTGCTCGCGTGAGTATCTTTGCATCTTCTTGGGTGTAGATGTCGTTGGTTACCACGGCAATGTTGAGCTTGTCGCGAATCGCCTTACATAACACCTCTAACAACGCTGTTTTACCAGACCCTACCGGGCCGCCAATACCAATTCGAAGGGGTTGCTTATAACTTTCCATTGTCTACTTCCTTATATTCTTTTTACTACACCGTTCGAGCTGACCGCTACGAACGAAATAGTCTCGTGTATTGTGTTTCGTGCAGTGAACTTGCTAATGCCATTGATGGCGAAAAGCTGCCTACCATCCAATCTTCTATCGCGTGGGCCTTTTCGATCACCTCAGGAAAGGTGTTGGTGATATTAATCAATGCCAACTGCCCGTCGGTTTGACCTAAAGGCACCAGTTTCACGCCTGCAGTAACGATATTTTCAAGCCAACTCCATAAGTAACCTTGCTTAAGGCTTTCTAAATCAATGCCCCAATGCTGGGCTGCCATACACATACCCAACAATTGGTTTGGGTGACTATCAACAGAGTCCACCAGTGAAATATCGATATCTAAGCGCTTCAACAAAGTATTCAATGCCTGCCCACGTTGCTTCTCTTCCGCCCGCAATTCACTGGTTTCACGGCTTGAGTACAGGTAATTACACCAGTGCTCAATCTCATCGAGTTCACCCTTTTCTAGAGCGTGGTAAAGACGCTCTAAGATGGGCAATTCCAAAGTCGCGACACTGGAACTGACGATGGTATTAAGCCACTGTTCCATGCTGTTGCGATCGGTCACCCACCCCGCTTCAACCGCTAACTCTAAACCTTGCGAATAAGTGAACCCACCAATCGGCAATGACGGACTGATCAATTGAAACAGACGATAGATGGCGACATTTTCTGTTGTGGTCATAACCGTGCCCTCAGTCTTCTAGAATCAAATAAGTTCGAGAGCCTACGCGCTTAACAGTAATAGTGCGCTTGCTGAAGCCACACCAACCGACATCCATTTTGAGTAAACCGCGCGGCCAACCAATGTACCGATAACCATCAGAGCCAAAGCTGTGATGCTCATACCCGCTGCAAACTGAGTTAGGTTACTTGCCGCTTCAACGCCATGCGCATAACCATGGAAAAACAACATGCCAATCGAAGCCGCTAATACACTGTTCACACGCTTAGTCGATGGTGAGAACACGTGCCATAAGCATAAGCTGACAACGAATAGAGAAGCGATGATTGCAGGTTCAACAATCACAGAGAAACCTAAGGCTTGGCCTGCGATGAGCCCTACCACTAAAGACGCCAACCCACCGCCAATCAGAGCGGCTTTTGTCTTGCTGGAAAATGAAAGTGCGCCAATTAACAGACCAAAAGCGATCAACATGATCAGGTGATCCATACCTGTCACAGGGTGAGTTAAGCCAGACATAAATGAGTGAGACTCATGAACCGAATGCGAACCGTGCCCCGGGTGAGCCAATGCCATCGTTGATGTTGTTAGAGAAGCTATTGTGAAAGTGCATAAGCCTGCTGCTGTTTTAAAGTTCATCGCGTCTTCCTTGCGTTTATCGTTATTAATATTTGTTGTTATATAAATCGTTTAGTGAGTCATTAATGATGGTGATGATGTCCACCTGAGCGACCGCCATAAGCGCCGCCTTCTGGCTCAAACGGTTGTTTCTCGGTAGTCACCTTCGCGCCTAAACCTTCAACCATTTCATCCAAAACATGGTCGTGTTGATAACGAACCCAGCCCGCTTCCACTTGCAGCGGAACATGACGGTTACCAAGGTGATACGCCACTCGCGTTAAAAGGAGCAAGTCTTCACAGTAAACAGTCGAAACGGTTTCTGGTGCCGCTTTCACTTCTACGACTAAACCACATTCACTTAAGAGTTGTTCGCCACCACGCAAGATATGACCTCGCGGTAGAAACAGTCCGGCATTGCGCCCGTCATCTAGCATCACCTTAAGGCGGCTTTTGATGCGGCTATCGATCGGCAGGCTTAAGTAGCCGTCCGGTGCATTTTGTATTTGAGTATTCAGTTGAGTCAGTTCAATCATGCTATTACCTCAATCTCCTTGTGAGATTTATAACGTTCAAAATAGGGTCACTAAAATAAGATTCTTTAGTCAAAGGCTTAGAATAGAAAGTACCGCTGAGCCATTGGCAGCTCTTCAGCTGGTTCACACGTGAGTAACTCACCATCGGCGCGCACTTGGTACGTCTGAGAGTCGACTTCAATCTTCGGCATCCAATCATTGAGCTTCATATCGGCTTTGCTGATGTTTCGGCAGTTACTCACAACACCAATCAAGCTCTGCAAACCCAATTGCTTATCGATATTCTGCGCCTTGGCTTCCTTGGAAACAAACAACATTGATGTGTTCTGACACGCCTTGCCGTAGCTACCAAACATCGAGCGATAGTGAACTGGCTGAGGTGTTGGGATTGAAGCGTTAGGGTCACCCATCGGTGCCATGGCGATCATGCCGCCCTTCAAAATCACACTTGGTTTCACGCCAAAGAAGGCTGGCTTCCATAAAACTAGGTCAGCTAATTTCCCGGCTTCGATCGAACCGATTTCATGAGACATACCATGAGTGATCGCTGGGTTGATGGTGTACTTAGCGACATAGCGTCTTAAACGGAAGTTATCGCTGTAGTCTGAATCTTCTTTTAAGCTACCACGCTGCACTTTCATCTTATGCGCGGTTTGCCAAGTACGTGTTACTACCTCGCCTACACGCCCCATTGCTTGGGAATCCGAGGCGATCATCGAGAACGCGCCCAAGTCATGAAGAATGTCTTCTGCGGCAATGGTTTCACGGCGGATACGCGATTCGGCAAACGCGACATCTTCAGCAATCGATGGTGACAAGTGATGACAGACCATCAACATGTCTAAGTGCTCATCGACGGTATTGATGGTGTAAGGGCGTGTTGGATTGGTTGAGGAGGGCAAAACGTTCGGCTCACCTGCAGCACGAATAATATCGGGAGCATGACCACCGCCCGCACCTTCGGTGTGATAGGTATGAATCACGCGATCACCGATTGCGCCAAGTGTCGATTCAACAAAACCAGATTCATTCAGAGTGTCGGTATGAATCGCGACTTGTACGTCCATTTCATCGGCAACGCTCAAGCAGGTATCGATTGAAGCGGGTGCGGTTCCCCAGTCTTCGTGCAACTTCAAACCCACAGCACCTGCCGCTACTTGTTCGCGTAGAGCTTCTGGCTGACTGGCATTGCCTTTGCCTAACAAACCAAAGTTCATCGGGAATTGATCGAGTGACTCCAACATGCGGTGCATGTTCCAAGGCCCCGGCGTGCATGTGGTCGCGTTAGTACCTGTGTTTGGCCCCGTGCCACCGCCAATCATGGTTGTGACACCTGACGCCAGTGCTTCTTCAATCTGTTGTGGGCAGATAAAGTGGATGTGTGAATCAATGCCACCAGCAGTCAGAATTGAACCTTCGCCGGCTAAAATTTCCGTGCCCGGGCCAATCACAATATCAACGCCCGGCTGAACATCAGGGTTGCCCGCTTTACCTAATGCCTGAACTCGACCATCTTTGATGGCGACATCTGCTTTTACGATGCCCCAGTAATCCAACACAATCGCATTGGTGATCACCAAATCTGGAGTTTCGGCACTTGGACGCTGGCTTTGCCCTTGTCCATCACGGATAACTTTACCGCCGCCGAACTTCACTTCGTCGCCGTATACGGTGTAATCCTTTTCAACTTCTAGCCATAAATCAGTGTCAGCAAGACGCACTCGGTCACCGACTGTTGGCCCAAACATTTCGGCATAAGCCTGTCTGGATATCGTCGCCATGTTCAATCCTTTGTTATTTTCATTATTCCGTGGGAGCGCTTAGAGCTTGCCCATCACCTTTCCTTGGAAGCCATAGATCTCTAACTTACCGGCGTAACGCACTAACTCGACGCTGCGCGACTGACCCGGCTCAAAGCGGGTTGCAGTACCAGCAGGAATATTGAGTCGAAAACCTTTAGTGGCTTCTCGGTCAAAGATCAGCGAAGGGTTTGCTTCATAGAAGTGGTAATGAGAGCCAATTTGAACAGGACGATCGCCAATGTTTTGTACCTTAACGGACGTTGTGTCTCGGCCTTCATTGAGAGTGATGTCACCCGGTGCGGTTTCTACTTTTCCGGGAACGAATCCTGAGTATTGTTTTGTGGAACCAGCCATATTACTTCTCCCTACACGATAGGTTCATGAACGGTCACCAGCTTGGTGCCATCAGGAAAAGTGGCTTCGACTTGTACATCAGGGATCATGGAAGGGATCCCCTCCATAACGTCATCGACAGTAAGAAGTGTGCGCCCAAAATCCATTAATTCTGAAACGGTTCTACCCTCACGGGCACCTTCGAGAATGGCACTGCTGATCAGTGCAATAGATTCTGGATAGTTGAGTTTTAAGCCTTTTTTTTTGCGCTGCTGTGCCAGCATTCCTGCGCAGAAGATAAGTAGCTTATCTTTTTCTCTTGGTGTTAATTCCATTTAGCCGCCCGCTGTTAGTTTGTTTTCTTATTGCTCAAAAACGCATGAGCAGTAAGTGGGATTCAATCACAGCAAGCTTGAAAAAATGTACCTAGGGTCGGAAGTCACCCTAGGTACAAAAAGGGCTAATCGCTAAGTCGCCCAAATCCTTGGTAAATCAGGAGTCGTACCACATAAATGAGAGCGAGTTGCTTGCCATATCTGACCAAAGGCCTGGAGGATATCTTCACTCCAATTACCCAAGGCTCGCACCACAATCAATCCTTCTATCTGAGTCGCGCCCAATATTAATGTGGGTTCACTCGACGTTTTTGATGTAACTGATTGCTGTGAAGCTTGCTGTGTAATAGATAAGAGCAAGCTCTGTACCAACTCTAAATCTTGCTTCTCATTTGAGGTAATATAAAAGGTTCCCATCATTGAATAATCAAGTAACCCCATATTTATCATTAACTTATCGCCACCGTGAAAATTAAAACCTTCAGTCAGAAGCCTTTGATTATCAAGATAGATTTCTGTTTTCCCAACGAGATGACCATGCTCGAATCCCTCATTCTGTGCAGGACGTCCAAAACAGTGCATCTCCCAACCCCAAAATTGTGCACCCTTTTCTAGGCGAATTTCAGTGTCTAAACGAACGTGTGCATTCGGGAAAAAGATGTTCTCTTGCGGCATCCATTCCAAGCGAGCATCTTTCTTCACTCGTAGGGTCTGCTTCTGCTTAGCGTACTTGTTGTTTGAGCGATAGAACTTGGTCGCACCGGGTGTGGTGATCAACGCATGCGCACCGCTTTCGATGGTCGCTTCAATATTAAGTGTGTCACCACCTACCACTCCGCCGGGGGGATGAAGTAAGTAGGTGTGACACGTTTCCCCATCAGGATACAGGGGGCGTTGCACCGCAAGCGGACCAGACTGCTGACGATTCTTTAATACGGTTTTATCACCGCGGTCGACAAAAGTGAGGTTTAAACTCGCTTGCCAACCGTCTCGAATATCTTGCTCGATGGTCTCATTCAGAGACAACACTCCCGCTAAAGAAGTGTTTATTGCTTCACTCGAAGAATATAGAGAGCTCATACGGTTAGGTACTCCTTAATCAAAGACTCATTGAGCCCTTTCATTTCACCTTCTGCTACCTGACGACCACGGTCGAGAATGCAAAATCGGTCACCGACCTTTCTCGCAAATGGCAGCTTCTGTTCAACAAGCAGAACCGTGAGTCCCATCTTCTCGTTGAGCATACGAATGATGTCACCAATCTCTTGCACGATATTGGGCTGAATACCTTCAGTCGGTTCATCCAAGATCAACAGTTTTGGGTTGACCACCAGCGCACGCCCAATCGCCAGTTGTTGCTGCTGACCACCAGACAAGTCACCACCGCGACGATGCAGCATCTCTTTTAACACAGGGAATATATCGAAGATGAACTCTGGGATCTTACGGTCTCCCTTTTCTCGAATTGGCAAACCTACTTCTAGGTTTTCTTGAACCGTGAGCATCGGAAAGATCTGACGACCTTGCGGCACATAACCGATTCCCTGGCGAGCACGATCTTCAGCATCGGTTTTCAAAAGCGACTCGCCCGACAATGAGATGTCACCGCTTTCGACCTTAACCAACCCCATGATGCATTGCAGCAACGTGGTTTTACCGACGCCATTGCGCCCCATTAGCACTGTGCATTTTCCTTCTGGGATCTGCATATCCAAATCCCACAGCGTATGGCTCTCACCGTAATATTGATTAACTGATTTAACCTCTAGCATCCTATTCTCCGAGATAAACTTGTTTAACTTCAGGGTGAGCCTGCACTTGATCCATCGTGCCTTCAGCCAACACATGACCTTGATGAAGCACGGTGACATGGCTGGCAATTGAACGAACGAAATCCATATCGTGTTCAACCACTACCACTGAGTGCTTTCCTGCCAGTGAGTTAAGTAACTCAGAAGTACGGTCCATCTCTTGGTGAGTCATCCCTGCAACGGGTTCATCCACCAGCAATAGCCTAGGGTTTTGCATCAATAACATGCCTATCTCTAACCACTGCTTTTGTCCGTGAGACAGGTTACCTGCCAAATTCGCCGCTTCGTCTTTTAAATGAATCAACTCAAGCACAGAGGTCAGTTTGTCTTTCTGTTCACCAGACATCACAGCAGTGAACGTTGCCCACACTGAACGGTCACCGGCCATGGCTAATTCAAGGTTCTGCCACACAGTTAAACACTCAATCACGGTCGGTTTTTGGAATTTACGCCCAACGCCTGCATTGGCAATTTCAGCTTCATTCTTCTTCAATAAGTTGATGTTCGAACCCAACCACACCTCGCCAGTGTCCGGCTTAGTTTTACCTGTGATGATGTCCATCATGGTGGTTTTACCTGCGCCATTAGGACCGATAATGCAGCGTAGCTCTCCCTCTTTGATGTAGAGGTTGAGGTCGTTTATCGCTTGGAAACCATCAAAGCTTTTGTTGACGCCTTCGACATACAACAGCACGTTATGTCGAGTATCGATGGCAGGATGAATATCGGGTTTGAGGTAATCAAAGACTTCGTCTCGACGAGTGAACGCCTGAACCGATTCCTTTACGCTATTAAATGTGGTCATGCGATCACCTCCTTGGCCTTATGCTGATCATCCTTATCTTTATCTTGGTTTTTCCCATTTGATGCCTTGCGCAGCTGCTGCCACCTTTCACTAACAAAGCCAATCACACCTTGTGGGAAGTACATGGTTGAGAGTACGAATAGTCCACCCAGAGCAAACAGCCACACCTCCGGGAATTCAACCGTAAACCAGCTCTTGGCGTAGTTGATGATCAATGCCCCGACAATGGCGCCAAACAGAGTGGCACGACCGCCTAAGGCAACCCAAACCACAATCTCAATCGAGTTAAGAGGAGCAAATTCTCCCGGATTAATGATGCCAACTTGAGGAACATATAAAGCCCCAGCAATACCCGCGATAACCGCTGAAAGCACGAAGACCCACAGCTTGATGCCATCGACGTCATAGCCCATAAAGCGAGTGCGTGATTCCGTATCACGAATCGCTAATGCCACACGACCTAATCGACTGGTCACCACCATGCGACACGCGATGTAGCTGAGGATTAGCGCAATACCAGTCGCAACAAACAGACCAATCTTGACCGCATCACTCTGTAAACTCAGACCGATGATATCTTTGAAATCCGTCAGTCCGTTGTTGCCACCAAAGCCCATTTCGTTGCGGAAAAATGCCAGCATCAATGCGTAAGTTAACGCCTGAGTCATGATAGAAAGATACACCCCGGACACACGAGAGCGGAAAGCTAAATAACCGAACAAGTAAGCCAATGCGCCCGGCACCAACACCACCATCAGACAAGCAAACCAGAACTGATCAAAACCTTGCCAAAACCACGGCAACGCCGACCAATCAAGGAACACCATAAAGTCAGGCAAGATTGGATCACCATAAACCCCACGGTCACCAATCTGACGCATTAAGTACATGCCCATAGCATAACCGCCAAGCGCAAAGAAAGCGCCGTGGCCGAGGCTCAGTATTCCAAGGTAGCCCCACACAAGATCGAGTGCCAACGCCAACATTGCGTAGCTCAGATATTTGCCCATTAGTGAGATAGTGAAGGTCTCTACATGGAGCGGGTGTCCACTTGGTAACATGGTGTTAGCCAGTGGGATAAGAATGACGGCCGCTAGAATGGCAAGGATGGTCAGTTGGCCACCTTTGTCACCACGCATTGCCGAAAGTACAAATGATTTTGACTGCATGATGTTGTCCTTAACCTTCAGCCGCACGACCACGTTGCGGGAAGAGTCCGCGTGGGCGTTTTTGAATAAATAGAATGATGAAAACCAGTACCAGAATCTTGGCGAGAACCGCACCAGCCCATGGTTCTAAAATCTTGTTGAACAGACCAAGGCTTAAGCCTGCGACTAGCGTGCCCCATAGGTTGCCAACACCGCCGAATACCACCACCATGAATGAGTCGATGATGTACGCCTGTCCCATATTAGGGCCAACGTTGGTCAGTTGAGACAGTGCAACGCCTGCAACACCCGCAACGCCAGAGCCTAAACCGAAGGTCATCGCATCAACTCGCTCTGAACGAATACCCATCGCACGAGCCATGCCACGGTTTTGAGAAACCGCACGAACCTGCAAACCTAGTGGTGTCTTTTTCAGAACCATTAATAAGCCCATAAACACCAAACCACAGAAGAGAATGATGTAAAGGCGGTTGTAGGTCAGGGACAACATTGGGTTCAATTGAAGTGCTCCAGACATCCATTCAGGCGTGCTCACTGAGCGGTTCAAAGGAGAGAAAATAGAACGAACAGCCTGCTGCAAGATTAAGCTAATACCAAAGGTCGCGAGTAAGGTTTCCAATGGGCGACCATAAAGATGACGAATCACACTTCGCTCAATCGCAATGCCCACTAAGCCAGAAACAATGAATGCCGCTGGAATGGAAAGTATCAGCGCTAGGCCAATATGATTCGGCATCAACAACTGCAATACGTAGGTGGTATAAGCGCCAATCATGATCAGCTCGCCATGAGCCATGTTGATAACGCCCATCACACCAAAGGTAATCGCTAAGCCAATGCCTGCCAGTACCAATACCGAGCCTAAGCTCAAACCGAAGAATACGGTTTCTACACCCGAATAGAGTGCTTGGCTTTGTTGATAGCTATCCATCGCACGTTCTGCTGCAGCGGTAATGCTTGGATCTTGCTCACTGTTCAGTAGTTGGTTCAGTGTTTTCAGAACGACCGAGTGTTTGAAGTCGCCAACTCGTTCAATTGAAGCCACACGATCTTCAATGGTGGCACTGTTATTAAGAGAAGTGGCAATCGCTAACGACAAATCCATTAGCTCAGCTACTTTGCCATCTGATTCATTGGCTCTGAGTTCAGTTAGTCGTTCGATAATGTCAGCGTCTTTGGTTCCTAACAAATCCAAAACCGCCTTATAACGCACATTAGGGTTGCCGCTGTTCAGTCCAATCGAGGCTATTTCACCGCGTAATATCCCGCGAAGTTTGTTATTCACACGAACCTTTTTAAACTGTCTCGCATTCTCGATATTAAGCGTTGAATCATCCCATGCTGACTGAGCTGACGTCGCTGTTTTGATGCTTTGAATGAGGTAGAGCTGTTTGTACTGCTCGCTCTGTTTCTCATTGAAGTAGTAAAGGTTTCCGTTTAACCAGCCATCTAAAATAGGTTTCGACACATCTTCCGTTTGCGTTTCAATCACCCAATCGATAGCTAATTCTTTATCCGATGTTTTCTTACCAACTAGCGCCTTGGTAAAGCTAGCTTCATCCGTTATTCCAGCAAAAGCCAACTGAGCACTGACTGCCATGAGCAACAGCGCTTTAAATACGTTTAATACGTTTTTCATCCCTGCTTCCTTAACCAACCAAGTTAGATATTGTTATTTTTACTTGGAGGATGTGTGGATAGTGGTTGTTACCTGAAACGATGAGCCTTCCGTTCGCTTCGCCCGTTAAACAGACGCGTTCTTCCCAAACCGGAAGGCTCAATATTCCTGAATTGACGATCTAGTTACCGCCAGAACACTTCTTCGTTTCGACGTTAAACGCACCACATGAGAATGGCTTCGACCAGCTAGAGAACAGTTTTGCCGATTCAGGTAAGTAACTCGACCAAGCATCACCCGCCACTAGTCCAGTGGTTTCCCAAACGATATCGAATTGACCATCGTCTTGGATTTCACCGATCAGGACTGGTTTAGTAATGTGGTGGTTTGGCAGCATGGTAGAGTAGCCGCCAGAAAGGTTAGGTACAGACACGCCAATCAAGGCATCTTGCACAGATTCAGGATCGGTTGTGCCCGCATTAGTGACCGCTTGAGCCCACATATTGAAGCCAACATAGTGCGCTTCCATTGGGTCATTGGTGACACGCTTTTCACTCTTGATGAACGACTGCCACGTTTCAACGAACTCTTCATTAGCTTCAGTATCAACACTCATGAAGTAGTTCCATGCCGCTAGATGACCAACCAATGGTTCTGTGTCCATGCCTGACAGTTCTTCTTCACCAACAGAGAATGCAATAACTGGGATGTCTTCAGATGAAATGCCTTGAGCGCCTAGCTCTTTATAGAAAGGTACGTTCGCATCGCCGTTTACAGTAGAAACCACAGCGGTTTTCTTGCCTGCTTCGCCGAACTTTTTGATGTCTGAAACGATAGATTGCCAATCAGAGTGACCAAATGGCGTGTAGTTGATCATGATGTCTTCTTCTGCGACACCTTTATCTTTTAAGTAGGCTTCTAAGATCTTATTGGTAGTACGTGGGTAAACGTAATCGGTACCTGCAAGTACCCAACGCTCAACTTCAAGCTCTTCCATCAAGTAATCCACTGCTGGGATCGCTTGTTGGTTTGGCGCGGCACCGGTGTAGAAAACGTTTTTAGAAGACTCTTCACCTTCATACTGTACTGGGTAGAAAAGGATGCTGTTGAGTTCTTCAAAGACAGGTAGCATGGATTTACGTGATACCGACGTCCAACCACCGAACACCACATCCACTTTCTCTTTTTCGATAAGCTCACGCGCTTTCTCAGCAAATAGCGGCCAGTTTGACGCAGGGTCAACCACGACAGGCTCTAGCTTCTTACCAAGCAAACCGCCCTTTTTGTTCTGCTCTTCGATGAGCATTAGCACGGTATCTTTTAGCGTTGTCTCACTGATCGCCATGGTGCCAGAGAGTGAGTGTAGAACACCGACCTTGATGGTCTCATCAGCAGCAAACACCGTTGCAGAAGAAAATGAAAGTGTTGTACACAGTGCAGCTAGCGATAAATTGAACACCTTGTTCATGATATTACTCCATAATTGTATTTTTGTTATTCAATTACAGAGTTACAAGAAGAGTGCCAAACTTACAAACCAACGAAATTATTTATAAGTAATTGTATTAATAGAGTTTAAAAGAAACTCACACCAATAGAGTGCATAGCAATCATGTAACTATGTTTCATACTGGTGCAGTGACGGTGGGAATGAACCAAGATGACACATTCCTGTTCTTCAGATACAAAAAAGACCCAACACTTTAGTATTGAGTCTCTGGTATAACATCACCGATGGTCGTTCAAACCATGTAGTTTAAGGCTATTCCGCAGGTTGAAATTCGAATTTTACTCTCGACTTTGATTTCAACTCGTTGCAATCACCGTTGCAAAAATAGCTCGCCGCACCACAAGCTTGAAGCTTCTCAAGTTGGCTGCTGCACTCAGGGCAAAACCCAACTTTAGTAAAGTGAGCCTGACAACTTTCACAGTGATACTTGCCATCCCAAGCTAGCTCAGACTGGCACTTAGAGCAGATATTTTCACTCATTAGCACTTCCTAATTTACGACTATTTTTACAATCTACTACTGCTGAGACTTGGCTTGCTTGATTTGATACATGTTCTTATCAGCTTGTGCGATCAATTGGTCTAATCCTTGAGGATCTTTGTCACAAGAAAGCCCGACACTCACTGAAAACTGCACATCATTGATATAAAGCGCTTGTTGCAGTGCTTTCTCTAAGCTGTGGTAGAAACTAACAACGCTTTCTTGATCATCAAAACATGAGAACACCACAAACTCATCGCCACCATAACGGCCTATCTTGGCACATGCTGTGGTTGCCTCATCAAGAACTTCGGCAACCGCCAACAACACATCGTCACCAAAACTATGACCATAGGTATCGTTGATTGATTTGAATTTATCGACATCCACAAACAGACACGCCATCACCTTTTCTGAAAAACATCGCTTAGCCAACACTTTTTCGGCTTCATTGAACAGTGCGCGACGATTCAAGCAATGAGTTAGAGAATCACGATTGGCGAAAAAGTTAAGCTGATTCTCCAGCTCGAACTTTTCTAGTGCTACCGAATACAGGGAAGCCAGTAGCTCTAAGATCTCGAGCTCAAATTCATGTGGTTCAGAGATGTACTGGCTATAAATAGCGAAGGTACCCAACACATTACCGCGCGACGAGATAATGGGGACCGACCAACAGGCATGTAAATTCGCTTGATTGGTTAAGGCCAGAAAAGGTGCCCAGTTTGGGTGTGCATTTATGTTGGAGACCATCACTGCTTTCTTAAGCGCAGCTGCCTCGCCACAAGAGCCTATCCCCGCACCAATTCCTACCCCTTCAATCTGTTGATTGTAAAAATCAGGCAGGTTTGGGGCATATTCAAGGTGTAACGTTTTAGACTCTGAGTTGAGCAGTAGAATTGAAGCCATGCGCTGCCCAAAAAGCTGCTCGGTAAGCTGAATAATCTTGTGATTTAAATCTTTGCGATCCATCCCAAGCGCAAGCTTCCGCAGCAAACTATTGACGGCTCGATGGCCTTCTAATAAAAATTGTTGTTCCATTCACTAAGGCTTTCAATTGTGTAATCGGGTACAGCCTGTTCTTATGCAAGCTTGTTGTTGATTAATAATAACACACTAAATTAGTACGACACACAATCGAAGATCATAGGTTGATCTTTCGCTTTATCTATTTTGATCAGCGATCTACCCCAAAAAGAATATTTATATCACCACACACCGAAAGCATAAGTTACATGTGCTGCATTTCAATTTTAAATAGTCATTTATATTAAAAGTGACATGTAAAAACAAAACAAACAGCACAAGCTATTTCGATCTGTAGTCTAAATCATCGAATTACATGCGTCAGCATTTCAATATGCTGGTCATCTAACTGGGTTAACTTAACCGATAAAGACTTAAGCTCTGACGTATTCTCAATGTGAGTACCACCACACGGAATAGACACTAAAGTGTCGGCATCCAACTGCCATTCCCAATAGCGAGAGTCTGTTAATGCTTCGCCTTCCAGTCGCATTGCAACTGGCGTCGGCTCTGCAAACCAGCCCGCAATCATCTGGTTGATATCGGCTTCAATGCCATTAAGGTTTGCTAGCATATCTGCAACGTTCAAACCGCGCTTCTTGAGGGTTTTGCCTAAGCGGTACTTGTCGGTACACAGCTCTGGAGTCACAAAGCTCGTCACTTGTGCGTAGCTATTGAAGTCGTAACTGCCAAGCGGATCTTTTCTGTCCGCATCTTTACGCCAGTAGCTTTCAGCCAATACTTTATTCAAGGCTAGGAAAGCGATGTGACCAGCACTGTGACCACGGCTCAAACTGGCTTGGTACTCTTTATCAACCGACAACACGACTTCATCGTTAACCTTAATCATAGAAGCAGATGTAGGTAGCTGGTGGACAACAACAAACGCCCACCCTTCCGTATCACGCTTAACAGGGATATCTGCTGCGATATGAAGCTTGCCAGTAGATTGTTCTATAGCACCAACAAGACAGTCTTCAACGGGATATTGCACGTCACCAACATTCACAAAGCCTTGGTCTGCAGGGTGATCGGGCCAAATATGACTCACTGGGTGGAAAGGTGTTAAGTCGGTGATCAGGTAAGTTTTGCTGTCGTCGCTTTCAACGTACAGCGCTTTAGCATTGAGCTGCCAAGCCTGATGACAAAATTGAGTGATGGTTGGTGTGATTGCTGACGCAGGTGTAATCAAATCGCTAGTAGTCATATCGTTCTTCTTTTTGAATCTAGTCTGATTCGTTAAGCCATGATGATAAAAACGTATTGTTATGGCTTAACGTGAATTTTGCTTAAAAAAATACCCGAGACAGGCTCGGGTATCAAATCTATTGGAAAGGTTTACTTACGACCTTTAACCATGCTCATCATACGCTTACGTTTGCGTTCTTGAGAAATTGTCAGCTTGTTTGTCTTAGCTTCAAATGGGTTCTCGCTGTTCTGGAATTGAATGCGAATAGGTGTACCCATAATTTCTAGTGAACGACGGTAGTAGTTCATCAAGAATCGTTTGTATGAATCTGGCAAGTTACGAACTTGGTTACCGTGGATAACGATAATCGGTGGGTTGTAGCCACCAGCGTGCGCGTATTTCAGTTTCACACGACGGCCACGAACCATAGGCGGTTGGTGATCATCAGTCGCCATCTTCATGATACGAGTTAGCACAGAAGTACCAACACGAGTCGTCGCTGACTTGTAAGCTTCTTGTACAGACTCAAACAAGTGACCAACACCTGTACCGTGAAGTGCAGAGATAAAGTGAATACGTGCGAAATCAACGAAACCTAAGCGACGGTCTAGCTCTTTCTTAACGCGTTCTTTAACGTCGTTATCTAGGCCATCCCACTTGTTTACCGCAATCACAATTGAACGACCAGCGTTCAACGCAAAGCCTAGCAAGCTTAGATCTTGATCAGAGATGTTTTCGCGAGCATCGATAAGCAGCAATACAACGTTAGCATCTTCAATCGCTTTCAGTGTTTTAACCACTGAGAACTTCTCTACCGTTTCGTTGATGTTTTTACGACGACGAACACCCGCAGTATCGATTAGAACGTATTCACGCTCATCACGCTGCATTGGGATGTAGATAGAGTCACGAGTCGTACCTGGCATATCGTAAACAACCACACGCTCTTCACCAAGAATACGGTTAGTTAGCGTTGATTTACCTACGTTAGGACGGCCAATGATCGCTAGCTTGATCGGTTGATCTTGAAGACGCTTGAATTCTGCTTCAGCTTCTTCTTCTGTAAATTCAACCTGCTCTTCTTCTTCGTCTTCAAACTCAGTTAAATCGCTTACTTCGCCATTCTCAGCTTTTAACGCTTCTGCGAATGGGTTAAGAGCAAGGTCAATAAGTGCAGTAACACCACGACCATGCGCCGCAGCGATTTGGTACATGTCTTCTACACCTAGTTGCCAGAAGTCAGCACTTGCAGCATCAGGGTCGATACCATCAACCTTGTTTACTACTAGCATTGAAGGCTTTTCTAGTTGACGTAGGTGCTTAGCAATCGCCACGTCTGAAGGTGTTAGACCCGCACGGCCATCTACCATAAATAGAACGACATCAGCTTCATCAATCGCCGCTAGCGACTGTTCAGCCATTTTAGTTTCAACACCTTCTTCAGTACCGTCGATACCGCCAGTGTCAATAACAATAAAGTCATGCTCGCTAAAATGAGCATGACCGTATTTACGGTCACGCGTTAAGCCAGGGAAATCCGCAACCAATGCATCACGAGTTCGAGTCAATCGGTTAAATAACGTAGATTTACCTACGTTCGGACGCCCTACTAGAGCAACAACAGGTACCATAACAACCTCTACAATTTCTTCTCTAAATGTAGTTATAGGTAAGCACTTGTTCGCAAGTTTAAACTCTTACCTATAACCACACGGTTTATTAATTTTTAACAACAAAACGGCTCCTGGCTGTTACCAACCAGGAGCCGACTGTGAATTATATCACGCTTTTATTGGCTAATCGTTAGTTTCTTTACATCGCCATTGCGAGTCGTCACTAAGTAGCCTTCAGGCAGTTCAATTGGTGCAACCGCAAAGCCGCTATCATCGACAAGCTGTTGAGCAACAAACTCACCCGATGAACGATCTAACCAGTGCAGATAACCTTCTGTATCACCCACGACTACATAACCATTAATAATAGCAGGCGCTGTCAGTAAGCGGTTTTCTAACAATGGAGTGCTCCACAGTTCAGTACCACTACGCGCATCAACCGCAACCACATGGTCTTTGTCGGTAACAACGAACAAACGGCTACCATCACTTGCTAAATCAATCGCTGATGAGTAGTTACGTTTCCAAACTGGCTTACCCGAACGAAGATCGATAGCGATAAGCTGACCATTGATACCTACGGTATATAGAGTGCCGCCAAGAACAATTGGTGATGCATCAACATCAACCAAGCGATCAATTTCCGTTGCACCTTTTGGCGTACCTACTGGCTGTTGCCAAATAAGCTGACCACGGTCCACGATAGCGGCTGCTAAACGACCATTTGCCGTACCCCAGAATACACCGCCAGAAACCGCAACAGGTGTGCTGTCGCCACGCAGTGTTAGGCTTGGAACTTCAGTGCTGATAGTCCATTTCTGTTCGCCGCTTTCTTGGTCTAGTGCGATCATCATGCCGCGACTGGTGTGAATCAGTACCATATTGCTTTCAGTCGCAGGAGATGCAAGCACCTCACCGTTCACTGATACACGCCACAGTTCTTCACCTGTCGATTCGTCCATCGCGATCACTTCGCCATTTTCAGAACCAACAAACACTTTGCCGTAAGCAGCGGTTAAGCCGCCTGACAAACGAGCCAGTACTTCTTTCTCAAGATCGACTTTCCACAGCTCTTTACCTGTATCAGGATCAAGCGCTTTAACCATACCTTCACGGCTTGCAACAAACACTTTGTCGTAAGCCAATTCTGGCGTTAGTTTTGAAAAGTAGTGACCAACACCATCACCAACCGACGTAGACCACTCCTGACTAGGAGTGAACTCGCTGTTTACCGTTGGTACTGGAGCCATGATTACGGTGTCTTCTTCACCCGCACAGCCAGCTAGTAGGCCAAGAGCAATCGCACACAACGCCGCTTTTGGAAACATCTTCTTCATTCAAAGCGCCTTATTTAGCTAGGTCGTCAAGTTTGATTTGAAGCGTTTGGCTAGCGTCAACAGCTTGCTGTGCTTCTGTGTAAGCACTGTATGCTGCGTCAATGTCGCCTTTACGAAGTGAGATATCACCACGCAGTTCAGCAACACGGCCTTTCCAAGATTCATCTGTCATAGCAGCAAGATCAGTCAGTGCTGCGTCAAATTCACCTTGCTCAGCTTTAATACGTGCAACACGGTAAGTAAGTAGTGGCGCAAGTGCCGCGTCCTTAGTTGCCGATTTTGCCCACTCTAGCTGTTCAAGTGCTGCTGCTAGCTCACCCGCTTGTACTTGTACTTTTGCTAATTGCATAGCAGCAAGTACTGAGTACTCAGCGTCTTTGTTTGCGTCGATGAAAGCTTGAATATCAGATTGAGCATCAACGCCCTTAGTATCAAGAGCTGAAATTACAGAGGTGTAGCCTTCCGAAGCTGCTTCACGCGCTTCAACTACTGAATCTTGGTAATAGCGCCAGCCAAATAGACCACCTAAACCAATAACCGCACCAAAGATTACGGCTTTACCGTTTTCTTTCCACCAATCTTTAATGGCTTCAACTTGTTGCTCTTCGCTATCGTAAAGTTCCACTTCCTGTCCTCTTTAATTCTTTAAACGCCAGCATAGTGCTGACGTTAGTATTCATTATGAGCATTTGCTCAATGGCTAATTAGATTAGCGCAGCAACTTTCTCTGCAACTTCCGTTTGAGACACGGTTTCTTGCTCGCCGCCAACCAGATCTTTTAGCACAACGGTATTGTCAGCAACTTCGTTCTCACCAAGTACCAGCGCCACAACAGCACCTACTTTGTCAGCACGTTTGAATTGCTTCTTGAAGTTACCACCACCGAAGTGGTTCATTACACGCACGCCTTCAACGGTGTCGCGTAATTGATTCGCTAACTGCATGCCCGCGATCATAGTACCTTCGCCAGCAGCAACTACGTATACATCAACGCTACGACGAACTTCTGTTAGCTCTAGCGTTTCCATCATAAGAACCAAACGCTCTAGGCCCATTGCGAAGCCAACTGCATTTGTTGCTTTGCCGCCTAGTTGCTCAACAAGACCATCGTAACGACCGCCACCACATACTGTACCTTGAGCACCAAGGCTGTCTGTGATCCACTCAAATACGGTGCGGTTGTAGTAATCTAGGCCACGTACTAGACGCTCATTAACTTGGTATTCGATACCAACAGCGTCAAGAAGTTCACACAAACCAGCAAAATGTTGCTTCGATTCTTCACCTAGATATTCAGATAGTCGAGGTGCGTCACCTAAGATAGCTTGAACATCAGGGTTCTTAGTATCAAGTACACGTAGAGGGTTAGTGTGCATGCGACGTTTGCAGTCTTCGTCAAGCACATCAATGTGTTGCTCAAGGAAAGCTACTAACGCAGTGCGGTAGCTTACGCGATCTTCTTGAGAACCGATTGAGTTCAGCTCTAGGCGAACGTGCTTATCGATGCCTAGCTCACGCCATAGACGCGCTGTCATCATGATAAGTTCTGCGTCAACGTCTGGACCGTCTAGGCCAAACACTTCAACACCACATTGGTGGAATTGACGGTAACGACCTTTTTGAGGACGCTCGTGACGAAACATTGGGCCCATGTACCATAGGCGCTGTTCATCACGGTTGATAAGGCTGTTTTGAATACATGAACGTACACAACCAGCTGTGCCTTCTGGACGCAGCGTTAGGCTATCGCCATTGCGGTCGTCAAAGGTGTACATCTCTTTAGAAACAACGTCTGTCTCTTCACCAACTGCACGGCTAAATAGGTTTGTTTCTTCAACGATAGGCATACGTACTTCGTTGTAACCGTATGCACTCACCACGTTTTTAACTGCGCTTTCTACTTTCTGCCACAGTGGTGATTGAGTTGGAAGGCAGTCGTTCATGCCTCGAATTGCTTGGATATTTTTAGCCACAGTATTTATTCCGTAATTTCTCACGACCAGGTGTTAGTACGAATAGACAATCACACCCCATCGCGTTGTATTAATCTTCTAAGTTTTCTACATCAATGCGATTTGCTTTATCAAGCACTGACGCTTTTGCACGAATCTTAGCTTCAAGTTTGTCGACAAGGTCATCGTTGTCGAAGCGCTCTTTCTGACGTTTACCGTCTTCATAGAAGGCACTCTTACGTGCACTACCAGCTAAACCTAAGTGAGACACTTCAGCTTCACCAGGGCCGTTAACCACACAACCGATGATAGATACATCCATTGGAGTAATCACGTCTTCTAGGCGCTCTTCAAGGGCATTAACGGTGTTAATAACATCGAACTCTTGACGAGAACAGCTCGGGCACGCAATGAAGTTGATGCCACGCGAACGAATGCGCAAAGATTTAAGAATATCAAAGCCAACTTTGATCTCTTCAACAGGATCAGCCGCTAGCGAGATACGCAGCGTATCGCCGATACCTTCAGAAAGAAGCATACCTAAACCTACCGCTGACTTCACAGAGCCTGCACGCGCACCACCCGCTTCGGTAATGCCAAGGTGAAGAGGTTGATCAATCTGCTTAGCCAGCAAACGGTAAGAACCGACTGCTAGGAATACATCAGACGCCTTAACGCTGACTTTGAATTGATCAAAGTTCAGACGGTCTAGGATATCTACATGACGCATTGCTGATTCAACAAGCGCTTCAGCTGTAGGTTCTGTGTATTTCTCTTGGATCTCTTTCTCAAGAGAACCGCCGTTAACACCAATACGAATCGGAATATTCATATCACGTGCACAATCAACAACTGAGCGGATACGGCTTTCGTTACCGATGTTACCTGGGTTGATACGCAGACAATCAACGCCGTATTCTGCCACTTTAAGTGCGATACGGTAGTCGAAGTGAATATCAGCAACCAAAGGAACAGAGACCTGCTGCTTGATTAGCTTAAAGGCTTCAGCGGCATCCATAGTCGGTACAGATACGCGAACGATATCAGCGCCAACTTTTTCCAGAGCTCTAATTTGAGCAACGGTCGCGGCTACATCTGTTGTTCTTGTGTTGGTCATGGATTGCACAGCAATTGGTGCACCATCACCGATCGGCACATCACCCACATAAATACGGGTTGATTTGCGACGAATAATAGGAGATTCGTGTTGCATATTAACTCTAAGGTAAGGTTATTCTAGCTACTTTGCCTGAAGTATACCCAGAAAGGTCGACAGGTTCACTTGCAAATGTCATTGATACGCCTTCTGGCGCACCTAGAATCACTTTATATGGCGCAGTTCCTGATAGATTTAACGACTGACCTGCTTTTTTGATGCCAGTCGACAGGGTTTTACCCGTTGCATCTTTTACTTGAATCCAGCAATCAGCAGTGAACTGCATAACTAGCTCGTTAGCCACAGCTGCAGGAGCAGTGTTTGCTTCAGCCGCTTCTGTATTAGCAGAAACTTCAGCAGTTGGTTCTGTCTCTGTTGCTTGTTGCGCAGGAGTTTCGTCAGCTGGAGTAACAGCATCTGAAGTATCTTCCGCATCGTTTATCGCTGCAAGGCCTTCAGTACCTTCAACAACAGAAGCACCCGCTTCGTTTTGTTCAGCTTCAATCACTTCTAAAGAGGTGAATTCAGGGGCAAGTGATTCTTCTACCGCTAGCTCTTCTGAGCTTTCAGTATTCGCTAAAGATTGAGATAGGGTGTCTTGCTGTTGGTTCTGCCACCACCAAAGTGAGGAGATACCCGCAATGACCGCAAAAATGCTCCAAGTCAGGATCATAATACGGCTGTTGTGCTTCTCGGTTTTGGTCTTACGAGAAAAACTCAGCATTTCTTGCTCTTGATGCTGAGCATCACCGGCATGATGCAGCGCACTCAATACGACTTTTTCGTCAAGATTGACGTATTTCGCGTATGAACGAATATAGCCACGCATAAACGTCGCCACTTGATCTGACTCGAATTGGTTTTCTTCAATTTGTTGGATCAGCGTAACGCGAAGTTTCAAGCGATCAGAAATCTGCTTTTGCGTTAAACCAAGAGATTCTCGTTTGTTCTTAAGCAGCGTTCCTGCTTCCAAAGCTGGAGCTACGTTTTCTTGCGCTTGTGTATCTTGTTCTGTGTTCATAGAGAGTGAACTTCTAAAGTATTATCGCAGGTTGAGGAGAGCGTTTTCTTATTGTCGTTTAAGCTCAATCTAACAACCCACGTTATGTGGAATTTTTCCTGCTATCTAAATCATCAACCCTTAAAGGCGAACATCATTCATTTGTTATGGATGACCTTCTCAGGAAGCTAGTTTATCAAGTAGCCAACCTAAATAGACATATTGATGATCAGTAGCAAGCGAGCACTTAAATTAATTTAAGATTAGTTAATCATAAGCTAATGCCATTACAAGGCAAAAACACTTTAAACAAAATTTACCGTCAGCTCATGGTTTTGTCCAAAATTTGACGAAAAATGTAAGAAAGCGTGGGCAAGAAGTCCAAAAAATCAAAAACTGTACCCCAGAAAAGCAACAAGCCAGAAGTAAGACTTCTGGCTTGTTTAGGTTCTAATCGCGTTTTATACCGCTTTTACTTCAATCACACCACCGGCAATCAAGTTCGCTTCAGAGGCTGCTTTGATCATTTTGGTACGTTTGGTTCTATCAATCACATCACCGACTAACTGACCACACGCGGCATCAATATCATCACCACGAGTCTTACGAACGGTTACTGTGTAGTTGTATTCCATCAGCGTTTTTTGGAAGCGATCAATACGAGAGTTGCTTGGCTTCTTATAAGGCGAACCCGGGTAAGGGTTGAATGGAATCAAGTTGATCTTACAAGGCGTCTCTTTCATTAGCTCTGCAAGTTCACGTGCGTGGTCCATGTCGTCATTCACATGATCCAATAGCACGTACTCAACCGTTACTTTACCGCGGTTAGCATTTGAAGATGCAATGTAACGACGAACAGATGCTAGGAAGTCTTGGATATCCCAACGGTCGTTGATCGGCATGATTTGGCTACGTAGTGCATCGTTTGGCGCATGTAGAGAAATAGCCAATGCGACATCGATGTTGTCTGTCATTTGGTCAAGGCCAGAAACAACACCAGAAGTTGATACAGTTACACGACGCTTAGACAGTGCGAAACCTAGATCATCAAGCATGATTTCTAATGATGGCATTAGGTTCTTCATGTTCAATAGAGGCTCGCCCATACCCATCATTACAACGTTAGTAATTGGACGACGACCGGTTTCTTTTTCTAGGCCGATTTCGCGAGATGCACGCCAGATTTGGCCAACAATCTCTGAAACTTTTAGGTTACGGTTGAAGCCTTGTTGAGCTGTAGAACAGAACTTACATTCAAGTGCACAACCAACCTGTGAAGAGACACACAGCGTCGCACGGTCACCATCTGGGATGTATACCGTTTCAACGTCTTGGTCGCCAACGCTCATCGCCCATTTAATTGTGCCATCTGAAGAGTGTTGGGCTTCAGAAACAACAGGTGCCACAATCTCACAGCGACGTTGAAGTTTCTCACGTAACTTTTTGTTGATGTTGTTCATTTGTTCGAAGTCATCGACACCGAAGTGATAAATCCACTTCATCACTTGCTCTGCTCGAAACGCTTTCTCATTCAGTTCTTCTGTGAAAAATTTACGAAGACCTTTACGATCAAAATCGAGTAGATTGACTTTAGCTGTGGTCATGATGCCTCTCAATGACGGAACAATAATTAAGGGCGCGAATTGTACAGGCTTTACGCAACTTCAACAAGCATTGTAAAACCCTGTGTTTATTAAGACATTCAAACTTAAGCGATTAAAATTTGAACAATTGTATTTATCGGCCTGAGATTACCCAATTTAAACAAAAGATTCCCGATTACACTCCTCCGTCGCTTTCGGGAATGACGTAAATAATCTCCAACAGATCACGAATACTTAGCTCGAAATTGTAGCCCCGCTATTCATCGCCGTCAGGTCATCAACTCCTCAAAGCCCGTCATTCCAGAACTGAGGAACGAAGTATCTGGAATCTCCAATAACAAAAACAGATTCCCGATTACGCTCCTTCGTCGCTATCGGGAATGACGTGAATACTCACCAACAGCTCGCAATATTTGCCACGAGATTGTGGCTCCCAAACTCCCCGTCATTCCATAACTGAGGAACGAAGTATCTGGAATCTCCAACAACAAAAACAGATTCCCGATTACGCTCCTTCGTCGCTTTCGGGAATGACGTGAATACTCACCAACAGCTCGCAATATTTGCCACGAGATTGTGGCTCCCAAACTCCCCGTCATTCTAGAACCGAGGGACGAGGTATCTGGAATCTCCAACAGCTAACAGAGATTCCCTACTACGCTCCTTCGTCGCTTTCGGGAATGACGACTAAATTGATTATCGAGAGCGTAAAATCCACTTACAAAAAAGGCCTCACCGAAGTGAAGCCTTTAGAATAATTTGCTGTGCCGATTATTGAGCTGGGCGCGGGCAAATTTCAGATTCTGGGAAGAAGAATTCGATTTCGCGAGCTGCAGACTCAGGGCTGTCGCTGCCGTGTACTGAGTTGTAACGCATGCTGATTGCGTAGTCAGCACGGATAGTGCCGCAAGCCGCTTCTTCTGGGTTTGTTTTACCCATAAGCTCACGGTAACGAGCGATAGCGTTTTCGCCTTCAAGCACTTGAACCATGATAGGACCAGAAGTCATAAACTCTTTAAGAGCCGGGAAGAACTCTTTACCTTCGTGTTCAGCGTAGAAGCCACTCGCTTGCTCTTCAGTTAGACGAACCATCTTAGCAGCAATAATTTCTAGGCCTGCTTTTTCGATACGGTGGTAGATTTCACCAACAAGGTTACGCTTAACTGCATCCGGCTTAACAATTGAGAACGTTCTTTCTAGAGCCATAGGGATTCCTTCACTTCATTTTTTTGTTATTAAATACTGAAATTACTGAGATCTTTCAATCTGAGCTTTATGAATGAGCGGCACAAAATACCGCTCACCCTTATTATTATTTTGCTTGGTCGATAAGAAGACGAGCCAGTGTGCGAACACCCATACCCGTTGCGCCTGCCGCCCACTTGTCACTTGCTGACTTACGGTAAGTACCCGCGCAATCCATATGAATCCAACCTTTTTTGTAGTCATCTACAAAGTAAGAAAGGAATGCCGCTGCTGTACTTGCACCCGGTGTGTAATCACCCGTGCTGATGTTTGAAAGATCAGCAAAGTTTGAAGGCAACATGCCACGGTGGAAATCAGCAAGAGGCAATGGCCATAAGCCTTCTTTTTCTTGGTTTGCCGCAGTTAGCGCTTGGTGAGATAACTCATCATCGAAGCTTAATAGTGCGTGGTAGTCGTTACCTAGTGCGTTTTTAGCCGCGCCTGTTAGCGTTGCACAGTCGATGATCAGCTCAGGGCTTTGTGCACTTGCGTACATCAGGCCATCAGCTAGCACTAAGCGACCTTCCGCATCGGTGTTCATGATCTCAACTGTTTTACCGTTTTTGTAGGTAATGATATCGCCAAGCTTCAATGCGCGACCAGAGATCATGTTCTCTGCACAACATAAGATAAGCTTGATACGCTTGTTCAGACCACGTTCAATCGCAAGACCTAAACCACCCGTAATCGTTGCTGCGCCCCCCATGTCAGCTTTCATTGCTGTCATGAATTGGCCGGGTTTGATGCTATAACCGCCCGAATCGAACGTAATACCTTTACCGACTAAACAAGCAAATACAGGTGCGTTTTCGTCGCCTGTTGGGTTGAAGTCCAGTTGCAGCATTGCTGATGTTCGCTCAGAGCCGCGGCCGACCGCGTAGATGCCTTCCCAACCTTCGGTTAGTAGATCCTTGTCTTTAACGATCTTCGCTTTAACAGTGCCCGCTGGTGCCACTGACTTGATGTATTCTGCAGCCATTGTCGCAAGTTGGCGAGGTGCCACCTCTTCAGCGGTTTTATTGATAATGTCACGCGTCCAGTCAGTTGCGCGAATACGAGCTTCAAGCTCTGTTTGATCGGCTTCTGAAAGTGCATCCCATTCCAATGCATTCTTTTTCTTTGGTCCACGGTAGCCTTGGTAGAAAGCCCAAACACTTTCTAGATCCCAACCTTCACCACGAAGTGAAACGAATGCGATACCTTGTCCGTCAAGCGTACGACCCGCACGTTGAACTGCGCCTAGATCGTGGCCTTCACCAATGTGAATTGTCGCTCCCGCTTCTGAGAACGATAAAATAGCTCTTGCTCCCCACTGAGGCTGGGCAGCTTCTTGACTTAAAAATACTGACATCTGTGTAGACATGATTTCTCCTTGTCATGAACCACTTTGAGAGTGTGATTCTGATTATTTTTTATTAGCGCACTGATGTTAGCATTATGTAGGAGGAAAATGTCATTTTGATAAAAAAACGGACCATAAGGTCCGCTTTTTTTAGTAAGAATTGTTAACTTGGCTGCGTTTTATATTGGACTGATGCCAACCCGCGACCAAATCATCAGATAAGAGGATTAATCCATCTCATCCATCCAGCACAAAATAATAGCCTCTAAGATTTTTTCATTCGAGTGGTTAGGCTCGTCATCAAACTCTTCAAGGTCTAGCACCCATTGATGCAGATCGGTAAAACGTACCGTTTTAGGATCAGTATCAGGGTACAAATCACATAGCTCAATTGCGATGTCTCGCGAATCAATCCACTTCAAGCTCATAACACTTCCTTATATTTATTAGCGACGCTTGGTCACCTTTATGATCTATATTCTAGGCCAGTTTTCTTAGTATGTTTGTCTAAGCAATAGCTCTCTCAGTCATCACTATATTAGCCATGACTGAAAACAGGTTCTTAGTGGTCTTCAGAAGCCAGGTTCAACGTGTACTTTGGAATCTCTACAACAAGATCCGTATCAGCCACTTTTGCTTGGCAGCCAAGGCGAGATTCCATCTCTAAGCCCCATGCCTTATCTAGCATGTCGTCTTCTAGGTCATCACTCTCTTCTAAAGAATCGAAGCCTTCACGAATCACGACGTGACATGTAGTACATGCACACGACTTCTCACATGCGTGTTCAATACCAATACCGGCCTTCAATGCAACATCAAGAACCGTCTCACCAGTTTTTGCTTCTAAAACAGCGCCTTCTGGACATAGATCTTCGTGAGGTAAAACAATAATCTTTGGCATGTTTATCTATTCTCTAACTATTAAATATTATCGACTGACTGACCTGACAGTGCAGCACGAATTGATTTATCCATACGACGAGAAGCAAAGTCTTGGCTCGCTTTGTCGGTATTCTTAATTTCTAGTTCAATGGCATCAGCGTTGTCGCCATTACGCACTTCAATCAGTGCTTCAATCGCTTGAACAAGTTGTTGTTTTTCTTGCTCATCAAGCAGCTCATCGCCATCAGCTTGCATTGCTGCAATAAGACCTTCGATAACACGATCTGCTTCTACACGTTGTTCAGCGAGAGCACGCGCTTGCATGTCTTCCTTAGCAAACGTCATCGAATCTTTCAGCATATTCGCCACTTCATTATCGCTTAAGCCGTAAGACGGTTTAACCTGAATTTCAGCTTGAACACCTGTGCTCTTCTCCATAGCAGTCACCGATAGCAGGCCATCAGCATCTACTTGGTAAGTCACACGAATATGCGCCGCACCAGCAGCCATTGGTGGAATGCCTTTTAGAGCAAAACGAGCCAATGAACGACAGTCATCAACCATCTCACGTTCACCTTGCACGGTGTGTACTGTCATTGCAGTTTGACCGTCTTTGAACGTGGTAAATTCTTGTGCGCGAGCAACAGGGATCGTGGTATTGCGTGGGATGATCTTTTCGACCAAGCCACCCATCGTTTCGATACCTAGGGAAAGAGGAATAACATCAAGCAGCAGCATTTCAGAGTCAGGCTTGTTGCCGACTAAGATATCCGCTTGGATAGAAGCGCCAATCGCAACCACTTCATCTGGGTTAATGCTGGTTAATGGCGTACGACCAAAAAAGTCACCGACCATTTCACGTACAAGTAACGTACGAGTTGAACCGCCGACCATCACGACTTCTAGAACATCATCCGCGTCAACTTCAGCATCTTTCAATGCACGACGACATGAAAGCAGTGTTTTCTTAACAAGCGGCTTAATGATGTCTTCAAACTCTTCACGAGTTAATGAACCAGCCCAACCCAACACTTCAACATTAACGCTTTCAGCTTCAGATAAGCCAATCTTCGCTTCTGTTGCTGCATCTAGAAGAATACGATTCTGTTCTGCGGTTAGCTCTGATAAGCCCATTTGCTCTTGGAAGTGCTCTGCGATCAAGTGGTCAAAGTCGTCTCCGCCTAATGCAGAGTCGCCACCCGTTGCTAATACTTCAAAAACACCTTTAGACAGGCGTAAGATAGAGATATCAAACGTGCCACCGCCAAGGTCATAAACCGCAATCACCCCTTCTTTACCTGAATCCAGACCGTAAGCAATCGCTGCCGCAGTAGGTTCATTAAGAAGACGTAACACGTGAAGACCAGCAAGTTGAGCCGCGTCTTTCGTACCAGCACGCTGTGCATCATCAAAATACGCAGGAACCGTAATTACGGCGCCAGATAACTCACCGCCTAGCGTAGACTCAGCACGTTGGCCAAGCGCTCGTAGAATATCAGCAGAAACCTGGATTGGGTTCTTGTTGCCTTGTTCTGTGCGGATCACAGGTAAACCATTATCACTTTCTTCAAACTGATATGGCAGAGACGGGTATCGCTGTTGAATATCTGACAGTGAACGACCGATTAATCGCTTAACTGAGATAATGGTATTTTTAGGGTCAGTCTGCGCGTTAGCACGAGCTTCATCGCCAGTGGTGTACGACTCTGACGTATAGTGAACAACTGAAGGTAAAATGCTTCGACCTTGTTGATCAACGAGTGTACTTGCCTCGCCACTGCGTACTGCAGCAACCAACGAGTTTGTTGTACCTAAATCAATACCCACAGCAAGCTTGTGCTGGTGAGGAGCGGCGCTTTGCCCTGGTTCTGCAATCTGAAGTAGTGCCATGGATGTGTCCTTGTTATACAAACTAGCCGATCAAACGATCTTCAACTAATTCGATTTCATTCTTTAATTTTGCAATAAACTTAAGCTTTCTTACTCGGTCTGCAGCTTCTAGCCAAGCTTCGCTTTCGAGTTCTTGTTGGATAGCGCTTAATTGTTGTTTATACATTTTGCTAACCTTGCCTTCAAATGCAAATAGCGCATCTTCGGGATCAGAACTGTCTGCGATATCTTCCAGCTCTTCACGCAGTTCCATTTGCTCCATCAGGAACATCGGATCTTGCATGGTTTGTTGTTCGCCACGAATGTCTTCACCGTGTTGAACTAGCAGGTATTCTGCTCGGCTGATTGGATTCTTCAATACCTGATACGCATCGTTGATTTGTGCCGCTTTTTGCACGGCTAATAAGCGGTCACGCTCAGAAGCTATCGCAAATTTATCAGGATGGAATTGGCGTTGCAGATCTCTAAACTGAGAAGAAAGAAGGCTACCATCCAGTTGAAACTGAAGTGGTAGCCCAAATAATTCGAAATGATTCATGTAAAGGTGGTCCTAAGTTTAGGCTCTTTGTTCAGAGCCTAATTTTATTCTTCGCTTACAACGCTTAACGATTCAAGCGTTTAAACATTGAAGCTCTCACCACAACCACATTCGCCTTTCGCGTTCGGGTTGTTGAATTCAAAACCTTCGTTTAGGCCTTCTTTTACATAATCAAGCTCAGTACCGTCTAGGTATACTAGGCTCTTTGGATCAATGATGACCTTAACACCTGAATGCTCAAACACTTCGTCTTCTTCGTTAAGCTCGTCAACGAATTCCAGTACATACGCCATACCCGAACAGCCAGTAGTTTTTACTGCTAAGCGTAACCCGAGACCTTTACCACGGTTATCTAGGAAAGCTTGAACTCGGCTTGCTGCCGTATCTGTCATGGTGATGGCCATACTACAACCTTGTGTTTTATATAAATTGAGAACTCAGGTGGGAGCACAAAGGGTGCTCCCAAATATTACTTATTTTGTCGACGTAATTACGGTATTGAAGCGATTAGTGCTTCTTTTTGTAATCCGCAACAGCTGCTTTGATTGCATCTTCAGCAAGAATTGAACAGTGAACTTTCACTGGTGGCAACTCAAGCTCTTCTGCGATTTCAGAGTTTTTAATAGCAGCAGCTTCATCAATACTTTTACCTTTAACCCACTCTGTAACCAGTGAGCTAGAAGCGATTGCGCTACCGCAACCGTAAGTCTTGAATTTTGCGTCTTCAATAATACCTTCTGCAGATACTTTGATTTGCAGTTTCATTACGTCACCACAAGCCGGTGCGCCAACCATGCCGCTACCTACACTTGGGTCTTCTTTATCAAACGAACCTACGTTACGTGGGTTTTCGTAGTGATCAATTACTTTTTCGCTATATGCCATGATAGTTACCTCGAATCCTCTATTTCCGTGAGATTAGTGATGAGCCCACTCAACAGTGTTCAAATCAATCCCTTCTTTATACATATCCCATAGAGGAGACATGTCGCGTAATTTGTTTACCGCTACACGGATTTGTGCAATCGCGTAGTCGATTTCTTCTTCCGTTGTGAAACGGCCGAATGAGAAACGTACTGAGCTGTGTGCCAGTTCATCGTTCAGACCAAGAGCACGTAGAACGTATGAAGGCTCTAGGCTTGCTGATGTACATGCAGAACCTGATGATACCGCTAGGT
The DNA here is from genome assembly GCF_902751245.1 of Vibrio sp. Vb339. Lineage (NCBI taxonomy): Bacteria > Pseudomonadati > Pseudomonadota > Gammaproteobacteria > Vibrionales > Vibrionaceae > Vibrio > Vibrio sp. Vb339. Next base: position 38,613 of record NZ_CADDIS010000007.1, on the reverse strand, counting down.
CTTTTAAAGACATAAGCAGAGATTCACCTTCAACGAAAGCAAAGCTCACGTTTAGGTTGTGTGGTACACGTTGGTCTAAGTCGCCGTTTACGGTTACTGCTTCTAGATCTTGAACACCTTTCAATAGGCGCTCACGAAGTGCTAGTGCGTGATCGTAATCTTTCTGCATGTCTTGCTTAGCGATAGCAAACGCTTCGCCCATACCCACGATTTGGTGAGTAGCAAGCGTACCAGAACGGAAACCACGTTCATGACCGCCACCGTGCATTTGCGCTTCAAGGCGAATACGTGGCTTACGACGAACGTACAAAGCACCGATGCCTTTAGGGCCGTATGCTTTGTGTGCAGACATAGAGATAAGATCAACTTTCATCTCTTTTACGTCTAGTGGGATTTTACCCGCAGACTGCGCCGCATCAACGTGGAAGATAATCTTGCGTGCACGACATAATTCGCCGATTGCACCGATATCTTGGATTACACCAATCTCGTTGTTTACGTGCATGATAGAAACTAGAACAGTATCTTCACGCATTGCAGCTTGTAGCTTGTCTAGATCAATGATGCCGTTTGCTTCTGGCTCAAGGTATGTCACCTCAAAACCTTCACGCTCTAATTGGCGGCATGGATCAAGAACCGCTTTGTGTTCTGTTTTGCACGTGATTACGTGCTTACCTTTCTTCTCGTAAAAGTGCGCAGCACCTTTGATAGCAAGGTTATCTGACTCTGTAGCACCTGACGTGAAAACAATCTCACGTGGGTCTGCATTTAGTAGATCGGCAATTTGCTCACGAGCATTATCTACTGATTCTTCTGCCTGCCAGCCGTAACGGTGTGAACGAGATGCAGGGTTACCGAAGTTACCGTCCATCGTCATGCACTGAACCATTTTTTCAGCAACACGTGGATCGACTGGGCATGTAGCTGAATAGTCAAAGTAAATAGGCAGTTTCATTTTCTACTCCAATGTAAAAACTGACCGCTAAGAGCGGGCATTAACACCGTGAGGTGCTGCACTAATCGTTGTAGTGCTCGTATTTTTATGTGCAAAACCATTATTAACCGCAAGATCGATATCTTGACGATCAGAAATCTCTAAAACTTCGTTATCTTTCATTAGCTCACCGAGCGTAATGTCGTTTAAGAAGCTGCTGATTCGGGAGCTTAAATCACGCCATAAAGTGTGAGTTAAACAACGAGTACCACCTTGGCAATCTGCTCGACCGTGACACTTAGTTGCATCGACTGATTCGTCAACTGCAGCAATTACAGTTCCGACAGCGATGTCGCTCGCTTCAGCACCTAAACGGTAACCACCGCCAGGACCACGAACACTAGCAACCAAGCCAGCTTTACGTAACTTAGAAAAAAGTTGTTCTAAGTAAGATAACGAGATGCCTTGTCGCTCTGAAATATCAGCCAGAGGAACTGGGCTTTTTTGCGAATGCAGTGCTACATCTAGCATAGCTGTTACCGCATATCTTCCTTTAGATGTAAGTTTCATATCACACCGTATCCACATTGTTTATGTGGTTGGAATTTTCCCATACCCGACTAAATTGGTCAAGTATTTAGTTGACTATTTTAGTCAGGTATTCACCCTTAGGGTTTGTATGGGCTTTATTTGTCGTTTTTGCTCTTCTCAATTGAAGTCAAAATGCCGCGTAGAGTGTTGATCTCTTGCAGCTCTGGACGAGCTCGACTGAACAAACGACGTAGCTTATTCATCACCTGACCCGGCTTATCCTTAGAGATAAATTGGGTATCAATGATCACTTTTTCAAGGTGCTCATAGAACATTTCTAGTTCTTCGTGACGAGGGTACTCATCTTGTTGCTGCGGCTGGTACTGGCTCGCCACCATATCAAGGTGTGCTACACGCACTTCATAGCTAAGAGTCTGTACTGCCATTGCTAGGTTTAGTGAGCTGTATTCTGGGTTTGCAGGAATACATACATGGAAATGACACTTCTGAAGCTCATCATTGGTTAAGCCAGTACGCTCACGGCCGAACACTAACGCTACAGGGTGCTTTTGACCTTCAACTGCAAATTTTTGTCCACATTCACGCGGCTCAAGCATTGGCCATTCAAGCGTACGAGAGCGTGCACTCGAACCAACCACCAAACCACAGTCTTTTACTGCTTCATCCAGTGTAGAAACGATGGTCGCGTTTTCCGCGATGTCACCTGCACCCGCAGCCAGTGCTAAGGTCTGCTCGTCAACTTCACATTGAGGGTCTACAAGAACTAACTGACTCAAACCCATCACTTTCATTGCGCGAGCTGCTGATCCGATATTTCCCGAATGAGACGTACCAACCAGAACGACTTTTACATTGTCTAACATGCTATATGACACCACTTTAAAAATAATCGCGAGATATTAACACATAGCTAAGTAAAATGGTCAGACCCTTCTCGGAATGTGAAATCAAGAGTTCAAAAAATAACCACTTCCCTTTTGGGGAAACTTTGGTATACTCGCCGCCGCTTTAAATTGTTCTTTAACATCTTGTGGGAAAAACCATATGCATCCAATGCTAAACATTGCGATACGCGCTGCGCGTAAAGCTGGCAACCATATTGCTAAATCTCTAGAAACAACTGATAAGATCGAATCGTCTCTAAAAGGTAACAACGATTACGTTACTAACATTGCTCAAGAAGCTGAGTACATGATCATTGAGACAATCAAATCATCTTACCCAGAGCACAGCATTATTTCTGAAGAGTCAGGCCTAACTGAAGGTAAAGATTCTGACGTACAATGGATCGTTGACCCACTAGATGGCACCAACAACTTTGTAAAAGGTTTCCCTCACTTCTCTGTATCTATCGCTGTTCGCATGAACGGTCGTACAGAAGTTGCTTGTGTTTATGACCCAATGCTAAACGAGCTATTCACAGCTCAACGTGGCGCTGGCGCTCAACTTAACAACGCTCGTATGCGTGTTACTCAACTAAAAGACCTTCAAGGTACTGTTCTAGCGACTGGTTTCCCATTCAAGCAAAAACAACACTCTGAATCTTTCATGAAGATCATCTCTGGTCTATTCGTTGATTGTGCTGATTTCCGTCGTACTGGTTCTCCAGCTCTTGACCTATGTTACCTAGCAGCTGGCCGTGTTGACGGTTACCTAGAACTAGGTCTTAAGCCATGGGATCTAGCAGCTGGCGATCTAATCGCTCGTGAAGCTGGTGCTATCATGACTGACTTTGCTGGCGGCACTGACTACATGACGTCTGGTAATGTTGTTGCTTCAAGCGCGCGTGGTGTTAAGTCTATTCTTAAGCACGTTCGTGAGAACTCTAACGAAGGTATGCTGAAGTAATTCAGACCTTGCGTTAATGCTCTTTAGTTAAGAGCAGAAGATTTTCAAAGCCTCGCTATTGCGAGGCTTTTTTGTATCCGAGATACGAGATACGACCAAAATGTCGGTTAGTTACAGTGAGCACAAATCACTGCTCTGTAAGCTGTATTTAGATCGCCACTAGATAGTGACTTAGCTACTTTGGCACTTGGTATTGGTATTGGTATTGGCATTGGCATTGGCATTGGCATTGGCAAATACGACAATGTACATTCGGTTCCAAAAGCTAACCCACAATATACAGACATAAAAAAACCGCTAGTTGCCCAGCGGTTTTTTTGGTTTAGCGAAAGTTGTTAAGCCGCGGCCTAAGGCATTTCGTCAAACTCTTCACCTTCTTTGTCCACTTGTGGTGGCATTAGGTGTTCACGCGTAATACCCAACTTCATAGCTAGTGCAGATGCAACGTAGATAGAAGAGTAAGTACCAACGGTAATACCCAGTAGAAGTGCAGTCGCAAAGCCGTGAATCATAGCGCCGCCCTGAACGAACAGTGCGATAACTACGAATAACGTTGTACCAGAAGTGATCAATGTACGGCTCAATGTTTGTGTGATTGAGCTGTTCAGCACTTCAGGTGCCTCGCCTTTACGCATCTTACGGAAGTTCTCACGAATACGGTCGAATACAACGATGGTATCGTTGAGGGAGTAACCGACTACCGTTAGCAAGGCTGCCACGATAGTAAGGTCGACCTCAATTTGCATTAGAGAGAACACGCCTAGTGTGATGATAACGTCGTGCGCTAGGGCTAATACCGCACCTGCAGCTAATCGCCATTCAAATCGCACTGATACGTAGATCAAGATACAGATAAGAGAAACAAGGATAGCAAGGCCACCAGCTTCTGTTAATTCGTCACCTACGTTAGGACCAACGAACTCGATACGACGCATTTCAACTTGCTCACCAGTACCATTCTCAATAGCAGAAAGGATTTGGTTACCAAGCGTTTCGCCCGCTACGCCATCACGTGGACGTAAACGAACCATCACATCACGAGCTGAACCGAAGTTCTGTACCGTTGCATCACCAAAGCCTTCGGCTTCTAGTGCACTACGAATATCAGGAAGGTGTGCCGGTTGTTCAAAACCAACTTCAATCAGAGTACCGCCAGTAAAATCTAGACCCCAGTTCAACGATTTCGTTGTTAGGGTGAAGATAGCAGTACCAATCATCAAGATAGAAAAAACAAAGGCAACCTTTGACCAACGCATAAAGTCGATCATTTTGTCTGCTTTTAGAATCTGAAACATATTAATTCCTAGCCTTAGATCGACAGTTTTTTAACGCGTTTGCCGCCATACATCAGGTTCACGATACAACGTGTTCCGATAATAGCTGTAAACATTGAAGTCAAGATACCGATAGACAGCGTTACCGCGAAGCCTTTGATAGCACCCGTACCCACAGCAAATAGAATGATTGCTGTTAGTAGTGTGGTGATGTTGGCATCGGCGATTGTGCTGAATGCGTTCGCGTAACCTTGGTGAATCGCTTGTTGTGGACTGCGTCCATCTCGAAGCTCTTCACGTATACGCTCAAAGATCAGAACGTTCGCATCAACCGCCATACCAACCGTTAATACGATACCGGCAATACCTGGTAGGGTCATGGTAGCCCCCGGAATCATCGACATAACACCGATAATCAACACCAAGTTAGCCATTAGCGCAACGTTCGCAATCAGACCAAAGCTACGGTAGTAAAGCAGCGTAAACAGCATTACAGCAGCCATACCCCAAACCATCGCCATGATACCCATATCGATGTTTTGCTGCCCCATAGATGGACCAATGGTACGTTCTTCTACAATCGAGATAGGCGCAATCAATGCACCAGCACGCAGTAGAAGTGCCAAGTTATGAGCTTCAGCCGTTGAGTCAATACCAGTAATACGGAAGTTACGGCCTAGCGCAGATTGAATCGTCGCTTGGTTAATCACTTCTTCGTGCTTACTTAAGATAACTCGACCTTCAGGTGTTTTACGACCGCTGTCTTTGTACTCTGCAAATACCGTTGCCATTAGCTTACCGATATTCTGACGAGAGAACGCTGACATCTTGCTACCACCTTCGCTGTCTAGCGAGATGTTAACTTGAGGACGACCATATTCATCAACACTTGAGCTTGCATCAGTAATACTTGAACCGCCTAGAATAACGCGCTTCTTAAGTACCACAGGACGACCATCACGATCTTGCTTGATTTCGCTACCCGCAGGGGCACGACCAGAAGCGGCAGCGGCTAAGTCAGCACTGCTATCGACTTCACGGAACTCAAGCGTCGCGGTAGCACCAAGGATTTCTTTAGCGCGAGCCGTGTCTTGAACACCAGGCAATTCCACTACGATACGGCTAGAGCCTTGACGTTGAACCAAAGGTTCAGCAACACCAAGTTCGTTAACACGGTTACGTAGAATGGTAATGTTTTGCTCAACCGCATAGTTACGGATTTCTTGAAGGCGAGCCTCTGTAAAGCTTGCAACCAAAGAGAAACGGCCGTTAGATTCAGAATCTACAAACGTCATATCTTGGTGCTTAGATTGCAGTAGCGATTTCGCTTCAGCAAGCTGCTCTTCGTTACGTAGAATAACTTCAACCGCATCTTTACCAGATGGGCGAATCGCACGGTAACGGATTTTCTCTTCACGAAGTTCACTACGGAATGCTTCTTCTTGTTGGCCAACCAGCTTTTCCATCGCAGCGTCCATATCCACTTCCATTAAGAAGTGAACACCACCACGTAGGTCAAGACCAAGTTTCATTGGTGCAGCACCAATAGATTCAAGCCAATTAGGAGTTGAAGCCGCTAGGTTTAAAGCAACGATAACGTCATCGCCTAGTGCTTCTGTGATGATATCACGGGCACTAATTTGCGTATCTGTGTCGTTAAAGCGAACAAGAATGGAACCGTCTTCGAGAGCAACGGATTTAGTAGAAAGGTTTTCTGCTTCAAGAGCATTGGTGACAGCATCCAGCGTAGACATATCTACAGAGGCGCCGCGCGCCCCTGTAACTTGAACTGCCGGATCTTCACCGTATATATTTGGAAGTGCGTACAACGCAGCGATAGCGATGGCAAACACCACCATCAAATACTTCCATAACGGGTAACGGTTTAGCACAGCGAGGATCCTCTAGCTGTTTATAGAGATTTCAGAGTACCTTTTGGTAGCACTGCTGTAACGAAGTCTTTCTTGATAACTACTTCGTTGTTTGCGTTCAGTTCGATAGCAACGTAGTCGCTGTCTTCAGCAATCTTAGTGATCTTGCCGATTAGGCCGCCGCTTGTAAGAACTTCATCGCCTTTGCCCATAGAAGACATAAGGTTCTTGTGCTCTTTAACACGCTTAGCTTGTGGACGGTAGATCATGAAGTAGAAGATCACAGCGAACATACCTAGCATGATAAGCATTTCGAAACCGCCGCCTGCTGGTGCACCTTCTGCTGCTGCGTGAGCTTGAGAAATAAACATTTAAAACATCCTCTATTATATTTTCGTAATTGTTTGTCTAATTGGGTCGCATCCCTTTATTTTCAAGCCCCATCACTCGGAAGAGAGATAGGGCTCGCAAAAAAGAAATACTAAGATTCTTTACCTAGTGGTGGCACTTCACGCCCCATTCTTGCGTAGAACTCTGCAACGAACTCTTCAAAGCGGTCTTCATCGATAGACTGACGAATGTCTGACATTACTCGTTGGTAGAAACGCAGGTTATGAATCGTGTTCAGTCGAGCACCTAGGATTTCGTTACAACGATCCAAATGGTGTAAGTACGACTTGCTGTAGTTCTTACAAGTGTAACAGTCACACTCTGAATCTAGTGGTGTTGTATCGGTTTTATGCTTCGCATTACGGATCTTGATCACACCTTCAGTCACAAACAGGTGGCCGTTACGTGCATTTCGCGTTGGCATTACACAGTCAAACATGTCGATACCGCGACGAACACCTTCAACCAAGTCTTCAGGTTTGCCTACGCCCATTAGGTAACGTGGCTTATCTTCTGGCAGTTGAGGACATGTGTGCTCAAGAATGCGGTGCATATCTTCTTTTGGTTCGCCTACTGCTAGGCCGCCTACTGCGTAACCGTCAAAACCAATTTCAGTTAGGCCTTTAACGGATACATCACGAAGGTCTTCGTACACGCCACCTTGCACAATGCCGAACAGTGAGTTCGGGTTTTCAAGTTTGTCGAAGTGGTTACGTGAACGCTCAGCCCAACGAAGAGACATCTCCATTGAGTCTTTTGCTTCTTTGTGTGTCGCAGGGTAAGGCGTACACTCATCGAAGATCATTACAATGTCTGAACCTAAATCTTTTTGGATTTCCATAGACTTCTCAGCGTCCATGAAGATCTTGTCACCGTTTACAGGGTTACGGAAATGAACACCCTCTTCAGTGATTTTACGCATTGCACCTAGGCTGAATACTTGGAAGCCGCCTGAATCAGTCAGGATAGGACCGTGCCAGTTCATGAAATCGTGCAGGTCACCGTGCATTTTCATAATTTCTTGACCAGGACGTAGCCATAGGTGGAATGTGTTACCTAATAGGATTTCAGCACCTGTGTCTTTTACTTCTTCAGGTGTCATACCTTTAACAGTACCGTAAGTACCTACAGGCATGAATGCTGGGGTTTCAACGGTACCGCGTTCAAACTGAAGTTGACCACGACGTGCGCCGCTATTAGTTTTTTTAAGTTCGTATTTTAATTTCACGAAGCCTCCAATATGCCAGAGAAACAATCTGACTGTTAATTCAGAACCTTAGGCCAAACAAAAGTTCAGTCTAGTGAGTTCTATGAGGAGCGGTCGCGTATTCCTTGCGAGAGATTAGACAGACACCCTGCCCGACTCCTAGCTTACTGCTAGCACTCGTAAAGTTTTGTATCGCTTAAACCAGCTTAAATTAGCTCGTTTTCTTATTGATGAACATAGCATCGCCGTAGCTGAAGAAACGGTATTCGCTCTTCACGGCGTGATCGTATGCGCCCATCACATTATCGTAGCCAGCAAATGCACTCACCAACATAATCAGCGTTGATTCTGGCAAGTGGAAGTTGGTAATCAAGCAATCCACCAACTGGTATTCATAGCCAGGGAAGATGAAGATTTCTGTATCACCAAAGAAAGGAACGAGTTCGGTGCCTTTCTTCACTGCATCTTGCGCTGCACTTTCTAGTGAGCGAACTGATGTTGTACCAACAGCAATAATACGGCCGCCACGAGCTTTTGCTGCAGCTACGGCGTCAACCACTTCTTGCGGTACTTCAACGTACTCAGCATGCATGTGGTGATCGTTAATATTATCAACTTTTACTGGCTGGAACGTACCAGCACCAACGTGAAGCGTCACGTAAGCAAACTCAACACCTTTTTCTTTCATGTCAGCCATTAGCTTGTCATCAAAGTGAAGGCCTGCTGTTGGCGCTGCAACCGCACCCGGCTTTTCATTATAGACAGTCTGGTAGCGCTCTTTATCTGCATCTTCATCAGGACGATCGATGTAAGGAGGCAGTGGCATGTGACCCACACTGTTAAGAATCTCTAAAACGCTTTGATCGGATGTGAAATGGATTTCGAATAACGCATCATGACGCGCCACCATTTCAGCTTCATATTCATCGTTCTCACCAAGGAACAACTTGGTACCCGGCTTCGGTGATTTAGAACAACGAACATGCGCAAGAATGCTTTTCTCATCAAGCATACGTTCAACCAGAACTTCAAGCTTACCGCCTGAAGCCTTGCGACCAAATACACGAGCTGGAATCACTCGAGTATTATTGAAAACAACAAGATCGCCTGGCTCAACCAAGTCTAAAACGTCTTTAAACGAACCATCAGCTAGGTTACCGCTGTTGCCATCTAATTTAAGTAGGCGGCTTGCTGTACGCTCCTCTTGAGGGTAGCGAGCAATGAGTTCATCTGGTAGGTCAAAGTGAAAATCTGAAACTTGCATGTGTCTAGTCTTGTCTTAGTTGATGAGATTTGTGCCGTTGACGAATCATAAATCGTAGTTGCTGGATAATCGTTACGGTAAGTCAATCGTTACCAGAAACACATCGCAAACACGACTAAAAATTTCGCAGTGGGCTAGTATAGGCACACGAGCCGCAATAGCAAGGTTTACAGCACTGGATTATTGTAAAGAGGCGTAAAATAATGCTACTGATTCACCTCCTCAAACGAAAGAATTAGTTGCATAAAACTCACCCAAGAATGCGTCAGATCTCAGTTATTTTTTGGATAAAAAACTATAGTAATAGCAACAAATAAAAAAGAAGGAGGTTCGTATGATCAAGGTTGAAGATATGATGACTCGCAACCCTCATACCCTATTGCGCTCACACTCACTGGCCGATGCTAAGCACATGATGGAAGCGCTTGATATCCGCCATATACCGGTCGTTGATTCCGATAGGCATCTACTAGGTGTCGTCACACAACGAGACGTTCTAGCCGCTCAAGAATCCAGCCTACAAAACATCCCACAAGCTCAATCTTTTACTCTTGCTACTCCCCTCAACGACATCATGCACAAAAGTGTTATGTCGGTAGAGCCGCGAGCAGGGTTAAAAGAGTCGGCTATCTATATGCAAAAACATAAAGTGGGCTGTTTACCTGTCGTAGAAAACCACGAACTAGTAGGCATTATTACAGACAGCGATTTTGTCACGATAGCGATCAATTTGCTGGAGCTGCAAGAAGAAGTAGAGCCAGAAGAAGCGGAAGTAGAGTAACGCTCGGAAGTGATATAAAGAAGAGCGGCCAATTCAGCCGCTCAGAGGGATTGTTGTCGAAGCGAGTTATTATAAAAGCTCAGACACCACATCCGCTAATTGATGGAATGTCTCACGACGCGAAGAGCTTGGTCGCCAGACAAGGCCAATATCTCGGTAGGCCTGTTGACCAGGAGGATCGATCACAACAAGATTCTGGTTTTCCAATAAACCGTGGTCGATCGCCATCTGAGGAATAAAGGTAGTACCTAAGCCATTCGCGACCATTTGCACCAATGTGTGAAGGCTCGTCGCTGTGAACGGATTTATCTTCTCTTTATCCGTTAACTTACAAGCCGACACTGCATGCTCTGTTAAGCAGTGCTCGTTCTCCAACAAGAATACAGATTCGTCTGGCAGGTCATCGTATTTAATCGGAACACGAATACCATCAGCTTGATTACGACTGATCACCATTCTAAACGGATCTTGCCCAACAACTTGGCTTTCCATATTGTCGATATCGACAGGCAAAGCCAGAATCAGTACATCTAAGTCTCCATGACGGAGCGCAGCCAATAGGTTGGTTGTTGTATCTTCACGTAACAATAAATTAAGCTGAGGAAAGCGTTGGTTGGCCTCTTGTACCAAATCACACAAAAGGAACGGCGCTATAGTAGGAATACACCCTACTCGTAACTGCCCTTGCATCGCATCCCCGTTACATAAGTTTCCAAGTTCAACTAAGTCTTGCCCTTTCGCTAGTAGCTCTCGTCCATGTTTCACCACCAGCTCACCTGCTTGCGTGAAAACCAGCGGGCTCTTTTTATCTTTCTTCTCATAAAGCGGGCAACCAATGAGTTCCTCTAGGTTTTGAATGCCTTTACTTAGCGTAGATTGACTGACGAAACAGCGATCAGCGGCATCACTGAAATGACGAGTTTCGTGAAGAGTAACAAGATAGTGAAGTTGCTTAAGACTTGGCCATTTATTCATGAAATTACTTTGTAATATGAGTAGGATAAGTTACGTAAAGGTCATAAGACCTAAGGACAGGACAAAGAATAAGCTTATCGCTTTTTTCGATTAACTTAATCTATTTAATTCGCTTTTTTCTATAGTACCGATTGTACTATAGTTTGTCCCGTAGAAACGGAGCCCAAACAAAGATGTGTTGGGCCAACTAATTTTTTAGGAGATTCCAAAATGGTACTAGTAGGTCGTCAAGCCCCTGACTTTACTGCAGCAGCTGTTCTAGGTAACGGTGAGATCGTTGATAACTTCAACTTCGCAGAATTCACTAAAGGTAAGAAAGCTGTAGTTTTCTTCTACCCACTAGACTTCACTTTCGTTTGTCCTTCAGAGCTAATCGCTTTCGACAACCGTCTTGAAGATTTCCAAGCTAAAGGCGTTGAAGTAATCGGTGTTTCTATCGATTCTCAATTCTCTCACAACGCATGGCGTAACACTGCTATCGCTGATGGCGGTATCGGTCAAGTTAAATACCCTCTAGTTGCTGACGTTAAGCACGAGATCTGCAAAGCATACGATGTTGAGCACCCAGAAGCAGGCGTTGCTTTCCGTGGTTCTTTCCTAATCGACGCTGACGGTCTTGTACGTCACCAAGTAGTTAACGATCTTCCACTAGGTCGTAACATCGACGAAATGCTACGCATGGTAGACGCACTAAACTTCCACGAGAAGAACGGTGAAGTTTGTCCTGCACAATGGGAAGAAGGTAAATCAGGTATGGACGCATCTCCAAAAGGTGTTGCAGCATTCCTATCTGAGCACGCTGACGACCTAAGCAAGTAATTACCTCTTAAGCCCGAACTCAACGCGGGTTAATGGTTGGAAGACTCTCTATAAAGAGACATAAAGCATAAGCTAATAGCGCAAAGCGCACCGCCAATCAGTTAAGAAGTAAAGTCCTATTAAAAGCCCGAAGTTAACGCTTCGGGCTTTTTGTTTTCTCACTAGCCTTCATCCTAAACTGTCTCTTGTGATAGATAATTGAGGTAGCTCTAAACTCAAACTTTACCCCTATTTTCCTCTAGCACTGCCTATTCATGTCCGTATCTAGATTGCTATTATTTCATCAGTATCTTTTTGAACGGATAAACAAGATGAACACCGAAATTGAAGTCTGTATCGATAACTTAGAATCTCTTCATACCGCACTATCTGGTGGCGCGAATCGAATTGAGCTTTGCTCTTCCTTAGCACTTGGCGGATTAACTCCAAGCTTCGGAATGATGAAGCAAGCGGCAATAATTTCGTCGGTTCCGGTCTACGCTATGATACGCCCAAGACAAGGCGACTTCATTTTCGATAACGACGATATGCTCTGTATGCTTGAAGATATTGAAGCTTGCGCAAATGCAGGATTGGATGGGGTCGTACTTGGTGTGTTAGCGCCGAACGGAAGCATTGATATACCAAAAATGCAGCAACTGGCTGAAAAAGCGCATTCGTTAAAGCTTGGGATTACCTTCCACAGAGCCATCGATCAAAGCTCTGATTACCAAGCAGCATTAGAGCAGGTGATTACACTTGGATGCGAAAGAGTCCTGACATCAGGGCTTGCTGTTAATGCCGAACAAGGCATCGATGTATTGGCAGCAATGGTCAAACAAGCCGATGGACGAATTGATATCATGGCGGGGGCTGGCGTTAACCCTGCGAATGCCAAAATGATTCAAAGCGCTACCCAAGTACCTGCTCTTCACCTTTCAGGTAAATCAACAAGACCGAGCCTAATGGAAAACAACTCGAGTGCTCAAATGGGCAATGATGATATTGATGATTATCAGATCCCAGTGACAGATGCGAGTAAGATATCTGATGTGAGAGCCGCCCTCACCGCTTAGGGCAATAATCGCCAGCATAAATCCAGAGAACCTCGCTGACTAATCTAACTGACTAACGTATATTAGATTTAATAGCGCAGAAAATTTTCATGGATAGATATGGCTAAAGACTTATTCAGCTCTCTTGATTTAAACCTGTTACGAACATTTCTGATTGTTTATCAAGAAAAAAACACCAGAAAGGCTGCGGAGCGTTTATTCGTTTCTCAGCCGGCGGTTAGCCAAGCTCTACAAAAGCTAAGACACCACTTCAACGATGACCTTTTCGTCAAAGTTCATGGTGGCTTGCAACCAACCGCTTTCTCAGAACAGCTCACCAACAAGATCAAACCATTCATGGACGGTCTATCTGTTGCTATTAATACCTCAAACACTTTCGACCCGAAAGATATCGACTACACACTTAAAATAGCTCTATCACCTATCGTGCTATCTTGTTTATCTGGTTCTCTATTTAAAATGATAAGAGAGCAAGCACCGAATGCGAGTCTAGAATTAGTCTCTTGGACCAATGCTTCTGTTTCTGACATTCAGAAAGGTGAGGTGTTGATGGGGGTCAGTTACCTTGGTAGCAAAACGAATAAAGAAGTTTATACGAAGAAGTTAATTGAACTAACAGCGCGTATTTTTGTAAGAAAAGAGCACCCTTTAAAGCAAGAAATCGTTACACCTTATGATGTGGCGGGGTACGATATCGCTTCATTAGTCACACCAGGTTGGAACGACAACTTTAGTTTGGCATCGAATATCCTAACTGAGCTTTCTATTGAGCATAATATTGGTTTCCGTAGTGAGCTAATTATGGCGGTCATTGATGTCATTCAACATACAGATATGTACATGCCACATTCGAATCTTTTCCTCGTTGATAATTACCCAACCCTACGCGGAATCGATGTTGTGATAGATGGCGAGCCTCCCAAAACTCCTGTTTACTGCCACTTACATACTAAAAACAGAAACTCCCCTACGACCAATTGGTTATTTGAGTTAATACAAAAAGCACTGTCAACTCAGACTAATAAGTAATACTTATTATAGAGATACCAACATCTACTTAGCCTAAAAATAAAACACCGTTTAATATTAACCCTATCAAAACGGATACTGAACTACGAAGGATCGTGCAGTTAAGTTAACCCTAGATAGAGACTAATATGAAAATTGCACTTACTACCCTAATTTCAGCTTCACTACTTTCTGTTCCAGTTCTTGCAAACAACTTTGACAGCCAACACCGTGTGGGTATCGGTTATAACCAAACTCAAGTAAACGATTGGCTAACCGATGACACAGTTGATTGGGGTAACGGTATCAAACTTGAATATGGTTATGAGTTTAACCGTATCGTAGGTATCAACGTTTCTTACGCAACGAATAGTGACGACGAAAACGTTGAAGGCATAAAAGCTGAGATCGATGGTTACAAGTTCCAAGTTGATGCTGACATCGGTTATAAATTTGAATTGGATGGCTTCTCTTTGAAACCTTACGGTGTCCTTGGTTTAGCACGTCAAAGCGAAGATAATTCTATTGGTTATTCAGATACAACGTGGACTGAATCATACAACGATACCAGCTTCGTTGTTGGCCTAGGTGGTCGAGCAGAATTCGGACCACACCTATACACTGACATGCGCTTTGAATTCGCGAGCTACGATGACGTAGATTACGACACATTCTCATGGACTGTCGGTTACCGCTTCTAATAAATTGAAAAAGCCAGCGTTCAAGCTGGCTTTTTACGATCAGTCAATTGCTGGGTTCTAACACCTCATCAAAGTTGAGCCCCTTTCGAACAATTCGAATCAAAATTCATTGCAGCCACGGACGGCTAATTGCTTTAGGTATTTTTATGAAGATAAAAACTTCCCTGCTTTTACTTTCAGCCCTTTCTACTTCCGTTTCAGCAAGTGCTCTTCATTTATCCCCAGAACTAAAAATTGGCTCTTATCATGGCTTCGGAGTTCAAGCTGGCATTACTGATGTGGCAAATTTAGGTGCCGTTTATCTTAGCTATTCTCACCTTTGGTATGACAGCGATCGATATGACGAAACAGTTGATGCGTATCGTGTTGGTATCCAAAACATGTTTGGAAGAAACCAAATCCATGGCTTTCAGGCTGAGATTGGTGTGGCAAGTTATGACGGTACAAAAACGCGCTCAGGCGAAGTAGAAGAGAAAACAACACATGGTATAAGCCTAGGTGGTGCCTACGTTTACCAAGCGACACCAATGCTTGGATTACGTGCTGGTGTTGATATGAATATTTTTGATCACAACAAAACCTTTGTGCCTTACGACACAACGGTCAATTTCAATCTTGGTGCAATAATTAGCTTCTAGAGATAAGCTCTATTTTAGTACGTCATCAAGGCTTTGATCGCCTAAGTGACGTACATCTTTACCCTTCACAAAATAAATAATGTATTCGCAGATATTTTGGCAGCGGTCTCCCACTCGTTCAATCGCACGCGCTGACCACATCACCTGCAAAATATTAGGGATGTTCTTAGGGTCTTCCATCATATAGGTCATTAACTGACGAATAACGGCCTCGTACTCCGCATCCAACTTATCATCAAGTTTGTGAACTTCAGCTGCCGCATCAACATCCATACGAGCAAAAGCATCTAATACTTGGTGAAGCATGGTGATAGCCTGACGGCAAAGAGGCTCTAAAGATACGTGGAATTTTTGCTCTTTGGTCGAAGGGATCTCTATCGCGCCTTGAGCAATTTTAGAGGCAACATCACCAATACGTTCCAGATCGGTAATCGTTTTGATGATCGCCATAATCAAACGCAGATCCTTCGCTGTCGGTTGACGCTTTGCAATGATTCGAGTACACGCCTCATCAATCGACACTTCCATCGCATTCACTTTGTGGTCATCACGAATCACTTTTTTAGCCAATTCAACATCGTCTTTATGAAGCGCCTGCATTGCAAACGAGAGTTGCTGCTCCACTAACCCACCCATGGTCAATACATGAGTACGGATCGATTCTAACTCGACATTGAATTGCCCTGAAATGTGGCGACCGAAATGCATACTTGCTCCTTGAAAGAAATGAAGAAAGCCATTTTTGTAGAGTGACTTAGCTCTAGATGACACCTTTGTGGAGGTTAGCCATATCTACCAGTAATGTAGTCTTCCGTCTGGTTTTTCAATGGAGACGTAAAAATTGAGTCCGTATCTGAGTACTCGATCAATTTTCCCATATGAATAAAGGCAGTATGGTCACTTACACGCGCGGCTTGTTGCATGTTGTGGGTAACAATCACCACTGTGTATTGCGTTTTGAGATCGTTGATCAACTCTTCAATCGTCAAAGTAGAAATAGGATCCAGTGCCGATGTAGGCTCATCTAACAAAAGCACTTCAGGCTCAATAGCAACCGCACGAGCGATAACCAAACGCTGCTGTTGGCCGCCAGATAAACCAAAAGCATTCTCATGCAATCGGTCCTTCACTTCATCCCATAGAGCAGCAGCGCGCAGAGAGCGTTCAACCGCATCATCAAGGTCTCGGCTGTTGCTAACACCTTGCAGCCTCAAGCCATAAACCACATTCTCATAGATAGATTTAGGAAAAGGGTTCGGACGCTGGAATACCATACCAACACGACGTCGTAAGGTCGCGACATCTACCTTGGGGTGATAGACATTCTTGCCATGAAGCTTCACTTTCCCGGAAACCTTACAGCCTTCAACAAGATCGTTCATGCGATTAATACAGCGCAGCAGAGTCGACTTTCCACAGCCAGAAGGGCCGATAAACGCGGTCACCTGCCCCTTCGGGATCTGCATCGAGATATCATCAAGTGCTTGGCTCTCTTTATAGTAAAGATTTAGCCCTTCAATCGAGATAGCAATTTGCTCATCCTTCAGGTTGTGAACATCAAGTGGTGCTTGGTAACCCAAGGTTTCATTAATCGAGAACATCTAATCTTGTCCTAAGGTTCGGTATTTTTCACGCAAGTTATTACGGATATTGATGGCTGTTAAATTCAACCCAACAATCACCGTAACCAATAAAAATGAAGTCGCATACACTAAAGGTCGTGCCGCTTCGATATTAGAGGTTTGAAAACCAACATCATAGATATGAAAGCCTAAATGCATGAACTTTCTGTCTAAGTGTAGATACGGGAACTGACCATCGACTGGCAAGCTGGATGCTAATTTCACAACACCCACCAGCATGAGTGGAGCAACTTCCCCCGCGGCTCTCGCGATTGCCAAGATCAAACCAGTGATAATCGCTGGGCTTGCCATCGGTAAAACAATGCGCCAAAGCGTCTCAAATTGAGTAGCACCAAGCGCTAATGAACCGTGCCTCACTGCACTAGGAATGCGCGTTAAGCCCTCTTCAGTAGTTACGATAACCACTGGAAGCGTCAAGACCGCTAAGGTTAGTGCTGACCAAAGTAGACCCGGTGTGCCAAATGTCGGAGCGGGTAATCGCTCTGCATAAAACAACGTATCAATCGAGCCACCAATGGTATAGACGAAGAAACCTAAACCAAAAACGCCATACACAATCGACGGTACACCCGCCAAGTTAATCACGGCGATACGAATTAAACGTGTCAGTGCGTTGTTTTTTGCGTATTCATGAAGATATATCGCAGCGACCACGCCAAGAGGCATCACGACGATCGACATGAGAATAACCAACAGTACTGTACCGAAAATGGCAGGGAATACACCGCCTTCAGAGTTTGAGTCTCGTGGGTTCTCTGATAAGAACTTCCAAACTTGTTTGCCCCAATGCCCAACCTTTTCTAGGTAAGACATATTATTCGGGTACCAATAATCCAGAATGTGACTTAGCGAAATCTCGACTAACTCGCCTGTCATATCCTCAACGAGTAAGCTTTCGACATTGAGCTGCGTTCTAAGGTGCTCAAGCTTAACTTCGGCTTCATCCAACTGGCGGTTTAATTCCAGTTTAGTTTGAGTATAGGTTTTAAGGTATTCATCGCTCACTGACTCATTGAGTTCAAGCTTACGCTTTTCTAAGCGCAGGTTTTCCAATTGCCAGCTGATATTACGAATTTCTTGGTTCACGACACGCGACGTTTCTTTACGTAACGTATCAGCGAACGCCAAGCCTTGTTCGAGCTTTTGGTCTATGTTCGAGTCAAAAGTGCCAGAAGCGGTTTTAAAACCCACCGGCTTACCAAAGAAGTAGCCACCTCGACTTCGTTCAATCACAACCCAATCAAGCGGGGTGGTTGGCTCACGTAAATTGACATCCAGAATGGAAACAAAGTCCGCAGGGTACAGCTCTCTGTTGGCAACTTTAATGCTTAAGCGCTGTATTAGCCCAGTCGACAAATTTTGAGGTGACAAGAGATCATGGACTTGTGGAACTTGCTCTATCGGGATGTATTTTCGTTCATATAACTGACCAACTAATACATCTTGTTTTGATACGGTTTCGTCAAGATCGACCACTAGCGATAAGTCTTTGGAATCAACTTGCCATTGGTACAAAGGTGCGGGCCAAAAATAGGTTAAGCCCTTCCAACCAATCAGCAGCATTAGACCAAGAACAGAAAGCATACTTATGCTCACCGCCCCACCCGTTAGCCAGATCCACGGAGAGCCCGATTTAACCCAAGATAGTAATGACTTCAGTTTATTCATCATGATCGACCTTGCTCTTGGCGTGCTGAAATCAAAGAGCTGCAAAGATCACGAGACACGCTAGTCAAGCCACTAAAAGCCATTGATACACATTGAGGCAAACCTTTAAAACTACAGCGCACGATATTTATCTCTCAGTCTTTGTCTAACCCACTCAGCAACTGAGTTCACCGCGAATGTAAAGATAAACAGCAAGAGTGCAGCCAAGAACAACAAGCGGAAATGAGAACCGCCCACTTCTGATTCTGGTAGCTCAACAGCAATCGTTGCCGATAAGGTTCTCATCCCTTCCAAAATATTCCAGTCAAGAATTGGAGTGTTACCTGTCGCCATCAAGACGATCATGGTTTCACCAACTGCTCGCCCTAGGCCCATCATAACCGCAGAAAAGATACCTGGACTCGCCGTCAATAGCACCACATAAATAAGCGTCTGCCACGCCGTCGCACCCAACGCTAATGAGCCATCAGACAAGTGTTTAGGTACAGAGAAAATAGCATCTTCCGCAATAGTGAAAATCGTAGGGATAACCGCAAAGCCCATAGCAAAACCAACCACCAGGGCATTGCGTTGGTCAAAGTCGATGCCATAGCTGGCCAAGAAAGTACGAATATCACCACCAAACAATAAGGCTTCAATGTTGCTTCCACCAGCAAACACAGCAACTACTGTAACCACCAATACTGGAATCAATATCAGCGCGTGCCAACCATTAGAGAAGCGACCCGTTACCATCTTCGGTAAACAGAACCAAACAAGTCCAGTCAACAGTGTGCTCAGTGGTAATAACACCATTAATGAGAAGACAGCCGTTAAATGTGTCTCAACGATTGGAGCAAACCAAAGCCCAGCCAAGAACCCGATGATCACGGTCGGAAGAGCTTCCATCAGCTCTATCGAAGGCTTTACGACTCTTCGCATGCGTGGAGACATGAAGTAAGCGGTGTAAATAGCTCCGAGCACAGCAACAGGCACGGCAAACATCATCGCAAACAGAGCGGCTTTGATAGTACCGAACGTGATAGGTACTAAACTGAATTTCTCTTCAAAGTCATCGTTCGCCGACGTTGATTGCCAAACGTATTGCGGTTCAGGGTAACTTTCATACCAGACCTTTTGCCAAAGCGATGAGAATGAGATCTGTGGATATTCATTGTCGACTTTAGCCACACTGATGGTGCCATCAATCAAGGTCGCCAGATGCAGTTCATTAGCAGACATAGCGGCTAGTTGTGGTGATTTATCAAAGGCTCGTTCAAACAACGACAGCTTTTCACTGGTCGTATAGTGGCTTTGTAATGTGCCGTTCTTATAGAAACTATAAAAACCCTTTCTATAAGTATCAGGAAGAATAAATTGCACTTGTTCTGCAAGTTGGAAGTCTCGAATATGGGTCAGGCTACGCTTTTCATCTTTGAGTACATCGAACCATTGAGAAACCTGTCCGTCCTCATGCGTAACCAACAACGAGTATGCGCCAGACAATAAATCGATGCTTTTCACGGAATGCTTCGCATCATTTAAGCTAAGATCAATCACTTCACGAACATCAAAACCGTTATCTAATAGTTTCAAAACAACCAAATCCGATTGTGCTCGTAGGTATAAAGTTTGCCCATCAGGTGTGACAAGCAGCTGCTGTTGCAAGCCCAGCTTATCCGAAAGCCATTGGCTCTTCTGAAAAACATACTGACCAGTAAGGTCACTCTGATACCACTTAACCAAGACTCGTTGGTCACTTAACTGAGCGGCAACCGTAATTCCACGTCCATTTTTAGAGAACGCGAATTTGTCGATCGTCGCCACATTTGATGATTCATCATTTAAAAACGGTTCAGGGAGAGTGATTTGCTCAATTTTAGGTTCGGCTTCGCTGCCCTTTTTAAGCACAGGCGCACTATACTCAGGATAGAAAAAAGTAAGATTGCTTGCGCTGTCAGCAAAGGCAAACCAGTTTTCAGATGGGGTATTTCGAGAAAAGGCGATGGGGTTGGCTACAACATCACGCTCAAAGTAAGAGTGTGTATTTTGAGACTCTAAGTCCCAAAACTGTACCAAACCTGATTTTTCGATAGTAAATGCATGTTGACCATATTCATCAACCGATAAGACGATAGGCTCCTCTACGGCAACGGTCTTTACGGCTTGGTCGGTCTCTAAACCAGTATCTGAAAATACCGGTAAAATGACCATTGCCAAGTAAACAAAGATCAATACTAGGGCAGCTAGAACACTGACCGCGCCACATGTCACCGAAAAACGGACGAGACGATCTTTCAACCATCTTTTTTTGTCTCGCTCTTTCAATGAAAATTGGGCTGAAGCCATCTGTTTATCTACCTTTTTTTAGCTACTGACATAATATGTACGTTAGATGACAATTATATTACAAGTTACGTTAAACAACTGAAACTAATAACAAGTTTGTTAGCCATATTTCTTAAAGTAAGATCATAGATTTTGTGCATTTTGCCATTCTAATTTAAAGTAATCAGCTCTATAGCCAGTACTCAAGGATTCTCATCTCGATGGAAAAAGACTATGTCACAAAAGAACTTAGCTGGTTATCCTTCAACGAAAGAGTGCTCCAAGAAGCGGCAGATAAGTCAGTTCCCTTAATCGAAAGAGTTCGTTTTTTAGGTATTTACTCGAAAAACCTCGATGAGTTTTACAAAGTCCGATTTGCTGATGTGAAGCGAAAGATCTTACTCCAAGATCCACAACTAACCTCCAACTCGCCAAAAACCTTACTGACTCAAATGCAGAGTAAAGCAAGCCAGCTCGATGCTCAATTCCATGAACTGTATAACGACTTGCTACTGGAATTGGCACGCAATCGTATTTTTCTGGTCAACGAACAGCAAATCAGCGAAGAACAAAGTGGCTGGATAAAAAAGTACTTTAAGAAAAAAGTGCTGCCATACTTAACGCCGCTTCTCTTGAACGAAGATAGCCAGTTACTCAATATTCTCAAAGACGAACAAAGTTACTTAGCGATCGACATCGAGCGTGAGGCATCTTCTCAATATGTGTTACTCGAAATCCCATCAGAGGCACTCCCTCGATTTGTTAAGTTACCGGAAGCTTCGGGTTCGCAGCGTACAACTTTGATCTTGTTAGATAATATAGTTCGATTTTGTTTGGATGACTTGCTTAAAGGATTCTTTGAGTATGACTCATTGCGTTGTTTTGCGATAAAAATGACACGTGATGCCGATTATGATCTGCAAGAGGACAATGAAAATAACCTATTAGAATCGATGTCATTAGGTTTAGAACAGCGCTTAACAGCACTGCCGATACGTCTGATCTATGAATCTGAAATGCCAACTGAAATGCTCAACTTCTTACAAGTCAGACTTAAACTGTCTGACTATGACAGTGTCATCGCAGGTGGGCGTTATCATAACTTCAAACATTTCTCTGAGTTCCCAAGCCTTAATCGACGTGATTTAATTAATCGCCCGCTACCCGCGATTAAGTGCGCGCATTTCAATAATTACCCAAACTATTTCGAAGCGATCAAAGCTCGTGACATTTTACTCCATTACCCTTATCACACCTTTAGTCACATCACTGAACTGGTTAGGCAGGCTTCCTTTGACCCGAAGGTAACCTCCATCAAAATAAACGTTTACCGTGTTGCGGAAAGCTCAAAACTCCTCAGCTCGATCATCGATGCAGCACACAATGGCAAAAAGGTCACTGTGGTTGTCGAGCTGCTAGCACGCTTTGATGAGCAAGCCAACATTCAATGGACCAAGAAACTTCAAGAAGCGGGTGTAAAAGTCATCCATGGCATCCCAAGTTTGAAGATCCATTCCAAGTTGCTGCTCATCAAACGAAAAGAAGGCAAGCATACCGAGCATTATGCCCATATTGGCACTGGCAACTTTCATGAAGTGACAGCGCGCGTATATACCGATTTTTCTCTGCTCACTGCGAATGAAGATTTGACTCAAGAGGTGAGGCAAGTCTTTAAGTACATTGAAAATCCTTATCAAAAGTCCCAGTTCAAACAACTGATTGTGTCACCGAAGAATACAAGAAAACGTCTGTATCAGTTGATAGATAACGAAATACAAAATGCGATAGAAGGTAAGCCTGCGAACATCACTCTAAAACTCAACAATTTGGTCGATCGAGAGATCATTGAAAAGCTTTATCAGGCTAGCCAAGCCAATGTAAAAGTGAGAATGGTCATTCGCGGCATGTGCTCTCTTGTCCCTGGCATACCCAACATCAGTGACCATATTGAGATTGTCAGTGTGGTCGACCGTTTTCTCGAACATCCGAGAGTGATGATATTTGGTAACGCTGGAAAGCCGAAGGTCTATATATCTTCCGCTGACTGGATGACACGAAACTTTGATCACCGCATCGAAGTTGCAGCTCCAATTTTAGATCCAAAGATCAAGCAAACCATTATCGATATCACCGAGTTTCATTTCGATGACGGCAACAAAGCTCGAGTGCTAGACCAAGCGATGAGCAACCCTTACATACAACCACCAGCAAACCCACTTGATTACCCGACGTCACAACTCTCCACTTACCACTATATTAAACGTATGGAGAAACTTGCTCGCAAGAAGTACAAACAAGAGAAGAAATCATGCCGCTAATTGATAACAAACATTCTCGATGTATTGCCGCTATCGACTTGGGTTCGAACAGCTTTCACATGGTGGTTGCCCGAGTATTCGATCAACACCTGCAATTAGTCAGCAGACACAAACAGAAAGTCAGATTAGGTGATGGATTGGATGAACGTAACGTCCTATCCGAAAGCGCTATCGAGCGAGGCCTAGAATGCCTCAAGGTGTTCGCAGAGCGACTGGCGGATTTTGAGCTTGATGATGTCAGAGTTGTTGCGACTCATACCCTAAGAAAAGCCAAAAACGCTAAAGACTTCTTAGAGCAAGCCAAACCACTGTTTCCTTTTCCAATAGAGATCATTTCCGGTCAAGAAGAAGCTCGAATAATCTATAACGGTGTAGAGCACACTCAAACCGCTTCTGAATCTAAGTTGGTTATTGATATCGGTGGTGGCAGTACCGAACTCGTTGCTGGACAAGGCTTTACTCCTCTAATTATGCGCAGTTTACCGATGGGATGCGTCAACTTCACTCAACGTTTCTTTGCTGACGAAGGACTAACTTCACGACACTTCTCAGATGCTTATACCTCAGCTACTCGTCTATTGATGCCATTGATTGAAGAATACACAAAAGCCCCTTGGGGAATCGCTTTTGGCTCATCAGGGACTGCTAAATCAATAAAAGAGGTACTCATTGGCTTAGGGTTCACCGACGGTCTCATTACGCCCCAACGCCTGTCTTATTTGAAGAATCACTTATGTGAGTTTTCATCATCCAACACCTTAAATCTTTCAGGCTTGAGTGATGAGAGAAAGCCTGTATTTGCTGCAGGCGTCACCATTCTTTCAGCAGCCATGGATACGCTAGACATCAAGGAGTTACATTTTTCTGATGGTGCCCTGAGAGAAGGCGTTCTATATGACATGGAGGATCGGTTTAAAGATATTGATGTTCGAACAAGAACTGCCGAAACGCTCGTTTCTCGATACCATGTAGACGTAACTCATGGCGAGAAAGTGAAAGTGCTCGCCCTTGCATTGCTGAAACAAGTGCAACCTCAAGTGACAACTGCGGTCACTAATGAGCTGTATGATCTGCTTGGTTGGGCTGCGTTGCTTCATGAGGTAGGACAAAGCATTGCATTCCAAGGTTATCACCGCCATTCGGCCTATCTGCTTAAGCACACGACAATGCCAGGCTTCAATACTGAGCAGCAGCGTTTTATATCAACATTGGTTCGCTATCAAAGAAAATCGCTCAAGCTACAAGATTTGCCGGAACTTTCTCTGTTTACCCAACAACAAATCACCCTGCTGGTTCGTATATTGAGACTCGCTATCTTACTCAACCGTCAGCGAAATCAAGCACTAACTCCAGACGTAACTCTAACGATTGAACAACAAGATAACTGGGAATTGAAAGGATCTAACAGCGATTGGTTGTCCCAAAACCAACTGCTTGATTGTGAACTCAGAGAAGAGCAACAACGTTGGCAAAATGCAGGATGGTCGTTGAAGCTAAAATAACGAACAGTCAAAATTAAAACAGCCTGCGACATCGCAAGCTGTTCATACGTTTCTTATCTAAGTTTATCGTAGCCTCAATCAGAGCCCGACTTTTGCCAACTCTTGCTCTGCGAACTCAGACGGTATTGCTAAATAGCCATCTTTCTCTACAAGTTCTTGTCCTTGCTTTGAGAACACAAAAGTGAGGAACTCTCTCTCAACGGGAGAAAGCGGTTTATCTGGGTGTTTATTCACGTATACATAAAGAAAGCGTGATAGAGGGTAATCACCACTCAAGATATTCGCTCGAGTCGGCTCTACATAATCAGAACCATGCTCAGCAATAGGAATTAGCTTAACGCCAGCGACACGATAACCAATACCTGAGTAACCTATGCCGCTGATTGATGATGCGACCGACTGTACAACCGATGCAGAACCTGGCTGCTCATTGACTCGGTTCTTAAAGTCACCACCACATAATGCGTTTTGTTTGAAATAGCCATAGGTTCCCGAAACGGAATTGCGCCCAAACAGCTGGAATCGATGTTTCGCCCAAGGTTGGTCGACGCCTAGATCTTGCCAATCGTTCAGCGGTTTCGTCGCACCACAGCGTAATGTCTCGGAAAAGATGCCATCAATCTGACGGAAATTGAGCCCCTCAATAGGATTATCTCTGTGCACAAAAAGTCCAATCGCATCGATCGCCACTCGCAGTGCTGTCGGTTTATAACCATGTTCTCTTTCAAACGCCTCTACTTCTCGCAAGCGCATCGGACGACTCATTGGTCCTAGATGGGCAGTACCTTCGGTTAAGGCTGGAGGCGCAGTAGAAGAACCAGATGCTTGGACTTGAGCGTTAACGTTCGGGTAGTAAGATTTAAACTCTTCCACCCATAACGTCGTCATGCCCGCTAAGGTATCCGAACCTACCGATAATAAGCTCCCAGAAATGCCCGGAACCTTAGAATAATCAGGAAGAGAGTCGACACCCAGTTCGGCATGAACAGGGTTGGCCAAAGCAAACGCTAATAATGAGCTGATTGGCAAACGCATCCTGCGTGTCAAACAACTCATGACACTGTCAGTCGATTTGGTAATGTGAAATGGAATCGACTACCGACTCCTACTTCACTTTGAATTTCTAAATGTGAGTCATGGTGACTAAGCGCATGTTTCACAATCGCCAATCCAAGACCACTACCACCGGTATCACGTGAGCGTGCTTTATCTACACGATAGAAACGCTCTGTGAGTCGATGTAAGTGTTGTGGCTCGATACCGTCTCCGGTGTCTGACACATCTAAACATGCACCTTGACTGGTCTGGTACCAACGCACTTTAACCGTCGCGCCCGGTGGTGTGTATTTCACTGCGTTGTAAACCAGATTCGATATCGCACTTCTCAACTGATCTTCATCAGCGAGAACGCGTAGGCTCTTATCGATATCAAACTCAAACTTATGCTCTCTATCACCACTTAGGCTTGCCGCTTCTTTCTCAAGAACCTCAAGCATCGCCGGAACGTTCACCACTTCATCGAGCTCATGCATCGGCGCCGCTTCGATTTTTGAAAGTGTTAATAGCTGATTGACCAGACTGTTCATGCGATTCAATTGCTCGGTCATCACACCATGAGCCTTAGGCCACATAGGGCCAACGACCATGTCTGGATCTTCCGTCATTTCAAGGTAGCCCTGAAGTACGGTCATTGGAGTTCGTAGCTCGTGAGAAACGTTAGCAAAGAAGTTACGACGCATGCCTTCTAGCTGCTTTAGCTGAGTAACATCACGTACCACCATCAGGTGTTCACCCTCGGTATACGGCACGATACGAAGCTCAAGCATACGTTCCACGTTCAGTGGCGAAGGCATCTCTAACGGTTCTGAAAAATCTTGTTTATTAAGATACTTGATGAAGTCCGGCGTGCGGATCAAGTTAGAAATCGGTTGCCCTGAATCGTCTGGCCAGCGAAACCCAAGTAAGTACTGAGCAAGCTTGTTACACCAAACGATATTGCCTTCACCGCGAAATACCACAACGGCATCGGGAAGGGATTCTGCACCATTTCTGAAACGGCGGATTAGGTTGGTCAGCTCTTTACGTTTGCGACGCTGTCTCTGCTGCATACGATAAATACCGTTGAACAAAGATTCCCAGTTCCCAGAACCTGATGGTGGCGTTAGACGCTTCTCATCCCACAACCATGCGGACAAACGCATTTGGTTGTGCAGATGCCAGCCGAGCTGCAATACCGTAGCAGCCAGCAGTAACCAAGGTAGGTAGCCGAATATCCATCCAACTAAAACCCAAGGTGCGTAAAAAAAAGCCAGCTCCCAAGCCAGCTTTTTCCAGGTTAACTTTTCAACCATTCAGGACTCCGTAAACTGGGTAGCGAAGCCACACTAAGCCTTTGTAGAAAAACGGTAGCCCGCGCCGCGAACCGTTTGGATTAGCTTGTCGTGACCTGCAGATTCAAGTGCTTTACGCAGGCGTCGAATATGTACATCAACGGTACGGTCTTCAACGTAAACGTTGGTGCCCCAAACGTTATTCAGCAGTTGCTCTCGGCTGTACACACGCTCTTGGTGTGTCATAAAGAAGTGCAACATTTTGAACTCTGTTGGTCCCATATCAACCGGACCTTCGCTTGCGGTAACGCGGTGAGATACAGGGTCTAACTTAAGACCTTGCACATCAATCACGTCTTCCAGTGCGGTAGGCGTTACACGGCGAATAACCGCTTTCAGGCGAGCAACAAGCTCTTTGGGTGAAAATGGCTTGGTGATATAGTCATCAGCGCCCACTTCTAAACCACGAACCTTATCTTCTTCTTCGCCACGAGCCGTTAGCATCACCACTGGGATGTTGCGAGTTAACTCTTCACGCTTCATGTGCTTGATAAAGTTTATCCCGCTACCACCAGGTAGCATCCAATCTAGTAATACTAGATCTGGGAAAGGTTCACATAGCTTGTTTACCGCTGTATCGTAATCTTCAGCCTCTACTGCTTGGTAGCCTTTTTGTTCAAGCACGAAACACAGCATCTCACGAATAGGTGCTTCATCTTCAACGACCAGAATCCTTCTCGACATAATTGAATAGCCTTTGTATTTAATCAACGCATTGCATTATCTGAGTTAATTATGACACTTTTGTGACCTTTGAAAACAAATTTTCATATAACTGTCTCAAACATTTCACTTTATAACTTTTGATACAGAGCTAGGGACAAATCGAATTAGATCTCATATCATGAAGCACTTCTAAAAAGGTATGAGAAAAATTTATGTGGTTTAAAAATTGCCTAGTCTATCGCTTCAACCGTGATATTGATTTCAACGCAGATCAGCTAGAGAAACAACTTGAAGAATTCCGCTTTACTCCTTGTGGTAGCCAAGACAAACAGAAGTTTGGTTGGGTACACGCAATGGGTAGACATGGCGATATGATGACGCACGTATCAGAAAACCGCATTCTTATCTGTGCAAAGAAAGAAGAGAAAATGCTACCCGCTTCTGTGATCAAAGAATCACTGAACGCAAAAGTAGAAACGCTTGAGGCAGAGTCTGGTACCCCTCTGAAAAAGAAAGAGAAAGACAGCCTAAAAGAAGACATCATCATTGATCTACTTCCTCGCGCATTCAGTCGCAGTAATTTTACATACGCGCTGATCATGCCAAAAGAAGGTTTCATTGTGGTTGATGCAAGCAGCTACAAAAAAGCAGAAGATGTATTGGCATTGCTACGTAAGACAATGGGTAGCCTGCCAGTAGTACCAGCTATTCCAGAGCAAGCGATTGAAACAACATTAACTGAATGGGTTAAGTCTGGCGATACGCCTCAAGGTATCACTATGCTTGATGAAGCAGAGCTAAAATCTATTCAAGAAGACGGTGGTATTGTTCGAGTTAAGAAACAAGAACTAGAAGCTGATGAGATTAAAAACCACATCGAAGCCAATAAGATGGTGACGAAACTTCTTATCAACTGGCAAGACCGTATTGAATTCATTCTTGCAGAAGATGGCAGCATCAAACGTCTAAAATTCAGTGATGAGCTCAAAGACGAAAACGACGATATTCCTCGTGAAGATCAAGCTGCGCGTTTTGATGCAGACTTCTCTCTACTTTGTGGTGAGTTCAGTGTTTTCCTTCCAAACCTATTTGAATCATTAGGCGGGTTAACTCAACCTAACGCTTAATCAGTCAAACTATAAGCTCAGGTGCTAACGGTATCTGAGCTTATTTCTCACTAAGTTCTCACTTATATCTGCCTCTCGACCCTCTGGTTAATGTCATTGCTATCTTTAGGGCTATCAACCAAACTCATTTTAGCGTAAAATTTGCGCCCCTTTGATATCACTTGGTGGTATCAACCTGACTTGAGATCAGATTAGAGAACGAAGCAATGACTACACAAAAACCATTTGTACCTGAACTATTATCACCGGCAGGAAGCCTCAAAAACATGCGTTATGCATTCGCCTACGGCGCAGATGCAGTATACGCAGGCCAGCCACGTTACAGCCTCCGTGTTCGTAACAACGAGTTCAATCACGAAAACCTACAAATCGGTATCGATGAAGCTCATGCTCAAGGCAAAAAGTTATATGTTGTATGTAACATTCAGCCGCACAACTCTAAATTAAAAACATTCATTCGCGACCTTAAACCAGTTGTTGAGATGGGCCCTGACGCGCTTATCATGTCAGATCCTGGTCTTATCATGATGGTTCGCGAAGCATTCCCTGAAATGCCAATCCATCTTTCTGTTCAAGCAAACGCAGTAAACTGGGCGACCGTTAAGTTCTGGTCAACTCAAGGCGTTGAGCGTGTAATCCTATCTCGTGAGCTATCACTTGAAGAGATCGAAGAGATTCGCGAACACTGCCCAGAAACAGAACTAGA
Organism: Vibrio sp. Vb339; assembly: GCF_902751245.1. Lineage (NCBI taxonomy): Bacteria > Pseudomonadati > Pseudomonadota > Gammaproteobacteria > Vibrionales > Vibrionaceae > Vibrio > Vibrio sp. Vb339. The sequence continues at coordinate 8,969 of NZ_CADDIS010000007.1, read as the reverse complement.
GATCTTTGTTCACGGTGCTCTTTGCATGGCTTACTCAGGCCGCTGTCTGCTTTCTGGTTACATGAACAAACGCGATCCAAACCAAGGTACTTGCACTAACGCTTGTCGTTGGGAATACAAAACAGAAGCAGCGAAAGAAGACGAAAACGGTCAGATCGTTGAAGCTAATCCAACTGGTGTCGCAATTCAAGAAGTTGAAGTTCAAGATGAACGTCCAGACAACACACTAGGTCTTGGTAAACCAACAGACGAAGTGGTTCTGCTTTCTGAATCACACAAGCCAGAAGAGAAAATGGCAGCGTTTGAAGATGAGCATGGTACTTACATCATGAACTCAAAAGACCTTCGTGCAATCCAACACGTTGAGCGCCTAACTAAGATGGGTGTTCACTCTCTGAAGATTGAAGGTCGTACTAAGTCTTTCTACTACTGTGCACGTACTGCTCAGGTTTACCGTAAAGCTATCGACGATGCAGTGGCAGGCAAGCCATTCGATGAAAGCCTAATGGGTACCTTAGAGAGCCTAGCTCACCGTGGTTACACTGAGGGCTTCTTACGCCGTCATACACACGATACATACCAAAACTACGAGTACGGTTACTCTATCTCTGACACTCAACAATTTGTTGGTGAGTTCACAGGTAAGCGCCGTGGCGACTTAGCGGAAGTAGAAGTGAAGAACAAGTTTCTAGTAGGCGACAGCTTAGAAATGATGACACCGAAAGGTAACGTTGTTTTCAAACTGGAAGTTATGGAAAACCGTAAATCTGAAGCGGTCGACGATGCGAAAGGTAACGGTCACTTTGTATTTATTCCTGTACCAGCAGATCTAGATCTAGAGTACGGCTTGCTGATGCGTAACTTGAGCGAAGGCCAAGATACACGTAACGCATCAGGCAAATAATTTTCACTTAAGCGACTTACTTGAGAAGAAAACGATGGCTCTGTTAATTACTGACAAGTGCATAAACTGCGATATGTGTGATCCTGAATGCCCAAATGGTGCAATCACGATGGGTGACAGTATCTTCGAGATCGATCCAGATTTATGTACAGAGTGTAAAGGTCACTATGAAAAGCCAACATGTCAGTCAGTGTGCCCGATTACAAAATGCATAATCACTGACCCAAATCATATTGAAACTGATGACGAGCTACTTGAGAAGTTTGTAATCATTCAAGGCTTGACCTAAAAGAAGAAAGGTTCAACTTAACCATAAGTTGAACCTTTTTTTTATCCTGATTTCTCGATTGGATAAATATTGCAGAAGAGCTCTTTTTCAAATTGATATTCGAGTCGTTCTCGCCAGTTTATTGATTGAGCTATCGGAACAAGATAAAAGTTTTCCCTGCTGGTATCGGTCACAAATGCCATTCCATACTGCATCAATTCGTAATGAACATCATTTACGAAGCTAGGGTCTAAACGCTGTCTGCCTGTCAGTTGGGTAATGTCATCTCTCGAAATAGAAATACCCGAGCTTTCAGCGTTGAATCTATGTCTTAACCATTCTGAAAATTCCTTTGCACAAATCATAGTCATAGTCTTATCCTTGAATTATCTATCGACGGGTATCAGACTCTGATTTCGTATACTGCATATAAGCCGCATCTTTCACCCCAAAAACACTCTATCCCTGACCAAACCTTGTCAAATTCATCATCGCCTTTGCTGATATCATTATTGGTTTTATCAATATCAAACGATGTTCTTAATCTCGTGTTTATAAACTCTAGACAAAAGTGTGATGTTTCTCCAGTTTTAGAGTCGAGAAAACCAGTGGCAGTAACACTGTAAAAAGCCTCGATGAACAGGATTACTTATTCGATATCAAGGCCAAACACTGACTTGGCATCACTTTAACTTTTTTCTTTTTCTTAGTTTTCGCTACTTTTTTAGGAGGTGGAACTGGAACAGTCTTTGGAGCCCAACTTGCAAGTTCATCTCCACAACCGTCACCTTTAGGAGGGCTCGCTTGAGCTATGCAGTTTGAACTGCCTTCAGGACACTTTAAACGAACGTGGAAGTGGGAGTGGTGTCCCCACCAAGGCCTTATTTTCCCCAACCAAGCTCTATCATTAGTGTCAGAGTCTTCTTGTTCACAAAGGGTTTGCTTGATCACTGGATGAACAAAAATACGCACCACTTTTTCATCTTTCGCCGCATAACGAATAACTTGAAAGTGAGCATCGGTCCAATTCGATTGACGCAATTTGTAGTTGGTAAGATCCACAACGCTCACAGGTTTAGGCACAGCTAACTCGTTCTCTGACAACCTCTTACTGGTTAACCTTAGCCATATATCAATATCTAACCCTGTTTGATGACTTGAATGACCTGAAGAAAAGCGCCCTCCTCTGGGAAGAGAAATATCACCGACCAATAAATTAGTATTGAGTTTCTCGCTGGTCGTGACTCCTAACCTCTCAATAAACTTTATAGCTTCTGTATGGCCATAGTAGCGCTCTCTTTGAGGGCGAATGATCTGATACCCCAAACCATTAATAGGCAAAGCCTGCGCGCCGTCTAGACAGCCATTGGCATAGCTTCCAATTGATGAGGGTGAATTTTTAGTAGGGTGACTCTCTTTCTCCCACGAAGTTGCTGATAGAGAAAATGAACAAAAGAATACAACCAGTGCAAAAAAGAACCTCATAATAATCCCAAATTACTGACGCTTACTCATTATATTAGTCGCCATTTAGGATTAGGTGCATATCGTACTTAAGTTTTTGGTGGTAGCTAATGAATTAGACGGGTTAAAGCAACAAAACAGGAAACGGGAAAACCGAGAAATTTCGCTATAGATGAATGATGAAGCGTAATGGGCTGTTTATACCAAGCTATCTTCACAATTTATCAAACTCCAGAAAGCAAAAAGGCCCTAGCATTTCTGCTAGAGCCTTAAATATGGCAGGGGTGGAGAGATTCGAACTCCCAACACGCGGATTTGGAATCCGCTGCTCTGCCAATTGGAGCTACACCCCTATTTTCAGTTTTAAAGAGCTGAAACTCTGAATAAGTGGCGGAGTGGACGGGACTCGAACCCGCGACCCCCGGCGTGACAGGCCGGTATTCTAACCAACTGAACTACCACTCCGCAGTGGACTACTTGTCGTCGCTGACAAGTGTTCAAACTTTTTGTCTTCACTTTTCAAAAAAGTGAAAATAAATTTGGAGCCTGGCGATGTCCTACTCTCACATGGGGAAACCCCACACTACCATCGGCGCTATTGTGTTTCACTTCTGAGTTCGGCATGGAATCAGGTGGGTCCACAATGCTATGGTCGCCAAGCAAATTTTAAAATTCGGAAAACTGATTTAAAAGTCTCTTTCAAACTCATTCAAGGTCTGTCTTTGAGTCCACAAAACCCCTTGGGTGTTGTATGGTTAAGCCTCACGGGCAATTAGTACAGGTTAGCTCAATGCCTCGCAGCACTTACACACCCTGCCTATCAACGTCGTAGTCTACGACAACCCTTTAGGACRCTTATAGYGCCAGGGAAAACTCATCTCAAGGCTCGCTTCCCGCTTAGATGCTTTCAGCGGTTATCGATTCCGAACTTAGCTACCGGGCAATGCCATTGGCATGACAACCCGAACACCAGAGGTTCGTCCACTCCGGTCCTCTCGTACTAGGAGCAGCCCCTTTCAATTTTCCAACGCCCACGGCAGATAGGGACCGAACTGTCTCACGACGTTCTAAACCCAGCTCGCGTACCACTTTAAATGGCGAACAGCCATACCCTTGGGACCGACTTCAGCCCCAGGATGTGATGAGCCGACATCGAGGTGCCAAACACCGCCGTCGATATGAACTCTTGGGCGGTATCAGCCTGTTATCCCCGGAGTACCTTTTATCCGTTGAGCGATGGCCCTTCCATTCAGAACCACCGGATCACTATGACCTGCTTTCGCACCTGCTCGAATTGTCATTCTCGCAGTCAAGCGGGCTTATGCCATTGCACTAACCACACGATGTCCAACCGTGTTTAGCCCACCTTCGTGCTCCTCCGTTACTCTTTGGGAGGAGACCGCCCCAGTCAAACTACCCACCAGGCACTGTCCGTAATCCCGATTCAGGGACCAACGTTAGAACATCAAAACTACAAGGGTGGTATTTCAAGGACGACTCCACCACATCTAGCGACGCGGTTTCAAAGTCTCCCACCTATCCTACACATGTAGGTTCAATGTTCAGTGCCAAGCTGTAGTAAAGGTTCACGGGGTCTTTCCGTCTAGCCGCGGGTACACTGCATCTTCACAGCGATTTCAATTTCACTGAGTCTCGGGTGGAGACAGCGTGGCCATCATTACGCCATTCGTGCAGGTCGGAACTTACCCGACAAGGAATTTCGCTACCTTAGGACCGTTATAGTTACGGCCGCCGTTTACCGGGGCTTCGATCAAGAGCTTCGACCGAAGTCTAACCCCATCAATTAACCTTCCGGCACCGGGCAGGCGTCACACCGTATACGTCATCTTACGATTTTGCACAGTGCTGTGTTTTTAATAAACAGTTGCAGCCACCTGGTATCTGCGACTCTCGTCTGCTCCATCCGCAAGGGACTTCACTGATAAGAGCGTACCTTCTCCCGAAGTTACGGTACCATTTTGCCTAGTTCCTTCACCCGAGTTCTCTCAAGCGCCTTGGTATTCTCTACCCGACCACCTGTGTCGGTTTGGGGTACGATTCCTTACAATCTGAAGCTTAGAGGCTTTTCCTGGAAGCATGGCATCAATGACTTCACTACCGTAGTAGCTCGACATCGTATCTCAGCGTTARTAGCGGTCCGGATTTACCTAAACCACCCGCCTACGTACTTGAACCTGGACAACCGTCGCCAGGCCCACCTAGCCTTCTCCGTCCCCCCATCGCAATTGTAAGAAGTACRGGAATATTAACCYGTTTCCCATCGACTACGCCTTTCGGCCTCGCCTTAGGAGTCGACTTACCCTGCCCCGATTAACGTTGGACAGGAACCCTTGGTCTTCCGGCGAGGGAGTTTTTCACTCCCTTTATCGTTACTCATGTCAGCATTCGCACTTCTGATACCTCCAGCAGCCCTTACAGACCACCTTCAACGGCTTACAGAACGCTCCCCTACCCCACATACCCTAAGGTACGTAGCCGCAGCTTCGGTGTATAGCTTAGCCCCGTTACATCTTCCGCGCAGGCCGACTCGACCAGTGAGCTATTACGCTTTCTTTAAATGATGGCTGCTTCTAAGCCAACATCCTGGCTGTCTGAGCCTTCCCACATCGTTTCCCACTTAGCTATACTTTGGGACCTTAGCTGGCGGTCTGGGTTGTTTCCCTCTCCACGACGGACGTTAGCACCCGCCGTGTGTCTCCCGGATAGTACTTACTGGTATTCGGAGTTTGCAAAGGGTTGGTAAGTCGGGATGACCCCCTAGCCTTAACAGTGCTCTACCCCCAGTAGTATTCGTCCGAGGCGCTACCTAAATAGCTTTCGGGGAGAACCAGCTATCTCCAGGTTTGATTGGCCTTTCACCCCTAGCCACAAGTCATCCGCTAATTTTTCAACATTAGTCGGTTCGGTCCTCCAGTTGATGTTACTCAACCTTCAACCTGCCCATGGCTAGATCACCTGGTTTCGGGTCTAATCCTAGCAACTGTACGCCCAGTTAAGACTCGGTTTCCCTACGGCTCCCCTAAACGGTTAACCTTGCTACTAAAATTAAGTCGCTGACCCATTATACAAAAGGTACGCAGTCACACCACGAAGGTGCTCCTACTGCTTGTACGTACACGGTTTCAGGTTCTATTTCACTCCCCTCACAGGGGTTCTTTTCGCCTTTCCCTCACGGTACTGGTTCACTATCGGTCAGTCAGTAGTATTTAGCCTTGGAGGATGGTCCCCCCATATTCAGACAGGATATCACGTGTCCCGCCCTACTCGTTTTCACTGATGATGAGATGTCGATTACGGGGCTATCACCCTTTATTGCGGCACTTTCCAGAGCCTTCATCTGTCTCATTAAAAGCTTAAGGGCTAATCCAATTTCGCTCGCCGCTACTTTCGGAATCTCGGTTGATTTCTCTTCCTCGGGGTACTTAGATGTTTCAGTTCCCCCGGTTTGCCTCCTGYTGCTATGTATTCACAACAGGATACTTACTTATGTAAGTGGGTTTCCCCATTCAGGAATCCCAGACTCAAAAGGTTATTACTACCTAATCTGGGCTTATCGCAAGTTATTACGCCTTTCATCGCCTCTGACTGCCAAGGCATCCACCGTGTACGCTTAGTCACTTAACCATACAACCCGAAAGGGTCTTAGTGTATGGCAACTAACCAAGGTTTTTGGTTGTCATTAAGAAGGGTTAATTCTCAATGACTGTTTGCCGGACTCAATTGTGATTCAAACAAGTTTGAATCGAATACAAGACACTTGAATGTGTTTGTTGTGTTTATACCGTTCTTATTAACTAAGAGCAGATAAACATTGAGAACTTTTAAATTTGATTGAATTACTCGTAAGTAATCAATCAGTCAGCTTTCCAAATTGTTAAAGAGCTTGATTCAATAAATTGAACCATTTTTAAAAACACTTAAATAAATGTGCTTAAAGATGGTATCCCGTAGGGGAGTCGAACCCCTGTTACCGCCGTGAAAGGGCGGTGTCCTAGGCCTCTAGACGAACGGGACAAAGGTTACTCTTAACTGTTTAAACATATCAATCTGTGTGGGTACTCATCGTAAACATCTTCGTATAAGGAGGTGATCCAGCCCCAGGTTCCCCTAGGGCTACCTTGTTACGACTTCACCCCAGTCATGAACCACAAAGTGGTGAGCGTCCTCCCCGAAAGGTTAAACTACCCACTTCTTTTGCAGCCCACTCCCATGGTGTGACGGGCGGTGTGTACAAGGCCCGGGAACGTATTCACCGTGACATTCTGATTCACGATTACTAGCGATTCCGACTTCATGGAGTCGAGTTGCAGACTCCAATCCGGACTACGACGCACTTTTTGGGATTCGCTCACTATCGCTAGCTTGCTGCCCTCTGTATGCGCCATTGTAGCACGTGTGTAGCCCTACTCGTAAGGGCCATGATGACTTGACGTCGTCCCCACCTTCCTCCGGTTTATCACCGGCAGTCTCCCTGGAGTTCCCGACATTACTCGCTGGCAAACAAGGATAAGGGTTGCGCTCGTTGCGGGACTTAACCCAACATTTCACAACACGAGCTGACGACAGCCATGCAGCACCTGTCTCAGAGYTCCCGAAGGCACACCTGCGTCTCCGCTGGMTTCTCTGGATGTCAAGAGTAGGTAAGGTTCTTCGCGTTGCATCGAATTAAACCACATGCTCCACCGCTTGTGCGGGCCCCCGTCAATTCATTTGAGTTTTAATCTTGCGACCGTACTCCCCAGGCGGTCTACTTAACGCGTTAGCTCCGAAAGCCACGGCTCAAGGCCACAACCTCCAAGTAGACATCGTTTACGGCGTGGACTACCAGGGTATCTAATCCTGTTTGCTCCCCACGCTTTCGCATCTGAGTGTCAGTATCTGTCCAGGGGGCCGCCTTCGCCACTGGTATTCCTTCAGATCTCTACGCATTTCACCGCTACACCTGAAATTCTACCCCCCTCTACAGTACTCTAGTTCACCAGTTTCAAATGCAGTTCCGAGGTTGAGCCCCGGGCTTTCACATCTGACTTAATGAACCACCTGCATGCGCTTTACGCCCAGTAATTCCGATTAACGCTCGCACCCTCCGTATTACCGCGGCTGCTGGCACGGAGTTAGCCGGTGCTTCTTCTGTTGCTAACGTCAAGAGATGTTGCTATTAACAACACCCCCTTCCTCACAACTGAAAGTACTTTACAACCCGAAGGCCTTCTTCATACACGCGGCATGGCTGCATCAGGCTTTCGCCCATTGTGCAATATTCCCCACTGCTGCCTCCCGTAGGAGTCTGGACCGTGTCTCAGTTCCAGTGTGGCTGATCATCCTCTCAGACCAGCTAGGGATCGTCGCCTTGGTGAGCCATTACCTCACCAACTAGCTAATCCCACCTAGGCATATCTTGACGCGAGAGGCCCGAAGGTCCCCCTCTTTGGCCCGTAGGCATTATGCGGTATTAGCCATCGTTTCCAATGGTTATCCCCCACATCAAGGCAATTTCCTAGGCATTACTCACCCGTCCGCCGCTCGACGYCCATTAACGCACCCGAAGGATTGTTAGTGTCGTTTCCGCTCGACTTGCATGTGTTAGGCCTGCCGCCAGCGTTCAATCTGAGCCATGATCAAACTCTTCAATTTAAGATTTTGTGACTCAACGAATACTGACTTCAAAACTAATATTCATGTAAACATGAACATGTAATTCTAAAGCTATTACCATTCCAACAGAATGGTAATGAATTGACTGTGCCGAATAACTACAAGTAGTTAAACGTATTGGTCACTCAGTTCATTGAAATCAATTTTGATTCCGAAGAATCTGTTTTATCTAACGATAAAACGTTTTGATATTCATCAACGAGTGCCCACACAGATTGATAGGTTTAAATTGTTAAAGAGCTTTGCTTTCAGTGCCTTAGCACTTAAGCAGGACGCGTATAATACGCTTTCTACTTTGAAAGTCAACATAAAATACTAAGAAAACTTAGAACTCTATGGTGACTTGTCTACTTTGTAGACAAAGTCGAAATTAAAGCCTGGCGATGTCCTACTCTCACATGGGGAAGCCCCACACTACCATCGGCGCTATTGTGTTTCACTTCTGAGTTCGGCATGGAATCAGGTGGGTCCACAATGCTATGGTCGCCAAGCAAATTTTAAAATTCGGAAAGCTGTTAAATTCTCTTCAAACTCATTCAAGCGTTTGGTATTTCTTTGAGTCCACAAAACCCCTTGGGTGTTGTATGGTTAAGCCTCACGGGCAATTAGTACAGGTTAGCTCAATGCCTCGCAGCACTTACACACCCTGCCTATCAA
>NZ_CADDIS010000006.1:0-245312 GCF_902751245.1 Vibrio sp. Vb339 | reverse complement strand
CCCGTCCGCCGCTCGACGCCCATTAACGCACCCGAAGGATTGTTAGTGTCGTTTCCGCTCGACTTGCATGTGTTAGGCCTGCCGCCAGCGTTCAATCTGAGCCATGATCAAACTCTTCAATTTAAGATTTTGTGACTCAACGAATACTGACTTCAAAACTAATATTCATGTAAACATGAACATGTAATTCTAAAGCTATTACCATTCCAACAGAATGATAATGAATTGACTGTGCCGAATAACTACAAGTAGTTAAACGTATTGGTCACTCAGTTCATTGAAATCAATTTTGTTACCGAAGTAACTGCTATTACCTAAGTAATAACGTTTTGATATTCATCAACGAGTGCCCACACAGATTGATAGGTTTAAATTGTTAAAGAGCTTCTCTTCGTTGTGACTTACATCACTTCGGAAGAGGCGGCTATTCTAGCGATTTAATTCTCAGTGTCAAACACTTTTGAAAATTAATTTCTACTTTCTAAAAGTAGGAGCGAATTATCGCTTAAAGCTAGTTGCCTAACTAACATTCTGCGCTGAAGCCTTGTGGCGTCTGCCGTGTCAGTGAGGCGGCATTATAGAGATGTTCCTCACATTGGCAAGTGTTTATTAAAGAAAAATGCAAAAATAACGATTACATGACGAATAAACACTCAAAGCCTTATTTATGCAACTTTAACTACAAAGTAACTACACAATAACCACAGACTTATCCACAATCGCTCTAATTTTATCCCCTAGAAACTAAAAAGCTACCTAATGGCAGCTTTTTAAATAGCAATGAGTCTAAATCCCAGAACCATATTGCTCTCCATCATCTTCATGGAGACCACATTCTCGTTTGAGCCCATTAAAACGAGTTTCCTCTTCAGTCATACCCGGTTCCCACTTCTTAGTTGTATGTGTATCTCCAACAGAAAGGTAACCCTGCTCTCGAAGCGGGTGATAACCGAGGCCATGCTCTTCTAGGTAATAGTGAACATCTTTATTCGTCCAATCGATTACCGGCAAAAATTTAAACACACCATTTTGGATAGATAAGATTGGCAAATTTGCACGCGATTGAGATTGTTCTCTTCTTAAACCGGAAAACCATGTCCCAGCCTCGAGCTCATCTAGCGCTCTTCTCATCGGTTCAACTTTATTAAGCTTGTTGTACTTCTCTATCCCTTCTATACCTTGATCCCAAAGTTTTCCATATTGCGCTTCTTGCCAATTAGGGCTCTGTTGGGCGCGAAAGACTTGAAGGTTTAGAGTCAACTTCTTACTTAACTCATCGATAAAGCGATAGGTCTCCGGAAATAGATACCCCGTGTCCGTCAGAATAACCGGAATGTCTGGTTTTGCTTGAGTCACTAAGTGCAGCATTAACGCGGCTTGAATGCCGAAACTTGAAGACACAACATGTGATCCTTCCAAGTTTTCTAATGCCCATTTAACTCTTTCTAATGCTGTTAGCTGTTCTAACTCAGCATTAATTTGCCCAAGACGAAGTATTTGTTCCGTCTTAGTCAATGCGAGTAGCTCTGCTAACTTCAATTTTGAAGCGACAGAATTATGCATGCAGATCCCTCTTGGAAATGATCACCTCTTCGATGATGCCAGCTCGGATTGTAAAATCACCGAACCCTTCATTGTCGTTACGTTCCGTAGCCCAACGTGCCACCAGCGAATCAATCTCTTCTAAGATCTGAGCTGAAGTGATGTTCTCTTTATACATCTTCGGGATACGAGTTCCGGCTTTGTTGCCACCTAAGTGCATGTTGTAACGCCCCGGCGCCTTGCCGACTAAACCCAGTTCAGCCAACATTGCACGACCACAACCGTTTGGACAACCCGTGATGCGAAGGATGATGTTATCTTCTTCTGGTAATCCGTGTTTCTTCAGAATGTCTTCAACATCCGTTACAAACTCAGGAAGAAATCGCTCTGCTTCTGCCATTGCTAAAGGACATGTTGGGAATGCCACACAAGCCATTGAGTTTTTACGCTGCTCGGAAACGGCATCATCCATCAGACCGTATTGACGTGCCAGCTTTTCAATTTTTGCCTTTTGGCTCTTAGGTACACCTGCAACAATTAGGTTTTGGTTCGCTGTCATGCGAAAGTCACCTTTGTGGATCTTAGCTATTTCAGCAACACCTGTTTTCAGCGCTTTCCCTGGGAAATCAAGCAAACGACCATTTTCGATGAATAACGCTAAGTGGTGCTTACCATCAATGCCTTCCGCCCAACCGATACGATCGCCACGGCCAGTAAACTTATAAGGACGACTTTCAGAAAACTCAACGCCTGCACGTTTTTCTACTTCTGCTTTGAATACATCAATACCAACACGGTCTAGTGTGTATTTGGTTTTTGCATTCTTACGATTTGAACGGTTACCCCAGTCACGCTGAGTCGTTACCACCGCAGCTGCTACATCTAACGTTTTATCTAATGGCACAAAACCAAAGTCGTCAGCTTTACGTGCATAAGTAGAGGTATCACCGTGTGTCATCGCTAAACCGCCACCAACTAACACGTTAAAGCCCACCAGCTTTCCGTCTTCAGCAATAGCAACAAAGTTAAGATCGTTAGCATGAACGTCCACATCATTTTGCGGAGGAATGACAACCGTCGTCTTGAACTTACGCGGTAGGTAGTTGCTACCAAGGATAGGTTCTTCATCCGTTGTTGCTAGCTTTTCACCATCTAACCAGATTTCTGCATAAGCACGAGTCTTCGGCAATAGATGTTCACTGATCTTTTTCGCCCACTCGTAAGCTTCTTGATGAAGTTCAGATTCAACTGGGTTTGTCGTACACAGAACATTTCGGTTTACATCACCCGCTGTCGCAATGGAATCAATGCCAATATTATTTAGCGTTTGGTGCATCAACTTAATGTTCGGCTTCAACACACCGTGGAACTGAAACGTTTGACGTGTTGTTAGACGAATTGAACCGTAAGAGGTGCTTTCGTCTGCGAACTTATCAATCGCCAACCACTGCTTAGGGGTAATGATGCCACCCGGCATACGCGCACGCAGCATGACGTTATGTAAAGGTTCGAGCTTTTGCTTGGTACGTTCGTTGCGAATATCACGGTCGTCTTGTTGATACATACCGTGGAAACGAATCAACTGAAAGTTATCAGCAGTAAAGCCACCAGTTATGCGATCTTGGAGATCTTGTTCAATCGTACCGCGTAGGTTATTACTTTCACGCTTAAGACGCTCATTGTCAGCCAAAGGTCCAAGTACTTGACCTAGCACTTCTTGCTCTATTACTTGCTTGCTCATTAGTACACATCCCTTTGGTAACGTTTTGCTTTACGTAAATCATTAATATATTGTTCAGCTTGCTCACGGCTTTGGTTGCCATGTTTTTCCGCTATCGTAACTAACGCCTCATGAACATCTTTCGCCATTCGAGTTGCATCGCCACATACATAGAGGTACGCGCCCTCTTGCAGCCATTGCCAAACCTGCTCTGCTTGTTCGAGCAAACGATCCTGAACATAAACCTTTTCTTTTTGGTCACGGCTAAAGGCAACATCGAGCTTAGTTAGCGCGCCAGACTTGAGGTACTTTTGCCATTCAACTTGGTATAAGAAATCTTGAGTAAAGGTACGGTCACCAAAGAACAACCAGCTTTTACCTTGAGCATCATTGTTTTCACGCTCTTGAACAAAACTGCGGAAAGGTGCGATACCTGTACCCGGGCCGACCATGATGATTGGTGTACTGTCGTCTTGTGGTAGCTTGAAGTTATTGTTGTTCTCTACAAACACCTTAACTTCGCCACCTTCTTCAAGACGCTGAGCCAAGAAGCTTGATGCTCCACCTAAGCGAGACTCTTCACCTTTTTGGTATTCAACCAGACCAACCGTTAAGTGAACTTCTTCATCTACTTCGGCTTGGCTTGATGCAATAGAGTAAAGGCGCGGAGTCAGCTTACGTAGCAGGCCAATTAACTCATCAGCCGATAGCTTGGTTTTCTTTTCAGCGAGTACATCGACGATTTGTGTATTACCCGCATATTCTCGAAGCTTGTCTTTATCTTCCACCAGTTTGATTAACTTCTTGCTGCCCGATAACTCAGCAAACTTAGTCACAAGTTGAGGGTTTGAAGTGGTAATCTCAAATTTACTCACTAGCGCACTATGAATAGATAGATTATCACCATCGACATCGACACTTTCTATCCCCGACAACCCAACCTTAGAAAGGATCTGGTTCGCGAGTTCTGAACTGTTTTCATACCATACACCTAGCGCATCACCAGGTTGATAGGTAATGCCAGATTCATCAAGATCGATCTCGATATGACGAACATCTTTACCCGAGTCACGACCGGTGATCTTTTGACTGGTTAATAATGTCGCTGTATATGGATTTTGTTTGGTGTATTGCGAATGACCGGCAGCCGCTTGGCCTACTGGTAACTGAACAATGTCAGCCTCGGCACCTGTTGATAGCGTTTCTTGAACTTGTGATAAAGCTTTAGCGCGCCATTCCGTTGCTGACTCTTCGTAATCAACATCACAATCAAGGCGATCGACAAACGATTTCGCACCAAGCTTAGCGAGGAAGTTATCGAAGTCTTTAGCCGTTTGGCAGAAGAACTCATAGCTTGAGTCACCTAAACCAATCACACCGTATTGTAGGTTTGATAATTTTGGCGCTTTCTTCGATTGAAGGAATTCATGCAACTCAATCGCGTTATCAGGGGCTTCGCCCTCACCATTGGTTGAAGCGACGAAAATGACGTGTGTCTCTTTGGCTAGGTTCTTACCTTTATAATCACTCGCATCGAAAAGCTCGACGGCGATACCTAAGGCTTTTGCTTCTGCCTCTAGCGATTCAGCGACGCCTTTAGCATTACCGGTTTGAGAAGCGAAGATAATGCTGAGCTTACCCGCTGGCTTAGCCGCTACTGCAGCGGCCGCTTGAGCGATTGGCGCGGCAGCACCGACAGGCTGAGCTTGGCTCACTCCCCAAAGGTAACCACTGACCCATGCCAGTTGCTGTGAAGACAGTTCAGAAACAGTTTGCTGAAGATGACCCAATTGTTGGTCATTAAGTGGTGCTGCTAGCCCAGGTAACTCATTAGCCCCAGACTGTGCATTATTGTTTTGTGAAGACTCTTTCTTATTTAAAGACATGGTCACGACATCCCTAATCATTGCGTGACGATAGATTAACCACTCCTTTTAATAACAAGAAAGAATAGAAAAGTATGTTTTATAACTTTTTGGAAGTAAAAACCGATTGAAACGTAAATTGTCTTACTGGTTTTCAATGCGTACTTGCTGAAAGCCAACCGCCATTGCCGACTTAGATGCTAAGTCTAAATCCGCGTAATGACACTCTTCACCATGAACATCCGTAAGCAGAACAAAGCCACCGCCCATATGACGAAACTCCACAACCCAAGACCCTTCTTGAATTGAGGGCTCTATGATGGCTTCAACTAACAGGTTTTCTCTATATAAATTTCGTAATTCATTGAGTGTCATATTCCATCCCTTGCTTTGACCTCACTACATAGACCTTATAAGAATAGACGCAAATTGGCTCTCTGTATTAAGGATGGTCGAAAGTGATGAATGTGCTAACTAATTCCAGAAAGATATAATCAATAGATATAAAAAAACGCCACTTAATAAAGTGGCGTTCTTAAAATTTGCTCTAAATGAGCTTGAATAGCCTAGAAGCGCACTTCAGCACCAGCAAACCAACCATCGACCATGACAAAGCTCTTGCCTAGATCAGAACTAAAGAATTCATCCGAGTCTAGATCGATAACACGGTATCCACCACGCAGAGCAATTTCAGATTCTGATACAGGGATTCGGTACTGAACACCTGCCATCAAGTCAGTGCTCTTAATACCACTGCTATCACCGAACTCCATGGTACCAATGATATCGAAGTTGGTGTCCGGCACATTGATCTCTGCGTTACCGTAGAAGCTCCACGTGAACTCATCAAACGTCGATGTTTTTGCACCCGTCGCTTTTGGTTCAATGTAATTAGAGTTTGAGTATTGAGTAAACGTCACACCAGCATCGAAGTTCATCAACTTGTGCTCTAACAGTGTGTAGTAAAACGTGTAGTCGTACTTATCAAAAGCCAACGAGTCCGCATCAATAGAGGTATAACGGAAGCTAGCATTTGGGAGCATTGGGGCATTATGCTCAAATGCGAAATACAACGAAGGTGAGTTAGAGTCGTCATCTTGTCTAACTTCGTTTAGCTTTGTACTTCCCCACCACATATCGGCACCGACTTTAGCCGTGTAAGAAAACTCCTCAGCAGCAGACACAGCTGAACTTAAAGATAGCATTCCCACTAAAGCAATTAATGGCATTTTATTCATTTGAGATAGCTCCAATTCCATATCGTAGTGCTAATTGTATGCACATTCATAGATTATTGGGGAAAATTCTACCACACATCTTAAATTCTAAAACGATAAACCGCTGACGAGTAAAGATTTGACGGCACTATGACCTTAGTAACGTCTCTGGTTAGAACTGTGTACAAAGTTTTTGAAAAACCACACACCGATTGCAATCACGATCAACCAAGGCAGTAACTTAAACACAACGCCCATCATACCTAAGACCAACATGACTAATAACGCTACTCCGGTTGCGGCCAATACCGTCATAAACGTGATACCTGTGACAAGCAGAGTTGCAACGAAAATAAGAACAAAGATTAATTCAAACATAATGGTCTCCCTAATGAGTTAATGACCTATCTTTCCTACTTTCTAACATTGCAGCTTCCATACCAAGTATGCCAACCCAAGAAAATCCTTATTTATCAGATAAATAAAAAGCCACACATCTTCATGCGTGGCTTTTCGGAAACTTGTAGTGGTAAATTTAGCCTCTAATGGCGAATTTAACCTTAAGTTTTTAACTTAGAGGGAGGTTAAACATTTAGCTCTTTAGGGATCTTAGCCAATGCTGTTTGCATCACTTCGATACCTGCACCTTTCTTATGTGCGTTTTCACTGATGTAGCGACGCCATTGTCTTGCACCAGGCATGCTTTGGAACAAACCAAGCATATGACGAGAGATATGTCCTAAGCTTGCGCCATTTGAAAGTTCACGTTCGATGTACGGGTACATTTCTTCAACCACTTGTGAGCGCTTCTTGATTGGCGTGTCTAAACCAAAGATCTGCTGATCGACTTCAGCCAAGATAAATGGGCTATGGTAAGCCTCACGACCAATCATCACGCCATCAAGGTGTTGTAAGTGCTCTTTAGTTTGCTCAAGAGTAGTAATGCCACCATTCACGGCAATCACAAGATCAGAGAAGTCTTTCTTGATTTGGTATGCACGATCGTAATCTAGAGGTGGGATCTCACGGTTCTCTTTCGGGCTAAGGCCACTCAGCCATGCTTTACGCGCATGGATAGTAAATTGCTCACAACCGCCTTTTTCAGAAACCGTCGAAACAAACTTAGTTAAAAACTCATAAGAGTCTTGGTCATCGATACCGATACGCGTTTTCACGGTAATTGGAATATCAGTGACTTCTTTCATCGCTGACACACAATCTGCCACAAGCTCTGGCTCAGCCATTAAACACGCACCAAAGCGACCGTTTTGAACTCGGTCTGAAGGGCAACCTACGTTAAGGTTCACTTCATCATAACCGCGCTCACCAGCCAGTTTGGCACAAGCAGCCAGATCAACCGGATTAGAACCGCCGAGTTGAAGAGCAAGAGGATGTTCTTGCTCGTTATATTCTAGAAAGTCGCCCTTACCATGTAAGATCGCGCCCGTTGTTACCATTTCCGTGTACAGAAGAGTCTGCTGAGAAAGCAAACGGTGAAAGTAACGACAGTGGCGGTCAGTCCAATCGAGCATGGGTGCAACAGAAAGTCGGTTACTAGCGTATTTACTGGTTTTATTAGTGTTTGTCATGATTCAGTCTCAATTAATACTGTACAAACATACAGTGAATTACCTAGAATTAAACGGAATTACTTCCTGTAGTACCCCTCAAGTACCCCTTTAGGAGTTGGACAATGGCAAGTTATACCATCGAGACCAGAAAGCTAAAAAGCGGTGAACCAAGGTTCAAGGTAACAATCATCGTTAAAAAGAATTCGCGCATTATACACAGGGAAAGCAAAACTCTAAAAAAGAAAGCACTCGCTAAAGCTTTCGGTAAAAAAAGGGTAGCTGAACTAGAAGCTCAAGGGGTACTCAGTCAGCCAAAAACAGTCCCCCTTTCGGTACTCCTCGATTTATTCATGGCCGAAAGAGATCTTTGGGACAATACAGGCCGCACCAAACGCTATGTGATTAAGATGCTTAGGGATTGCGACATCGCCCAAGTTGAAAGTAATCAGCTACGAACTAGCGACTTAATCGAGCACTGTAAAAACAGAAGAGGCGCAGGAGCCAAACCCGCAACGATTTATCATGATATTGCTTACCTACGTTCTGTAATGAAAAAGTCTAAGCCTGTCTTCAACATCGACACCAATCACCAAATATTTGATGAAGCCGTCCCAGTTCTGATTGATATGGGGTTAGTTGGTAAGAGTCAGAAGCGAACACGTCGCCCAACTTCTGAAGAACTGAAACTATTAAAGCTTGGATTAGAACAACGCGAGTCTTTCCGGCCAAATGGTACAACGCGAATCCCATTCACCGATATTCTTGAGTTCAGCATTCTCACTTGTATGCGAATTGGTGAGGTCTGCAAGCTGCGTTGGGAAGACCTGAACCCAGAACATAAAACGATACTGGTTAGAGATAGAAAAGACCCAAGGAAGAAAGAAGGTAATCACATGATTGTTCCCTTACTTGGTGAATCATTTGAGATCGCACTAAAACAACCGAACAAAAGCGAGCTTATTTTCCCGTACAACTCACGAAGTGTTAGCGCTGGCTTTCAAAGAGTTAGAAATGAGCTGGGTATAGAAGACTTGAGATATCACGACTTGCGAAGAGAGGGGGCAAGTCGGTTATTTGAAAAAGGCTATTCGATTGAAGAGGTGGCTCAAGTGACAGGTCATCGCAACCTGAACATCTTGTGGCAAGTTTACACCCAGCTATTTCCTCACCACTTACACGAGAAAAATTAAATAACGCCACCTTAAAAATTGATCAAAACAACAATTAACCTTAATTTTTATAGCAGAAATGTATAACTAGTTTCATAATGGCCAAAATTTCATATCTAAGGAAAACGTCAGATGCAAACTGATAAAGCTTCAAGCTCCAAACAAATTTTCAAAATGTCTTATGACATGAAGGAGACTGAAGACCATACTATCGACGCAGAAATGCTAGGAAGCTCAATCCTAAGTATGTCTAGAGCAATTCGTAACTCAGAAAAAATCCTTAACGGGGAAAGCTCTAACATTCGTGTTGATGTAAAGGCCCATGAAGAAGGCTCTTTCGTTATCGAGTTTGTAACTTGGTTAAATGCAGGTGGTGCAGACGTACTTCAAGTACTAGGTATCACAGCAGCTGTAGGCACCGCTGCTACAGGAACCGTTTTTGGAGTAATGGAACAATTAGACGACCAAAAAATCGTTGCTCGCGTAAAGAAGAGTAATGGCACTGTAGAGTTGCAAACGGAATCTGGGCAATCAATTGAGTGCGATGAAAAAGTAGCTGCAATTGTTACAAACCACCACGTTCGTAAAGAACTAGACCGTGTAGTTAAAGCTCCACTTGCAGGTAAAGAAAACGCTAAACTCATTCTAAAAACAGAAAATGATGAAGAGTTAAAGGTTATAGAAAGTGATGATGTTAAAGCTTACGCATCTCTGCCGCAAAAAACACTTACCGAAGTGAATGAAGATACAAAACAAGTGACAATACATTTTTCTCAGGTAAACTTCGACGCCGCTTCAGGCTGGAAATGCAAAATGCCTGACGGTGAAATCGAAACAGTCAGAATGAATGACGAAGCGTTTCGCAACCGCATCAACCAAGGTTATGAAGCATTTTCAAAGACAAAACCATGTCTTGTTAAGCTGAAAGAAATCGTGACCACTAAGTCAGATAATACAGTCTCAACACGCTACACTATTGAAGAAGTTATTCGTCAACTGGGGTAATTTATGAATCTAGAGCACGATACAATTGTTCAACTAATAACAACTATAAGCATTGTTGCGGCACTGCCATGGGTTTTTAGTACCTTCAAGCTATTCGGCCGTGCTCTTGCTTACCATCTACATCCTGTAACAACCATTACTTTGGAAGTAGAGGAAGACGATGGTTCTATAGAAACCAAAACAATAAAAATAGCTAACGCTAGTGAACTAGCCCAGAATCTTCTAAAAGCCAAGCGAGTGACTAGCAATGACTAAGAAATCAAAACGCTCCGTTTCTCCCGGCTTATCAGTTGGTGGAGTATCGTCTTTAGCAATTGTAGTTGCTAATAGCTTTGAGTTAACTAAAGATTCAGAAGCTATCATTATGGGGATTCCTATTGCTGTTGGTGTCCTCTTTTATGTATTTGACTACTGTTCTACATACTTCAATGTCGCTTCGTTAGAAGAGCTTAAAGTCACAAGTCAACTGGATCGCCAGATTAAATTTTTAGAGAAGCGAATAGATAAAGCAGTTAAGGGCAATCGAAGCCAAGAATCTATCGACAAACTAGAAAAACAACTAAATGACACTGAGTTAGCAAGAAGCAAAGTTACTTCGTTATTCAATGAGAGTCAGACCAGCTAAACTTCTAGTTAGGGTCAAAATAGACTTATATTAAATGAAAGCCCTCTCTTATAGAGGGCTTTTATTTTCCAATCGAGTCAAACGTTCATCCATCTTTTCCATCATTAAGCGCAACCACTTAACATCAGTTTTGAGTGTAATGCCTACACCAACCCCGCTAGATAGAGCACTCACAACGGCAACAATTATTGTTTGATACTCGGCCATTTACTTGAACTCATTGCGTAGGGTTTCCCATAGGCCAAATACTATTGGAGCACTTGCGCCAATAATGCCACCGAATTGAACACCGTCTGCCGATACGCTCGCGGTGATAAGTTCAGGGTGACCAGCTACCAAAGCAGCTCCCGCGCCAAGTAACGCTAAACCCTTTTTAGTGGATGGTTGGTCAAGGTCGATTCCGATTTTTCCTAATAAGCTTTTCATAGTAATTTGCTCTTCCTTAAATGCTTGATGGTGTAGGCGTCGAGTACTTTGCCTACTATGAGTAATGAGCTCTATCGAGTTCGATATGAGGACCATCTTTAAAGCTGACCCAATCACCGCCCCATACAATCGGAATACCTAACTCATCCGCTGCCTGTTTGAATGCCCAACTCACTTGTTCGTAATAACTAAAGCCCCACGTCACTTTGCCGTTTTCGTCGTACACCACAAAATCAACCGCGCAGCCTGATTGGTGACGGCTTTTTTTGCTGTATCCGTCTAACTGGCTTGCTCCTTGTTTGAATAGAGCGTTCTGTTCCTCTGCAGT
The DNA here is from genome assembly GCF_902751245.1 of Vibrio sp. Vb339. Taxonomy (NCBI): domain Bacteria; kingdom Pseudomonadati; phylum Pseudomonadota; class Gammaproteobacteria; order Vibrionales; family Vibrionaceae; genus Vibrio; species Vibrio sp. Vb339. The sequence goes on along the minus strand of NZ_CADDIS010000006.1, from coordinate 233,844 downwards.
GCGCTTACCTGACGTAATGCCAAAATCAAACGGGGTTAGTTCAATAGCTCGGCGAACGACTCGCTTTAAATCACCGCGCACACCCACCATGCGCATTTCACTTCTAGCTGATAAAGCAAAGCCACTCACTATTTTGATTATCTTGTCTTTTTTCATTAGGTACCCCCCAAACAGGATCAGGAAAAGCAGTACTAGCAAATACTTAATATTCATTACCACCAAACCCTTGTTAATCAGGCACCGGATAAACGACTTCCTCAGCAATCCACGCCTTTTTGATATGAATAAGCCCAAACAAGTTTTCTAACGTTGCAGGTGCCTCTTCCAAGTAAACCATCACATCATTAGTCATATCTTCCACATCGAAAGAAATTTGAAGTTCTGATTCTGCAATACTGGCTACATCGCCCGCTTGAACATTAAGAACAACATCAGACGAGCCATCGAATACCAATGACGAATCACTCGAAGAGTACGCAGCTGGCACACTGCAATACGCGCCTCTATATGATGGGGCGGCTTGAGTCTTAATTCCGATTACGCAAGAAATAGGAGTATCTAACGCGCTCACCTTCGCAGCCGTTGACGCATCAAGATTTATCTTCCCTTTGAGCGTGACCGACATCATTAACGATACAGAATCATAAGGCTCCGCTTTCGTTATCAAATCGACTGCTGACTTTAATTGCATTCTTCGACCCCACTCACCATTAATGCTTTCATTTCGATGATACAGAGCCGCGTTATGACCACGCTTAGGATTGTCATAAAGGTTATTTAAGATGGTCACGAAACCGGACGCACTCCCGCCATCTTGAGCGCCTACAGGAATACTGGCCAAAACATTAGCCCCGACTTCCCCAACTGAACCCGAACTCGAAGAGGCTTGGGGCGGATTTGAAAGTTGAAACATTAGATAAACTCCCCTACTTTGACGCTATCGCCTATAGCACCTTGCAGTGTCACAATGGCATCCGTTTGAATTAATGTATGACCGCCAGCGGTAAGATCAATTAAACCTTGCACCAACACGGGACTGGCATTGTTGGTAGAAGCCTGAATAAAGAGCCCTTTACGTCCAGCTTTCCCATCAATAATTTGCTCATCGCTTGTTAAATCCAACAACCCACTGCCGACCTTTTGCAAGGTGTATAAATCAGCAAGCTTTTCCACCTTGAGGACGTCATTTTGAATGCGTGTTTTTACCTCGGTTTGGACTTCGCCCACCTTTATGGGGGATAGAACTTTATCGACGGTAATTGGCGTTAAAATCTCGCTAATCGCTACCGAATTACTGATATCAATTTTTTGCGCTTTGGTGATGATAGGAACATCTGCGATTTGATATTCAATCGTCACGGCATCCGCTTTGTGATTAAAAAGTTCAAGCTCGTCAAAACGAGTGATATCAACCGTGTCACCGCGTTCAATCTCTACAGGTCTCAGAGCATCACCGCGCAGCATGACGGTATTACTCGCCTCACGCATGATGAGGTACTTACCAGACTGACCTGCGTTAAATTTGATGGCTTCGCCAGTATTTAAAGTATGCAGTTGCTTCATTGCTTACGCCCCGCGAACATATAAGCCATCGTTAATAACGAGACGAGAATCCCGACAATAAGAGACACATTTTTCAGTAGCTCGTTATTGCTTTCGTTCTCACCCGTTTGCTCTCGCGCTTTTGCTGCCCCTGCTATGGCAAGTGCTGCTTTGGTCGTTTCCGTTTGTTGGCCAGCCATGGATTTAATGGAATCTATCGCGTGCTCGCTAAGATTTGCATTTGCATCCAATGCGCTCTCACCAAAACTGAACGCTCCGTCTAACGCTTTCTCACCAAAGCCCAAAGATGCATCAACGGTGTCTGCTGAAAAATCTAATGCGTCAGTTCCGAATTTAAACGCTTCTTCTGCCGTTCGACCTGCAACCGCCATTGCGCCATGGTCAGTCATGCTTAAATTAATGTCAGAGTTTTCTATCCCTGACAGCGCAAAGCCATTGTTATCGCCACCGATACCTTGGCTATTGCTTTTGTTTGTGGTTGTGGTGACGGTTTTAGCGTCACTTCTTGAGCTACTTTTCCCGCCCATATCATCAAACCTTATCTGTAATACATGCTCATTCTTGTGAGTTTCAACCTCTCGAACAGGCAATCGTAATTTACGCTGAATATAGCGATGGGCTCCGCGTTTGCTAAAGTGGGCGCGAATGGAGTCAAAGCCGTTCGCTTTACCGTGATTAATTGCACTGAGCGTACCCGCTGCCATATCACCCGCTAACGCAACCACCACCAACTCCTTAGAGCCTGATTGTGATTGCTCACCGCGCAGTAACATGTAGGTATCTTCCACTCGATAAAGGGATTCTCGCCCCTCTTGAACTTCAATTTCTGCTTGTTTGAGGTAATCACCAAGGGCTTTACATAGCCTCGGCTTGGCATTACCCCAAGTTTCAGGAGTTAAGTTACTTTCGAGTGAGAACATACAGCGCAATCAGAGCAACAAGCGCAATTCCCCACCACGGTATGCCGTTGTTGCTGCCAAAATTCATTCCGCCAGCAGTAAAGCCACTGTTATTTGTGGTGTTAGACGTGTTACCTGATTTTGCAGGACCCGAAGACCCACCAGTCAAGCCACCGCCACCCGTTAAAGACGTTAATGAACCTAGCATTAGCGAAACACTCCCGATTTGTAGGCAAGGTATAACAGGGCGATCACCGCAGTAGCAGTCAGAGCCTTATTGATACCCTGACTCACACCAAACCCAAGCGCAGACCCAAGACCAAGACCACCTAAACCAATGAAAAGTAATGGCATAACTATTTACCTTTCAGCATGACAACAAGCAGAACCAGCACTAACAGCGCAGCAATACCACCACCGATATAAAGCAGGGTGTTATCTTTCGCTACAAGTGAGCCTTGAGGGGTTGTAACCGCGTTGCCGTTATTATCAACGACGGGTGCGTTAGGTTGCTGGGTAGTGTTTGGGTTAGATGAATTGTCATCATCACCAAACAGCCAATCGGCATTTTCACCCACGCTATCGAGCGCACCGCCCCCAAACTCTAAGAGGTCATCAAAAAAGCTCATATCGGCTCCTTAGCTTCGACCCGCGAGCATTTCAGGGCGAACCACTTTCACCGATTCAACCAAAATAGGGATTGAGCCTGCTACGTCACTCGTTGTTACTGAGAACTTCAAGTTAGAGCTGTGCTGTGTTGGAAATAGCTCATCAATAGAGAAACCACGCACAATAGGGTCGAAGTGAAAGTAACCCGCTTGAGGTGTACGTTCGTTACGCTTGGCGTTCGCTTCATTGATAAACTTGTTGGCTTCGTACTCTTTGACAAAGTCGCGCTCAACTTCGAGTTTAGTGATACCCGTGTGCATGAAGTGCGCACGACGTAAACTAATCAACGGGCTTGATACTAGGCTTGTGAATTCGTTCACCCCTGCCGCGTTTGCTGGCATGGTTTCACGCTTAACCATTGGCACAATGATTCGTGCAGGTTGTGCATTCGTCACCCACGCATGGACTTGAATCGATAGCGGGTCGCCACTGGCTTTCGCTTTGAACTGGATATCTAAGTGAATATTGTCACCCGCTTCCGTCACCAGTCCCGTGTAACGAACACCATTTTTAGTACGTGCGGAAATATCACTAAATGGGATCACGTAGTGGCCTGTTGTATGTGCACGTTGTTTGTAACGCTCAAGCATCAAAATCTCACTGCCCGTTAAGACATAGATTTCTTCTGCATTAAGCGTGATAGACAAACGCTCAATATCGGCTGCTTCGGCATTGGTCTCTAATACCAACTCTTGATAAGTAGGACCAACAGGGATAGGTAACGTACCTTTTTGCCCCCAAGCAGCACCGACCATGGAATTAAGTTTGATTGGTTTTACTGACATGTTTATATCTCCTTAAAACCAGCCACGCTTGCCGTTAATGAGTTCTTTGACTGCTTCTAGCGTTGATACGTTATTGATGATGGCAATCACCAGTAAGGTAAGTACTACAGCAATCAACATGTTTTTATGTTGAGCTTTCATGAGTTCCCCTGTCTCTCGACGTTGGATTGTGAATAATCAAATTGAACGTTTATCAAATAGGAGTGAGGTAAAAAAAGGAAGGGAAAGTAACCTATAGGTTGAACGGGTAACCTATAGGTTAAAAAGGTCGATTAACGGTAGTTTAAATTGAGCTTAGAACCCGACTGACAGTTAAACGCTTTGTGCTCGATGTTGCCGATACCATCACCAATCAATAAGTATTCAGCTATCGGTTTACCAATGCGTTCTTTATTGACCTTGGCAGACTTTAGACCCGCCACGATATTCACATCCAACCCGCGTTTATCCGCTATCCAGTGAGCATCACTCATTGAGTTAACCGCGCCCACCCACCAAACGCTTGATTGTTCAGTCACGGTTTTAGGCACCTCTTGACCACGTTGAAACACCGTATGAACAACGAGGCCATATTGACGACCACCACGCAAAAGCTCACCCGCACGACCTCGCAGCTTGCCGGAGGTTTCAACACATGACGCCAATTCTTCGATAACGGTGTAAAGCTGACTAGCCCGACCGTTACCCACCGACCACACCACCGACGCAAAGAACTCTAATTCGTCGCCCGTTGCCCCGTTTGCAGGAATGTAGGCCAGCTTAAACGAGCCACCGCGACGACGCGCCATAATGAGCGTTTTGACAAAGGTTAAGCGTGAAGAAGTACCGTGACACATTTGACCTTGGAACTTACTCCCTGCGTAGTTGGTGTAGGGGTCAAAAAAGACCGCTTGAGCCGTTTTAGGGACTAGCCCTAAATGCTTAACGGCTGAGGTTTTACCCCCTCCGGTTCCTGCCACATAAATGGTGTGCTCAGCATCATGTGACGGGTTCGAATTAACGGGGTTCGGTAGCGCTAGGGGCTTCGGCTTTTTCACCGTCCACCTCCTTTGATTGTTGCAGCATGACCAATTGCTTTTTAGAGGCATAAATCAAACCAAGAACCGCAAGTAATAAGGTCGCCTCTTCGATGTAATCCCCAAACACGCCCATAAGCGTACTACCGTGTTTTGCAAAGACAGGCTCAGCCGCATCCATCACCGCTTGCTTACCTTTACCGTCAAACTCAAATTCAACCCCCGAAATGATGGAGGTCGCTTGCTCGGTTAAGGCAAACAAAATATTCAGTAAGCCCGCCATCGCTTCCGTTTTATCTTCGGTTACCGTTTCGGTTGGTTCGGTTAAGCCAACTAAATCGGTCTCGGTTTTCTCTTGTTCTTCAAGCTGATGAATAACGGAGCCAAAATCCCCCCAATCATCCAGTTCAACTTGTTCACCTGGTAAGGTTTCGTTAACTTGCTCCATGCTCACCCCCTTGCGGTTGTTCGGCTGAGGCTTTCGGTAGCAGTTGAGACACAGCCCAAATGATAAAGATAACCGACACTAACCCCGTGATTACTCGTTTAAAGGGGAATTTACTTGGGGTCTTTTCTGTTTTTTCATCATCGACCGTTTCGGTTATCTCTCGGTTGGAAACCGCGTCTTTACTGGCTTCATCCACTTGCACCGATTCGGTTAACTCAATTGCATCGATAGGGTTAGGCTCGGTTATCAAATCCGACTCAATAACCGAACCTTTCTCGGTTGGGTTCGGTTTAAGTTCGGTTAACTCAGCAACGGAATTCGCTTTGATGAACTCCGTAACCTTTTTGCTATTCGAACTGTTACCGCACTCAGGGCAACGGTAATACATCAGTCCAATGTTACGGCTGTTTTTTGGTGGCTCACCAGAGGCGATCAATTGACCCTCACCCACTTGGTGAGTGGTGGCGGTAGACTGGCAAACAGGACAGGCGATATACCCACGAACAGGGTTTTCATATTTAGCCATGGTTCACCTCGATGCTTTCCACATCACCAAGTTGCTCTTGGTTGGCCACGACGACAGCGCGGTATTTATTGCGCGCCACCCCATTAAGCTTTTCGAGTTGCTCTAATTGCTCAAATAAATTTACGGGAAGCCCTAGCGCCTCCAGTGATAAGTTACCCCCCATCAACATTCCCATGGCTTTTTTCATGAGCTTGCTAGTATCCATTTCTTTAAAGCGGTCAATTTCCACTTTCATGTTGCTGGTTAGTTTGTCAGCCGCGTCCAAAGCAGCTAAATCTCGCTGGCACTCTTCAAGCGATAGTATTTTCATTTCAATCCTCTGTCTCACGACGTTGTTTAGTGTTTAGCCCCTGATTCACATCGTTGGCAATGGTTTAATACACAATCAGACGATTGTTTCTAAAGCTGATATTCGTGTATTTATCAATTTGAACTTTAGCCCCCCGCATTAGCGGTGAGATTAAGCATTGGACTCCCTCCACGCTCCATCCGGTCACGCGTTGAAGATGTTCAACTAAGGGAGAGTTACAGTTATTTTCAGTGCTCCAAGGTGAGACGCTCCGCGCCTCTTGAAGACGCTTCACGTCTTTTTTCTTAACGAGCGAATAGCACTCGCTAGACGTTTCGATAAGACGACCGAGCCAAGAAAAGCCGATCACCTTTTTGGTTGTTTCACCGTATTGGTTTTGTTTTGATTGGTAGGCCACTTTTGCACTATCAGCCAATTGGCAGAACAGCGACCACTTCGAAGAATCTGCCGCTTGGCGCAGCTCTTCGAGCTTTGGGTCTATCATGGTCTGTTCCGGTTTTGCCCTACGTAGATTTCGCCAAAGTGAAACAGGCTTACCACCAAATTGCTGAAACTGGCGGATTCGATGAGTGGAAGCCCAAGCACGAGCACGATAGGCTGATTCTTCACCCTCGTTTTCTGGCATGTGCTTGCCGTTGATGTTCTTCGATACATATTTGGCAATGTAGGCAGTCGCCCCGCCCTTTTTCGGATCAGCCTCTTTCACATCAAAACGAGGCGAAATATCAGAACCTAGTTCGAACCTATCCTCATAGATAGCGCACGACTTTAAGGTTTCGATAATGAAGTCTTTGTCGTCAGGCGAACAAAACAGAAAGTAGTGAGCATGACTGGTCGCGTCTTTGTGTGGCTCAGCCACTCGAAAACCAAAGTAATGAATATCTTCCTTAGCTATCAACGCACGACCTAAAGCCCACTGCTGCATAAGAACTTGGTGACCATCTTTGATACTCGCCCCTTTCCAATTTTTGGAGACTCGGTGGTATTTGCTCGGCAGCGTCCAAGTAATAAAAAGCGCGGTATAGCCCAAGTCTTGAGCCAACTCTTCGAAACCACGAGAGCGCACCATCATTTCAATACGACGGTTTTCTGGGTTTGCAGTGGTTCGCTTGATCACATCTTCAAGGTTGAACGAGTCGCCCGTCTCGTTATTCATCACCGCCATGGTTTCAAGGAATGCTTTAGCGTCACGTTGTTTCTGTTTCCAGTTAGCGAATGACAACGCACTGATTACAGGGGACTGGTGTTTACCTTGCCCCACACGCTCAAGCGTGATTTGTGAATACTCAATGTATTGCGCTCGGAGGTGTAACAAACGTCCCTCAATCCAAGATTCAGATTGCATCTTGAGTACCGCGACCTGTAGGTCTTGCTCTAGCTCTTCCGGTTTCTTATCGCGCTTTTTAAGGTTCACTTGTGGCGCATTAACATGAATCATTTTTAGTTCAGCTTTCTGCAATTGGTAAACATGCTCTATCGCATCTAAAAAGCTTTTGAATACTTCGGGTTGGCTTTCTTCGGTAAGCAGTAACGCGCACTTATCAGCAAACTCTTTTGCTAGTTCGCTGACGGCATCATCACGCATCAAAATATCGTGGCTTAAAGGTTGAGTTCGGCTCTTGGCGCGACTATCAACAAACGGGAATTTGTCTTCAATGAAGTGCGCTCTTTTCAGCCCAAACTTAACGGCATCTTCTGCCGCTAGTATCAGATTTTCTTTGGTAGGGTTTTGGCGTTGTTTACGCTTGGCTATTTTGCGCTTCACATCGTTACGCACGATTTTAGGCAAGCGAGGAAAGAAGCGTTTAGTGAACGCAGAGTAACGAGTGAGCTCCCCTGCGTCACTTTTAGCTTCCATGTTAGCAAGTGCGGCTATCATCGCTTGTTCGTTCATTACAACCCCGTACACGAATGATTTGTGCAAACGTAATTCATCGGTCTAGCTTTACGCTTTGAACGCTTCGACAGGCCGTGTTTTTCACGTAGCTGCTCTATCAAATGAATAGAGCGCTCTCGTAGTTCCGGTTTTGGGTCAACCATGCCGAGCATATCGGGACAAGGTAGGTGGATCGGGTCAGAAACGGTCATAACGAACCCCTAAGCAAAGTTTCGAACAGCAACGACTAGTCCCGTTTCACGGAAATGCTCTAGCCTTAATCGCAGTGGAAACTTGTCACTCTTTAACTCGGCCTCGTACGCAGCAAAATAAACGGTCGAGTAATAGGGATATTTCTGGCCAAGACTAAAAGCTGTATAAGCCGACGCTTTCCCTCTGATAACTAACCGTAAACGTTTGAAGTCTCGTTTGAGTTGGTTGGTATTTTTCATAAGCCCCCCTTAAAGATTCACTGATTGCCATTCGGTTTTAGCTTGCTCATATCGCTTGTCGATATAGGCAGCTAAATCATCAATTTTGATTAAGGTCGGGCTACGCTCTGAATCGCGCAACTTAAAGGTAGGGACGGGAAAGTCGCAAGCTTTCGCTCTTTGTTCAGCTGTTCTCGAGGTAATACCAAAGAACTCTTGGCTAACTTGTTTCAGTTCTACGGTTGGATTTTCAAACCTAGCTAGTAGTGCAAATTTTGTGTTCATAGTTCCTCCGTGTAGTACACTTGAAGTCATTCGAGGAAACTTAAATATCCCTCAAACCTCCCTAATCATTTCATGGGGAATTATTGAGGATCTAATTTCAATTAGCAACCCCAAATGTACACGGAGATTTTTCAATGGGAACTTTTGAGGCACAATTAAAAGAACTTAAAGAGCTTACTAACACATCTAAGAATGTTGATTTAGCAAGGGTTTTAGGGAAGTCACCTAAGACCATTTCCAACTGGAAACACCGTGATCACATCCCCGAAGATATTTTCTTAAAAGCGAAAGAGATCGCAAAAACAGGCTCAATTGCACCGAAAGGTTATTTGGAATTGAAGTTCTTCGATATTGAGGTGAGTGCTGGACAAGGTACGCTCGTTGAAAAAGAAGAAGAATCTAGCGCAATGGTTTTCAGTGAGCGATTCATTAGGCAAGAGCTCGGTTTTAACCCAAACAACATTTTCTTAATGCCTGTTCGTGGTGACAGCATGATCCCGACTCTAAAAAATCAAAGCATCGTAATGGTGAACCGAGTTGATGGTTTTTCTACTGACGGGATTTACGTATTTAGATATGACAATCGACTAATGGTGAAAAGACTTCAATTCCTACCAAACGGTATCAAGGTAGTCAGTGACAATAGTGCGTATGAAGCATGGGAACTAGGAAAAGAGGATATTAAAAGTGCCGACTTCGAGATCATCGGTGAGGTGGTTTGGACAGGACAAAGAATGTAAAGCGTAGAAGTATTTATTGAGTGCGGTACTCCTATAGTACCCCTCAAACTCGCTCAGCCCTTGCTAAGGCTGCTTAATCAATCCAATCGAGCATTGGAGCGACAGACAACCTACATGAATGTGTCATGGCAAAGTACCCTAGTAGCGAGTCAAAAAAATATGCTGGAATACCCAGCAAAAGCAAGGTCGGCTATTGTAAATGCTATGCCCTGTTTGTGCTATATGAACTTTACCTCATACTTTTTTATAAACCTATTCACCAGGTCTCTAATTCAACCTCATTAATCAGTTATGCCTTGAGTCACACTGTCATTTTGAGTTACCTTGTCTTATTCAAAGTCGTGGGTCACAATACGCTCTGTACCTGACTTTAATAGAAATCATTGGCTCCCAAAACGTAGTAACCTAGAAATAAGGTATGATTAGGGATGTCCGATTGAATGGTGAAAAATTTGGACCACACATTAATAGAGCAAGTTGAAGGGATATGCGCATCGCGAGGCGTTAGATTAACACCTCAAAGAAAGCGAGTGTTTGAGCTCATCCTCTCTAATAAAAAAGCCTCCAGTGCTTATGAATTATTAGAGCAGTTGAAAGTCAGTGAACCACAGGCCAAGCCTCCTACAGTTTATCGCGCTTTGGATTTCTTGTTGGAACAAGGTTTCATTCACCGAGTTGAGTCAACCAATAGCTTCATATGCTGCTGCTCTTGCAATGCCAACAAACATTTCTCCCAACTGCTGATCTGCGATAAATGTGGCACTGTGATAGAACTGCAGGACGATGCGCTTGTCACCCTACTCGCCAGTAACGCTGAGAAGCATGGCTTTCAATTGACGAATCATGTCATTGAATCGCATGGCATTTGCCAATCTTGCTCCTCCGAGATGAAAGAATAAGATTATAGAAGAACATTATGCGCGCTGAATTTGTAAACCCGTTTTTAGCTTCTTTGATGAACGTATTAAAAACGATGGCTTCTCTAGAATTGAAGCCACAAAAACCGAGAGTTAAGAAAGATGAAATCGCTCGTGGTGATGTATCCGGCCTAATTGGTATGGTGGGTACACAATCTCGTGGCTCTATGTCGATCACCTTTGATGAAGGTCTCGCTCTCGAAATCATGGAAAACATGCTTGGTGAACGACCAAACGGCCTCAACGAAGAAGTGACCGATATGGTGGGTGAAATCACTAACATGGTGACTGGCGGTGCGAAACGTATTCTTGCGGAAAGCGGTTTTGACTTCGATATGGCAACGCCAATCGTGGTTTCCGGTAAAGGTCATACGATTCGTCACAAGTGTGATGGGGCAATCATCATCATGCCTTTCTCATCTCAATGGGGTAATGCTTTCATCGAGATCTGTTTCGAATAACAGCTGTTTATTTGTAGCAGTACTGAGTATCAAATCAAAGAAGGTTGGCATCATGCCAGCCTTTTTTATTACCTGCGATTTAACCAATGCTTGCTCTACAGATACAAAAACGCCAACCCGAAGGTTGGCGTTTTTTTGGTGCTATCAACTCAATTAAGCTTTAAGCGCTTTAAATGCGTTGATTAGACCGTTCGTTGAGCTGTCGTGAGACGTTACTTGAGCATCGTCAGCAAGCTCAGGAAGAATTTGGTTTGCTAGTTGCTTACCAAGTTCTACACCCCACTGGTCGAAGCTGAAGATGTTCCAGATAACGCCTTGAACGAAGATCTTGTGCTCGTACATCGCGATTAGGTTACCTAAAGAGCGAGGGTTGATTTGCTTAACAAGAATTGAGTTCGTTGGACGGTTACCTTCAAATACTTTGAAAGGTACAAGCTCAACCACTTCTTCAGCTGTTTTGCCAGCCGCTAGGAATTCAGCTTCTACTGTCTCTTTTGTCTTACCGAATGCTAGTGCTTCAGTTTGAGCAAAGAAGTTAGACATTAGCTTCTGGTGGTGATCAGATGCTGGGTTGTGGCTGATAGCAGGCGCGATGAAGTCTGATGGGATCAGCTTAGTGCCTTGGTGAATCAGTTGGTAGAAAGCGTGTTGGCCGTTTGTACCAGGTTCACCCCAGATGATAGGACCTGTTTGGTACTCTACTGGGTTGCCTTCACGGTCAACAAACTTACCGTTCGATTCCATGTTGCCTTGCTGGAAGTAAGCAGCAAAACGGTGCATGTATTGATCGTAAGGTAGAATTGCTTCTGACTCAGCGCCGTGGAAGTTGTTATACCAAATACCGATAAGCGCAAGGATTACTGGAATGTTGCTTTCAAACTCAGTTGAAGCAAAGTGGTTATCCATCTCGTGAGCACCTTCTAGTAGCTCAACGAAGTTATCGAAGCCAACAGATAGTGAGATAGAAAGACCGATTGCAGACCATAGTGAGTAACGACCACCAACCCAGTCCCAGAATTCGAACATGTTGTCAGTATCAATACCAAACTCAGCGACCGCAGTTGCGTTAGTTGATAGTGCTGCGAAGTGTTTAGCTACGTGTGCGTTGTCACCCGCTTCAGCCAAGAACCAATCACGTGCAGAGTGCGCGTTAGTCATTGTTTCTTGAGTCGTGAATGTTTTAGATGCCACTAAGAATAGCGTTGTTTCTGGGTTAAGAGGCTTAAGTGTCTCAACGATGTGAGTGCCATCTACGTTAGAAACGAAGTGCATGTTTAGGCGAGTTTTGTATGGCGTTAGAGCTTCAGTCACCATGTATGGACCAAGGTCCGAACCGCCGATACCGATGTTAACTACATCAGTGATCTCTTTACCAGTGTAACCTTTCCACTCTCCAGAAACGATGCGGTGTGTAAACAGTTCCATTTTTGCTAGTACTGCATTCACTGCTGGCATTACGTCTTTGCCATCAACCATTACTGGGTTGTCGCTACGGTTACGTAGAGCTGTGTGAAGTACTGAACGACCTTCAGTCTTGTTGATTGCATCACCACCGAACATTGCTTCGATTGCAGACTTAACTTCAGTCTCGTTCGCAAGAGCAAATAGGTGCTGCATAGTTTCAGCATCGATAAGGTTCTTAGAGTAATCCACTAAGATGTCAGAACCGAAACGAGTAGAAAAGCTCTCGAAACGCTTTGCATCTTGAGCAAACAGCTCTTTCATATCCATATCTTGAGCAGACTCAAAATGTGCCGTTAGAGCTTTCCACGCTTGTGTTTGCGTTGGGTTGATATTTTTCAACATGGTATCTATCCCGATGTTACTGTAGGTTTTATTCTAAACGTCACCTGGGTGATGAATAGAACCCCCGATTAGGCGAAAGTTTATATTTTTCTGTGATGACCAAACCGCGTCACCACTGAAAGATTCTTTGTAATTTTTTTTCACGACGTATTATGCCGCATATGAAGAGCTGTACCTTGAGATAAATCAGGATTAGATTTCCTGACAGAAGAATCGGTACAGACTCTAGCTCTAACATAATTAAATGTGAGCGACACCTGATAAATTCAAGTTCAAAAGATAGCGTTAAACCACTTTTTTTCCAAATACATTATAAAGGATGGCGTATGTGGATTCAGAAGACTATACACCTAAATGCACGAAAGCGTGGATTTCATCTCATTACTGATGAAATTGAACAACAGATACACGATATCAATTCTCTATCTGTTGGTTTATTACATCTTTTTATCCAACATACCTCTGCCAGCCTCACATTAAATGAGAACGCAGATCCCACAGTCCGTAACGATATGGAGTCGCACTTCAATAAGTTTGTCCCAGAGCGAGCACCCTACTACAGACACACCTATGAAGGTGATGATGACATGCCTGCCCACATTAAAGCATCGACACTTGGCACCAGTGTGACAATACCAATTAGCAATGGTCGTTTAGCTTTAGGAACATGGCAAGGCATTTACTTAGGAGAGCACCGAGATTGTGGTGGAAGCCGAACTGTGATTGCTACGATGCAAGGTGAGTAGACTGCTTGAAAACAAGATCTCCTTAATAAAAACAATATCTTGTTAATAAAAAAGAGTGGTGCGTTTCCACAACCACTCTTATAAGAATAGTATTTGGCCTACTGTAGGCCGAAAGCTTTAGAAGGGTTGATTGATCATGACCCTAAAGGTCCCTTCGTCACCACCTCGCGCCAACTCAGCACGAACAACAATGCCTTCCACTTGGAAACGCACTGCGCCACCTAAGCTCCATTTCATGTCCGAGTGCAGTGTTTTGATGTCGTATTCATCTGCAACGCGCCCTAATTCAGCAAACGCTACCCATTGCCACCAAGGCAAGTCGTAGTAGTTAATCAGTGGGATATCGCCCAAAGGTTGCCAGTCAGGAAGCACTCGATACTCTGCAGAGTAATGCACTGCAGAGCGACCGTGATAACGGCCTCCGGTATAACCTCGTAATCGATACAAGCCACCTAATCGAGCTTGTTCTGTCTCCGGTGGGCGAGCACAATCTTGCCCAGAGCAGTTATCCCATGTAGGCGTGTCAGCCGTATAGAAATCGAATGCTAAAACTTGTTGATCGAATAGGTCCCCTAAAGGACCTAAAGCAAAGTACTGGCTATTTTGGAAGGTCCACTTAAGCCATAAGTCATCGTTAGACCAACTCTCTGCGCCTGTTGTGAATTCCAGGTTAGTATGAGAGCCCGTGGTTGGGTTACGTGTGCTATCACGGTTATCCCAATCCAACGCCAGACTAAAGCCTGTCGCCTCTTCCGTGTTGTTTAAACCTTCTAGCTCACGTGCCGTATAAAAAGGCGTGAAGATAATCGAACTGACACCCGACTCGACTGGCGAAGCAAAACTCACATCTTTGATTGGCTGAAAAGCCCCTAACAAGCCATGTTCTGCAACATTGCCCCAAGGTAGCAAATACTTGAATTCAAACTGATAGTTCTGTTCTAAGCCATCGGCAATGGTTTTATCATCAATAGATGAATCGTTATCGCCTTGAGAGCCTATGTAATAAGGATTGTCGTTGAAGCGCGCTTGGTACATCTGAGTACTGAATAAAACATTCTCAGACAAAGCGTAGTTAAAGGCCGATAGAAAACCGACATAACTGTCTTTGTCTGAATAGAGTGCCATACCAAACAGAGCGGCTTGAGGTTGCCAAACGCCCTTTGCGACACCCGCAACCCCAAAGGTATTGCCCAAAGTTTCAGTACTAAAATAGAAAGGGACGAAGGCTGAATCTTTTTCTTCGCTCAAGACAGAAGAAGAAAAGCTGACACTGGCTAACGCCAAGACTGACGTTAGCCAGTGTCGAGTAGTTCGCTTGAACATCATTTACTTTACAAGATCCATAGCTACTTCACATACTCCATCGCAACACGCGAAGTCAGCTTAGTGACTAGCTCGTACGCGATAGTGCCGATATGTTCTGCCACTTCTTCTGAAGGTAAATCTTTACCCCATAATGTCGCTTCATCACCGACTTTATCTGCAGCATCAGGGCCAAGGTCGACCGTTAGCATGTCCATTGATACACGTCCTGCGATCGGTACTTTTCGACCGTTAACGAACACTGGAGTGCCGTTAGGTGCAGTGCGAGGATAGCCATCACCATAACCAATCGCGATAACACCAACCTTAGTATCACGCTCACTGGTCCAGTTTCCGCCATAACCCACACTTTCACCGGCTTTCACATCGCGAACGGCAATTAGGTGTGAGGTCAGGGTCATCACAGGCAAAAATCCAAGCTCTTGCGCCGATTTATCAACAAACGGAGAGACACCATAAGAGATGATTCCCGGACGAACCCAATCAAGGTGGCTGTCTGGCCAAGCGAGCAAACCCGCAGAGGCAGCAAGTGAACGCTCACCTTCACAACCTTCGGTAAGAGATAAGAAAAGCTCTGTCTGTTCAACAGTGGTTGCTCTATCCAGTTCATCAGCACAACCGAAGTGGCTCATGTAACGTAGAGGTTTGGCAACATTCGCACATTGATGCAAACGCTCAACAAAGTTTTGGTATTGCTCAGGGCGAACACCTAATCGGTGCATGCCGCTGTCGACTTTGAGCCATACCACAACGGGTGTTTCCAAATCTGCATTCTCTAGCGCGCTTAATTGCTCTTCACAATGCACCACGGTTTGAATGTTGTTGGTCACCAGGATGGGTAAATCGCCCGAAGAGTAAAATCCTTCCAGCAACAAAATAGGTTTAACAATGCCACCAGCACGAAGTTGTAACGCTTCTTCAATACGCGCTACACCAAAAGCATCAGAGCTTTTTGAATGCTTGGCTATATGCAGTAAGCCGTGTCCGTAGCCATTGGCTTTCACAACAGACATGACCTTGCACTGAGGAGCCTTCGACTTTATCTGGTTCAGGTTATGTTCGAGCGCGTTTAAGTCAATGCTCGCCGTCGCCGCTTTCATGTAAGTCATTAGCGATTACTCATCATCAAATGCAGGGCCTGCATAGTTATCAAATCGGGAGTGTTGGCCTTGGAACGTAAGACGAACCGAACCGATCGGACCGTTACGTTGCTTACCAAGGATGATCTCAGCAATGCCTTTCAAAGAACTATCTGGGTTATAAACCTCATCACGATAGATGAACATGATCAAATCGGCATCTTGCTCAATCGAACCTGATTCACGCAAATCCGAGTTTACTGGGCGCTTATCAGCACGTTGCTCTAGGGAACGGTTAAGCTGAGAAAGTGCCACAACCGGAACGTTCAGCTCTTTTGCTAACGCTTTCAATGAGCGAGAAATCTCGGCGATTTCAAGAGTACGGTTATCAGATAACGAAGGTACACGCATTAATTGAAGGTAATCTATCATGATCATAGAGATACCATCGTGTTCACGAGCGATACGTCGAGCACGAGAACGCACTTCTGTTGGCGTTAGACCCGAGCTGTCATCGATATACATATTCTTCTTATCCATCAGAATACCCATACTCGACGAGATACGAGCCCAATCTTCATCATCTAGCTGACCAGTACGAATCTTGGTTTGGTCTACGCGAGAAAGTGACGCAAGCATACGCATCATCAGCTGTTCGGCTGGCATCTCTAGCGAGAAGATTAAAACCGGTTTGTCTTGCTTCATCGCCGCGTTTTCACACAAGTTCATCGCAAATGTGGTTTTACCCATCG
Organism: Vibrio sp. Vb339; assembly: GCF_902751245.1. NCBI lineage: Bacteria > Pseudomonadati > Pseudomonadota > Gammaproteobacteria > Vibrionales > Vibrionaceae > Vibrio > Vibrio sp. Vb339. Next base: position 217,212 of record NZ_CADDIS010000006.1, on the reverse strand, counting down.
ATGGACGAGCAGCAACAATAATTAAGTCAGAGCCTTGTAGACCTGCTGTTTTCTTGTTGAGGTCGTTGAAGCCAGTATCGACACCTGTCACACCATCTTGCGGCGTTTTGTATAGGATCTCGATACGTTCTAGCGTCTTCTCTAGAATGCTATCAACGTTTTGTGGACCTTCGTTTTCACTTGCACGGCCTTCGGCAATCGCGAAGACTTTACTTTCAGCAAGATCAACCAGCTCTTCCGATGTACGACCTTGAGGGTCATAACCAGAATCAGCAATCTCATTCGCGACACCAATCAGGCTACGAACAAGTGCACGTTGCGCCACGATATCTGCATACGCATTGATGTTTGCGGCACTGGGTGTGTTTTTCGCTAAGTCAGCAAGGTAAGCAAAGCCACCCACTTCTTCAAGTTGCTCACGCAGCTCTAAATGTTCAGAGAGTGTAATAAGATCCAAAGGAGAACTTTCTTCAAGGATATCCTTTACCGCTTCAAAGATCAGACGGTGAGGACGGCTATAAAAGTCTTTGGCCACAACCTTTTCGGCAACCGTATCCCAGCGTTCGTTATCTAATAACAAACCGCCAATAACAGATTGCTCAGCTTCTAATGAATGTGGCGGGACCTTGATGGCGTCCACCTGATCGTTGGCTGATTTCTGACTTTTGGTATCCACTATGACTACACTCAATAACTAATAATGATCGTTCATTATACCCAAGAACATCCGTTTGTAATCCGATCCTATGAGTTTGTTTTATTCTTCAGGAAGAATTTACCTATTGCTGACGGAATTAACCAAGGGTAGCATTACGATCCTGCCATTCACTCACTGTATAACTAGAGGTATGCGTGTCCAAATTATTGGCTCTGAGCACTGGTCTTCTAAGCACTGGTCTCCTGAGCGCTCCGATGGCCTTAGCTGATGATGCTAAAGCCTCTGTTGATGCAATCCTCGACTCTATAGTAGTTCCAGAAGCTACTGCTGAGCCGATCGTCGTTGCACCGACACCTGAAGAAAAAGAGTTGGATATCGCACCGAGTGATACAAGTGATACAGAACTGCCTAGCCCGTTAAAAACAGAAGTCGAATTTGGATATCAGTCGCATACTGGTAATTCTGATTCACGTTCGCTTAACGCACGCCTTAACGGTGAGTACACGGCTGGCCGTCATAGAACCAGTGGTGAATGGAAATACTATAACCTCTACAAAGATGGCGAAGAAGATAAAAGGCAATCGACTTACTCAGCTCAGAGTGACTACAAGTTAAGCCCTAAAACCTACCTTTACGGCAGCTTTAAAGGTGTCGATTCACGATACAGTGCTTACTTTAAGGACTACACAATTTCGAGTGGTCTGGGTTACCAGTTTTCAAATACCGAAAAGTTTGTGTTAGAAGTCGAAGTAGGCCCAGGTTTTCGTTACCAAGAACCTAACCTTGATGAATTAGACGACGATGACATCATCTTCCCAGAGATTGTTGAAGAGGCAATTTTCCGTGGCAACGTGAATACGTCTTGGCAGGTGTTGAAGAATTTGCAGCTCAAGGCCGACGTGACGCTTGTCTCTGGTCACAGTAACCTAAAGTTTGATACTGAACTCGAAGCCATCAACGATATTACTGACAATATCGCGCTGAAGATCGCTCACTCTCGCCAGTACCACGATAAAGTGCCTGAAGGCTTAAGCAAAGAAGACTCTGTTCTATCTATCAACTTACTCTTCCAGTTCTAATCTTAAGGCCACTTCTAACCTTGAGAACAACTTGTTCAGCAATAACAGCTTATGGATCACCGTAAGCTTTTTACCTACTGTAGCCCTTCCTTGTACTTTCCTATATTCCAGACATAAAAAAACACCAGCCGAAGCTGGTGTTTAAAACTTTCAAAAGAAAGAATTCGTCTTGGTACTGAAATTACTCAGCTGCAACGATAGCGATTTTCGCAGTAGCAAAAACTTCAGAGTGAAGTTGGATGCTTACTTCGAATTCGCCGATGTTACGTAGAGCGCCTTCAGGTAGGCGTACTTCGCTCTTAGCTACTGCAACACCTGCCGCTGTAATAGCGTCAGCGATGTCACGAGTACCGATAGAACCGAATAGTTTACCTTCGTCACCAGCTTTAGAAGCGATTGAAACGCCTTCTAGAGTGTTAACGTTCTCTGCACGAGCTTCAGCAGCAGCTAGTTGCTCAGCAACTTTAGCTTCTAGTTCAGCACGACGAGTTTCGAACATAGCAACGTTGTCTTTAGTTGCCATAACTGCTTTACCCTGTGGGATAAGGAAGTTACGAGCGTAACCAGATTTAACGTTTACTTGGTCGCCAAGGCCACCTAGGTTACCGATCTTATCAAGTAGAATAACTTGCATTATCTTAGTCCTCTTAAACTATTATTAACTATTACCGATTACTGATGCTTGTCAGTGTACGGTAGTAGAGCTAGGTAACGAGAACGCTTGATAGCGCGAGCTAGTTGACGCTGGTACTTAGCGCTTGTACCAGTGATACGGCTAGGTACGATTTTACCAGCTTCAGTGATGTAGTTTTTAAGAGTTGCTACGTCTTTGTAGTCAATCTCTTGTACGCCTTCTGCAGTGAAACGGCAGAATTTACGACGACGGAAGAAACGAGCCATGGGCTATCTCCTGATCTTAAATTTAGTAAAGCGGTCTTTCACAATTATCGAAATAACTATCAATGACCTAAAACAAGTTGAGAATTTTTTAAGGCGTTAAGCCAAAAAAGAATTACTCAGCAGCTGCTTCTGGTTTAGCTTCTGTACGCTCTTCGCGACGAGGAGCACGCTCTGCACGCTCTTCTTTTTGCTTAAGCATAATAGATTGCTCAGTCACAGCGCCTTTAGTGCGCATGATCATGTTACGTAGAACTGCATCGTTGAAACGGAAAGCAGTTTCTAGCTCGTCAATCACTTCTTGACCAGCTTCAACGTTCATAAGAACGTAGTGAGCTTTGTGAAGCTTGTTGATTGGGTAAGCCATTTGACGACGACCCCAGTCTTCTAGACGGTGGATAGTACCGCCAGCTTCAGTGATAGAACCAGTGTAACGCTCGATCATGCCAGCAACTTGCTCGCTTTGATCAGGGTGAACCATGAATACGATTTCGTAATGACGCATTTGGTTGCTCCTTACGGATTATTAGCTTCCACGAGTGGCCCGGTCGTCCAGAGGAAGCAAGGAACTAAAGATAAATGACCGAGTTTTAAGGACGGCAAATATTATAGAAAGAACCCTGTATTGGCAAGTGGTATTTGGCGAATAATGAAACAGTTTTTCTTTCGCCATCTAGCCATCCAACAAACCAATAAGCCTGTCTACAATCACCAAAAAAGAAACGCCCACCAGCAAGTGGTGAGCGTTAATAAATTCATAGACTTAAAGTCGTTTTGCCTTTTGACTCAGCTTAACGTTATTAAGCTAGGCGCTGACGTACCGCTTCGAACAGACAGATGCCTGATGCTACCGAAACGTTTAGGCTCGACACGCTGCCTGCCATTGGGATCTTAATTAGGTCATCACAGGTTTCACGCGTTAGACGACGCATACCGTCACCTTCTGCACCCATAACAACCGCAAGAGGGCCTGTTAGCTTCGCTTGATAGATATCATGCGTTGCTTCACCTGCCGTACCTACAAACCATACGCCCTGCTCTTGCAGTGCACGCATTGTGCGAGCTAGGTTGGTTACACGTACTAGCGGAACCGTTTCAGCTGCGCCACACGCAACCTTACTTACCGTTGCAGTTAGCGGCGAAGAGCGATCTTTAGGTACGATAACAGCCGCCACACCCGCAGCATCCGCGTTACGTAGACAAGCACCTAGGTTATGAGGGTCTGTTACGCCATCTAGAACCAACAGCAAAGGCTGTTCGTGCTGTGCTAGGATTTCGTCTAGGTGAGTTTCATTAAGCTGCTTAGCAGGCTTCACCTTAGCAATAAGACCTTGGTGATTCGCACCTTGTGCTTTTTCATCGAGCGGCTTACGACCCATCTGCTGAATCGACACACCAAACTGTTGTAGTTGGTTCAGTAATGGAAGAAGACGCTCGTCTTGGCGACCTTTCAGCACATACGCTTCGATAAAACGTGCCGGATCTTTTTCTAGTACGGCTTTCACCGCGTGAATACCGTAAATAAATTCGTTACTCATTGTCTCTAGTTACTCTTATTGCTCAGAGAAGAATGACATCAATGCCGATGCATCCCTCTCTGTGTTGTTCATTTCGAGAGTATGCGTCTTACGCCTGATACTCTCGCACTAAATTAAATCAGTTAGGCGCTAAACCTGATTAGCAAAGCGCCCTATTAGCCTTAAGATTTATCAGTTTTAAGACTTATCAGCCTTTGGCTTACGGGTTGCAGCACGCTTTTTCTTAGCACGCTTTTTCTTAGCACGCGCTTTAGCAGCACCGGTTTTGTTCGATGATTTTTTCTTCTTAGCTGGGCCTTCGCTGCTTCCATCAGGTCGCTTAGTTGGCTCAACCATAGGCTTCGCAGATACGCCCGGCTTATTACTCTTCACTGCAGAGCGCTTCTTGCTTTTCGCCTTTTTCATCGCTTCTGCTGCACGCTTCTTGGCTGTTTTGCCTTTACCACGTGGCTGACGATCGGTGTCTTCTAAGTCAAAGTCGATTTGGCGAGTTTCTAAGTTAACCGCAGAAACCTTCACTTTAACCGAATCACCCAAGCGGTAGATATTACCAGAGCTTTCACCCACTAGACGCTGGCCAACAGCATCAAATTGGTAGTAATCATTTGCTAACGCTGAGATATGTACCAAGCCATCAATGTGCAGCTCAGTTAGACGAACAAAGAAGCCAAAACCAGTCACGTTAGCAATTACGCCATCCATCACTTCGCCAACATGGTCTTGCATGTATTCACACTTCAACCAGTCGTTCACTTCACGTGTTGCGTCATCAGCACGACGCTCAGTCATTGAACACTGCTCGCCGTAGAAGTCCATATCATCGAAAGTGTAGTGGTAACCACCGGTTGGCGTCCAACGTTCGCTGTTACGACCACCTTCTTTCGCAATAAGGTACTTAATCGCACGGTGCAATAGCAAGTCAGGGTAACGACGAATCGGCGAGGTAAAGTGAGCATAGCGTTTAAGAGCTAAACCAAAGTGACCCGCGTTATCCGCGTTGTAGACCGCTTGCTTCATTGAACGAAGTAGCATGGTTTGGATTAATTCACGGTCTTCACGTTCGTTAATCTGTTGCATCAGTTGTGCGTAGTCTACTGGAGATGGTGACAGGCCACCTTCTAGCGTTAAACCTAATTCACTTAAGAAGCTCTTGAAGCCCATCAAGCGCTCTTCGCCCGGAGTTTCGTGAACACGGTACAGAGCAGGCTCTTTCGCTTTTTCTACGTAAGATGCCGATGCGATGTTCGCCAGAATCATACACTCTTCGATGATCTTGTGTGCATCGTTACGAATTACCGGTTCAATACGGTCGATCTTACGATCCGCATTGAAGATAAATTTGGTTTCTACCGTTTCAAACTCAATCGCACCACGCTCATCACGCGTTTTCTTAAGCACTTTGTACATCTTGTGCAGTTCTTCAAGATGCGGTACTTCTGGCTCGTAACGCTCACGAAGTTCTTCATTGCCATCTAAGATCGCGCCTACTTTGTTGTAAGTAAGACGAGCATGAGAGTTCATTACCGCTTCATAGTGCTTGTAACCCGACAGCTTACCTTTGTCTGAGATAGTCATCTCACACACCATACATAAACGGTCTACTTGTGGGTTCAACGAACATAGGCCGTTAGAAAGTACTTCTGGCAGCATTGGCACGACTTGTGACGGGAAGTATACCGAGTTACCACGGTTAATCGCTTCTTTGTCTAGCGCTGTATCTGGGCGAACGTAGTAACTTACGTCAGCAATCGCTACCCATAAACGCCAACCGCCGCCTTTCTTCGCTTCACAGTAAACCGCATCATCGAAGTCACGCGCATCTTCACCATCAATGGTAACCAATGGCAGTTTACGCAGGTCTACACGTCCTTCTTTTGCTTCTTCAGGAACATGCTCACCGAGGTTTTCGATTTGCTTATCTACTGCTTCAGGCCACTCTTGTGGGATCTGGTGAGTACGGATCGCAATCTGCGTTTCCATACCCGGCGCCATGTTTTCACCAAGAACTTCGGTTACTTTACCCATCATGTTACGAGAACGACCACCGCGATCCGTAATTTCAATCACAACCACATTACCCATTCGAGCACCGCCTTTATGCTCAGTAGGGATCTGGATGTCATGACTAATACGCGAATCATCAGCAACAACGTAAGAATGGCCGTACTCTAGGAAGAAGCGGCCAACAAGTGGCGTTTTGCGCTCTTCAAGCACACGAACCAAGCGACCTTCACGACGGCCACGCTTACTGTTATCAGTAGGCTGAACCAATACGTAATCACCGTGCATGATGGTTTTCATCTGATGATGCGGCAGCACGATATCATTGTCTTTACCCACACTGCCGTCTGGGCGAACCCAACCATGACCGTCCTTATGACCAATCACATAGCCTTTGATCAGTTCCATCTTCTCTGGCAATGCGTAGCACTGACGGCGAGTAAAGATAAGCTGTCCATCACGCTCCATTGCACGTAAACGACGACGCAGCCCTTCATATTGTTCCTCTCCAGCAAGACCCAAAGCTTCGAATAGATCGTTGCGGTTCATCGGAATATTCGCGTCTGTTAGAAACGAAATAATGAACTCTCTGCTTGGTACTGGGTTATCGTAATTTTTCGACTCTCGGTCGGCAAAAGGATCAACAGTGGTTGTCGCTGTCGTATTTTCTGACGTTGGTGTGTTTTTTGACATAGGCGGGCCTGCTTAAGCAAGGAAGGTATATACCCCTAGTATATCTGATGCTAGAGGTAAGCTACAGATATGCTTTGGAAAACGCTCAAATAACCTCAGATTGATACATATCTTCACTTTGTGAAACATCGCTTCATAGACGTGGACTATCATCAAAATTTCAAGCAAACGATAAAACAAACGTTTGCGCCATGAACGAAATACACTATTATCCACGCACTTTACCAACTCCTGTTCTGAGTATGATATGAAACTAAAACGCACTTTATTGGCTTCAGCTATGGCGAGCCTAGCGCTGTTCCCATTCGCAAGTTCGGCAATGGAAAAAGCTGACCTGATGATTACCGATGCGATGGTTCTGACCATGAACCAAGACAAAACGGTTTATGAAAGCGGTACTGTTGTCGTCAAAGACAACAAAATCATTGCGGTTGGTGATGCTTCATTAGAGAAGCAGTACCAAGCTAAGCAAGTGTTAGACGTTGATGGCGATATCGTTATGCCGGGTCTCATCAATACTCATACTCATGTATCAATGACAGTTTTCCGTTCGTTGGCCGATGATGTGCCAGATCGCCTGCACCGCTACATCTTCCCGCTAGAGAAGAAGCTAGTATCGCGAGACATGGTACGCATTGGTGCGAACCTGGGTAACGTTGAAATGGTGAAAGGCGGTGTGACGACCTACGCCGACATGTACTACTTCGAAGATGAAGTCGCGAAAACCGTCGATAAGATCGGTATGCGTGCCATCCTAGGTGAAACGGTGATTAAGTTCCCAGTCGCCGATGCGGCTAACGCCGAAGAAGGCATTAAATACGCGTTGAATTTTATTGAAGAATACAAAGATCACCCGCGAATCACACCAGCGTTTGCACCGCATGCGCCTTACACCAACACCACAGAGATCCTGCAGAAAATATCTAAGCTATCCCTAGAGTTAGATGTGCCAGTGATGATCCACCTTGCAGAATCGCACCGTGAAGTAGAGAAGATCGCCGAGCGCTCAGAAGGCTTATCGCCGGTTCAATACATGGATAGCATTGGTGCACTCAACAAGAACTTGGTGGGTGCACACATGATCCTTGTTGACGATCATGATATCGAACTGGTGAAGAAATCGGATATGGGTGTGGCTCATAACATGAGTGCTAACATCAAGTCAGCAAAAGGTGTATCACCAGCCCTTAAGATGTATGACGAGAACGTACGTATCGGTTTAGGTACTGATGGCCCAATGTCTGGTAACACACTGAGCACCATTGATGAGTTCAACCAAGTGGCTAAGGTTCACAAGCTAGTTAACAAAGATCGTGCTGCGATGCCACCGATCAAAGTGATCGACATGGCGACCATGGGCGCAGCAAAAGCGCTGCACATGGAAGATAAGATCGGCTCTCTTGAAGCAGGCAAACTAGCTGACATCATAGTGATCGATACTAAGGCGCCAAATATGGTTCCGGTCTACAACCCATACTCAGCACTGGTGTACTCAGCTAACTCAGGCAACGTTCGTCATTCCATCGTTGATGGCAAAATCATCATGCAAGATCGCGACATGCTAACGGTAGACGAAGACAAGATCCGCCAAGAAGCACTAGATTGCACTAAGGTTGTTCGTGAAACGGTCATTGAGTCTGGTGAGGTTGTTCAATAAACTCGCTAACGAATAGCATGACCATCTAAACGTAAAAAGCCCCGCACTAATTCAGTTAGGCGGGGCTTTTTAAGTCTTGTTTCCTGTAACAATGAGTGCAGGGATCGTTACAGATTTCTTGATCGTATTACCAGAACACGTCTCGACGTTTTGCTCGAGCAATAATATTGTCTGGCATTCTCTGTTCCAGACCGCTACGAAGCACAGTGATACGTCTGTGTTGTCTTTGGTCTGCGGTTACCGAGTTATACAACCAACGGTAAGCATCTTCATAATCCAATGGGCTACCGTAGTCACGTAACAAGAGTTCCGCTAAGTGAATGCTCGCACTTAAGTTACCCATAGAGGCCGCTTCACGTAGATACGGAATCGCACGCTCTTGATCTTGCTGTACCAAAGTACCACGAGAGTAATAACGACCTAACTGCTCTAATGCAGCGGGTAAACCTTGATGTGCCGCGTTTTCCATATAGTAAAGGCCAAGCTCTACATCTTGTGGAACACACACACCCCAAGCCAACATATCACCGTATAAAAACTCATAAGAAGGCAAGCTAATACGCGTTGCGCGAGCAACGATATCTTCAACTAACTGGCACTTATCAGCTTTCACTCGCTCTAGATGTTGATTATTTTCGATTAAATTAATCAGTTCAGCTTCTGTATATATTGGAACGGGCTCTCCCACATCAGCCAAATTTGCATGACTCAAGGGTGAGCTCAGCGCCATTATTAATGAAGCTGCCACAATTCGTAGCTTCATACCTGCACTCTATTATCTGTCGCTAAAGTTATCTATTAAGGAATGCAGAGGATTTCTACACGCACAAAACAGGGTGAACTTCACTTTCCATGATATCTGTATCGGCAATAACCCCGGCGGCTTTAGACAAAACTTGCCGCTAATGGGCAATATTTTGCCAGATGGCGTTCAAAAGATCATCAAAGACGACTTCGTTTTCAAATTACAGGTACAAAAAAGCCGACTTAATAAAGTCGGCTTTTAAAAACGATTTAATTATCAAAGCACTTTATGTGCTGTGGTAATCACTCAACGGGCATTACGCGCCGTATGGGTGAACCTTAATGATAGTTTCGTTACGATCTGGGCCAGTTGATACGATATCAATTGGAACGCCAGTTAGGTCTTCGATACGCTTGATGTAATCTAGAGCAGCTTGTGGAAGCGCGTCGATAGATTTAGCACCAAATGTGTTTTCAGACCAACCAGGCATTGTTTCGTAGATTGGCGTCGCTTCTTCGAATGACTCAGCAGCCATTGGAGAAACTTCTAGGATAGAACCATCTTTCATCTTGTAACCAGTACAGATTTTTAGTTCTTCTAGGCCATCTAGAACGTCTAGTTTAGTTAGACACATACCAGATAGAGAGTTGATTTGGATTGCACGACGCATAGCAACAGCATCGAACCAACCAGTACGACGTAGACGACCAGTTGTTGCGCCAAACTCGTGACCAACATCGCCTAGGTGTTTACCAACTGGGTCTTGCTTCTCAAGGCCATCGTATAGCTCAGTTGGGAATGGACCTGAACCAACACGAGTACAGTAAGCCTTGGTAATACCAAGGATGTAACCGATGTGACGAGGACCGAAACCAGAACCTGCAGCAACACCACCAGCAGTCGTGTTAGAAGACGTTACGTATGGGTAAGTACCGTGATCGATATCTAGTAGCGTACCTTGAGCACCTTCGAACATGATCTTGTCGCCGCGCTTACGTGCTGCGTCTAGTTCGTCAGTTACGTCGATAACCATCGCAGTTAACATGTCTGCGTAGCTCATCGCTTGCTCAAGAACTTCTTCGTAGCTTACTGTTTCAGCTTTGTAGAAGTGCTCTAGTTGGAAGTTGTGGAATTCCATAACTTCTTTTAGCTTCTCAGCAAATGCTTCTTTATCGAAAAGGTCGCCAACGCGTAGACCGCGACGAGCAACTTTATCTTCGTAAGCAGGACCGATACCACGACCCGTTGTACCGATAGCTTTAGCGCCACGAGCGATTTCACGCGCGTTGTCGATTGCAATGTGGTACGGAAGAATTAGAGGACAAGCTTCAGAGATGAAAAGACGTTCACGTACTGGAATACCGCGATCTTCAAGAGGCTTCATTTCTTTTAGAAGTGCGTCAGGCGATAATACTACACCGTTACCAATAACACATTTAACGTTATTACGTAGGATGCCTGATGGAATTAAGTGAAGAACGGTTTTTTCACCGTCAATTACAAGTGTGTGACCTGCATTGTGACCGCCTTGGTAGCGAACCACGTATTTTGCATCTTCAGTTAAAAGGTCAACGATTTTACCTTTACCTTCATCACCCCATTGGGTGCCTAGAACGACTACGTTATTTCCCATCTTTCCAATTTCTGTTGCTAATTAAAAATGGATTCTAGCACTGAATCACACTTCTTGCAGTCACTTTTTGTTCATAAACGTTAACGCTGTACAAAAATAAACCAGCCATAACTGGGGGCAGATGTGTAAAGATACTGATATCATTGCTTTTTTACAGACAAAAGGCAGAACCATGTCTCAATCAATTTGGCTCGCTATTGGGCTCGTACTTATTGTTGAAGGGCTTGGCCCCTTGATTGCACCCAATGGCTGGAGAAACATGGTCGCACAACTGAGTGAGCAACCAGACACGCAACTGCGCCGCATTGGAGGCTGTCTTGTGGTGGCTGGAGCGGTTATCGCTTTCATGACCTACCGCTAGGTTTCTATAAGTAGAACGCTGTTGAGTGCCTCCCCTCGTCCCAATAGTGAATCTTCAAAGGTGTCTCGTCCTTAGATAGGTCGTAGAAAACAAAAAGGCTCCCACAATGGGAGCCTTTTAAGTTTTAACGTATTTTGCTTATTGAGCTAAGCATTCGCTAACGCATCAGCTTATTTTGCTGGAGCGCCGCTTGCTTGATTCATGTATTGGAAGAAGTCTGTCTTCGGATCCAGTACTAGAATGTCACTCTTATCGCTAAATGATGTCTCATAAGCTTGCAATGAACGCATGAAGCCGTAGAACTCAGCATCTTTGCTGAACGCATCAGAGTAGATCTTCGCTGCTTCTGCATCCGCATCACCACGAGTGATTCGAGCTGTACGGTCAGCTTCAGCAAGAACTGTTGCCACTTCTAGCTCAGCTTGAGCACGGATAACTTCCGCTTTCTCACGACCTTGAGAACGGTGTCTACGAGCAACCGATTCACGTTCTGCACGCATACGGCGGTAGATAGATTCACTGATTTCGTCAGGAAGGTTAATCTTCTTCATACGGAAATCAACAACTTCAACACCTAAATCAGCCATCGCACTTTCTGCCGTTCCAGACAAAACGTTTTCCATGATCTTATCGCGTTCGCCATCAACTTCTAGTGCTTCTGCAGCCGCTACCGTTGTGACGACTTCGCTATCAGCAGAGTCTGGCAGGATGTCCTTATTACGAGGGCCTGACACAATCTGCTTAATTTCACGAGAACCAATTTCAGAACGAAGAACATCTGTCACTTTACGCTCAAGAAGTGCTTCTGCCGTCATGATATTACCGCCACCGGTACTCAGATAGAAACGTCCAAAATCAGCAATACGCCATTTTGCGTAGGTATCAATTAGAACGTCTTTTTTCTCTGATGTTACGAAACGGTCAGAACGGCCATCCATAGTTTGAATACGAGCATCAAGTACTTTTACGCGATCAAACATAGGCAGTTTAAAGTGCAGGCCTGGTTCATAGATTCGTGATACGCCGTTGTCATCGAGAACTCGACCAAAACGAATTACCATGCCACGTTCGCCTTCTTGAATCACAAATAGTGACATCAATAGAAGGGCAATCGTCACAACTAATACAGGGATCATTAATTTACGCATTATTAGTATCTCCCTTGGCGTGAACTGTCTGAACGAGTTTGAGTGCTAGGCTTAGGATCCGCTTGAGTTTCTAACTCAATTTGATCGTAAGTTGATGATGCTTTTGCAGGGCGAGAGCCCGACTGAGAACCACCTTGTGCGCCTAGCTTATCAATTGGTAGGTATAGCAAGTTACCGCTTGATTCAGAATCAATCAGGACTTTCGATGTGCTTGAGTACACTTTTTCCATTGTATCTAGGTACATACGGTTACGTGTTACTTCAGGAGCAGCTTGGTATTCAGGTAGCAGTTTCTCGAATTGAGCAACTTGACCTAGAGCACCATTAACTGTGCGCTCTGAGTAACCTACCGCTTCTTTCTTCAAACGCTCAGCTCGACCTGTTGCTTTTGGAAGAATGTCATTTCGGTAAGCTTCAGCTTCACGCTCGAAACGCTCTTCATCCTCACGAGCCGCGATAGCATCATCAAATGCATCTTTCACTTGCTCAGGTGGACGTGCTGACTGGAAGTTCACGTCAACAATCAGAATACCCATGTCGTAGCTATCAATAATACGGTTCAACGTTTCTTGAGTGCTTTGACGAATCTGCTGACGACCACTTGTCAGGATACTATCCATTAGTGAGTCACCAATTACCGCACGAAGAGCAGAATCGGTTGCTTGGCGTAAACTGTCGTCTGCATTCGTTACACGATACAAGTACTTGTATGGGTCAGAAACACGGTATTGAACACCCATTTCAACAGTCACAACGTTTTCATCTTTCGTTAGCATCGTGCCAGCAGCACGTAGAGAACGAATCGCTTGAACGTTTACTAGTTGCTCATCTTTGATTTCATCGATGAAGCGTGGGTGCCAGTTAAGACCAGGTTCTTCAATACGGTCGAACTGACCCAGTCGAAGTACTACTGCTCTTTCTGCTTCGCCAACGGTGTAGAAACCAGCGAAGAACCAGATAGCAATAGCAATAACGGCAATGACACCAAAGCCAATTGCACCGCCACCGCCAATAGATGGCCCGTTACCGTTGCCACCCTTTTTACCAAACTTGCCACCTAACTTTTGACTTAGTTTATTAAACACTTCGTCTAGATCTGGCGGTCCTTGATCTCGGCCGCCGCGATTGTTTTTATTACCCCAAGGGTCATTATCGCGGCCGTTATTATCGCCGTTGTTGTTATTTCCAGGCTCATTCCACGCCATTAGAAAGCTCCATCATTTGATATGACGTTATACTGTAGCAGTCTCTTTGGTAACGATAAAGTCACCTAAGAGCGCCCCTTCTCTTTTTTCAAGTTTAGACCAATCTATTTGTTGCATTCGGATATCTATCAACAAGTTACCATTTTCATCATACTCTTCCTGTTGAATACATTTCATCTCGAAGAATAAGCTGCGAATACGGCCCTGATGTTGATGTGGAATACACAACCGGAATTGAACCATCTGGCTAGCTAAACGCTCAGTTAAAGCTTCAAACAGCAGTTCAATACCTTCTCCTTCCATTGCAGAAACCCAAACAGCGCGAGGTGCGCCCTCTTCGTCTCTTTCAATTCGAGGTTTTTGGTCTTCCATGCAGTCAATTTTGTTCATGACTACAAGGGTTGGCACTTCATGAGCATCAATTTCTTCTAATACTTCATGAACAGCCTGAATGTTCTCACGAAAACGGTCATCACTGGCATCAACAACATGTAACAAAATGTCAGCTTCCTGCGTCTCTTGTAATGTTGCCTTGAACGCAGCGACCAAGTCGTGTGGTAGATGACGGATAAAACCTACGGTATCTGCGAGAATTGCAGGCCCGACATCTGCCAAATCAATCTTACGTAGTGTTGGGTCTAGAGTTGCAAACAGTTGGTCTGCCGCATAAACACCAGCACTTGTGATGCGATTGAAAAGTGTTGATTTCCCTGCGTTGGTATAACCAACCAAAGAAATTGTTGGGATTTCAGCTCGATTACGAGCACGTCGTCCTTGTTCACGCTGCTTAGCGACTTTCGCTAAACGACGTAGTATTGCCTTTATACGGTCACGCAACAAACGTCGATCGGTTTCCAGTTGAGTTTCACCTGGACCACGAAGACCAATACCACCTTTCTGCCTTTCAAGGTGAGTCCAACCACGAATCAATCGAGTAGAGATATGACGAAGCTGAGCGAGCTCAACTTGTAGCTTACCTTCATGAGTTCGCGCACGTTGTGCAAAGATATCTAAGATCAAACCCGTGCGATCAATCACACGACATTTACACAATTGCTCGAGGTTTCGCTCTTGGGCAGGAGAGAGGGAGTGGTTAAAAATCACAATTTCAGCACCGGTTAGCTGAACAGCTTGTGCGATTTCTAGGGCTTTACCTTCTCCAACGTAGTATTTAGGGAGTGGGGATTGTCGGCTACCAGTAATCACTTGTAGCGTTTCTACCCCCGCTGAGGAGACCAGCATTTCACATTCGCTTAGGTCTTCCCATTCTCCCTCTTGCGTGAAGTTGATATGAACAAGTACGGCTCGCTCGCCGGATTCATAACGGTCAAACAAGCAGCCAACTCCTTATTACAGCGCAAGCTGTATCAATTGAACGATTAATCTTCAGTCTTCTCTGGACGATCAGATGGCGTGCGTTGCTCGCCGCTGTGGTGACTCACTGCGCGAGCAGGTACCACAGTAGAAATCGCATGCTTGTAAACCATTTGGTTTACTGTGTTCTTCAATAAGATCACGAATTGATCGAAAGACTCGATCTGACCTTGCAGCTTAATGCCGTTAACAAGATAGATAGAGACTGGAATGCGCTCACGACGGAGTGCATTTAGGAATGGGTCTTGTAGCGATTGCCCCTTAGCCATTTTATTTTCCTTATTTGTATTTTGTTGTAATTATTTAGCTAGTGGTGCACAAAAAGGTGCGGCCTTTGCATCTGAGCTAAATGAATAAAAAAACTCCGTTGTTATTGAAAGGCTGTGATTTTTTAAAAGCCTCAATAACGGATCCTTTCCAGAGTATATTCACGCAAAAGCGATCACATTATACACAGCAATACTAATCAGATGCTATTGCATCTGAAAGAGTTTCTAACGCTTGATCAATGTTTTCGCTATCTAACCAAGTTAAATCATCCCAACTGCGCAACCAGGTGATTTGTCGCTTGGCCAACTGACGGGTTGCACAGACACCACGGAAAACCGCTTCGTCTAAATCACAATTACCGTCTAAATAATCCCACATCTGCCTATAACCAACGCATCGGATCGATGGCAGTTCAGGGTGAAGATCTTCTCTGGCGTACAACGCCTTCATTTCATCTTCAAATCCCGCTTCTATCATCTTCTCGAAACGCAGCTCAATGCGGCGATGGAGTTCAGTCCTTTCCTTGGGAGCTATTGCAAATTGTTTTACACGAAATGGCAGGCTATCGCCTTTCGTTTGAGTTAGCTCTGTTAATGTTTTACCCGAAATTCGGTAAACTTCCAATGCCCTTGAAAGCCTTTGTGGATCATTTGGGTGTATTCTTTCAGCGGATACGGGATCTATCTCTCTTAATTGATCGTGCAATGCCTGCCAACCTTGTTCGATAGATTCCGCTTCAATCTGCTTACGAATCTCTTGATCCGCGGCTGGTAATGGCGATAAACCTTCCAACAATGCTTTGTAGTACAGCATTGTGCCGCCAACAAGTAACGGGATTTTACCTTCCGCTACAATCTTATTCATTTCATTGATCGCATCACGACGAAAATCTGCCGCAGAATACGCTTCGCTTGGATCCAAAATATCAATCAAGCGATGAGGCGCGAGCTCAAGCTCTTCCGCATCCGGTTTAGCGGTACCAATATCCATGTCTTTGTAGATCAATGCCGAATCGACGCTGATGATCTCTACAGGGTATTTCTGACGTAAGCGGATAGCTAAATCTGTTTTTCCTGACGCCGTTGGGCCCATTAAAAACAACGCTAAAGGTAATTTTTCAGTCATGATATTTTGTATTTGCTTCTCTGTTTTAGCGCTTTTTAGCAAAGGGCTTTGTGTCGCGACGTATTCAGCTAAAAAGACAAATGTTGTCGCGAAAAAATTAAACCGTAAACGCGGCTATAGTCGCTGAAAAGTCGATAGGATTAACAAACTCTGGATCTTCTAATGGAAGTAGACCATGCCAAAGTTGTTCAAGTTCCCCAACTAGTTGAACCGCTTCAGATAAAGTGTAGTCGCTTTTTACTTGTGCCGTTTGAATCCCGATCCAGTTGACCAATGATGGCAATAGGTCGCTGGAAACATTAGCCGAGTGATTATCAACAATCTGAGCGTTTAATGAAGCCGCGTAAGATAACAGATCTGGGATCAAAATTTGTAAGTTTTGCTGCCTTAAAGGAGAAGGCACGCCCATCACCATTACCGCCTCGCTGTTTCGCGCCTTAAGCTCAATCCCCAGTAACGCCAAAGTTTGACTCAGCGCCTTAGCAACTTCGACAAGTTCACTGCCCAGCTTAATCGATAAGGGCACCAATAGTGGCTGGCTTTTTAACGCGCCCCCTCGAGTATCAAGCTGACCAACAACACGCAATAACTCAGCCTTAGCCAAAGAAACCAACACACTGCCGTTCTTATTGCCCATCACCAGATATTGACGTTCCACAATCGAGACCGCTTTACCCAAGTCCGTTACAGGTGCTCTTGGTTTCAAGTTAACGGGATTCTGTTGAGAAGGCTTAGCTTCTTTGTCTATGTTATCTCTGGTTTCTACTGGTACCACGTGCTCTTGAGGAGATGATGGCTGTACAACTTGATCATCAAAATCAGGCGTTTTCAGAAGCTCTTTATAAGCTTTCACTTCTCGCTTAGATGGCGCGGGTTCACCATAATGCTGGTGTTGCTCTTTCTCTTTTTTAGGTTCAGGTCGAGACTCTATCCACTCTTGGCGAGGAGAACCGGTAAAACTGCTTTCACTAGCAGACGAGCTTCTGCCAGCAGATGAACTTGAGCTGGTTGATGGAGCATAGTGTCGCCCACCATCATTAACGCTGTGTTGAGGCTTATCAAAAGCGTGCTCTGATTCTGCTTTTCTCGGGTAGGCAGGCGTTTGCTCAATAGCGTGTCGCACCCTATCCGAAACTTGGGTTTGATCCGAACTGCTAGGCATTACGCTTTCTGGCTCAGCGAAACTCGCAACACCATCAACTGCAGAGCTCGTACTATCTTGCTGATGATGAATCACTTCTGATTGATGAAAAGCTGACTGATTGATTGGCGCAGCATCGATCTGTTTGCTCTGTGCTAAACCATCGCTCAATGCTTGGTAAATAAAATCATGCACAAGGCGCGCTTGATGAAAACGTACTTCGTGTTTTGCAGGGTGAACATTCACGTCCACCTGATGCGGGTCAAGTTCAATGAACAACACATACGTCGCGAATTGGTCTGGACGCAGGCTGGTTTCGTAGCTTTGACGAATCGCATGGTTGATCAGCTTGTCACGCATCATACGACCATTCACATAGCAGTATTGCAAGTCGCTTTGTTGTCTTGCTCCTTCTGGCGTGGTGATCCAGCCATGGAGTTTTAGACCTTGGTGCTCAAGCTCGATCTTAAGCATATGACGAACAAAAGGATTGCCACATACCGCAGCGATGCGCTTTTCTGCTTGAACTTCTGTCTTGGCAGCGCGGTACTGACGAATCATTTTACCGTTATGGCGCAGATTGATCGTCACATCGAAACGGCTCAATGCGATGCGTTTAAGCAGTTCATCGATATGCGTGAATTCGGTTTTCTCGGTGCGTAAGAACTTGCGGCGTGCTGGCGTATTGAAGAACAGATCCAACACCTCAACCGAAGTACCAATAGGGTGCGCCGCAGGCTGCAGTTTGACCTGCATATCACGACCTTCACTGTGTGCTGCCCAAGCTTGATCTTGAGTGGCAGGACGTGAAGTCATGGTTAAGCGCGCAACAGAGCTAATACTCGCCAGCGCTTCACCACGGAAACCGAGGCTGACGATCGCCTCTAGGTCATCAAGGGTATGGATCTTAGAGGTCGCATGGCGGCTCAGTGCTAAGGCAAGCTCATCTTTGACGATGCCCTTACCATTGTCACGAACGCGGATCATCTTAGCGCCACCTTTCTCGATATCAATATCGATACGAGTGGCACCCGAATCCAAACTGTTCTCAACCAACTCTTTTACAACAGAAGCGGGTCTTTCTACCACCTCACCCGCTGCGATTTGGTTAGCTAACCGAGCTGGCAGTATTTTTATCGTCATATTTATAGCTACCTTACTGCCATTGATGGAAACGCTGTTACGTTTGCACTAGTTCTTCTTTTTTAACATTGATATACCTGAAGCCGCTTAGTATTCCCATGACTACTTGTGAGGAATAATCAACACTTGGCCGATAGCTAGACTGTCAGATCTTAGCTTATTCGCTTGGCGAATGCTGTTGACGCTCACGCCATATTTCGACGCAATCTTGCCAAGGTAATCGCCTCTTGCAACTTTATGTTTGCGCAGAGGGATATCTTTCACTTCAACCGTAATACGTAACTTTTGACCCACTCTCACCGTCTCTGATTTCAAACGGTTCTCACGTTTAATATCAGCCACCGACACTTTATAGCGGCTGGCGATCTTACCTAGGTACTCTCCAGACTTAACCGTGTGAGTTATGGTTTTCGTTTTAACCGCACTGCTTGATGATGAACTTGAAGTGCTGCCTGGAATCTTAAGTACTTGGCCAATTGCTAGGCTGCTCGATTTCAGATTGTTGAACTTCATCAACGTCTGTGTCGACGTACCATACTTGCTCGCAATCACAGACAAAGACTCACCACGAGACACTTTATGTTGGCTCACGCTACCCGTTGATGACGTTGCATTAGACAAGATAATCCCTTCAGGCGGGTTAGCCTTCAAATACTTAACGACCGCTTTAGTCACAGCACGAGCCAGCTTGTCTTGGTGCGAACGTTGGAAAAGCAACTTCTCTTCGGTTGGGTTTGAAATAAAGCCCGTTTCTACCAGTACCGATGGGATCTGTGGTGAACGTAATACCGCCAAACTGGTATTGATTGGTTTACTGTTATGCAGTTTCGCAACCTTACCCATCTCAGACAGAATGGTTGTTGCAAGTTTATAGCCCTCTTTTTGAGAGTGGCTGAACTGCAGATCAAGCAAGGTTTGGTTTACGTTCTTATCATCAATATTGCCTGTAAAAGCCGCACCGCTGCCACCGAGTAATTCAGACTGTTTCTCTTTGTTCTCGATCCATCGAGAGATCTCGGTATTTGCGCGTCGAGTGTTCAACACAAACACCGAACCACCTCTTGGTTGAGGGGTCGTAAAAGCATCGGCGTGAATAGAAATAAACAGATGAGCTTCGTTTTCACGCGCAATCGCGACACGTCGATTTAGGTTCACAAAATAGTCAGCATTACGAGTCATACGAGTTTTGATCCCCGGAATCGCATTCAATTGAGCTGCTAACTTCTTAGAAATACTCAGAGTCGCATTCTTCTCATATTTACGAGATGGACCGATTGAGCCAGGATCTTCACCGCCGTGGCCAGGGTCAATCACGATCAAAATGTCTTTCTGACGTTTAACCTGATTAATATTCTTACTTACCGTTGGCTTACTCGGCGTCGATGTCGCTTTACTTGCCGCACCATGAGGTAAGTCGATCACCAAACGGTGTCCATACTGACCACCCGGAGTCGGGCTCAGTTTGAACAAATCAGCTTTAGACGACTTCTTTAACTCAAAAACCAAGCGATAAGTGTTTTTGTCTGGCGGTGAGCTCTTACGAATTTTAGATAGAACAGGGCTATCTTTCACCACGACCGGTAACTTAGTCGCAAGATTGGTATTTTTTAAATCGACCACTAAACGACTCGGGCTACTCAGGGTGAAATAGCTAAAGTCCGCTTCTGATTTTAAGTCGATAACCACACGAGTTTCTTCTGGAGAAGGCCAAACCCTTAAACTTTTCAGTGAGTTTGCAGAAACAAGTGAAGAAAACAGTATAGAAAAAACAGCAGCCATCATGGCCACTGTTGAAATAAGGCGTTTAGAAATCAACATAACTCCAACTGACTAAGTAAGCGCTGTCCGTATTCACTATTAGCGGTTAAAGAAACAATACGGTGATCGTCTTGGTAACGAATATCAATATCCAAATCGGCTTCTGGTAGCATCCCATAACCTTTCTCAGGCCATTCAACCAAACAGATAGCATCCGGAGTAAAGTAGTCACGAATTCCCATAAACTCTAACTCTTCAGGATCGGCTAGGCGATAAAGGTCAAAGTGGTACACCTGCCAATCTGCAAGTTGATAAGGTTCAACTAGAGTATACGTTGGGCTCTTTACATTTCCTTGATGGCCAAGTGCTTTTACAAAGCCACGACTGAAGGTCGTTTTACCTGCGCCAAGATCACCATGCAGATAAATAGTCGTCTGCTGTGAGCAAAGATTAGAAAGCTCCGTTCCTAATTGAATCGTTGCTTGTTCATCTTTCAAAGTAAATTGTTTCGTGCTCATGAATACGTTCTCTAAAAATCGATCGTTGACTATATAAAAATCAAAAGAACAAGAATAGTAAACCGTGATGCTTTTGGGAGACAAGCACTCAAGTGTAAGTTCTATGAAAAATACTGCTCAAAACGCGTCTGTTCTGGTCAACACCACTAAGATCCGTTAAGATCCGCCCCCATTTTTGCCGAACCTAATTTTAATTAGCCTTATCTCTAATTGTAAAACAGAGAAAATAAGAATTAAGCCATGAATCTAGACCATCTTGCTGAAAAAATTAAAATCTGGGGAAAAGAGCTAGGCTTTCAAAAAGTTGGCATCTGCGATGTTGACTTAAGTGAACACGAAGCCCCTCTTCAAGCATGGCTAGATGCTGGCAATCACGGTGAAATGGATTGGATGGCTCGACATGGGATGATGCGTGCACGTCCTGATGAACTTCACCCAGGCACAATTCGAGTGATCAGCGCTCGAATGAATTACCTACCACCAGAAGCTCAGTTCGCCTCTAACCTAAGCGATACCACTCAAGGCTACATCAGCCGTTATTCTTTAGGCCGCGATTATCACAAATTGTTCCGTAACCAGTTGAAAAAGCTGGGACAAAGAATTGAAAAAGAGGTCGAAGGTTTAGACTCACGCCCTTTCGTCGATTCAGCGCCTATTTTGGAAAGACCGCTCGCTCAAAAAGCAGGGTTGGGTTGGACAGGTAAACACTCATTAATTCTTGATAAAGACGCTGGCTCTTGGTTCTTTCTCGGGGAGCTGTTAGTTAACATCCCTCTTCCAACGGATGAACCCAGTGTCGATGAGTGCGGCAAATGCACCGCATGTATCACTTCTTGCCCAACGGGTGCCATTATTGATGATGGCGTGGTGGATGCGCGCAAATGTATATCGTACTTAACCATTGAATATGATGGTGTGATCCCGGAAGAATTTAGAGACGCCATTGGTAACCGTATCTACGGTTGTGATGATTGTCAGTTAGTTTGCCCATGGAACCGTCATGCCGAACTCACAGAACAAACCGACTTTCACCGCAGAGAAGACTTCCAAGAGGCTGACCTGGTTGCACTTTCAAGTTGGGACGAAGCGACCTTCCTAAAGAAAATGGAAGGCTCCGCAATAAGACGTATCGGCCACACCCAGTGGTTGCGCAATATCTTTGTTGCGATGGGCAATGCGCCATTTCAACAACGCATTGTTGAAACCCTGGAGTCCCATCAAGGCAAAAACGAAATGCTAGATGTCCATATTGAGTGGGCTTTGAATAAACAACTACAACAGTTACCTAACGCTAGCGGCGTGCAACAAGATAACTGTGTGCAAAAAAGTAACAGCAAAATCTCCACCAAAAAGCACAGACTGATACGTATTGTTGAGAAAGGACTACCAAGAGACGCTTAACGCTTTATATACCAATGTATGGCAGGCGAGCCCCCACTAACAGTCCAACATTTAAGACAACTCGTTGCACATAATTTTAGAACAATGTTTGACCTTGTTCTCAATTCTAGCAATGTGGAAAAAATTCAGAACTCTCGTAAACTTCCGACACCCGCGCAAAGTTAAACACAGTACCGATAAATGATTAAGATCAAAAAACAACAAGTTAACGATCTTTTATCAAATCCAAGATAAGCATCCAACTTGATAAAAAACAATAAGTTACGATCGCCACAGTTCATCTAATATATTGAAAACAAGAAAGATCTTTTAGGGATAGGTAGAGAATTAAGCCTGAAATAACTTTATCAACCAAGTTATCCACACCTAACATTTTGTGGATAAGTCTGTTTATAGATGTGAAAAACCTCAAGTATCTGCTTCAGAGACCTGATGTTTACTAGCATTCCAGTTGCTAAGAAAAATTTAAGACAAAAAAATATCCACCATGATGGAGGATTATTTGCTTTTTGGGGGGATTATGCTTCGCAGCATTAAAGAAAGAGCGTGACCTTTAAGGTCGCCTTTAAACTCTGTGATCTAAAGAAAAACACGGTGGTTTAAAGAGTCTTAATAGCTTTTTAGAAGAAAGCTGGAGCGATACATCGGGTTCGAACCGATGACCTCAACCTTGGCAAGGTTGCGCTCTACCAACTGAGCTAGTATCGCATTAGTTATTCGCTGCTCTTACTGCCTTGGGCAAAAGATAGCGCCTAACTGTAATGTGGTTGCGGGAGCCGGATTTGAACCGACGACCTTCGGGTTATGAGCCCGACGAGCTACCAAACTGCTCCATCCCGCGTCCGAATGCATTGTTTAAGACAATGAGGCTTCCTCTCTCTTCGAAAAGAAAGTGGAGCGATACATCGGGTTCGAACCGATGACCTCAACCTTGGCAAGGTTGCGCTCTACCAACTGAGCTAGTATCGCATTAGTTAATCGCTACTCTTACCGCCTTGGGCAACAGATAGCGCCTAACTGTAATGTGGTTGCGGGAGCCGGATTTGAACCGACGACCTTCGGGTTATGAGCCCGACGAGCTACCAAACTGCTCCATCCCGCGTCCGGATGCATTATTTAAGTTAATGACTCTGTTCTCTAAAAAGAGAGAATTTGGAGCGATACATCGGGTTCGAACCGATGACCTCAACCTTGGCAAGGTTGCGCTCTACCAACTGAGCTAGTATCGCATTAGTTATTCGCTGCTCATACTGCCTTGGGCAACAGATAGCGCTTAACTGTAATGTGGTTGCGGGAGCCGGATTTGAACCGACGACCTTCGGGTTATGAGCCCGACGAGCTACCAAACTGCTCCATCCCGCGTCCGGATGCATCAATTAAGTTGATGATTCTTTAAATTGGAGCGATACATCGGGTTCGAACCGATGACCTCAACCTTGGCAAGGTTGCGCTCTACCAACTGAGCTAGTATCGCATTAGTTATTCGCTGCTCTTATTGCCTTGGACAATAAATGGCGCCTAACTGTAATGTGGTTGCGGGAGCCGGATTTGAACCGACGACCTTCGGGTTATGAGCCCGACGAGCTACCAAACTGCTCCATCCCGCGTCCGGATGCATCAATTAAGTTGATGAAACTTTAAACTGGAGCGATACATCGGGTTCGAACCGATGACCTCAACCTTGGCAAGGTTGCGCTCTACCAACTGAGCTAGTATCGCATTAGTTATTCGCTGCTCTTATAGCCTGGGCAATAAATGGCGCTTAACTGTAATGTGGTTGCGGGAGCCGGATTTGAACCGACGACCTTCGGGTTATGAGCCCGACGAGCTACCAAACTGCTCCATCCCGCGTCCGGATGCATTGTTTAAGACAATGAGACTAAACCATTTTCATTCTGAGTACTTTCTCTAGGAGATGACTTCTAAGAATATGACTTCTTATTCGAATAAAAGTGGAGCGATACATCGGGTTCGAACCGATGACCTCAACCTTGGCAAGGTTGCGCTCTACCAACTGAGCTAGTATCGCATTAGTTACTCGCTACTCTTACTACCTTGGGCAACAAACAGCGCTTAACTGTAATGTGGTTGCGGGAGCCGGATTTGAACCGACGACCTTCGGGTTATGAGCCCGACGAGCTACCAAACTGCTCCATCCCGCGTCCGGATGCATTGTTTAAGACAATGAGACTTTTCTCTAACCGAGAAGTATTTGGAGCGATACATCGGGTTCGAACCGATGACCTCAACCTTGGCAAGGTTGCGCTCTACCAACTGAGCTAGTATCGCATTATAAAAGGTCTTTCACCTTTCGATTACCGCTTTCGCCATAACCTACAAATTGGAGCGATACATCGGGTTCGAACCGATGACCTCAACCTTGGCAAGGTTGCGCTCTACCAACTGAGCTAGTATCGCAATCTGAAAACGTCTTTCGCCGTTCAGGGCTGCGAATTATAAGAGCATTTTTTTGTGATGCAAGTCCTTAATGCAAAATTACGAAACTTTTTACTCAACTGCTGTAAAAGCACACAGATTTGCAAAAAAAACGGCTCTTATGTCCCTGAAAAGTTAGATAAACGTGATCATTTTATTCGACTAGATGTTAATAATCGTTTTTCGGTAGTACTGCAGCTCGGCGATCGACTCTCGAATATCGTCTAACGCAAGGTGACTTCCCGACTTAGAAAAACCATCTAACACTTCAGGTTTCCAACGACGAGTCAGCTCTTTCAGAGTGCTTACGTCTACATAGCGGTAGTGGAAGTACTCTTCTAACTCTGGCATGTGCTTGTATAGGAAACGACGGTCTTGACCAATGCTGTTGCCACAAATCGGTGACTTACCTTTTGGTACCCATTTTTCAAGAAACTCAATCGTTTGTTGGATGGCATCTTGCTCTGAAACCGTGCTTTCTTGAATTCGCTTCACGAGGCCGCTGCCGGTGTGAGTCGTTGTACACCACTCGTCCATCTTGTCTAATTCATTCTGAGGTTGGTGAATAGCCAAAACAGGTCCTTCAGCCAGGATGTTAAGCTCACTATCAGTAACGATAGTAGCAATTTCAATGATTTTATGAGTTTCAGGATCAAGTCCTGTCATCTCTAGATCAACCCAAATAAGGTTCTGATCGCTAAAGGACATAAGGCGTCGCCTATTTGTTTATGTGTAAAAGAGGTACTATACCCAAATAACTATACTCAAACTAGCTTTAGGACCATCGAAATCACGTGGTACCAGCAACACCCTGTTTGAGTCCCCAATCATCAAGTTAGATGTGTTAAGTGAAAAATTGTGGCTAAAAAAAAGAAGTTAACCAAAGGTCAAGTACGTCGTGTACGTAGCAACCAGAACAAGCGACTCAAGAAAGAAGATTCTATCCAATGGGATGAGAACATGCTTGGCGGAACCAAAAGCGGACTCGTGATTACGCGCTTTGGCCAACATGCTGATATCGAAGATCTTGAAACTAACGAAGTTCATCGTTGTAACTTACGCCGTAGTATCGAGACTTTAGTTTCTGGTGACCGAGTGACTTGGCGCGCAGGCTTAGAATCCATGGCCGGTATTTCTGGCGTTGTGGAAGCGGTTGAACCGAGAACTTCAATGCTGACTCGCCCTGATTACTACGATGGCCTAAAGCCGGTGGCTGCGAACGTCGACCAAATGGTTATCGTTTCGGCTGTGCTACCAGAGCTATCACTTAATATTATCGACCGTTACCTAATTGCTTCAGAAACAGTGAACATCGCACCGCTTGTTGTGCTGAACAAGGTCGATCTACTGACTGATGAGCAGATTGCTGAATACCGTGAAACACTTAAAGAGTACGAGAAGATCGGCTACAAAGTGATGTTCGTGAGTAAAGAGTCTGGCTACGGCATCAAAGAGCTTGAAGCTGAACTCAAAGACCGTATCAACATCTTTGTTGGTCAGTCGGGTGTGGGTAAATCAAGCCTAGTGAATGCATTAATGCCAACGCTAGACATTGAAGAAGGCGAAGTCTCTGAGAACTCAGGTCTTGGTCAGCACACAACCACGGCAGCTCGTTTATACCACTTCCCTTCTGGTGGTGATCTGATTGATTCACCAGGAGTACGTGAATTCGGCCTATGGCACCTAGAAGCCGACGAAATCACTGAAGCCTTTATCGAGTTCAAGCCTTACCTTGGCGGTTGTAAGTTCCGTGACTGTAAACACATTGATGACCCAGGCTGCATCTTGCGCGAAGCGGTAGAAAACGGAAAGATCAGTCGATTACGTTTCGACAACTACCACCGCATCATTGAAAGCATGGCGAGTAACAAAGATAACCGTCAGTATTCACGCAACAAAAAAGCCGATCTCTAATCGCGTTTTTGTGAACAAATGTGTGCATTTACTGACAATTGGCGCGAAGTTAAGTAACATCTCGCGCCCTAAACCGTCATCGACAGATTTAATTGAAAAACAATTAGCATTGGAAAATTAATACAATGGATAAGATTAAAGTTGGATTGCAGTACTGGATTCCACAACATGGATTAACTCGCCTAGTCGGCAAACTTGCGTCTGCTAAAGCGGGCAGCTTAACGACAGCGATCATCAACTGGTTCATCAAGCAATACAAAGTGAACATGGATGAAGCTCTGCATAGCGATCCAAAACACTTTAAAACATTCAATGAATTCTTCGTGCGTGAATTGAAAGAAGGCATGCGCCCTATCGCTGAAGGTGAGTCTGTTATTGTTCACCCTGCAGATGCACGTGTAAGCCAATTTGGCCCAATTACTGACGGTCAACTGATTCAAGCGAAAGGCCATAACTACTCAGCTCGCGAGCTATTGGGTGGTGATGCTGCGCTAGCGGATGAGTTTATAGACGGTGAGTTCGCAACACTTTACCTGTCTCCAAGTGATTACCACCGCGTGCACATGCCATGCGACGGCACGCTGCGCCAGATGATCTACGTTCCAGGTGACCTTTTCTCAGTTAACCCGTTAACGGCAGAGAACGTTCCAAACCTATTCGCACGCAATGAGCGTGTAGTGTGTATCTTCGATACTGAATTTGGCCCAATGGCACAAGTGCTGGTTGGCGCAACGATCGTAGGCAGCATCGAGCAAGTATGGGCGGGGACCATCACGCCACCTCGTGGTAACTCAGTTTACAAATGGGATTACCCTGCACAAGGTGACAAAGCTATCATCTTGAAGAAAGGCGAAGAGATGGGCCGCTTTAAGCTTGGTTCAACCGTTATCAACCTGTTCGCTAAAGATGCGATCAAGTTTGACGACACGATGCAAAATGGCGAGAAAACGGTTCTTGGTACACCTTTCGCGCACATTGCTAGTAAAGAAGTTGAGACTGAAACTGTTGATTCAGCTGAGAACACAGACCAAGCGTAACTCTCAGAGTTAATTCATTAAGCTTTCAAGGCGCGTTACTATTTCTATATCAGAGAAGAACGCGCCTTTTTCTTAGCTCTACCGATTCATTTGCTACTCAAGCTCTAACAACCCAAGCTTTCAAACCCTGCCCAGCCTACCTGCTGCTTCTCACTCTTGCCTCTAATTGCTCAGATAAAAGATTGACCAAAAACAAAACAACTGTCGAAACCTTAAACAACTTTTCGATTTTACAACCCGTCTCCAAGTACCAGAAATCCAGATAACTTACTCTATTTGAAGATATTTTATTCATAGGGTCTTTGTACATGCCTAAACTCAATGTTGGCGTTCTGGTCAAGCTGTTGATTTGTTTTGCGATTCCCTTAGGCGTGTTATTCATGCCAATTGATTCAATACCAATCGATGATCTCACGCTGATTCAACACCGCTTATTGGCGATATTCTTATTAGCGGCTCTGTTATGGGTGCTTGAACCTGTTCCGGTATTTGCCACTTCCATTTTGATCATTGCGCTTGAATTGGTAATGATTTCTGACAAAGGCTTACACCTATTTAGAAATCCACCAGCGGGGCACGATCTCGGTGAGTTAATCAAATATACCGACATCTTCGGTGCATTTTCGTCGCCAATCATCATTCTATTCATGGGTGGTTTTGCCCTTGCGATATCCGCATCCAAGTACGAACTCGATAACAACTTAGCTCGAGTGCTACTCAAACCATTTGGTACAGAACCGCGCTTCATCATGCTGGGTTTAATGCTGATCACCGCCGTGTTCTCGATGTTCATGTCGAATACTGCAACGACGGTAATGATGCTTGCGCTGCTCGGTCCGATCGTAGCTTCTGCACCAAAAGGCGATATGGGGATTAAGGCGCTCGTATTGTGTATTCCAATTGCTGCCAACACCGGTGGTATTGCGACACCCATCGGTACACCACCCAATGCCATCGCGCTGCAATACCTAACGGGTGAAAACACCATCGACTTCCTTAGCTGGATGATGATGGGCTTACCCTTTGTGATCATCCAACTCACCATCGCTTGGTTTCTTCTACAAAAACTCTTCCCTTCTAAAGAAAGAAACATGGTACTCAAGCTCGATGGACAATTCAGAAAGAGTTGGCGAGCGATTGTTGTTTACATCACCTTCGCTGCGACAATTTTATTGTGGATGACCACCAAACTGCATGGCATGAACACCTATGTCGTGTCTATCATTCCACTGGCTGTGTTTACTCTGACTGGCATCATGGGCAAAGAAGAGCTCAAGCTGATCAACTGGGATGTGTTGTGGCTGGTCGCAGGGGGTATTGCGATTGGTATCGGCCTTGATAAAACAGGCTTAGCCGCTGCACTCGCACACGCGATTGACTATGAATCGCTGTCACCGGCGGCTGTGGTACTGACGTTATCTATTGTGTGTTGGTTAATGGCGAACTTCATGTCAAACACTGCGACTGCCAACTTGCTGATGCCTATAGCCGCTGCGATTGGTGCTTCCATGGAAAGCCTAGTTGCGATTGGTGGCCTGCAAGGCTTGCTGGTTGTGGTCGCCTTCTCTGCGTCACTTGGTATGATTCTGCCAGTATCGACACCACCAAACTCACTGGCCTACTCGACCGGGCTTATCGAAAGCAAAGACATGGCGAAGATGGGCATCATCTTAGGTATTGTGGGCTTGCTGATGGTTTACCTCGCGTTGTTCATCATCACCTAAAGACGTTAAACGATCACCCTTACTCAGGACTAAGGCGCTAAATGTAAATTTAGCGCTGATTAGCGCTATATCACGGATAATTACCAGAACAAGTAATTGATTTTTAAATCAATTACTAACTGTGATTTTACTTCACTGTTTTACAAAAAGCAGAGTAAATATATTTAGAATTTATGATTTCAAACACATTCATTCCCCGGTAGACAGCGGCACTATACACGCATCAGAGACACATCAATTCACCATCAAGTACGTCACTGTAGTTAGGTTTTTGTCTAATAAGAGAGGAATAGACCTTGAGACATACTATTAAATTTAAAATTCAGATCGCAATTGCGGTCATTATTGCCGTCGTGAGTGGCACTCAAGCCTGGATATCGGTTAATCAACTGACTCAAGAAACTGAAGTCGCGATCAACCAAGAAATGAAAAATGTCAGTGCTGGCACCACGAATTATATTGCCGATTGGCTCTCTACTCGCAGCGATATGATGCTTGCTAATGAGCCGACCATTTCGAGTAACAGTAACTCTGACCGTGAGTTACTCATCACCAAACAAGCCGGACAATTCTTGTCTGTTTATGCAGGATTCAGCGATGGCTCTATCGCTTATGGCGACAAAGGGGAAGACTGGCCAGCAGGCTACGACCCGCGCACCCGCCCTTGGTATAAAGATGCCAACGCAACATCAGACCTCATCATTACTGAACCTTATCAAGACTTTGACGGCAGCATTGTCATCAGCTTTGCAAAAGCATTCAACGGTGAAAGACAAGGTGTCCTCGCGGCAGACCTAACTGTAACCAGCATTATCGACACCGTACTCAACGTGAAACTGGATAACGATGGCTTTGCGTTTTTAGTCGACGGTAACAACAACATCGTTGCCTACAGTGATGAAGAGCTAAGTCAGAAACCACTGACCAGTTTGAACCCTGAGCTAACGGCCAATAAGGTGTCACAACTGATCCAAGGCCAAATGATCACCACGCTAACTTGGCCTGGCCAAGGGGATAAAATGGTCTACATTGCCAACGTCCCGAATACCGACTGGTCGTTAGGTATTGTTATCGATAAAGAAATGGCGTTCTCTGCGGTATCTGACGCGATTCAGTTCATCTCCCTGACCTCTTTGATGTTGTACATCGTGATTTCGATTGCGAGCACAATGGTGATCAACCGACTACTTTCCCCATTACAAACCTTATCAGAAGCACTGACTCAGCTTGCTCAAGGCAGAGGCGACCTCACTCAACGCATTGATATCACACGCATGGATGAGATAGGTAAGCTTGCTGAGCTTGTAAACCAGTTCTTAAGCCAAATGCAAAGCATGTTAAAGGGCGTTATTGAACACAGCCACGATTTAAACAATCATGCAGAGAAAGCCAATCAACTGGCTACCCAATCATCCATTCGAGTTGAGAATCAGCAAAACGATATCAATCAAATAGCGACCGCGATTCATGAGATGTCGGCTACGGCAACAGAAGTGGCGAGCCATGCCGAACTGACTGCATCTGCTTCTCAAGCGTCAGCCACCGCTTGTAACGAAGGCCAAGAGGTTATTCAACAAAACCGCGATGCGATTACTGGTCTTGCAACTCAAGTTGAAGACGCAGCCAATGTTATCCGAGAACTGGAAAACAACGCGCAAAGCATCAATCAAATCCTTTCCACCATCCAAGGCATTGCCGAACAAACCAATCTATTGGCGTTGAATGCCGCGATTGAAGCGGCGCGAGCGGGTGAACAAGGTCGTGGGTTTGCAGTTGTCGCCGATGAAGTGCGAGTGCTCAGCCAAAGAACGCATGGCTCGACCGAAGAAATCCGCGTGATGATTGATACGCTGCAGAAGAATACCGAACATGCCGTTGAAAGCATGACCACCAGCACCCAACTGGCAGAGAACAGCGTTGGCTTCGCAGAACAAGCTCATGGCAGCCTCACTAAAATCACCCAGGCGATCACTGAAATCAACGATATGGCGCTACAAATAGCGAGTGCTGCAGAAGAGCAACGCGCAGTAAGCGAAGACATCAGTCGCAATACGCAAGGGATCAAAGATGCCTCCGACGATCTTGCACAACAAGCTGAAAGCAGCCGCAATAGCTCAAATGAAATGAGTAGCGCTGCTGAGTCGATGCGCCGAGATGTGGAGCGCTTTAAGGTTTAACTCATCTCAAGCAACATAAGTTAAACCTCACCCCGAGCGGCAGGTGACGTAAACCGATAACTGAAACAAAGTGACTCTTTTCATAAGAATCACTTTGTTCTCAGTCCGGTTTAATGCATATTGATGAGCTAATTTATCCCAGACACAAGGATGTTATTCAGATGGGATTCGAATGGTTGGCTCTTGCTGCCGCTTTTCTTTGGGCCATCGCGAGCCTGATGTCAGTAAAGCCTGCTCAACACTTAGGTTCTTTCGCCTATAGCCGTTGGCGCATGGGTTGTACCGCTATCATCTTATCGAGCATGGCTTGGTTTACCGGTGGTTGGTCAACGGTCGAAGCTGACCTCGTCACGCCGATGATGCTGTCTGGCCTGATTGGCATCTTCATTGGTGACACCGCCCTATTTGCTTGTTTGAATCGAATGGGACCGCGCCAAGCAGGTTTGCTGTTCTCTTGTCACGCCGTGTTCTCGGCGATTCTTGGTTACTTCCTGTTTAGTGAAAGCATGACTTCGGTTGAGCTGATTGGCTCAGCTTTGGTGTTCAGTGGTGTATTAACCGCTATATTCTTTGGTCGTCGAGGACAAGCCAACAACCAACTCGAAACCATCAAGGGCACACTGTGGATTGGTGTAGCTCTCGGAATCACTGCCGCAATTTGCCAAGCATTAGGTGGGATCATCGCAAAACCCGTGATGCAAACCAGCATAGACCCTGTTGCCGCTTCAGCAATTCGTATGATCACCGCTTTTGTTGCTCACTCCGCATTTCGCTTAACGGGCGCCAAGCTCTCACGCGCAATCAACCCGATGAATGGTCAAATATTCGCGATTACCGCAGTTAACGGATTTTTAGCGATGGCGGTGGGAATGACGCTGATCTTGTATGCGTTGCAGGAAGGCAATGTCGGTATGGTTGCTCTGTTATCTTCAACCACACCGATCATGTTGTTACCAATACTTTGGCTGTACACCAAACAGAGACCAAATGCCTACGCTTGGATCGGTGCCATTGTTGCCGTTATTGGTACTGGTATCCTAGTAAGATAGTGGTACAGGTATTCTGGTCAGCTAGTAAAGCTGTTTGGAAGCTGAGAGTGAATAGCTAATGACTATTCACTCTCAATAAAAACAGAAGAAAAAAGCTAAGAGCGTGGGAAAGGAAAAGCTGTCACGTCATCGATGTGGTCGTAGCCCAGCGCCAGCATGATCAAACGATCAATACCTAAAGCAACACCCGCACAGTCTGGTAAGCCCGCTTTTAATGCCTCAATCAAGTGATGGTCAATCGGTTGAGGCGATAAGCCCATCTCAATGCGTTTGGCATTGTCATCTTCAAAGCGCTTGAGCTGCTCTTGTGGTTTGTCTAACTCATGGAAGCCGTTTGCTAACTCGATGCCTTTGAAATACACCTCAAAGCGATCCGCCACTCGCGAATCCTCAGGATTAATCTTAGCCAATGCCGCTTGTGAAGCCGGAAAGTCATAAACAAACGCTGGCACTTGTTGCCCTATCTTTGCTTCCACCCCAATACTAAACAGCAACTGCAGTAAGGTATCACGGTCTTCTTCTGGATCTGCAATGTCGCTGAGCCCAAGTTTTGCTGCGGCTTGCTTTAGGGTATCCATCGAATCTTCCAGTGGACACACACCTAACACATCAATAAAGGCTTGTTGATATGTCATTCGCTCTGCTGAGCCCGATTTAAGTACCTGCTGTAACAGCAAATCCATTTCATCCATCAGGTCATGATGATCAAAACCAACGCGATACCACTCCAACATGGTAAACTCAGGGTTGTGATAACGGCCGTTTTCTTCATTACGGAAAGATTTACAAATTTGATAAATACAGCCACTGCCTGCCGCTAATAGACGTTTCATATGAAACTCAGGGCTAGTCATAAAGAACAGTGGCTGACCGTGCGCATAACCCGGCCCTACGAATTCAGTTTTGAAAGTATGTAAATGCACGTCCGTCACCGTGGCGTGGCTCATCGCCGGCGTATCCACTTCCATCACGTTTCGCTCAGCAAAGAACTGACGAATTTGATTAAGGATATCAGCACGTTGCTTTAACTGTTTAATGGTTGCGGCCGGTTGCCATGTAGAGTGCATTATTGAGTTCCATATTACTGAATTCTAGGCGACGAAAATTACCACCTTTCATCGCTTTTGTAAGCTTCTATCTTTCTCTTCGTGAAAGCAAAATGTTGTTTTAATGAAGCCAGAAAATTACGTTCTACAATACAATTATCAATACAGCTTTCACATCAACATTGATAACAAAAATCATACTCAACAAGCCGTTAACACCCGTCCTGTGGGTTAATCGTTATCAACAATTCATTGCCGTGATTGCAGTCACATAACCTATAATTTCTATGCCTCCATATGCATTACCGACCTAAAAACCCAAATGCATCAACTTTTCGAATACCTTCCTCTCTTACACTGAACCTACCACTTAAGGCTTAGGGGCGCTAAATGGTTCCTACGATTTAGAACCTCCTAAATAGGCTTTTTATAATAACAAGCGGAATACTCCGCATCACACTGGAGAATAACTGTGAAGACAATTACCACAGATATCGCAGTCATCGGCGCAGGCGGCGCTGGTCTTCGTACAGCAATTGCAGCAGCTGAAGCTAATCCTGAATTGGAAGTTGCACTGATTTCTAAAGTTTACCCAATGCGTTCGCACACGGTGGCAGCAGAAGGCGGTTCAGCAGCGGTAATTAAAGACGAAGATAGCCTAGATAACCACTTCAACGATACTGTTGGCGGTGGCGACTGGCTATGTGAACAGGATGTTGTTGAATACTTTGTTGAAAACTCGACTCGCGAAATGATCCAAATGGAACAATGGGGCTGCCCATGGAGTCGTAAAGAAAACGGTGAAGTAAACGTACGCCGATTCGGCGGTATGAAGGTAGAGAGAACGTGGTTCGCAGCGGATAAAACCGGCTTCCACATGCTTCATACTCTGTTCCAGACTTCGATGAAGTACGACACAATCAAACGATTTGATGAGTACTTTGTGGTGGATTTGCTCGTTGAAGACGGCGAAGTACAAGGCCTAATCGCGATTCACATGTCTGAAGGTGAGCTTGTTACCATCAAAGCGAAATCTGTTGTTCTAGCAACCGGTGGCGCAGGTCGTGTTTACCACTGTAATACCAACGGCGGCATCGTAACTGGCGACGGTATGGCAATGGCTTATCGCCACGGTGTACCACTGCGTGATATGGAGTTCGTTCAATACCACCCAACGGGCCTACCGGGCACTGGCATCTTGATGACCGAAGGTTGTCGTGGTGAAGGCGGTATCATCGTCAACAAGAACGGCTACCGTTACCTGCAAGATTACGGCATGGGCCCTGAAACTCCAGTGGGCGAGCCGAAAAACAAATACATGGAACTGGGTCCACGTGACAAAGTTTCTCAAGCATTCTGGCACGAGCAGCAGAAAGGTAACACCATCAAGCACCCACTTGGTGATGTCGTACACCTTGACCTTCGCCACCTTGGTGAAGAGTACCTGCAAGAGCGTCTACCGTTTATCTGTGAGCTAGCAAAAGCGTACGTAAACGTAGACCCAGCAAAAGAGCCAATCCCAATTCGTCCAACCGTTCACTACACCATGGGTGGTATTGAAACTAACGGTACCTGTGAAACTCGCATTAAAGCCCTATTCGCCGTTGGTGAATGTGCTTCAGTTGGCCTGCACGGTGCAAACCGCCTAGGTTCTAACTCTCTGGCTGAGTTCGTGGTATTTGGCCGCGTAGCCGGTGAAGAAGCAGTGAAACGCGCTGCTGAATTCAAAGGCTGGAACGAAGAGTCTATCGCTAAGCAAGTGAAAGCGGTTGAAGATCGCATCGCAGGCATCTTGGCTCAAGAAGGCGACGAGAACTGGGCTGATATCCGTACTGAAATGGGTCACACCATGGAAGCGGGTTGTGGTATCTACCGTCAAGAAGACTTGATGCAAAAGACCATCGACAAAATCACTGAACTGAAAGCTCGCTACAAGAAGATCAGCATTAAAGACAAAGGCCAAGTGTTCAACACGGACCTACTTTACGCTATCGAAGTCGGCTACGGTCTTGAAGTTGCTGAAGCGATGGTTCACTCAGCGATCCTTCGTAAAGAGTCTCGCGGTGCGCACCAACGTCTAGACGACAACTGCACAGAACGTGATGACGTGAACTTCCTGAAACACTCTCTATCGTTCTACAACGAAGATGCAGCACCAACTATCGACTACAGCGGCGTTAAGATTACTAAATCTCAACCTAAAGCTCGTCTGTACGGTGAAGCTGCAGAGAAAGCCGCTGCCGCTGAAAAAGCAGCAGAAGAGAATGCTAAGAAGAGCGAAGAGGAGCAAGCATAATGTCAGCGAATCGAATCCAGAAAATTGAAATCCTGCGTTATGATCCTGAGCACGATGCAGAACCTCACTTTCAAACCTTTGAAGTGCCATTTGATGAAACCATGTCAGTACTTGATGCGATCGGTTACATCAAAGACAACCTAGATAAAGACCTGTCTTACCGTTGGTCTTGTCGTATGGCGATTTGTGGTTCTTGCGGCATCATGGTTGATGGCGTGCCAAAACTGGCGTGTAAGAGCTTCTTACGTGATTATCCAAACGGCTTCAAAATTGAACCATTGGCTAACTTCCCAATCGAGAAAGACTTGATTGTCGACATGACGCCGTTCATCGAGCGCCTTGAAGCGATCAAGCCTTACATCATCGGTAACGACCGTAAGCCAGAAGACGGCACTAATATCCAAACTCCAGAGCAAATGGCGAAGTACAAACAATTCGCTGGCTGCATCAACTGTGGTTTGTGTTACGCAGCGTGTCCTCAGTTTGGTCTAAACCCTGAGTTCATCGGCCCTGCGGCACTTGCTCTTGCTCACCGCTACAACCTAGATAGCCGTGACAATGGTAAAGCTGAACGTATGAAGCTTATCAATGGCGACAATGGCGCTTGGGGCTGTACGTTTGTAGGTTACTGTTCTGACGTATGTCCGAAGAAAGTAGACCCAGCAGCGGCAGTAAACCAAGGCAAAGTTGAGTCTTCAATGGACTTCGTTATCTCGATGTTCAAGCCTGATGGATCGCAAGTAAAAACAGCAGAGGAGGCATAATATGAGCAATCGTAAGCCTTATGTTCGTGAGATGAAGAGAACGTGGTGGAGCAACCATCCGTTCTACCGCTTCTACATGCTACGTGAAGCGACTGTACTGCCTTTGATTCTATTCACTCTGTTCCTAACCTTCGGTTTGGGTGCACTAGTAAAAGGCCCTGAAGCTTGGGTTGGTTGGTTGAGCTTTATGGCCAACCCTATCGTCGTTGGTATCAACATCGTGGCACTGCTAGGCAGCTTGCTGCACGCTCAGACCTTCTTCAGCATGATGCCTCAAGTAATGCCAATCCGCCTTAAAGGCAAATTGGTTGATAAAAGAATCATCGTACTGACCCAGTGGGCAGCAGTGGCTTTTATTTCTTTAATCGTTCTTGTTGTGGTGTAAGGAGCTTTCGTTATGAACACAAATTACAAAGTAAAACCTGTTAACCACAACCCACAACGCTCTGATGAGCCAATCTGGTGGGGCCTATTTGGTGCTGGCGGTACTTGGTTCGCGATGATCACACCCATCACGATTCTAGTGTTAGGTATCTTAGTGCCGATGGGCATCATTGATGCTGACGCAATGAGCTACGAGCGTGTGTCTGAATTTGCCACCAGCATTATCGGTGCCCTATTCATCATCGGTACGCTAGCACTGCCAATGTGGCACGCAATGCACCGTCTTCACCACGGCATGCACGACCTTAAGTTCCACGTCGGCGTTGCGGGTAAAGTTGGCTGCTACTTCGTTGCAGGCCTAATCAGCGCGTTATCTGTTATTTTCATCTTTATGATTTAAGAGATAAAAGCAGATTCGAGATTCGGGTAAACGAGTATCGAAGAGCTTAAGAGCAGATGCGGGATTCGAGTAATCGAGTGTCGAAGAGCTTAAGAGCGAAAGACTAGAAGCAGAGCAGGGTTATCTTGTTCTGCTTTTTTGTTGCTTGTCGAACCTCTTATCCTCTAACTCACTCTTGATCTTCCTGCTTTTCGTATCTCGTATCCCGCATCTCGCTTACTCGTATCTGCGTTTTAAATACAAAAAAAGGCCGCCTAAGCGACCTTTTCAGATACTTGAAGTAAATTACTTCACACGACCAACGTATTCGCCAGTACGAGTATCAACTTTAACAACTTCACCGATTGCGATGAATAGAGGTACGCGAACTACCGCGCCTGTTGCTAGAGTTGCAGGCTTACCACCAGTACCTTGTGTGTCGCCTTTAAGGCCAGGATCGGTTTCAGTTACTTCGATCTCAACAAAGTTTGGTGGAGTTACTGTGATAGGGTTATCATTCCACAACGTTAGAGTACAAACGTCATTTTCAACTAACCATTTTGCAGAGTCAGCAACTGCTTTTACGTCTGCTGCGATTTGCTCAAATGTTTCGTTGTTCATGAAGTGGTAGAATTCGCCATCGTTGTATAGGTAGCCTAGTTCAACGTCAACAACATCTGCAAGCTCAAAGCTTTCGCCTGATTTGAATGTTTTCTCTAACACTTTGCCTGACAGCAGTTTACGAAGTTTTACACGGTTAAACGCTTGGCCTTTACCTGGCTTAACGTATTCATTGTCGATAATTGAGCAAGGCTCGTTATCTAACATGAATTTTAAACCGCCTTTGAATTCATTGGTGCTTACTGACGCCATGATTTTCTCTTCCACATCTTTGAGTTAATTTCAATGCCGCATATCATAACCCGAAAAGTCGAATCTGTTGAGCAAAACTGGCTCAAACAACTATCGAATGCGATCTCTGACCCGACAAAACTGCTTGAGGCATTGGAAATAGACCCAACACCGTGGCAAGCAGGCTTTGCTGCTCGTGAGTTATTTGCACTTCGGGTACCTCTTAGCTTTGTCGAACGAATGGAAAAAGGCAACCCACACGATCCATTGCTACGACAGGTTTTACCGCTAAGCGAAGAGTTTGAGGTACACCAAGGCTATTCTGCTGATCCACTGGAAGAGCAAGAGAACGCAATTCCGGGCTTACTGCACAAATATAAAAATCGAGCATTGATGATTGTAAAAGGCGGTTGCGCAATTAACTGCCGCTACTGCTTCCGTCGTCACTTCCCTTATCAAGATAACAAGGGCTCGAAGTCTGTTTGGCAAACCAGCCTAGACTATGTGGCTGCTCACTCAGAGATCAACGAAGTTATCTTGTCGGGTGGCGATCCACTGATGGCAAAAGATAGCGAACTAGAGTGGCTGATTCATGCTATCGAACAAATCCCACATGTGAAAACCGTTCGAATTCATAGCCGATTACCGGTTGTAATTCCCGCTCGAGTAACAGATGAATTGTGCCAATTGTTAGCTCAAACTCGCCTTAATGTGGTGATGGTGAGCCATATTAACCATGCCAACGAAATCAACCTAGAGCTCAAACAAGCCTTCCACAAGCTTAAGTTAAGTGGTGCAACTCTGCTCAACCAAGGTGTGATGCTTAAAGGTGTAAATAACAGCGCTAACTCATTGAAAGAATTAAGCGAAAAGCTATTCGATGCCGGCATTTTACCTTACTATATGCATGTACTTGATAAGGTTCAGGGCGCTGCTCATTTCTATATTTCAGATGAAGAAGCGAAGCATCACTTTAAGGAGTTAATCTCTGAGGTCTCTGGCTACCTAGTACCTAAGTTAACCCGTGAGATTGGTGGACGCAGCAGCAAAACACCACTCGACCTACACATTGAATAGAGAAGTTGTATCAATGAAACACAATACCTCAATTGATCCACCAGCAATCACATCTCAACCAGCGCTTAAGTTCAGCTCAAAAGGTTTCACCATCATCGAGCTGGTCGTGGTGATCGTGATTCTAGGTATTGTGTCAGTCACCGCAGCTTCTAAGTTCCTCAACCTTCAAACTGATGCGCGCATCTCTACATTAAATGGCCTCAAAGGCGGAATGGAGGGTGCAAGTGCTATGCTTTATGGTAAGACATCGGCATTAGGCTTAGATAAAGCAGCGAGTGCGTCAGTGAATGTTGAGGGTGACGATATATTGGTCGCTTACGGTTACCCTGCAGCGATGAACGATCAAACTTGGTCAATGCTTATCGAATCCACGTTCTTGGATGCAGTTTGAGATACGGGCAGAGCTGACTGGTTCTTTACCAACACTGACGCGAACGATGGCATTATTCTTTATGCGCCTTCGAGCCGAAAAAATCAGGCTGATAACTGCTACCTTGAGTACCAAGAAGCGACGGAGACCACGACACCTGTCTTCACCTTAACAACAGACGGCTGCTAGACTTTACGTCACCTTTATCAATCGTTAAGACAAAAAGTTTTTGTTCGATCGTCCGGTCTATTATTAGCATACTCGGCTCTATTCTAAATTTTTAGGAGGGGTGATATGACACAATTTATAGAACAAACTCTCAACCTTGCCCCCTTTAGCTGGGCAGGCCTTGCAGTATGTATGCTGTGTGGTTCGTTAATCGGTATCGAGCGACAAACACGCGGTAAACCAGTAGGGATCAGGACATCGATTCTGATCATCAGTGGTACCTATTTCTTCCTTACTATGGCGATTAGCCTTTCCCCTAACACGCTCGATCAAGCTCGTGTGCTTGGTCAGATCATTACTGGGGTTGGTTTCCTTGGCGCTGGGGTAATGATGACTCTGGATGGAAAGATTCATGGTGTCACTTCAGCCGCGATTATCTGGGTGCTCGCTGCATTAGGTATGATGATCGCACTTGGTCACCTTTCCCAGTCGGTCATTATTACGCTAATGGCGCTAGTGATTCTGCTTGGTGTCGATAAAGTGGAAAACAGCTTCCAAAGCCTACGCCGTGGCGTTCACCAAAAGTGGATGAGAAAAGGTCGCGTGAAGAAGTAGCCTCTCACCTTGAATGAGATCTACTAGACACAATTCCTTAGAGACAAAAAAAGAAGCCTAGTCAAACGACTAGGCTTTGAGTTTTTACCAAAGCGCTTAATACACCTGAATACACACCTGATTCTTACCCGCAGCCTTTGCCTTATAGAGCTGCTCATCAGACGAACGAATACTCTGGTTTTCCCACAAGTGCCCGACACTATCGAACTTATACAAAGAGTAAAGCGTCGCGCCGCCAGACACAGAAATACTAATCTTGTCACCCGTAGGGCATCGATAACTCTGCAGGCTGATGTCGTTTTGAATTCGCTCAAAGATCGATGAAAGTAACTCCGACGACTCACCCGTAATCGCAACAACAAACTCTTCGCCACCAAATCGAGCCACGATATCTTGCTGCCTAACGCTGTTCAGCATCAACCGAGCAACATGGCAAATCACCTCATCCCCAACTTTATGGCCATGCTGATCATTAACGACTTTGAAATCATCAATATCAAACACGCCAACACCAATAATCGGCTCCTCATCCTGGGCCAGTAATCGAGCCTCAAAACCACGTCGATTCAGCAAGCCCGTTAATGGGTCGCGCATTGCAAGGTCATTTAGACGCTGGTGCTCTTGTCTTGTATAGAAGCGCCATAGCCATAAAACCGAGAGCAGATACAAAACCAACAGTATCGAAAGCTGAATCTTCTCCATCTCCAACACATGCAGAAAGTGCTCGCTCTTATCTTCTTCAATACTCAGATATAGCTGGGTGTCAATGTCGTCAACGTACAGAGGCTTGGAATAGGTAAAGTCCATAAACCCATATTTGTTTGCGCCTCGCGTACTGGTGACTTTGTAGCCATGGGTAGGATTCGATACTAGGTTAGATACATAGCCATCGACACCTAATACCCCTTTAAACTCACCATTGACGTAGATTCCTTTGGTTAAGGTCACCACTTTCTGACCAGTAAGGTAGTCATCATATTGGCCGGTATACACCACTTGGTCTTGCCCTTGAGCTAAGCCAAAGCGAATCGTATTCACCCAATAAGGCCTGCTATTTACAACCGAATCAAAGGTATCGCCCTTAATGTAACTGGCAAAGTCAGAAGGCGAAGAGATAATGAACTTCTCTTTTGAAATGAAATAAATCGCAGAAATGGTATCGATGGTATTAGCAAAATAAGCCATGGTCGGCGCGATGAACAGGCGCTTACCCGCTTCAGTATAAAGGTCCGATTTCGGGTTGCACATCTCGCGAGGGCCAGAGAACATAAAATCAAAACGAGGGGCATGTTGCTCCTCACTGGTGAAGTAGCACGTCTCACCTTCGATCTTTTTGTCATGCGAGAATACGTAGGTATCCCCATGCAGTGGATAAAGCGCAGTGATGTTGTACTCAAGCGCATTTATGATCTGTGTGAGCTCCGCTAAAGAGCGCGTCACGCCTTGGTTTTCCATTCCATACTGTTTATCTGATTCTTCCGCTGAATCAACGAGCAACAAGCTCAAAACTACTAAAAAACTGGCGGTCAGGCCTAAGAAAGCCTTTTTAAAATCGACGGTATGGTGGTTAATCAAAGCATATAAATCATCATTAGGAATTTATCGCACATTGTACTTATAAATTTAAACATCGCAACAACAAATATAAAACAACATGCTTATTGGGTAATTTGAAAAGTTTATCGTAGAAGTGGAATTGAATGTAATAACGCCCAAACAAGGGTTTAGGCGTTGATAGGCTTAGCGTTTAAAAGCTAATGCACTAACTGAACGTTGCTCGCCAATGGTAGAACCAAAGGCTAAACGACAGCGTTATTTAGCAAAGTTTACAATCGGGAAGCACGGGAAGAAACCGTTGTCAGCACAGTTGATCAGACCAACCTGTACGCCTTCGATTTTGTTGGTTTTGTTGAAGATACCAACCTGAACCGTAGACACTTCTGAAAGGTTCGCGGCACCAACATCAACCATAGTGTTACCTTCTGAGTAGTTGACGAAACTCACGTTCGCGCCTTTCACATCATTAGTAATGTTCACAGCACCAAGGTTAACACCGGTTGTTTTACCCGTATTCCAGTTGAAGAAACCTAGAGATGCACCGGTCATTTCTTGGTTCACTTTTGATGCACCAAAAATACCAAGGTTCACACCTGTGGTCGTTTGCGTCTCAGACATACCAACAACGGCAAGATCGACACCTTTAAGGTCGTTTACTTGTCCGTGAAGCAGAGCCAAACGCACACCGCCAACCGCATCTGAATCAGGTGCGTTGAAGCCATTAATTGTTGAAAACATAACAGGCGAAGAAGCGAATGCCGCTGGTGCCATTACTGCTGCAGACACAGCAAGTACTGAAAGTAGTTTTTTCATTGGGGGAGTCTCCACTGACTTATTGTTCACTTGATTAATCCATTTTTAATCAAGCATTTATTGTCCTTTATTAAACAGCTATCCATGTTAAATCAATGTCATAACTGTACTGTTGAATATAAGCTGCTAAATCATAAAGAGCAATATAAAGAAAGGGATACGGTGAGAGGTAAGAGTAGCGATCTAGGCCCATGTTTCTATTT
This sequence comes from Vibrio sp. Vb339, assembly GCF_902751245.1. NCBI lineage: Bacteria > Pseudomonadati > Pseudomonadota > Gammaproteobacteria > Vibrionales > Vibrionaceae > Vibrio > Vibrio sp. Vb339. Next base: position 174,006 of record NZ_CADDIS010000006.1, on the reverse strand, counting down.
GAAGGTTGTAAAGATTCCCTATCACGCTCGTACCTCGCTGTAGGGAATGACGAGACACAAAATCACTCAAGCAATAACAACCGTCATTCCAGAACTGAGGGACGAAGTATCTGGAACCTCAGAACACAACACCCTCAAATGCTTATAGGCAAAGCAGATTCCCTATCATACTCGTGCCTCGATGTAGGGAATGACGATACACAAAATAGCTTAGACAATAACAACCGTCATTCCAGAACTGAGGGACGAAGTATCTGGAATCTCAGAACACAACACCCTCAAATGCTGATAGCTAAAGCGGATTCCCTATCACGCCCGTGCCTCGCTGTAGGGGATAACGATTTCAAAACATAAAAAAACGGAGACCGAGGTCTCCGTTTTCTAAAGCTTATGTATGGCTCTCTCTGTTACGAGAAAGGGGGATGATTACATCATACCGCCCATGCCACCCATACCGCCCATGCCACCCATATCAGGCATAGCAGCAGACGCATCTTGAGGCTTGTCTGTGATCATCGCTTCTGTCGTGATCATAAGACCAGCAACTGATGCAGCGAACTGAAGTGCAGAACGAGTTACCTTAGTTGGATCTAGGATACCCATTGCAATCATGTCGCCGTATTCACCCGTAGCCGCGTTGTAACCGTAGTTACCTTCGCCAGCACGAACGTTGTTAGCAACAACAGACTCTTCATCACCTGCGTTCTTAGTGATTTGACGAATAGGCGCTTCCATTGCACGTAGTGCAACGCGGATACCTACATTTTGCTCTTCGTTGTCGCCTTCAAGGCCAGCAACTTTAGAGGCAGCGCGGATAAGTGCAACACCACCACCAGCAACCACACCTTCTTCAACTGCAGCGCGAGTTGCGTGAAGTGCATCTTCAACGCGGTCTTTCTTCTCTTTCATCTCAACTTCAGTCGCAGCGCCTACTTTGATTACTGCAACACCGCCAGCTAGTTTAGCTACACGCTCTTGAAGTTTTTCTTTGTCGTAGTCAGACGTTGCATCTTCGATTTGTTGACGAATTTGAGATACACGACCTTTGATCATCTCTTCATTACCCGCACCATCGATGATGGTTGAGTTTTCTTTAGTGATCGTAATACGCTTAGCTTGACCTAGGTCTTCTAGCGTTACTTTCTCAAGGTCTAGGCCGATCTCTTCAGAGATAACCGTGCCACCCGTTAGGATAGCGATGTCTTGCAGCATAGATTTACGACGGTCGCCGAAACCAGGTGCTTTAACAGCCGCTACTTTAACGATGCCACGCATGTTGTTCACAACAAGAGTTGCTAGCGCTTCGCCTTCTACATCTTCAGCAATGATAAGAAGTGGACGAGATGCCTTAGCAACCGCTTCTAGAGTCGGAAGAAGTTCACGGATGTTCGAAACTTTCTTGTCGATTAGAAGAATAAATGGGCTTTCTAGATCAACAGAACCGGCTTCTTGGTTGTTGATGAAGTAAGGAGACAGGTAACCGCGGTCGAACTGCATACCTTCAACTACGTCTAGCTCGTCTTGCAGAGCCTGACCTTCTTCAACCGTAATTACGCCATCACGACCTACTTTTTCCATCGCTTCAGCAATGATGTTACCTACTGTCGAATCAGAGTTCGCAGAGATAGTACCTACTTGAGCGATAGCTTTAGTATCAGAACATGGAACAGAAAGGCCTTTTAGCTCTTCAACCGCTGCGATAACTGCTTTGTCGATGCCGCGCTTAAGATCCATTGGGTTCATACCAGCAGCAACGGCTTTTAGGCCTTCAGTGATGATTGCTTGAGCAAGAACTGTTGCTGTAGTAGTACCGTCGCCCGCCGCGTCATTCGCTTGCGAAGCCACTTCTTTAACCATTTGTGCGCCCATGTTTTGGAACTTGTCTTCAAGTTCGATTTCACGTGCAACAGAAACACCATCTTTAGTGATCGTTGGTGCGCCAAATGATTTGTCTAGAACAACGTTACGGCCTTTAGGACCTAGCGTTACTTTTACCGCGTCAGCCAGAACGTTTACACCTTCTAGCATTTTAATACGTGCGTCGTTACCAAATTTAACGTCTTTAGCAGCCATCTTTATTTCCTTTAAATTCTTGTTTGTTGTTGGCTTTCATCTTCATCATTCTGAGGAGCAACAATGAGAAAATTCAGTATTCTCTCATCATTAGCTGCTTCAGATTCCCTATCTCGCTCGTGCCTCGCTGTAGGGGAATGACATTTAGGTTCTATCGAAAATGAAAGCTATCTGATTATGGTCGGAGTGTGGATTACTCAACGATCGCCATGATGTCGTTTTCAGACATGATCAGAACTTCTTTGCCGTCGATTTTTTCAGACTTAGTGCCGTAGCCTTCAGCAAAGATAACAGTGTCGCCAACTTTAACGTCCAATGGTTGTACTGAACCGTTTTCTAGAATGCGGCCTTTGCCAACAGCTAGAATTGTACCGCGAGTTGATTTTTCAGCGGCAGAACCAGTTAGAACGATGCCACCAGCAGATTTAGATTCAACTTCTTGGCGCTCAACGATAACTCGGTCGTGTAGAGGACGGATATTCATCGGTCGTATCTCCTGATAATTTCCATTTAATTTGATAGTTGCCACGATTGGCATGGGGTTACCCAATATGTTGGGGCGATGTGGAAGAACCCAAGGGGGAAAGAGACTTTTTGTGAGGAAACTCAAACAACAATGGATGTAAAAAGAAAAATGGCTAGTGAGTCACACTAGCCACTTGAAACTTAATCTTCTTTTCTAAACGCAAATCGTATGAGAACTATCGCTACACCCAACATACCACCTAGTAATGTACCAAGAGCGACAATCAAAGCACGCTTAGGTTTATCTCGAGTTATCGGCTGCTCAACACTTTCTAAATAACGGAATGTCTGAAACTCTACAGTACGATCGATTTCAAGGTTGTTTAGCATATCTAACTTTGCATTAATCTGTTGTAGGCGAGGTTCAATAACACTTAGGTTTTTAACTGATTCTAAAGCTTTAATTTTTGCATCTAAGCCCTTAGAACCTAAACTAATGCTAAACAGTTCATTTTCATTGCCATTTTGAATAGGTTTTTCTACTCCTGCAGACTTGGCTATTTGGGCTGCATATTTTGTTCGTTCAGTTTCAACTAACAACTGATTGTTTGCCTGACTTTCTAAAATTCGTTTTTGTTGAATTAACTCATTGCGCTTGCCATTCACGACAGCTCGTAGGTTATTAAATGCATCTTCATGAACTTTTAATTCTGTAGTAAAAATATAAGCTGTTAACAAGTCGAAACTACTTTCCTTAGACGCTGTTTGAAAGCTAATAATATATGGTGAATTACGATCCGTTTGAGCGACTTTAGAAGCCGAAAATCTGTCAAACCACTCAGCATATAAGGCTCTAACTTCATCAGCTTCCATATCAGATGTGCCAACATCTATCGAGTTTTTAAATTCTTGAAAATCAACACTACTACCTAAAAAAGATCTCTTATTATTAGTTGAATTAAAGACATTCACAAAGCGTTGGAACAACACCTCAGAATCAGCCAAACCATCTAACTCTTGACTGACAAGGACTGTGCCATCCTCTTGATAGATATCGAAAACAGGTTGAAACTGCCTCACTTGCTGTTGATATGCAGCTAAATCTTGAGGTTGCGCTGCTGTGATTTTAGCATTAGAAGACCACCATTCTTGAGCTAACAAAGCAAACCCAATACTACTAGCAGTAAAGAAAGCAGTAACTAATATGACAATTAATTTACCGTTCCACAAAGCATTAAAAAGCTCTCTCAAATCAATATCATCGCTTGTTATATGTATCGGTGGAATTTGCGGGGAGTACGGCTGTGGTTCTGTCTGCTGCTTCACTGTAAATCTCTCAAAATATCTAAATTGATAACGGTAGGATCGTATCACACCGAATACCGTTAGTATTGTATGATCTGTAAACTTTATGAAAGCGATCTTCAGACTATTCTCAATTCACTGTATTCTACCCACATTCTAGTTAAATCGGCGTTTTAGATGCAAGATAAGCACGGGCTATTAACCGCCCCAATTGAGAGTACATTGCGTACCATGACCATACCGACCATATTCGGTATGGTGGCGATCTTGATGTTTAACCTTGTTGATACCTTCTTTATCTCATTGCTCGGCACGCAAGCCCTTGCAGCGGTGAGCTTTACCTTCCCTGTCACCTTTGCGATTAACTGCATCACCATGGGGATTGGCATCGGCCTTTCGACGTGTATTGGGCGTTTACTCGGTCAAGGTTGCGCACAAAATGCGGCTCGCTTTACTTGTCACGGTTTATTACTTGCGGTGCTGCTTGTTGGTTTTGCATCAACACTAGGGCTTTTCACGCTAGAGCCTATGTTTACTCTGTTAGGTGCTGAACCTGAGTTACTGCCACTGATATCCGAATACATGTCGGTCTGGTATTTAGCGATACCACTACTTGTGATTCCGATGGCAGGCAACAGTGCAATACGAGCGAGTGGCGACACCAAAACACCCGCTAAGATCATGATGCTAGCCGGCCTTATTAACGGCATTCTCGACCCGCTGCTGATCTTCGGTTACGGGCCTTTCCCGGAATTAGGGATTCAAGGCGCAGCCATTGCTAGCGGATTCAGTTGGTTTGGTGCGTTGTGTGGCTCACTGTATGTGTTAACCATACGAGAAAAGTTGCTTGCTCCGCCCAAACTAAAAAACATCATCGATGACTGGAAACAGATCCTCACTATTGGCACACCCGCTGCCCTTTCAAATGCCCTGAATCCACTTGCTGGTGCCATTATCATGATGATGCTAGCCAAACAAGGAACCGAAGCTGTAGCAGCTTATGGTGCTGCCCAGCGTATTGAATCCATTCTTATCATTGTGTTGATGTCCTTGACCTCGGCCCTTACGCCTTTCATGGCGCAGAATTTTGGCGCAAACAACCCTCAACGCAGCTTTAAGGCACTGTTCCTCAGTATGCGTTTTGCTGTGATGTTCCAAGGCTTGATTTTCTTAATGATGGTGCCACTGAGCATTCCTTTGGCCGCCCTTTTCTCTCAAGAAGAGTCGGTGCGAGGCATATTGTGGCATTACCTGTTAGTCGTCCCATTTAGCTATGGCTTCCAAGGTATCGTGATGATGCTGATTAGTGCCATGAATGCAATGCACCAACCGCTCAAAGCCTTTCAATGGAGCTTCATGCGCCTGTTTGTATTCACCTTGCCCTTTGCTTGGATAGGTAGCCAAATTGATGGTGTCGAAGGGTTGTTTATTGGCTTAGCCTTGGGGAACATCATGGGCGGTGTTTCGGGGTATTGCTTTGCACTTCGTATAAAAAAAGATACGAGATGCGAGTAACCGGGATACGAAAAGATATAAGAGCAGATGAGAGATTCGGGTAACCGGGATGCGAAAAGATATAAGAGCAGATGCGAGATTCGGGTAACCGGGATACGAAAAGATATAAGAGCAGATGAGAGATTCGAGTATCGATATTCGAAGAGCTTGAGAGCAGAAAGAGACTAGAAAAAGGAAGATGGCATGGAAGACACCACTTACAAAATGCTTTATGACGCACCGATTGGCAAGATGATCATTGTTAGTAATGGTGTGACGCTTATTGAAATTGACCATATAAATCACGAAGAGCTAATGACTAGCAATCCAGATGAGCTTTGCCAACTGGCGACAAAACAGTTAGATGAATACTTCGCAGGAAAACGTACAAGCTTTGATTTACCTTTAAAGCCACAAGGCACTGATTTTCAGCTCAATGCATGGGCAGCTTTAACAACAATTCCATATGGGGAAACCATCAGTTACGGTGAACAAGCGAAAAGAATGGATAACCCAAAAGCCGTAAGAGCGGTGGGTGGTGCGAACGGCAAGAACCCCTTTAGTATTGTTGTTCCCTGCCATCGAGTCATTGGCGTAAATGGGACATTAACCGGCTACACCGGCGGTATGAACCGCAAAGAGTGGTTGTTGGATTTTGAGCGTTCGGTTGTAGAGAAAGATGAGAGTAGCGAGTGACGAGATGCGAAAAGCACGTTACTCGAATCCCGAACCAGCCCCTTATCATTACGTTATTCCCTACAGCGAGGCACGAGCGTGATAGGGAATCTCTCTTAATGTTGAACAGCAAATATGACAAGTAATACGAGGTATGAGATTCCAGATATTTCGTTCCTCTATTCTGGAATGACGGGATAAGAAGGTAACAAGTCAACGAGATTCAGGATGCGAAAGGCAAAGAAAGAATTCTCTTTCTGTTTTTGGCTTTATCGCTTTTCGCTACTCGTTTACCCGTATCTCGCATCTATACTCAAATTCTAGATACAAAAAAACGGCCACACTAACGCGCAGCCGTTCTAGTATTCGATGAAAGTTAAAAGTTACTTAACGATCACATCACCTGACATTTCTGACGGGATTGCGATACCAGATAGAGAAAGCATTGTTGGTGCTAAATCAGACAGTTTACCGCCTTCTTTGAACTCAACGTTCTTGCTGCCCACGTAGATAAGTGGAACTGGTAGGTTAGTGTGCGCAGTGTGGATACCGCCCGTTTCTGGGTTTACCATCATTTCCGCGTTACCGTGGTCAGCGGTGATAAGCAGTTGGCCATCGGCTTCTTTGATTGCTTCAACCACTTTGCCAAGACATTCGTCTAGCGACTCTACGGCTTTAACTGCTGCATCGTAAACGCCAGTGTGGCCAACCATGTCACAGTTAGGGAAGTTACAAACGATAGCGTCGTATTTGCCGCCTTTGATTGCAGCAACAAGCTTTTCAGTCAGCTCTGGCGCACTCATTTCTGGCTGTAGGTCGTACGTTGCTACCTTTGGAGAAGCCACCAGCTGACGCTCTTCGCCTTCAAACTCGTCTTCTTTACCGCCGTTGAAGAAGAATGTCACGTGCGCGTATTTCTCTGTTTCAGAGATACGTAGCTGCGTTTTGCCTTCTTTCGATAGCCATTCACCGTAGGTGTTCTCTAGAGAAGCCGGTGGGAATGCACATAGAAGTGGGATATCTGCAGCGTATTGAGTCAGCATCACGAAATCGATCGCTGGGAAAACGTCACGAGCAAAACCATCGAAATCAGGCACGAATGCACGTGTGATTTCACGAGCACGGTCGGCACGGTAGTTCATGAAGATAACCGCATCGCCATCAACGATAGCGGCAGACTCTTCGCCTTCTGCTTTGATTTCAGTCGCTTTAACGAACTCATCGTTTTCGTCACGAGCGTAAGCCGCTTCTAGGCCAGCTACTGCTGTGTCGAATGTGAACTCTGCTTTTGCTTGAGTCAGTAGGTCGTAAGATTCTTGAACGCGATCCCAGTTGTTATCACGGTCCATTGCGTAGTAACGACCAATAAGCGAAGCCACACGGCCTTTGCCTAGCTTGGCGAACAACGCTTGGAAGCGTGCAAGTGTGTTTTCTGCACTACGTGGCGGTGTATCACGGCCGTCTAGGAATGCGTGTAGGTAGATTTTCTCTGCGCCACGCTCTGCTGCCATTTCAACAGCCGCGTAGATATGATCTTCATGAGAGTGAACGCCACCTGGAGACATAAGGCCCATGATGTGAACTGCTTTCTCAGCTTTCACCGCTTTATCAATAGCATTTACTAGCGTTTCAGTTTGGCCAAACTCGCCATCTGAAATTGACTTAGTAATACGAGTAAGATCTTGGTATACCACGCGACCCGCACCGATGTTGGTGTGACCCACTTCAGAGTTACCCATTTGGCCATCAGGTAGGCCTACATCTAAGCCAGAAGCCGAGATTAGCGTGTTAGGTTGGTTAGCAATAAGACCGTCTAATACTGGTGTTTTAGCGTTCGCGATAGCGTTGTCTTGGTTGTCTTCACGGTAACCGTAACCGTCAAGGATCACTAGAGCCATTGGCTTCTTAGCTGACATAGGACTGACCTCGTTCAATTCAAAATAAATCGGTATAAAAACAAATTAGCGTAATTTTACTACAGTTTACAGTCAAAACTGTAGCGGAAGATCAAGAAACGTCGCAGGTAGCCGGATCGGATGTGAAAAAAAATGTCATTTTGTGTTTAGTTAACTATTCTAGTTACTTAGAAAATCAAGTACTCGTTTTACACTCACACTGTCAAAAACCTTGTAATCACATTACAAGGCCTTCTAATTGTCTATCAGTTTTCAATCCGACTCCCTTGCATTTGACTCGCATTCCAAACTAAATCGCCAATACCGTCGGTTGGGTTAAACCCAGTTGGCGCATCCAGAAGTAATTGCCGAATCATCTCATGTTCTAAGTTATGACAAGCAAAATCTAAAGACTCAAGCAGCGCTTCATATTCACTAATTGGCAAAAATACTTCTTGCGCCGTCATAATGCGTTCATGAGCTGTCCGTTCAACATTGTCGCCAATCAACAACTCTTCATACAATTTCTCACCAGGGCGTAAGCCGGAAAATTGAATCTCGATATCACCGTGCTGATTATCTTCGTTCTTAACGGAAAGACCTGATAATTTAATCAAGTTTTCAGCCAAGTCTGTGATTTTCACTGATTCACCCATATCAAGCACGAATACATCCCCCCCCTTACCCATCGCACCCGCTTGAATAACGAGCTGCGCAGCTTCAGGAATTGTCATAAAGAATCGAGTAATGTCCGGGTGAGTGACCGTTAACGGGCCGCCCGCTTTAATCTGCTTCTTAAACAGCGGAATTACTGAGCCTGAAGAACCAAGCACATTACCGAAGCGAACCATGCAAAAGCGGGTTCCGTTGGCTTTTGGGCTTTCTTGCTCAGCTAAAGCTTGCAAGCCTAACTCTGCCATACGCTTAGTGGTGCCCATCACGTTGGTTGGGCGCACCGCTTTGTCTGTCGAGACAAGCACAAAAGATTCAACCCCTGCGTCAATGGCTGCTTTCGCTGTGTAGTAAGTGCCATACACATTGTTACGCACGCCCTCCACGACATTATACTCAACAAGAGGGACATGTTTATAAGCCGCCGCGTGATACACCGTTTGTACACCAAAGGATTGCATTGAGGTTATTAAGCGATGTGAACGCTGAACGGAGCCTAGTAGCGGGACAATCTCAACATCATAACCTTTGGTTTCTTTCACTAATGAAAGTTCGCGATCGATTTGATATAAACCAAATTCAGAGACTTCAAATAGCACTAAAGTTTTAGGTTGTTGCTTTAAGATTTGACGACATAACTCTGAACCAATCGAGCCGCCAGCACCGGTCACCATCACCACTTTACCTTTGATGTTAGCTTCCATCAGAGCTTGCTGGGGAGTAACGGCATCACGACCTAATAAATCTTCAATGGGCACATCGGTAAGCTCATCAATTTTCGCTTTACCTGACACAATATCTGCCATTTCAGGCACGGTTTGAATTTCCACTGGTAGTGGTGCCAACAAATCCAACACTTGCTTACGACGAGCGCGAGAAGCGCTAGGTATTGCTAACAAAACTTTTGAAACATCATGCTTTTCAATTAAAGCTTCCGCTCTGTTTAACGCAATAACGGGCAAACCTAAGATCATCGTATTGGTTAGCGTTTTATCTTCGTCAATAAACGCGCGTACTCGGTAGTTATCAGATGCTCTAAGTGCAACGGCTAATTGTCGACCACCAGAACCCGCGCCGTAAATCACTACTTCTTCACGAGAATCTTTCAGAGGTGAAGTAGTCGAGACAAGATTGCGAACCACCAAACGAGAGCCCCCACACAACAATGCTAAATAAGCACAGTAAATAACAGGCACCGTGCGAGGGATTGGTTCTTGTAGGTAATAAGCAAATACCGCCAGAGACACTGCCGACAATAACGCACCGGCCGTCACCACAAACAAAGCTTGAAAGGTAAGATAACGAAGAACGGCACGATACAGACCTATTTTTGTAAAAATAGCCACCGTTGTCATCACTGTTAAGCTTATCAGTAATAAACTATCACCATCAGTCAAAAATTGAAAATCACCTAGCCTTGTCCATAACGCCATATGAAGACCAAAGATAATAAGTAAAATATCCATCATGACACTTATCACCCGCTTTTTCACGCGAGAGAGTTGCCATATAAAGTTTAGACGTTGCATAAAATGATTCTTAATTATTAATAGTAATTTATAAAGCCATTGAGCAGCCTGAGTTTAGGTCACAATTTAAAATCGGTATCATGCCGCCAAGCAAAGCATGAATAACAATTACCCATAGAGGTAATGATGATAAACCGCATTCGTTTTCTTTAAGTCTGGGTTCAGTCATTCACCCCAGTATGGGCAGCATTGTATCTCGACTTGAGTATGCCACACAATATCACCAATACATTCACGTTTATGATTGGACTCACGTTCTTCTTCATCCGCCTCATGAGTGACACAAAACAGCCATCCTAGCGATGGGACACATTAAGCACAATGACGTTACAACTTTCAATCAAATAACCACTAAAAACTTAGGCACAAAATATTGAGACTGGTTTCATACGGTTGCGCACACGAGCGCTTAACTTACGCTGCAAATACAGAGGCCTCTATCGTACATATTAACGACAGAGCCGTAATCGAAGACCACTATCTCGGCATAATTAATTAGGGCTAAACATACACCCTTTGCACAATCATTGCAGAGAACACCTCTTTACACCCGACGAGTATAAATATGCGTTCGCTTTCAATCGATCCCCTTCAATTGCCGCTATTTCATATTCCCTTTGATTTCGAGCCCAACCGCAAGAAATAAAGGGTTTCTAATTTGAGACAATGGAGCACGATCTCCACGTCTAAAAAGATGATTTTAAAGAGAACAATAGGGAACCCGCCTCACCAAACTTTCCAAATTAAATTTTAATTCTTTTAAATCAACAAGGTAAAAGATCGAGTCATTGCATTCCCAATCGTGCAAAAATCGGTCTTATTAGGATGTTTATGCTGAGTCTCAAAAAGAGAATCTTAGACGAACACCTGCCTCAGGGGTGAGACAGGGAATACATTAAAGCTCTGATTATTTAAGAAAATTCAGGGGACACAAAGATTCTCCTCAATAGGCAGTTCTGTTAGAAGAGATTACTTAACCGCATCACCACTACCACTTCCTGTAGCTGTCATTATTATGTATTTAAAGTAATCTTTAAGCGATAAAGTATCAATCATCTGTTTATCTGTTCGAGCTAATAACTCTGGTGTAGACATATCAATATTTTGTACTTGAGCTAAACCCGTAATTCCAGGCAAAACGTCATAAACACCAAGGGCATCTCGCTCTTTAATTAACTCTTCCTGATTAAATAAATTCGGGCGAGGACCAACTAAGCTCATTTGGCCAAATAGCACATTAATGAGTTGTGGGAGCTCATCAATTTTGGTTTTACGCAAAAAAGACCCAAGCTTGGTAATCGATGCATTGTTAGCTAAATGACTAGCAACAGATTCGGTTTCTACTGACATAGTACGAAACTTTATCAGCTTAAATGGTTTTTTATTACGACCAACTCGATCTTGAACAAAGATCGGAGAACCTGTATCCAACAAACCGATAGCAATAACAATAAGCAAAACCGGCCAAAGGAATAAAAGCCCAAAGAAGGCAGCTAAAAAATCTAGTAGTCTAATCATAAATTTTGATTCTGTTTTGATTGTAAAAAAGCTTGTGCAGTTTCTTTAAACCCGTCGTCTAGGCTTTGTGGCGGTGTCCAATTCAGTGTTTCTTTAGTGTGGTTAATATCAACTTGAAGAGACCCAGTCAACCGATTCACAACACCGGACTTACTAAATAGCTTTCCAACTAATTGGTAACACCATTTTGGTACAGGTATTTGCCATTGCGGCTTACCTAAAGCTTTAGCCATTTCTAAAACCATCTCTGAAGTTGATACATCATGGTCATCGGATACTAAAAAAGTTTGGTTAGCGGCTTTTGGGTGCTCAATACAGGTGATTATCAAATCAACCAGATTAGTCACTGACACTAAACTACGATAGTTGTCGTTAATACAGCCAAATGGAAGTGGAATACCCTTTGATACTAAATTCAAAAGTGAAGCGAAATTAGCTTTAACTCCAGGGCCATATACTAAAGTTGGCCTGATTATTACAATATCCATTCCAGTCTCTTTGCCTACAGCTATAAGAGCATTCTCAGCTTCAGACTTAGATAAACCGTAGCCATCTACTGGCGAATGCTCGTCAGCAGCAGTATATGGTGAATTGAGCTCAGTACTTTCTCCATTTACTTTGATGCTACTCAAATAAACAAATCGTTTTACTCCAGCAATAGCCGCTTGGCGAGCCAAATTTATCGTGCCTCGAGCATTCGTTTCTCTGTATTTTTCCAACTGATTAATGACTGAATCATTCATAACGTGAACCCGAGCAGCACAATGTATTACACATTCACAGTTGAGCATCGTAGTCGAATAATTAGTATCCCCATTAATGCTTGGGATTAATATTGAATTATCATCAGATAAATTTCTTGAACGTACGACAGAAACAATATCATATTTTTTTTCATGCAACTTTGTTAAAAGGTGGCCTCCAAGAAAGCCGCTTTTACCTGTAAGTAATATTTTCATAATCATTACCTATAGGTAGACTCATACTTGTCCGAAATTATCTCCCAAGTATATTCCCTTCGAGCGATATCAATCATTTTTTTATTAGCCTTCACCTCAGTGCTATTTAATAATCCCAATAAATCGGTCGCGCCTGTGAAATATAACGCTTGATTATCAGTTGTATAGCGATTGAAATTACAATCAAACGCAAATATATTTTTACCAAAATGCATAATTTCAACTAATGAAGGATTTGTACCTCCAACTGAATGACCATGAATATACCCACAGCAATTATCTCGATATGAAAACAAGGTAGACAAATCATAGATAGGATCAATCATCTCGATATTTTCATACTTGGAAAATTTCTCCCGCAAAACCACCCCATATTGACTAGAACTCCAGTTTCCAACGATTTTTATATTTTTGCTACTTTGAGAGAATGCAGTCAGTATCATTTCAATATTATTTTCAGGTTCAATGCGACAAACGGAAAAATAATAATCTCGCATTTTATCAGATACACTAGATACAATTGCATGATCCCCACCATAAGCGATAACTTGTGCTTCAACCCCATATTCTTCATTTAAGTACTCCTGTATACCCTTATTATCAGATAACACCACATCGGAATACTTGACAGCAACTTTTTCTGAAAACTTTAGAAAGCGTTTAGCAAAACCAGACCATTTATCGCGCCTCCATTCAATCCCATCCACATTAACTATAACTTTTGAGTTACTAAAAAGCTTATAGAAAGGTAGAAATACACACCCAGAAACACCAAGAACGAGTACAACATCAGGTTTTGTAAACCAAGTGTGAACCAAAGAAATCACATCATATATAATACTAGATTTACCATTTGCACTAATGGGCAAATAAATTAATGAAGCTCCATTATAATCTATCAGCTTGTGTTCGTAGTTTTTCGATGAGCAATATACCGTATACTTTATATTCTCCGAACCATAATTAACTAAATTTTCAACTAGCGTTTCCCATCCGCCATAGCAGGCTGGTAAGCCAACTGTTCCTACGACAGCTACTTTCATGATTTCTATATCCTATTTTTTTAAGTGACACAAAAGCAATCACCAGAGCAAGATTGCGAAGCCCCTTATCTTGCGGGGGCTTGAAAAAGATAAACGTTATTTTATTTTCTTTCTTCTGCTTTCTCTTGATCCCACCTTTAAATAATTTTCTGCTGTGAGTAAATTTAGAGCTATATGACGCACCAAAGCAAATTTTACTCCAGCTTACCCTCTGCATATTCGACAAGCATCTTCATTAAATACAATATCTAACTGCCAGCACATCGACCCAATTATCTATTGTGACCATGTCGAATCATGCAGCTCGTTGCCGTTAATTCTTTCGAACTGATATAGTAACGAACCGACATTTCACTTTCTAAAACAGCGTCTGATTCTTACCTAATGAATACTATTATACCCATCGATTACGGCTATGACATTTTTTAGGTTAAATCTCTAAATACTGACAAACCTGTATTTACAAGGTGAGCGTATCACCTTACAAGATCGCGAAACATTTCCTATTTTTTGCTGAAAAATTGAGAAGTCCAGTTTTGTATTTAATGATTGGGTTACCAGTACAAATAATATAATTAAAATCAATTATCACATATAATTTTCAAAAGTTTGGAAGCAACTACTTTAGGCGAGTGAAGTTCACACGCATAGCTTATAGATTTCACTTTAATTTTATCTAATTCAGAATTTTCCTTTTTAATTAAATCTTCCAAATTATTATAAATATTGGACTCACAATTAAAGATTTTCACTAAAGGGTTGTTTTTTATCCCAACGTCACCGTCAAACTTTTTATTAGCAGGCGCTAGAACAATCTGACCATTAAACATACTATAGATTGCATTCATTCCGTAGCTATTCCCTTTCGTTTGGTCAATAGCTATATCAACATCCTTCATAACTTTCAAATATTCTACTAACGGTAATTTTTCAGGGAGGACTATATTTACTCTGTTAGGATATTCTGATTTTAATCGATTTAAGGCATTGATAATTTTTTCGCTCCCCTTGAATCCAGGACGATTAATACCATGCATAATTGTTAATTTATTCTTAGTAATCTTTATACATTCGATAGGCTCCCCATCACATGCCAGAGGAACAGTACTTCTAACTTTACAAGAATAATTAGATAAACGCCAAGCCTCAGCATAGTCGTACATTGTAGGGATTATATTTACGACACTTCTTGCTACCAATCTATGAATTATCCTATCTGAAAAAGTGGAATAATACTGCTTGCTTGGTAATTCTATATCGATATATGGCCACTCACCCAGCCTACCTGCTTTTCCTTGTTTTACAAATTCATAATCGTCACCACAACATAATAAATGGAGTTTAATCCCTTTCATTCTTGCAAGAAATAGTATCAAAGGCCCCAAGTATTTGAAGTCCATAAATATCGGATTTACTACCAAGATATGATCATACGACAATATTCTTGGAATGAACTTTAATAACTGTAATAACTTTGCAGCTTTATTGCCATTACGTATTGAAAAATCACCTTGAATATCTTTCCATCCATCACCAATTACGCTAAACACATCACTTTGAATCCCATTATCACTGAGCCCTTTTGCTATCGATTTACCATAGCCACTAAACTCACCATAAACTAAAACCTTCATATATAAAACACTTCCAAATATTGTATCATTTATCAATACTCAATTCATAAATAAACAGTGCGCGGTAAAATTATTAAATATCTCTACCTTAATACCAAGCTTCTAACACAGTAATCTCCCGTTATAAAAGAATTCCAAGTAATTTACTAAGGTAGTTTCATCCATCGTGCACACCTTTCCTTTACGATTAATACCGCTTTTAAAACTTTCAATAAGTTAAAACAAGTCAGCCTGATCCTTGAAAAGGCCTCTGCACGATCGTCCACACATATATGTCAAGTCTTCATCAAAGACAGTGCCGAACTGCCAGTGCTCTTCATGTTAGATCATGCAGTTCCTTTGCCGTTAATTCTTTAGAACTTATAGCGAAAATATACGTCTACAGTTAACCTTAAATTAAACTAGAGCATAAAGCTGACACTTTTCCTTGATAAACAGAGATTGAACTAGTTTTCAAATATTGCCTCCTTCCATTAACCCCAATTTCTTTAAGGTCATATTTCCCTTTTATAATTTCCTTTAAGGTTTCTGAAAATACCACAGTATTATTAGGTTCAATTAAAAAACCGTTATACTCATTTATAACAACTTCCTTTGCCCCGCCATGATTAGTTGTAAGAACAGGAATACCTAAGCTCATTGATTCTAATACGGTTGTTGGAAATGGATCTTTCATTAAAGAAGGAACCAAACTTAAATCACAGTTCGCTATTATTTCCATTACATTTTTACAATGCCCATGTAATATAACTGTATCTGATAATTCACTGTGATCAACAATGGATTTAAACTCATCGTAAAGCTCCGGTCGAAGTGGAGGAGAGTCACCATATATGTTTATTTGTATATGTGATAACAATTCTTTATCCATTAATTTGAGAGTTTCAATAAGAAACCAATGCCCCTTTTCTGGCATTACTCTACCTACGAAGGAAATGTTGAGTCTTTTCGACTCTTTCAAAACAGGCATTTCTGGTTTTTGATAAACATCAGGTATACCATTATGTATAACTGTTGACTTGCCATTCTTCTCATTAATATAAGAGTAAACATGATCAGATACAGCTATCAGTTTTGTAGCGTATTTATTAACGGTTGTCTTTATTACTTTACCTATAATTGAATCAGCTAAGTATTCATGACAATGAACTACATTAGGTATATTCAATAAGCGTGAAATTAAAGACAGAGAAAAAAGTGCAAATGTATTTATATAAAAAAAACTATATTCAAGATACAATCCATCAGTTTTAAAGTGATTGTAAAACTTAATATTATACCGAATCCAATTTAACAAGCCACTAGGAGTGAATGCTGATTTATGAGTAACAGGTAAGTAGTCTAAACTAATAAATTTTAAATTATTAGGATTATGCTCTATGCCACTCATAATTTGTCGTAAAGAACCGTTATCAAAGGGGATGTAAATGTCACAAACGTATTCTTTTGAAAGCTGAGCAACCGTATAGCAAAATATTTTACTTGCGCCATAAAAATCATCTACAGGATGAAATAAAGCAATTTTTTTCATTTAACCACCAAATATAAACCTAAAATCAACTAAAAAATTTCTTGGCCCCCATATGAAAACAGTGAAAACCAATTGAATAAAAACAAAAAGATAAAGATAAACTAACTTTTTCCGATAGATTGTATACCAAGATAGCAACAAAGGGAAAATCAAACTAGCAGCTAACAATACCCGATCATATAGCAATACTACATTATAAAAAATGTTGGCCATAGTAACTGTCACTAAGAATACTTTAACTATATACAATTTATTTCTAGATAAGCTTAATAAAAAACCCTTATCAATATAAATAATTAGAACTAGTATATAGATAAATATATTACGCTGACTAATACCTGAAGCCGACAATTCGGATGCAAGGTATAAACGTTTGTATTCAGAAAGGCTATATTCTAATACTGGAAATACTTTCATAGATAAGTCAATAAGGAAGAGGAAGAGTGTATCATCAATTACAAAATAAAAACTAATGAATACGGCAAAGATTAAGTGATTTACACTCAACAATCTTCTTATCACAACATAAACAAGCCCAATAATAGCGGCCTTATGTATAAACGCACAAAATAAAACCGAAATAAATCCAGAAATATATCTATCAGTTCTACTCAATAAATTCAATAGAATAATTACAGCAAGCGCTTGCCTGTAGATATTTAAGTTTACTTGAAAGTAAGTATAGGAAGAAATAAGTATAAGTGAGGATAAAATTGCCACTGTTTGGGTTTTATCCATCTTAAAGCTTCTGTTTGAATAAAAGTTATACAGAGCGACATTAAGAATAATTGCATAAACAAAAGAAAAAAACAAAAACTCCTTGGATATCATTGACAGAAATGAATTAATTAATATCAGGAACGGCTCATTAACACTTGGAGTATTTTCATGTCCCAAAAATATTTTATAATACGTGACAATATCTAATCCATAGCTTTCTGACCGGATTGAGATTATAAATATAGAAAAAGAGTATATAAGGAACAATTGCCCATAGTAAATATTTCTCTTTGCAATGCCAAAAAAAAGAAATACTAGAGAGAAATACGCGAATAATATCATTATAATTTCTTGATGATTTTAGCAGGAATGCCAGCCAACAAAACATTACCAGGGAAACTTTTAGTAATTACACTTCCGGCAGCAACCACTGTATTGCTTTGAATCGTAACGCCATCTAAAATGGTAACATTGCAACCGACCCAGACATTGGGTTCTATATCAATTCCCTTATTACTGACTCCTTGTTCTTTAATATCTCCACTTCCATCATAATTATGATTTTCTGCTATAGCTGTAAAGTTTGGCCCTATTATTACATTCTTTCCTATAGTAATCCTTCCAGAACATCCAATATATGATCTTACGCCTATTGCACTTCCATCTTGCATTTCAAAACCAAAACCTTTAACTCCACCATAAAAGCTTGAAGGTCGTATCATTGTCCCTTCACCTATAGTGCATTTATCACCAATATATATACCATTCAAACTATCTGTTTGTATCACACAATTACTTTCTACTTTGGACATGTGACCAATAAATAGTTTGGCACCAGAACCTATTATTTTACTATTACTACCCCAGAAAAATACGTTACCTTTAACTCTAAATATAAAACGATATAATTGCGCTCTAAGGAATTTAATAATTACTGGGATTAAAAGTCTTACTGATGGCATCTTCTGATCGTCGTACTTTAGCATTTACTTCTCGCATATTATAGTAATAAAAATGACGTTGCTATTTCTCTAGTTAACACTGCTGTCTTGTATAAAAGCTACGTTTATACAAGACTATAAATCAGAGTTATATTACGAAACCTATCCACGTAGGACTTGCGCAGATAGGCATTCCTTCTATTGTATTCTTCCCACGGCAATCACATGAACAATCCTGTCATACAAGGCTTCCAAGCATTCTTTTGAGGTTATTTTAATCCATCGCGCACATCATTCGTATACGATTAATGCCGCCTTTAAAACTATTTCTTGTTTCAAAAGATTCAAGCATGCCTGCCTTATCCTTGAAAATGCCTTTGCTCGATCGTCTACACGAATACGGTAAGTATCTTCATTAAATTCAGTCTCTAACTGCCAGCTAGCATTGACTCAATTAGTGTGTATGTGTCGAATCATACAACTCGTTCGCCGTAATTCTTTCAAACTGAGATAGCCACGAACCGACATTTCACTTTCTAAAGCAACGTCTGATTATAGTCTAATGGATACCATAATACCCATCGATTTCACCTCTGGCCTTTCGTAGGATAAATAATATTTAGATAGCCTGAAATGTCTAACAGATCGAATAATTTAGATATCTAGGTTAGGTTAATAGGCTACTGGAACCTCCCCGATAACCTCTCGCCGAACCTTACGTGAGCCTCTCAACTCATACGCCTCCCATTAAGTAAACTTCTTGCTGATCCAAATTTCCAATGAGGAACAGTCTCGGATATTGAACCGATAGCTTATCAAAGATCAGCTACGGCTCTACTTTTGTTACATTTGGACCTTCTCAGAGCAGAATCAATAGTAAATTAATTGTACTTAATACGTTAATTTACTTCATGTCCGACAACTCTTGTAATTGTCCAATTTCCACGATTTTATTTTCAGGTACATCGTTCGAAATTACAGCACCCGCTCCAATCACGCTATTTTCGCCAATGCCGCACCTTGTAAGAGAGTGACACTAATAAACCCACTACAGCCAATTATTACTGACTTGCATTTTTAATCGCTACTCTATCTATTTTTGAACTTATTAGATGAAAATCACTATAAATATAAACGAAGTTTGGTCCAATTAAAGTGTCATCTCCAATAGTGATGATATTTTCATCTGAAATGATATCGGTGTTGTTATTGATGAAGACCCTATTTCCCATTCCGATCTTCGATTCTGTCTATCTTACTTCCATATAGTTCACCGCGATATAAATTCGGCAATGAGTATTGCTCCCATCATAAGATCAAAAATAAAACTACCTTTTTCCTGAATATTTAGACTCTGAATCATCCTTACCTTGCTTAAACAAGTTACATTCGATAATAAGCCTAATCAAGGCCAATAGATTAAAACGACAAGTATTAAAATTAATCGTAATTAATTGGCGAATTTCTTTACATTTAGAGAAATAAACATTAAATATATAGAATAGTTAACCAAATAGGCAATCGGAGCACCTTTTAGACCTGCATATGAAACAAACGCATAACTAAAGACGACAAACAACAAGGAAAATACTATCTCAGTGCCTACAAACCACTTTGTCGCTCCACGAGAGAGCATTGGATAAGCATACAACCAGCTAGCAATTTTGACCACATCACCAGTTAATTGGATGGCAAAGAGCTCTCTGGCACTGCGAAACTCTTCCGTGAACAACAATAAAATAGCCACATCGCGCAATAAATAGACACCCAACGCCATAATAGCAACAATTGGAATGATTATACGTGTCGTTTTATTTATTTCACTTACAATAGCATCCGCGCCTTTTAGCAAAGATAGACGCGGCAAGTAATAAGTACCTAATGCCATAGTAATCACCCCCAAATACACTTCAGAGATTTTCCATACAGCTTGCCACTGACCAGCAGCATCCCAACCTACTTGCTCAATTAACATACCCCGAATCAATATTAATGATACTGGCACGGTTAATGCGCTAGTGATGGCCATCAGCATATAGCCACCGATCGCTTTACGGGCCTTGGTGTCAGTTTTCCCCCACCAAAAAGATAACCTCAACCAAGGCTGTCTTAAATTGGCAATTAACATCACGAGGCCAATCAAAGCTGATTGAATAGCAACCGCCAATAGTGCACCTTGAATATTATACATGGCAATCATAAACAGCATTATACCGCCAGATAATAATGCTGAGACCATTCCAAGAACAACATAACGACGATACAGCTGCTGTCCATTAATCACAGAGTTACATAACGTGCCAATGGCAGATAATGGCAACACGCAAACGGTAGCCATTACCACCCATGCCAACGTAGGGTCTTGAAATAGCCAAAGCGCAATATTGTCAGCAAGTAACAACCCTGTTGGTATCGCGATAGCAGATATGATCAACACCCACTGAAGTGACGCTCTCCACCACGGCGTACAGGCAATGAAACCATTATCTTTATGCTCAGCAGTAAAACGTACAACACCACTACCTGCAGGTGCATTAACGATACCATTTAAACTTCCGACCATACTTTGTACTTGCCCCAACATAGCCATACCAGTTGGGCCAGTATAAATTGCTACCACTTTCGCTATAACAAATCCCATTGCCATTTTAATCAGGGTTAATAAACCCGTCATCGCTGTGACTTTGAGTAATCGCTTCACGCCTTGAACTCATTAACCAACTGAATGACTTGGGTTACTGCTTCATTATCCATTGTAGGAGCCAATGGCAATGAAATCACTTGCTTGTGAATCATTTCAGTAACCGGGATTGATAAACTGTTCAGCTCGCTGTAAGCCGCTTGCTTATGAGGTGGTAGTGGATAATGAACTAATGTTTGTACATCATTTTTAGAAAGCCAAGTTTGCAGCGCCTCACGATTTTCACAACGAATAACAAATAGATGCCAGACATGCTCAGCTTCATTTTCAACTTTAGGCAATACCATTAATCGATTATTAATTTCGGCTCTATATCGTTTGGCGATTTTCTGACGACGTGACGTTTCAGAATCGAGGTGCTTAAGCTTAACCCTCAGCATTGCTGCTTGAATTTCATCTAAACGACTATTTACACCTTTGTATTTGTTTCTATATTTCTCGTGTGAGCCATAATTACGCAGTGCATCTAATGTCTCTTTTAGCTCGTCATCGTCTGTGATTATTGCCCCTGCATCACCTAATGCACCAAGGTTTTTACCGGGATAGAAGCTAAAAGCACCCGCATGCCCCCATGTTCCCGCTTTTTTCCCGTTCATTATTGCACCGTGTGCTTGGGCACAATCTTCCAATACTAATACATTATACTCTTCTGCCAACTCCATAATCTCTAGCATAGGAGATATTTGGCCATACAGATGCACTGGCAGAATTACTTTTGTTTTGTTTGTAATGTGAGGTCGAATGCCCTTTGCGGTAAGGTTAAAGGTGTCTGGATCGGGTTCAACTAAAACAGGCGTAAGGTTATTCTCTGAAATCGCTAGTACCGAGGCAATATAAGTATTCGCAGGTACTATTACTTCGTCACCATCTTGAAGTTTGCCTATTTCTTTCCATGCACGAAGCACCAAAATAAGTGCGTCTAACCCATTAGCAACACCGAGAGCATGTGTGCTACCACAGTATTCCGCAAATTCATCCTCAAACGCTTTCAGCTCGTTTCCCATAATATACCACCCAGAGTCAATAACTCTTGAGCAAGCTTCTTTCAGTTCAAGATGGTACTGCTGATTAATCTCTTTAAGGTCTAAAAAAGGAATCATAACTCTTTCTCCGGAATATATATCTCTGCTTGGCCAGTAATAACTTTTTGGTGCCCGACTTTGCAATAAGTATCAAAAAAAACGCGTCTCTTTTTTAAATCTATTTTGTTAACCACTACAGTGGCTATTACGGTATCATCGATATAAACTGGCTTCCTGAATTTCAATGATTGTGCGACATATACGCAACCTTCACCCGGTAATTTAGTTCCGAACAGTGCCGAGAAAAAACTGGAGCTAATCATCCCATGTGCAATTCTTTTCTTAAATTTTGATCTCTCTGCGTAAAGTTCATCTAAATGGACAGGGTTACGATCACCTGAAAATCCAGCAAATTGCTTAATATCTGCTTCTGAAATAGTTTGAGAGTATGAAGCATTCATACCCACTTCTAGCTCATAAATATCATACATCGCCTAACTGTTCCTTATGCCACACTGCAATAACTTCATCCGGATACCCCCTATGAAAGTGTTTTCTCCACGGATAGGCCGGTTTACGAGAACCATCTTTTAACTTTATTTTAGAAGCAGGGCCGACTTTTTTGGCTGGAGAGCCACTATAAAGCATATCTTTTTGGGTGCGACCACCAATACACGAGTGGGCACCGAGAAAAACGCCTTCTGCAATTTTAGCGCCAGGTAGTATAACCGACATAGTCGCAATCACTGCAAAGCTCTCGATAGTTACCCCTTGCATTACTGAACTTGGTGGGTGCGGGTCATTTGTCAACACTACGTAAGGAAAAAGCCAAACAAAGTCCCCAACTGTTGAATGCTGACCAATATGTACATTACTGTGTGTTCTGACAAAATCGCCAATACAGCAGTGTCCTTGTATATCACTCAAAGTTCCCAACTGGAAGTTAATACCAGCTACTGTCATTTCTCGAACAGTAACACTATGCCCTGTGACTAATCCTTGTCCAAACGTAGAGCCTTCATAAAATGTGCTACGAGAACGAATGTGAGAGTCTGACCCAATATTTAGAATTTTACCTGCAGAAAGATGGTTAGACACACCCAATTCACAGTATGACTCGACAATAGTATTATCACCAATAACAACATTGTCATGTATAATGCTATAAGCTCCAATGCTAACATTACTACCTAAAATAGCCTTGTCTGAAATAATCGCCGTGGAATGAATAGTCATTTAATTTCCCTTAAAAAATCATCGTAGTCTCGAATATAGTCATTTTCGTCGTAAACAGAGTCAGCCAAAACCATCAGTACACAATCTTCGCTGAAATCATACATCTCTCTCCAAACAAAGGACTCAATAAACAGACCTTGTGCTGGATTGTCCAATAGTAACTCAATCTTCTCGGAGCCATCATCGAGTAAAAATCGGCACGAGCCTTTAAGAACAACAGCTAATTGTTTTAGTTTTTTATGGGCGTGAAAACCTCTTCTCACCTTATCTTTTGTATCAAACAAATAATAAACACGCTTAATGTCGAATGGGATATTTTCGTTTTGCTCTAAACTGACTAACGAACCACGCTCATCACCATGGCTTTGAAATTGAACTAGTTTAACATCCATTACAGACCTTCCAAACTGAGTAATGCTTCACCTTCAGTATCTTTTTGAGACAGTATTGGGCTACACGACACTGGCCATTTAATACCAATATTTGAGTCATTCCACATGATCGAGACCTCACTGCTAGGGTCGTAATAGTCCGTGCACTTATACACAAATTCAGCTTCGTCGCTAGTAACATAGAATCCATGAGCAAAACCCTCTGGTATCCAAAGTTGGCGCTTATTCTCCGCTGATAGGTACTCACCAACCCATTGACCAAATGTTGGTGAGTCTTTACGTATATCTACTGCAACATCAAACACCTCACCAGATATTACGCGAACCAACTTACCTTGAGTATTCTCTGTTTGGTAATGCAAACCTCTCAGAATGCCTTTTTTTGACTTAGAATGATTATCTTGAACAAACAGTGTTGGTTTACCTGTAACCAGATCTTCGAACTTTTTTTGCTGCCACGTTTCCATGAAAAAACCGCGCTCATCACCAAATATATTTGGTTCTATAATTTTCACATCCGGAATACGAGTATCGATTACTTTCATTTTATTAGCCTGTATATGCTTGAATATTGTTCAGTACAGCCTTCCAATCACTCGCTTCAATATCGAAACCTTGAGTGATTTTCTCGGTATTGAGTCGAGAGTTACCTGGACGTTTTGCTGGCGTTGGATATTGGTCAGTCGTAATACTTGTTAAGTTCGGCTTATTTGTAAGAACTCCTTGCTCAACGGCAATATCAAAAATAGCGTCAGCAAAATCAAACCAACTCACATGAGGTAAACCCGAATAATGGTAAATACCATATTTGGTCTCATCCCCTTGAGTAATGCGCTTCGCGATTTGAATCAATGCATTGGCAATATCGCCTGCATACGTAGGCCCACCAAATTGATCACCTACAATACTCAATGTGTCCCGGCTCTCACTTAAACGCAGCATGGTTTTCACGAAATTATTGCCGTTTTCACCAAACACCCAAGCAGTACGAAGGATAATATGTTTATTACACGCCTCGGCAACAGCGATTTCACCAGCGAGCTTACTTTTACCGTAAACCCCTTGCGGGTTTGTCGCATCCGTTTCCACATACTCGCCCGTTTTATTGCCTTCAAATACATAATCGGTCGAGATATGCAGCATTGCAGCACCAACGCTCTGTGCTGCTTGTGCGAGGTATTTGGGACCATCGCGATTTATCGCGTAAGAAAGGTCAAGCTCCTCTTCAGCCTTATCAACCGCTGTATGTGCCGCTGCATTAATAATGATGCTAGGCTCAAATTCAGCCACAATAGCATTAACGGCCTCTTGACTAGTAATATCAAGATGCTCTCTATCAAGAGCTAATACTGCTATATTTTCATTATTAGCTAATTGTTTAGTTAGACAAGAGCCCACTTGACCATGACAACCGGTAATTAATACACGCATTAAGCATCAGCCCTCTTTTGAGATTCACTAACTAGGCGCGTTAAGTACTGACCATATTCATTTTTCATCATTGGTTTAGCTAGAGTCAGAACTTGTTCATCACTCAACCAACCGTTACGCCAAGCGATTTCTTCTAAACACGCGACTTTCAAACCTTGGACATTTTCAATCGTTTGGACGAAAGAAGAGGCTTCGTGTAGGCTTTCATGCGTACCGGTATCTAGCCACGCAAAACCGCGACCTAATAATTCCACATTCAGTGAACCATCGTTTAAGTACATTTCATTTAGCGTGGTAATTTCTAACTCACCACGATGAGAGGGCTTCACTTGCTTGGCCATTTCCACCACGCGATTATCGTAGAAATACAAACCCGTTACCGCGTAATTGGATTTTGGTGTTGCCGGCTTTTCTTCAATCGAAATCGCTTTCATCTCTTCATCAAATTCGACCACACCAAAACGCTCTGGGTCTTTGACTTGGTAGCCAAAAACTGTCGCACCACTTTCACGGCTGGCAGCATTTTTTAAAGTGTCACTAAATGATTGCCCATAGAAGATATTGTCGCCGAGTACTAAACAAACAGAATCATCACCAATAAAATCTTCACCTATAATGAAAGCTTGTGCTAAACCATCTGGGCTTGGTTGAATAGCATACTCAAGACTAATACCAAAATCAGAACCATCACCAAGCAAGCGCTTAAAACCTGCATTATCTTCTGGAGTCGTGATAATCAAGATGTCTTTGATTCCAGCTAACATCAATGTAGAAATCGGGTAAAACACCATTGGTTTGTCGTAGATCGGCAAGAGTTGCTTTGATACGCCACGAGTCAATGGGTACAAACGAGTGCCTGAACCACCAGCTAGAACAATACCTTTCATTATTTACTTCCCTTTGATTCAGTTTTTTCTACACCTAAACGCTCACGTTGGTAACTACCATCTTGTACATTTTGACACCACGCTGAATTGTCTAGATACCATTGCACCGTTTTACGAAGACCTGTTTCAAACGTCTCCTCGGGTGTCCAACCTAACTCACGCTGCATTTTAGATGAGTCAATGGCGTAACGGCGGTCATGACCAGGGCGGTCTTGAACATAGGTAATTTGTTCTGCATACGCTGACTCTTTCGGTACTAAAGTATCTAAGATGTCACAAATAGTGTTTACGACTTCGAGGTTTTTCTTCTCGTTGTGGCCACCAATATTGTATGTCTCCCCGACTTTACCTTCAGACACTACTTTATAGAGTGCCCGTGCATGATCTTCAACAAACAACCAGTCACGAATTTGGTCGCCTTTACCATAGATAGGGAGGTCTTTTCCTTCTAAAGCATTCAAAATGACTAATGGGATCAATTTTTCAGGAAAATGGTAAGGACCATAGTTGTTAGAGCAATTGGTTACGATAGTAGGGAGACCGTAAGTACGTAACCATGCGCGTACTAAGTGATCACTTGATGCTTTTGAAGCAGAGTATGGACTTGATGGTTCATACGAGGTTGTTTCCAAGAACATTGGCAGCTCAGTCCCTTCTGGAACTTCATCCGGATGCGGAAGGTCACCATACACTTCATCAGTAGAGATATGGTGAAAACGAAATTCTGCTTTTGCACCCTCTTCAAGCTTATTCCAATATTCACGTGTCGCTTCTAGCAAGGTATAAGTGCCGACAATATTGGTTTCGATAAATGCAGCTGGACCTGTAATCGAACGGTCAACATGCGATTCAGCAGCTAAATGCATCACAGCATCGGGCTCATGCTCAGCAAAAACACGGTCAAGCTCTGAGCGATTGCAAATATCTACCTGTTCAAACACATAGTGTTCATTTGAATCAATCTCAATAAGAGATTCTAAATTTCCAGCATAAGTAAGCTTATCAACGTTGATGACGCTGTCAGATGTATTATTTATAATATGACGTATAACTGCTGAACCGATAAAACCAGCACCACCGGTGACTAATATCTTCACAAAAAACTCCTAAAATAAGCTTGAAAATCAACCTTCTAACACGTAGGGCGCTTGCCATTAAGCATGCTACCGCCCATTGGTCACAAAGCGAAACCACACTACGCATTCAAAGTTAAAAATGTAAATTCTCCTATTATCTATGTATGAGTGAATATAATCAAAAAAAAATCCAGTTATGTGCGTCGGTAAGTTAACTCTATGTACACCAAGCCCAAAACCTCGCTATACTCCTGACCTATAGTTTTTCGCCCAATAACGAATAAGAGTTCAAGATATGCAAGAGTTAGTTCCATTTGTTCAAGAGAATATGATTTTAGCCATCGTATGGATCGGCTTGGTTGTTGCCATCATTGCGAACGTTATCAAGACATCAAACGCAGCCTACAAAGAGATCACGGCGGCGCAAACCACACACATGATTAACCGTGAAAACGGTGTTGTGGTTGATATTCGTACTAAGGATGAGTTCAAAAAGGGCCATATTACGGACGCAGTTCACATTTTGCCGTCAGACATCAAAGCAAATAGCTTTGGTAGCCTTGAAAGCCACAAAGCAGACCCAATCATCGTAGTATGCAAGACAGGTCAAACCGCTCAAGAAAGCGCGAACTTGCTGGTTAAAGCAGGTTTCGAAAACGTAAGCGTACTTAAAAGCGGCTTAGTGGCTTGGAGCGAAGCTAACTTACCTTTGGTTAAAGGTAAGAAGTAGTTAAAGGTAACAAACCTTTAAAGACAAGCAGTAAGCTGACCTGATTACACGAATATGACTTTAAGGTTTTGTCCGGCAGGTATGACGAACAAAACCTAATTTAAATTTTTAAGGACAAGAAAATGGCTGAAGCAGCACAACAAGACGCACAACAAAACTTCGCAATCCAACGTATCTTCCTAAAAGACGTCTCTTTCGAAGCGCCAAACTCTCCAGACATGTTTCAAAAAGAGTGGAACCCAGATGTAAAACTGGACCTAGATACTCAAAGCCGTGAACTTGGCGAAGGCGTTTACGAAGTCATCCTACGTCTAACTGTTACCGTGAAGAATGCCGAAGACACAGCATTCCTTTGTGAAGTTCAACAAGGCGGCATCTTCTCTGCAAGCGAAATGGAAGCTGGTCAACTGGCTCATTGCCTAGGCGCATTCTGCCCGAACATCCTGTTCCCATACGCTCGTGAAACAATTTCTAGCCTAGTAGTTAAAGGTACCTTCCCACAACTGAACCTAGCTCCAGTAAACTTCGATGCTTTGTTCATGAACTACCTACAGAACCAAGCTCAACAAGCTGAAGGCGAACAGGCTTAAGTCTCAAAGTAGAACTTAACTCTAACGTTTCAAGCGCTAGTTAGCTTTTAAATGCACATCGTAACTTCTGCGATGTGCATTTTTTCTTTACACTGTACTAAGATTGAAAGCTCTTCCTATTTTAGTGGATGGCTTTTTCAGAACTCTTCGATTTCCCTCATTATTTTTAGGTGGAAGCATGACAGAAACAACTCGCCCGACGAACACGACAGATGCTTACGGTAAAGACAGCGCTTACGGCAAAGAGATCACTATGACTGTAATTGGCGCAGGCTCTTACGGGACATCTTTAGCGATATCTCTAGCGCGTAACGGTGCCAATGTTGTTCTTTGGGGACATGATCCTGTTCATATGAATCGCCTTGAATCAGAGCGTGCGAACAACGAGTTTCTACCAAATATAGAATTCCCAGAAAGTTTGATCATTGAATCTGACTTAGAAAAAGCAATAACTTCAAGCCGAGACCTTTTGCTTGTTGTCCCAAGCCACGTATTCGGCGTCGTACTTAACAGCATTAAACCTTACTTAGCCTCAGACTCTCGCATCTGTTGGGCGACCAAAGGCTTAGAGCCTGAAACCGGTCGTTTACTTAAAGATGTCGCGCATGATGTGCTTGGTGATGGCTACTCACTAGCTGTTCTATCAGGGCCTACCTTTGCCAAAGAGTTAGCGATGGGCATGCCAACAGCAATTTCAGTGGCTTCACCTGATGAAGTTTTCCTAGAAGAGCTTCAAGAAAAAATTCACTGCGGTAAAACATTCCGCGTGTACGCAAACTCAGATTTCATTGGTATGCAGCTTGGCGGCGCAGTGAAGAATGTTATCGCAATTGGCGCAGGCATGTCGGATGGTATTGGCTTTGGTGCTAATGCACGTACCGCACTCATCACTCGCGGCTTGGCTGAAATGAGCCGATTAGGTGCTGCTCTTGGCGCGCAACCAGAAACCTTCATGGGTATGGCTGGATTAGGCGACCTAGTACTAACGTGTACTGATAACCAATCACGTAACCGTCGCTTTGGTTTGGCGCTTGGCGCAGGCAAAGATGTAGATACCGCACAAGAAGAAATTGGCCAAGTCGTTGAAGGTTATCGCAACACCAAAGAAGTTTGGTTATTATCAGAACGCATGGGCGTCGAGATGCCAATTGTTGAACAAATTTATCAAGTGCTGTATCAAGGGAAAGATGCCCACTTAGCGGCACAAGATCTACTTGCACGAGACAAGAAGTCAGAAAGATAATAAGAGCAGATACGGGATTCGGGTAACCCAAGAGCAGTAGAGAGATTCGAGTAAACGAGATACGAAAAGATGGAGAGCACATTCAAAGTTCGACGGATATGCTGTTCATTACTCGCATCTCGCGACTCTAATCTGTTCTTCTAAGCTCACTCGTATCTGCCCCTTAAAAATAATGGATGGTAAAATGAAACACTGTGAACAACAAAAAGTTTGGCAATGCATTGTGAAGGAAGCTCGACAGCAGTCAGAGCAAGAACCTATGCTTGCGAGTTTTTACCATGCTACCATTATCAACCACGAAAGCTTAGGCGCTGCATTAAGTTATATCCTAGCAAACAAGCTAAAGACGGCTTCAATGCCCGCAATGGCGGTGCGTGAAGTGGTTGAACAAGCATTCAAGCAGGACCAGTCGATTATTGACGCTGCCGCTTGTGATATCTGCGCGACGGTAAATCGAGATCCTGCGGTCGAGATGTACTCGATGCCTCTGCTTTATCTGAAAGGCTACCATGCTCTACAAGGCTACCGAGTGGCTAACTGGCTGTGGAAACAAGGTCGTATTGCACTTGCCACTTACCTACAAAACCAAATCTCTGTCGCTTGCCAAGTTGATATTCACCCGGCGGCTCGTATCGGTAAAGCTATCATGCTCGACCACGCGACAGGCATTGTGATTGGTGAAACCGCTGTCGTTGAAAATGATGTATCGATTCTTCAAGACGTGACCCTTGGTGGTACCGGTAAAGAAGGCGGCGATCGTCACCCTAAGATCCGCGAAGGCGTGATGATTGGTGCAGGTGCTAAAATCCTCGGCAATATTGAAGTTGGCGAAGGTGCTAAGATTGGCTCTTGCTCTGTGGTTCTGCAAGCCGTACCACCTCATACAACAGTCGCTGGGGTTCCTGCAAAAATTGTCGGTAAACCGAAAACAGACAAGCCATCTTTAGATATGGACCAAGGGTTCAATGGTCGCTCGCAAAACTTCATCCATGGTGATGGGATTTAAGAGCAGATACGGGATGCGAGTAACCGAGATACGAACAGACTAAGAGCAGGTTCGGGATACGAGTCACCGAAGTGCGAAAAGACTAACAGCAGTTGTTGATAATGAATAAGAGCAAAATGACGATAATGATAAAACCAGTCCAAGCAATTAGCACTGTTCTTTTGATATCTGCCAGCCTTTGTGTTGCTCTGTTATCTACATCGTCACTTGCCGCCTCTCAGGGAGAACTGAAAGGCGTATCGAGTGAAATATCTCGCCAACAAAAAAACCTTTCCTCACAGCAGAAAAAACTCGATAGCCTACAAGCAAACCTCAAGAAACAAGAGCTATCCATCGCTTCGCTTGAAAAAACGATTCTAGACAGTAAAAAGCAACTCAATACGGCCAATGCAAATATTGCCAACTTAGATACCAAGATTAAAGCGCTTACTGCTCAGAAGAAAGTTCATACCGACAAATTAGAACAACTGATTCAGACTTACTACATGACAAGCCGTGCTAAAGCCTCATCGCACATCCTAAATACTGGCGTTGAAGAAGATCGCATCAGCCATTATTACCAACATCTTGCTAAAGCCCGCTCCGCAACAATCAAAACGATTGAACAGACGCAACTTGAATTAGAAGAGAGCCATAAGCAGCGTCAACTTGAGCAAGAACAAATCGCGACCTTGTTAAAACAGCAAACCATAAAGCGCGACAAGTTATCTCAAACGCAAACGCAGCGTAAGAAAACGGTTGGCAGCATCAAGAAAAACATCTCGGGGGACAAGAATTACTTAGCAGAGCTTCAGCGAAATGAAACTCGTCTGAAAGCTGAAATAGCGAAAGCAGAAAAAGCAGCTCGCGAGAGACGGAACGCTGTCCCTATGGATGGGTTAGCCAAACGTAAAGGCAAACTGCCTTGGCCAATCAAAGACAAAGTTCTGCATAACTACGGCTCACGCCAAACGGGGCAAATTAATTGGAAAGGCATGGTGATCAACGCCAAGTACGGTCAGCAGGTAAAATCCGTTTACTCAGGTACGGTGGTATTTGCCGAGTATTTGCGAGGTTATGGTTTAGTGGTTCTTCTCGACCACGGTAAAGGCGATATGACGCTCTATGGTTTTAACCAAGCACTTTTAAAGAAAGAAGGTGACAAGGTTAAAGCGGGTGAAGCCATCGCGCTTGCCGGTGACACTGGCGGCCAAACTCGCCCATCACTGTATTTTGAGATTCGCAGAAACAGCCAAGCTCAGAACCCGAAGAGTTGGTTGGTTAGGTAAGAGCAGATACGGGATTCGAGTAAACGAGATACGAAGAGCTTAAAAGCAGATGCGGGATGCGAGTAACCGAGATGCGAAGAGCTTAAAATCCGATACAAGGTTAGAGTAAAACGTTACATACAAAACGCTAGTCTTGTCGTCGCTATACCCTGCTTTTCGTTACTCGAATCTGCTCTTCCCCGCTCTTCGTTACCCGAATCCCGCTTACTCTCACCTTCTCTTTTATTTGCTGTTCAACGCCCTTACACCATCTTCCAATAATGTCAGCTGTTCAAAACCTTGTGTGGTCGCAATCGGTTTAACAGTCGCGATCATCTGCAACATTCCTTGATGAACGACTTGCTCTGTAATTTGGGCTTTTGGAGACATCGCAGACTGATACGCCAACCAACCCGATGCGATCAAGTGAAGAGAAGTGACCATCGACTTCATTTCCGCATCCGTTGCTTTGAGCAAGTTCAACTCAACAAAGGCTCTCATGATATCGACAAGGTTGGTTTGCAATCTTTCTTGCACTGCCATGTAATCAAGGTGGAGTTTTTCATCACGTGATAATATTTCAGGCAGATTCGCATAGAAGAATCGGTACTTCCACATCAGTGTGAAGATAGAGTCTAAGTAGGTCTTTAGTAGCGTCAGGCTTTCTTGCTGGCCTTGAATCGGCGTGAACCTTTCAAGCAACTCTGTTGAATAGAGAGTGAAAATATCACGTACAATTTCTTGTTTGTTACGGAAGTGGTAGTAGAGGTTACCAGGGCTAATCTCGATATGCTCAGCAATATGATTGGTCGTAATACTGCGCTCACCATGCTCATTAAAAAGCTCTAGAGCAGCGTAAACAATCTTGTCACGTGTTTTCATTAGTAATTAGTATCCCTATCCGTTTAGTGGTTCAGTATATCGCCACTAAACAGATAGATCGAGCTGTTAACATCTGGTCTAATTAGCATTAGCTAAAATAGAGCCGAATCAATCGCTGCCAAACAGATCTCGTGTGTACACCTTATCTGCAACATCTGCGATTTCTTCTACCATTCTGTTAGATACAATCACATCCGATACGGCTTTGAACTCTTCTAGGTCAGAATAAACCTTCGAGTTAAAGAAATGCTCTTCTTCCAACACAGGTTCGAACACGACCACTTCAATACCTTTCGCTTTCAAACGCTTCATAATCCCTTGAATCGACGACGCACGGAAGTTGTCTGAACCGGCCTTCATGATCAAACGATAAATACCGACAATTTTAGGCGAGCGCTTAATAATTGAATCCGCAATGAAATCCTTACGAGTGCGGTTAGCATCGACAATGGCACCCACAATATTGTTAGGTACATCTTGATAGTTAGCTAACAGCTGTTTAGTGTCTTTTGGTAAGCAGTAACCACCATAGCCAAATGAAGGGTTATTATAGTGATTGCCAATTCGAGGGTCTAAACCCACACCTTCAATAATCTGTCGAGAATCCAAACCGTGAGCTTCTGCGTAAGAGTCAAGTTCATTGAAGTAAGAAACTCGCATCGCTAGGTAGGTATTTGAGAATAGTTTTACCGCTTCCGCTTCCGTGGAGTTAGTAAATAGCACGTCGATATTCTCTTTTTCTGCGCCTTCAAACAGAAGGTTCGCAAACACTTTAGCGCGTTCAGAACACTCACCAACGATAATACGTGATGGGTGTAGGTTGTCGTACAGGGCTTTGCCTTCGCGTAAAAACTCAGGTGAGAACATAACGTTTTCACAGTTCAGCTCTTGCTTAACGCGCTCAGTATAACCAACAGGTACCGTTGATTTGATCACCATGACGGCATCGGGATTGATATCCATGACGTCTTTGATTACAGATTCTACCGAACTGGTATCAAAATAATTATTTTTTGGATCATAATCGGTTGGAGTAGCAATGATGACAAACTCAGCATCTTTGTAAGCCGCTTTATCTGTTGTCGCCCTGAAATTCAGAACCTTACTTGATAGAAAGTGCTCAATCTCATTATCTACAATTGGTGACTGCTTATTATTCAGCATTGTCACTTTTTCATCGATGATATCTACCGCGACTACTTCATGATGTTGTGCTAACAGCATTGCGTTTGATAGACCCACATACCCAGTACCGGCTACTGCAATCTTCATGATAATACCTATAGTTTTGAGTAATTAACTCAACATAATTTATAACTTAGCTTGCCGTATCATACTCTGGTTGGGGAATTATTCCACTAGCCCGCTTTATCCATTCCTTGCTATACTCGTGACAGTTTTGTATTCAAAAGAGTTAGAAATTATGATTATCGTAACGGGTGGTGCTGGCATGATTGGCAGCAATATTGTTAAGGCGCTAAATGAAGCGGGCCACAACGATATTCTGGTCGTCGACAACTTAAAAGATGGTAAGAAATTTAAGAACCTTGTAGACCTAGACATCACGGATTACATGGATCGTGATGACTTTCTAACTCAGGTTATGGCTGGTGATGATTTTGGTCATATTGAAGCGGTTTTCCATGAAGGTGCATGCTCTGCTACCACTGAGTGGGATGGCAAGTACATGATGCTTAACAACTATGAGTACTCAAAAGAGCTACTTCACTACTGTGTTGAGCGTGAAATCCCCTTCCTATATGCCTCTTCCGCTGCAACGTACGGTGAAACTGGTACTTTCATTGAAGAGCGAGAATACGAAGGTGCATTGAATGTCTACGGTTACTCTAAACAGCAGTTTGATAACTACGTTCGTCGCCTAACCGCGGATGCCGCAGCGCATAACGAAACGCTTCCACAAATCGTTGGCTTCCGTTACTTCAATGTTTATGGTCCACGCGAACAACACAAAGGCAGCATGGCCTCTGTAGCATTTCACTTAAACAACCAAATGAATGCCGGTGAAAACCCTAAGTTGTTCGCAGGCAGCGAAACCTTCAAGCGTGATTTTGTGTATGTTGGCGATGTTGCGGCGATAAACCTATGGTTTCTAGAAAACGGTGCTTCAGGTATTTTCAACCTAGGTACAGGTAACGCAGAGTCTTTTGAAGAAGTCGCAAAAGCAGTAATCAAGCACCACGGCAAAGGTGAAATCGAAACGATTCCTTTCCCTGAGCATTTGAAAGGCGCTTACCAAGAATTCACTCAAGCTGACTTAACGAAGCTTCGCAGTACTGGTTGCGATATCGAGTTTAGAACAGTGGCAGATGGTGTCGCTGAGTACATGAAGCTCGTAAACGCATAGTTGTAAGCTTTATATTTCAGATTAAGACTAATAGTGCCCCCTACTTTTAGGGGGCATTATTGGAGAATCTAGTAAACATAATCATTCCCTGAGTGACCGATATAAAGTTAACTCTCTGATTTAAATAATGTAGTGAACGAATGACCACACAACGTAATGATTTTGATCCAAAAGCTTACAATCCTAAGTTTGAATGGGGATTTCTTGCACCTAAATACTGGGGCACTTGGATTGCTGTTCTGTTATCGTCTTTAGTCTGCTTCTTACCTAATAGCATTCGTTTAGCACTCGCTAAGTTTATGGCTAAACAAGCTGTAAAAATCAAGAATAAGGCTAACCGCCGAGCTCGCGTAAACCTTGAGATGTGCTTTCCTGAGCAATCTTTAGAACAGCGCGAAGAAACTCTCTATCAGTCATACGTTACTTCCATCTCATTTTTGATGGGATTTGCTTCACTGACACTCAAGAGTAAAACTTGGCTAGAGAATAACACTTCGATAAACGGCCTAAGCAACCTAACCGATATTACAGATAGTGGCAAGAATGTGATCTTGCTGGTGCCACACACATGGGCTATCGATATCCCAGCGGTATTATTAGCTTCACGCAATTTACCTGTGTCTGCGATGGCGAAAGCACAAAAAAACAAACTCAGTGACTGGCTAATGCACCGACAGCGCGTGCAATATGGCGGTCGTGTTTATGATCGCAGTGGTGGTATCAAACCTTTCATCAAGTCAGTGCGTGATGGGTACCTTGGTTACTACCTCCCTGATGAAGATCTTGGCCGTGAGCACAGTGTCTTCGTTGACTTCTTCGCGACTCAAAAAGCAACAATTTCAGGCCTTGGTCGACTATCGAAACTGAGTAAAGCTAAAATAGTTCCTTTGTTTGCTCAATACGATAGCAGTACTGGCCAATACACCCTGGACTTCTACCCTGCTCTACCTTTCCCAACAGGAAGCGAAGAGGAGGACGCTCGCATGATGAATCAATGTATTGAAGATTACGTGAGTAAGAATCCTGAACAATATATGTGGATCTTAAGGTTACTTAAGACTCGTCCTGAAACGAATGTAAACCCTTATACATAAACTGAGCTCCAATTGTGTTAAAAAATTTATATAAAATCATTCATGAACTGCCATTATTATGGGCAGTAAGCGGAATGTTCATCATCAATGGTGGAGATAAAACCCTTGTTGCTATAATAATTATATCGACTTTAACAAAAGCACTCGGTCACCTATTAAGAATTGACAGAATAGAAATAAGCTATAGTTTTATCAAGAAAATATTACTAGTCATGGTAATCTATTCCTCTTTTAAATATTATACAAATGGCTATAGCTCTTCAGAAATAAGGGTTTTAATTAGTACATTACTATATGCTTTCATTTCATTCCCCAGAAAAATACCAATAAAACCATTAATCACCGTAAGTTGCTTATCATCTATTTTTGTGTTGGTGCAAACAATATATATTATGAATGGACATAATTGGGACCGAATGCAATTACCACTCAATGCAATCCCTTACGCAAATTACTCTGCTACTATATCTTTACTAGCTTTTGTAGCTATGTTGTTTGTAAAAGAAATCAAGTTTAAATATTTATCTGCATTGGCGCTCATCTGCTATTCTATTGTAGTATTGGTCGTCGATACTAGAGGAACCTGGTTAGCACTTCTCGCTGCATATTCTGCTATAGCAAGCCTATTTGTATTTCATAAAAGAAGCTGGAAGCTCACTGTAAGTATAGTTTCATCCTTTATAATTATACCAATAGTTTGCTACCCTATCGTAGAAGATAGAGTGGAAAACTCAAAAAGAGAAGTGGCATTATTGGCACAAGGTAATCTAGATTCATCATGGGGAATGAGAATCCAACTCTGGCAAGCCGGTTACCAAATATTTCGGGACAACCCGTCTATAGAAGGTTTAGGACAAACAGCTCACCTTCAAATGATTCAAGACATGTATAAACAGGGAAGAGTTAAAGCCTCACTAGCACAATTTGATAACAAGAATTTTCATAACAGCATTATAGACAGAACTGTAAAATATGGATTGATTGGCTTGATATTATATATTGCAATTATATTAACACCAATTTATTATGGATTAAGACAAGAATTCAATTATAAATCAATACTTTTCATTGCATTGCCTACCTTTATTTTTACAGCAGGGTTAACTTATATTCCCCTATCACATCCTGGAACATATTTTATTTATCTTTTCTGTTTAATAGCAAATTCTAACGAGCCAAATAATATAGAGGAAAATAATGCAATCTGATATTTATATTTGTTCTACACTAAGGCATTTACTCTTTTCATTGTCTCGCGCTCAAACCCTTCCGAAAAGGAAATCACTCATACTATTTTTCTTAGATTATCAAAACATCGACAAAGAGAAATTAAACACGGTAACACCCGAAAATATTGAAATAAAGTTAATGTCGAGAAAAACAATACAGAAAAACCTAAGAAGTAGTTATATTGGTAAGCTCATAAGCATTGCATCCTTAAGAGAAGTTGTCCTTCCTAGAATTCTATGCTCTAAAGGTTGTCATAGCTTAGAAGATGCTACGAGTTTATCAACAGGAGTGCTATCTAGAAGTAATCTATTCCTATTCAACGATAAAAATAAGATGGCTAGGTTGTTTAAGCTTATTAAGCCTAACTATGAAGTCATTGAGGACGGCGTGGGCAATTACTACCATATACCTCACACTGGAATAAAAAAATACATCACTCCTTTTAACTTAAAAGGTGATAACTTTTGGGTCATGGGTGGTAGCACCCGGTGCAAAACTATTAATGTTGTGTTTCCCGACAATTTACCTTTATCAGTAAGGCACAAAGGGAAAGAAATTGACTTCCTAGACAAAAAAGAACATCTAAAAACAATAAATCAAGTATTCAAGTTTAAACCAATTATAGAGAATGGTAACAACTCTGTTATTATCGCAACTCAGCCAATATCTAAAAATATAATTGAAAAAACTCAGGATAATAAATACTTCTTTAGGATACATAAAGCAATTGCTGACCACTTTGAATCGCTCGGCATAAATTATTATATTAAATTACATCCAAGTGAAAATATTAAAGATTACCTGCCTTATTTTGCACGAAAGAAATTCCTATCTGTAAAGCACCCTTTAGAGTTAGAGCTAATGAACTCTCATGAAAAGCTTACTGTTGCATCACTCAACTCAACAGCAGGTCTCGGGTTTGAATCATTTTGTACGAGAAAAAAACTCGTTAAAGATGAGGAGATGGGAATATTTTCGGAGATATTGGTCAACTGGTTTAATAAACCTGAGCAATTATCAAACAGAATAAAAGAGACTTACAAGTAAGTCTCTTTTACTCTCCAATTAAACATCAAAATGTTTAAACCTTAAAGGTGTTCCAAACTTAAGGTCAGATGTAGCTCTTGCTCCAATTACATCGTCCAAATATTTAGGTGCAATACCATTTCCGGGGCGAATGGAACGGACATGATGATCCGTAAATACCTCACCTTGTTTAATATCTTTCACAACGTAAAGTGAACGGCGGTGAACTTTAGTCTGTAATTCAGCCTCCGTACTCACAAAAGTTGGCTGACCAATTGCTTCAAATGCCATATTGCAATTGACTACTAATGATTTAAGCTCCTCTTTTTCTAAAGAAAAAGCTGAATCTACGCCACCATCAGAACGCGCAAGTGTGAAATGCTTTTCAATCACACACGCCCCCAATGCTACAGCAGCAACCGATACACCAATATCCATAGTATGGTCTGATAAGCCGACTTCTACTCCGAAAGCATCACGCATAACAGCCATTGTAGAAATATTTGCTTGAGATGCTGGAGTTGGATAACCACTTGTGCAATGAAGAAGTACGATATTTGTAGCGCCTGCTCCTTTCGCTGCAGCAACAGCTTCTTCAATTTCAGCCAAATTCGCATTACCAGTCGACATGATCATCGGCTTACCAGTTTCAGCTACTTTTCGAATCAATGGTAAGTCAATTAGCTCAAATGATGCGATTTTATACGCCGGTGCGTTCAAGTTTTCTAAGAAATCGACAGCTGTATGATCAAATGGTGAGCTAAAGATAGTGATCCCAAGCTTTTCTGCCTCATCAAACAGTGTCTTATGCCAATCCCAAGGTGTATGCGCCTGCTCGTACAGAGCATATAGTTTGGCACCATCCCATAAACCACCACTAATCATAAATTCTTCACTATCGTGATTAATTGTGATGGTATCCGCCGTATAAGTCTGCAATTTAACAGCATCTGCACCCGCATCTTTCGCTGCTTTAATTAATTCAATTGCGCGAGTGATATCACCGTTATGGTTACCTGACATCTCTGCGATAATATAAGGCTTATGCCCTTTGCCAATATCTCTATTTTCTATTTTCATTATGTTCTCTACTTGTTTGTCAGGTAATTATCCAATTGGCTCAGCGAATTTAATTGTCCAAAATCAGAAGCTGGGATAGAAATTTCAAACAGTTTCTCAACTTCCATCATGAATATAAGGTGTTTAAATGAATCCCACGCAGGAAAGTTATCCATAGTTACCTCATCATAGCTAACATCTGTATCCTGAATTACGGAACGAAATAGCCCCATTAACTTGTCCCGCTGTTTAGAAAGCACCTCTGACTCATCACCAAATGCTAGTAAATTTACTGGTAGTAAACCATTTGGGTATGCCTCTACTAGTTTAAATACGCCATGCTGAGCATGACGTAAGATCGCGACTCTTCGATTATCATACGCTGGATCACTATACAACACCTCAATTTCCTCGACGCCAAATCGCTGTTTTGCAATTTTAACGGCCTCATCAATATCACTAACCGCATAACAGAAATGATAAGCACCAACGCCTAACTCTAGATATTTTGGTACTGGAGAATTCCCATTGAGGGGGGCCAAAACTTCAACAATTCCCATACCACTTTGTTCAACAAGCGCAAACTGAACACCTCGGACATGGTTAGAAGCAGGGCCGCGTAATAGTTTAGCGCCAGGAATAGCCAAAAAGTCTCTCAATGAAGCAGTAAAGTCCACCGTTACAGTCGTATAGTGAGCGATATAAAGCACCCCCAACGCTGAAAACATTGCATTCATTCTAGTAACTCCTACACGTTCCAGTGTAATCTCATTAACTGAGACTCTTCCGGTGCTGATTGCTGATTAAAATTAAACACCCAGAGTTCATCGTCTCCCTGAGCAAAATTATTATTTAGGTATAGCTTGCCTACGGGCATGTTCTTCTCACTTGCGACAAAGCGACCAGCTACAGTGTCATTTCCAGCTGTACTTGCCAAATTAAGCAGTTTTTTTATGATTGCATGCTCGATATCTCTTCCCATCACACGGCAAGACATAACAAAATTATCAATCATCCATTGACTATTTTTACGAACAATAACTATAGCAGCGATCCCCTCATACTCAGATGAAAATTTGTCTTTTGAGCGAACATGGAGTACCTGATACTCTGTATCACAGATCCATTGATAGAGCTGCTCTTTGCTGTAACGAGTCGTGGTTGTATTAAACTGGTTTGTTTTATTAAATAGTTGATGAGTGCGCTCAAAGTTACTTTCAGCAAGTGGCTCTACAAGGATATCCATCTCCAAGCTTTTAATAAATTCTGTGCGATCTGCGAAGTCTGTATGCGATTTTTCAATATCGACCCGCTTCTTGTAAAGCTCTGCTCGACGCTTATCCGACTCACTAACCTGAGATACATAAAGCTCCGGCAAGTTACATATGAATTGGTACCAATCTGCAGGGTCCTCTGGAAGCTCAGGGACAAATACCTCCGGTGTATTACGACGCACTTCAGCCCTTTCAACAGGGTTGTCATCAATAAAACACAACGATTGAAGACCAAGATTTAGCTCCTCGCTTAGAGCCTTGATATTCTGTGATTTAGGCTCCCAGTTAATACGATGAGTCACAAAGTCTTTCTTTCTCAGACGCATCTCAGGATGAGATTCGATAGCATCCATGGCTACTTCTTCAGTGTTCTTACTACATATCGTAAGAAGGATGCCTCTCTCTTTTAATGCATAAAAAAGGGACTGAAGCTCTTTATAGATGTTACCTGGATAATCTCCCCCCAAGGTAATCCCGTCTTTTCCATCATCACCAATCACACCTTTCCATAGAGTGTTGTCAAGATCTAAAACCAGTGCCCTTGCCGAGAGAGAATTGGCAGCAAGAATCGAACCGATGATACTTTTGCTATACGCTTCAAGAAACTGAATGGAAAATGGGCCCCGTGCCATATACCAATATTTATTCGAGAAGCCTTGTCCAACACGCTTAAGAACCTGAGAATATGGAACGACTTCGACCAGATTCTCCGTTTTTAATGCATATAGAGAATCATTCCACTCTTGAATTAGTTGCTGAATCTTAGAACCTGTCAGTTGTTCTTCTATCGACAAAGGGAAGTCTTTTTGAACAGAAAAGTCTGCCACATAAACCTTATTACCCCTCAGTGCTATTTGTTTAACAAAAGCAAGGTATTGAGAAACTCGCAACTCTGTCTGTATTAGAACCGCTTCCGTCGGAAGGGTATAAATATCCGCAAATAGGTCTTCAAGGCGCTCTATAAAGATATAAACACTAGATTGCTCATTAACCTCTAGGCTACTCTTATCCAAAAGATCGAACTGATAACGACCAAACTCTAATCTCTTTAATTGATATGGAAACTGAATGTAGTTTTGACTTTGATTTTTTAGGGCATCCGACATGAAGTCTGTATTATGTGATGCGCATAGGTACATATTAGGGCGATTATCTGGTTTATTATGTTGCCAGACATACTTTACATAGGTAACGTTTTTATCTGAGCTAACTGCCTCTTGAGGAGCATCACACTCTACAAAGCCAAATTTTTTATGCAATTGTAAAACAGACTGGTTATTATCAACAACATCACCATAGATTTCATATAGCCCAAGAACTTTACCAGCATAATCAAGTACGGCTTTCTCCGTCTCCATCCAAACAGATATTTTTTCGGGATCGCTTAGGCTATTGTTGTCTAAATAAAACCCCCACCAAGCCGTTTTAGCTTCTATGTCTATCCGGTTGAATAGGATTACAGCAACTGGAGATGAAGCTTTCTCTAAGACCAAAACTTTTCGGTCTGTCGATTGTTGTGTATTGCTCCACCACGCCGAATGTTCGTCTTTAGAAATAATATGATCTGTTAACATTACAGAACGAACATCAGAGTGGTTACGCCAATCAAGGATCGTCCATTTATCACTCTCATGTGCTGGGCGAACATTATATTTTATCATTGTCTAGAATCTCTCTAACTCTTCAACTACTCGACTTGTGCCCATACCATCAACCAGAGCACCACAACGATTCGACTGCTCATATAGCAGTTCGGGCGAAGAAAGATAACTCTGATAGGCGTTTGCATAGTGCTCGATACAAAGGTTTGCATTTAACCCTAGATAGGTATGACCATTAATCTCATGCAGGTCTTTTGCAAGCTGGGTCTGATTATCTGCGACAGAACATACAATACCAGGCAATTCAACGATACAGCGTTCCCACGTTGTTGCCCCTACAGCCCCAACATACAAATAAGCAGCAGAGAAAAAATCGACCATATTATTGACCTGTATATGCAGCGATACTCTATCTTGGCGCAAGCAGCATAGTGCTTCGACTTCTTCACGATGTGGGTTATTCATACCTATAATGACATCGAAATAATCACCACTTTCAACGCTCAGTAAGCCAGTTAAGGCTTTACTCGTTTCGTTGCTTAAATCAATGCCACCAAAAAACAACACCACTCTTTTATTCTTCAATCGGGATGCGTAGCTTGGTAATGACCGTCTAACGAGAGAAAATTCCTCCCGTAACAAAGCATACTTAGGACCACATAAGCTTCTTGCTGATTCAGACAAGTACTCATCATATCGATGCTCACCGAGCGCATAGTAATTTTGGTCTAGCAATAGATCTACATCATGCTTTCGATCTGCAAGATCATCAACTTGCAGGATATATTGACATAGATCTCTCACATTCTGATGAAATCGCTCTTCAATGGCATAGTTATCTATTATCAGCCAATCGAGCTTCTTTTGTGTCTTTGTAGATAGGTATTGATTTATCGCATGCTTGGTTTGCGTAATCTCACTCTCGTACACAACCTCCAACCAATTACCATGGGTACAATGATTATTAGAAAAGTCTTCAGTGCTTGGGGGAGGTAAAACGAGAACCTTAAACTCTTCCTCAAGCATACCAATGAGGTTCCCCTCTAATTGACGACTAATAAAGAAAACCTCATGACCTCTTTTTTTAAGTTTTTGAGCGAGGGTGAGTGTCCTATAAGTATGCCCTGTACCAACCTTTGTGGAGGCATCAACGCGAATCCCAACCAGCATTTACTTTTTCCCTTTTAGAGCCTGTGAAAGCAGCAACGCAAAATCCCAATCTTCTAAAGTATCCAAATCTACAACTCTTTTTCTCGATACAGGGTAAGCAACCGCTTTATCTGAAAACATTGGAATACCAGCTAAATAAGCTGAAGGCTTACCCCAATAGAACTGGCCAATATCATGGTAACCTGATTCAAGGTCCTGAGATCGAGTATTGAAGTACTTGGGCTGAAACATCGCTACTCGGCTATCAGGTAAGAGTTTAATTCCTCTTTGAATTGGGAATGGGAATTCACAAACAGGAAAACAATAGTCTGCAAAAGTATCTCTCAACAACACTTGGTGTGTATTACGAATATCTTCTATAGAAATAAACGGTGCTGTAGCATAGATGCAGCAGATATAATCGATCAACTGGTCTTGTGATGCATACCAATTAATAGCGTGAACGATGACATCACCCGTTGTAGCAAAATCATCAGAAACCTCTGCTGGACGCATAAACGGTACTTCTGCGCCATACTGCTCTGCGACTTCAGCAATTTCAGCGTCATCCGTTGATACGATGACCTTATCAAAGCATCCAGATGCCAATGCGGCTTCTATAGAGTACGCAATGATCGGTTTTCCGTTAAAATCTTTAATATTTTTTCGCGGGATGCGTTTACTCCCCCCGCGAGCTGGAATTATCGCTATTTTCATTACGCACCTTTTAGAATATCAGTTAATACGTCGACAACCGTATTCTGTTGAGCTTCCGTCATACCATGGAACATCGGCAGAGAAATCGCTTCGCGGTAGTACTGTTCGGATTCAGGGAACTCCCCTTCAGTGAAACCTAAGTCTTGATAATACGGCTGGGTATGTACTGGAATATAATGCAAATTCACACCGATACCACGCTCGCGTAGCGCATCAAAAACCTGTTGGTGACTGAGTGAAATATCACCTAGTTTCAAACGAATCACGAACAAATGTAACCCTGAGTAGGTATCAGGAAGCTGATAAGGCAGAACAATTGGTAAATTCTCTAACTTAGTATAATAGCCTTGTGCTAATTCGTGACGAGCAGAAACAAACTC
The DNA here is from genome assembly GCF_902751245.1 of Vibrio sp. Vb339. NCBI lineage: Bacteria > Pseudomonadati > Pseudomonadota > Gammaproteobacteria > Vibrionales > Vibrionaceae > Vibrio > Vibrio sp. Vb339. The sequence goes on along the minus strand of NZ_CADDIS010000006.1, from coordinate 129,214 downwards.
ATTCAAGCGATTCATTTGGCTCACACCTAGTGCAGCTTGCAGCTCTGTCATACGATAATTAAATCCAAGGTCTATTTGTTGGTAATACCAACCGCCATGAGACTCACCACGCATCAACTCTGGATCACGCGTAATACCGTGACTACGCAGCAGCGTCATTTTATCAGCTAACTCTTTCTGATTGGTTAACGCTGCGCCACCTTCCGCCGTTGTCACAATTTTCACGGGGTGAAAACTGAAAACAGTAATATCAGAATGTTCACAGTTACCAATTGGTTGATCATGATATTTACCACCAATAGCATGAGAAGCATCTTCAATGACTTTAAAGCCGTATTCTTTGGCTAGCTTAGCAATGGATTCCATATCACAAGGCTGTCCGCATAAATGTACTGGCACTACGATTTTTGGCAGCCTACCTTCAGCTTTTGCTTTGATGAGCTTCTCTTCAAGTCGTTTAGGGCACATGTTGTATGTGTCTGGGTCGATGTCGACAAAATCCACTTTTGCACCGCAATAAAGACCACAGTTTGCAGACGCAACAAAAGTAATAGGAGATGTCCAAAGCCAATCACCTTTGCCTAAACCCAAAGCAAGACAAGCAATATGTAGAGCGGAGGTTGCGCTATTCACTGCTAACGCATACTGAGCACCAGTATGTTCTGTTAACGCTTTTTCAAACGCAGGAACTTGTGGTCCCTGAGTTAGGAAATCAGATTTAAGAACATCAACTACACTATCAATGTCTTGCTGACTGATATCTTGCTTGCCATATGGAATCACTGTTTTACTCACACTGTAAATTTAGGGTCAACATGTTCTTTGATTAGGTCGCGTAGACCTTCAATCGTTTCCCACTCAGTATTCGTACCTGAGTTGTACTTAAAACCGAACGGGACTTTTTCAGCTTTATGATGATTCATGTATTCATCTTCTGTGTATGTAAAAGATACCGACGGAAGAATCGCGTAATAACGCCCTAGGTCAATCGTATTAAGAGAGTCAGTATCCGTAATCATTTCTTCATGAAGCTTTTCACCAGGACGAATACCAACAACTTTAGTTGGCATACCAGGCGCAATCGCTTCTGCAATGTCTAATATTTTGTAAGATGGGATCTTGGGTACAAAAATTTCACCACCAATATGGTTCTCGATAGCGTACATCACCATGTTGACACCATCCTGAAGAGATATATTGAAACGCGTCATCTCTTCATGGGTAATTGGTAATACACCTTCTTCTTTCTTCTGCATAAAGAACGGAATAACTGAGCCTCGAGAGCCCATAACGTTGCCGTAACGAACAACACTAAAACGAATATCTTTAGAGCCACGAATATTATTAGCTGCTGCAAATAATTTATCAGAAGCTAACTTAGTTGCACCATATAGGTTAATCGGAGCACACGCTTTATCCGTAGATAGTGCTACTACATCTTTTACACCACACTGTAGTGCGGCATTAATTACATTTTCAGCCCCATCAATATTAGTACGAATACACTCGGTCGGATTGTATTCTGCTGTATCAACTTGCTTAATTGCCGCAGCATGAATAATTACATCAACACCTTCACAGGCTTGAATCATACGGTTACGATCACGCACATCACCGATGAAGAAACGTAATTGTGGGTAATCTTTTTGAGGATAGTTTTGCTTAATTTCAAACTGTTTTAGTTCATCACGAGAAAATATGATGATTTTCTTTACGTCTTGATAGCGCTCTAAAATCGTTTTAATGAACTGTTTACCAAATGAACCTGTGCCACCTGTAATTAATACTGTCTTATTGTTTAACATACTAAAATCTCTATTAATTCTTATCTAAATGCTTATTTTTTTTCAGCTTAGCTTCTTGCTCTAAGTACCACAGGCCTGCATACTTATTAAATGAGGATTGAGCAAAGTTCATCGCCATCAATAGACCACGACTACCGTCTAGAAACCCAAAACGGATAATATAAATTAAGAAAAATGTCCAAACTGAACGAAGAATTGCAAACGGAATCCCCAAACTCGGTTTACCCTTACTGTAGTACTTCTTCGTGGTTTCCCAACCATAAACACGACTCTTCTCCATAAGGTGATCAAAGCCGCGTAATGAGTTATGCATCAAAAAACCTTTCTTTAAAGTAGAAACTTTTCCTTCAGTTTCTACATTGGCATGCACAACCACTTTAGTGATCGAAGCTCCATCACACTTAAAAAGACGTTTAGGGGCTCTAGACGATCGACCAAAGCGCATTTGTTTACCTAGAATCAGATTTCCCCAAGGGAGTTTAAAAGCAACTTCTTCTAGTTTGGGATCACTTAATTGATGCGTTATCTCTGATTTCATCTCTTCATCTAAGTACTCATCAGCATCGATTATTAAAGCCCAATCACACGTAGCCTGCTCAAAAGCCCTAGCTTTTTGGTAACCATCTCCCGGCCAATCTTCTGTAACCCAGATTTTATCTGTGTATTCTCGTGCTATTTCAACTGTTTTGTCCGTACTACCAGAATCATAAACAATTATTTCATCAGCAAAACCCTTTAGCGATTCGAAACAAGGTCGAATACGGTCTTCTTCGTTCTTGCAGATAATTAACGCTGATAATGTTCTCATTGAATCAATATACCTTTTTCATTGAGCTAGTTTGAATGACCTAGTAGACGTTCAAAATACTTTAAGTGTTCTGCAACTGTCACTTTAGAACTAAAATGACGCGCTAGCCTCTCTTTAGCAGCAATACCCATTTCAATGCTTTGCTGTTTATCTTGTGCGATATGATTAATTGCTTCACCTAATGCCCGAGCGTCGGCGGTAGGTACAACAAAACCTGTCTGACCATCTTCTACAAGTTCTGGTGCTCCTCCAGTAGTGGTCACTACTGACGCCGTACCATTTGCCATCGCTTCAATTATAGTACGCGGTAAGCCCTCACCACTCACTGATGGCTGCACTTGAATATCTGACATTGCCATCAATGATGGAATGTCTTTACGATGGCCAATATAATGAATTCTATCTGAGATCGGGCTATTTTTCATCTCATCAAAGTGAGGCTCATAGCCACTGCCTGCAAGCACTAGGTGAAAATTGGGGGTTGTAATAAACTTAGTCGCCTCGAGGAGGGTAGAAATCCCCTTACTAGGGCGAACGTGCGCAGCACAAAAGGCAACAACATCTGTCTGGCTCAATTCAAGCGACTCTCTAGAAGTTGGTTCGACTTGATACCACTCTAATTGATGTCCCTTATAAATAGTCACAACATTATCTTTATTTTTCCAAACTCGCTTGATAACATCCTGTCGAACTGCCTCCGACACACAGACTACGCCATCTACACGAGGATGCAGTTGAGTCAAATAAGCACTTGGGTCATGTCGATACAAACCACCGGTTGTTCCTCGGTACGCAATCAGCTTCACCTTGAGACCAACGCATGCAAATGCGGCATTAGGTATAGTTTTTGAGTTAAAGGCGTAACATATGTCATATGCCCCACTCTTTAGTTCGCTTCTAATTCTCTTAATCGTATCAAAGCAAATTTTTCTTTTAGGATAACAGTCGATAACCTTGATGCCATTTTTTCGAAGCCTATCGACATATTCAGACTTCCCTTGGGTCATCACAGTCACGGAGTGACCTTGATTTGCAAGCTCTACAAATATTTCCGCTTCAGGGCGAATACTATTCCAAGCATGTAGATACGATGCACAAACTAAGATTTTCATTATTCAGCCCTAGAATTTCCAATAGTTTAATGATTTACGGATTTTAAAGTTACGAATCCAATTTTTTGGCTTGTTATCTTGCCAGCCGCTTTCTAGCACATCAGTAATAGCACTCAGAACTCTCGCTGAGGATTGCCCATCTAAATATGGCGTTATTGACGAGCCGTAATGAGCGATAGCGTTATCTCTTTCTTCATCAGGTAGCATTGCTTGCTTAATTGCTGACTCTAATTGCTCGGCTTGAGTAATGTTAATAAAGCTTGCTTGAGGGTCTCGATTATTTACCGTGACAACAGGCTTATTGAGCAACAAGAATTCCTGAAATATCGATGAGTTGTCACACACCATAACATCAGCACGATGTTGCATTTCAATCACTCGGTCATTATCGAAAAAGAGAAGGTTATCCCCTTCCAATGCTTGATATTTCGCTCTCGTCTCTTGATTCATTTTCGGATGAAGAGTCACTAACCATTGCCACTGACTCAGTTGACTGAGGCGCTTAAGCTCTTCATAAACCAACTCTGCACACGATAAGCTTGGCGAAAAAGTGGAAGCGAACAGAATTTGAGGTCTCTCATGACAGTTCTCACTAGCTTGATAATTAAACAAGCTATCGAGCTTCAGCCATCCGGTCTCTTTTACTTGAAAATAGCCGCGCTGCTTGGCTAACGGCTCAAGCGAGCTTGTTCTTTCATGGCCTTCAGTGCAATACAAATCAAATAGACCACGCTCAGGGTATAAGTTCCCACGTTTGCTTTCGTTCAAACCATGAAATACTTGTACCTTCAACCCTGGAATAAACGCTGGAACACGATCGCCGGGCACTAGAACAGCTGAAGGATTAAAGGCAACAGCTTCTGTCAAAGAGACGCTCTGCTCTTGATCCAGTAATAGATGTTCAGAAGCGTCTTCACCAACAAGCAACCACTTAACCTCATGGCCGAGTTGCTTCGCGTAATCATAGAATGGGCGAAGAATAGCAAATGAATAATTTTGCTCGACGTAGAGCAAGAAACGATAGGTTTGATCGGTTTGCATAAGCGATGAGATAAAATTCACCATGTCCGTTTGAAAGCGCAACTAAGCATTTAATTATAACGCTCTTTACTTTCGAGATTGAAGAAAATACTCTTCTGATTACTGATTTTACCCTCTGGTGTCACTGTTCTTATGCTTATACGACTTATATACACTCTTATATTGTCATTGGCCTCTCCACTGCTTCTCTATGGGCTTTATAAGAGCAAACCCGGAAAGCCAAGTTTTGGTCAGCGTTGGAAAGAACATTTCGGCATCACGCCGCAAACTCAAGGTAAGGATCCTATCTGGATTCACGCAGTATCGGTTGGTGAGTCGATTGCCGCCGTACCGATCATCAAGCAACTGAAGCGACGAAATCCAAGCCAAGCTATCATCGTTACCACTACAACCAGCACGGGTGCTGAGCAGATAGAAAAACTCGGTGATTTAGTTGAGCATCGATACATGCCGATTGATTTTTCTTGGTGTATTCAAGGTTTTTTGAAAACAGTTCAGCCTAAACAGATGCTAATCATGGAAACAGAATTATGGCCAAACACACTGCACTGCGTCGCTAAAGCTGGTATCCCCATTTCGGTACTCAACGCTCGCCTATCCGAACGCTCGTGCCAGCGTTATGCTAAATTCCAAGCCGTTTTTGACCTCTTAGCCAAAAACCTGTCTCAAGTACTTTGCCAATACCCAAGTGATGCTGAACGCTTTATACGATTAGGGCTAGATAAAGCATCTGTGCATGTTACTGGGTCGATCAAGTTTGATATTGAAGTTTCAGCTGAACAAGTATCGAAAGGTAAAGCGTTACGTGAACAAATTGGCTTTGAACGCAGTGTATGGATAGCGGCCAGCACTCATCAAGGTGAAGATGAAATTGTTTTAGATGCTCATAGGCAACTTCTTAAAGACAACCCTAGTACGCTACTGATGATCGTGCCTCGCCACCCAGAGCGATTTAACCAAGTGACGGAACTGGCTAAACAACACCACTTCAATACCATCACTCGAACGAGTCAGCAGCCAATCACCTCTGATATTGAAGTGTATATTGCGGATACGATGGGAGAAATGTTGGTATTACTCGGCGGATCTGATGTGTGCTTTATGGGAGGAAGCCTTGTGGGCGATAAGGTGGGTGGCCACAATCTTCTAGAGCCGGCGGCCCTGCAGTTACCTTTACTGAATGGCCCTAGCTATTTTAACTTCGGCGAGATCACTGACAAGCTACTGGAAGCCAATGCCGTGGTTATTTGTCAAGATAGCCAAGATATCGCAGGCCAACTCCAACAACTGTTCAAACAATCAGAACTGCGTAAAACTAAAGGCTTAGCAGCTTATCAAGTAGTTGAGCTGAACCGAGGGGCGTTGGATAAAACCTTGGAATACATTCTTAGCTAACAACTATTTGACCTAATTAGCCTTGGTAGCCCTTTAACATCGGCTCCCAATCCGACTCTTGCCATTCAATCTGGCGCTTGTTCACTTCTTTTAGGAACGAGCGCTTTAAGCGATTCAAGTTACCTTCTTTCCAGTCATCACCCGCTTGCTGACCACACTTATCAAAGTCAATAATCCAAACATTTTGCGAATCATCAAGCAGGATATTATGAATGTTGAGATCGGTATGATTGATCCCAGCATCGTGCATCTTGCGTATCTCTTGGCCAATCTTATGATAAATATCTGCATCTATCGGGTGAACGACCAAGACATCGACCAAGTCTTTAGCGTTAGAAATTCGTTCAGACATTAAGTCCGCTCGATAAAGTAGTCCGCTTTTAATTGCTCGAGCAGCAATGGGCTTCGGAACATTCACACCTGCGTTTGCCAATATATTGAGGACATTAAGCTCCATCGCACAGCGTGTACTCTCCCAATCAGAAAAACGATATTGGTCTTCGACTAGCTTCCCAAACAATCCGCCACGGCGATAATGGCGCAATGCGGCCTGTATTCCATCAAGCTGAATGAACCATGTCGTACCACGACCTTGAGCACTCCCTGAAATGGCTTCACGTTTTCGCCAGTATTCAGCCTCGAAGATCTGAGCGATATCATCCTCTGGTACCTGAGTCAGAAGTTCAGGGTCGTACCAAATCGTTTGGTTCTTAGTGCTAATCGTTTCCATCTATGAGGCCTTTGGGTCGCTTTTCGTCATTGCTATTTTACAACTAATGCGAGTATCTGCATAATTCTGATGTTATTCACTTTTTTCGGGCACTTTATGTCACTGTTCTCAACTGCACCTCAATCTCTTTGCATACTTCGCCTCTCCGCGATTGGTGATGTTTGTCATGCTATTTCTGTGGTTCAAGCCATCCAGAAGCAGTGGCCTGAAACGAAAATCACTTGGATCACAGGTAAAATAGAAGCCATGCTGATCGGCGATCTACCCGGTATTGAGGTGATTGTTTTCGATAAGAAACAAGGCTTCAAAGGAATGCGTGAATTATGGCGTCAGCTATCTGATCGTAAATTTGATGCTCTTCTGCATATGCAAGCCGCACTCAGAGCCAGCGCACTATCATGGGGGATAAAGGCGAAGTGCAAAGTGGGATTTGGAAAAAACCGTACTCGTGAAATGCAATCACTCTTTACTAATCGCCATCTACCTATTTCAGACAAGTTTCATGTATTGGATAACTTTGCCGAATTTGCTCGCTACATTGGTGTACCCTTCGATAAGCCTCAATGGAATATCCCTTTAACACCTGAAGATGAACAATTAGCAATCAGCACCATGGCAGACAAACCGACCTTGGTTATCTCCCCTGCTGCTAGCAAAGATTCTCGCAACTGGCTAACAGAGCGGTACGCAGCTATTGCTGACTATGCTGTCGAACAAGGCATGCAAGTGGTGTTATGTGGTTCTCCGGCACCAAGAGAAGTTAATCTGGGTAACGACATCGAAAAATTATGCCAGTCGCCAGTCACTAACTTGATTGGCAAAACGAACTTGAAGCAACTGACTGCCGTACTGAAACATGCAACCGTTGTATTGGCACCTGATACTGGCCCAGCCCACTTGGCGACCACACAGTCGACCCCGGTAATCGGCTTGTACGCACACAGCGATCCTCGTAGAACAGGGCCTTACAATGATCTCGATATCGTAGTGAGCGTTTATCAACAGCATGTAGAAGCACAACAAGGGAAACCAGTCGCAGACCTTCCATGGGGAACCCGTGCTAAAGGCGATGATTTAATGAAAGACATCACGCTCGACATGGTAAAGCAGACACTCGATAAAGCCTTAACTTCCATAAAAACACCAAGCAAGGACAGCTAATATGACCACACACGTTATCTACCCTGGTACTTTTGATCCTGTAACCAATGGCCACCTTGATATTATTGTTCGTGCCGCGAGTATGTTTGACCATATCACAGTTGGGGTAGCAGCGAGCCCAAGTAAAAAAACCATGTTTGAATTAGATGAACGAGTAGAGTTGTTACGTGATGCGGTGTCTCACTTGCCTAACGTATCTGTGGAAGGGTTTTCTGGGTTACTGGTCGACTTCGCTAAACAGCAGCAAGCAAACGTATTGGTACGCGGCTTAAGAACAACTATGGATTTCGAGTACGAGTTTGGACTAACTAGCATGTATCGTAAGTTATTGCCGGGGCTTGAGAGTGTGTTTCTAACCCCTTCAGAGGAATATGCATTTCTATCCTCAACTATTGTCCGTGAAGTCGCTATTCATGGCGGGGATATTGGTCAGTTTGTTCCACTGAAGGTAGCTTCACTTATGGCACATAAAAAAATCAGCTAATATCGAGTCTCTGCTTTGCAGCTTCAATATTCGAAGTAGAGACGCTTCTTGCCCAAAAGCCAAAATCTCGCTTGATAGGCTTACATGGGATGCCAACTGCGATTGTATTTTCAGGTATTGACTTCGTCACAACGCTATTTAAACCAATCACCGAACCATGACCTACCGTTACACCTTTTAATATCGTCGCATTAGAGCCAACCCAGACGTGCTTACCCAATGTAATATCACCATAGCTACTGATTTTGATACCGTCGGAATTTAAAATAGGATGACCATCAGCAGTCATCATAGTAACACCCTCAGCAATCATCGAACCATCTCCGACGCTCAGATTGATTCTCTCAGACTTGGGCATATTTTCCGAACGAACATCAGCTTTCCCACTAACAATCGAAGAGAACTGCCCGGACGCATCAGAAATATTTAAGCGCCCTTTCCCCATAGAAACCTCCTCACCAATAGCCATAACCGCATTATTGGACAAGATTTCCACCTTCACATTGTCTAAAATGGTGTTTTTGCCAACATAGAATATATTGTTGTCACCTGATATTTTTATATCTACTCTTCCAGAAAAGCCTGCTTCAAAAATAACTTTATTACCTTTTGAACGCCTCCTTATATCGATTAATACCTTTGATTTAGAGGCTAACTTTTCAATAGAGATATGGTTACCATCAACACCGTTAAAAAACACACAACCTCGCCTAAAGAGCTGCTTTACGGCAAGACAACAAAGGGACATGACAGAGCGACTTTGAATAGCAATATCAAAATGTTCGATTGATTCTATTTTCATAAACTAGTTCAAACTCAAAGTTGATAATAACTGCGGTACCAATCCGCGAAAGCTTTTGCTCCTTCTTGGATCTTAACTTGAGGCTTGTAGCCAACCGCTTCAAACAAGTCTTCCGTATCAGCGTAAGTCGCGTACACATCACCTGGCTGCATTGGCATGAAGTTCTTTTTCGCTTCAATACCTAGGGCGCCTTCTAATGCTTCGATATAGTCCATTAATTTCACAGGGCTACCATGGCCGATATTAAAAACTCGGTATGGTGCTGAACTGGTTGCTGGTGAGCCTTGCTCTACAGTCCAACCTGGCTGTTTAGCTGGAACTCGGTCTTGCACACGAATAATACCTTCAACAATATCATCGATATAAGTGAAGTCGCGCATCATGTCGCCATTGTTGTAAATGTCGATCTCTTTACCCGCCACGATTAAGTTCGCAAACTTGAACATCGCCATATCAGGGCGGCTCCAAGGGCCGTAAACTGTAAAGAAGCGTAAGCCTGTCGTCGGTACGTCATATAGATGCGAGTAAGTATGTGCCATCAGCTCATTCGACTTCTTCGTCGCGGCATACAACGAGATAGGGTGATCGACACTGTCTGCTGTGTGGAATGGCATTTTCTGGTTCAAGCCATAAACAGAGCTAGATGAAGCGTAAACTAGGTGTTCAACTTTGTTATGGCGACAGCCTTCAAGTATAGCTAGGTGACCGACAAGGTTGCTATCGGCATACGCCATAGGGTTATCAATTGAGTAACGAACGCCAGCTTGCGCCGCTAAATGAATGACACGGTCAAACTTTTGTTCAGCAAACAACGTTGCCATGCCTTCTCTATCAGCAAGATCCAGCTCGATGAAGGTCAGGTTTCCATGCTCAATGCGCTTTAGACGATCATGTTTCAAAGAGACTTCGTAGTAGTCATTCAAGTTATCAATACCGACAACCTCATGTCCTGCTGCACATAGTCGCTCTGAAACTGCAGAGCCAATAAACCCGGCAACGCCAGTTACTAAATATTTCATTCTACTATTCTCAATTCATATCATTAGTATAATTGTAGCGACTAGCCTGCCTATCTACTAGCGCAAAAAAGTGAACATAAGTTCAGTTTTTTTATACTTGGCACTCTTCACAGAAAAACGTGTTCCTCTGCCCTATCTTCAGCTCTCGAATCAGAGCTTCACAGTTAGGGCATTTTTCGCCTGCTTTGCCATAAACTTGCAACTCTTGGGCGAAGTACCCCGGCTTGCCATCTGCTTGTGCGAAATCTTTTAGCGTGGTGCCGCCTTGCTTGATGGCAGTGGCGAGCACTTGTTTGATCTCTTGGGTTAACAAGGCCCACTCTTGTTTTGTCACTTTACTTGCCGAGCGTAAAGGGCTAATACGTGAAGCAAATAGCGCTTCGTTGGCGTAGATATTTCCGACCCCTACCACCACTTTGTTGTCCATGATGAATTGCTTAACGGCGACTTTACGTTTTTCTGCCTTCTCGGCTATGTAGTCGGCATTGAAGTCGTCAGTGAGCGGCTCAGGACCAGACCCCAGTAACACAGGATGAATCTCATCAGGCGCCGACCATAGCCACGCGCCAAAGCGGCGCGGATCGTTATAACGCAGAATCTTGCCATTGGTAAGCTTAAGATCCACGTGATCGTGCTTTGCTGCCTGGAAATCGGCATCTAATACGCGCAGTGAGCCAGACATACCAAGGTGCACTATGGCAGTGCCAGTATCCGTCTCAATCAATAGGTACTTTGCGCGACGCGAGATAGAGCGAATCACCTGCCCTTCTAATGCTTTTAACTCTTGTGGGATATCCCAACGCAGCTTAGGCGTGCGAAAAGTAAGAGTTTTAATGGTCTCGCCGACTAAATGAGGTGAGATCCCCATACGGCTTACTTCGACTTCGGGTAGTTCAGGCATAATCTAGTCGTCCAATTTAGAGGAGTGGTTAGTGTTAAAGCTTGGAAACAGGTAGCTCTCTTCAATAGACACCGCCAACCACTGATCATTCCAGTTTTTTAACAACCAGAACTCAGGCAATTGATAATAGGTAATACGCTGGGGCTCTTCTTGGTCTTGATACCATACTTCGATGGTGTGTGGTGTATTTAACCGAGGCGTAAGGTCTGTGTATGTCTGTGAGTCGACTTCCGTACCCACAAGCTCTTTCCAACGTTGTGATAGCTCTTGTGCATTGGTGGTTTGAGGGAAGCCTGTACCTTTGAACTGGAAAACCCATTGATTGTCTTGTTGAATGACAGACCACTTAGCAAAGTGCAACGCTTGAAGCTCTGCTTTTGGATTCAGGAGATAAGGATAAGGGCTATCAACCTGAGGCTCAGGTTCGATAAGGTACGCTTTGATCAATGTTGGAAGGTTTAACACGCCAATAAAAGCGATCACACTGAACATGAGTATGTTGTTCCACCGGCGTCCACGATATCTCATCTGATTCTGCTCATCTAACCTATTGAACATTCAGTATATCGTGAAAGTGGCAATACTTTCTATGTTGCGTAGTTTTCTATCTATCAGGCGCTATATCAAGCAAGAACAATTGAGTTACTCAAATTTTAGATATAAAAAAACCCAGCGATTAAACTGGGTTTTTCAATTCTTTCTTCTACTGAAGAAGAGCAAAAAAAGCATCAATTACTTGATTTTAGCTTCTTTGTACATAACGTGTTGGCGAACTACTGGATCAAACTTTTTGATCTCAAATTTGCCTGGCATGTTACGCTTGTTCTTATCAGTTGTGTAGAAGTGACCAGTACCTGCAGAAGATACTAGACGAATTTTCTCACGAATGCCTTTAGCCATTGCTTAATTCCTCTTAAACGTTTTCGCCACGTGCACGGATATCAACAAGAACAGCATCGATGCCTTTCTTATCAATGATACGCATGCCTTTAGCAGTTAGACGTAGTTTAACAAAACGTTTTTCGCTCTCTACCCAGAAACGATGAGTTTGTAGGTTCGGCAGAAAACGGCGCTTAGTAGCATTGCGTGCGTGTGAACGGTTGTTACCCGTTACTGGACGCTTACCAGTTACTTGGCATACTCGGGACATGAATGTCTTCTCCAATCGTTTCAGCTCGATATCAACCTTGGTGGCCGAACCTCTCTATCAATTAAAATAGAAGGTAAAAACCGTTATGGAAAATCCATACAAGGCTATCAAAGGTCGCGCATTATACTAACTTGACACGCATTGCTCAAGACCCGAACAGATCCTTTTTACGGATTTCGTGATCTTTTTTTGTGCAGCGCAGCTTGCTTGAGTAATCAGAGCTGATTTTAGGTCTAAAAATGTGGGCGGAATAATAGCAGATTTAACGCAACTAACAACCTAAAATGTGATTCAAATCCATCCACGCTCTGCAAAAGAGACAACTTCGCCATCTCCAACGACAAAATGGTCGAGAACTCGGATGTCCACCAGCGCTAATGCGTCGGTTAATCGGCGTGTAATCCGCCTATCCGCTTGGCTGGGCTCAGCAACACCTGAAGGATGGTTATGAGCTAAGATTAATGCCGCCGCATTATGATGAAGTGCCCGTTTAACCACTTCCCGCGGGTAAACCGATGCGGCATCGATGGTTCCTTCAAACATCACCTCGTCCTTTATTACCCTATTTTGGTTATCGAGGAACAATATATAGAAGGCTTCTCGCTGACGATCACGCAACATGCTCGAAAGATAAAGCTTAGTATGACTAGGGCTAGTGAGTGCATCTCCACGGGATAAAGTCTCTGCTAGATAACGCTGCGTCATCTCTAGCACAGCCTGTAATTGAACATACTTGGCCTGCCCCGTGCCTTTATGAGCGCAGAACTCTTCCTGCGTTGCTGAAAAAAGATGACGGAGCGAGCCAAAATCTTTGATCAACTTGTCAGCGAGCTCCAACACGTTCATTCCTTGTGTCCCTGTTCGCAGAAATATCGCGAGCAGTTCCGCATCACTCAAGGAATCAGGCCCTCGACTCAATAACTTTTCTCTCGGCATCGATTCGGCAGGCATTTTATCTATTGGCATATAAAAGCTAATCACTTGTCACAAATACGACCCACCACCTTAATGAGATCGTAATCGGAGATCCTTAGATAAAGATAAAAGGAAACGAGTCACTAGCAAAACCGTGTAATTGATAAGTTTGATAACACCAACTTGATGAGCGTCAAATCTGTTCTAATTCTGCTTCTAGGCACTAATCCTTTGTTCTGATATCGTAAGTCCCAGAGAAATTAAGGAACAGAATCATGCAAACATTGGTTAATCAACTGGATAACGCTGACCTACAAGGCCTAGCTGGGAAAAAAATCCTACTTGGCATTAGTGGTGGTATCGCTGCGTATAAATGTGCCGAACTGACTCGACGCTTAATTGAGCGTGGGGCGCAAGTACAAGTCGTGATGACAAATGCAGCCAAGGAGTTCATCACTCCTCTCACCATGCAAGCCGTTTCTGGAAGGCCAGTGTCTGATAGTTTGCTTGATCCTGCTGCAGAGGCTTCCATGGGGCACATTGAGCTCGCAAAGTGGGCTGACCTCGTGCTGTTAGCACCAGCAACCGCTGATCTGATTGCTCGTATGACAGCTGGCATGGGTAACGACCTGCTGACCACTTTGGTTTTAGCAACCGATGCGCCAGTTGCGGTATCTCCAGCAATGAACCAACAAATGTACAGCCACCCTGCGACTCAAGAGAACATCGCGACACTAAAACGTCGTGGTTGTGAGATCTGGGGGCCAGCGGCAGGCGAACAAGCGTGTGGTGATGTCGGTATGGGTCGTATGTTAGAGCCAATGCAGCTCGTGCATCGCTGTGAAGACTTCTTCCAACCTAAGCCGCTTACTGGCCGTTCTGTGTTGATTACTGCAGGCCCGACTCGTGAAGCCATTGACCCTGTGCGTTACATTACTAACCACAGCTCAGGAAAGATGGGCTATGCACTGGCTGAAGCGGCCGCGAAACAAGGCGCAACAGTCACTCTAGTCAGTGGCCCTGTATCACTCGCGACACCAAATAAGGTTAATCGTATCGATGTCGACAGCGCTCAGCAGATGTTTGATGCGGTTGCAGCAAACGCTTCTCAACATGATATTTTCATCAGCTGCGCCGCGGTTGCCGATTATCGCCCTGAGACCATTGCAGACCAAAAGCTTAAAAAGGTTGATGGTAAAGACGACATGACCATTCAAATGGTTAAGAACCCAGACATCGTCGCTTCTGTCGCTTCGATGACGGAAGGACGCCCATTTACTGTCGGCTTTGCAGCAGAAACTCAAGATGTTGAGAAGTACGCACGCGGTAAACTGGAAAGAAAGAGCCTCGATATGATCTGCGCCAACGACGTCTCTGTAGAAGGTCAAGGCTTCAATAGCAATAGCAATGAACTACACCTTTATTGGAAAGGCGGCGATAAATCTCTGCCACTGGAAAGCAAAGACACACTTGGTTTCCAGATCCTCGATCAGATCCAACAGCTTATTGATGCATAAACGCACAAATTTGCTCTGACAATCTGCTGACACCTCTCGATTCTGTTGACCTAGGGCTCACAAAACTAGGAAACAGAATTGAATGGTGTTTATAATCCTTCTTCACTCAATCCTCATCTTTAGGAAAGGAAGTAAATAGATGGCTGGTACTCGAAAATCAAACCGTCGTGAAGAAATCCTACAAGCTCTCGCACAAATGTTGGAATCGACCGAAGGTGCTTCTCGTATCACAACGGTAAAGTTGGCCAAGCAAGTTGGTGTTTCTGAAGCTGCGTTATACCGCCACTTCCCAAGCAAAGCCCGCATGTTTGAAGGCCTGATCGAGTTCATTGAAGAAGCGTTGATGTCTCGAATCAACCGTATTCTGGATGAAGAGAAAGACACGCTAGAGCGCATACGCCTAGTACTACAACTTATCTTAGTTTTCTCAGAACGTAACCCAGGCCTGACTCGAATTTTATCTGGTCATGCTCTAATGTTTGAAAATGAACGCCTGCGTGATCGCATCAACCAACTTTTCGAACGCATTGAGACGCAACTTCGCCAGATCCTGCGTGAAAGAAAGCTTCGTGAAGGGAAATCATTCCCGGTTGATGAGAAAATCTTAGCCGCTCAACTGCTCGGTCAAGTTGAAGGCAGCTTGAATCGATTTGTTCGCTCAGACTTCAAATATCAACCAACAGAAAACTTTGATGCTTATTGGGCTCTGCTAAGCGCTCAGATTAAGTAACAATCAAATTAAGTAGCAATCAAATCTTAAGTGATGGTTATGACGACGAAAACTTCTCCGACAAACAGCACTGCACAACACGTTATTACTAAGCCACCCTTTACTCTGGCGTTACTCCACCCTAAATACTGGGGAGTATGGTTCGGTTTTGGGTTATTGGCGCTTATCGTTAATGTTCTCCCTTATCGCCTCTTACTGCTGTTAGGCCGATCGTTAGGCTCTTTGGGTGCTCGCTATGGTAAAAAGCGCGTCGCGGTAGCAACACGTAACTTGGAGCTCGCCTTCCCAGACAAGCCAGCAGATGAAGTCGCGGCAATGGTCAGTGAGAACTTTAAGAACACCGGTATGGCACTCATCGA
Organism: Vibrio sp. Vb339; assembly: GCF_902751245.1. Classification (NCBI taxonomy): domain Bacteria; kingdom Pseudomonadati; phylum Pseudomonadota; class Gammaproteobacteria; order Vibrionales; family Vibrionaceae; genus Vibrio; species Vibrio sp. Vb339. The sequence continues at coordinate 113,285 of NZ_CADDIS010000006.1, read as the reverse complement.
AACCGGTATTACCTGGTTTTGGCCGACGTGGCGTTTCAAGCGAATCCTAGTAGATAAAGATACCCAAGCACTGCGTACGCACAAAGCCAACGGTAAAGGTGTTCTTCTATGCTGTGTGCATGCCTTAAACCTAGAGATCACTGCGCGAGCAATGGCTGTTCTTGGTATTTCTGGTTTAGGTGTTTATCGCCCGCACAACAACCCAGCTTACGAGTTCATTCAATACCGTGGTCGTACTCAGAACGGCAATCGTCTGATTCACCGTAAAGACGTGAAGCGTATGATTCGAATCCTGCGTCAGGGTGAGATCCTTTTCTACCTACCGGATCATGACTACGGTCGTAACAAGTCTGTGTTTGTGCCTTTCTTCGCGGTAGAAGATGCATGTACCACAACAGGCACCAGTATTCTGGCTTACACTAGCCGATGTGCACTTGTTCCGGGGTCTGGTTTTAGAAATGCCGATGGCAAGTATGAGATCATGGCCGATGAGTCAATTGAAGATAACTATCCACAAAAAGATGAGAAAGCCGCCGCTGCCTACATGAACAGCTACCTTGAGAAGATTATCTTAAGAGCACCAGAACAGTGGATGTGGCTACACAAGCGCTTTAAGACCATGGAAGACCCAGAAGCTGAGCGCGGCATTCGTTATAAGTAGAGTCGCCGCTACCAGTAAATACTTCTGAACCAAAAGAAAAGGGGCTGATGATTCATCAGCCCCTTGTGCATTCTATAGCTATAACAAATTGTATTAGATGCCGTATTGAGCGCGGTAGGCTTTTACAGATTCTAGATGCGCTGCGTCGGTGCCTTTCTCTTCAAGGAAAGTCACCAAGTCAGTCAGGCTAACGATTGAGATAATCGCACAACCGAAGTCACGCTCAACTTCTTGAATCGCAGACAGTTCGCCTTTGCCCTTCTCTTGACGGTCGATAGCAACAAGCACACCCGCTAAATCAGCGCCGTTAGCTTGGATGATTTCCATCGACTCACGAATCGCAGTACCTGCCGTGATCACGTCGTCCACTAACATGATGCGACCTTCAAGCGCGCTACCGACAAGGTTGCCACCTTCACCGTGGTTTTTCGCTTCTTTACGGTTAAAACAGTAAGGCGTGTCTACATCGTGGTGATCCGCCAGTGCAACCGCTGTCGTCGTTGCAATTGGGATACCCTTGTATGCAGGACCAAATAGTACATCAAACTCAATACCTGAATCTGCCAATGCTGCTGCGTAGAAGCGACCTAAGCGTGCTAGGTCACGACCTGTATTAAACAATCCAGCATTGAAGAAGTAAGGGCTCTTACGGCCAGACTTTAAAGTAAACTCACCAAACTTAAGTACTTCTTTCTCTAGTGCAAATTCAATAAATTCACGTTGATATGCTTTCATGTTTTTCCTCTACGTTTATTCAATAAAACTTAACTTACGCTCTGCACTACTCTTTCGAGTTTTACAGACAAAAAAATAGCCCCTTAAAAAAGGAGCTATCTAATAATTATTCTGCTAACGCCGACTTCTGCGCTTCAACAATATCAGCAATACCCTTATTCGCCAGGGCTAAAAGCTGCATCAGCTCTTCGTGGCTGAACGGTTCGCCTTCTGCTGTGCCTTGAATCTCAATCATCTTACCGTCTTCCGTCATTACAACGTTCATATCGGTATCGGCTGCTGAGTCTTCAACGTACTCAAGGTCACACAGTGCTTGTGCACCAACGATGCCCACTGAAACTGCCGCTACGTGGCCTTTCATTGGGTTCTTTTTAAGTTTGCCGCTTGCTAGTAGGCTATTGATAGCATCAGCCATTGCAACGCTTGCACCTGAGATAGACGCAGTACGAGTACCGCCGTCTGCTTGGATAACATCACAATCGACAGTGATCATGATTTCACCCATTACTTTCAGATCAACAACAGCACGTAGGCTACGAGCGATTAGACGTTGGATTTCCATCGTACGACCACCTTGCTTGCCGCTCGCCGCTTCACGACGGTTACGAGTGTGCGTTGCACGTGGCAGCATGCCGTATTCAGCGGTTACCCAACCCTTTCCTTGGCCTTTTAACCAACGCGGTACATTTTCTTCTACCGTCGCATTACATAGAACTTTAGTGTTGCCGAACTCAACTAATACAGAACCTTCAGCATAAGCTGTGTAGTTACGAGTAATTTTAATTGGACGAATTTGATCTACAGCGCGGTCATTTGGACGCATTGGTATCTACCTTATTAACAGTCTGAAGTGATTTACTATCGAAAGAGTGCATCACCTAAGAAAGGGGTGAGACAGTTTTGATTGGGGCAAGATTATATAGCAGTTTACCGTGCAAATCTATTTACCGTTCAAAGCTATTTGTCACGAAAGGCTATTTATAGTGAAAAGCGACAGGCTTCGAGAGCACACCATATCGTGATACTATGCGTGCGCGTTATTTTCAGAATGATAAAAGACAGGAAAATTCGATGATTTATAGTATGACCGCGTACGCACGCAAAGAAGTAAAAGGCGATTGGGGCACGGCAGTATGGGAAATCCGTAGTGTAAACCAACGCTACCTAGAAACTTACTTCCGTATGCCTGAACAGTTCCGTGGTTTAGAGCCAATCTTGCGTGAGCGTTTTCGTAAACGTCTTGCACGCGGTAAGGTTGAATGTAACCTACGCTTTGAAGCAAACCCTGCTGCAAAGGGCGAACTAAGCATTAACGAAGGTTTAGCTCAGCAAGTAATCAATGCGGCGAACCAAGTAATGACGATGACTGGCGAAGACAGCCGTTTGAACCCATTCCAAGTCATGAATTGGCCTGGTGTGATGGAAACGCCAGAGCAAGACATGGATGCCATCAACAAAGACCTGCTAGACGCATTCAACGATGCTATCGCAGAGTTCATTGATGCTCGTGCTCGTGAAGGTGAGAACATGAAGGCGCTAATCGTACAGCGCTTAGATGCAATCACTGAAGAAGTCGTGAAAGTTCGTGCGCGTATGCCTGAAATTCTAGAGTGGCAACGTGAGCGTCTTCTTACCAAATTTGAAGATGCGAAAATCGAACTTGAAGGTTCTCGTGTTGAGCAAGAGCTTATCCTACTGGCACAGAAGTCAGACGTAGCAGAAGAGCTAGACCGTCTAGACTCTCACGTGAAAGAAGCGAATGCAGTACTGAAGAAAGGTGGTGCTTGTGGCCGTAAGCTAGACTTCATGATGCAAGAGTTCAACCGTGAGTCAAACACGCTAGCGTCTAAGTCTATCAGCACAGACATCACTGCATCAGGCGTAGAGCTTAAGGTTCTTATCGAACAGATGCGTGAGCAAATTCAAAACATTGAGTAACAGTCTGTAAGCTAAACACGATAAAGAGTAATCAGCCTAATCTGTGTTGATTAACTAACAGTGTTGATTAGATCAAAATGAGCTCCTAGTTTTTTAGGGGCTTTTTTTATAGGTACAGTAATGACAATCAGGATGACTAAGTGAGCAGGTTATTACTTAGGAGATGTACTTAGCACAAAAGATAGATACAGCGATAGATAGAACGAGATAACGGACGTAAGACAGGATTTTTGAATATTTAGAGAGGGTATTGCAAGTGAAGGAGAGTATTACGGTAAAGCTGAGGGGAAAACAGATTTGAGAGAGAAAGTGACGCAAGTTGCTAATGCAACCTGCGCCGACTTAAAATCTTATAGAGCTACAACGTTTGCAGCTTGAAGACCTTTTTGGCCTTGCTCTACTTCGAAAGACACTTGTTGGCCTTCTTTAAGAGTCTTGAAACCTTCAGAAGCGATTGCACGGAAGTGTACGAATACGTCAGCGCCGCCGTTGTCTTGAGTTAGGAAACCGAAGCCTTTCTCTTCGTTAAACCATTTTACTACGCCGTTTACTTTGTTAGACATGATGTGTCCCTTATATAAAAATAAAAAATTAATCGCCAAAAGTGCGATGCGCTGAAAGCTTGAATTATTTAATGTATCTATGAAGCTAAGGGAAACACTGAGAATAACAATGAAGCAATACTAAGGGTTTTACTTTACAACTGGATGTTTCATTTAATAACCCTGAGAACAGAGCGACGCCATTCTTGGTGATCTGAGCCTGCTTGTAAAGCGTTATTTGGACAATTTGATGTTTTTTTGTTCAACCGGCTTAAATTAAAAGCCCAACGATATCGTTGGGCTTCATTTATAAAACTTTAACCTTCAAAGTGTTACTCATCTGGCTGCTTAGTTCTGAGGTCTACATACGGCCAATAATGATGTCCAACACGAATCAACAATGTCGCCGCGGCCAAGATAAATGCAGCTAAAGATAACCAAACGATCAATACCGCATCGAGTTCTTTCATGCCCAAAGTGATGTAACGAGCAATCGCCATCATCGCGATATAGATTGGGTATCGCACAGGGATCTTACCGTTCATCACAAACTGCTGAACCATTGCCAACACTTCTAAATAGATAAACATCAGCAGAATGTCGGTCAATTGCACTCGGCGTTCAGCGAAGACATGCATGAACTCTTCGACCATCGCAAACAAGGTCGCCAGCGTGATCGCCACCAGCAATACCGCTTCCATAATGTGGAATACTTTTAAAAACGGCTTACTAAAAGATTTAGGTAAGTTAGAAGGCATAGTCACTCTTCAAGAAATAATTAATCCAGTCTCTACAATAGCATGCATCAATATAAGTCGCGTACTGTCAAAGCACCGACTTTAGGGGAAAGCGATCTATTCATCAGTAACCAACCGTAAGAAGCAACAGATACAAAAACGGCCCCGCATTCACTGCAGAGCCATCTGTTTGTCTTTTACTTAGCAACTTGTTAGTGGCTAATTAGCCTTAAAGCAGAATCAGGTAAGTTAAGAACACCACACACAGTCCGTAGATAAGCGGGTGTACTTCTTTGCGCTTACCTGCCACAACCATTGTGAATGCGTAACTGATAAAGCCCATTGCCATACCGTTCGCTGGAGAGAAACTTAGCACTGTGAACATGATGGTAAAGAAGGCTGCAATGCGTGACTCTTTCTTTTCCCAATTGATCTGACCAAGGCGACCTACCATGTAAATACCCACTACTACCATCGCCGGTGCAACCATTGCAGCCGAGAAGATAGAGAAGATTGGGTATAGGAATAGCGAGATTAGGAACAAACCAGCAACCATCACCGCCGCTAAGCCCGTTTTTGCACCTTGAGAAGAAGCGATGCCAGACTCAGAGAAAGCAGTGATCGATGTGGTACCAAGAATTGAACCAATAACAGTACCGCCCGCATCTGCTACTAGAGCCGATTTCGCGTTTGGCACCTTGCCGTCTTTATCGATGATACCCGCATCGCGGCCAACGCCGACAATGGTGCTCAAGCCATCAAAGAAATCGACAATCAGGAAGATAAGTACAATGAACAGTAGGTCAAACATTTTCTCTGGCGTGAAAGCTGAGAAATCAAAGATAGCGCCAAAGCTGCCAGTCATGCTTGGTGGCATAGCAATAAACTGTTCTGGGATTGGTGCGTTTGAAGTGCCCATGAAGACGTCAGCAAGAATCGTCAACACGATAGCTGAAACAAACGAGATGAACGTTGCTAGCTTGATGTCGCGAACCATACAACCCAGTGCGATGAAGATGCTCACGTAAGCGATGATCACTTTTGGATCGGAAATATCGCCTAAGCCAACCAATACGAATGGGTTAGAAACGATAATGCCCGCATTCTTAAGACCTAAGAAAGCAATGAACAGTCCAAGAGACACGGTAATCGCCAACTTCAAATCTTCAGGAATCGATTCAATCATTGATTTACGAATATTGGTCAACGAGAACGCGAGGTACAGGATACCTGACAGGAAGATGCCGAACAGCGCCTCATTCCAAAGTACCGCGACTGAACCACTCAATAGTAAGCCTTTGAAGAAGCCATTCATGCTCATGCCCGGCGCAAGCATCACTGGATAGTTGCCCCAAATGCCCATGATGAGGGTTGCGATAGCCGCAGACAGAGCCGTTGCAGTAAACACGGCACCTTTGTCCATGCCTGGAATATCACCCAAAATTGCTGGGTTAACCGCCAGAATGTAACTCATCGCCAAGAAAGTAATGAAACCCGCGTACAGCTCAGTGCCAATCGTGGTTTTTCTTTCAGTGATTTTAAACATCGAATCAAGCGAGCCAGAGGTGTTCTGGGCTTTCAGGGTGGAATCGGTACTCACAACAAAACCTATGCAATAAATTAAGAATTTGGTGATTCAAATGCTGTGAGAATAGAGAGGTCTCTACACTAAAAACTGTAGTCACCAAGGTAGGCTCGGTAGTAGAAACATCTAGTCCATATCACTAGATATATACAGCATTTAATCGTTTGCGCGGATTGTAAGGATTGAGATTAAAACTTCAACAAGTTTTGTCCAGATCACATAAAAAAGTACCGATGATGAGTCATTACATTTATACAAAGATCCTTGGGAAGATCATTTGCTAATAAATAACGATCAAGCCAGTTGTTCTCAATCATCTAAATATGCTACTCTTCGCCTCCATTTTTCTGACCTAATTTTCACCAGTTGCTTCTATTAGTTTTACTCGTTATCTCTTTATAGACGTAACCAACGGAACAACAATTAGAGTCAGTGCTATCTTTTAAAGTGTAGGTTTATTGCCTTCACTCAATCCAACCAACAGTGGAAATATACAGATGGGCAAAGGTACTCTTTACATCGTATCTGCACCTAGTGGCGCAGGTAAGTCGAGCTTGATCTCAGCAATGCTAGAAACCAATCCAACCTACGCAATGAAGGTATCTGTTTCACACACCACTCGCGGTATGCGCCCTGGTGAAGAAAATGGTGTTCACTACCACTTCGTAGAGAAACATCATTTTGAAGACCTTATTACTAAAGGTGAGTTCCTAGAGTACGCTGAAGTGTTCGGCAACTACTACGGTACTTCACGCGTTTGGATTGAAGAAAACCTAAACCGCGGTATCGATGTATTCCTAGATATCGACTGGCAAGGTGCTCGTCAGATCCGTGAACAAATGCCTCAAGCGAAGAGTGTCTTCATTCTTCCACCATCAAATGGTGAACTAGAGCGTCGTTTGAATGTTCGCGGTCAAGACAGCGACGAAGTTATTGCGAAACGCATGAGCGAAGCAAAATCAGAGATTTCTCACTATGCAGAATATGATTATGTGATCGTGAATGACGACTTTGATGCAGCCCTAATGGACTTCAGAGCTATCATTCGTGCGGAGCGCTTAAAAGAAGATAAGCAAGCAGCGAAATACAGCGGCATGCTTACAGCACTACTGGCGGAATAATCTAGAACTAGATTTTCCATTGAGATAAGTATACGGTGATCTAGAAAGTCTCTAGTTAAACTTGTATACTTTCTCGTCATCAAAAATTTATTAGTTAATTACTATTTGGAGTCCTCATGGCACGCGTAACTGTTCAAGACGCTGTTGAAAAAGTTGGCAACCGTTTCGACCTAGTTCTTATTGCGGCTCGCCGCGCACGTCAAATGCAAACTGGCGGTAAAGATTCACTAGTGCCTGAAGAAAACGATAAGCCAACGGTTATCGCTCTTCGCGAAATCGAAGAAGGTCTTATCACTAAAGACGTGCTAGATGCTCGTGAACGTCAAGAGCAACAAGAGCAAGAAGCGGCTGAACTTGCAGCAGTAAGCAGCATCGCTCACACTCGTTAAGAACGTCATTCGAACTAATTAACCTTCCGGGCCTTTAATTTGTATCTATTCGATAGCCTCAAAGACGTTGCCCAAGAATACCTAACAGAGCCTCAAATTGAGGCTCTGCGTCAATCTTATGTGGTAGCGAGAGACGCCCATGAAGGGCAAACCCGCTCAAGCGGTGAACCATACATTATCCACCCTGTAGCTGTTTCAAGAATCCTGGCAGAAATGCGTCTGGATATCGAAACCCTGCAAGCTGCTCTGCTTCATGATGTCATCGAAGACTGTGATGTCACTAAAGAAGATCTAGAGGAAAAATTTGGCAATACCGTTGCTGAATTGGTTGATGGTGTATCTAAGCTGGATAAGCTTAAATTTCGTGATCGCAAAGAAGCGCAAGCAGAGAACTTCCGCAAGATGGTTCTCGCCATGGTGCAAGACATCCGCGTTATCTTGATCAAATTAGCTGACCGTACTCACAACATGCGCACGCTTGGGGCACTTCGTCCTGACAAAAAGCGTCGTATTGCTCGTGAAACCCTAGAGATTTATTCTCCACTAGCTCACCGTCTTGGTATTCATAACATCAAGACCGAACTAGAAGAGTTAGGCTTTGAAGCCCTCTATCCTAACCGTTATCGCGTACTTAAAAACGTAGTGAAAGCTGCGCGTGGTAACCGTAAGGAAATGATCCAACGTATCCATAGCGAAATTGAAGGCCGCCTTGAAGAGGTCGGTTTGCCTGCTCGCGTACTTGGTCGTGAAAAGAACCTGTTCTCCATCTACAACAAGATGAAAACCAAAGAGCAGCGCTTCCACACCATTATGGACATCTACGCTTTCCGCGTGGTGGTTGATACCCCAGATACTTGTTATCGCGTACTTGGTCAGGCTCACAGCCTGTACAAGCCTCGCCCTGGCCGCATGAAAGATTACATTGCGGTACCAAAAGCCAACGGCTACCAATCTCTGCACACATCAATGATCGGCCCTCACGGGGTGCCAGTTGAGGTTCAGATCCGTACTGAAGATATGGATCAAATGGCAGACAAAGGTGTCGCGGCGCACTGGTCTTACAAAGGCAATGGCTCACGCAGCAGTAACGGCACAACCGCACAGGTTAAAGCACAACGTTGGATGCAGAGCTTACTTGAGCTGCAACAAAGCGCGGGTAACTCATTCGAATTCATTGAAAACGTTAAGTCTGATCTGTTCCCAGATGAGATCTTCGTGTTCACGCCGAAGGGTCGCATTGTCGAACTTCCTGCAGGCGCAACAGCGGTTGATTTTGCTTACGCGGTGCATACCGATGTCGGCAACATGTGTGTAGGTGCTCGTGTAGACATGAACCCTTACCCACTCAGCAAGTCGCTGAAGAACGGTCAAACCATTGAGATCATCAGTGCTCCGGGCGCACGTCCGAATGCAGCATGGCTCAACTACGTGGTGACATCACGTGCACGTACTAAGATCCGTCAGGTTCTGAAAACCATGCGTCGTGAAGAATCGATCACGCTAGGCCGTCGTCTACTGAATCATGCACTTGGCGAACACTCTATTGCCGATATCGGCCAAGAGAATCTAGAACATGTATTGTCTGACTTACGTCTAGAAAGCGTTGAAGACTTACTGGCGTCGATTGGTCTTGGTGAGCTGATGAGTATCGTGATTGCACGTCGCCTGCTTGGTGATGCTGACGAACTGACTGAAGTAGAAAACAACAGCGACACACCGAGGAAGAAACTTCCGATCCGTGGTGCTGAAGGTCTACTACTGACGTTCGCTAACTGTTGTCACCCGATTCCAGATGATCACATCATTGCCCATGTATCTCCAGGTCGTGGCCTTGTGGTTCACCGTGAAACGTGTCCAAACGTTCGTGGTTACCAGAAAGAACCAGACAAATACATGGCAGTTGAATGGTCTGACGATTACGACCAAGAGTTCACCGCTGAACTTCAGGTTGATCTGCAGAATCACCAAGGTGCACTGGCTGAGCTAACTAACGTTATCTCGAAAACAGGCTCTAACATTCACGGTATTTCAACCGAAGAACGTGATGGGCGCCTGTACACAGTGACAATCTTGCTGACCACCAAAGATCGTGTTCACCTTGCAAGTATTATGAAGAAGCTACGTGTGATGCCACACGCACTGAAAGTAAGACGTCGTAAGAACTAGATCTAAAAGCAGACAAATAAAGCAGATGAGAGATACGAGTCTCGAGATGCGAAGAGCAAAAGCTTTTCACCACTCAACCTTTCGTATTTCGAGTCTGCTTTGATTTTTTATACCACCCTATTCTTTTCGTATCTCGATTATCCGCATCCCGCATCTGCTCCTAATCTGCTCTTACGCTTTATCCTGTACAAAAATCCAGTAAAATGCTTGAATAGATTATCTCTCTTACGTTTATGAGCCTTGTTATGTCACAGCTTTTATCTGCTATCCCTCTCAACTCTCTATCTGGAGTCGGCGCAAAAGTCGCAGAGAAACTGGAGAAGGTTGGGCTTAACAACGTACAAGACTTGCTGTTTCACCTCCCCTTACGCTACGAAGATAGAACACGCATCTATCCGATCGTAAAACTACACGCAGGCTTATGGGCTGCGGTGCAAGGCAAGGTGATGCACGTCGATACCATTTTCGGTAAACGTAAGATGCTCGCAGTAAAGATCAGCGATGGTAACGGCACTATTACGCTGCGCTTTTTCAACTTTACTGCAGGAATGAAGAATAACTTTGCCGAAGGCAAACAAGTACATGCCTACGGTGAAATCAAGCGCGGCAATATGGGGCTTGAGATTGTTCACCCTGACTACAAGTTCTTTGCACCAAGGCAGAAACCAGATGTGGAAGCGAACCTAACTCCGGTGTACCCAACCACCGAAGGGCTAAGGCAAGTCACACTGCGCAACCTCACTGACCAAGCGCTCGACCTAATAGACAAAGCGGCGGTTAACGAACTTCTTCCGTCAGGTTTATACGACCACCAAATCACCCTAGCGCAAGCACTGCATACCATTCACAGACCACCTCCGGGCATCGACCTAGAACTGTTTGATGAAGGTAAACACCCTGCGCAGCTGCGCCTGATTATGGAGGAACTGCTAGCTCAAAACCTGTCGATGCTGTCTGTTCGAAGCAAAGGACAGCAAGACAAGGCGATGCCTTTTCCTCCAGTAAATACTCTGAAAGATAAGTTATTGGCTCAGCTGCCGTTTTCGCCAACCAATGCTCAAGCTCGAGTAACTAAAGAGATCGAAGCTGACTTAGAAAAACCGCACCCTATGATGCGTTTAGTGCAGGGTGATGTGGGCTCAGGTAAAACCTTAGTCGCTGCACTCGCGGCGGTTCGCGCACTGGAACACGGTCAGCAAGTAGCACTGATGGCACCAACTGAACTACTCGCAGAGCAGCACGCAATCAACTTTGCTAACTGGTTTGAAGCAATGGGCATTCAAGTCGGTTGGCTGGCAGGTAAACTCAAAGGCAAAGCTCGTGAAACCGAACTGGCGCGTATTGCCAATGGCGAAGCGCAAATGGTGGTCGGTACTCATGCCCTATTCCAAGAGCATGTCGAGTTCAAAAACCTTGGTTTAGTCATCATTGATGAGCAACACCGATTTGGTGTCCACCAGCGACTAGAACTACGTGAGAAAGGCGCTAAGCAGGGCTATTACCCACATCAGTTGGTGATGACGGCAACGCCGATTCCGCGAACGCTGGCCATGACCGCCTATGCCGATCTCGAAACCTCAATCATTGATGAACTACCACCGGGACGAACACCGATTCAAACCGTAGCCATTCCTGATACTAAACGTGATGACATTGTCGAACGAGTGCGTAATGCGTGTCTCAATGAAGGCAAGCAAGCGTATTGGGTGTGTACACTGATTGATGAATCCGAAGTATTAGAAGCTCAAGCTGCTGCAGACACTGCAGAAGAGCTGCAACGCAAACTGCCTGACGTCAAAATTGGTCTAGTGCACGGGCGAATGAAACCTGCCGAGAAACAGGCGGTGATGCGAGAGTTCAAGGAGAACAAGCTGCACCTGTTGGTCGCGACTACCGTGATTGAAGTGGGTGTGGATGTGCCGAATTCGAGTTTAATGATCATCGAGAACCCAGAACGTCTCGGCCTAGCGCAACTGCACCAATTACGTGGCCGTGTTGGCCGTGGCTCGGTCGCAAGCCACTGTGTACTGCTGTATCACTCACCATTGTCTAAAACTGCTCAGAAACGCTTAGGTGTGCTACGCGAAAGTAACGATGGCTTTGTGATTGCACAGCGTGACTTAGAGATTCGCGGCCCTGGGGAACTGCTTGGTACTAAACAGACGGGTTTAGCGGATTTCAAGATTGCTGACTTGGTACGAGATCAACGTTTAATCCCAGAAGTGCAGCGTATTGCGCGTCATATTCATGATAGCTACCCAGACAACGCCAAGGCGATCATCAACCGCTGGCTGGGTGAACGCGATGTTTATTCGAAGGCTTAGTTAGCCCTCATATTCCGGCTTAAAACGCAAAAAGGCTTCCATCAGGAAGCCTTTTTCATACGCGTTACTTTCATCAATCAAGAGCGAGATTCCCTACTCGTTCGTTCCTCACGATAGAGAATGACGATCAAAGTAAACTTCCGTCATCAAGATCCATGGTTAGCAATTCGTCATCCCCGAGAGGGAAAAATGACCGACTCGGGGATCTCTTAACCATTCCCCGAACCGAACTTATCGTCGGCACACGGACCGATGGCAACTAGGGCTTAACCGGGAAACTGATCTGCGCCTTCAAGCCACCTTCACTGCGGTTATTGACCACAACGGCACCTTGGTGCTGGCTGACAATACGCTTAACAATTGCCAAGCCTAAGCCCGTACCTTCGCTGCCACGAGCCGTGTCACCACGCGTGAAAGGTTCAAACAGCTTACCAATCTGATCTTGCGGGATGCCCGGGCCATTATCTTCTACCGTCACCCAAGCAAGCTTGTTATCCGCCGTCATGCCAGTTGATACCTTGACCCAACCATTACCGTAACGCAGCGCATTCACCACCAAGTTACTCACCGCACGCTTCATCGCGATCGGGTTACCTAGCGCTGGCTTCATTGACTCTGGAATATCGGTTTCAATCTGAACCTCGTAGCCACCCTCAGAGCCTGATACCTCACGAGCAATATCATCGACAAACACCGCTTGGAATGAATCTCGGTCGACAGGCTTTAGGTAATCCATGAACTGACTGATGATCTCATTACATTCTTCGGTATCACTGATGATCCCCTCAGCTAAGTAGGCATCCTCTGGTGACATCATCTCAGTCGCTAAGCGAATACGCGTTAACGGAGTACGCAAATCATGGCTGATACCCGCCATCAACAAAGCGCGGTCTTCTTCTAGCTCTTGGATGCCTTTCGACATTTGGTTAAAGGCTCGAGTTACCGAGCGAATCTCTTGTGCGCCTTGAACTGGCAATGGCGGTGGAATATCACCTCGCCCGACACCTTGCGCCGCTTTCTCTAGCGCTATCAACGGCCGGTTTTGCAAACGAATAAACAACCAACCACCCGCAACAATCAACAACGCCATGATCAGGCTGTTACGAAATAGCGGGGCAAAGTCTTCTTCTTGCAGCTCAGACAGCGGAATACGAATCAAAGAGTTAGGCAGCTGCTCAATGTCCATCCACAACACATAGCTTTCATTGCCCAAGATCAGCCGCACTTCAGTTTCAGAGCCCAGCTCTTTGGTCATCTCCTCACTCATTAAGTCGATTGCGACCGCATGGTAATACTCACCCGCCGCTTCGCTGTCCTTGGCGTGAACGGTTACCCCAAGCTGTTCAAGCACACGCTGACGCAATGGCGCATCAATCTCGATATCACTGCCTTGGTCCAATACTAGGTTTAGCTCGTGAGCCAAAATCTTATTAAACTGCTGCAAACTTGGCATCAACGCATAGTTAAACACCGCGTAATAAGAAAAAATTTGGCTAGCGACCAATAGCGTTAAGAAAAGCACTATCGACTGAGTAAAGGAGCTACGTATACGCATGGGGTACCCGAGATGTAGAAAGATAAAGAAAGTGTTATATGACTATAACTCTAAACCATTGTGCTGAATAGAAAACGGGCCATCGCATATTAATGAGATGACCCGTAAGATTCACAGAATCGATAAAGCTGCTGTAGAGCTTATTAAGCTGAATTACACAGCTTTGCCATCTGGAACGAATACATAACCCAAGCCCCACACCGTTTGGATGTAGCGAGGTTTACTTGGATCTTCTTCAACTAGACGACGTAGACGTGAAATCTGAACATCGATAGAGCGTTCCATTGCTGAATACTCACGGCCACGCGCCATGTTCATCAGCTTATCGCGAGACATTGGCTCACGAGCATTCGTTACCAATGACTTAAGTACCGCAAATTCACCCGAAGTAAGAGGCATTGGTTCTTCACCGCGGAACATTTCGCGAGTACCTAGGTTCAAACGGAATTCACCAAATTCAACCACAGACTCTTCTGTGCTTGGTGCGCCCGGCGCTTCAATGACTTGGCGACGCAGTACCGCTTTAATACGAGCAAGCAGTTCACGTGGGTTAAATGGTTTTGGCAGGTAATCATCAGCACCCACTTCCAAGCCCACAATGCGATCCACTTCATCACCCTTTGCAGTAAGCATCAGGATTGGTAGCGAGTTGTTTGCGTTTCGTAGACGACGACAGATCGATAGACCATCTTCGCCCGGCAACATTAAATCCAATACCATCAAGTGAAAATTTTCACGGGTTAACAGGCGGTCCATCTGCTCACTGTTTGCCACGCTACGCACTTGAAAGCCCTGCTCTGACAGATAGCGCTCTAACAGTGCACGTAAACGAGCATCGTCATCGACCACTAAAATTTTGTAGTTTTCTTGCATGTAATGGTTCCACCTATTAAAGCTTAAACCTAAGGTTAAGCATTCTTGGTAAATTGTATATTGGTATAAGACATTAAAAATGTAACATTATTGGAGAAAAAGTCGCCTAAATAATTGTTAACGTATGTTGCCTTTCTATATATTCTATCTTAGATCATCATTTCATTAAGTAAGATTTATGAAAACCAAACTTATCACCCGAGAAGGTTATAACAAACTCAAAGCCGAACATGACCACTTGTGGCACGAGAAACGCCCTGAAATTACTAAGATAGTCACTTGGGCTGCAAGCCTTGGGGATCGTTCAGAAAACGCAGATTACACCTTCAATAAGCGTTTGCTTCGACAGATTGATCGCCGAGTGCGTTTCTTAAGAAAGTTCCTACCTGATGTCACGATCGTGGATTACTCACCACAACAAGAAGGTAAGGTATTTTTCGGTGCTTGGGTCGAAATTGAGAATGATGATGGGGAAATTAAGAAGTTTCGAATTGTCGGCCCAGAAGAGATCTACGGCGATGCTAAAGGCTATATCTCTATCGACTCACCAATGGCTAGAGCTCTGCTCAAGAAAGAAGTGGATGATGAGTTTACGGTAAAAACACCGGAAGGCGACAAAGAGTGGTTCATTAACTCGATCAGCTACGCAGACAACGAATAACCACACTGAATAAACACTGAATAAACACTTAGCGATGAGCTGCGTGTTCAGAAAACCCAAACTCCAGAAAAAAGAAAACCCCGCAAGGCTTTCGCCTAGCGGGGTTAAGTCTCTATCGCAGCAATCCGGCTACTGTTTATCTCTTCGAGATAAGGTGCTCCCTGCATCTTTCCTTGATAGTGGCTAAATCCTTTAACCAATTTCCTTTTTGTTCATCGCCATCCTAGCGGTGTCCATTCTAGCCTGTCATCCTGACTGGCGAATCTCATCCAGAGATTATCACTTCCTTGCTGACCACTCATCCTAAGTAATCAAATCTTCATCCTGAAGATACCTAGTCCATTAGGCTTTTTCCTGTTCCTGCCAACTCCCTGTCGACAAGTTAAATATTACGGTAATTGAGCGAGTTTCCTAGATAGTCGCAAAAAACATTTCAGGTGGGAAATACGCCCACAAACACACAATCAAATAAAATCAGTCACTTAGATTAACTTTGAGACGATTTCATCGGTTTAAAGCGACTTAGTCTCACATCACTTGTAAGAGATCTCGCACAAAGCAGGTATCAGAAACGGAAATTCGACTTCTGACAGGATAATTACACAGCCAAAGCTAGAAAAAGCGTACGCTCACCCCCATGTATTTGTCATGATATTAAATAAGAGATTCATCGGATGAGCCAAGCTATCTGTCGACTGATCGCTGAAGAACTGAATGTCCGTTCTGAGCAAGTCACTGCCGCAGTAAACCTAATTGACGACGGTAACACCGTTCCCTTTATTGCCCGCTACCGTAAAGAAGTTACGGGTGGCTTAGACGATACCCAACTACGTAACCTTGATAGCCGCCTTTCTTATCTTCGCGAGCTAGACGATCGTCGCCAAACGATTCTTAAGTCGATTCAAGACCAAGGAAAACTCACGCCAGAACTCGAGCGTGATATCACTCAAGCAGACAGCAAGACTCGCCTAGAAGATTTATACCTGCCATACAAACCAAAGCGCCGTACCAAAGGTCAGATCGCGATTGAAGCGGGCTTAGAGCCACTTGCCGATACGTTATGGAATGAACCACAGCACGATCCGGAAACGGAAGCCACTAACTTCATCAGCAACGATAAAGGCATTGCCGATACCAAAGCTGCACTCGATGGCGCACGTGCGATCATCATGGAGCGCATTGCGGAAGACGCAAACCTGCTTGAAAAGATTCGCCAACACCTAAACCGTAATGCAGAGCTTGGCGCTCGTGTTGTGGCGGGCAAAGAGAACGAAGGTGAGAAGTTCAAAGACTACTTCGAGCATAACGAAGCTCTGAGCAAAGTACCGTCTCACCGTGCACTTGCCATGTTGCGTGGCCGTAATGAAGGCTTCCTAACACTGGCAATGAATGCAGACCCAGAACAAGAAGAAGGTGTGCGTGGTTCTTACTGCGAGAACATCATCTCTGATCACTACGGTATTACCTTAAGCAGCGCACCTGCGGATGCATGGCGTAAGCAAGTGATTAGCTGGGCATGGCGCATCAAGGTTTCTATGCACATGGAAACCGAATTGATGGGCGCAATGAAAGAGCGTGCAGAGATCGAAGCGATTGAAGTATTCGCAACCAACCTAAAAGACCTGCTGATGGCGGCGCCTGCTGGCCCTCGTGCAACTTTAGGCTTGGACCCGGGTTTACGTACCGGTTCGAAAATAGCTGTCGTGGATTCAACCGGTAAGGTTCTGGCAGCAGAAACGATTTACCCTCACCCACCGCAAAAGCAATACGACAAATCGGCACACGTGGTTGAGCAGATGGTTCGTCAATACAATGTTGATTTGATTGCGATTGGTAACGGTACGGCTTCACGCGAAACCGACAGCTTTGTGGCTGATGTAATTAAGCGTGGCAACCTAAAAGCGCAAAAGATCATTGTTAGCGAAGCGGGCGCATCGGTGTATTCTGCGTCTGAACTAGCCGCAAAAGAGTTCCCGAACATGGATGTATCAATTCGTGGTGCGGTGTCTATTGCTCGTCGTCTACAAGATCCACTAGCAGAGCTAGTGAAGATTGACCCTAAATCGATCGGTGTGGGCCAATACCAACACGATGTGAGCCAAACCATGCTTGCTAAGCGCCTAGATGCGATTGTCGAAGACTGTGTAAACGCGGTTGGTGTTGATGTGAATACCGCTTCGGCTGCGCTACTGACTCGTGTTGCTGGCCTGTCTAGCACCATCGCTCAGAACATCGTGGACTTCCGTGATGAAAATGGTCGTTTTGAAGCACGTACTACACTGAAAAAAGTCGCTCGCTTGGGGCCAAAAGCCTTTGAACAGTGTGCCGGCTTCCTACGTATTATGGATGGCAAAAACCCACTGGATGCATCATCGGTTCACCCAGAAGCTTACCCAGTAGTGAAAAGCATCGCTGAGAAAAACCACAAAGACATCAAATCTCTGGTGGGTAACACAGACTTCTTACGCGGTTTACACGCCATTGATTACACCAATGAGAACTTCGGTGTACCAACGGTAAGCGACATCATTAAAGAGCTCGATAAACCGGGCCGTGACCCTCGCCCTGAATTTAAGACAGCAACCTTCGCCGATGGCGTAAACAGTGTTTCAGATCTAGAACCGGGCATGATTTTAGAAGGTGTGGTATCGAACGTAGCGAATTTTGGTGCCTTCGTTGATATTGGTGTTCACCAAGATGGTTTAGTGCATATTTCAGCGCTCACCGATCGCTTTGTCTCTGACCCGCGTGAAGTGGTGAAAGCCGGTGACATCGTCAAGGTGAAGGTAATGGAAGTCGATGTTCAGCGTAAGCGTATTGCGCTAAGCATGCGTATGAAAGATGAACCAGGCCAAGACAACCGCGCGCAACGTTCAAGTGCACCTCGCACGCAAAACCGCCCGAACCAAAATTCACAAGGTGGACAACGCCGTCGTGAGGAGCCGCAACAAAACGCGGCGATGGGTGGTGCGTTCGCTGCTGCATTTGCTAAAGCGAAAAAATAATCCGTTAGCTCATCTAAAAAACGGATTCGCCTAAAACAAAAAACCTGCATCCCTTAGGGTATGCAGGTTTTTATTATGTGTTCAAAAAAGACATCGAAGCTTGGTTGGGTCATAAGTTTTCGATTTACAACACGACCAGCATCTCTGATGGAGCATGAGGCGCAACAGCATGACCATAATGATATTTTATGACCTTACGTCGTTTCTCCATCTGTCCCTCCTGAATCGCCGCATCTAAAACATGCTTTGGCAGGCGAAAACGCATGGTATAGCCCTTTCCTTGGTCAGCACTGTATGTTCTCAGTGCCAACAAGCTGAACAACCTATCAAAAGGATCTTGTGGCTCTTCTTGGCTAATCGAATTGGCCTCTGACTCGTTCTCCATTTCATAACCAGGATGGTCTGAAGGATCCCAAGCCGACTGCTGCCTTCGCTTATCGTCCGACTTTACCTTTCGCTCTGCATTGGTTTTCGCCAACGCTACTGCGGGAGCTACAGGCTCTCGAACTCTATTATCACGCGCAACTTGCTCTGTTTGCACATTAACGGACGGGGCGATAAGTGGCACACTCACTGCAGTTGCAGGTGACACAATCATCGCGAACTCCTCAAGAATCGCCCATCGTTATTGCTATAACACTGTTGTACTGTGAGTCAGCACAACAGGCATAGCCCAACTTACTGCAATCAGCTCAGGAGAGAGTTAGGTCTGAGTATCATGCAACACGTTGGTGTTATACCAATCGTAGTAAATAACTGCTCATCCTAGCTTGTTAAAATGCTCGATAACGGCGTTAGAGCTTTTGATTGTAGAATAACTACTTATCAAAAAGCTCTGCCTTGTTCTCAAGCCTTTTTCCTACGCTATTTTTGAACACTTACTTACTTTGATTGGTATTAGGTTATATATCGACCAAGCCGGATATAAATTTAGCGATTATTTTTGGGCGAAGCTGACCAGTTCACTGCAAAAGGCATCCGCTTCAGTCATAAACGGTGCATGTGAAGACTGAGTAAAGATATATTGCTCGGTATGAGGCAAGGCTGTGCCTAAGTCTTTTGCAACCTTGATTGGCACCAATCCATCTAATCGACCATACAAGCGCAGCATTGGCACTGAAATCTCAGGCAGTTGCTCACGCAGATCGACATCCGACAACATTTTTAATCCTGCCAATAATGATTCAGGGTTCGGCAACGGGCGAGACAGCACCGCTTGCTTGAGCTGTTTTACATCTTGTCTTGCTGAAGGGCTGCCCATCGCTTGCAATGCCATAAAGCGTTCGATGGTAGTTTGGAAATCTTCAACCAGTTGTTCGGTGAATGCGGTTAATACGTTGGGCTGGATGCCTCGCCATAATACGGGCTCTTTAGCGGCCGCGAATTTCGGAGAGCTGGCGACAGTCACCAGCTTGCTCACGTAATCTGAGTGATGGAGAGCCATGTGCGTTGCGACCAAACCTCCAAGTGACCAACCTACCCAAATCGCTTGCTTTGGTGCTTCGGCCAACAGTTGCTGAGCAATCTCTTCAAGATCTTGAGCGTGGCAGTGCGCGCTGTGTCCATACCCTGGCAAATCGACAACATGCACTCGAAAATCAGCTTGTAATGCATTAACGGTTTGTTGCCATACCGCACCGTTCATTCCCCAGCCGTGAACCAGTACTAAATCAGGCCCTTGCCCAGAAACATGCCAATATAACGCGTCACTCATTCTCAATATTCCCTACTTTTTCCATCAGCGATAATCCGCGCTTTTCAGTATGGTTAGCAAAAGGAACACCATAACCCAAAAGCATCGCGAGCTATGTTATCCGATTGGCTACAAAAACACACACCACGTCTGGTCACACCTCAATGCCACCTGTGCAAACTCGATAAACTGCCCAGTGATACACACCCTCGATGGTGCAATTCTTGTCTCAAACTCTTTGAGCCAGTGCCACGCTGTCAGCGATGTGGCTTACAAACAATAATCACTGTCGATCAGTGTGGTGAGTGTTTATCTCAACCTCCACCGTGGCATCGCCTCTACTGTGTCGGCGACTACACCTTCCCTACAGCAGGTTACATTCAGCAAATGAAGTACGCTGATAAGTTTTGGTTTGCACGTGATCTATCTAAGCTATTGGCATCACGTATCGAACATCCTGCTCCGCTGATCACCAGCGTGCCGCTGCATTGGCGCCGATACACTCATCGCGGCTTTAATCAAAGTCAGCTGCTAGTCAACTACACGGCTCAAGAGCTTGGCGTTAAAAGTGATGTGATCTTTCGTCGAATTCGCTCAACTGCTTCCCAGCAGGGGCTGACTAAATCCGCACGATCACACAATCTAAAGAGCGCTTTTGCGCTGAGAAAACAAGACTTTCAAGGAACTATTCCCTCTCACGTCGCGATAATTGATGATGTTGTAACCACCGGCAGTACTGTGTATCAATTATGCCAATTACTACTTGAAGTGGGCGTTAAAAGGATTGATATTTACTGCATCTGCCGCACTCCTGAGCCCTCTGGATAAAAGCTGTGAATCACTACTTGTACAGCAATCCAACAAAAAAGGGCTGAATTACAAATCTGACAGGAGTAGAATGGCGCTAATAACCTACAAATCTACTCAGGTATTCGTCGTGTCAAATATTACTATTACAGAAACAGCTCAAACTCACTTTGCCAATCTGCTGTCACAGCAGCCTGAAGGTACAAACATTCGTGTGTTCGTGGTAAATCCAGGCACACAAAACGCTGAGTGTGGTGTTTCTTACTGCCCAACAGATGCTATCGAAGCGTCTGATACAAAGCTTTCTTTCGAAGCATTCTCTGCATACGTAGATGAGCTAAGCCTACCATTCCTAGACGAAGCTGAGATTGACTTCGTGACTGACAAAATGGGCTCTCAACTAACGCTTAAAGCACCAAACGCTAAAATGCGTAAAGTATCTGATGATGCACCACTTGTAGAACGCGTTGAATACGCAATCCAAACACAGGTTAACCCACAGCTTGCTGGTCACGGTGGTCACGTTAGCTTGGTAGAAATCACTGAAGACGGCGCTGCTATCGTTGCATTCGGTGGCGGCTGTAACGGTTGTTCTATGGTTGATGTAACGCTAAAAGAAGGCATCGAGAAAGAACTTCTTCAACAATTCGAAGGTGAACTGACTGCTGTTCGTGATGCAACTGAGCACGATCGTGGTGAGCACTCTTACTACTAATTACTCAGCTAGTATGTATGACTGATTAAAAGGTTGATGCGCAAGCATCAACCTTTTTTGTTTTAGGGCTAAACAGATACGCTCGAACACGATCTCACTATGCTCTTGTATTCCTGAACGAAATAACCCGAATTCTCGGTTGGTTACCATCTTGAGTAAGGTATTCAAGTGATCGCAATCGGTTCCTGCTCTAATAATTCTAGGATATGAAAACTCGGATCTAGGAACTCAACGTCATTTCCCCTATATTAGAATGACTTTATAAGAAAGAATTCCAATGAGCTAAGGAGCGAGCGCAATGACAAAAAGGACCAAGCCAGAGATTTTGGCTCAGCAAACTGTCGCTCAATCAAAACTATTCTCTATCGAGTCTCTCGATTTACGCTTTTCAAACGGCGAACAGCGCACTTACGAACGCATGAAGCCTAGCGGCCGCAACGCAGTAATGATGGTTCCGATTACTGAACAAGGCGATATTCTGTTGGTGCGTGAATACGCAGCGGGCACAGAACGCTATGAACTGGGCTTTCCGAAAGGGCTTATCGATCCAGGTGAGCAGCCAAACGAAGCCGCCGTTCGCGAACTCAAAGAAGAGATTGGCTTCGGTGCCAACAAGCTTACTCCGCTAAAGGAAGTGATCCTTGCGCCCTCTTACTTCTCTAGCAAAATGACGCTGTTTATCGCAGAAGACCTCTACCCAGAAAAGCTAGAAGGTGACGAACCAGAGCCACTCGACATTGTGCGCTGGCCACTTGCTCAAGCCGAAGAACTGTTAACACATCTCGATTTCTGTGAGGCTCGTAGTATTACAGCCCTGCTTTTAAGCCTTCGTGTATTAAACAATAACTAGAACATTCAGGCTCGCTCTAAGAGTAAGAGAACATTTATGCCAATAACAAAAGATTTGTCTCACCTCCTACCCTCTGTCATTGAGATTGCTCGCTCTGCTGGCCAACTCATCTTAGAGATCTACGAGAAAAAAGATTACGAAGAGTTCACCAAGAGTGACGACACACCTGTCACCAGTGCCGATCTAGCAGCGCATAAGCTGATCTCGAAAAAACTCAGTGAGCTCACGCCTGACATTCCAGTGTTGTCTGAAGAAGCCGCGGATATCAGCCTAGAGCAACGTTCTCAATGGGATCGCTACTGGTTGGTTGACCCACTGGATGGTACCCAGGAGTTCATCGCACGAAGTGGTGATTTCGCGACAATTATCGCCCTAATCGAACATAACAAGCCAGTAATGGGAGTGGTATACGCACCCGTTTCTGGTGTGAGCTATTACGCTTACAGTGGCAAAGGCGCTTGGAAGATCCCAGACCTTAATGACAATGTGAAAATCAAAACGCATCGTCACGAACTGCCAAACCAGTCAATCGCCATGGCGATCAGCCGTCGCCAAGACATCAATCGCATCACTAGCCGTATGAGCTCAGCCTGGAATTATGATTTGGTTCCTCTAGGCTCAGCAGCGCTTAAGGCATGTTTAGTAGCAGAAGGTGCTGTGGATTGTTATCTGCGCCTTGGACCAACCGGAGAGTGGGATACAGCAGCAACGCAGTGCATTGTTGAAGAAGCTGGCGGACGTATCTTAAGTACTCAGCTAGAGCCGCTTTCGTACAATGAAAGAGAAACGCTAGAAAACCCGAACTTCATTGTACTCGGTGATGCAGATTTACCGTGGGCAGAGATCTTACAAGGCAAAGACTAAAGCCAACTGTCTTTATAGCCATAGGATATTCAAACAAAACGGGCACCTCAATGAGGCGCCCGTTTTTATATCTCGTAATTTAGCGACCCTTAGCTGTTTAGCTAAAAACGACCTTGATAAGTAAACTGGTACTTACCTTGGCTATCAGGGTTACCCAACCACTTAAGCTGACTCTGCATCGCTGGTGGGAATTCCGCCCCCGGCTTAAACCATGCTGCCGACGTGTAGCGTTGGTTAGGTGTTAGGCTCGCTGAGAACTCACTGTCTACCTGTTCGCTCTTCTGAGTGCCTTTCGCTGCAATTGTGCTGTCTTCACAGGTTATGTCCGCAATCACAGGGCCAAGGTCTAACGAACCAACAGGAGAGTCGACTGCGGCACCAGACCAAGCCAGTGTACCTTCGCCAGATTGACACCAAGGCTGAGCGTGAACCGCATGCTTAATCGTCAGTTCAACTTGCCCACCAATAGAAACCGGTACTGGAATGGCTGGAGCGTATTTCATCACGTTCATAGCAGGCATTGAAGCTACTAAGTTCTCTGCGTACGCGCCGCTCATGCTGTACCCGACACGCCCTTTACCTGATAAGTTCATGTCGCTGTTACGACCAAAACGAACCGCCAGTTCTGCTTTGGCTTGAAATAGCTTGGAAAACTGGAAGTCCCACTGCACTGAACCGTAATTGATGCGCTGCCACACGATATTGTTGGCGCTGCCTTGCCAAACGGTGCCCTCAACGCCTTCGATACTCAAACCGCGCACAGCAGGAGCCTGCTTGAGAGCAAAAGAAGCCGGCAAGTGCAGCAACAAACTGACCGAGAAAAAGACGATAAAGATGCCACTGAAGAGCAGGCCATACTTAAAAGATAAACCGCGTTTCACATTAACCTCGTTTAAACTGTAGTCGGTTGACGTCAATAACCCCAGAGTTATCAGAGCGATCAATATCCATAAACTCAACTTCAACACCCTGTTTTTCTTTCAGGTATGTAAGCCAGTCAACGAACTTATTAAAAGGCACAGGTTTTACCCACACTTGCAACATCTCGCCACGTGGTTGTACACGTATAAGCTCGATATTAAAGCGACGCATAGAAGCAGGCACAGATTGATTCAGAGGTTGACTGGCACTGATGCCACCGCTGCCTCGTAGCTCAACCACTTCATTGGCTTTGTTGGTTACCCAAGCCAGTAGTTGCTTCTCACTTTGAATACGGGTCTGCGCAAGTTCAGCTCGCTGACTGAGTGGCTGGATTAGCCCCCAATAAACGACACCGACCACCAACAGAATTGAGCAACCAATAACTAATCGTTGCTCTCTTTGACTTATTGAAGTCCACCACGCTTGGAGTGGCTCAATCATATTTCTCATCACTGATCTCCTTACGCAGGTTATTGATGGGGTTTAAGAGTAAAGCTGCCAAATACGGCATCGCCATTACGGTTTAATGGACCTTGTTCGACGGTAAACTTCTCTTCGAGCTTCACTCTCGCGGTCTCAAAATGTTGGAAGTCAGAGCTTTTCGCCTGTAGTCGAATCTCAGAACGATTACCATCGTAACGAATGCTTTCAACTTCGATTGATTTCACCTGACCTAAGGTTTCAGGTAGCAATGCTAACCAACCCAATAAAGAATCACCATCGCCTGAGCCGCCATATTTCTTGGCTTCATCGTTCATCTGGCGCTTAAGGTAGCTGACTGTCGGAATGCGTTGTTTACCTGGCAGCACAGCTCTAAAGATACGCTCACTCTCCATGCGGTAAGCTTGTGCTTGAGCTTCGAATTGCTGAACCTTCAACACTTGTTGAGTCACGATCACAGCCACCAGCAAACAAGCAGCAATCGCGACTTTCTGCCATACGCGCCAATATTTACTGAATGAAGATTTGGTTTTAAAGGTGCCAGTCAGTAAATTTACGCCGCTTGTGATCGCTTGCTGGCTCAGCAAAGACATCACCAATTCCGCAGGCTTTGCTTGCCAATTCGCGCCGCTTTGCTGTTGAACGTCTTCGTTCGGCATCGCGGTATAGCTGAAGATAGTCGTCGCTTGCTCTTCATCATCAGCAACAACCCAATCACTTTGCAAAAACATCGGTAACCATGCTTCGCTGATCGATACCGCTTGATAATTGCCTTGACGTAATAGCCAATGCTGGTCGATCTGTAATGCACTAATGCCTTGCTCTTCAAAAGGCACGGCCAGTGTATCTGGCAACACCTTACGGAAGATAATATTGGCTTCGCGAAACAGGTCTAACGCTTGCTTTAACCATTCACGATCGACACCACACACTGTCGCGTGCGTTGCGTCTTTATCTAAAATAGTCAGGTGTAAGTCTTCGATATCTTGTGCGACTTCGTCTTCTAATAAAAACGGCAGCATAGAGTCGAACTGGCGAGCAGCACCTTTCGGGATCTCAACACGCTTAATTAAGCATTCATTTCCCGGCAATAAAGCGATACAGCTGCGCTTTTCAGCGTAAGGCGTTAACTCATCAAGCTGCTCCCAGCTAGACAGTTCGCCACTTGCTATCACTTCTTGTTGGCTTGTCGACCAAACTAACCACGGCACAGGGCTTTGTGGTTCGCTACTCAGTCGAACGGTCAGAAACTCGCTCACTGATTCCTCCAAAACGACGGCGTACTACCGTCACTGTTTCTCGATTACTACTATAGAAAAGCGTCCGTATACGTACACGTGACTGCTCAACTAATACCTCTGCATCTAGCTCAAAATAGGCGCTATCTACAGTTAAATATGCTTTCGCTTTTTTGCTGACTTCGGCACTCACACCCACAATGGCCGATTCAGCCATAAACGCATCCACCGTATCCCAACCATCAAATGGGCGTTTGTCTATCAGCTGTTTGGCATCCGATTCACTTAAGCCGGGGGCAAACATCGCTTCCAATAACGGCGCCTGCTTTTCCGTAAGAGTATTCACATTCAAACGAAAATCGTCACTCGGCAGAGCACAAACAAAGGGGCGAACCTTATTCATCACCTCACCGGTAACTTGATAAACCGCTCGTAGTTCGGACTCATCGGCCATTAAGCCATTCGCCGCCAAATAAGGTGGCTTCATCGCCTCATAAGTACTGTCTTCTACACCTGCTGAAGAGGTGGTTCGGGTATCGCTATCAACAAATTCCCAGCTTGAATGCGCGATAACCTCGGCCTGATAAGGCTCAACATCTTGGTTTTCTAATAAGGTTTGCCAAACCGAGATCAAATAAGGTGTCTGGTTACTTGAAGTGGTCGTCACTCCCGCTAATGCATTGAGATTAAAGCAAGCCTGAGCATCAACGATGCGTCCCCTAACTTGACCGTAATCCAATGGGTATACCTGTTCTTCTAACGCCCATGGTTGACTTAGGTTCACGGTATCACTGTCTTTGTAGCTTTGCCTAATGCCGTCTTGCACCAGCGCTTCTACGCCAATGCTGTACCAATAAGCCTGTTGGTAATTCAGTTGATTACCAACGCGCTTGAATTGCGTAAACAGACGTTCCGACATACTGCCAGCGATAGTTGCCATGATCGCCAATAGCATCAGGATAATGATCAGCGCGACACCACGCTGCTTACGACCCATAGCAGACCTTGTCCGTGCAAGCTTGTTAGTTCGATGAGTCATTATTCCCCTCATTACTGCCTGAAGAGTCACTGTTTGAAGCATCATCGGCCTGATCTAGCGTGCCACCGAGAGTGAGATAAACACGCTCTATCTCACCATAATCTTTCAAGGTTAGCTTTAACCTTACCGCTTTCGGTAGTGATTTGTCGGTTTGCCACTCTTTCCCCCAGCGGCTTCCGTCATAAAACTCGAATTCCAAGCTTTCAACATCATCAAGCAAAGGCGTAATCACACCTTCTTGACCTGCAGGGGTATCGGGGTAACGCCACCACACACGCTCAAGTGTTTCTTCTTTAATGCGGTAACCCACTTTGGTGACTTCTCCGCGAGGAAACTGCTGCTGTGGGTTATGCCAGCCAAGGCGAGTAAACATGATGCCAACGCTGTCGGAATCCAGTAAATACTCTTTAATTAAGATCAGCTTAGATGATGCTTCTTCACCGTTGGTACGAAATTGTCGTACCGCCATCTGGCGAAAATCATTATCTAAAATGACTAAGCTACGTTGCAGTTGATTTAAACGAGCACTGCGCTCGATTGAAAGCTCGTTGCTGCGCTGAACCTGATTGACTACCTGATAAGCCGCCATGCTTAACGTGGCAAAGATAGCGATCGAGACCAAAACCTCAATTAAGGTAAAGCCTCTCCCTTTCGAAGATAGTCCTTGTTTACGAGGCACACGTTTATTGGCGGACATGCTCTTACTTAGCGACTTGCTCTGAGCTAACGACACGCTTTTAATTAACCACATAACTGCGCACCGTGACCACTGGAGAAGCTTGTTTACTGGTTGCCACACTCACATCAAACGCCTTTAATAAATCATCGCTAGTATCGATTGGCGTGACCTTCCAAAACCACTCTCTCTCGGCCAACTCTTGTGTGCCCTGCGCTTTTTTTAGCTTCTCAGGATGCAGCATCACCAAAGCCATTTGATTATCAACGACCATCGCCGCGAAGGTTTTTTCTTCTAGATAACTGAGGGTATTGATGTGCTGAGTAACAGCACGAATCACACTGATCGCCGCAGTCGCAAAGATAGCGAGCGCAACCAATACCTCAAGCAGCGTCATTCCTCGAGAACCAAGGGGCATACCACGAGAACGATAAGAAGAACGGTTATTCCTCTTCATCTTCTTCTCCCGGTTCTAGCAGTCGAATCACACCATTGTCCAATACTCGAATACGCCAACCATCTTGTACGGTGTCTCCGGTATTTGGATAAAACGACAATACAAATGGCGTCATTTCAGCACTCGACAAGATGTAGATCTGTGGTGGTTTCGGCTTCTTTTCCTCTTCAAGATCAGCAAACATATCTTCATCAAACAAGCTTCCTGGATTGAACAACCGATCATCGTCTTCCCATGCGCCACCACCTAGGGTCAGTGACAAGGCGAGTTCTTCCGGTAGTTCAGTTAAAGAGGGGATTTTTTCAAAATCGACTTCTTGCCAGCCTTCAGACTTAAGCGCCATCAGTACATAGGTCGATTTCTTTTCATCAACACGAACGCCAAAATCTAAGCCGCTCAAAATCGCCTCTTCATTGAGTAATTGAACTCGCTGATAAAAGCTTTGAGCGTATTTTTTAGCAACATCTTTGCTATTGGTAGGAATGGTCGCGATCACCGCAACCGCCGTTACTGACAGTAATACCAACACCAAAAGAATCTCAATCAAGGTGAAACCTGGCTGTGTTTGCTTAGTTTTCACCTTGTAGACTCCATCTGTTTACGTCCTACCATCAATAACGTATCAAGCAACAATAAGCAGAAGCTTATTGGAAATCCTGCATGTTCCAGTTGCCGATATCCGCAGCAATACCTTCACCACCTTCTTGGCCATCAGCACCAAGAGTGAAAATATCGATAGTGCCGTTATCACCAGGGCTTAGGTATTGGTACTCGTTGCCCCATGGGTCGTTTGGCAGACGCTTGATGTAGCCACCGTCACGGTAGTTGCGAGGCTCTGGGCTGCTTGGCTTAGAAACCAATGCATCAAGACCTTGGTCCGTTGTTGGGTAAACGCTGTTATCCAGTTTGTACATATCTAGCGCGTTCTCTAACGCCACGATATCAGTGATCGCTTTTTTTTGGTCAGCCTTTTCTTTGTTACCCAATAGGTTAGGTACAACAAAGCTCGCCAATACGCCAAGGATAACCACAACAACCATCACCTCGAGTAGAGTAAAGCCTGATTGTTTCTTCATTCTGTTTTTCATTATTTTCTCCAAATTACAGACAGCGAGTTGAAGGTAATAATGTCCTTCTTCTCGATAATCCAAAAACTAACGTCATATAAGCGGTAGGTTAGCCGCTCATTAAATTATTCATTTCAAGCATCGGCATCAGAGTCGCCATCACAATGAACAGCACTAGGCCTGCCATCAAAGCGATAAGTGCAGGCGTAAAGATACCTAACGCGATATTCACGGTCGATTCAAAGCTTTGATCCTGGTTATCTGCCGCTCTTGTCAGCATTTGCTCCAATTGACCACTCTGCTCACCACTGGCGATCATATGCAGCATCATTGGAGGGAAGAGTTTGGTTTGATCGAGCGCTTTACGCAGGCTTGCCCCCTCTCTAACACTGTCTGACGCCTGCAGTACTTGCTGCTTCACATGGTGATTCGACATAACATCTACCGCAACCTTCATCCCTTCAAGGATAGGAATCGCACTCGAGGTACAGATAGAGAGTGTTCGTGCAAAACGAGAAGTATTAATCCCTTTCGCGATCTTGCCGATCAGTGGAATGCTTAATAGCTTGCGATCCCAACTCATGCGAACACCCGGCTTTTTCAGCGCGGTCTTAATCAACACAATCACACCAATGATCAACAACAGTAATTGGATGCCCCAATTCTGGATAAATTCACTCGATGCTAATAAAAATTGTGTCGATTGAGGAAGTTCTTGGCCCATTTGGATAATAGGCTCAACGATCTTAGGTACCACGGTTGCCAGCAGGAACGAAACAATCGTCACCGCAAACACCACCAGCACAACCGGGTAGATCATCGCTTGTAGCAACTTAGAGCGCATCTTCTGACGGTTTTCTGCGTAATCAGCCAGTCGCTCCAATACCGCATCTAAGTGACCCGATTTCTCACCAGCTGCGACCATGGCTCTAAACAGTTCATCAAAGATGTGAGGGTAATCAGCCAAACTATCCGCTAGCGAATAACCTTCCGTTACCTTCGAACGAACCGCCAGTAACATGGTTCGAATACGAGGTTTTTCAGACTGTTCGGCAACGGCTTTCAAGCACTCTTCTAGCGGCATGCCTGATTGCACCAAGGTGGAAATTTGGCGAGTAATCAAAGCAAGGTCTGGCGTGCTGATACCACGCTTAAAGCTGGTCGAAGGCTGAGCACCTTTCGCTGTTTTGGCCTTGGCTTCGGTCATCTCAACCGGCATCAAGCCTTGTTCCTTTAAGCGTTGGCGAGCCTGACGAGCGTTATCCGCTTCAATCGAGCCCTTTTTACTTTTACCCTTGGCATCCAGTGCTTTGTATTCAAATGCCGCCATACTAGACTTCCTTGGTCACGCGCATCACTTCTTCTAGGGACGTTACCCCTTTCAGAACTTTGCTCAAGCCATCATCTCGAATACTTGGTGTTGTGCCACGAATTGCTTTCTCAATTGCCTGTTCACCCGCTTCACTGTGAATCAGCTCTTGTACTGAGTCATCAATCATCAGCAGCTCATGAATACCGGTACGACCTCGATAACCCTTATGGCCACACTCTTCACAACCTTTGGCATGGTAAAGCGTCAGGCTGTCTTTCTTCTTCAATCCAAACAGTTTTTTCTGCTCTTTGTCCGCTTCATAAGGTTGTTTACAGTCGTTACACAGTGTGCGAACCAAGCGCTGAGCCAAAACACCCAGCAGTGAAGAAGAGATCAAGAAGGGTTCGATGCCCATATCACGTAGACGCGTAATCGCACCGATTGCCGTATTGGTATGCAGAGTCGACATTACTAAGTGACCGGTCAAAGAGGCTTGAACAGCGATCTCTGCGGTCTCTAAGTCACGTATCTCACCAATCATTACCACATCGGGATCTTGACGAAGAATGGCACGTAAACCACGCGCAAAGGTCATATCAACCTTAGGGTTTACCTGCGTTTGGCCAATACCATCAATATCAAATTCGATTGGATCTTCAACGGTTAAGATATTGCGCTCGTTGCTGTTGAGCTCTTGCAGGCCAGCGTACAAAGTCGTTGATTTACCAGAACCCGTAGGACCAGTAACCAAAATAATGCCGTGTGGGCGCTGAATAAGCTTACGGAAGTTTTCGTGGTTCTCTGCGGTCATACCTAAACTGTGCAAGTCTAGACGAGTAGCGTTCTTATCCAACAGACGCATTACCACACGCTCACCGTGCGAAGACGGCATGGTTGAAACACGAACATCAACCGCTCTACCACCAATACGCAGAGAAATACGACCATCCTGTGGCACGCGTTTTTCCGCAATGTCTAACTTAGCCATAACCTTCACACGCGAAACTAACAGCGGAGCCAATTTACGACTTGGCGCTAACACATCACGTAACACACCATCAATACGGAAACGGATAGACAGTGACTTCTCGAAGGTTTCGATATGAATATCCGAAGCGCCTTCTTTAATCGCCTCACCCAACATCGCATTGATTAACTTGATGATTGGCGCATCGTCTTCCGATTCGAGCAAGTCTTCATCTTGTGGCAACTCTTCTGCTAATGAGAAGAAATCGTCGTTGTCGGCACCAATGTCTTCCATTAGCTGACGAGCTTCCGACGAGTCACGCTGATACGCATCGGTTAATTTTTTATCAAATTCGTCTGCGCTGATCGCTTGTGGCGTGAAGCCATTTTTCACCACACGGCTTACTTCAATGATCGCCGCCGATTTTAGAGGCTCCACGTAATAAAGTACCGGCGCACGCTCTGGGTGCTGATATTCCAACACCATCTTGTAGCGATTCGCAAAGCTAAACGGCAAGCGCTGATAAGTACGTGCCGCCCCTACCAATTCAGCCATTATTCTGTTTCCATTTGATCGATGAAGGCTTGGATTTCAGCCGGGTGATTCATATCGGCACCAAATTTAGGCAATACCGGGATGTTATCGTCATCCAACAGTTTCAGACCTTGCTCTGCCTTGTACAACTGTTCCGCTCGGATGAAGTTGTATTTACGCTGAGTGATACCATCCGCCGTCATGCCATCACGAATGATGGTTGGCTTAATGAATACCATTAGGTTCTTTTTCTCAACCTGAGTGCTGGTAGATTTGAATAAGTGCCCTAGCACTGGGATATCACCCAAGAATGGCACCTTAGATTCACTCTCTAATGCGCGCTCATCGATCAGACCACCAAGCACTAACATTTGACCATCTTGAACTATTACTGATGTATTCAATTGACGCTTAGCAAAACGCACATCAACCGCGCCATTCGCGCCCAGTACGTTCGACACTTCTTGTTCAATATTTAGCTGAACCGAATCGCCTTCGTTGATTTGCGGCACGACTTTAAGCTTGATACCCACTTCTTTACGTTCAACCGTTTGGAATGGGTTATCGTTACTTGAACCCGCCGTCGAGCCAGTTAAAACCGGAACTTCTTCGCCAACGATAAACGATGCTTCTCCGTTGTCCATTACGGTAATACTTGGAGAAGATAGGATGTTTGAATTGGAGTCGGTTGCTACCGCACTGATCAAGGCAGTCCAGTCACCCATTACCACGCTCATGGCTGCGCCATTAACGCCAGAAAGAGCGGTGGCTAAGGTTGAGTAGTCACCGTCTTCAGTAGTCGTTTCGTTTCGTAGGAAGTTATTATTCTCATCATAAACCGCAGTTGTCGTTTCAGTATCTTTAGCTTCTTCTAAACCAACCATGACACCACCAATCGATGCACCAGTATTGCTGTACTGAATCATAGAACCCGTTTCTAGGTTACCCCATTGCACACCAAGGTTTACGCCGTCGCCTTCTGCCATTTCAACAATCAGCGCTTCAATCAATACTTGAGCACGACGGATATCGAGTTGAGCGATCACATCTTGCAGCGCGTTCATGATGTCTGGCTGTGCAGTAATAACCAAAGAGTTGGTATCACTGTGAGCTGAGATCATTACTTGGTTACGTTGCGATGAGCTGCCTTTGGTTGAAGATTGTTTCTCCGACTGTAGGTTGTCCGACACGCCTTTCAGTACATCGACTAAGTCTTCTGCTTTTGCGTATTTAAGGTAGATTACCTGGTTGTTGCCTTTGGTCGCCATTTCGACATCAAGCTGCTCGATAAGCTTTCTTAGACGGCTACGAACCTTAGGGTCACCAGAAATAAGAATCGCATTGGTACGCTCATCGGCCACCAGCTTAGGCTGAAGGAATGCAGGCGTATTCTTTGCATCTGTTGTTTTGCTTAGAGCGTCAACAATACGCACCATTTCTGCCGCTGATGCATTCTTTAGCTCAACGACTTCAATCTCTTTATCACCCGCTTGGTCAACACGCTTGATGATTTCAGCTAAACGGTTTACTACCGCCGCTCGGCCTGTAATAAGGATGATGTTGGCTGGGTCGTAGTGCACAACGTTACCCGCGCCAGCATTGTCGTTCAGTTGACGAAGCAGAGGAGAAAGTTCACGAACCGAGACATTACGTACCGTCACAACACGCGTGACTACGCTATCACCAGTGATCGAATCACGGTCACCAACAACAGGGATTGCCGAAGTTTTCGAATCTTTAGCTTTGATGATCTTAAGAACACCCGAATCCATTTCAACGACCGCGTAGCCATACACCTCTAATACGTTTAAGAAGAAGCTGTAATATTGCTCTTCATTCAATACGTCGTAGCTGCGTACATCGATTTTTCCGCGCACAGATGGATCAACGATGATGGTCTTCTCTAAGTTACGACCAACAATATTAATAAACTCTTGAATATCAGTGCCTTTAAAGCTGGCACTAAAATCACTCGCGATGGCTGCGGGTGTGCAGATTAAGCTTCCTGCCAATAACCATGCACTTTTCTTAAACCAATGCTTCACGTACTTCTCCTACACTTTCGTCCTTCGTTAGACGCAAAGTTTTAAAATTCAATAAACACTTCATGTTGTTGACCATCTCTCTCGACGACGAGGTTTAGCTCTGTCAGCTCGGAGATAGAACGGAATATGTTGCCCATAGCGGCGGGGTCAGTCAGGTCTTGACCATTTAACTGAGTAGCAATATCTCCGTTTTGGAGCCCTACTGAGTTAAAAAGTTCTGAATCTTTGCCAGGGCTCACACGATAACCAATAACGCTATCGTCGCGCTTCACCTGAGACAGTCGAACATATTGGAAGATTTGTTGCGGATCTTTCATTATCTTCGCTTTAATTTCATCAAGCTTCTCTTCTGCAGAAGCCGGGTTATTACCACGAACTGAAGAAGAGCTACGAGGTGCTGCGGGCGCTGATACGGCCAAACGCTTGTACTCGATACCTTCGAGCATCAAGGTTTCGTCTCGTCCTGAGTTATCAATGATCACGCGATCGATTAATACCGCTTTGAGCTTAGCTCGGGTGCCTTCAATCTCTTCATTAATTCCGTAGGTCGCTTGCGTGCCGCGATTGGCGATCACCGCTAAGCTCAGTTTTGGATTAGAACTGGCTACTGCACCCACTAAAACGAGGTTTAATCGCGTCTTAGGCGCATCTTGGATAACTTGCTGTTCAACCACAGCGGGCGTGCTTGGGTTATAAGCACCAAACATGTTGCTCTGCTGCAAAGAAGAGATATCAAGGGTCGATTGAGGTGCTGAAGACGATGAAGCGGTTGCAGCCCAAGGCGCGACAGTTTGCTCGGCAGGTTCGATAAACCATGCAAGCTGTCCTAAGATCCATGCGGAAGCTGCAATCAATACACAACAGGTCGCTAAGCTTAGTTTCTGCTGAAGTACAAACCCATTCTCTAATAAGCGGCTCAACATAGGAGAATTCCCTACGCGATTTTTGAGCTCTAAAAAGTTCACTTTCCTAGTCCCTTTTCATGACGACAAACGCTGCAAATCATTAAACTTTCAGCTTTTTTATTCATTCGTTCGATACCAAGCTTATTTAAGCAATAAGATCCTGAACTATATCATAGCAAATCGATAAATCGGCATAACATGGCTATTTTGTATTATGACTTGAAAAAAATGCCAACCGCCTCCACTTTAAGCTTCTACTTAATGTGATAAGCATCATCAAAAACATGTTGCGCACTGTTCATTACAGTTAAACCGCATTCATTTCTCACTTAATAAGGCACAGCCCTATATGAAAACTGCTAATGAAGCTGTCAGACTCGATAAATGGTTGTGGGCAGCTCGTTTTTACAAAACCCGGTCTATTGCTCGCAACATGGTCGATGGTGGCAAAGTCCACTATAATGGTCAGCGCAGCAAGCCAAGTAAAATTGTCGAACTTGGGGCTGTGATTACACTGCGCCAAGGTAATGAAGAAAAGACGGTAACGATCGAGAAAATCTCTGCCCATCGCGGTGGAGCTCCAATCGCTCAAACCCTCTATGAAGAAACCACCGAGAGCTTGGCAAAAAGAGAAGAGTTTGCGACACAGCGTAAACTGAATGCTCATAACCCAGCTCCAGAGCGTCGCCCTGATAAGAAGCAACGTCGTGACATCATCAAGTTCAAGCATCAATAAGCTAGAAGGAATAGCCAAATGGCAGACCCAATGTCTACAAGTAATGTTTTAAATCGCTACCTATTTGAAGACCTATCAGTACGTGGTGAATTGGTACAAATGGATGAAGCGTACCAACAAATTATTTCTAGCAAGGAATACCCAGCACCAGTGCAAAAGCTACTGGGTGAGCTATTGGTATCAACAACGCTATTAACTGCGACCCTAAAGTTTGAAGGTTCTATCACGATGCAATTGCAAGGTGACGGCCCAGTATCTCTAGCAGTTATCAATGGCGATCACGATCAGAAGATCCGTGGTGTTGCTCGCTTTGAAGGCGATATCGCAGACGACGCAGGTCTACACGACCTAATGGGTAAAGGTCACCTAGTGATCACCATCGATCCTAAGAAAGGTGAGCGTTACCAAGGTATCGTTGGTCTTGAAGGTGACACGCTGGCACAAGTGCTTGAAGGCTACTTCGCTAACTCTGAACAGCTTAAGACTCGTCTATGGCTGCGCACTGGCGAGCATGAAGGCAAAGCACACGCTGCAGGTATGTTGCTACAAGTAATGCCTGATGGTACTGGTACTCCAGATGACTTCGAACACCTAGAGCAACTAACAGATACAGTGAAAAACGAAGAGCTATTCACTCTAGAAGCGAACGAACTGCTTTACCGTTTGTACAACCAAGAGAAAGTACAGCTATTCACACCACAACCGGTTGAGTTCTTCTGTGGCTGTTCACGTGATCGAAGTGCAGCAGCAATCATTACTGTTGCTCAAGAAGAGATCTACGACATCCTAAGCACCGAAGGAAGCGTTGGTCTACACTGCGATTACTGTGGCACAAACTACTCGTTCGACAAGAATGATGTTGATGCACTGTACGCAGAAGCAGCAGATAAAGGCAGCAATACGGTTCATTAATTTACGGCGTACCAAAAACACGTAATTTACCCC
This sequence comes from Vibrio sp. Vb339, assembly GCF_902751245.1. Classification (NCBI taxonomy): domain Bacteria; kingdom Pseudomonadati; phylum Pseudomonadota; class Gammaproteobacteria; order Vibrionales; family Vibrionaceae; genus Vibrio; species Vibrio sp. Vb339. Next base: position 76,781 of record NZ_CADDIS010000006.1, on the reverse strand, counting down.
AAAAAGGTCAGCACTCAGCTGGCCTTTTTTGTGATCAAAATAGCGCAAACTCCGTAACATCTCGTAATAAAATCACCGCTTAATTTTAATCAATTAATAATGTTCTCGCCCCTAGCGCAAAGGTTTGCGTACAGGATAGACTAGTTGGGCCAATATGTGACGAGACGCTTAAAACCCCATGGTTAATATGGATATTTTTTGAGCTGTATCCCTGTTTCCCCCGAGTCTCGTTGCTAGCATGGTGAGCAGATAACAATAAAAAATTAATACAAAATCCCTACAAAATATCCTACAAGGAGCACCTATGACCGTTATGGAACATACAAAGGCTGCACAAATTGATCTAACTAAGCACGGACTGACTGGCGTTACTGAAGTTCTTCGTAATCCTAGCTACGAGCAGTTATTCGTTGAAGAAACACTGCCAGGTTTGGAAGGCTACGAAAAAGGCGTAGTAACGGAACTAGGCTCTGTTGCGGTAGACACTGGTATCTTTACTGGCCGCTCACCAAAAGATAAGTACATTGTTAAAGATGACACGACCCGCGATACCATGTGGTGGTCAGATCAAGGCAAAAATGACAACAAACCGATTACAACTGAAGTATGGAATGAGCTGAAAGAGCTTGTGACAACTCAGCTATCTGGCAAGCGCCTGTTTGTCATCGACGGTTATTGTGGTGCTAACCCTGATACGCGCTTAAGCGTGCGTATTATCACTGAAGTAGCGTGGCAAGCACACTTCGTTAAGAACATGTTCATTCGTCCAACAGACGAAGAGCTAGCAACGTTCGAACCTGATTTCGTGGTAATGAACGGTGCTAAAACAACTAACCCTAACTGGAAAAAGCAGGGTCTAAACTCTGAAAACTTCGTTGCTTTCAACCTAACAGAGCGCGTTCAAATCATCGGTGGTACTTGGTACGGCGGTGAGATGAAGAAAGGCATGTTCGCAATGATGAACTACCTGCTTCCTCTGCAAGGCATTGCTTCAATGCACTGTAGTGCAAACGTCGGCGAGAAAGGCGATGTAGCGATCTTCTTCGGTCTATCTGGTACAGGTAAAACTACGCTTTCAACCGATCCTAAGCGTGAGCTAATCGGTGATGATGAGCACGGTTGGGATGACGATGGTATCTTCAACTTCGAAGGTGGTTGTTACGCGAAGACGATTCGTCTATCTAAAGAAGCAGAACCTGAAATCTACAATGCAATCCGTCGCGATGCACTACTAGAAAACGTAACGGTTCGTGGTGATGGTTCTATCGATTTTGATGACGGTTCAAAAACTGAGAACACTCGTGTTTCTTACCCGATTCACCACATCGACAACATCGTTAAGCCAGTATCAAAAGCCGGTCACGCTCAAAAGGTTATCTTCCTGACTGCTGATGCATTCGGTGTACTACCACCCGTTTCTAAACTGACTCCAGAGCAAACGAAGTACCACTTCCTATCTGGCTTCACTGCGAAACTAGCGGGCACTGAGCGTGGTATTACTGAGCCAACACCAACGTTCTCTGCGGCATTTGGTGCGGCATTCTTAACTCTTCACCCAACTCAGTACGCTGAAGTGCTAGTGAAGCGTATGGAAGCGGCTGGCGCTGAAGCTTACCTAGTGAACACAGGTTGGAACGGTACTGGTAAACGTATCTCTATCCAAGATACTCGCGGCATCATCGACGCTATCCTAGATGGCTCAATCGACAACGCTGAAACTAAGGTTATCCCTATGTTTAACCTAGAAGTACCGCTAGCGCTGCACGATGTTGACCCAGCGATCCTTGACCCACGCGATACGTACACTGACCCTCTACAATGGGAAAGCAAAGCGAAAGATCTAGCAGAGCGCTTCATCAACAACTTTGATAAGTACACTGACAACGCTGAAGGTAAATCACTGGTTGCGGCTGGCCCTCAACTGGACTAACCCAATCATCTGCTCGGGCTTAGCCAAAAGCGAACGCCCAATTTAAAGTGATATTTTTGTAGCAAGCCCCTCTTTTGAGGGGCTTTTTTGTTGCTGCTTGCCCCTTTTTGTTCCACTCTGTTTTGAGACTATTGAAATTTAAGGCTTTCAGGGAATGAAAAAGGTATTCATGGTGTTCGGCATTGTGTTAGCTATCGCCGTTGCAACTATCGCAGCGTTGCTATTAAGCCTGCAGACCCAATACCGTGCGGATGTTGCTAACTTTTTTATCAAACATACGATTGAACAACCTGTACTCATTGAAGATGTTGAGTATCAGGCGCCTTATCACATCACCTTAATGGGCATTACCCAAAGCCAACCAGAAAAGCAGACACCTCTGTATATCGACAAGATCGAGCTTTGGTTCAGCCCCAGCTCGATTACAGAAACCAAACTGGTCTTTGACTCTGTTTTGATCAGTGGCCTGCAGTTAGAAGCAAACGATCTAAAAACACTGACATTTTTATTTACCCAGCCAAACATCAAGCTCCACCAGCTGGCCATCAACAATCTCGACTTTTCGACGCCAGAGTTTAATGCGCGAGGCATCGACCTGCAGATCTCCGACCCAAAATGGAACAACGACAATTCACTTCTCCCTTATGGAAAAACCCAACTCTCTGCCTCACAACTGTATTGGCAAGGTGAGGCATTCGATAATCTGTTGATTGACCTAGAACTCAAGCCGAGTGACAGCACCCTTTATGGTGCTTCATTTGACTGGCGTGGCGCCAAGATATCCGGCCAAGCAGAGCAGTATCAACAAGATTGGTCGTTAGTGAATGTGACCGTCGATGGCTTACGACTCAATCAGGAACAGACTCAAAGCCTACTAAGCAAAGAGTGGGATGTAGCAGGTATTCAGATCAATCACATCAATAGCTTAGATATTCTACGCAGCGACGTAGAGTGGCAAGATGGCCACCTTGCAGCCTTTGATGCCTCACTAGAAAATATCCAATTGCCTTTTGAAATCTGGAAGCAGCAGAAAGCCATTTTCTCTCTGCAAGCAGAAGGAGTGACCATTGATGATGACATGTTCATCGAGCCAAGCCTCAAGCTCAACCTAGAACCAGACCAAATTTTGATTGAGGATTTCTATACTCAATTCCTACAAGGCACTGTTCAGCTCAATGGCGAAGTCACCCCTAGCAGCATTCAATTAGCGCAGCTCGACCTGCAAGGCATCAAGTGGATTACCGAAAACCAAGATAGCCCTCTCCCGGCCGCTCGCCTATTACCTTGGCTCACACAACTCCAGAACGTCGAGATTAACCGGCTTAATATAGAACGCAGTCAACTCATCCAACTCGCACAACAACCTTACTGGCAGGTCTCTGGATTACATGTCGAGGGGCATCAAGTTCAGCTGCTGCAAGATAGAAAACTGGGCTTGTGGCAAGGGAAGCTGATGGCGAGCGCCAATGATGCCAGCTACCAAAATATTCTCAGCGCACAGCCTGTGGTTGAGATGAATAGCGAACAAGGGAAATGGACGCTAACACGTCTGTTTGCACCACTCAGGAATGGCTACATTGAAGCCAATGCAACACTCGACTTTAACCAAATCAGCAAGCCATGGAGCTTAGATATTTCTGCCGATGGGTTACCGATAGCGCCTATGCTGCAGCGACTTGAATTACCACTCGATGCAACCGGTTATGGCGAGTTTGAACTTCAAGCTGCAGGTTTATATGGCGACTCACTGATGCTCGGTTACTCAACCACAGGGCAACTCACTGGCAGCGTTCGCCAGGGTGTGATGACCTTTAATGACAAGCTTTCTGAAACATCGACTGATAACGTGTTTGAAATTCCAGAGCTTAATGCGCATTTTGACCGTGGGCGCTTCACTCTCGAACCGATGCACATTATTGGTGCATCAGCAGCAGAGCAAGGCGAACAAAGGGTTCAAACGCTCAATGGCGAGGCTTCTGGAGAACTCGACTTGCTTAAAGCTGAGCAACACACCCTCTCGATTACCCTATCGGACCCATGTCATCAAATCTCAGGAAAGCTCACCCAAGCTGAGTATTCGGAGATTAACGACTGCCAACAAAAAAGCGCCACTCCTCAGGAGTAGCGCTTTCAGTCAATATCGACAGCATTACCGGTGTTAGCTATTCGCTCACATTGGTATCTGTCGAGAGTACCTTTTTGTAGTCAGGGATCAGCATATAGGTTCCCGTAAACTCTACCGCTTCCACATCGCCGCTATGAATGGTCACGTGAATGATGATACGTGCCTTTCTTCCTGACGCAAGGCGATCCAAGTCGCCACTGATCCCATCCAATGAAGTAGAGGCAACAGGGTTTTGCTCAACCGGGTGACGATAACGAATATTACTGTCTGCCAGCACGATATCACCGGTCAGCCCGCGTTCTTTCATCAATAACCAAGTCATCCCCCAACCAGTTAAGGTCGCTAAGGTAAAGGCAGAGCCTGCAAACATGGTGTTATGAGGGTTCAAGTTGGGATTCAGCTGAGCACTACACTCAAATTGGTAACCCGTGTATTGGTTGATCTTGATGCCCATCTTGTCACTGATCGGGATCTGATGTTCCCAGCGCTGCTGAAGCTCATTACACCACTCAGGCTTGCGTAGAACGTCTGCCATTGGGTCAAGATGCTTAACCATCTGTTGGTGACGCACAGGGCCACGTTGATCGTTAATCTCACCGCGACGTTCAAATTCATTCTTCTCATAGAATGAGATCGCATCTTCCCGTGCATTACACACCAAGCGCTTAGCACCCTCTTGGCGAGCCAATGACTCAAGTGCGACTAGAATCAACGAACCCATGCCTTTACTTTGGCGAGATTTTTTCACCGCCATGTAGCGGATCTGACCTTCCAGATCTGGGGTGATATACAGACGACCAATCGCCATCGGGCGACCACGACCATCAACAATCATGCGATGGTGGCTCATTGGGTCATATTCATCGCGCTCAGAACCTACCGGCATTCGCCAAGGTTCACGGAGCATCTGCCAACGAAAATGGTAATACTTGTTTAGCTGATTTTCGGTGGTTGGTGTTATGAGTTTAAACATGCTTATTCCTTTAAGCCTAAACCTGCAGCCAGAATGTCACTGGGCCATCATTAACCAAAGACACTTTCATGTCGGCAGCGAATCGGCCACGTTCCGTTGGCAACACTGATTCACACTGGTCAGAGAAATAGTTGTAAAGACGCTCAGCATCTTCTGGGTGAGCACCACGAGAGAACCCTGCTCGAGTCCCTTTCTTGGTATCGGCCGGCAGAGTGAATTGAGACACCACTAATACCTTACCTTCTACCTGCTTCACGTTGAGGTTCATTTTATCGTCTTCATCTCCAAAGACACGATAAGTGGTCACTCGTTCCATCAAACGTTTGGCTTTGGCTTCGTCATCACCTTTTTCTACGCCTAACAGAACCAATAAGCCTTGCTCAATCTCACCAACTACTTCGCCATCAACACGGACGGCAGCTTCACTTACTCTCTGGATCAGTGCTATCACTGTTGTTTCCTTGCTCTGTGATTTTGTCTTTATCCGACGAGTGTACCATTTCTTTCGAGTCACTCCACTGTTCCTGCTCACCCAATGCAGCGGTCACCTCAGCACCCACCAGCACAATCAACCAGCACAAATAAACCCACACAAAAAGAATTGGTATTGCCGCCAATGCACCATAAATCAACTGGTAAGAAGGGAATTGAGTAATGTAGGCCGCGAAGCCTTTCTTACTGAGTTCGAACAACAGAGCCGCCACTAGAGAACCTGCAGCCGCATGAGAAAAGTGTATCTTTTTGTTGGGAACCAAAAGGTACAGACCGAAAAACGCAAAGAAAGAGAGAATCAAAGGAAGTTTGCGAATCACGGTATTAAAGGCGCCAGACACCACCTCGTTTTGCAACAAGCTCAATGATGTCACATAAGAAGTGGCTGCAATGCTCGCCCCAACTAGAATAGGTCCTAGCGTAAGCACCATCCAGTACATAGAAAAAGACAGCACTGCACGTCGCTTCTCGTCGACACGCCAGATGTAGTTTAAGTTCTTATCAATATTCGAGATCAGCATCAGCGCTGCAATAAATAAGAACACACTACCCACCGCCGTCATTTTTCCGGTATTGGCAACGAACTCTAACAAGGCGCCGTGCACCGCATCCCCAGACGCGGGAACAAAGTTGGTAATAACGAAGTTTTGAATCACGATACCAACATCAGCAAAGATGGAGAATGACGACAAGATAGAGAGCAGAACCGTCAGCATCGGTACGATCGAGAGCAAGGTAATGTACGCCAAGTAGCCCGCATTCACATTGACTCTATCGTGCGTCATCCGCGCTAAAAGGTAGCGAGAAAACTGAATACTGAGTGTGGCGACCTTTTTTATCTTCAACTTGTAACTCCCTTGTAACTCGTTCATAGTCCTAATTAATATTCCGACATATCCATCACAGTAAGAAAATGTTCAAAAATAGCGTAGGAAAAAGGCTTGAGAACAAGGCACCCCTTCTCGGCAAAGAATAGTTTTGATAAGTAGTTATTCTACAATCAAAAATTCTAACGCTGTTATCGAGCATTTTAACAAGCTAGGTTGAGCAGTTATTTACTACGATTGATATTATTTAACTATAGGAAACTAGGATGCCTTATTTAATAGTTATAGTCCTCTCTATTTTTACTCTTACTGGATGCCAGTCAGCTTATTACTCCGCCATGGAGCAAGTGGGCTATCACAAGCGTGACATTATGGTTGATAGAGTGGAAGACGCTAAAGAGTCGCAGCAGGATGCTCAGGAAGAGTTTACCAGCGCACTTGAAGCACTCAGCAGCCTGACTAACTTCAGTGGCGGCGATCTTGAAGACATGTACAACCAAATCAACGATAAATACCAAGACAGCGAGAAAGCGGCGCAAAATGTCAGTGACCGCATTGCTGCGATTGAAGATGTGTCGGATGCGCTGTTTGAAGAGTGGCAGAGTGAGTTAGATCTCTACACCAGTGATTCACTGCGCCGCTCGAGCGAGCAAAAGCTTCGTGAAACTAAATCGTCTTACCAAAAGATGCTGTCAGCAATGAAGCGCGCCGAGAAGAAAATGGACCCCGTGCTCAATACCCTTCGCGACAACACGCTTTACTTAAAACATAACCTCAATGCGAGCGCTGTCGGTTCACTGCAGGGCGAGTTTATGAGCTTAGAAAAAGACATCGCCTACGCGATAGAACAGATGAATGCTGCGATCGCCGAATCGGATAAATTCCTTGCTCAACTGAACCAGAAATAACGCCCGTAGACACAAATAAATATAAGCCCGTATGAACCCAATCATTATTACTGGCGGCCCTGGCGCCGGAAAAACCACATTGATCAATGCCTTGGGTGATGCGGGTTACCCCACCTTCGCAGAGTCCTCTCGTCAGTTAATCGAACAGCAGAGCCAACTTGAGAACGGTATCTTACCTTGGTTAGACCTTCCGGGCTTTGCTCGCCTATGTTTAACCGTCATGAGTGAACAAAAAGACCAAGCCAGTCAGCATCCAGTTGCCTTTCTCGATCGCGCCATTCCAGATATCTGTGGCTACTTGGCTCAGGCGAAACTAGAGATAAACACAACCTACCGAGAAGCGAGCCAAGGTTATCACCCCCAAGTGTTGTTCTGTCGCCCTGAAGCTTCAATTTATGTGCAAGATGATGTGAGACCTTATCCGTTTGAGGAGGCGCTAGAGATTCACCACGCTTTAGTAACAGTCTACCAAGAACTTGGCTATGAGGTGGTTGAAGTGCCGTTTATGCCAGTCGATGAGCGGCTTCAATTCGTTGAGCGTTACTTAGGTATCAAAAGCTAGATCCCCAACTCGGTAGTGCCTCCCTCTTGAGGATGACGAATACTTGAATACTCTTCGTATCTAACATCTCACTTACTTGTATCCAGCCAAACTTTCGTCATTCCCTACTGTGATAGGAAGTCTTTTAGATGCCTTAAAAGAAAGATTCCAGATATCTCGCCCCTCGATTCTGTAATGACGATTCAATGAGTAAATGTTGAACACGCTCTTCGTATCCCGCATCTCGTTTACTCGGATCTAAACAAACTAAAAAACAAAAGCCCCGAGCAGCTAGGCTACTCGGGGCTTTCTTACTTATTCTAAAACATATGGCTTGTTAGCTAGAAGCTAACCTGCAGACAATTAGTCTTTAGCAGGACGAGCAGCACGCTTACGTTCGTTTTCAGTAAGAAGTTTCTTACGGATACGTACGTTTAGTGGCGTTACTTCTACTAGTTCATCTTCATCGATAAACTCAAGAGCTTGCTCTAGAGTGTGCTTGATCGGTGGAGAAAGAACCTGTGCTTCATCAGTACCAGATGCACGAACGTTCGTTAGCTGCTTACCTTTCAGACAGTTTACTGTCAGGTCGTTTGAACGGTTGTGAATACCGATTACTTGACCTTCATAAACTTCATCCGCGTGCTCAGTGAATAGACGACCACGAGCTTGAAGGAAGAACAGTGCGTAAGTCAGAGCTTTACCAGTCGCGTTCGAGATTAGAACACCGTTGTTACGCTGACCGATTACGCCACCTTTGTAAGGACCGTAGTGATCGTACGAGTGGTAGATAAGACCAGAACCAGACGTCATTGTTAGGAATTCAGTTTGGAAACCGATAAGACCACGAGAAGGCATCATGAAGTCCATGCGAACACGGCCTTTACCATCTGGAGCCATATCAGTTAGCTCACCTTTACGCAGACCGATGCTTTCCATGATTGCACCTTGGTGCTCTTCAAGTACATCAATAGTAACCGTTTCAAACGGTTCCATTTTCTGACCATTTTCTTCTTTAATGATTACTTCTGGACGAGATACTGCAAGCTCGAAGCCTTCACGACGCATGTTTTCGATCAGGATAGATAGGTGAAGCTCACCACGACCTGATACACGGAAACGGTCTGGACTGTCAGTTTCTTCAACACGTAGTGCAACGTTGTGTACTAGTTCTTTTTCTAGACGCTCAAGAATGTTACGTGAAGTAACAAACTTACCTTCTTTACCCGCGAACGGAGAAGTGTTTACTTGGAAAGTCATTGTTACTGTTGGTTCATCAACAGATAGCGCTTCCATAGCTTCAACATTGTTTACGTCACAGATAGTGTCTGAAATTTTCAGCTCACCAAGACCAGTGATTGCAATGATGTCGCCAGCGTTAGCTTGTTCAACTTCGTGACGCTCAAGACCTAGGTAACCTAAAACCGTACCGACTTTACCGTTACGTTTTTTGCCTTCTGCATTCACGATAGTTACTTGTTGGTTTGGTTTAACAGAACCACGAGTAACACGAGCAACACCGATAACACCTACGTAAGAGCTGTAATCAAGTTGCGAAATTTGCATTTGTAGTGGACCGTCAAGGTCAACAGAAGGAGCATCTACTGTATCAACAACAGCTTGGAACAATGGTTCCATATCTGTGCCAACTTCGCCTTCTTCCATTGTTGCCCAACCGTTTAGAGCTGAAGCGTAAACAACTGTGAAGTCTAGTTGCTCATCAGTAGCACCTAGGTTGTCGAAAAGGTCGAATACTTGATCCATAACCCAATCAGGACGAGCGCCTGGGCGGTCAATCTTGTTGATTACAACGATTGGCTTAAGACCGTGTGCGAATGCTTTTTGCGTTACGAAACGAGTTTGAGGCATTGGACCATCAACTGCGTCAACGATAAGCAGAACAGAGTCAACCATAGACATGATACGCTCAACTTCACCACCGAAGTCCGCGTGTCCCGGAGTATCTACGATGTTGATGCGGTAATCATTCCAGTTGATTGCTGTGTTCTTAGCAAGGATTGTAATGCCACGCTCTTTTTCGATGTCATTCGAATCCATGACACGCTCTTCAGCTTCACCACGAGACTCAAGAGTGCCTGACTGTTGTAGCAGTTTATCAACCAAAGTCGTTTTACCGTGGTCAACGTGCGCGATGATCGCGATATTTCTTAACTTATCAATCTGTGGAGTAGACATGGATTCTCGATTCACTCATAAAAGTAGCCGTCACTTATCTCAAAAGTTTGGATAATAACCGCTAGCTTGATTTAAAAAACGGTCAATAATATACCAGATTCTAGACAAAAACCCAGAAATATGTGATCTGAACCAAGGCTTTTTTCTTTATTAGCGATTCATATCCGCTTAACTTTGATTCAGTACAGTGTTGAGCAGCCAAATTCGTAGGACTCTAAAAAAGTATCACCTGCGAGTGGCGAGCCAAATCTCCCGCAAAATAACAAAAGTGGATTGACAACTTAGGCAATTCATTGCTGAATGGTGCTCGCTTATGTCTCATATTGGTGCACAGACAAACGATTGCACCAATAAAGTGCAACTAGAGATCATTTTGGTGCAAAAACCAGATTAAGCAAAATCGCAAAACAAGTAAATCATTGAAATTAATGGAATAATTTTTTTGGCACGTTTTTGGCAATAGATAAATCAGCATCGATTAATGCACTTATAGACATTAATCAATGCTAGTTTCAACCGAATCGAGCTAATACCGAATTAATAACACTGGAGGTTATCCAAGATGTCAGTAGAAAATGTACTATCCCTGATCCAAGAGAACGAAGTTAAATTTATCGACTTACGTTTTACTGATACAAAAGGTAAAGAGCAGCATATCTCTATTCCTTCTCACCAAGTTGATGCAGACTTCTTCGAAGAAGGCAAAATGTTTGACGGCTCTTCAGTAGCTGGTTGGAAAGGCATTAACGAATCTGACATGGTAATGATGCCAGACGCAGCATCTGCTGTACTGGACCCATTCACAGAAGACGCAACGCTAAACATCCGTTGTGACATCCTTGAGCCTGCAACAATGCAAGGCTACGACCGTGACCCACGTTCTATCGCTAAACGTTCTGAAGAGTACCTACGCTCTACAGGTATCGCAGACACAGTTCTAGTTGGTCCAGAGCCAGAATTCTTCCTATTTGATGACGTTAAGTTCTCAAACGACATGTCTGGTTCTTTCTTCAAGATTGATGACGTAGAAGCAGCTTGGAACACAGGTTCTGACATCGAAGGCGGTAACAAAGGTCACCGTCCTGGCGTTAAAGGCGGTTACTTCCCAGTAGCTCCAGTAGATTCATCTCAAGACATCCGTTCAGCAATGTGTCTAGTAATGGAAGAGATGGGCCTAGTTGTTGAAGCTCACCACCACGAAGTAGCAACTGCGGGTCAAAACGAAATCGCAACTCGCTTCAACACGCTAACAGCGAAAGCTGATGAAACTCAAATCTACAAGTACGTTGTACACAACGTTGCTCACGCATTTGGTAAAACAGCGACATTCATGCCTAAGCCACTAGTTGGTGATAACGGTTCTGGTATGCACGTTCACCAATCTCTAGCAAAAGACGGCGTTAACCTGTTTGCTGGTGATAAGTACGGCGGCCTATCTGAAATGGCTCTTTACTACATCGGTGGTGTAATCAAGCACGCTCGTGCAATCAACGCGTTTGCTAACCCATCAACTAACTCGTACAAGCGTCTTGTACCTGGTTTCGAAGCACCTGTAATGCTTGCTTACTCAGCACGTAACCGTTCTGCTTCTATCCGTATCCCAGTAGTACCAAGCCCTAAAGCACGTCGTATCGAGCTACGTTTTGGTGACCCAGCAGCTAACCCATACCTATGCTACTCAGCAATGCTTATGGCTGGCCTTGACGGCATCAAGAACAAGATTCACCCAGGCGAAGCTATGGATAAAGATCTATACGACCTTCCTGCAGAAGAAGCAGCTGAAATCCCAACAGTTGCAGAATCTCTACAAGAAGCTCTAGCAGCGCTTAGCGAAGACCGTGAGTTCCTAACAGCTGGCGGCGTATTCTCTGACGATTTCATCGATTCTTACATCACTCTGAAATCTGACGACGTACAACGCGTGAACATGGCTACACACCCACTTGAGTTTGAACTGTACTACTCAGTTTAATCTCCTGTAGAGATAAGCTATTTCTTACTGCAACCTTGTAAGAATCGCTGACTAAATATTAGGCTCGCCTCGCAGGCGGGCCTTTTTTATATTCTCCCGACGCTCCCCTCCTCGTAACATACCTTAGACAAAAGCCCTCAGAGGCTGTCGCGCTAAATTCAAAAAAACCAATAACAAAACCAACGCCAAACGTGAAATCACCTAGCGGTGAAAAGAGGCTAAAGATATGAAAAACATACTGTTCCTGATCGGGTTAACAGTCACGCTCTCGTGCTCTGCTCAAACTGTGTATACCTGGGTAGATGAAGATGGCGTGCTCCACTTTAGTGATAACCCTAGTGCTCAAGATGCCGAGGCTCTTCGCCTGCCAGATGTGCAAGCTTCAGCACCCGCCCCTAAATTTGAGGCCTCGACTCCGGTTGACGCCGCTGCTTCCTCTACAACTAAAACACCAGCTAAAACCCAGGCAGAAACCGAAACCACAGAGCGCGAGGTTCCCACTCAATTAGCCCTCACCATGTTGACTCCAGTTCATGATCAAACCATTCGTAGTAATCGCGGCTTAATCCCGATTCAGATAGAACTCAACCGAAAACTTGGTATCGGGGAGCAATTACAATTGATACTCGATGGCCGTCGATATGGCGCCCCACAGACCCAACCTATTTGGGAATTAAAAGGTATCGATCGAGGTACTCACACCATTGCAATTCAAGCACATAGAAGCGGCAAGCTTATTGCATCTACTAGTCCAGTCACCGTGTATTTACATCGAGCGACGCTCAAGTAGGCCAATGTGTTAAAAGAGTCCAAATAAACTCTACTTTTCACCTAATCGAAGCAGCTTTCAGCGACTCTAATGAATTATCTTTAGCTTCTGGTTGATATGCGCCATACTTGAACTTAGCTGCGCACCAATTTGGTGCAGTGAGAAAAACACCAGTTCAAGGACGAAATAGTGAATCGATCAGCCAAAAGCGACAGCATAGATACACATCATCTTTCCAGCGCCATTCTCGACAATATGGTGACTTCGACATTGATGCTCGATGAGCAATTGTATGTCCGATACGCCAATCCGGCGGCTGAGCAGCTCTTTTCACAGAGCGCACGACGCATCGTTGATCATCCACTGAGCCAACTTATCCAACACGCTTCACTTGATTTGGCGCTTCTGACGCAACCGCTACAAAGTGGCCAGAGCATTACCGACAGTGACGTTACCTTCGTTGTTGATAACCGCCCACTGATGCTTGAAGTCACGGTTAGCCCAATATCTTGGCAGCGAGAGACGCTGTTATTGGTTGAGATGCGCAAGATAGACCAGCAAAGACGCCTTAGCCAAGAGCTCAACCAACATGCACAACAACAAGCAGCTAAGCTGCTGGTACGCGGGTTAGCACATGAGATCAAAAATCCACTCGGTGGCTTAAGAGGTGCGGCGCAGTTACTTGGGAAAATGCTTCCTGATCAGTCTCTTAATGAATATACGCAAATCATTATTGAGCAAGCCGACCGCCTAAGAGCATTGGTCGACCGTCTACTTGGCCCTCAAAAGCCAGGAACTAAGTCAGAAGAGAACCTTCACCAAATACTTGAGAAAGTCAGACAGCTCGTAGAGCTAGAATCGGGGTCAACGCTCGCCATCGAAAGAGATTACGACCCTAGCCTACCGGACATCTTGATGGATTCGGCACAGGTTGAACAAGCGATGCTCAATATCGTGAGCAACGCGGCACAGATTCTAAAGACTCAAGATTCTGGAAAAATCACCATTCGCACCAGAACGGTGCATCAAGCAAATATTCACGGGCAGCGACACAAACTCGCGGCTCGTATTGAGATCAGCGATAACGGTCCGGGCATCCCCGATGATTTAAAAGACACCTTGTTTTACCCAATGGTCAGCGGACGAGAAGGTGGAACAGGGCTGGGGCTATCGATTTCTCAAAACCTGATCGATCAACACAATGGGAAAATTGATGTTGAAAGCTGGCCGGGCAACACCACATTCACGATTTACCTACCGATTTAGGTCACAAGAACCTCGTGATTGGACAGCGAGATTAAAGGCTTAGCTCGGTACACAAAGATTAAGACATCATAAAAACAACAATGATTATCACAATAGATTTGGCTGCAAAGGAATTGAATTATGAGTAAGGGATACGTTTGGGTCGTCGATGACGACAGCTCTATCCGCTGGGTAGTAGAGAAAACACTTTCATCTGCGGATATTAAGTGTGAAACATTTGCTGATGCTGAGAGCGTACTACTTGCGCTTGAGCGCGAGACACCTGATGTATTGGTGTCTGATATTCGCATGCCTGGCATTGACGGAATTGAGCTGTTACACCAAGTTCACCAACGCTCTCCCGACCTGCCCGTGATCATTATGACCGCGCACTCAGACCTTGATGCAGCGGTGAATGCTTATCAAAAAGGTGCCTTTGAATATCTTCCAAAGCCGTTCGATATTGATGAAACACTGACTCTAGTAGAGCGAGCAATCGCGCACAGCCAAGAACAGAAACGCGAACAAGCCAGCGAAGTCGCTGAAGACACCAACGCGCCAGAAATCATCGGTGAAGCACCAGCAATGCAGGAAGTTTTCCGAGCGATTGGCCGCTTGTCTCGCTCATCCATATCCGTGCTGATCAATGGTGAATCGGGTACCGGTAAAGAATTGGTCGCGCACGCTCTACATCGCCACAGCCCAAGAGCCAAGAAACCCTTCATTGCCTTGAACATGGCTGCTATCCCCAAAGATCTGATCGAGTCTGAACTGTTTGGCCACGAAAAAGGTGCCTTTACCGGTGCTAACAGCGTTCGCCAAGGACGCTTCGAACAAGCCAACGGCGGCACCCTGTTTCTTGATGAAATCGGCGACATGCCACTCGATATTCAGACTCGCTTGCTACGTGTACTTTCTGATGGCCAATTTTATCGTGTGGGTGGACACTCTGCGGTTAAGGTTGACGTTCGTATCGTTGCTGCAACCCACCAAGATCTTGAGCGCTTGGTACATGAAGGCGACTTCCGTGAAGACCTTTTCCACCGACTCAACGTTATCCGAATCCATATCCCGGCACTTCGTGAACGTAAGCAAGACATTGAAAAACTGACTCATCACTTCCTAGCATCCGCCGCCGAAGAGCTCGGTGTTGAAGTAAAAACACTCCACCCAGAGACGATCCTAAAACTCAATCAGCTGAATTGGCCAGGTAACGTGCGTCAGCTTGAAAACATTTGTCGTTGGCTCACCGTGATGGCGAGCGGCAGCGAAATTCTCCCTTCAGACCTGCCACCAGAGCTGTTGGAAGAAAAAGTGGTGACAACCTCAGGAACTGGAGATAACTGGCAACAACTGCTCGCTAATTGGGCAAAGTGTGCGCTTGATTCAGGAGAAAAAGAGCTGCTGACTTATGCTCTGCCAGAGTTTGAACGTATACTGCTAGAGGCTGCACTCCACCATACTAATGGTCATAAACAGGATGCAGCTAAGGTTTTGGGATGGGGAAGAAACACCCTAACTCGTAAACTCAAAGAACTGTACTAGACCTTATATGACTCTCGATGCAGCTACTTTTTAACCAAAAAAGTGTCGCTTGGTTTGAATAGTGTCGGTACAATTACAGTACACTATTCACCAAAGTTGTAGCTAAAGATGTCTTTGAAAACACAAATTACTTTGAGAACCGCAGTGGTTCTGCCATTCGTGATGATTTTTCTGTTCACTATGGGCGTAATGGTTTTCACTCAAAAGCTAAGCTACAAAGAGATGGTGAGTGATGTTAGTGCACGCCAACTAACATCACTGACTGACAATGTTCATCAAAGCCTGTCTAATTTTTTAGAGAAGCCATTTCACGCGAACCTCTCACTCAGCCATAACATCGGCTACCACCACCTTTATCAGCCCGGTAATCTCAGTAAGGTCCAAGACTATATTTTTTATACGTTTTCAGACCATTACACAGCTGTACCTCAACTCGATGTGATCGGTTTTGGCTCTGAAGATGGTAACTACGTCGGTTTCCGCAAAGAAGCCAACAAAGGCTACACCTTGATGGTGCAAGACGAACGCACCAATGATCAGTTGGTCATTTACCGTGGTAGCAAGATTAGTGAAGACATTCGATCGGTAATTTCAGGTTACGACCCAAGAATCCGTCCTTGGTACACACCCGTTGCGACACAGAAAAAACCGTTGTGGTCACCAATTTATGCCAATGCTGACGAACGCCAAGAAATCACCTTATCGGCTCTCGCGCCTATCTATGATGATAACGAATTCAAAGCCGTCGTCGTCAGCGACATCAAGATCAATACCTTCAATGCGTTTCTCAGAAAGCTCAAAGATAGAACAGATGCCTCTGTTTACATCATCGATAAACAGCAACGTTTAGTCGCACACTCCGGCGGAGGCAGTGTCGTCTCATGGGGTACAGGAAAAACTAACAAAGGCCAACGCTTACTGGCAACAGAGAGTGCTAACCCCGTAATACGTGAAAGCGCCAGTTACGTAGACCAATTCCACCTAATCGATAATTTGGGCGAGCAGCGCTTTAGCTTTCGCCTAGACAACGAACGCTACTTCAACCAAATTACCCCTTACGAAGATGAACACGGCCTCACGTGGTTTATTGGAGTGTCGATTCCTGAAAGCAACCTGCTCGGTAAATTACCAGAAAATCAAAGAAACAGTTGGTTGCTCGGGCTAGCACTGAGTTGCCTTGGGGTCATTGCAGGATTAGTTGCCTTTAATCGCGTAACCCAACCCATCACCTCGACAGCAGATGCAGCCAAACGCCTTGCTAAAGGCGATTGGGACACGAGCATGCCAAAGACGGGGCATATCTATGAAACCAGCATGTTGGTGGAGTCATTCAATGAAATGGCCAACAACTTAAAGGCCTCGTTTCACGCATTACAGTCTCAGCTTACCTATGACTCATTAACCAAGCTATACAGCCGTGAAGGCTTTATTGATGCTGCCAAGAAACACCCTGACAACGAAAAAGGCACGCTGTATTTGATTGGTATTGATCGCTTCCGAGACATCAATGACAGCCTAGGTCATTACAATGGTGACCAACTGCTTATCATTGCGGCCGCTCGTTTAAGAGGCACACTGCCATCCGAATACCTATTGGCTCGCACTGGTGGTGATGAGTTTGCCATTTACGCACCAAACGTAACGCAAAGCGATGATGTTCAGCTGCTGACTAACCGCTTACTTCAAACCTTCGCTTCCCCATTTTCAATGGAATCAGAAAGCGTGGTGATCAAGGTATCGATGGGGATAGTGAATGTCTCGAATCTCTACGACATTACACTCCTGCTACGCAATAGCAGCATTGCATTGAGCAACGCGAAACAAGACAAAACCAGTGTCAGCATTTACAGCCCGGAGATGGGCAAAGCATCGAGACATCGCACCAAGATGCTAGCGCGAATGAGCCGAGCAATTGAGCTTCAACAGTTCGAACCGTTTTATCAGCCTATTATTGATCTGGAATCTGGCTCAACCATAGGTGCAGAAGCTTTAGCTCGCTGGATAACCGATGAAGGGGTGATCTCGCCGCTCGAGTTCATTCCTCTCGCGGAAGAGAGCGGGCTCATTTACGATATCGGAAAACAAATTCTGCATAAGTCCTGTCGAGATACAGCCATCGCTATTGAGTCAGGAAAATGGAGCAAAGACTTCTCGATTCACGTCAATCTATCAGTCGATCAGCTAAGCGAAAGTGGCTTTGTCGAACAGGTTAAGGGCACGCTAAGAGACACCAAACTGCCAGCAAGCAACTTGACACTAGAGATCACCGAATCACGCATCGTCGATAACGATCCGACCATCATCGATAACATGCTGACGCTCAAAGCGTTAGGGGTCTCAATCGCAATTGATGATTTTGGTACTGGCTACTCTTCCCTAGCCTATCTGCAAAAACTGCCATTTGATTGCCTGAAGATCGATCGTAGCTTCGTTAGTAAGCTCAGCAAAGAGAATCTCGACAGCTCCATCGTCGCGGCCATCGTTAACATCACTAAAGGTTTCAAAGTAAGCTTGGTCGCTGAGGGCGTTGAAACACAGCAACAGGCTGAACTTCTCAAGCAGCTGCAGTGCCCGCTTGCTCAAGGGTTCTTATACAGTCGCCCAGTTCCGTTTGATCAATGGCCTACTGACCTCAGTAACACCAATCAAAGTGCCAAGATCAAACAAAATACCACTGAGAACCTCACCTAAATCAGGCAGAAATCGAATGAGTCAGATACAAAAATGCCAGCATGATGCTGGCATTTTTTATTGTTCTATTCTCTATCGAGCGATTAGATCACACGAGAGAATTGCTGCTGGCGAGCCTTTGCACGTAAGTATTTATCAAAACACATGCAGATGTTACGGATCAGCAAGCGGCCACGCAGAGTAACGCGGATTTCTTTGTCATCGACTTCAACCAAATCATCGTTGATGAAGGTTTGTAGAAGCTCTAAATCTTCTTTGAAGTAGCGATTAAAGTTAACCGAGAACTCAGATTCGATCATGGTCTTATCAAGCTTGAAGTTACAGATAAGCTGCTTGATCACTTCACGACGCAGAAGGTCGTCACTGTCTAGTGCCACGCCTTTCCAAAGTGCATGGCGTAGGTCATTCACCTGAGCGTAGTACTTCTTCAGCTCTTTCTGGTTTTGAGCGTAAGCATCACCGACCATAGAGATAGCAGAAACACCGAAACCAATTAGGTCCGCTTCACCTTGGGTGGTGTAGCCTTGGAAGTTACGATGCAGAATGCCTTCACGTTGTGCTACTGCTAGCTCGTCTTCAGGCAGAGCAAAGTGGTCCATACCGATGAACTGGTAACCCGCCCCCGTTAGCGTCTCGATGGTATCTTGCAAGATAGCCATTTTCTCTTTCGCTTCAGGTAGGTCTTCGTCTTTAATCTTACGCTGCGCAGCAAACAGCTGAGGCATGTGTGCGTAGTTAAATACCGATAAACGACCTGGTTTCATCTCTAGCACTTGCTTCAATGTTTCAGCGAACAAAGCTTGAGTCTGCTTTGGTAGGCCGTAGATCAAATCAAGGTTGGTTGAACGGAAGCCTAGCTCTTTCGCACGCTGAACCATCGCAATGATGAACTCTTCATCTTGCTCACGGTTAACCAGCTTCTGTACTTCTTTATTGAAGTCTTGAACACCAATACTCAGGCGGTTGAAGCCTTCGTTACGCAGGTGGTCAAGTACGTCTAGCTCAATCTCACGCGGGTCGACTTCGATACTGATTTCAGCGTCAGCGGTGAAGTTAAACTCATCACGTAGAATCATCATCAAGCGAGTGATTTGTGTCTTGGTCAAGAACGTTGGCGTACCACCACCGAAGTGCAATTGCGTCACTTCACGGCCATTCAATAGAGAGGCGCGTTGGCGGATTTCATGTTCAATCACATCAAGATACTCATCCGCTTTATGCGAGTGACGAGTAATGACTTTATTACAACCACAGTAGTAACAAAGCTTGTGGCAGAACGGGATATGCACGTAAAGAGAGAGTGGACGCTCAGGATATTGAGTACACGCCATGTCGTAATCAGCGACGGTAAACGCTTCATGAAACTCCAACGCAGTTGGGTATGAGGTGTAACGAGGTCCCGAATAGTTGTACTTATTTAAGATCTCTTGATCCCAAACGATTTGCTGATTCGTTGTTACTGGCTTGCTCGACATAGCGGTATTTCCAATTTAGATCCGCGAGAACCTAAGGTCTCTCAAATCATTTCACATACATTAAAATATAGACGGGTTATTTTGCCACACGACCTGTAAGGTCGTTCCAAGACAAAATCAATTTTTTAGACAAAAACTCAGAACTGCTAGCTTGATCACTAACAAAGCGTCGGGATTAACGAGACGCAAAAGGTAAGAAGGCTCATTTAACACTATCTATAAAGATAAGGTGTCTCAAGAACACCCTGTATTAAACAAGCCTCTATTTTAAAAGTCTTAGCGACTAGATCATCTGAATGTTGATTTGGTTGTTGAGAGGTTTAACCTTCTCTTGCAACCTTTTCAGATCTTCAATGACCGCATCATTCAAGCGAGTCTCTGCCTTATGGCGCGTGAGATTCTGCTGCATACGTTCTTTCTTCGTCAGTTCCTGTCTTGCCTCTCCGCGAGCCATATCTTTTACGATATGGTACAGCTCAGAAAGAGCAGGATATTCAGAATCAAAATCGACACGCTCATCACCCTGAACATTATCCATAATGATACACACTCGGATACTGATCTCAGGTAAGTCACATTGCCCTTGAATGCCCGCTAAGCACAAAGTATTTACGTTTTCGTAAATCGTCGCGTTACGTTTTTCAATGGCTAGTGCTTGATGCTGCTTTTGCAACTCCGTCTGCTTCTTCACTTGAAGTAGAAGGTAACCTGCATAAGAGCCCAAGCCGAGAATGATAATTCCACCAGCAATTGCTAATAAGGTTACGTTCATTGGCTATTAACCTTTAAAGCTGTCTAAATCGAAATCTTCGAATTGAGATAGCAAGTCTTCGTCAGAGCTCGCTTTCTTCTTAGAGGCAACCGGTGCTTCTTCGAAGATCTCTTCTTCATCGTCTTCTGGCTCTAGTAGACCTAAGCGGCCCATTAGGTGTTCGATACGATCAAGTTTCTCATCAACAAACTTCTGTAGACCAGCACCTAGGTTTTCACCATTTTCGATACGATCTAGCAATGTGTTCAGTTGAGCATCATTCTCAAGCATCTCTAACTCTTGTTCGTTAGATAGCTTGCGCTCTTGTTTAGTCGGCTTCTTCGCTGGTTCAACGATCAGCGGAATTTTTTTCTTGCTGCCTAAACGAGGGTCACGAGCTTGTGCAGCTTTACGCTGTTTTGCTTCGCTACCATCTGAGTGACGGCTGCCAGACTTAAGGCCTTTACGCTTTTTAACACGCTTACGTTCACGACCTTCAACATCAGATTCACTACGGTTACGAGTAACCATAGGTTCCGGAGCGCCAAGTGCTCCCGGCTTTCTTGATTTCTTACTACGACCCATTACTGCACTTTCCTCAGTAAAATTACATCATTTCCAAAAAATTCTAGTTCGAGCTTATCCCGCTCTGCCAAAAACTGGAATGTTTGACGACTAAAGAAGACGACATGTGTCGGGTCATTCTTGTAGTGCCAACCAGCAAACGCGTCTACGTCTATTACTAGTTTAGTCATAAGACCAATCCAGCCCTTGGGTTTAACTAAATTCAACCATTGCTGCCACACTTTGTCTGGGTGATAAAGATGCTCTATCACCTCCGTGGCAGTCATAAAGTCATACGTTTTTTCCAACACAGAGGGTTCTGGGTGGTAATAGATATCGTACAACTCCATGGTGTGTCCGGCTTCTTCTAACATAATAGATAGCGTAGGGCCTGGGCCACAACCAAAATCCAACCCTTGTGAGTTAGATGAAATTTTGTCTGTTAGTGGATCCGCGATGCGAGATAAAAAGCGGCGATAGCCTGCATCACTAGGATCGTTCTCATGGAGATCATAGTGTGCTTTTTCTTCTTTTGCTTCTAACCTTTGTTCAGGTTTAACAAATACCAGTTCACATTGCTGACACTGCAGATAGGCTCTGCGTTTGTCTTCAAAATAGTGATTCACGCCTTGGTGATGGCATAAGGGACAAGTATACATAGCACATCCTTAAACAGGGATGCGAAACATACCAGAAACTGAGTTTATAGTGGAGAGGTATTGGGTGTTTTTTCATCAAATCAATAAAAAAAGCGATAGGAAAACCTATCGCTCTCTAAATCTGCCTATATCGGCCAAAATTTGCATACTCAACTTGGTACACAAATCTCCATTTGTTATTGGTGCTTTCCATGCCAAATTTGTTTGTTGTTCATCGTCCTGATGAGTTTTGGCTATCCTTTTCTAACACCTTGTTGCTGGGCTGTCCTAGCCTGATCCGTTTCTGTCTATACCGTTAGACTAGATGATCATCCATATCTAAGTCAGCTCCTAGCTGATGGCGGTTACTTTACCGTGTTACAAAAAGACTACAAGAGTGCGACTTCACACTTTTGTACACAAATCGATCACACATTGATAAATCAGACATAAACACAAAATGCATTAATAAAACCAATACAAAAGAAAACGCCCCGATCATTACTGATCGGGGCGTCTCTTCAATCTCGCTCGAACGTACATTCCTTTACTCTGGCTAAGAGCAAGAAACCGACAAATTAGTGTAAACCACCAACGTACTTCGATAAGGTATCAATATCAGCGTCTGTTAACTTTTTAGCTACATCACGCATCATCGCATTCATGTCGTTATTACGGTCACCATCGCGGAATTTCTCAAGTTGAGCCTTGATGTAATCTGCGTGCTGACCTGAAATCTTAGGGAAACCAGAAAGTTCGGTACCATTACCACGAGGGCCGTGACAAGCAATACACGCCGTTACGCCACGTTCTGCGTTACCCGCGGTGTAAAGAACCTTACCTTCATCTACTACATTTTCAGGAGTAGAATTACTAGAGATAGGTAGAGAGGCGTAGTATGCCGCTAGGTCAGCCATATCTTCTTCAGATAAAGGCATCGCCATTGCACCCATTACAGGTTCGTAACGACCTTGCTTACCACCACTTGTCATACCTAGCTTAAGCTCTTTTAACTGCTTCTCTAGATACTTCTCATGTTGACCGGCCAGCTTAGGGTACTGAGTGATCAGACTGTTGCCGTCAGCACCGTGGCAGGCAACACATGTTTGTGATTTGGCTTTACCAGCTTCAATACTACCTTGAGCCCATACTGAGCAGCTGGCTAAAAGACTCAAAATTAGCGCTAATTTCTTCATGACATTCCATTATAATTATCAAGCTTCCAGTACCACTCTATGTTGCCACTCATGGTACAATAGGCGACCTTATGCCGAGCACGGTTATTTTACACAAATTCACAAAAAAGTAATCAATCGACTACACAAAGTCGAGATGGAGTTAACAGTGAGCGTAAAAATTCATTATCAAAACACGCATTTCATTACCAGTGCACCTGATATTCGTCATTTACCAGAAGACGAAGGGATCGAAATTGCGTTTGCAGGACGCTCCAATGCTGGTAAATCTAGCGCGCTAAATCGCGTTACAAACCAAAAAAGCTTGGCGAAAACCAGTAAAACACCCGGTCGAACTCAGCTAATCAACCTATTTAAGGTAACGGACGGTTGTCATATCGTCGATTTACCTGGATATGGCTTTGCTCAAGTACCACTTGAGATGAAGAAAAAATGGCAGAAGTCGCTAGGTGAATACCTACAACGACGTGAAAGCCTGAAAGGTTTAGTGGTATTGATGGATATCCGTCACCCAATGAAAGACCTTGACCAACAAATGATCTACTGGGCTATCGATAGCCGCATCCCAGTACAGGTTTTGTTAACAAAAGCAGACAAACTGAAAAGTGGTGCGCGTAAAGCACAGCTACTGAAAATCCGTAACGATGCAAAATCTTTCGGTGGTGATGTTGCGGTTGATGTCTTCTCTTCAATGAAGGGCATCGGCGTCGACCAACTGCGTGCCAAGATGGATGAGTGGTTTGCTCCAGCGCTTGCTGATCAAATCCTTGATGAGTTAGCGGACGAAGAACATAACGACTCAGAGTAATTCCTCTACTTATCGCTACAGGTTAGAGCACTTACAACAGGTGATTTAGCCTTATCAATGCCCCTCCTTATATAGGTGGGGTATTTTTTTGCCCAAAAATTAGTGAGTTAAGCCTAAGTTTTTAGTGTTAAAGATCGGATTTAGCCACTAAAACCAATAGAAGTGAACCATACTAAAAGACACATCTAAATAATCAGAACAATGAGAAAGGAATACTCATGTGGAAAACACCATTGGCCATCATTGCACTTATGTTGGTCTCACTGACAGGGTTTGCCTCTGAAGCAGAACAAGAACAAGCCCCACTGATCAATGTCGATATGACATTAGACCTAGATGGCATGGAAAAGTACGCCCAAGATGCGAGTGAGTCTCTTGAGGTGATATCGCAATCTTTGCAGGCGATAGTCAACAACCCCAATCTAAGCGACGACCAGCAACAAGCCCTCAATCAAACCGTTGAAAGCATCAATAAGCTTGCGAGCTCCACCAAGACATCCCTCAATCAACTGCCACAGGCCTTAGACCAATCTCGCGTTGCCTTTAAGCAGACAAGCCAAACGCTGCTCGATGATATCCAAACCAAAGTCATCATTGCGTTGGTTGCTGTTATCTGTGTGATTATTATCGCCCTGACCGCTATTTATCTACTGATCTTAAAACCCATGCAGCAAACCTTGGTAAAAGCGACCAGCAATATCTCTTCGATGGCGCAATCCATCCAGATCACCGCCGAAGCACTGAAATACAGCACCGAGAAACAACAGAAAATCATAGATTACATTGAGCATTCACCGACTCAATACACTGATAAATAAGGCGTGGGCCATCAATCCTTTATCGATAACTTGTAAAATAAAAGTTATTTCAAGTGATAAAACAATCGACTTAGAGACGGATTTAAATTACCAAACGCTGATCGAATTCCAGATCTAAGGCAAATCAGGGGTTTATCACTGTGCTTGAGAAAGTGTAATAAAAGGCGCTAAAAATGAGAGGTTTTACGGGGGAATGGTAGGTTGGAAATATTTTTCTTTCGCACAAGAAAAAACGCCCCAGTCAAATACTGACTGGGGCGGCTGAATCAGCCTAATCCAATAACGTGAAACAAAAGGTCTGAAAGATAGAACATCTTACCTCTGTACCCTACGAGATTTAATGTACAACAATTGCTCAGAAATGAAAACAACTTTTGTAGTTTTTTTTCATGAATGTTTTATTAAAACACCTAAATTCTTATTGCGACTTAACTTTATTTGAGACAAAAAAAAGCCAGTGTTTGTGCACTGGCTCATACTAATTTGCTTATTAAGGTCAAAAACTGATTAGTGGGCTTGATCCCAGTTGTCACCGTGGCCAGCTTCCGCGACAAGCGGCACTTCTAGTTCTGCAGCGGATTCCATCAATTCTTGTACTTTACTTTCAATTTCGGCTAAAGATGACTCTTCCACTTCAAACACCAATTCATCGTGTACCTGCATAAGCAGTTTCACACGACCATCGCCTTCCGCTTGAATCCACTCATCCACCAACAACATCGCTTTCTTAATGATGTCAGCCGCTGTGCCTTGCATTGGCGCGTTGATCGCCGCGCGTTCAGCAGCCTTACGACGCATGCCATTACGAGATTGAATCTCAGGAAGGTGCAGACGACGACCGTAAATGGTTTCAACGAAGCCTTGCTCTGAAGCTGCACTGCGCGTGTCTTCCATATACTGCATTACGCCAGGGTAACGCTCGAAGTAAGTATCCATGTAGTGTTGTGCTTCACCACGAGGAATACCCAGTTGCTTAGCCAAGCCAAAGGCACTCATACCGTAGATAAGACCGAAGTTAACGGCTTTAGCACGACGACGTTGTTCAGTGGTCACACTCTCAATATCAACACCAATGATCTCAGCCGCCGTTGCCGCGTGGATATCTTTGCCTTGTTGGAATGCTTCCAGAAGCGCTTTATCACCCGAAAGGTGCGCCATGATACGCAATTCAATTTGAGAGTAATCGACCGCTAGAATCTTCCAGCCATGCTGTGCAACAAATGCTTGGCGGATACGACGGCCTTCTTCATTACGAATTGGGATGTTCTGTAGGTTTGGATCTGTTGAAGACAAACGACCCGTTGCTGTCACCGCTTGGTGATAAGACGTATGAACACGACCCGTTTCAGCGTTGATCATCTTCGGTAGTTTATCTGTGTAGGTCGACTTTAGTTTCGCAAGGCCACGATACTCAATGATCAGCTTAGGTAGCGGGTAATCAAGAGCCAACTCTTGCAGCACTTCTTCGTTGGTTGAAGGTGCACCTGATGGCGTTTTCTTAATAACTGGCAGGCCCATTTTCTCAAACAGGATCGCTTGCAGCTGTTTTGGAGAGTTCATGTTGAACTCTTGCTCTGCAATCTCGTAGGCTTTCTGTTCTAACTCATCCAGACGAACCGCAATCTCTTGCGATTGAGCGCCCAGCAGCATGTCATCGATGAATACGCCAGTACGTTCAATGCGAGACATTACAGGGATCAGTGGTACTTCGATTTCTTCATAGATGGCTTTTAGCTTTTCATCTTGCTCAATGTTTTCCATCAAACGGTTATGAAGACGTAGTGTCACGTCAGCATCTTCTGCCGCGTATGGAGACGCTTCACCCAGCTCAATCTGGTTGAAAGTAAGCTGTTTCTTACCTTTACCTGCGATTTGCTCAAATGAGATGCAGCTGTGCTGAAGGAAACGCAGCGCTAGGCTGTCCATATCATGCTTGCCACCTACGCTATTGAAAACGTAAGACGCCAACATGGTGTCGTGTTTGATGCCTTTCATCTCGATACCGTAGCGCGCTAGCACACTCATATCATACTTAAGGTTCTGACCTACTTTCGCTTGTGTATCATCTTCAAGAATCGGCTTAAGCTGTTCAAGTACCCAATCGCGATCCAGCTGCTGAGGTGCATCTAGGTAATCATGGGCAACCGGTACGTAAGCGGCAACGCCTTCTTCAGTCGCGAATGACAGGCCAACGAGGTTCGCCACCATGTAATCTAGGCTGTCTGTCTCGGTATCGAAAGCAAACACTTCAGCCGCTTTCAGTTTCTCTAGCCAAACATTGAATGACGCTTCATCGAGGATAGTTTCGTAGTTGCTACGATCAATCGTCACGGCAGAGGTGTTCATTTCTATGGTAGAAGTGGTTGATGCCGTATTGCTACGCACTGCGCCCGACTTTTCATCCGCCTCAACCACACCACTGCCACCTTCAAGTAGCTCGTTCAACCAAGACTTGAAGACCAGTTGACCATATAGCTTAATCAGCTCATCCGTGTTTGGTTGTGCTTTTACAAGCGACTCCGGTGTCTCTTCTAACTCGACGTCCAGTTTGATCGTTGCAAGCTCGTAAGACATCTCAGCGTTGTCTTTATTATCAATCAGCTTCTTAGCCATGGTTTTTGAACCACGGAAGCCAAGAGCGGCAATATCATCCAGGTTTTGATACAGCTTTTCGATGCTACCAATGCCTTGCAGCAGAGCAGTCGCTGTCTTATCACCGACACCCGGAACACCTGGGATGTTATCGACTTTATCGCCCATCAGCGCAAGGTAGTCGATAATCAGCTCTGGTGGAATGCCAAACTTCTCAATCACGCCTTCACGATCCATTACCACGTTGGTCATGGTGTTGATCAGAGTAACGTTGTCATCGACAAGCTGGGCCATATCTTTATCGCCAGTACTAATAAGCACAGGCATACCTATCGCAGAAGCTTGAGAAGCAAGCGTACCGATCACGTCATCCGCTTCAACGCCGGGAATAGAGATAAGTGGCAAACCCATTGCACGAATCACATTGTGCAAAGGCTCAATCTGGCAACGAAGATCATCAGGCATAGGTGGACGGTTTGCCTTGTACTCTGGGTACATGTCATCACGGAACGTCTTTCCTTTCGCATCAAAAATTACCGCAATACGATCAGAAGCAAATTGACGCATCATGCTGCGCAGCATGTTAACTACACCGTAAACAGCGTTAGTTGGGATATCACCATTGCTCATTGTGCCAGGGTAAGCATGGAACGCGCGATATAGGTAAGAAGAGCCATCGATCAGAATCAATGGATTATCAGGAATACGAGCCATAATGTTTGTGTATCCAGTAAGTACAGAAATTATCTGTTAAGAATGCCACGTCTGTTGGTTGGATTCCACGTTGTCGATCTGTATCCGTTCACTCGGTTGTGTTCGTTATAATCGATTTGTTGTTATTTTTTGTTCTTAGACGCAAGCGTTCTGTGGATAACTCTGTTTATATTATTTATCCACC
Organism: Vibrio sp. Vb339; assembly: GCF_902751245.1. Lineage (NCBI taxonomy): Bacteria > Pseudomonadati > Pseudomonadota > Gammaproteobacteria > Vibrionales > Vibrionaceae > Vibrio > Vibrio sp. Vb339. Next base: position 48,827 of record NZ_CADDIS010000006.1, on the reverse strand, counting down.
CTGTTGAGAACTACGGTGAACAACTCAAAAAACACCAATAAACAACTGAAAATAAAGAATAATTTTACAGATCGAGCAGATGATCAACGATCTTTTCTCGATCTTGCGTTGTGGAAAAGAATGCTGATGGCGTTTTATTCATAAAAATACGTGCCACTAAATATGCATCTTGTTGAAATGGTAGGTATAAAAAAAGCGACACCCGAAGATGTCGCCTAGCAAAAACCGGTAAAGCCATTCAAATTGAATACCACAGCTTTACCTAAAAGCTATAAATTACACTGGAAGCAATGTGAGCAATGTCGTGTCAAAAAGAACTTAGTACAAGTTCGCGAGAATTCTGTTGGGTAACCAAGTAGATACTTGAGTACTTAACATCCTTGTGAACATTTCCTCATTCCCTAAGACGAAGTTAATAATAATGATTCTCATTTAATAGTCAACACTTAAATGATAATAAATCTCATTTAATTTATAAAACGTTAACAGCAGTGCTTAAATTTGCTTCAAAAAATGAATTCTGTGGTCATTAATGTCTTCTTTTTCTTCAAATTTTTCGATTAGGTAACCGTTTCTCAATAACAGGCGCAACATTGCAGGGAACTGGTTACGAGACTTAACCTTTAACTGTCTGTAGCCCTGCTCTTTCGCCCACTGTTCCTGAGCGTCTAATTGCGCCTGTGCAACGCCTTTGTTCCTCGCGAGCGGTGACACGCCACCAAACCAGCTGTAAAAAGTATCTTGATCCAATTCATAGCCGATCTTAAAACCGAGCAGCACGTCAGCTTCTTCAGCCACTAAAATAAGGTTCTTTTTTCCTGCCAGCCGCTCTGAAAGAGAAGCGACGCTCTCTTTTTTAGCGAACTCAGAGATCTGCTCGACCACAGACACCACTTCTTCTAACGAACCTTCACGTACGACAACTGACATCTTATTCATCCTTATAAACGAAAGGGCTGGCACAATGGCCAACCCTTTACTGATCACTTAAGTGAACCCTACACGATTACTTTTCTTTTAAGTGCTCTGCGGCTTGTGCGTTGTCTTCTGCAAGCCACTCAGCCACATCTTTAGCGAAGTAAGTAAGAATGCCATCAGCACCTGCGCGCTTAAAGCACAACAGTGATTCCATGACGGTTTCACGCTCTTTCAGCCAACCGTTTTGAATCGCTGCTTTGTGCATCGCATACTCACCAGATACTTGGTATGCAAATGTCGGCGCTTGAAGTTCATGCTTCACACGGCGCACGATATCTAGGTAAGGCATGCCAGGCTTAACCATCACCATGTCCGCACCTTCATTAAGATCCATCGCGACTTCGTGAATAGCTTCATCGCTGTTCGCAGGAGCCATCTGGTAGTTCTTCTTGTTACCACCTTTCAGGTTTGAAGCACTGCCGACTGCGTCGCGGAATGGACCGTAGTAGCACGATGCGTATTTCGCAGAGTACGCCATAATTTGAGTATGAATATGGCCTGCTTCTTCTAACGCTTCACGGATCTTACCAATGCGACCATCCATCATATCTGATGGTGCAACCACGTCAGCACCTGCTTCAGCGTGTGATAATGCTTGCTTGATCAAGACTTCAGTCGTCTCGTCATTCATCACGTAACCATCTTCATCGATGATGCCGTCTTGGCCGTGAGTGGTGAACGGGTCTAGTGCTACGTCAGTAATAACGCCAATGTTTGGCACATGCTCTTTTAGTAAACGTACAGCGCGCTGCACCAAACCTTCTGAGTTATGAGCTTCAGCTGCGCATAAACTTTTAGCATCTTGGTTCACGACTGGAAATAGAGCAATCGCAGGAACACCCAGTTTTGACAGGTAATCTGCTTCCTCGAGCATGTAATCGATCGACAAGCGTTCAACACCTGGCATTGACTCGACAGGCTCGCGGCGGTCTTTACCCATCAGGATAAACATTGGGTAGATTAGATCATCCACAGACAATTGATTTTCTGCCATTAGGCGACGGCTAAAGTCGTGCTTACGCATACGGCGCATACGGCGACCTGGGAATTGACCTTGAATTGAAACAGACACTAGATTCTCCTTGCCTAGTCTAAGCACCGAAATACTTAGATATGAAAAGTGCTAAATACAGGCAAAAGCATATCACTGATGGCTCAGGACGCTAGCAGTAAAATATGAAACCCACTCAAAAACAGGGATAAATGGCAAAAAATGACCTTCTCCTCACACTGCCGTATACTCATGACAACTCAGTAAAGACCGCTTTCAGGACAAAACAATGATCGACACCCATGCTCATATTTACGCTAGTGAATTCGATGAAGACCGCGAACAAGTCGTGCAGCGCGCACTGGCTCAAGGGATTGATACCATTCTATTGCCGAACATCGATTTAGAATCTATCGAGCCAATGTTAGCGACGGAAGCTCAGTTTCCTGATGTGTGCCGTTCAATGATGGGCTTACACCCTTGTTATGTGGATGCGAATATCGAGCAAACCCTCAAAACCATTCGAGCTTGGTTTGATAAGCATGACTTTATCGCCGTGGGTGAGATTGGTATCGACTTGTACTGGGATAAAACCTTCAAGGCTGAACAAGAGATGGCGTTTGTGACTCAACTGCAGTGGGCAAAAGAGCTTGATCTACCTGTGGTGATCCACACTCGTGATTCCATTGAAGAGACACTTGCCCTACTTCGTAAAGAACAAGATGGCAGCTTACGCGGGGTATTCCACTGCTTTGGTAGCAGCTTAGAGGAAGCTCAAGCGATCAACGAGCTAGGCTTTCATTTAGGTTTAGGCGGCGTTTCGACCTTTAAGAACTCAGGGATGGACAAGGTGATCCCACATCTTGATATGGATTACGTCATCCTAGAGACAGATTGCCCATATTTAGCACCAACACCAAATCGCGGTAAACGCAATGAACCAGCCTACACAGAATTAGTAGCAAAACGCATCGCTGAATTGCGCGGAATTACCCTTAAAGAAGTCGAAAACATAACGAGCACAAATGCTAAGGCATTGTTTAATTTATGATAAATCTATTAATAAGTAATTATTACGGATTTTTCCTGAATTTATTTGAGAAAGCTAAGTGACATGTATAGTATCAACCACCTGCATATGGAGGTAGTTGATTATGTGTGACCATTCACAACACTTACAACGTCAACATCGAACCCTATGGCATAAAATTTTGGGCATCAAAGAGCTCTATATATGTCAGAACTGTGGCTATCAGTTAAAGATTCGATAAACAGACATAATAAAAAAGCGGCCCTAGGCCGCTTTTTTATTATGTGATTTTTACTGAAGCATTCCGAATCAAGATTCAGCTTCTTCCTCTTCATCCGTATCTGGCTTACGCGTATAAAAACGTGCGAAGAACAGACCAATCTCAAACAGAATACACATTGGAATCGCCAACAGTGTTTGCGAGATCATATCTGGTGGTGTCAGCATCATACCTATGATGAAAGCACCCACAACAATGTAAGGACGCTTTTCAGACAGAGATTGAGGCGTTGTTGCCCCCGTCCAACACAGCAAGATAATCGCAACTGGCACTTCAAAGGCAATACCAAAAGCAAAGAACAGCGCGAGTACAAAATCAAGATAGCTTGAGATGTCGGTTGCGAACTCTACTCCCCCTAATGATATAGCTGTAAAAAAGCCAAATACCAACGGGAATACAATAAAGTAAGCGAACGCCACACCACAGTAAAACAGCAATGAACTTGAAGCCAATAGCGGCATGATCAAGCGTTTTTCATGCTTGTATAAACCCGGAGCAACAAAAGCCCACACCTGATACAAAATAAACGGAACCGCGAGGAATATAGACGCGATCAAGGTTAATTTCAGTGGTGTGAAAAATGGCGATGCAACATCGGTTGCGATCATCGTCGCCCCTTCAGGTAGACGATCTACCAAAGGTGCTGATACGAATTCATAAATATCATTAGCAAAATAAATTAGCCCGACAAATATCACTAGCACCGCGACAATCGCACGTAGTAGGCGATTACGTAGTTCTAGAAGGTGGCTAATTAAAGGCTGTGTCTGCTCAGTCGAAGACATGTCAAACCTCTTAAACAGGAAGATCGAAAAGGAGCCGCGCGTGTATCTATCCAGTTGAATTGGTATCCACTTGAATAGTTATTTACTTGAATAGCTATCTATTTAAACATCTAGCGACTCAAGTATCCGGCGACTCCTCCTTGCGAGACTATTCGGCTTTCTTATCTGACGGTGCTGAAGCTTCGCTGTTGACCTGAATGGTTTCAGATTCCACAGTTTCCGTGACACTAGGTTTAGTCTCACTTGGCTTATCAGACTCAGGCTTAGCATACGGACGTTGAACCTCAGCAGCGGCCTGCTTGAGTTCATCGACTGACGCTTTAAGGTCTGGAGATAAATCTTCCATTCCCATTTTTTCCGCCTTGCGTAGGTTTTCTTGCAGCTCTTGCACCTTAAGCTCATGAGAAAGTTCATCTTTCACACTATTTGCCATGCTTTTCGCTTGTCCAACAAACTTGGAAATACTGCGAATCGCCACGGGCAAACGCTCAGGCCCTAAAACCACTAACCCAACGACAGATATTAATACCAGTTCCCAAAAACCGATATCAAACACGATTTACGCCTGCTCTTTGTCTTTCTTTGTTTCAGCAGTTGTTTCAGCGTGAGCTTCTGTCTTCTGCTGTTCAATATTCTTTGGTTCGAAGTCTGCATCTTTCTTATCTGCAGGCTTGTCTTCATCGCTCATCGCTTTTTTGAAGCCTTTAACCGCTGAACCTAAGTCACCACCCATACCGCGCAGTTTCTTTGTTCCGAATAGCAAAATTACAATTACAGCAATGATTAGAAGTTGCCAAATACTGATACCACCCATTGTCATTGTCCTCGGGTCTGTCTACACATAAAAAATATTAAGAGAGTCTACTGTCTAACGACGGTAAGCTCGCCAACTAAGCAACCAAAATGTGACACCTGCGATGCCACAGCCCATAGATAGCTGCTCATAAGGGCTTGAAACTAATATTGCGGAGCATACGACTAAAGTGGCTCCAACGCCAAACAAAAACTTTCCAGTTGCTTGCTGACGCTTACTATCTCGGTAGCCTTGATAAAGCTGATCCATTCTGTGGTTCATCGCTTTACCTTGGCGCAAGCTGTCATAAAGTAGCTCTGGCAGCTCTGGCAGTTTTTCTGCCCAGAATGGCGCGCGCTCTTTTACTGCGTTGATCACAGCCTGCGGCCCCACCTGATTCATCATCCAGGTTTCAAGGAAAGGCTTGGCGGTTGCCCACAAATCAAGTTGCGGATACAACTGACGACCTAGGCCTTCCACATACAACAAGGTCTTCTGTAGAAGTACCAACTGAGGTTGAACCTCCATGTTGAAACGTCTTGCTGTATTAAATAAGTTTAGCAACACATGGCCAAATGAGATCTCGCCAAGTGGTTTTGCAAAAATTGGCTCACACACCATACGGATCGCGAACTCAAAATCATTGACGTTGGTGTCGTGTGGCACCCACCCCGAATCAACGTGCAGCTCAGCAACTTTACGATAATCTCGATTGAAGAAAGCCAGCAAGTTCTCTGCTAAATAACGCTTATCTTCGCTGTTGAGCGTGCCGACAATGCCACAATCCAAACCAATCCACTGAGGGTTATCTGGATTCTCTGGGTTAACAAATACGTTGCCCGGGTGCATGTCTGCATGGAAAAAGCTGTCTCGGAATACTTGGGTGAAGAATACCGTCACACCACGTTCCGCCAGCAGCTTCATGTTAGTGCCGTTGGCTTTTAAGGTCTCAACATCCGACACCTGAATACCGTAAATACGCTCTGACACCATTAGGGTTTCGCTGCTTAGATCAGGGATAACCTCTGGAACATACAGCTCTTCACTGCCTTCAAAATTACGTCGCAGTTGAATGGCATTGGCAGCCTCACGGCGTAGGTCGAGTTCATCGAGTAACGTTTTCTCGTACTCGTGAACCACTTCAACCGGTTTCAAACGACGTGCTTCAGGAAGCGACTTAGCGACTATACGCGCCATTCGGTGCATCAGTTTTAGATCTGCATCAATCACCGGGCGAATATCAGGGCGAATTACCTTGAGAACAATCTCGCGACCGCTCTCTTTGAGTTTCGCAGTATGCACCTGAGCAATAGAAGCTGAAGCCAAAGGCTCGATATCAAAGTCGGTAAACCAGTTATCTAGACTGCCACCGAGCGCCTTTTCCATATCTTGCTTAGCCAGTTCACCGTCAAATGGCGCCACTTGGTCTTGTAGCAGAGCAAGCTGATCCGCGATATGAGGAGGGAACAAATCGCGACGCGTCGACATCATCTGTCCGAACTTGATCCACACAGGCCCAAGTTCTTGCAGCGCGAGACGTAAGCGATGACCCAACTCTTTATCTTGATGCTTGTTCTTAAGCCAAAACAGTGACTTTCGCGCCAACAAAGGGGCTTTAGTCAGTTGGTGTTCCGGCATCAACTCATCAAGGCCGTACTCCAACTGTACCTTGATAATATGATAAAGACGTTTCAGTTCTGCTGGGGTCATGCTTTCTCCAACAGAGCGTTCAACTTAGCTTCAAGGCGTGCTGCTGAGCTTTTTACGTCATCAACCTGATCGCAAAAATGTGCCACTTCTAATGGCGCTGGAGCAATTTTCCACTCTTCCGTTAGTACCTGAGCGAGGTGATTTTGATGCTTAGTCGCTTGCTTAGCCACAAGGCCGCCAACATTCTTAACGCCTTGCACCAAGGTATGCGCTACCACATCACCCGTTACGCGCGATAACCACTCTTCCAAATCAGGCTTGCAGTCAGTCATCAGCTGAGCAAACTTCTGAGCCAGTTGAATATCACCCTCTAAAATCAGCTTATCTTGCTTGATCAGCTTGGTGATGTTCGATTGCTCACGCAGTTCAGGTAACACCGATAGGTTCAAAGATAGGTAGCAATCAGGCTGCCCTTCGTATTCCGACAACACATCGATTTGTTGGCTGAAAACGAAAGTGAGTGTTTTATTCAACTCTTTCAAATTAACTTGAATGATCTGCCCCTTTAAACGAGACAAACGACGAACCAAGGCTGGGTCATCGTTCACGAAAGTATTTAAAGAGGTTTCAATAACCGCGGTTACCAATGGATCAAATGGCATGACTGTCCTTACCTTTGAAAACGGATAAGCCTTAACCTATCCGTTCTGTCTTTATTCTTATTGTTTAGCACGCTCAGTGAGCCTGCTACCAAGTTCGACTAGAACTTGTAACCGCGGTGCAGCGCAACAATGCCGCCCGTTAGGTTGAAGTATTTTGTATTTTCAAAACCCGCTTCTTGCATCATGCCTTCCAAAGTCTCTTGATTTGGGTGCATGCGAATAGATTCTGCAAGGTAACGATAGCTGTCTGCATCGTTAGCAATCAGCTCACCCATTTTTGGCAACAGGTGGAAAGAGTATGCATCGTAAACCTTTGATAGTGGCTCAAGCACTGGCTTAGAAAACTCAAGAACCAACAGACGGCCACCCGGCTTAAGCACACGGTACATAGAACGCAGCGCTTGGTCTTTATCGGTTACGTTACGCAGACAGAAGCTGATGGTAATGCAATCGAAGTAGTTATCTGGGAATGGCAACTCTTCAGCATTCGCTTGTACGTAGTGTACGTTGCCAACAATGCCGCTATCACGCAGCTTATCACGGCCAACATTCAGCATTGAGTTGTTGATATCAGCAAGAACCACGTGGCCTTTTTCACCAACGATACGTGAGAATTTCGCAGTAAGGTCGCCAGTACCACCACCAAGATCTAGGATACGCTGACCAGGGCGAACGCCACTGCAATCAATCGTGAATCGCTTCCACAAGCGGTGAACACCACCCGACATTAAGTCATTCATGATGTCGTATTTAGCGGCTACAGAGTGAAATACCTCTGCTACTTTCGCGACTTTTTCGTCTTTTGCGACTGTTTCGAAACCAAAGTGTGTGGTTTCTGACTCTACTGCTGAATTTGTCTGCACGCTTGTGTCCATAATGCTGTTATCTACCATGGTAAGTTCTCATCGACAGCACACTCCGTGTTTAGAGGCGCTGCGGCCGATTAGTTTACTTTATCCTCAGCGGGTTGTCTTTCTACTAAGGAGGCATTTTCTGAAAAAGCCTCATTTTGCGCCATTTCGGCCAAACCAATCGAGATAGGTTTCTTCACCTCAACCCCAAGTTGCTTGAAGCTTTCAGCCTGACGAATCACGTTGCCCCGCCCTGTTACTAGCTTATTCATCGCACCTTGATAGCTTTGGTTAGCCCTATCTAACGAGCTGCCCAGGCCTTCCATATCATCAACAAACAAGCGCAGTTTGTCGTATAGCTTACTCGCACGTTCCGCGATAACTTGTGCATTTTGGTTCTGTCTGTCGTTGCGCCACAGATTATCAATGGTACGCAGTGCCACCAGCAGGGTGGTTGGGCTGACCAAGATGATGTTTTGCTCCATCGCATCTTTCACCAAGCTAGGATCAGCCTGAATCGCCACTTGGAATGCTGGCTCAACCGGGATAAACATCAACACGTAATCCAAGCTCTGTATGCCTTTGAGCTGATGATAATCTTTCTGGCTCAAGCCTTTAATGTGCGCTCGCAGTGACACCAAGTGATCACGCAGTGCGGCATCGCGTTGTTGGTCGGTTTCGGCATTAAAATAGCGCTCAAACGCCACCAATGCCATTTTCGAATCGACCACCACTTGCTTATCTTGTGGCAGATGAACGATTACATCCGGCTGGTAACGCTTACCTGCATCGTTTTGCAGGTTCACTTGCGTTTGGTATTCGTGGCCTTCTCGTAGCCCTGACTCAGCAAGCACGCGAGCCAGTACCACTTCGCCCCAGTTACCCTGCTGTTTGTTATCGCCCTTTAGCGCTTGAGTCAGGTTCACCGCTTCACGCGTCATACTCTCATTAAGACGTTGCAGGTTCTTAAGTTCGTGTACCAAGGTGTGACGCTCTTTGGCTTCTTGACTGAAGCTATCGTTCACTTGTTTCTTGAAGCCTTCCAACTGCTCTCTTAGTGGAGACAACAAACCTTCTAAGCTCTGCTTATTCTGCTGATCGACCTTAGCGGTTTTGGTTTCAAACAATTGGTTTGCTAATAGCTCAAACTGCTGCTTAAGTCGAGATTCCGCTTGTTCTAGCAACTGCAGCTTTTCGCTATTGGCGAGGTTTTCTTGGTCATGCCTTGCTTCTTGCTCGCGCAGCTCGGCTTCTAATTCAGACTTATGATCTTTAAGTACATTGATCTCATCGGCGTACTGCTGGCGCTCTTGCTTGACCGCCTCAAAGTAGCGCAGCTTTTCCATCGCAGCCATCACCTTACCGTGCGCCTGCTTGAGCTCGAATGCCGCTTTGTCTCGGTCATCATCTAACTCATCAAGCTCTTGTTGCGCCTCTGCGAGTGATGCTTTGAGCTGAGCTTGCTGAGATTCATGCAACAAACGATCGGACTCTAGCTGCTGCTCGAGCAATCGCTGCTGAAAAGAGAGCTTCTGTTTAATCCACCAACCCACGACACCGCCGCTGACGAGCGCACCAGAAATTGCAGCAATAAGCGTTGCTTGATGTTCGATAATCCATTGCATGATAATGATTTAGCCTAATTGGAAATAACTCGTTAAATGGTATTTTGATACTGGATAAATGTCCAGTTTGCCGTATTAAAATTCGACAGATAGACTAGGCGCTCCGTATTCTGTCCCATCAAATTAGAATGAGTTGCCATGAACGAACGTCGTGCCTTGGGCTTTGGCCTTTCCGCAGTACTGCTGTGGTCAACGGTCGCTACTGCTTTTAAGCTGACCCTTGCTGAGTTTTCACCTATTCAAATGCTGACCATCGCTAGCATTGTGTCGTCGATTGCGCTGATCGCAGTCTGCGCTTTTCAAGGCAAGCTTTCTCAGCTGAGTACAACGTTCCTTTCAAACCCTTGGTATTACCTACTGCTCGGCTTGGTTAACCCATTGGCCTATTACCTGATTCTATTCAAAGCCTACGACCTGCTGCCTGCTTCTCAAGCTCAAGCCATCAACTACAGCTGGGCTATCACGCTAACCTTAATGGCGGCGGTTTTTCTGGGGCAAAAGATTCGTAAGCAAGATTGGATTGCTTGTACCTTCAGCTATGCGGGTGTGGTAGTTATTGCGACCAAAGGCGATGTGTTAGGCATGCAGTTCGATAGCCCACTCGGTGTGGCACTAGCACTGCTTTCTACTTTACTTTGGGCGGGATATTGGATTCTCAACACCAAAAACAAGGCTGATCCAGTGGTTGGCGTACTGCTTGGTTTCTTAGTGGCATTGCCATTCGCGATCGGTTTAACCCTTTACGAAGGTGAAAGCTTTAGCCAAATCACAGCGAAGGGTTGGATGGCGGTGACTTACGTTGGCCTGTTCGAGATGGGCATTACCTTTGTATTGTGGCTATCAGCACTCAAGCTAACCAACAATACGGCGCGTATCAGCAACCTAATTTTTGCCTCGCCATTTATCTCACTGATGTTACTTTCAACCATCATTGGCGAAGAGATTCACCCGGCGACACTGTTTGGCTTGGTACTGATCATTGCTGGTTTGGTGATTCAACAGATCAAGTTTTCAAAAAACAAAGCTGTGTAAATAATCGCTAAAAGATTCAATTGAGCACGAAAAGCTATCGATAAAGTCGAATCTAGAGCTAGAACACAATGTTAGATACAAAAATGGCGAGTCGTATGACTCGCCATTTTTATATAATTTAAAATCTATGGGAAAACTTAAACCCACTGACCTGCTGCAAAGCCAGAACTCCAACACCATTGGAAGTTATAGCCACCAAGCCAGCCCGTTACGTCCATTACTTCACCGATGAAATAGAGGCCAGAAACGCTCTTACATTCCATGGTTTTTGAAGATAGGTGATTGGTGTCTACACCGCCTAGAGTTACTTCGGCAGTACGGTAACCTTCGGTGCCGTTTGGCGCGATTTTCCAGTTTTCTAGATGCTCTACGATGTCATTCAGCTGTTTTTCATTGAACTGCTTGAGCGGCTTGTCTTCCAGCTCTTTGCGGTCAATCAACACTTCCACAAAACGCTTCGGCAGTGCTTTCGCCAAGGTGTTTTTCAGGCTCTGATTTGGGTGTTTCTCGCGAGAGTTAGCCAGCAGCTCAGCTACATCGACTTCTGGTACTAGATTAATCGAAACCGACTGACCCGCTTTCCAGAACGAAGAAATTTGCAGCACTGAAGGACCCGATAGGCCGCGGTGAGTAAACAGCAACGCTTCTTTGAACAAGGTTCCGTCTTGCGCGGTGATCTCGGCAGGAATTGCGATACCAGAAAGCTCTGAGAAAGCTTCTTTATCTTCTTTATGCAGAGTGAATGGCACTAAGCCTGCGGTAGTTGGCATCACAGACAAGCCAAATTGCTCGGCAATCTTATAGCCAAATGGCGTTGCGCCCAGCTTAGGCATCGACAAACCACCTGTCGCGACAACCAATGAGTCACACTCAACTTCGTCAGTGTTGAGGTGCATCTTGAAGCCAGAATCAGTCTTTTCGATAGAGTGAACATCACAACGGTAGCGTTGTTCGACTTTCGCCTGCTTGCACTCGTCAAGCAGCATACTCACGATGTCTTTTGCGGTATGGTCATTCACACAGAACAATTGGCCGTGGTCTCGCTCTTCGAACTCAATACCGTACTTGCTCACCATCGAGATAAAATCCCAGTTGGTGTATTGAGATAAAGCTGACTTCACGAAGTGAGGGTTGTTACACAGGAAGTTGTTGGCTGAAACATCATAGTTAGTGAAGTTACAACGACCGCCACCTGAGATTAAAATTTTTCTGCCTGGTTTCTTTGCATGATCAACCACCAGCACTCGTCGGCCGCGTTTACCAGCTTCCGCAGCACACATTAAGCCTGCGGCGCCCGCACCAATTACGATTACATCAAATTTTTCACTCATGTGGTTCTGCTTTTCTTCACTTTTGCAGCCCGAGTACACCCTGTTCTCGAAATGCCATCAATAAAAAAGGATGTGCATAAACAGCACATCCTTACTAATTGTTCGCTATTTTAGCGGCAATTTTAAACTTTGCAATTGATGTTCAATTGTACAGTTTGCAGACAGCAGCAAAACCACTACTTGGCTTAGCGAACCAACAACCAAGCTTCACACCAAAACCTAAGCTCTACTTCACACGTACTAAAAAACTTAGACGATGAAAGAAGACAGCAAGGTTACACCTAGCAGAGCGGAAGAGAGTATGAATAACTGTCTTACACGATCGCACTTCGAAGTAAAAACTTCGTCATGATGATGGTGATACTCTTTGCTTTTGATGTAACTGAACAGGCGAACCTGTTTGGTCATATTGCCATGGGTTGTGAAAAAACCACCTCCGTCTACTTGTTGATAAAGTAGAGGATGCGCTTCTCGCATAATATAAATGAGCGTTCTTAGCGCAGTAAAATAACGCGCCCAGTTCACGCAAGTCACAACCATTAGTGCAAATAGAATAGTGTCGCCGCTGATCATCCTTTCCTCCCTACATCTTCATAAGAAAACTCAAAAGAAAAAGATAATCAGTGTCTTTCTCGTACTACCTAAACGGCAGGAGCTTCCATAATTGAAGATGAACCATCTTTTGCCAATTGCGCTAGGTCTTTATCAATAAAGAACAGTGCTTTACCGTCTTCACCAACAAGTTCTAGCTTATCCAATACACCTTTAAACAACTTCTCTTCTTCATGTTGCTCTGCAACGTACCATTGCAGGAAGTTAAAGGTTGAGTAGTCTTGTGTGCTGAAAGCAACGTGAGCCAGTTTGTTGATCTTTTCAGTAATCATCTGCTCATGTTCATAAGTTTCACGGAACACTGCGCCAAGGCTTTCGAATTCGTGTTTTGGTGCTTCAATTGCACCCAGAATTGGCATTGCACCTGTTTCGCTTACGTAAGTGAAAAGACGCTGCATATGTTCCATTTCTTCTACTGCATGAACACGCAGAAACTCTGCTGCACCTTCAAATCCTTTGTCTTCACACCAAGCACTCATTTGTAAGTATAGATTGGATGAGAAAAATTCTAGGTTAATTTGATCATTCAGTTGCTCAACCATAGTTTTTGACAGCATTTAAGACTCCTAATTACATCCTCAATTTTCTCTACTATATCACTATTTAATGAATATCTCGCAGGCCATTAGTTAACCAATATTTCGAGCTGTCATTACGCAAGACAGTGGATATGAGATCACTTCAGCAAAAAAAGCCATCGCATAGTGCTAATCTTTAAACAGACAATGAATAAAGGAGGTAGCGATATGAGTTACAAACATATTTTGGTCGCAGTCGATTTATCAGAAGACAGCAAATTAATTGTGGATAAAGCGGTAGCATTGGCAAAGCCATTGGAAGCCAAAGTCTCTTTTATCCATATCGATATTAACTACGCGGAGCTCTACACTGGCCTGATTGATATCAACATGGCCGAGACCCAGCACAACGCGATGGAAGCGTCTCGTATTCAGCTGCAAAATTTTGCGGAGCACGCCCAATACCCGATCACCCATACCCTAGTAGGCAGTGGTGATTTGAGTCATGAGCTGTGTGACACCATCAACGAGTTCAATGTTGACCTCGTGGTTTGCGGTCACCATCAAGACTTTTGGAGCAAGCTGCTCTCTTCAACACGCCAACTGATCAACGCCTCTCCGGTTGATATGCTGGTCGTGCCTCTAAGAGATTCAGAAGACTAATGATTTAAGGTTAGGTAACATACAGCTCATATCTTATTAACGAAGTTTTACTATGAGCTATTTAGCTGGTGTTACCCTACTATGGGCCTTCTCCTTTAGCCTGATCGGCGTTTACCTTGCGGGTCAGGTTGATTCTTGGTTCTCTGTTTTAATGCGTGTTGCCCTTGCTGGCGTCGTATTTCTTCCTTTCCTAAAGTTTCGCGGCGTATCGCGTAAGCTGATCGCTAAATTGATGGCAATTGGTGGTATCCAGCTTGGCCTGATGTACTGCTTCTACTATCAATCTTTCTTACTGCTATCCGTTCCTGAAGTCCTTTTGTTTACCGTTTTCACGCCAATTTACGTCACGCTGATTTATGACTTTCTCAAAGGGCAATTCTCTCCGTGGTACTTAGTGACGGCGGCAATTGCGGTATTGGGCGCGGTATTCATTAAATTCGCAGGCATCAACGAAAACTTTTTAGTTGGCTTCCTCGTCGTGCAAGGCGCGAACCTGTGCTTTGCTATCGGTCAGGTGGGCTACAAGGTGGTGATGGAGAAGGAATCGACCGAGTTACCTCAGCGAACCGTATTTGGTTACTTCTACTTAGGGGCGCTATGTGTCGCTTCGGTTGCTTTCATGCTACTAGGTAACCCTGAGAAATTACCCACCACCACACTTCAATGGGGAATCCTGATCTACCTTGGCTTGATTGCGTCGGGGCTGGGTTACTTTATGTGGAATAAAGGCGCGTGCATGGTGAATGCTGGCGCGCTGGCAGTGATGAACAATGCCTTGGTTCCTGCTGGTCTAGTGGTGAATATCCTGATTTGGAACAGAGATGTCGATTTGGTTCGCTTGTCTATTGGTGGCGCCGTTATCTTGTTCTCTTTATTCGTCAATGAGACCTGGGTGAAGAAGCGCGTAGCAAGATCCGCAAGCAACGCTTAGCTGATTTGAACGAGCTGCATGAGTCAGCTCGGATAACCCCAAAAAGCAAAAGAGCGACCTTAGGTCGCTCTTTTTAAATCATCGCTGTAGCAATAAACCATTCAAATCAACTTCAGTGGATGTGATTGTGGCTCACTACCTGAGTCTTGGTTTCAGTGAAGGCAACATCATCAAGTTGTAGGTTGATGCGTTCAAGATCACTTTCCAGTTTCTGGCTTTTCTTAAACAGCTTTTGCTGCTTCTTAATCATCTTCGCGAGCTTTTTGTTGTACTTCTCTTGTTTCTTAGCTGCTTTCTTCGCTTGTTTGAGTTCAGCTTTCTCATCACCGCTCGCCTTCGCCATCAGTTTTTTCAGCTTGGCTTTTTTCTGTGCGGCTTCTTTTTTGGCAAGCTCAGGGGCAATATCAGCGGCGGCAGGATCGAACATTTGTACGCTCGGTTCAATTGCCTCGTTGATTTCCGCAAGCGATAGCTCTGGTGCAGGTAATGTTTCCGCTAGCAGGCCGCATGCGACTTTCTCTTCAACGGGTTTGTTTTGACAACCAAGAGGTGGAATTGCGGTTGGTTTGCATAGATTCGCTTGATCCGCCGAAGAACGCGCGCAAGAACGACACACGAACTTAGGTTCAGTCACCAAGCTGTGGATCTCGCCCAAGTGTTCAGTGATATCTCGACGGTTTAACTTACAAAAGCGTTTAGCCATGCTACAACTCCAGCTAAGAATAATAATGATTCTTAGTTAGATATACATCCGTAACGCGACTATCGCAAGTGTTAAATGGCAATTTATCGTATTTATGACGGGAAATTTTCTTAGCGTGTTGCTAAGTTATTGATGCTTCCGCTAAGTCATTGATGCTTTCACATAGACGTCAAAACGGTTCTTTTTGGTTTCGATCGCCATGCTCGGTTTTTGCTCGTCTAACCAAGCTGCGTAATCTGGTCTTTTAACCACAACTCGCTTCGATGCCAACTTCATCGCCGGCTCAAATAGACCATCAGCATCCAGATCAGCACCCACCAAAGATTGGAATACGCGCATCTCTTTTTTAACCAAAGCCGACTTCTTTTTGTTCTCTGGGTGTGGGTACATTGGGTCGAGGTACACCACGTCTGGCTGTTCGAAGTCAGGATCGTTACTGAGCTTGTCTAAAGCATCGTGACTGGATGCGTGAATCAACTTCATACGCTCACTTACCCAACCACCGATGTCTGGGTCTTGTTGCGCTCGTTGTAAGCCATCATCAAGCAGTGCGGCCACAACTGGGTGACGTTCGACCATTTGCACCTTACAACCTAGAGAAGCCAACACAAACGCATCACGCCCTAAACCTGCAGTGCCATCGAGGATAGTTGGCGTTGCGCCTTTGTTTAAACCAGCTGCTTTGGCAATTGCCTGACCTTTACCGCCACCAAACTTACGTCGGTGACCGACTGCGCCTCCCACTAAATCAACAAAGATAGCGCCAAGCTTAGGCTCATCGACTTTACGTAGCTCAAGTCGCTCACTGGTCAGTACCAAAGCAAAATCGCTGCTTTCATCATGAGATAAGTTCCAGCGGGTCGCTAAGTCATTCAAATGATCGATTTGGGTAGCATCTTCGCAAATCAGTTGTAGTTGCAAGGTCGTCTCCAACAGACTGTAGTATTCAAAACAAAAGAGGCAACCAGTTTACCTGATTGCCTCAACAATACATATTAGCGGTGAAAAGTATTCCCAGCTAAAGTCGGCTTACCTAAACCAATGACTCTGTCTCTCGTTCTTGTCTTAACTCTTCAACGAGCTCTGCGAGTGGCTTAGGTCGGCCTATGATGTAGCCCTGCGCGTAGTTCACACCCAGCTCAATCAGCTTATCGATGATCTGGGTATTTTCAACGAACTCAGCCACGGTGTGCTTGCCCATCTGCTTAGCGAGATCATTGATCGAGCGAACCATCACATGGTCCATCTCATTCACATCAATATCACGCACAAACAGGCCGTCGATCTTCACAATATCGACGGGCAATTTTTTCAGATAGCCAAATGACGATAGCCCTGAACCAAAATCATCCAATGCAATCATGCAGCCAAGCTCTTTAATGCGAGTGAAGAACTTGATCGCCTGCTTCATGTTACTCATGGCGGCCGTTTCGGTGATCTCTAAACAAATCTTATGACACGGTATCGATGAATCGCTCAGGCTATCTATCAAGAACTCGACAAACTCACGGTTACCCATCGAGTGACCGGAAAGGTTGATTGAACACATCCCGAGTTCCTCAATAACCTCAGGGCGTTGTTCCAACCAACTCAAGGTTTGACTGACGACTTGGCGATCAATCAAATGCGCGATGTTATAACGCTCTGAGGCTGGCATGAAGATCCCCGGGGAGATGTATTCCCCTTGGATGTTCTTGATGCGCACCAAGATTTCAAAGTGCATTTTATCGCTGTCTTCATCTAGGCCAAGAATTCGCTGAGCAAACAGCTCTAAGCGATCATTAGACAAGGCCTCATGCACGAGGTTGACGCACTCCATCTCTAGATGACGACGACGCAGGTCTTCATCATCTTGATGGTAAAGATGATAGCGATTGCGACCTTCTTCTTTAGCGGCATGACAAGCTGCATCCGCCTGAGCGTGCACCATCTGCGGTGAAGCCGCAGTATGGTCAATCAATCGAATACCGATAGAACACGTCAGGTTGAGTCGAATATCATCCCACAAGAATGGATTCTCACTCATCATCGAGATAATACTGCGACACACATTCACCGCGTCTCGCTCAGTACAGTCTTTCATTAATACTGCAAACTCATCACCACCCATTCGTGCTAACACCGCATTGTAAGGCAGTACGTCTTCTAGAAGTTTGGCGCTAAACAAGATCGCAGCATCACCCGCTTCATGTCCTGCGGTGTCGTTCAAGACCTTCAACTGATCCAAGTCTAAGAACAACATCGCGTGAGTTCGCATATGACTCTCAACCTCTTTCAGCGCTTTTTGCAGCTCTTGCTCAAAGTGGTTGCGGTTAAAGGTGTCAGTCAGCAGGTCATAGCGAGCCTGATACTCTAGCTTTTCAGAGAGCTCGTGCGTCTCGGTGATATCTTCACCCACAATCAACAGCTGATCAGACTCGACCAGCGGGCGGATATTTTCACGAATCCAGATCTTGCTGCCGTCGGCATGACGATATTCGATATCACGACGCCACACACCACGAATCTTATGCTGTGGCTGCAGCAAGATGTGGCGAGGAATCATCGCGTTTTCATCAACATAGAACTCTCTAGGGCGATGACCCAACAACTGATTGAGTGGGTAACCTAAAAGCTCTTCGGCAAACTGGTTCACTTGTTGAATGCGATTATTGCCATCGAGCGTAATCATCATCACCGGCTGTTTGTCGTAATACAGCTTCAAGTTTGCTTCACGTTGGAACAGCTTATTCTCAGCAAGCTTACGCGAGGTCACGTCGCGCGCCTCAAAGAGAAACTGAATGTCTTCTTCTTCACTGCCCGGCATCGGCTTCAATGAAATATCCAACACCATCGCACCGCGATCTCGACACCACACTTCGGCTTCAAATCGTAACGCTGGGTGCTCACTTTTTGTGATGAAATAGTCGGCTAGTACTTCTCGCGCAGAACTTTCCCAATGTTGGTGTTGTTGCAGTGGCGTTCCCAGCTTATAGCCTTGATTATAAAGCAGCTCATGCAGCTTGCTGTTACTAGACAGCAGCACGCCACCCTTATCAATGATCCCCATGAACTGCAGGCTTTGGTCGAATATCGATTCCAGTAACAACTGACTTTGTCGGCTAGCACGTTCACTTTTTTTAAGACGATTAAGGTAGTACACCAAGGTCGCGATGACACACGACATCACCAAAAACAGCAAACCTATGGTGCGAATTTCATCGCGGTAACGTACTAAAAATGACTTCGGCTTATTGAGGAAGGTCACCGAGGCTTCATTCTCTGCGCCCAGATCCCAACGTGAGATCTGTTGGTAATCGAGTTTGATTTCTGGCGCGCCAGCAACCACCAATGGCAATGGAGCCTTAGGATTGTTCAGTACGCTCAACAATACGCGTCCTGTATCTCGACCTTGCGTTTCACCACTTTGAATTACACCACCAATCGCACCAAAACCTAGCCCGAGATCGTGCACCATGTACAGTGGCATTTGGGTCTTGATGTTCAGCTGTCGCCAATCTTCATCGCTACTCACTCTACCTTGCGCATCGCGGTAGTACGCCCAAAACAGCAAGCTCTTGCCTAGGTCAGCACGTTGAGAAAAGGCCATTAACTCTTGGTAGGAATCAGGCACATAGTGCTCAACGAGGTCAGAAAAATCCGGATGGGTTTTGATGAACAGATCGATTTGAGAACGAATGGCCTCACCTGTAACTGAATGATCGGTAACAATGTAGATCTTCTTTACGGTCGCTTGAAGGCGCTTGATCAGCTCGATGTTGCCAACCAAATCTATGTCTTCGGTAATACCGGTCGCATTTAAGCCTTCAATCATTTGAGGAGAGAAATTGTTGATACCGCCAAAGATGACGGGCGTATCTTTGAGATCGGGCGCGAGACGCTTCATTAGATTGAGCGCGTTATTATCACTCACCACAACTGCAGCGAATTCTTCATGCATTAACTTGGTGTGATAAAGCTGGTAGACACGCTCAAGGTATTCAGGATTTTGAGTACGTTTGCTATCAAGGTAAACGACACGATACGACAGCCCGTCACGATCGAGCTCATCAGATAATCCTTTATGGAAATCATCTGTCCAGAAAAAGCCTTGATGATAAGAGTGAATAACCAACACATCTTTTGCCTGAGCTGAAGCAAAAACACTCCAACACATCACAATAAAAAATAACGAAAATCGCACTGAATTCACCCTAACCCTATAGTTACTGCTAATATTATCACCCTTGGCTATGATGTGTACTCAAGCCGGTATGTTTTTCATTCAACCTAAGGATTATGCATGTCCACAACCACAGCTCGTCTAGATGATCTAGACCGTGCCATTCTCAAAACCTTGATGGAAGATGCACGTACTCCTTATGCTGAAATGGCAAAGCAGTTCGATGTCAGCCCTGCGACGATTCACGTTCGCATCGAAAAGATGAGATCGGCAGACATTATTGAGCGAACAGAAGTTGTGGTAAACACCAAAAAGCTGGGTTACGACGTGTGTTGCTTTATTGGCATCAACCTTAATGCTGCCAAAGATTACCACTCGGCGATCGCTAAGCTGAATGCCTTAGACGAAGTGGTTGAGGCGTACTACACCACTGGTGCTTACAATATCTTTGTAAAGCTGATGTGTAAGTCGATAGAAGAGCTGCAGTTTGTATTGATCGATAAGCTGCAAGCGATCGATGAAGTTCAGTCGACAGAGACACTGATTTCATTGCAGAACCCTATCAACCGCAATGTGAATCCATAACATTCATTCGCCTTGCTTGGCATTAAGCACAGACAAAAAAAGAGCCTCTAACTAGAGGCTCTTTTCGCAATTATCTCGCAATAAACTAGATAGTTACCGTGATTATGCGTTGATTCCCGCGTGATGCAGCATTGCGTCGATTTGTGGCTCACGACCACGGAAGCGTTTGAACAGCTCCATTGGCTCTTCACTGCCACCCATTTCAAGGATGTTATTCAAGAAACGATTACCGGTTTCAGTATTGAAGATACCTTCCTCTTCAAATGCTGAGAACGCATCTGCCGATAGCACTTCTGCCCACAGGTAGCTGTAGTAACCGGCACTGTAGCCACCAGCAAAGATGTGACCAAAGCTGTGTGAGAAACGGTTCCAATCTAGGCTTGGCAGTACCGATACCTTAGACTTAACATCCGCTAGCGTTTCTAGTACGCGCGCACCCACTTCAGGGTCGTACTCTGTGTGTAGCGTGAAATCGAACAAACCAAGCTCTAGCTGACGCAGGATAAACATCGCAGATTGGAAGTTCTTCGCCGCTAGCATCTTCTCTAGCATCTCTTTTGGTAGCGCTTCACCCGTTTCGAAGTGACCGGAGATGAACGACAGCGCTTCTTCTTCCCAACACCAGTTTTCTAGGAACTGACTTGGCAATTCAACCGCATCCCAAGGCACGCCATTGATACCCGCAACTGCGCCCGCTTCTACTTGCGTCAGCATGTGGTGGATACCATGACCGAATTCGTGGAATAAGGTCACCACTTCATCGTGAGTAAACAATGCAGGCTTATCACCGACTGGCTTGTTGAAGTTACACGTTAGGTAAGCAACTGGCGTTTGCAGCTCGCCAGATTCAGTAATACGACGACCACGACAGTCATCCATCCAAGCACCACCACGTTTGTGTTCACGTGCGTATAGATCTAGGTAGAAGCTACCACGCAATGTTCCAGTCGCATCAAAGATATCAAAGAAGCGAACTGACTCATGCCAAGTGTCTACGCCTTCACGCTCTGTTACCGACATACCAAACACACGTTTTAGTACCTCAAACAGGCCTGAAACCACATTAGATTCTGGGAAGTAAGGACGAAGCTCTTCATCAGAGATCTCGAACAGGTTCTGTTTTTGTTTCTCGCTGTAGTAAGCGATGTCCCAAAGATTCAATTCAGAAACACCAAACTCTTTCTCAGCAAATTGGCGTAGCTCTTCAACTTCGCGCTCACCTTGCGGTTTGGCTTTTACTGCTAGGTCGTTTAGGAAGCCAAGTACTTGGTCTGGCGTTTCTGCCATCTTAGTCGACAGAGATTTTTCGCTGTAAGTGCTAAAGCCAAGCATGCGTGCAATCTCGTGACGCAGTTTAAGTTGCTCAGTGATGATCTCAGTATTGTCCCACTTTCCTGCGTTTGGACCGCGATCTGAAGCGCGCGTTACGTATGCTTCATAAAGCTCTTTACGCAGTTCTTGGTTATCACAGTAAGTCATCACAGGTAGGTATGATGGGATATCTAAAGTCAGTAGGTAGCCTTGTTGCTCTTTAGACTCAGCCGCCGCTTGAGCTGCCGCCAGTGCTGATTCAGGCATACCGGTCAGTTCAGCTACGTCCGTGATCTGCTTGCTCCAACCCATGGTTGCATCAAGCACGTTATTTGAGAATTGAGAACCTAGCTCAGACTGGCGCTTGCTGATCTCGCCGTAACGATGCTGTTCGTCTGCAGGTAAGCCAATGCCCGACAATTCGAAGTCACGCAGTGCGTCGGTAATGGTTTTTTGTTGAGCTCGGTTCAGTGCAGAAAATGCTTCACTCGCCTTGATCGCTTTATACGCTTCGAACAAGCCTTTGTGTTGGCCAACCCAAGTGCCGTATTCAGATAGCACAGGTAAGCAGCTCTCATACGCTTCACGCAGTTCGTCACTGTTCACGACAGAGTTCATATGGCTTACAGGTGACCAAATACGACCTAAACGATCATCCACTTCTTCAATTGGAGCAACCAGGTTGTCCCAGCTTGGTGAAGTATTACCTTCAAGTACTTGTTCTATCTTGTTGCGACACGCTTCAATCACTTGCTCAACTGCAGGCTTTACGTGCTCTGGCTTGATCTGTGAAAACGGAGGTAAGTCCGTGAAGGTTAATAGCGGATTAGACATATAAACATTCCTTTGGCTTTAGAGACTTTCGTCTTTTTTGTAATGAGGTCGTCTTACAGTCATCAGGCTAAAGTTCGCCCTAAAAAATCACCTGCGAATAGTTATTAAATAGTGCCCAGCAAGGCAAATTTCAATAGTAGAACCAATAACTAACTGCATATTGCTAGCGACTGTTCCTGAATTGTTCGAGAATTTATGGTCCATTGAGGGTTATAATAGTCTGATTAACCCCACCTACACTAACCACACTCTAATTCGAGAGTGTTACGAGAGTTTAATTTGTTAAGTTATCGCCACAGCTTCCACGCAGGTAACCATGCCGACGTAGTAAAGCATATCGTACAGAGCCTTATTCTTAATTCTTTGAAACAGAAGGATAAGCCTTTTGTTTATCATGACACTCACTCTGGTGTAGGTCGTTACGACTTAACGCATGAATGGTCTGAAAAAACGGGCGAATATAAACAAGGTATCGCTCGCGTTTGGGAACAGCAAAATCTTCCTGAAGACATTCAAAGCTACCTTGAGTCTATTTCCATTCTAAATAATGGCGAGAAACTGCGTTACTACCCAGGTTCTCCACGTGTTGCACGTGCACACCTGCGTGACCAAGACCGCATGGTACTGACTGAGCTTCACCCAGCCGATCACCCTCTGCTTGAGCAAGAATTCCACCGTGATCGTCAGGTATCTATCTACAAAGAAGATGGGTTTAAGCGCTTAAAGGGCAGCCTGCCACCAAAAGAACGTCGTGGTTTAGTACTGATCGATCCACCTTACGAGCTAGCAAAAGAGTATCGTGATGTCGTGACAGCAATCGCTCAAAGCCACAAGCGCTGGGCAACTGGTATCTACGCAATTTGGTACCCGGTAGTAAACCGCTGTGATATCGAAGATATGATCGAAGGTCTCGAAGGCTTAGGCATCAACAAGATTCTACAAATCGAACTTGGCGTATCACCAGACACCAACGAGCGTGGCATGACAGCATCAGGCATGATCGTGATTAACCCGCCTTGGAAGTTAGAAAGCCAAATGCAAGAGATTCTTCCATTCTTGAAGGAAGCAATTGCTCCGGCGACCGGTCACTTCAAAGTAGAGTGGATCGTACCCGAATAATCTCGAACTTAACGTCATGCTCTGACGAATATTCAGCAGATTGTGACGTACACGAATAAATTTTAAACAGGGAGATTGAGTTCAACCGATCTGCCCTCAATATAATAATTAGACAATTTAAGAATCTATAGGACGTAGGTGTTCAGTGCGCTCACTGTACCCACAGCCTTCAATAAATGGAGAAAGTAATGGCGACTCATTTTGATTACATCTGTATCGGCGGCGGTTCAGGCGGCATCGCATCAGCAAACCGCGCAGCAATGCACGGTGCAAAGGTTGCACTTATCGAAGCTCAAGACCTTGGTGGTACTTGTGTAAACGTTGGTTGTGTTCCTAAAAAAGTAATGTGGCACGGCGCTCAAGTTGCTGAAGCTATCAACCTATACTCTGAAGATTACGGCTTCGACGTTGACGTAAAAGGCTTCAACTGGAGCAAATTGGTAGAAAACCGCCAAGCGTACATTGGCCGTATCCACCAATCTTACGATCGTGTTCTTGGTAACAACAAAGTAAATGTAATCAAAGGCTTTGCTAAGTTCGTTGACGAGAAGACTGTTGAAGTTAACGGTGAGCACTACACAGCTGATCACATCCTGATCGCGGTTGGTGGTCGTCCAACCATTCCAAACATCCCTGGCGCAGAATACGGCATCGATTCAAACGGCTTCTTCGACCTAATGGAGCAACCTAAACGTGTTGCTGTTATCGGCGCAGGCTACATCGCAGTAGAAATCGCAGGCGTACTAAGTGCACTTGGCACAGAAACACATCTATTCTGCCGTAAAGAGTCACCACTTCGCAGCTTCGACCCAATGATCATCGAGACATTGGTTGAAGTAATGGAAGCGGAAGGCCCAACACTGCATACACACTCTGTTCCAAAAGAAGTAGTGAAAGAAGCTGACGGCACACTGACTCTACACCTAGAGAACGGCAACACTCAAAACGTTGACCACCTAATCTGGGCTATCGGTCGCCACCCAGCAACTGACGCTATCAACCTAGCATCAACTGGCGTTGCAACTAACGACCGTGGCTACATCAAAGTCGACGAGTTCCAAGCAACCAACGTTCCTGGTATCTACTGTGTTGGCGACATCATGGAAGGCGGTATCGAGCTAACTCCTGTTGCTGTTAAAGCAGGTCGTCAACTTTCTGAGCGTCTATTCAACGGTCAAACCAACGCGAAAATGGACTACAAGCTAGTGCCTACTGTCGTATTCAGCCACCCACCTATCGGCACAATTGGTCTAACGACTCAAGAAGCTGAAGAGCAATACGGCAGAGACAACATCAAGGTATACACGTCTGGCTTCACTGCGATGTACACAGCAGTAACCAAGCACCGTCAACCTTGTAAGATGAAGCTAGTATGTGCTGGCGAAGAAGAGACTGTAGTTGGCCTACACGGCATCGGTTTCACGGTTGATGAAATGATTCAAGGCTTCGGCGTTGCAATGAAGATGGGCGCAACCAAAGCAGACTTCGACTCTGTTGTGGCAATTCACCCAACGGGCAGCGAAGAGTTTGTGACCATGCGTTAAACCTTTGTAAGTCAAAGAAATATTATGAAAAAGCCGACATCTGTCGGCTTTTTGTGTTTTTTACCGTATGGTTTGAATATTTATTAACCGAACAGCATTTTACACACTTAACTTGGAAGAAAGATCACACTACAATCGCGCGCTATAAAATTACACGCATAAAAATAACAAATAGCTCTATTACATAAAGGATGTACGAGTAATGAAAAAAGTGAGTATTCTCGCAGCGGCGATTGCAGTGGCTTTAACAGGTTGTGGTAGCGACAGTTCTAATTCAGGTGTCACTACACCGACAGAACCATCAACAACAACCAACAAATTTATCGATGCCGCTGTTGAAGGTATCTACTACAACACCAGTTCTGGCTTAAACGGTGTTACAAATAGCGAAGGCGAATTTACCGCTAAAACTAACGACACTGTAACCTTGTTCATTGGTGGTGAAAACGGCTTAAAAGTAGGTGCAGCATCAAACCGTGATGTACTTACTCCATTTGAAGCGGCAGGTAAATACGCTCGCGCACTTAACCTAGCAATTTTACTTCAATCTCTGGATAACCAGTTTGGTAACACTTCAGATGAAGTACTGACAGTTCCGGATATGCTGCGCGAACCTGATGCTGCTACGTTAGCGAAGATGAAAGATCTAAGCCTAGACGATAGTACAAGCGTAACGGATTTCCTAAAAGCGGTTGGTGTAGAAGCTGCAAATATCACTTCAGAAAGCGACGCTCTAACGCATATGCAGTCTGCGTTTGGCTCAATGAAGCGTGGTGATGGTTCAGTAAACCCATTTGCAGAGAAAAACGGCCAATTTATTCGTTACATTGACGTAACCCAAGAGCGTTTAGATGGCAACTTCACCTTTGTTCATGCTGATAAAACTCTACCAAATGACTTGTTTGAAGCGACACGTGGCATGGTTCAAATGGACTATCAAGTAAACACCTCGAGTTTAGCTTATTTAAAAGGGTCTAATGACTCTCAGTTAACGGAAGGCTTTGCCCAGGATTACCTGAACTGCTTGGCTGGCGACCCTAGTAATACTTTCACAGCTCCAAACACATGTAGTGGTGTCCCTGCTTCTCATTACGCTTTGGGAGGCAACTTTAAATACTTGCTCGTTGATCCTGATGGTGAAGAAGATGCTGATGAATCAATGGACTGGGAAACTGTAGGCAACTTCCTTCCGTTCTCAGTAGCCACTGTTAACGAACTCAATCACTTTACCGCAGATGAAAAGTTCAACGATAACGACGATGGTGGTCATTCATGGGTCAACCAAAACATTTCTGGCTCCTACGATCCTGTCACTAAGATTTATACTGAAATCACTGAAAAAGAAGAGTTAGAAGATAACACTGATTGCAGTTCTACAAACTGTTCAGTAGACAGAAAAACAAAGCGTGTTGCTTACTACTACGAGATTCCAACAAAAGATTCTGAACGTTACGTGGATTTCACTGGTACATGGGAAACAAAAGAAATCTGTGAAAATGGCGAAATTGCAGTAAGCACCATGAAATTTGATTCATCCGGTGCAACGACCACAGGACAAGAGTGTGGCTCAACATCACCAGAGGATATGGAAGATTCTGGTATCCCTTACACTTATAAACAACTAGCTAATATAGATTACTGGTGGTTTGGTCAAACAGACCGAGTTTCTAAAGCGACACTGACAGAACTGAACACAGTAGTCCGTTTCTGCGACCAAGACAATTACGTTGCAGGCGCTGCTTGTGACTCAAACGATGAATATTTCGTTAAGTGGGAATACCAACCAGCGGGCACCAACTGGGATGAAGGCCTACTTATCCGCCGTAAGATGGATAACACAGGTAACACCGATGGTCGTGTTAGCATCATGCAGAAAATCAACTAATCACTGAGTTAGTTTGATGACCTAATCAGAAACCAGAAGCATTGCTTCTGGTTTTTTTCATTTTTACCCCACATGAACCTTCAAACAGCTATCAACGTAGATACCAAAACAAAGACCTATCTAGAACAGCAATGGAGTTTGTTATGAATCTACTAATTGAATCATTTGAAGGCGGGATCTACTTGGCTTACCAAGTTATTGGCGAGCAAAAACAGTTAATCAAAGATGACCACCAGCATCCTATGAAGTTTTTGAGTGTTAACCATGCACGTGATCACTTTAGCGACCAAGGCGTGGCATCAGCTATGCTGGTTCACAACAGTGCTTACGACGAAATGTGTGGTGAACACTGTGGTAGTACACAACCTTTCGAGATTGATTTGAAGTGGAGTTAAATCAACCTCAAATCAATCGCGATAAAAATGGAAAGGCTTGCATCAATGCAAGCCTTTCTTATGGGAGTCACTTTCACTTTTAACCACTTAGATTAGCGCGATGTCCGTTTAAGTCTTCGTTTGATATTCTGCTCTTTCACTACAAAGTCGAATAGCGGAGCGAACAGGTTGGCGAACAAGATAGCCAGCATAATGCCCTCAGGGTAGGCTGGATTAAGCACTCGAATACCAACCGTCATCACACCAATCAAAATGCCATAGGCCCATTTACTCTGATTGGTAAACGCGGCAGATACCGGGTCTGTCGCCATGAAGAAAGTACCAAACGCTACACCACCCAACACAAAGTGCCAGTAGAACGGCATCGAAAACATCGAGTTGGTTTCTGACCCTATCCAATTCATCAAGCTAGATGTCACAACAAGACCAACAATCACACCTGCCACAATACGCCAAGAGGCTATCTTCATCACAATTAAAATCACACCGGTCAGCATAATCAGTAGTGAAGACACTTCGCCCATCGAACCTGGAATATTACCGATAAAAGCATCCATCCAAGTGATCGCCTCGCCAGTCATGTTATTGATCAGTGACGTGCTGCCGCCTTCATACCATTGACTCAGCGGTGTCGCGCCTGAATAGCCGTCAGCGGCAACCCACACAAGCCCACCCGACATGTTGGCTGGATAGGCGAAATAGAGAAACGCGCGCCCTGCAAGGGCTGGGTTCAAGAAATTTCGCCCTGTACCACCGAACAGCTCTTTGGCGACAACAATACCAAAGGTGATACCTAAAGCGGCTTGCCATAACGGGATGGTTGGCGGAAGAATGAGTGCGAATAGTACCGAGCTAACAAAGAAGCCTTCATTAACTTCGTGCTTACGTACAACGGCAAATAAAACCTCCCAGAAGCCACCTACCACAAACACCGTGGCATAAACGGGTAGAAAATAGAGTGTACCAAGCAACATCTGACTTGCCCAGCCACTTGCCATCAATGACTGCGCATCACCAAATGCCCACGACAGACGCCAACTGCTTTCAATAACAGAGGTAAGTTCGTTAAGTTGATAGCTGGAGGTTAATGCAAGGACGCTTTGGTGTCCGACGTTATACATCCCCCAGAACATTGCCGGGAAAGTCGCCTGCCACACCAGAATCATGATGCGCTTTAGGTCAATGCTGTCACGAACATGGGTTATACCGCGGTTTACGTTTCCGGGTGTATAGAATATTGTCGCGAAAGCTTCATACACTGGGTAGAGCTTTTCGTACTTCCCTCCGGCTTCAAAGCGTGGAGCCACGTCTTCTAATCGTTTTTTTAAACTCATAATCCCAATCACCTTATTGCTTGAGTTATGGTTTTCTACGCATCAACCGTGCTATTTGAACAATTTTTAGCGATTTTTAATCAAATTCGTCTTGAAGAACGAGTGTCTAAAAGTCGAACTGATGTTGAAAAAGAAGGGTGTATAAACAACAAAGCCCCAGCAATGGCTGAGGCTTATTTGGTATAACAACGGTCGTCGCTACTTAACGCACATCACGTTGAGCAATGAAGAACCTTTCAATTGGTTGACGTTACCGTTGGTAAACAGACCTTTCTTATCTGCGCCCCAATAAGGGAGATGCATTGGCCAGTTCTGTTTTTCCATAACCTTTGAGTTCAAGATGCTCTGCCATTGCTTTTCACTCATCAGCTTCATGTTGACCTGATTACACACCAATTCAGCGCTATCGTAATCTAGGCGGCTCCAAGGCTTACCTTGCTCCATGTAGAACTGTTGTTGATGGTCTAGAAGGTAAGGAATCGCATATTGGCTACCCGCAACGTCTGCTTTCACGCGAATCTCGATCTCGAGATCATTGTCTGAGCTCGCATTACCGCTTGGTAATGTCTGAATAGCAGCAGCACTCGTTAGCGCCGCCGCTTGCTTAGCAGCCACAGGTTTCGGTGCAGGCTTAGCTTCTACTTTTGCTTTTACAGGAGCCTTAGGCTTCACCGCTTTTGGTTCTGCCGCTTTTGCCACAATAGGCTGTGATGAGGTTTTCGACTTGTCGACCATGCGAATAAACGCTTCACCGTAACCAGGAACCTTACGTACCTGAGTTAGATCCTTTCTCGCATCCGAGAAGGTAGAGTAAGGTCCGATTAAGCAACGGTAGTCTCCGCCTTCCGGCTTCATCCAAACGTTGGTTGAGATCTTCTCATACAGAGGTTTTGCTCGGCTCAGTGACAGAGGCTTATTCAGCAGGCCACATTGAACCCAAAACAGCTCGTTATCTGAATGACGTTTAGGCGCTTTACTGCCCCACACACCCTTACCGATCGGACATGATTGCTCTAGCTGTGGTAATTGGTTGGTGCTTGCCTGAGTTGCATCACATAGAACCGACTCTGCATTCACTTGGCTCGATACCAAAAGAGATGCAGCGATAAGCCCCATACGATAATTTCTCGTCACAGCACGACATACAGCATTCATTGTCAATTTCATAACCACCACTTAAACCCTGCGGGCTAATTATTACCGAATCTATATCGATAAAACATGAATTCCATTTTAAGTATTATTGACACTGTCAATAATACTAAGTTCCAGATCCATTAAGCAAAAAAAGAGCCGTAATTGCTTACGGCTCTTAATTTAGTGACTTTTTTTACTAAAAATCAAACCGGGCTATCACCCTTTATAAATTTTCGGGTTAAACACGTCACGTAACCAGTCGCCTAATAGGTTAATAACTAGAACCAATGTTACCAAAAGCACACCTGGGAATGCTGTGATCCACCATGCTCCTGAGAAAATGTAGTTAAAACCAGTACTGATCAGGGCACCGAGTGACGGTTGGTCTACCGGAAGACCTAAACCTAGGAAAGAAAGTGCCGCTTCTGACATGATGGCATTTGCCACCTGTACCGTAGAGATAACCAAAATCGGTGATAAACAGTTAGGCAGAATATGACGGAACATGATGCGAGGCGCTCTAAAGCCCATCACACGTGCCGCTTCTACGTACTCTTTCTTCTTCTCTGCCAATACCGATGCACGAATCGTACGAGCGTACTGCGGCCATTCAGCAATACCGATGATCACCACCAGCATAACAACGGCATATTGCGCGTAGAAGTCACTACCGAAACTCGCCTTAAAGATGGCCGAGACAATGATCGCAACCATCATGGTTGAGAACGAAAGCTGAACATCGGCAAAACGCATCAGGAAGCTATCAATACGACCACCGAAGTAACCTGCAGACAGACCAATGATAATACCGAGAGTCAGCTGAAGACCTACCGCTAGGAAACCGATCGTCAATGACAGACGCGAGCCGTAAAGCATCGTAGATAAGATGTCACGACCTTGCTCATCAGTACCCAGTAGGAAGCGTTCTTCGCCGTCTTCCATCCAAGATGGTGGCAACTCAGAATCCATGATGTCGATAGACGTCACGTCATATGGGTCTGTTGGCGCTAGAATCGGTGCCGCTAATGCCATCACAAGGAAAGCTGCAAAGATAGCAAAGCTCACCATTGCCACTTTATCGCGTAAGAAGTAGTACAGAATGTCTGACTGCTTGAATCGCTCCCAACGAGATGGAGCTGTTGTTGTGTGTTCCATGATTATGCTCCTTTCCCTGTAATGTTCACTGTTGGGTTAATGATGCCGTAAAGCAGGTCAACAATGGTGTTCGTTACTACGAAGATCAGGCCAACGAAAATAACGTATGCGGTAATCAGTGGAGTATCCACTCGGTTAATCGCTTCAAGGAATAGGAAGCCGGTACCCGGCCACTGGAATACAGTTTCAGTCAGAATGGTGTAAGCCACCATGGTACCGATTTGAACACCACCTACCGTTAGTACAGGTAGCATTGTGTTCTTCAAAGCGTGTTGGTAGTAAATCTTGTTCAGCGCTAGGCCTTTTGCTTTACCAAACTTGATGTACTCAGAGCTCAGCACCTCGAGCATTTCAGAACGTACTAGACGAATGAACAGCGGCAGCATGATAGATGCCAGAGCAATACTCGGCAGCACTAAGTGCGCAAGGCCATCTAGTGTTAAGAAGCCAGACTCCCAACCAAACCAGTTTGCGGTATCACCACGTCCGAATGACGGCAGCCAACCGAGTTCAATAGAGAACACATACATGAGCATGATTGCGGTTAAGAAAACAGGTACCGAGATACCGATACTACTGCCCGCCATCACCAGTTTAGTGAAGAAACTTTTTGGGTGTATTGCAGAATAAACGCCGAGTGGAATCGACAGACAAACAATGATCAGAGAAGCGCCAAACACAAGTTCAAGCGTCGCGACCAATTTGTCTAAGATTACGTCCACAGCAGGGCGTTTAAAGAAATATGAAGTACCAAGATCACCTTGTAGAGCTGCGCCCACAAAGCGAGTGTATTTTGTAATGAAGGGATCATTTAAGCCGAGTTCATCACGCAGCGCTTGACGCTCCGATTCTGAAACAGATTGACCGACTAACTCACGCAACGGGTCGCCCAGGTTATCCTGAATGGCAAACGCCACCAAACTGATCACAAACATCACTATCAGTGCCTGAAACAGGCGCTTGACCAGAAACGTAACCATTCCTTGCCCCTTATCTATCCATGACTATCTAATCGAAATCCGCGACTAGATAACAAAATTCAGTCTTAAAAAAGGTATTTAGCCAGACTGAAGGAAGACCAAATACCGAAACTTAAATCTATTTCTTAATAATTTGAGAGCCTGAAAAGCTTCAGGCTCTCGATTCTAGCAAGCTAGATTATTTTACAACTAGGTCGCCGAAGTAAGGCATAACCATTGGGTTTACTACGTCTGCTGCACCTACGTTAGACTTCGCGCCCCACGCTTCACTCTGCCAGTGTAGAGGTACGAATGCTGCGTCGTTGTACAGTGTTGCTTCAACGCCTTTCAGCATTTCAGCACGCTTAACTGGGTCAGTTTCAGTGTTAGAAGCTTCTACAATCGCATCCATTTCTGGGTTTGAGTAACCAGAACAGTTGTATTGACCACGGCCAGTTTCTTCGTTACGAGTCATAGTTAGGAACTCGTTGAAGTTAGCTGAATCTTCTGTATCTGAGTGCCAGCCGATCATCATCATGTCTGCTGAACATAGGTCAAATTCAGGCCAGTACTGTGCTTTAGGCATAGTCTTAAGATCAACTTTGATACCAATCTTAGATAGCATTGCCGCAGACGCTTGCGCTACTTTCGCATCGTTCACGTAACGGTTGTTTGGTGCCATCATAGTTAGCGTAAAGCCATCTTCGTAGCCCGCTTCTTTCATCAGCTCTTTCGCTTTTTTCAGATCGTAACGAGGAACTAGGTCTTCGTTGTGACCCGCGTAGCCTGTTGGGCTTTGCTGACCAGCGGCTGTTGCGAAGCCTTTCATGATCTTCTTAACGATACCTTCGTTGTTGATTGCGTGAACAATCGCCTGACGAACGCGAACATCTTTAAGAGCTTCGTTGCTGTTTTGGTTCATTTGGAACGTGATGATACGAGTACCAGGTAGCGTTACTAGATCGATGTTCTTAGCGTTTTTAACACGCTTATGATCGTTTGGTGCTACTGGGTGAATCATATCAACGTCGCCAGAAAGAAGTGCTGCAACACGTGTTGCGTCTTCTTTGATTGGCACAAGTGTTAGCTTGTCTACGTTGCCTTCAGTTTCTGTGTCCCAGTAATCGTTGAAACGCTCGAACGTTACTTTAACGCCTTGCTCACGCTGCGTTACGATAAATGGACCAGTACCTGAAACGTTAGTCGAAGCGAACGAGTTACCGTGCTTAACTAGCTCAGACTTGTCTTTACCTTCCGCTGTTTGGCCAGAGTAGAACTTGCTGTCCATTGGGAAGATGTACGTTGCTGTTTGTAGTACTAGTGGGTAAGCCGCTTTAGAAATAAGCTCAACTGTGTAGTCATCCACTTTTACCATTTTTTCGTATGGCGTGAAGATAGACTTAAAGTCTGGAGAAGCTTGTAGACGTTCAAAAGTCCACACAACATCATCAGCAGTCAGTTCGTTACCAGAGTGGAATTTCACACCTTTACGTAGGTTGAAGCGGAAAGTCGTTTCATCAACACGCTCCCAGCTCGATGCTAGGCGGCCTTCAAAATCCATCTCTTTTGTGAAACGTACTAGAGGGTCAAACACCATGTGAGACATTTGCAGTGTGCCACCAGACAGCTGCTCGTGCGGGTCAAGTGATACAGGGTCAGCTGCGTAGCCAACGGTAATATCTGCTGCTGCTGCACTAAAGCTTAGGCCAGCTGCCATTAAAGCTACTGCTAATTTGCTTTTCATGGTTTTCATTGCATAACTCCTTCATGCGGGAATCCAGATCCCTAGTTGTTGTATTTGCGTCTGTTTATTGTTTTTAGCAAGCTAAACTCCAGCCTGCTGATTTTTATACCGCGGCTTGTGCCACTGCTTTTTCTTCTCTTAAACCTGTAAATTCAGGCATTAAAGAAATTAGGTGTTTGCTGTATTCATGCTGAGGCGATTGGAATAGCTGCTCGGTTGGCGCGACTTCCAATAGTTCTCCCATTTGCATCACACCAACACGATCACACATTTGGCGAATAACCGGTAAATCGTGACTGATGAACAACATAGTTAGGTTTAGCTCGTCTTGTAAGTCTTTTAATAGGTTGAGGATCTGAGCCTGTACCGACACATCCAGTGCCGAGGTAGGTTCATCACAAATCAAAAGACGCGGGCGAGTTGCCAAAGCGCGAGCGATAGAAATACGCTGACGTTGGCCACCTGAGAATTCGTGTGGGTACTTAACCCCGGCCATTACGCCCAAACCAACGTGCTCTAGCAGGTCATTCACGATCTGACGAGTTTCATTCTCGTTGCGCGTCAGTTTATGGAATCGGATAGGCTCAGCAATGATGTCGAATATCTTCATTCGAGGGTTCATTGATGTGTAAGGGTTTTGGAAAACCATCTGCATTTGGCGGCGCATTGGGCGACGCTCTTTTTCAGATTTCAGACCAGTAAGGTCAACGCCTTCAAACGTTACCTTGCCTGAATTAGGTGCGTACAAGCCAGCAATCACACGCGCAATCGTTGATTTACCTGAGCCTGACTCACCTACTAAACCAAACGTCTCACCTTCATGCACTTCAAAGCTCACGTTGTTTGATGCTTGAACGTACTCACGACGGCTCTCAAAGAAAGAATCTTTGGTGGTAAAGCGTAAGTTTACGCTCTCAACGTTCAACAGTGGGCCAGTGTAATCACGGTGATCTTGGCTTTGACCTAACCAGTGGTTCTTCACATCCAATGGTTCCATCTCTTGTGCTTCTTCGATGTAGCTCACAAGAGGGAAACGATCGAGTTTGCGATCCGAACGGGGAACCGCAGAGATAAGACTGTGTGTATATGGGTGCTCAGGAGTACCCAGAACTTTCGCTGTTGGGCCAAACTCAACTAAGTCACCACGATACATAACGGCTACGCGGTCGGTAACGTTAGATACCACGCCCATGTCGTGCGTGACCAACATGCAACCTACGTTCTTCTTAATACATAGGTCGCGAATCAAACCCAAGATCTGGTCTTGGATAGAAACATCCAATGCTGTTGTTGGTTCATCTGCGATGATTAGGTCAGGTTCACCTGCCAATGCGATCGCGATAACCACACGCTGACGCATACCGCCAGAGAATTGGTGTGGGTACTGCTTTAAACGGTTTTCTGGTTGTGGGATGCCCACTTGGTTCATTAAGTCTAATGAGCGCTGGTAGGCTTCTTGATCCGAAACCTTCATGTTGGCATGAATCGTCTCTTTTAACTGCTGTTCTACTGTGAATAGAGGGTTAAGAGAAGTCATTGGGTCTTGGAAGATAAAACCAATCTTTGAGCCGCGAACAGAACGCATCTGTTCAGGAGATAAACCAGAGACTTTTTCGCCGTCCAGAAATACCTCGCCGCTAGCAATGCGGCCAGGAGGGCTCAATAAATCGATCACAGCATTACCTACTGTTGATTTACCTGCACCAGACTCGCCTACAACACCAACAATCTCACCACGTTCAATGTTGAACGAAAGTGATTTAACTGCGGCGTGAACTCCATGACGAGATGGGTATTCGATACGAAGATTTTTTACTTCTAAAAGTGACATTACCAGACCTCTACTGCTTTGGCAGCTTTCTGCCCTGTCTGCAAAATTGAATCCATTCTTACCAGAATATTGTTCTGATATTTTATACGGTTGACAATTTGGCAAATAATTCACAGAAAAGCAACAAAAATAGGATAAAAAGTCGACATTAAACGCTTAGCAAGCAAAAGTACCAAATAACTATTCACCTAAAGAGCATATAGTAAGAAAAATCAATATTATATTATCGGCAAGAAATACTCACAAACTCCTTACCACTACTTACTTGTAGAGTTAATGCCATGCTTCAAAGCAGATCTCACTACCAGTCACTAAAAACAAATAATTATTCTAAAAAACAATTAACACTATAGAAACAAACGCTGATTTTGTTAATTTGAACAAATAAAACAACCAGATACACGTTAATTAACCATACATTTAACCATTTGTATTATTTTGGTAAATACAAAACAGATAAACGAAAGGCCTAATAAATCAGAGGAGTTTTTGAACGACCAAATGCGTAGAAAGCTGTCAAATTCAGGCCTTAGTGAGCAAATTTAGGGTTAGATTTCATTTTTCATAAAAGTCTTTAGACCAAACCCATTAATATGTCGAATTATTGAGTGCGTCACTTATATAAAATTAGATATAGATCTACACATTTGATAAAGAAAGCAACTCCGTATCAGTACCATAATCAAGCAGATCGATAAGAATCTGTCTTATATAAGAAGGGGGATACAGAGGCGACACCAGACAAGGTGCCGAAGCAGGTAAGATCTCAGCATTCAAAATCGATAAAAACTAAAACGACAGATGTAAAAAAGCCCCAATCTTTCGACTGAGGCTTCTTAAGTGATCGGTGAAGAGACATTCTTTGAACATCAGGCGAACCCCACTCTGTTCAAGTTATCTAAATTTCAGATGTAAAAAAGCCCTAGTCTTTCGACTAGGGCTTCTTAAGGTGGTCGGTGAAGAGGGATTCGAACCCCCGACCCTCTGGTCCCAAACCAGATGCGCTACCAAGCTGCGCTATTCACCGAGACGTTTCGTTTGATTTCTCAAACTGGGAACTTCAAAGAAGCTACCAAAATTAATGGGGTGGCTAACGAGATTCGAACTCGCGACCACCGGAATCACAATCCAGGGCTCTACCAACTGAGCTATAGCCACCACTAATTTTTTATATAACCGCTTAAAAGCGATTATTGAAATAGTGGTCGGTGAAGAGGGATTCGAACCCCCGACCCTCTGGTCCCAAACCAGATGCGCTACCAAGCTGCGCTATTCACCGACTAGTTTTGTATCGACTCTTGGGAATAATGAATCAACACTGGAAGCCGAAGCTACCGATATTTTGTAAAGAAAGAATGGGGTGGCTAACGAGATTCGAACTCGCGACCACCGGAATCACAATCCAGGGCTCTACCAACTGAGCTATAGCCACCATTGTTTCTTTTTGCCAATTTCTCGCTTACCGAAGTAAGAGACCGGATGGCGCGCCTGAAAGGATTCGAACCTTCGACCTTTGGCTCCGGAGGCCAACGCTCTATCCAGCTGAGCTACAGGCGCATGCCCTGTCGGCGGAGTGGAATAATACGTATATCACCCAATGCCGTCTAGTACTTTTTTAACTTTTTTTTCTGTTTGGTCTCTTTTTCGACAGTTAATATGTGATAAACCCCTTATTTGAGTACTACAACCCGCCACAGCTTATAAGTTGTTGTTTATTGCAACAACTTATCGGGATATAATCACCCATTATTTACATTGGTTTAACAGTTGCTCTTTGCTGGTTAAAGCCAAAACACCCTTCCAACACTATAAATTGGTAAGCATGTACTTACCTTGGGAATGTAAAGTGAGTTTAATGGATATGTCTCGTCGAATTTTAAGCGTTGTCATCGCAGTTTTAACCTTTTCAACTGGCGCAATGGCTGCAGGCCTTAGCGAAGCAGAGCACGATGCAATTGCTGAACGCATCAAACCAGTTGGCCAAGTTTACCTAGTCGGCAGCGAGCCAGTAGCCGCAGAACCAACAGGCCCTCGTGATGGCGCAGCAGTTTACGGTACCTTTTGTATCGCTTGTCACGCATCTGGCGTAAGTGGCGCACCTAAAACAGGTGATGCTGGTGACTGGGGCCCTCGTATTGCTCAAGGTCGCGACATCCTAGCTGACCACGCAATCAACGGTTTCAATGCGATGCCAGCGAAAGGTTCATGTATGGACTGTTCAGACGACGAAATCAAAGATGCTATCGAGCACATGATTGCCGGTCTGTAATTAAAAATGCCAGATTCGAAAAAGGTGACCTCATGGTCACCTTTTTTATTGGCTTCTATATAGTGCTGTAAAAGCAGAGCATTACTTTTTGTTGAACATCGCGCGAATATTCGCAATGTGCGCCTGCCCTTTCTCCATTCTTTCTTCAGCGGATTGAGGCTTCTTAACGCTTTCCCACTCCACATCATCATGCGGCAACTCATCAAGGAAGCGGCTTTGTGTTGGCTTTATTAATTCACCATATTGACGACGTTCACGACACTTAGTAAAAGTCAGCTCTTTCTGCGCTCGAGTAATCCCCACATACATAAGACGACGTTCTTCTTCTACGTTGCCTTCATCAACACTGGTTTGGTGCGGCAAGATGCCCTCTTCTGCTCCCATCAGGAATACATACGGGAACTCTAGGCCTTTCGATGCATGCAATGTCATTAATTGGACTTGATCTGCATCGTCATCATCCTCACCACGCTCCATCATGTCGCGCAGCGTTAAACGTTGAACCACCTCGCGCAGGGTTTTCTCTTCTTTGTCGTAATTGTCACCCTCAAGATCGGCCACAATCCAGCTATACAGATCAGAGACGTTCTTCATTCGCATTTCAGCGGCTTTCGGGCTCGCTGAGGTTTCGTACAACCAATCTTCATAGTTGATGTCACGAACCAAAGAACGAACGGCTTCAACCGTATTACCACGCTCTGCATTGTCTGAGATACGAACAATCCAGTCACCGAAGCGGCGCAGGTTCTCTAAGCCTCGGCCTGTTAGGGTTTGCTCTAAACCCATCTCAAAGCTGGCTTCAAAAAGACTCTTACCACGCATATTGGCGTAACTGCCTAACTTCTCAAGCGTCACCGGACCAATCTCACGACGCGGTGTGTTTACAATACGTAGAAACGCGTTGTCATCATCAGGGTTCACCAACACACGCAGGTAAGCCATGATGTCTTTAATCTCGGCTCTCGCA
Organism: Vibrio sp. Vb339; assembly: GCF_902751245.1. Taxonomy (NCBI): domain Bacteria; kingdom Pseudomonadati; phylum Pseudomonadota; class Gammaproteobacteria; order Vibrionales; family Vibrionaceae; genus Vibrio; species Vibrio sp. Vb339. Next base: position 10,161 of record NZ_CADDIS010000006.1, on the reverse strand, counting down.
AAGAAAGAGGTACCGCCAGAGATCTTGTAAGGCACACGGTTCTGCATCAAGGCTTTCTCTATCAAGCGAGATTGGTGATTACCACGGTAAAGCACTGCGTAATCTTTGTATTCAGTACGGTTCAAAAACTTGTGGGCGATGATCTCGCCGGTAATACGCTCTGCTTCATGCTCTTCATTCTTAGCATTCAATACCTTGAGCTTTTCACCGTCCGGGATCTCTGAGAACAGTGACTTTTCATAAACGTGTGGGTTGTTGGCGATCAAGATGTTAGCCGCACGTAATATTCGGCTGGTTGAGCGATAGTTTTGCTCGAGTTTGATCAAGCGAAGATTTGGATAGTCCTCACCCAGCAACACCAAGTTTTGCGGTTTTGCACCACGCCAGGAATAGATAGATTGGTCATCGTCACCTACTACCGTTAAACGACCACGCTCTCCCACCAGTAAGCGAACCAACTCATATTGGCTGGTGTTGGTATCTTGGTATTCATCGACCAGTAAATAGCGGATACGCGACTGCCAGCGCTCACGTACCTCTTGATTGGTTTTCAGTAACAATACAGGCATCGCGATCAGATCATCAAAATCAAGCGCGTTGTATGCCTTCATCTGTTTCTGGTACATCTCAAAACAGAATGCAAACAACTGCTCTTGTTCGCCTTGAGCACGTGCTTTCGCCTGATCTGGCGTCAGCATGTCATTTTTCCAATTCGAAATGGTGCTCATTAAAGCGCGTAGCAAATCCTTATCACCATCGATCTGCCTCTCTGTTAGCTCTTTTAATAGCGCTAATTGGTCTTGGTCATCAAACAGAGAGAAGCCCGCTTTCAAACCCAGCGCTTTGTATTCACGACGAATGATGGTTAAGCCCATAGTATGAAAAGTCGAAACAATCAGCCCTTTCGATTCGCCCTTACCTAGAGTTTGCCCAACACGCTCTTTCATCTCGCGTGCCGCTTTATTAGTAAAGGTCATCGCCGCAATATTACGCGCCTTATAGCCACACTCCTGAACCAGATAAGCAATTTTATTGGTGATAACACGTGTTTTACCGGATCCAGCGCCCGCTAATACTAAGCAGGGGCCCGAAACATATTTCACGGCTTCATCTTGTCTTGGGTTCAGTTTCATTTGATTCTCAGTTTGGTCTAGAGGGGCGAATTCAATTGCGCGCCTATAATAATGCTGCAACAGCACGAATGCTACGTTCTCTTATACAAGATTTTTACGCTGAATATGTAAAACTTTGTTGCACATGTGTGTGGTTATTAGGCTATAATGAATGAACGTTCATTCATTGGTGATTGAAATATGACAACTCATGCACCTCGGGATAAACGCCAGCAAATACTTTCTGCAGCTGAAAAGCTAATTGCAGAGGTCGGTTTCCAAGGCCTTTCAATGCAAAAATTAGCCAAAGAAGCGGGAGTGGCTGCAGGCACTATCTATCGCTACTTCGATGATAAAGAGCATTTGATAGAAGATGTTCGAATGCTCGTGACTCAAAGAGTAGCTGATGCTGTTCAAGAAGGGGTTAATGATTCGGATCCAATTAAACAACGCTACCGTACTATGTGGTTGAACATATGGAACTTAGCAGGAACGAATTTAGCCGCAATAAAAAATCGGGTTCAGTATGACTCTCTACCCATCACAAATAGCCTAAACTTCAGGGAACTAGAACGTAAAATGTTTGCCCAAGTTGAGCTGCTATTTAATGAGGGGAAAGAACAAGGATTGTTTAAACCACTTAACAATGAAGTATTAGGTGGATTGAGCTTGGCGGCTAGTGTTTCTCTAGCACGCAAGCATTCTTTAGGATTTTACCAACTTGATGAGGCAGAACTAGAATCTGCAATCGAAGCTAGTTGGGACGCAATAATTAAACACTAGATCGGAGTTTTGACCATAATGAAAAAGTGGACTTTCTTCATGTTACTCATCGCTGTACTACTTTTCGGCAGCGTTATTGGGTTTAACATGTTCAAACAACAAAAAATTGCTGAGTATATGGCCAACCGCCCTGAACCAGAGTTTCCAGTAACGGTAACTGAAGTTCAGCCGATCGACTGGGTTCCAGTGATTGAAGCTATCGGCTTCATCGAACCTAACCAAGGTGTGACACTAGCGAACGAAACCAGCGGTGTTATTGACCAGATCTCTTTCGAGTCAGGTACTGATGTTAAGAATGGTCAGCAACTGGTACGTCTTGATTCTGACGTAGAGAAAGCAAACCTAAAGAGTTCTGAAGCTCGTTTGCCTGCTGCGAAAGCAAAATACAAGCGTTACCAAGGTCTATTCAAGAAAGGTTCTATCTCTAAAGAAGCGTACGATGAAGCAGAAGCGAACTACTTCTCTCTATCTGCTGACATTGAAAGCCTAAAAGCATCGATCGAGCGCCGTGAAATTCGCGCGCCATTCGACGGTACTGTTGGTATTCGTAATGTATACCTAGGCCAATACCTACAATCGGGTACCGATATCGTTCGTTTAGAAGATACCAGTGTCATGCGCCTGCGCTTCACGGTTTCTCAAACAGATATCTCTCGAATCAATGTTGGTCAGGCTATCGACATCTTTGTTGATGCTTACCCAGAGACACCGTTTGAAGGCTCTATCAGTGCAATTGAACCCGCAGTAAGCATCCAAAGTGGTCTTATCCAAGTTCAAGCAGACATTCCAAATAATGATGGCAAGCTTCGTAGCGGTATGTTCGCTCGCGCTAACATCATTCTGCCTAAACTAGAGAACCAAGTAACTCTGCCTCAAACAGCGATTACTTTCACTCTATACGGTGACAATGTTTACATCCTGACTGAAGAAGACGGCGTTCAACGTGTTGCTCAACATGTTGTAAAAGTAGGTGAGCGTACAGCTGATATTGCACACATCCTTGAAGGTGTTAAAGCCGGCGATACGGTTGTAACTTCTGGCCAAGTACGTCTAAGTAACGGTGCCAAAGTTAAGGTTGTTGAAAGTGATGCAATCACTCCACCATCTGAAACACCTAAGCTGTAACTGGAGGCACAATGCGCTTTACTGATGTTTTTATTAAACGTCCAGTTCTAGCGGTATCCATCAGCTTTTTGATTGCGCTGCTTGGCTTACAAGCAATCTTCAAAATGCAGGTGCGTGAATACCCTGAAATGACGAATACCGTCGTAACCGTAACCACGAGTTACTACGGTGCAAGTGCTGATCTTATCCAAGGCTTTATCACCCAGCCCCTCGAACAGGCTGTGGCTCAAGCGGATAACATCGACTATATGACTTCTTCTTCTGTGCTCGGTAGCTCTACTATTACCGTTAACATGAAGTTGAACACCGACCCGAATGCGGCGCTGTCTGACATACTGGCCAAGACTAACTCGGTGCGTTCTCAGCTTCCTAAAGAAGCCGAAGATCCAACCGTAACCATGTCTACCGGTTCAACGACGGCTGTACTCTACATTGGTTTTACCAGTGATGAGTTGGTGTCGAGCCAAATTACCGACTATCTAGAGCGTGTAATCAACCCGCAACTATTCACGGTAAATGGTGTTTCTAAAGTTGACCTATATGGTGGTATGAAATACGCACTGCGCGTGTGGCTAGATCCATCAAAAATGGCGGCGGTAAACCTAACTGCAACTGACGTTATGGCGGTATTGGATGCGAACAACTACCAATCAGCTACGGGTCAAGCAACGGGTGAATTTGTTCTTTATAACGGCAGTGCCGACACGCAAGTATCGAACACTGAAGAGTTAGAGAACTTAGTCGTTAGAAGTGGTGAAGGTGAGATTATTCGTCTGTCTGACATCGCTAAGGTTTCTCTAGAGAAAAGCCACGACGTTTACCGTGCAAGTGCAAACGGTCAGGAAGCGGTTGTTGCAGCAATTAATGCGGCACCAAGTGCGAACCCAATCAACATCGCTGCAGATGTACTTGAGCTTCTTCCTCAACTAGAGAAGAACCTACCAAGCAACATCTCTATGAACGTAATGTACGATTCAACCATTGCGATTAACGAGTCAATTCAAGAGGTTATCAAGACCATTCTTGAAGCGGCATTAATCGTATTGATCGTAATTACCTTGTTCCTGGGTTCATTCCGAGCGGTACTGATTCCTATCGTTACTATCCCACTGTCTTTGATTGGTGTGGCAATGGTAATGCAGGCAATGGGCTTCTCTTGGAACCTGATGACGCTACTGGCAATGGTACTCGCCATCGGCCTGGTGGTGGATGATGCGATCGTAGTACTTGAGAACGTCGACAGGCATATCAAGCTCGGAGAGTCCCCTTTCCGCGCGGCGATCATTGGTACTCGTGAAATTGCGGTGCCTGTTATCGCAATGACACTAACGCTAGGTGCGGTATACGCTCCAATCGCGATGATGGGTGGTATCACGGGCTCGCTATTTAAAGAGTTCGCACTAACCCTAGCCGGTTCTGTATTTGTATCGGGTATCGTGGCACTAACGCTATCGCCAATGATGTGTTCAAAAATGCTTAAAGCTCACGCTGAGCCGAGCAAATTTGAGCAGAAAGTTCATAGTGTTTTGGATGGCATGACTAACCGTTACGAGCGTATGCTTGGCGCAGTTATGAACCACCGTCCAGTGTTCATTGGTTTTGCGATCATCGTATTTGCAAGCTTGCCGATGCTGTTTAAGTTCATCCCTAGTGAATTAGCACCTTCAGAAGATAAAGGTGTAATCATGCTGATGGGTACTGCACCGTCGAATGCAAACTTAGACTTCATGCAAAATACCATGAACGACGTAAACAATATTCTGTCTGATCAGCCAGAAGTAGCTTACGCGCAGGTATTTACAGGTGTGCCTAATGCAAACCAAGCGTTTGGTATCGCATCGATGGTGCCTTGGAGTGAACGTGAAACGAGTCAATCAGAAGTAGCAAACCGTGTCGGTGAGCTTGTTAAAGATGTCCCAGGAATGGCAGTAACCGCCTTCCAGATGCCAGAACTACCAGGTGCAGGTTCAGGTCTTCCAATTCAGTTTGTTATTACAACACCAAACAGTTTTGAGAGCTTGTTCCAGATCACCACTGACATTTTGACTGATGTAGCGACAAACCCACTGTTCGTATACTCGGATCTCGATCTGAACTACGACTCAGCAACGATGAAAGTACACATCGACAAGGATAAAGCGGGCGCATACGGCGTGACCATGCAAGATATCGGTATCACGCTAGGTACCATGATGTCAGATGGCTACGTAAACCGTATCGACTTGAATGGTCGTTCTTACGAGGTTATCCCTCAGGTTGAACGTAAATTCCGTTTGAACCCAGAATCGATGAATAACTACTACGTACGTGCTGCGGATGGCAATGCTGTACCACTAGGCAGTTTGATTACGATTGATGTTGTGGCAGAGCCTCGTTCTCTTCCTCACTTCAACCAATTGAACTCAGCTACGATTGGCGCAGTACCAGCTCCAGGCGCTGCAATGGGTGATGCAATTGCATGGTTTGAAGACACGGCGGCGAATAAGCTTCCAAGTGGCTACAACCACGATTACATGGGTGAAGCGCGTCAATACGTAACTGAAGGTAGCGCACTTTACGCGACCTTTGGTCTAGCACTGGCTATCATCTTCTTGGTACTAGCGATTCAGTTTGAATCTCTGAAAGATCCACTGGTTATCATGGTATCTGTACCACTGGCGATCTGTGGTGCCCTAATCGCTCTGGCTTGGGGTGCAGCAACGATGAACATCTACTCGCAAGTAGGTTTGATCACCTTGGTCGGTCTGATTACCAAGCACGGTATCTTGATCTGTGAAGTTGCAAAAGAAGAACAGTTGCATCATCACAAAACTCGTATCGAAGCGGTAATGGAAGCTGCGAAGGTTCGTCTTCGTCCAATCTTGATGACAACAGCAGCAATGATCGCGGGTCTAATTCCACTGATGTACGCAAGTGGTGCGGGTGCAGCTCAGCGCTTTAGTATTGGTATCGTAATCGTTGCAGGTCTAGCGATTGGTACTATCTTCACGCTATTTGTACTGCCAGTGATTTACAGCTACTTGGCTGAAAAACACAAACCTCTACCTGTATTTGTTGAAGACAAAGATCTAGAAAAGCTAGCTCGCGTCGATGAAGCAAAAGCAGCACACAGAGAATTAGCTGATAATAAGTAATCGCTAAGTCGTATTAACAATAAAAAGGCCACTTCGGTGGCCTTTTTTTATACGCCATAGGCGACATCTCAAGTGTGATTAAATAGAATAGTGGTAAATATTCAGGAGTTTTAATTGATATGTTTGATCCAAAAAAACTAGAGCAGATTGCTAAGCAGATCCACGATTCTATGCCTCAACCAGTAAAAGAGCTTGGTTCAGACGTAGATCAAAAAGTTCGCCAGGTTATCCAAGGCCAACTAAACAAGCTAGACGTTGTGAGCCGTGAAGAGTTTGATGTTCAAACACAAGTACTACTGCGCACTCGCCAAAAGCTAACTGAAATGGAACAAAAGCTAGCGAACTTAGAAGCAAAGATTGCCGACAAGTAAACGTAAAGCAAGAAAACTGAAAGGGTTGGTGTGAAAGCACCAACCCTTTTGTATTTCTGAGGATCAATCAAGAACTGCAAGTCGACGAAGACCTATCAAGCAATGTTCATTCAATTGACTTATAAGGCTATGTTCCTAAAAGCAAAAAGGCTTGGTCAACGGCGACCAAGCCTTTCTATTAGATGTTGTGTTGCTTATTTATAACTCCAACCAGTAAGGAGCTAATGATACTGCTTCGCTTTTTCTGCAAATTTGTCAGTATCTAAGCGACTCATTAACCGCCTACAGCGATACGCTTCATGTCGCTCATGTAGCTACGTAGCTCTTCACCAATGTACTCTACAGGGTGGTTACGGATAGCTTCGTTAACTTCAATTAGCTTAGCGTTATCAACTTGGTTAGATGTTTCACCTAGACCACGGCCGATTACGTCTGTCGCTACTGAAGGCATGAACTTCTCACGTAGTAGCGGTGTAGCTACGTTAGCGAATAGGTAGTTACCGTACTCAGCAGTATCAGAGATTACAACGTTCATTTCGTAAAGACGCTTACGAGCAACTGTGTTTGCGATTAGTGGAAGCTCATGTAGAGATTCGTAGTAAGCAGACTCGTCGATGATGCCTGATGCTGTCATAGCTTCGAATGCTAGCTCAACACCGGCACGAACCATAGCAACCATTAGGATACCGTTGTCGAAGTACTCTTGTTCTGAGATTTCTACGTCAGAAGCTGGGTAGTTTTCGAATGCAGTTTCGCCTGTCTCTTCACGCCAGCCTAGTAGGTTCACGTCATCGTTAGCCCAGTCAGCCATCATTGTGCTAGAGAAGTGACCAGAGATGATGTCATCCATGTGTTTGTTGTAAAGCGGACGCATTAGGTCTTTAAGCTCTTCAGAAAGCTCAAACGCTTTAACTTTAGCTGGGTTAGATAGGCGATCCATCATGTGAGTTACGCCACCAAACTTAAGTGCTTCAGTGATCGTTTCCCAACCGTATTGTAGAAGCTTGCCTGCGTAACCAGGTTCGATGCCGTCAGCGATCATCTTCTCGTAAGATACGATAGAACCCGCTTGTAACATGCCACAAAGGATAGTTTGCTCACCCATAAGGTCAGATTTAACTTCCGCTACGAAAGAAGACTCTAGGCAACCTGCACGGTGACCACCAGTACCAGCAGCCCAAGCTTTAGCGATATCCCAACCTTCACCTTTAGGGTCGTTTTCTGGGTGAACAGCAATAAGTGTTGGTACACCGAAGCCACGCTTGTACTCTTCACGTACTTCAGAACCTGGACACTTAGGTGCAACCATTACCACAGTAAGGTCAGCACGTAATTGCATGCCTTCTTCAACAACGTTAAAGCCGTGAGAATAACCAAGAGCAGCGCCTTGCTTCATTAGAGGCATTACTGTTTCAACAACGTTTGTGTGTTGCTTATCAGGAGTAAGGTTGATTACTAGGTCTGCTTGAGGGATTAGCGTTTCGTAGCTACCCACAACAAAGCCATTTTCATCAGCATTTTTGAATGATTGACGCTTTTCATCAATTGCCGCTTGGCGTAGAGCGTAAGATACGTCTAGACCTGAATCACGCATGTTTAGACCTTGGTTTAGGCCTTGAGCACCACAACCAACAATTACGATTTTCTTACCTTCAAGGTATTCAGCTTCTGTCGCGAATTCTTCACGATCCATAAAGCGGCAACGACCTAATTGGTCTAGTTGTTCACGAAGGTTTAATGTATTGAAATAGTTAGCCATTCTAGGGCACTCCTTTAAAAATAAGTCCGTAAGGTCGATATCTCTCTATCGAATGACTTCATACTAAAACAGACACTCCGTTGCTGAAAGTGATATATTCACAATTAGTTATTGCAATAAATGCAACATGGAAACGATCGCAGAACATGAACATAAAATCTCTACAATTATTTATACATTTATGCGACAGCAAGAGTTTCAGCAAAACCGCTGCTGCTATGCACGTCAGTCCTTCAGCGCTGAGCCGTCAGATACAAAAGCTTGAAGAGGAAACAGGGCAAGAACTGCTTATCAGAGACAACCGCAGTGTTGATCTGACCCCTGCAGGAAAACACCTATTGCCTGTAGCATTGAGCATCGTGGGAGAGTGGCAGCAATATAACCTTCACCTGAAGGGCGGAGAGCAAGAGCTTAAAGGTGAGATACGTATATTTTGTTCAGTAACGGCTAGCTATAGTCACCTACCTGAACTCATAACCGAATTTAGGGCTATTCATCCGTATATTGAATTTAAGCTCTCTACTGGCGATCCAGCTCAATCCATCGACAAGATCTTAAACGATGAAGCGGATATCGCGATTTCAGCAAAGCCAGATATCCTTCCTTCAAGGTTAGAATTCGAAACGATTAGCGATATTCCACTGTCAGTCATCATTCCATCTGGCGTGAGTAGCTTTAGCCAACAACTGCAATCTGATAAACCAAACTGGAATGAAGTGCCTTTTATCATTCCGGAAGCAGGGACTGCGCGAGAACGTGCGAACGCATGGTTCAAAAAGATGAAGATAAAACCCAATATTTACGCTCAAGTATCAGGTCATGAGGCAATTGTAAGTATGGTTGCTCTAGGATGTGGGGTTGGTATCGCACCCGATGTGGTCATAAACAACAGTCCAGTAAGAGATAAAGTTGACCGCTTAAAGATAGAGCCCATCAAACCATTTGAATTAGGCGTATGTTGTAAGCGAGCGCAGCTAGATAACCCTCTAATTCGAGCGTTCTGGCAAGTCGCAGAAGGGAAATATTTAGCTGACTAGTCATCATTGTTTTAAACACAAAAAAGGGAAGAGCACGTCAGTGCTCTTCCCTTTTTTATTTATGTATATCGCAGATAAGAAAAAAGCCCGCTGATTTCTCAGCGGGCTTTCTAATGGTGGTGGAGGGATAGGGATTTGAACCCTAGAACCGCTATTAACGGTTGCCGGTTTTCAAGACCGGTGCTTTCGACCACTCAGCCATCCCTCCAACAAATTGTCATCAACAGATTAGTACACTGTTGAGGTTGTTATTTGCTACGCAAATAACGAATTTAAAGCCTGGCGATGTCCTACTCTCACATGGGGAAGCCCCACACTACCATCGGCGCTATTGTGTTTCACTTCTGAGTTCGGCATGGAATCAGGTGGGTCCACAATGCTATGGTCGCCAAGCAAATTTTAAAATTCGGAAAACTGATTTAAAAGTCTCTTTCAAACTCATTCAAGGTCTGTCTTTGAGTCCACAAAACCCCTTGGGTGTTGTATGGTTAAGCCTCACGGGCAATTAGTACAGGTTAGCTCAATGCCTCGCAGCACTTACACACCCTGCCTATCAACGTCGTAGTCTACGACAACCCTTTAGGACACTTATAGTGTCAGGGAAAACTCATCTCAAGGCTCGCTTCCCGCTTAGATGCTTTCAGCGGTTATCGATTCCGAACTTAGCTACCGGGCAATGCCATTGGCATGACAACCCGAACACCAGAGGTTCGTCCACTCCGGTCCTCTCGTACTAGGAGCAGCCCCTTTCAATTTTCCAACGCCCACGGCAGATAGGGACCGAACTGTCTCACGACGTTCTAAACCCAGCTCGCGTACCACTTTAAATGGCGAACAGCC